>NZ_JBQEOQ010000016.1:0-309 GCF_052045265.1 Microbacterium sp. 22303 | reverse complement strand
CCAACATCGGCGGGATCCTCGGCGGACTGACCGGCAACCTGCCCGGCCTGCCCACTGTCCCCGGACTGCCCACGATCCCGGGCCTCCCGGGAACCCCGGGCAACGGCGGCACCCTCCCGGGCCTGCCCAACCTGCCTATCGGTGCCATCACCGGTGCACTCGACGGACTGACCGGCAACCTGCCCGGCCTGCCCACCGTCCCGGGTCTCCCCGGAACCGGCAACCCGGGAACCCCGGGCAACGGCGGACCCCTTCCGGGCCTGCCCAACATCGGCGGGATCCTCGGCGGACTGACCGGCAACCTGCCCG
>NZ_JBQEOQ010000015.1:0-332 GCF_052045265.1 Microbacterium sp. 22303 | reverse complement strand
AATGTCGGTGGCCCCGGGTTGAATGGGGGTATGACGAGCTCGACCAGCACGGTTCTGGATCCCGGGGTGGACCCGGTGGATCCGGTGCTCGTGCTGGCCGCGCTCGTGGACGGGCTGCAGACGACCGAGGCGACGATCACCCGCTTGCAGGCATTGAGGGAAGCGCACCTCGCCGTCGCGCAGCGGCTCGCGGAAGACCTCGCCGCCGCGGACGGTGCGTCCGGGGTGCGGGGCGAGTCAGTGGATCTCGCCGCGCGCAGCGTGGCCGCGGAGTTGGCGGCGGTGCTGCACATGTCCGACCGGGTCGTGCAAGGGCGGATGGTGCGCGCCGC
>NZ_JBQEOQ010000014.1:0-707 GCF_052045265.1 Microbacterium sp. 22303 | reverse complement strand
GTCGATGGGTTGCCCACCGGCGAGTTCGGCGGGCTGCTCCACCCGGACACCGAACGCGGAGCCAACCGTTGTGCTGGTGGTCATCACCGTGAAGACGGGGATCGTGACTTCGACCCGGGCCTGGATCGCGGACAGCAACCCGTCGGTCGTGTCATGTCCGGACGGAGCACCCGTGAGCAGGGTGTCCGCGCAGAGGTCTGCGCGCAGCTGGTCGATCGTGCGGTCGTCGTCCGGGTCGCCGAGCGCTTCCGGGTCCGATTCCGACCCTGCGTTCGCGTTCGCCTTCTGCACAATCCGGGCCTGTTGGGTGAGCCGATCGTAGATCCCGTCGATCACCGCGGCGGCGTGGATGAGCCCGAGCATCTTCTGCCCGTCACCCAAGTCTTCCCGCCACACGGTGCGCTTCTCCTGGGCCTCCCGGTGCCGTTCCGTCAGGCTCCGCGGGGCGAGCCTTTCCGCGACCCGCTCGACCACCCTCTTCGCCCGGTGCGGGGTCTCACCCTCGCACGCATCGACCGCCGCCCGTTCGAACTCTGGCCGCACCTGATCGTCCAGCCGCGCCCCGGCGTCTTGGATGAGCCGCACGTGCGCGGCGTTGATCCGCGCGTCCTTGAACGCCTGCATCGTGGCCGGAAACCTCGTCATCAGCTCTGCGGCGCGCACCATCCGCCCTTGCACGACCCGGTCGGACATGTGCAGCACCGCCG
>NZ_JBQEOQ010000013.1:0-2130 GCF_052045265.1 Microbacterium sp. 22303 | reverse complement strand
TGTCGGCGATGGTTGAAAACGAGGCCATAGTGACGGGCGAAAGCGAGGCCACCCAGACAGATTGGGTGGGTGATCTCGGTGGAAGACTGGGCATTGATTCGGCGGCTCGTCGCGGATGGAGTTCCGCAGCGACAGGTCGCGAGGCAACTGGGTATCGGCAGGTCGACGGTCGATAGAGCATTGGCGTCGGATCGGCCGCCGAGGTATGAGCGGCCGCCGCAGGAGACGTCGTTCACTCCGTTCGACGCGCGAGTCAGAGCGCTGCTTGCGGAGCATCCGGAGATGCCGGCGACGGTGATCGCGGAGCGGGTCGAGTGGGCGGGGTCGATCACCTGGTTCCGGGAGAACGTGCGCCGGCTCAGGCCGGAGCATCGCCCGGTCGACCCAGCCGACCGGTTGAGTTGGGCGGCGGGTGATGCGGCGCAATGCGATCTCTGGTTCCCGCCGGCGAAGATCCCGCTCGAGGACGGCACGAGCGTGCTGCTGCCAGTACTCGTGATCGTCGCCGCGCACTCACGCTTCGTCACGGCGAAGATGATCCCGACGCGCAAGACGGAGGACCTGCTGCTCGGGTCGTGGGAACTGATCCGGCAACTCAAGCGCGTTCCGCGTCGGCTGATCTGGGACAACGAACCCGGCATCGGCCAGAAGGGCCGGCTCGCGCAAGGTGTCGCCGCGTTCGCTGGAACCCTCGCCACCAAGGTCGTTCAGCTGCGCCCCTACGACCCGGAGTCGAAGGGCATCGTCGAGCGCCGCAACGGCTGGTTCGAGACCTCGTTCATGCCCGGCCGCACGTTCGTGTCACCGGCGGACTTCAACACCCAACTCGCCGACTGGCTCGAGAGAGCGAACAGCAGAGTCGTGCGGACGATCAAGGCCCGCCCGGTTGACCTGATCGACCACGACCGGTCGCGGATGCTGCCGCTACCCCCGATTCCCTTGCAGCTCGGTTGGCGAGAGCGCGTGAGGCTGGGACGCGACTACTACGTCCGCCTCGACACGTCCGACTACTCCGTCGACCCGCAAGCCATCGGGCGGCTCGTCGACGTCACCGCCGATCTCGACCGTGTTCGGGTCCGGCTCGATGGGCGGATCGTTGCTGACCACGCCCGCGTCTGGGCGCGCGGGAGCACGATCACCGACCCGACGCATGTCGAGACCGCGAGAGGGTTGCGGCAGCAGTTCCAGCAGCCGCGACCGGCCGTCGTCAGCGACGACCTCACCAGAGATCTCGCAGACTACGACCGGGCGTTCGGGATCGAAGGAGTCGCCTGATGGCCGGCAAGCAGACCGAGTCGGTCAAGCAGATCACCTATCTCGCCGGCGCGCTGAAAGCTCCCCGGATCACAGAAGCAGCCAGCCGGATGGCTGACCAGGCGAGGGATGCGGGCTGGTCGTTCGAGGATTACCTCGCCGCCGTGCTCGAACGCGAGGTCTCAGCCCGGAACGCCTCGGGCGCGGAACTGCGGATCAAAGCGGCCGGGTTCCCCGCGCGCAAGACGCTCGAGGATTTCGATTGGGACGCGCAACCGGCGACCCGGCAGCAGATCGCCGCCCTCGCCTCCGGCGGGTTCCTCCTCGAGGCGCAAAACGTGGTGCTGCTCGGCCCGCCCGGCACCGGGAAGACGCATCTCGCGACAGCGCTCGGGATCATCGCCGCACGGCACGGTCACCGGGTGCTGTTCGCGACGGCGACGGACTGGGTCACCCGCCTCACCGACGCGCACCGGCAAGGGAACCTACCTCGCGAACTCGCTCGGCTCCGACGTTACGGGCTGATCATCGTCGATGAGGTCGGCTACCTCCCGTTCGAGCAAGACGCCGCGAACCTGTTCTTCCAACTCGTCTCGAGCCGCTACGAACACGCGTCACTGATCCTCACCAGCAACCTGCCGTTCTCCGGCTGGGGTGGGGTGTTCGGCGACCAGGCCGTCGCCGCCGCAATGATCGACCGGATCGTGCACCACGCCGACGTCCTCACGCTGAAAGGCGCCAGCTACCGGCTCCGCGGGCGCGGCATCGACAGCCTTCCGAGCATCAGAACCCAGGATCCGGCAGACTGATCGAACGACAACCAGGTGGCCTCGTTTTCACACGTCGCAATGGCCTACTTTTCGAACGTCGTCGACA
>NZ_JBQEOQ010000012.1:0-5518 GCF_052045265.1 Microbacterium sp. 22303 | reverse complement strand
AGGAGCATCCGATCCTTGAGAACTCAACAGCGTGCACTTGTCAAATGCCAATTTATTCCTCGTCCAGTCCTTTTGGGCTGGTTGAGAAATTCCTTTGGATCAAAGACCAACCCTTTGGGGTTGGCATTCGGATGAAGTCAGCAATGATGTCATCTCTTTGGTCAGTTTCAAACTCGCAGTCTGCCGGTTTTCCCTGGTGGTTCTGTTTTTTTCTTTTACGGAGAGTTTGATCCTGGCTCAGGATGAACGCTGGCGGCGTGCTTAACACATGCAAGTCGAACGATGAAGCCCAGCTTGCTGGGTGGATTAGTGGCGAACGGGTGAGTAACACGTGAGCAACCTGCCCCTCACTCTGGGATAAGCGCTGGAAACGGCGTCTAATACTGGATACGAGTCGCAACCGCATGGTTAGTGACTGGAAAGATTTTTTGGTGGGGGATGGGCTCGCGGCCTATCAGCTTGTTGGTGAGGTAATGGCTCACCAAGGCGTCGACGGGTAGCCGGCCTGAGAGGGTGACCGGCCACACTGGGACTGAGACACGGCCCAGACTCCTACGGGAGGCAGCAGTGGGGAATATTGCACAATGGGCGGAAGCCTGATGCAGCAACGCCGCGTGAGGGATGACGGCCTTCGGGTTGTAAACCTCTTTTAGCAGGGAAGAAGCGAAAGTGACGGTACCTGCAGAAAAAGCACCGGCTAACTACGTGCCAGCAGCCGCGGTAATACGTAGGGTGCAAGCGTTATCCGGAATTATTGGGCGTAAAGAGCTCGTAGGCGGTTTGTCGCGTCTGCTGTGAAATCCCGAGGCTCAACCTCGGGCCTGCAGTGGGTACGGGCAGACTAGAGTGCGGTAGGGGAGATTGGAATTCCTGGTGTAGCGGTGGAATGCGCAGATATCAGGAGGAACACCGATGGCGAAGGCAGATCTCTGGGCCGTAACTGACGCTGAGGAGCGAAAGGGTGGGGAGCAAACAGGCTTAGATACCCTGGTAGTCCACCCCGTAAACGTTGGGAACTAGTTGTGGGGTCCTTTCCACGGATTCCGTGACGCAGCTAACGCATTAAGTTCCCCGCCTGGGGAGTACGGCCGCAAGGCTAAAACTCAAAGGAATTGACGGGGACCCGCACAAGCGGCGGAGCATGCGGATTAATTCGATGCAACGCGAAGAACCTTACCAAGGCTTGACATACACGAGAACGGGCCAGAAATGGTCAACTCTTTGGACACTCGTGAACAGGTGGTGCATGGTTGTCGTCAGCTCGTGTCGTGAGATGTTGGGTTAAGTCCCGCAACGAGCGCAACCCTCGTTCTATGTTGCCAGCACGTAATGGTGGGAACTCATGGGATACTGCCGGGGTCAACTCGGAGGAAGGTGGGGATGACGTCAAATCATCATGCCCCTTATGTCTTGGGCTTCACGCATGCTACAATGGCCGGTACAAAGGGCTGCAATACCGTGAGGTGGAGCGAATCCCAAAAAGCCGGTCCCAGTTCGGATTGAGGTCTGCAACTCGACCTCATGAAGTCGGAGTCGCTAGTAATCGCAGATCAGCAACGCTGCGGTGAATACGTTCCCGGGTCTTGTACACACCGCCCGTCAAGTCATGAAAGTCGGTAACACCTGAAGCCGGTGGCCTAACCCTTGTGGAGGGAGCCGTCGAAGGTGGGATCGGTAATTAGGACTAAGTCGTAACAAGGTAGCCGTACCGGAAGGTGCGGCTGGATCACCTCCTTTCTAAGGAGCATCTGGAGGCTTCGGCCTTCCAGGCGCCGGATCGAGACGAATGTTCTCGCCGGTTAGCTCATGGGTGGAACATTTGACATGGCATCAGCGCAGCTGATCCTCGTTAGTACGTCGGGCCTTCGGGTCTGGTGGGAACGTGGGGATGGGTGAGCGGGGTGCCTGCACGCTGTTGGGTCCTGAGGGACCGGGTGTGGGAACACATGCGGTTTTTCTGGCCTTCTTATGCTCACCTTGTGGTGGGTGTTTGGGGGACCGCCCGTACTTTGAGAACTACACAGTGGACGCGAGCATCTTCAACATGACCCTTTGGGGTTGTGTTGTTTTGATGATCTTAAAGATCATTAGTCAATTTCGAACTGGATCCTTCGGGGTCTGGTTTCCGATTCTTGATGAACTCATGTGATTTCAAGTCTTTAAGAGCAAACGGTGGATGCCTTGGCATCTGGAGCCGAAGAAGGACGTAGCAATCTGCGATAAGCCTCGGGGAACTGATAAGCGAGTTTTGATCCGAGGGTGTCCGAATGGGGAAACCCCGCTGGGCGGCGTGCCGACCTAGTGACTCCCGCCTGAATATATAGGGCGGGTAGAGGGAACGTGGGGAAGTGAAACATCTCAGTACCCACAGGAAGAGAAAACAACATGTGATTCCGTGAGTAGTGGCGAGCGAAAGCGGATGAGGCTAAACCGGGTGTGTGTGATAGCCGGCAGGCGTTGCATGCTCGGGGTTGTGGGACTTTTTGGATTGTTCTGCCGAACTTTCAGCGTTACAAGCAGGTATAGACGAACGGTTTTGAATGGCCGGTCATAGAGGGTGCGAACCCCGTAGTCGAAATGCCTGGCTTGGCGTGAAGAGTATCCCAAGTAGCACGGGGCCCGAGAAATCCCGTGTGAATCTGTCAGGACCACCTGATAAGCCTAAATACTCCCAGATGACCGATAGCGGACAAGTACCGTGAGGGAAAGGTGAAAAGTACCCCGGGAGGGGAGTGAAATAGTACCTGAAACCGTTTGCTTACAAACCGTTGGAGCCTCCTTAGTAGGGGTGACAGCGTGCCTTTTGAAGAATGAGCCTGCGAGTTAGCGATACGTGGCGAGGTTAACCCGTGTGGGGTAGCCGTAGCGAAAGCGAGTCTGAATAGGGCGATTCAGTCGCGTGTCCTAGACCCGAAGCGAAGTGATCTATCCATGGCCAGGCTGAAGCGACGGTAAGACGTCGTGGAGGGCCGAACCCACTTAGGTTGAAAACTGAGGGGATGAGCTGTGGATAGGGGTGAAAGGCCAATCAAACTTCGTGATAGCTGGTTCTCTCCGAAATGCATTTAGGTGCAGCGTTGCGTGTTTCTTGCCGGAGGTAGAGCTACTGGATGGCCGATGGGCCCTACAAGGTTACTGACGTCAGCCAAACTCCGAATGCCGGTAAGTGAGAGCGCAGCAGTGAGACTGTGGGGGATAAGCTTCATAGTCGAGAGGGAAACAACCCAGACCACCATCTAAGGTCCCTAAGCGCGTGCTAAGTGGGAAAGGATGTGGAGTTGCTGTGACAACCAGGAGGTTGGCTTAGAAGCAGCCACCCTTGAAAGAGTGCGTAATAGCTCACTGGTCAAGTGATTCCGCGCCGACAATGTAACGGGGCTCAAGCACGCCACCGAAGTTGTGGCATTGACATTTATGGTAGGCCTTCGTGGTCCAGCCGTGTTGATGGGTAGGAGAGCGTCGTGTGGCGAGTGAAGCGGCGGAGTGATCCAGCCGTGGACGCTACACGAGTGAGAATGCAGGCATGAGTAGCGAAAGACGTGTGAGAAACACGTCCTCCGGAAGACCAAGGGTTCCAGGGTCAAGCTAATCTTCCCTGGGTAAGTCGGGACCTAAGGCGAGGCCGACAGGCGTAGTCGATGGACAACGGGTTGATATTCCCGTACCGGCGAAGAACCGCCCACATGAAATCAGGAGTGCTAAGCATCCCAAGACGCGTGGATCCCTTCGGGGACGATCGTGAGGCGGCATGCGACCCCATCTGGTGGAGTGAGCGTATTAACAGGTGTGACGCAGGAAGGTAGCCCAGCCAGGCGATGGTTGTCCTGGTGCAAGTGCGTAGGCCGAGAGATAGGCAAATCCGTCTCTCATTGAGGCTGAGACACGATGCGGATGAAAAGTGGGTGATCCTATGCTGCCAAGAAAAGCATCGACGCGAGGTTCTAGCCGCCCGTACCCCAAACCGACTCAGGTGGTCAGGTAGAGAATACCAAGGAGATCGAGAGAATCGTGGTTAAGGAACTCGGCAAAATGCCCCCGTAACTTCGGGAGAAGGGGGGCCACCCGCTTATACGGATTTACTCCGAAAAGGGTGTGGTGGCCGCAGAGACTAGTGGGTAGCGACTGTTTACTAAAAACACAGGTCCGTGCTAAGTCGCAAGACGATGTATACGGACTGACGCCTGCCCGGTGCTGGAAGGTTAAGAGGACCGGTTAGCCGTAAGGCGAAGCTGAGAATTTAAGCCCCAGTAAACGGCGGTGGTAACTATAACCATCCTAAGGTAGCGAAATTCCTTGTCGGGTAAGTTCCGACCTGCACGAATGGCGTAACGACTTCCCAACTGTCTCAACCGCGAACTCGGCGAAATTGCATTACGAGTAAAGATGCTCGTTACGCGCAGCAGGACGGAAAGACCCCGTGACCTTTACTACAGCTTGGTATTGGTGTTCGGTGTGGCTTGTGTAGGATAGGTGGGAGACTTTGAAGCGTGGACGCCAGTTCATGTGGAGTCATTGTTGAAATACCACTCTGGTCACTCTGGATATCTAACTTCGAACCGTAATCCGGTTCAGGGACAGTGCCTGGTGGGTAGTTTAACTGGGGCGGTTGCCTCCCAAAAAGTAACGGAGGCGCCCAAAGGTTCCCTCAACCTGGTTGGTAATCAGGTGTCGAGTGTAAGTGCACAAGGGAGCTTGACTGTGAGACTGACAGGTCGAGCAGGGACGAAAGTCGGGACTAGTGATCCGGCAGTGGCTTGTGGAAGCGCTGTCGCTCAACGGATAAAAGGTACCTCGGGGATAACAGGCTGATCTTGCCCAAGAGTCCATATCGACGGCATGGTTTGGCACCTCGATGTCGGCTCGTCGCATCCTGGGGCTGGAGTAGGTCCCAAGGGTTGGGCTGTTCGCCCATTAAAGCGGTACGCGAGCTGGGTTTAGAACGTCGTGAGACAGTTCGGTCCCTATCCGCTGCGCGCGTAGGAAGTTTGAGAGGATCTGACCCTAGTACGAGAGGACCGGGTTGGACGAACCTCTGGTGTGCCAGTTGTTCCGCCAGGAGCACCGCTGGTTAGCTACGTTCGGGATGGATAACCGCTGAAAGCATCTAAGCGGGAAGCCGGCCTCAAGATGAGACTTCCATACCTTCGGGTGAGAGGCTCCCAGCCAGACTACTGGGTTGATAGGCCAGATGTGGAAGCGTGGTAACACGTGCAGCTGACTGGTACTAATAAGCCGATGACTTGATAACACACCGTTCTTGGTGCTTGCGTCCACTTTGTGGTTCTCGACGTACGGTCGAAACCGCGAACATATAACAAACATTACGTTTGTGCTTGTTCGAGACACGTCAATAGTGTTTCGGCGGCCATAGCGTGAGGGAAACGCCCGGTCACATTCCGAACCCGGAAGCTAAGCCTCACAGCGCCGATGGTACTGCAGGGGGGACCCTGTGGGAGAGTAGGACACCGCCGGACTTCCTTTAACAGAAAGGCCACCCAACGCAGGGTGGCCTTTCTGC
>NZ_JBQEOQ010000011.1:0-25281 GCF_052045265.1 Microbacterium sp. 22303 | reverse complement strand
CAGGTGGCCTCGTTTTCACACGTCGCAATGGCCTACTTTTCGAACGTCGTCGACATCGGCCACCCTGCGCTCCGTGAGGAGACGCCTGTTGCGCGCATTGGCGCCCTGAACTGACGACTCGGCTGGCCGCTCATCTCTGCGCGAATCTTCCCAACGCGGCGGCGTAACGGTCCGGGTTTTGCGGGTCTCTTCTGTCATCAGGAGCGTCGATCCGCCGATGACGCGTGTGTGTCGCCACGGCACGGGATGGTGATGACCTTCGACAGTCCTGCCTGCCGGGCAGGGATCAGCGCGTCCAGCGACCGAGGGTGATCGTCACGGCGGGCATGGAACCGTGCCTGGGGCCATGCCCGATAGTCCTCAGTGAACGCCGCGTCACCGAAACGCTCTCGCCAAGTCGGTCCATGCAGCCGGTGAAGTAGCTCTGCCCGTCGCTTCGACCCGTCCGCAGTGCGTGTCAGCTCCTCGAACACGGAGGGTTCGACCAACACGGCGGCGTGACTCACGATGTCCTCCCACACCTCTGGCCACGCCGTCTCCCAGGCGTCACGGTCATCCGGGTCACCGGCTCGCGCTGGCGGGTCCACGAGCAGAGGAGGAAGATCGTCACCGGTCGGCCGCAGACTCCACGCCTCCCGGACCCACAGCAGCTCCAGGAGCTGATGGGAGTCGTTGTCCACTGAGATAATCATGTCGTGCGGCCAGGGGTTGCCTTCCATCGGGGTGCTCGAGCGCGTCGCGTCTCCCTTCCAGCACAGGTGAACTCCAACCGGTATCACTCTGGTCATCGCCACGTCGAACCGGCACCATCGACGCCGCCTTGGAGAGCACAGCGTCAAAGGAAGAAGGCTCCAGTTCCTCGAACCTGCACCTGAAGCCGCCCGAACACCCCGGGGCCCTTGACGTTCCCGCCGAAACCGTCAATATTCACGCGAACTTCTAGACTTTAGTCTCCATGCACTCAAGTTCCGCCTGGCGCCCCGGCTGTCTGAGGGCCTGCTTCCCAGGTGGTGCAAGGTTCCCCGTGCCCCGACGACACGTTTAAGAACCGTCACTGCGGTCCGCGAGCGTCGTGCCCGGTGGCTGGACTACCGTGCGACGACGTGGCCGAACACCCGCAACTTGCACCTTTTCATCACGATGCAGACCGACCCCAGGCTGAACTCGCCCGGCCACCAGTTCCCCTGGAAGAAGGCCGGCATCTCCCCAAGGCCCTCCGCGAAGACCGCATCCTCGCCGAAGTCCGCGCCACCGGCGGTGACCCGCGACGCCTCACCGACTTGTCGGGTGTGGTCGGAGACCGAACTTGCGAAGGCAGTCTTTGCTGAGGGTGAGGCTTCAGCGCCCGCCCTGCGTCGAACGGTTGCAGTTGCGAACTCGGCCGCCTGGGAACGACTGCGAAACAACATCGATGACGCAGTCACCGGGTGCGGTGCTTGGGCCGAAACGGTGCCTGCGCTGCTCGACGAAATCGAGGCTCGTAGAACCAGCCAGGTGTCTGTGTACATATACGCACCAGCGGACATCCTGGCTGGCCTCGACGCGATCGTCCGACTCGGCGATCCTCGATACCTCCCCCAGTTGGTTATCGAGTGGGTTGACAGGGCTCAGTCCGGGTTAATCGGCGGGATCCTCGTGTGGGATGGAACCACTCGGGTACATACTGCGGAAGACACGCTCGGTGTCGTTTTTTCAAGGACACGATGGACTACGTGGAGGCCAGCAGCATCGGGGGAATTCGAAACTCCCCGCAAGCCTGCGGGGAGTTGTGAACTCCTGGAGATACCGGTCCATTCGGCCCTTGGTTTGAATAAGAGCATCATGGCTGAGCATCATGGGCACCAACCGCTACATCGACACCCTCGAACATCCAGACCTGCGCGAGCCTTGGTCGCAGCGAATCAGCCGCAGCTCTTCTCCGACGCGCAGCAGTCATCGTTACAGTGCTCGGATTCACGTTCTCCGGTGAGAACGGCGACCGGTGCGGCGCAGCACGCATCTCCGCGCCACGCTTCGATGCCCTCGCGGACGGCGAACCCGGCGATGACGAGCGCGGCGATGGAGTCCGCCCACGCCCATCCGAGCAGGCTGTTGAGCAGGAGTCCAACGAGTAGGGCGGCGGAGAGGTAGGTGCAAATCAGGGTCTGCTTGGAGTCCGCTACCGCGGAGGCGGAGCCGAGTTCGCGTCCGGTGCGCCGCTCGAACCAGGACAGGAACGGCATTACGGCAAGGCTCAACGCGGCCAGCACGATCCCGGCCGTCGAATGCTCCGGGTCTCGCAGGCCCGTCAGCGACAGGATCGCGTCGACCGAGACGTAGGCGGCAAGGCCGAAGAACGACACCGCGATCACTCGCAGCGCGACCTTCTCCCTCTTCTCGGGCTCGGGAGCGGCGAACTGCCACGCCACCGCCGCCGCGGACAGGACCTCCACGATCGAGTCCATTCCGAACCCGATCAACGCAGCTGACGACGCGGCGCCGCCGGCGGCGAGAGCGATCACCGCCTCGATGACGTTCCAGGTGATCGTGATCGCGACCACGATCCTGATCCGACCCCGCAGCACTCCGGTCCGCGCAGGAATCAGCACCGCCGTCGTCACTTCTCCTCCTCCGGGGTGCAGCAACCGGGAACGGTGCAGGCCGGGTCGATGCACGGCGCGTTCTCGTCGACCGCCAAGGTCACATCGACCAGGGCCGTCAGCGCGGCTGCGAGGTGTGGGTCGGCGATCTCGTAGCGGGTCTGCCGGCCCTCGGGCTCGGCGACCACAATCCCGCACCCCCGCAAGCAGGCCAGATGGTTCGACACGTTCGTGCGCGTCAGATCCAGCACGCGGGCGAGCTTCGCCGGATACCCCGGCTCGTCCAGCAGTGAGAGCAAGATGCGGGAGCGCGTGGGATCGGCCATCGCCCGGCCCAGCCGGTTCATTACGTCCACCCGCGAAGCAAGAGTCAGCATGCACTGACCATACAGTGTTCACTGACCTATCGGCAAGAGTCGAGCTTGTCGCGGGAAGACGCTCGTTCCTCGGGGTGACGGTTCCGCGAACTTTGCCTACGAGATAGTCTAAGAGGGCATCGAGTACTCAAGTTCCCGCGAAAACCTTCAATATTTCAACGAACTTTCAAACTTTCGAAGTCATGCGTTGCGTCGTATCGAACGCCTGGAGCTCGGCGGGGTGCAACTGATGCTGGACCACGTACGAAGACTCTTTAATCCGCCACAGGCCCTGCCCAGTACCCAGCGCGGGCAACAGCTTCCGTTCCGTGCCGGTCAGCCCGAGGGTCTGCGCGGCCCCGCTGATCTGGTCGGACTCTTGCCGGTAAATGATCCGGGTCTCGGCGTTCGCGAGTAGAGAGTTCGCCAGTGATCGCATCGCTGATCCGGCGTCGCCGACGTTCTCCAGATCCGTGAGTTTATGAAACACCAGGAGGTTCGCGATTCCGTAGTGCCTGGCGAGTCGCCAGTGGGCGTCCATCCTTCGTAGGAGGCTCGGGTGTGACATCAGCCTCCAGGCTTCGTCGTAGACGACCCATCGCTGACCACCGGCGGGGTCCAGCAGCGCGGACTCCATCCACGCCGACGAGCACGTCATGAGCACGCTGGTCAGGGTGCTGTTCTCGACTACGCGGGACAGGTCGAGGCTGATCATCGGCAGTGTGGGATCGAAGCGGACCGTGCTCGGCCCGTCGAACAGGCCGGCGAGGTCGCCGGCGACGAGTCTGCGAAGGGCGTGTCCGACCATGCGTCCGTCCTCGGCGAGTCGCCGGTCCGGGTCGTCGCCGGCGGCGGGGGCGAGAATCCGGTCGACGACCATCGGCAGGATTGGTACTGATGCCTGCGCGACCGTCGCCCGCAGCGCCACGTCGATGCTGGTGTGCTCGAGCGGGGTGAGAGGCCGCTCCAGGACGGTTTCGGCGAGCGCGCCGATCAGGTCTCGACGACGCGACGCGACCGTCATCGCCCAGTCTTGGTCGTCGATTCCTGCGGGTCGGTATCCCTCGTCGAGCGGGTTCAGACGATTGTTCAACCCGTGTCCGAGGATGATCGCTTTCCCGCCGACGGCCTCGGCGATCGCTGAGTGCTCACCTTTGGGGTCTCCTGGTACGTAGACGCGGCGTCCGAAAGCAATGCTGCGGGTGTAGAGACTCTTCGCCAGGCTCGACTTTCCCGCGCCGACGATGCCGGCCAGGACGATGTTCGGTGCGGTGATCACTCCGCGGCGGTACAGCTCCCACGGGTCGTAGGCGAAGCTGCCGGAGCTGTAGAGGTCTTGTCCGATGAAGACGCCCTCGGCGCCCAGGCCACCTTCGGCGAGAAACGGGTAGGCACCCTGAAGTGTGGCGGAGGTGTCCTGATGCGGCGGGACGCGGAATCGGCGCCATGAGCGCAACACGTCGGGGCCGTGCTCCCCGCCGGGCGGGAGGTAGCTGATCTGGCGGGCGATCGCACGTTCGGCCTCGTAGCGGGCGCGGGCCTCGGCGCGGGTTTGGGCCATGTCTTGGGTGAGCAGTGCCTGCGCGGCCCGCTGCCGCTGCTTACGTGCCTTGCGGGCTCCTCGCCCGGTTTCCACGAGGACCGTGGAGTACAGCTTGCGGTTCTGCGGTGACATGCGCGCCTCTTTTCCGTGCGGTGACTTTCCGCAGACCAGGTGCGGGTCACAGTCCACGAGTGAGCGGGAGGGCAGCAGCGGTGAACGCCTGGGTCTGCTGCCCGACCAGGCGTCGGGTTTCGCAGGAGGCTTGGATCGCGGCTTGCTCGATCGCGGCGATCGCCGCGTCGAGTTCCTCGATGGACGGTGCAGACACGGCGATCAGGCCCGTGAACCGGATGACCCCGTGCCCTGCGGTGAGGTCCGCCTCCTGCTGGAGTACGTCTTGGTACTCAGCGGACTGTGAGGCGTCCTCAATCTGCCCGATCCGCTGCCGCTGCGCGGCATCGGAGACGTACTCGACCTTCTTCTTGCGGATATCGCGCGCCGCGACATCTGAACGGACCGGGTCGCACAGCAGCGTGAACGACCGCCGGATGCCGCTGGAGAGCAGCAGCGGGGACAAGAATCCCGGGTAGACCTGCGAGCGCGGCCACTGCGAGACCCACAGAACCGCATGGTGCGCGGAGTCGGACCGCAGTCGCGACCACGTCTCCTCGACGGCGACAGGGCCGGCGGTCGCAAGATCGCGGCCCACGTCACCCGCCCGGTCGAGAGTCGATGCGATCTGAGGATCGTAGGCGGTGCGGAGCATGACAGCGAGTTGCCCGGGTGTGAACCACGCCGACGGGTGCAGTTCCGCGGCGCGTAGCGCCGTGGTCAGGGTGTGCATCTCCTGCCGCAGCACCGCGGCCGCGCCCTTCATCCCCGCTCCGGCCGAGCGGATCTGTCGGGCGGCGGTACGCATGTCTAGCGACAGCGACAACGTAGTGATGTGCCGTTCCCCCGCAGGGCCGGCACGATCGATCAACTCCTTGTAGGTGTTCGCGACCCACGACCCGTCATCACGACCGTGCTCACTCCACCACTGCGACAATCCGGATCCCGAGTCCGGGAGCGTGCGCTCGAGTACTTGCAGGCGAGCAACCCGACCGGACCGGCACACGGTGGATAGGACGCGCCCCCACGCGTGTACGCGCCGTTCTTGCTCACCCGGATCCATCAAGATGAACGCAGGGTGCGTAACCTCCAGCAGAGCCGTCAGCGTCTGCCGGTGCGGATCATGAACCATGACCGCGCCGTCCTCTGGATCCTCCCACTGCCGCAAGGCCGCCGCATCCCCGGGAAGAGCGAGCGTTCCCGCGGGGCGCGGCTTCACGATCCGCCTGCGGTATGAGGTCTGCCTCTTCGCCTTCCGAAGTATCCAGTGCGCGGTGATCGGCACCCACTCGACGAGCTTGCGACCACCGACCCCGACGACCACAACCGCGGCTGCGCTCGCCCATACCGGGGAAGTGAACAGCGCCGTCGGACCACCCGCGTAGAGCGAGGAGACAAAGATCACGGCCGCGAACGCGATGGCGACGACCTGGGGCAGCGAGAGGCCGAGAATGATGCCCCGACTGGTCAGTCGGGAGAATTTCACCGGGGAGAGCTCGTAATCAGGGCTGGTTGTCATCATGCCTCCTGGTCAGATGGGAACGGTGTCCCCAGCCAGGTACGACCGCGCCGCGGACCTGGGCTCCCATGGCACGAAGAAGCGACGGCGCCGCCAGGGTCAAGTCGCTACAGCTGACTCCAGCGGGCGCGGCCGCTACTGCTGCTTCACCTCCTCTCGAATGCTTGGGACTGCTGGCTACCGCTTACCCGGATCCGGCGGGGGCGGTGCCGCAGGCTTTGGGTCGCGCCGTGAGGTGGGAGCTGGCGGCACAGGCTGCCCACTCACGGGCGGTGACGCGTTGGCGGGAGCGGCCGGCGGCGAGGCGTGGGCACCCGCTCCGGGTGCCGGCGGCGTGCTCGCCGGGGGTGGCGCCTGCCCGGCCTGAGCGGCTGCGGCCTGTCCATCGGCCTGGTCTCCGATGGACGAGCCCAGTTTCGGTCCGGCCTCCGCGGCGCCCTTGACGACCTTGGCTCCGGCCACGGCGGCTAGCCCGATCGGGCCGGCCGCTGCCCCCGCTCCAGCCGCGCCCCCTGCCGCGCCGGCACCACCAGCTCCAGCACCAGCAGCACCGGCACCAGCAGCACCGGCACCAGCACCGCCGGTACCGGCACCGGCACCGGCACCGGCACCGGTGGATGCTGCACCGCTCGACGCGCTGCCGCTCGACGCGGTGCCTCCCGCGGTAGCGCCGGCGGATCCATCGGTGGGTGCTCCGGCCGGGGGCGGGGCGCCACCTCCGCTCTTGTCGCCACCGTCCAGTACCTGTTTGGGAGCGGGGCCTCCAGGGTTCCCCGGCAGCGGCATGGGCCGGTTCATCGACTGCTTAGCTTCTTGCTCGGCCGACATGACGTGGTACATGTCGAAGCCGACGAAACTGATGAACTTGTAGACCATGTAGGGCGCGAAGGCTGCGATGAACATGAGCACGATCCCCGCGACCGGATCGGCGATGGAGGCGAGGTCGAAGTCGATCGGCGCATTCACTTGGTTGATGGCCACGAGGAAGACGACGGCGATGACGAGCTTGGAGAAGATCAGGGCGAGCACGAAGCTTGCCCATTTTCCGAACCAGCCCCGCGTTGCATCCCAGGATCCGCCGGACAAAGCGATGGGGGCCATGACCACGCTGACGAGGATCAGGGCCTTGCGGACGAGAAGGCTGAACCACACGATGGCGGCGGCCGTCAGGGCGAGGAAGGACAAGAAGATCATGACGATCGCGCCCGCTCCCGGCGCGGCGATACTGATAGTGGTGAGCCCGGCGACGAGGGTTCCGATCTTGGCGCCCATGTCCTCGATCGTGTTTCCGGTGGCCTGTATGACACCGATGGTGAGTTGGTCGACGATCTCCAGCAGCGTGGTCGTGAGGGTGAGCACCAGGAAGGAGCCGAGGACGCTCCGCGCCAGGCCGAGAGCGGCACGAGACAACGCTCCGGGGTCGCGGCGGATGAGTCCGGTGATCAGCTGCAGGCAGAAGAAGACCAGCATGACGAAAATCGCGATGCCGAAGATCACGTTGTAGACGCCGACGTAGCCGGAGCCGGTCAGGTCGACCAGGGTCGTGGTGTCGAATAACCACCAGACGCCTTGGAACATCCAGGACGCGGCGGCGCCGATGGCTTGCGCGAGCCATTCGAATGGGGCGCTGATCAGCGTCCCCGCGGCTTCCCCGGCAACGTCGCAGACGTTGCTGATGATGGGGACGTCACAGATCCCGTCCATAGGTTTGCCCTCCTCTCACGGGTCGGTGTCTGATGGTGGTCAGGAGACGGTCTGGCCGACGCTCCAGAAGAAGTTGATGAGGGTGACGCTGGCGCCGGTGATGATCGCGGCTCCGCACGAGATGAGCACGCCGAGCTTGCCTCGCGAGGCAAGGTGGGGGTTGCTGCTGTTGGCGCCGAAGCCCCAGACCACCGCCGAGATGATGAGAGCCAGGACGCTGAGGATCAGGCCCACCGTCATGACGGCGCCGACGATGGTGCGTAGCGCCGCGATTCCAGGAAGACCGGAGTCGTTCGGGGTGATGTTGATGTCGGCCGGCAGGAGGGCCGGGACGGCGGAGACGAAGTCGAGAATGATCGGCATGAGGTTGCTCCTTCAAGCAGGGCTGGCGTCCCGCGCGTCGCGGGACTCATCAGCACAGGTGCGGTCCCGGCACAGCCGCTATCGACTCCGCGGGTCCACACCTAGGCCGGGAGCATCGCGGTCGGTGGTCTGCTCGACCGGTGACGGGTGCAGCTGCGCGGATCGGTCGCCCATAAGGCGTTCGAGGGTCGCTCGGTCTAGACGCCCCGTGGGTGTGCCGCCGCCAGCGGCTGTCACGGCGTGGACGTGTTCGCCGGTGCGGTGCAGGGAGACGATGGTCTGCTGCATCTGGGTGATCGTGACGACGTCGTCGGACTCAGCCTGCTGCTGCCAGGACTGTGACTCGGGCGACCAGGCCTCTTCGATCCAGGTGTAGCCGGAAATCGAGCCCATGAAATCTGCTTCGTCCCAGAATTGGATCCGTCGCAGTCCCGGGTACTCGAAGACGGACGCGTACACGCTGTTCTGGTAGTGCTTCCAGTGCGCGCCTGGGTAACCTGCCGCGATCCGATCCTCGAGCTCGTAGGCCAAGGGGTAGGCGGAAACGGGCACCGCGTCGCCCTGGTTATGGTCATCGATGAACGTCGACGCGGCCACCAGCATCTCGTGCACGCTGCCGGCAGTCCCGGTGCGGCCTGGAGTAGGCTTGTAGACCTCCTCGATCGGGTCGAAGGTCTCTTCCGCCCACGTATAGCCGCCTTGTGGGGCCGCGTCGATGCGCAGCAGCAACCGTTCCGGAAACACCACCGCGGTATCCCGACGTGCTGAGTCCGGGTCGTAGGTCCAGGAGCCGCCCGGACGATGATGCTCCTCGAGTTGCCTCACGACCTCGATGGGCGCAACGGAAACCTCGCTGACGGCGGCCATCATCGGCTCACAGTGTCGATCCGAGACGAAGGAGGAAGTTCATCCACGCGACCCCCGCCCCGGCAAGAGCCGCGCCGCCGAGGGAAACGAAGACTCCGACCTTGCCGCGGGACGCGCTCTGGAAATTGCCGCTCGAGTTGGATACCGCCCAGACGATTGCACAGATCACGAGCATCAACACGGCGAGGATCAGCGTGGTGGTCAGGAAAGCACCAACGATGCTGACGAGGGTCGACTGCCCGCCCACGGCGTCGATGTTCGGGTAGACGTCATCCATCCGGTCCTCCAAGCAGTTCACACGTCAGGTCACCGGGAAGGTGCGCGTCTCGCCCCGGCGAGCAACGGCCGGCTCAGACGGCGCAGCCGGCACCACCTGCGGTGGCGTCGTCGATGCCTTGTACCCCGTGTGCGGCCAGCCAGGGCACGGGGTCCACGGCCTCGGCGTTCGCCCCACCCGGGTGGACTTGCAGGTGGAGGTGCGGGCCGGTCGAGTGGCCGCTCGAGCCCACGTCACCGATGTGTTGCCCAGCGATGACCCGGTCTCCGGTCTGCACGTGGATCCCGTGGGCCCACATGTGGATGTACTTCGTAGCGACGGGCTTGCCGTCGACGGTGTGCTCGATGGTGATCTGTCCCGAGTATCCGTCGACCATGCCCGCATAGGTGACGATCCCGTCAGCGAGCGCAAAGACGGGGGTTCCGTCGGCGGCCGCGTAGTCCGTCCCGGCGTGCAAACGCTGCTCACCGTTGATGGGGTCGATACGCGGCCCGAAGTCGGAAGTCTGTGTGTACGAGCCGTTGGGAAGCGGGAACACCAGGCTGCGTGTCTCTGGGATATCCGGGTCCGCTGGGGTCGTGTCGCCTCCGCCCGGCCGTTGGTTGACGGTGAGCGCGTCGAGGATCATCCGAGCGACGGGCTCATAGTTCTGGTAGCGGTCCGGGAACGCAGACACCTCCACCGCCTGCGCGACCTCGCCCTTGTCCATTTGCTGCCAACCTGGAATGTCCAGCAGGCCCCGCGGTGACGGATAGTTCGGGCCGTCCGGGCCGCCGTAGAACGCCGCGGCCTGATATGCAGGATCCATCAGCTCCGCGACCGTTCCCCACCCCGACTGCGGGCGCATCTGAAACAGGCCCAGCGAGTCGTGGTCGCCGCCGTCACCGTCGTTGGGATACGTTGCCGATTCCGGGTACGTGCCCGTATTCGACAGCTGCCGCAAGGTGGACTCCGTAAGCGCAGCCATCAGGGCGATGAGGATGCCCTCTCGTCCGACCCCAGGGATGCGAGCCCCAGTTTCGATGATCGTGGCGGCATGAGTGAGCTGCGCCTTGTTCAGGGTGAACGTCGTGCCGTCGTTGGTGGTCACGGTCAACGAGTCCGGGACCGGACCGAAAATCACACCGCTGGCGATGCACAGGGCCTGGCTTGTCAGGGCCGGATTCACCAGCACTCCGACTCCCAGCAGAGTCACCATCGGTCCGAACAGCATCCCCGCGACCAGAACAGCAAGAACCTTCTTCACGGCGCCAACCCCGCCCGGTTACCGCAGTGGCTGGTCAAGCTTGGACAGCCGCAGCAGCACGCACGAATCGGTGTACGGCGGGCAGGACAGGAACATCGTGAACGCCACCGGATGCTCCGATTCCGCGGGCTGGTCCACCCACTGCCCGCTGCGATGCCGGACTCCCTCGACCGTGTACGCGATCAGACCGTCGGCGATCTGCCCGTCGGCAGCTTCGACGGCGTCGAACCACTCAGCCGGCACATGCAACTTGTCGATGGACAGGGTCTGCGCGGTGCGGTACTCGCTCAGCTGACGCCAGGTCGCCTCCGACGGGAAGTAATTGCCGAGATCGTTAATCAGCCCCGGCGTCTCCGCGCCGGACGGGTCCGCGGCCTCCAGGACCACTGCACGGTGGTCGTCCGGGGTGAGGGTCGTGAAGGTGTCCCAGGTGAATAGCGTTTGGGCGACGGCGCGCGCGAACCGCTCCGGGTCATCGGTGCTCGGCAGAGCCGGTAGCTCGTGCGCCGTCGGTGTCGCACTCGACGGCACGGTAGCCGTCTGCGTCGGGTGCGCACGGACATCCGAGTCGGCGGGCGTGCCCTGGTCGCGCGGACCGGTAATCAGCCCGTAGATCCCAATACCAGTCAGGACGAGGAGCACCAAGCCCGCTGCAGCCAGGCTGACGATCAGTCGGATCCTGCGGGAGCGCTCCGGGGCGGGGGTAGTCATGGCGGAATCTCCTATCGGTGTGCGAACACCAGACAGGTGCGATCCCGACAGCCCCGTGTCGTGGAGCCGCCACGACACGGAAGAGCACAGCCCGCGCCTGCGGGTCGAGCTACCTCGCCCGCCGCTGAGGTCTCCGTTTCGTAGGAACCCACATCCGTTCGAAATTGACGGCGGCCTCAACCGTGAGCGCATCACTCGCTCGGACGAGTGGCTGGTCCTAGCTACGGTCGGCGCGGGCCGTTTCAAGGAACTCGGTTGCCCCGGTGACGAAGCTCTCGACCAGCTCCCACTGCTCGTCCGTTGCGTACTGGCCAAAGTCAGACGGCGAGAACCGCTCCCACCAGCCGTGTTCGCGGCGTAGGAGGTCCACGAGCCGCCTGATCCGGTGCTTCTCACGCAGCAGCGGATCAGCGTCGGTCCAGCCGACCGGCCCCGCCGTTGCCTGAGCTTGCTGGCGCAACTGCACCACGTGCGGCACTGCACGCAAGGCTTCGCGCAGCGCGTCCTTCGGCGTGGGCTGGGCGCGGATCAGATCGAGTTCGGCGCGAGCGGCGGCGCGTACGGGTTCCGGGTGGTTCGGGTCATCGGCAGTCTGAGCCAAGGCGGTCGTCGCCTGCTGAATTTTCACGCGCAGATACCTGCCGTTGACTTTGCCGTCCGCATTGAGCTCGATCAGCGCCTCCGCTGCGGCTTGCCGCACTTCTGGGTGCTCGTCATCGGATGCGGCGATGTGCTGCAGCTCGACGACCTGATCCAGCTTCGAATGCGAGTCGTACCCCGTAACGGCCTTTGCGGCCTGCACCCGGGTCTTTCCGGCGCCCTGCCCGGTGGCGGGCTGCGGTGGTGTTGAATCAACACCACCATCGTCCCCGCCTGCCGGAGTGGAGGCGGAGGGACCATGGTTCGGGGCTGCTCCGGCGGTGCGGGAAGCACCGAAGCGGGTCGCTTCTTGCTTGCGGGCGTTCTCCTCGGCGATAAGGTCCGTCAACTCTGCGTACAGCTCTGCCTGCTCGATCGTGGTGAGCATCTTGTGCAACGTGTTCTCGTCCTGGATAGCAAGGACCATCGAGAGCTTGTCTGAGACGCCGGTGACCACCCACACGGGCACGGTCCGGAAGCCGAGCCGTCGCAGCGCGGCGAGGCGTCGTTTGCCGGAGATGAGGACGTTGTCGGTAGTGATCGAGATCGGGGTGAGCAGCCCGACGCGTTTGATTGAGTCAGTGAGCTCGTCGAGGTCTCCGAGGTCGTGTCGGTAGGAGTGCCCTGTCGTGATCTGGTCGATCGCATGCTCGAGGACGAGGTGGCTGGAGCGGCTCATGGTAGCTCGCCGGTCGTGGCGAGGTCGGCGGCGATCTCTCGGGAAAGATGCACGAGGTCGGTGTCGGCGAGTAGCTCGCGGGCGGTGTCGCCCAGCAGGGCGCGGGCGAGCAGTCCGAGCCGATCGGGACGGCGCTTGCGCGGGCTGGCGCCGACGATCAGATTCACGAGCCGCGCCCATGCTTCGGGCGTGTAGCCGAGCCGCAACGCGATGTTGTGTTCTTTGGTCACCGTGTCCAAAGCCGACTGGTGCGAGGAGAGTCCGGTGATGCGGTGCGCGATGTAGTCCACCGCCTGTTCGACCTGGCGAGCCGGCCAACCGGTCACGACCAGGAACACGCTGGTGGTACGGATTACTCGTTCCGCGCCGCCCATGTCGTTCGGGCGGACGAGCGACGTGGCGTGCGGGTGCACGTCGTAGAAGAACTCCTCGTAGTGACCGGCACGGACCGGTTCCTCGTCGGGACGCTTTGACGGACGGCGGGCCTTGTCCTGGCTTGTCATGTTGCGGTCGGCATGTGCCTCGGCGGCAATGCCGAGCGCGACCGCGCGGGTGACCACGGCCCACGGGTCGGTGGCTTTGATCGTCGTCGGCTGCCGCATCGCGATGAAAGCTTCGTAAGCGGCGTCGGCCGGGTCGCGGTGCCAGGCGCGAGCGATGGGCGTGTACTTCGAGGTCGCGTAGACCATCAGCTCGGCGGCGACGGGGCTCGTCGCCCAGGCGTTGTGCGTGTTCAGGTTGATCAACGTTTGGCGCAGACCTTCCGGCGTCGTGAAATCGACGCGGTCGGCGGACGGATCGGAGGAACTGTTGTGATTGTTCATAGCGACTCCCTCATGGGATCTGGGTGCAGGACAGGTGCGGGGCCCGTACCGCCCACCGGTCCGCAACCCCGGACGCATCAGATGACGAGGAACGTGGCCCGCTCTTCGGGCGTCACTGATCGCCGGCCGTGGCGCAGCAGATCACGGCCGGTGCGGGGTGTCGGCGTGTGCCGACGAGGGACGAAGGGTCAGATACGGGAGCCGGGCTCGGTCAGAACGACGCGGCCCGAGCGAGCTTCGATCATCGGCTCACCGCCGTTCTCCCGAGAACACGCTGCGACGAAGTCGCTGGGGTCTCCGGAGTCAGTTCGGCTTCACGGCGGGCAAGGAATGTCCGCATGTGCGTGCGGTTCTCGCGCACCGTCTCGCGAACGATTTCGGTCAGACGCTCTTGGGTTGCGAGGACGCCTTCGGTCAGTCGGGCACCACCGCGGGCGGCGAGGTCAGTCGGACGCACCCACTCGACGCTGCGCCGCGCACCAGCGGCGGCGGCGGTCGTGCCGGGCACGCTGGGATCGCCGTGCTTTGCGATCTCCTCCAGTCGAGCGGCGTCGTCGTGTGCGGTGCGCGATGTCGCCGACTCGAACTGCTGAGGGTCGCGGGGATGCGGACGTGGGTGCAGCGGGCTGGTGTCGGGGTCGAGGGTCATGTGTGGGCTCCTTCCGTGTGCACGTCAGGTGCGGCGAGCCACCGGCCGACCGTGGTGGGGTGGACGCCCAGCTCCTCGGCGATCTGCCGTTGCGGAACCTTCTGAGCGGCAAGCTCCACAGCACGACGGCGCGTCGCGGGGTCGGCCGGTGGTCGACGGCGTGCTGTCTTCGGACGGCCGGATCTGCCCTGTGCGGAGGCGGGTTCCGACGAAGCACCTTCGAGCATCGGCGACGTGGAAGCGGTGAGCGCGGGAGCGGCGACCAACGAGCGCGTTGGTTGAGGACCCGGGTCCGGGGTCGTGGCGTTGCTGTGGGTGAGTTCGACGGTGAGATGCGTCATGGCGAGGAGCACGAGCGGTGGGACGGACGCGACGAGCGCGGACACGATCGAGGGCACGCGAGTGTCGGCGGTGACGACGGCGTGGGCGACATTGGCGGCGACCGAGACGGCGGCGCCGGCGGCGAGAAGGATCCAGGCGTAGCGGCGAGCGGTGCGCGCCTGACGCCGGAGAGCGACGATCGAAATCGTCGCCTCAAGGACCACGCCGTCCACGATGAGCGGCCACACCCAGGCTCGGCCGGCAGAGATGCCCGCGAGCGTCGCGAGGTCGGCGAGTGTCGTGAAGGAGAGCCAGAACGCGCCGAATGCGAGCAGCAGGGTCCCGATCACGCTGGAGGCGATCACGAACCGCATCGTGGCCGCGCCGGGAGAAGGGGCCGGTTCAGTTGCACGGCGAGATGTGGGGATTCGGTGATGCTCATCGTGACGCCAAAGTTCGAAGCCTGCTGGCACCGGCCGTGGGCGTCTCATGGCCGCCGAGTTGCGCCGCCCGCCATGCAGAGTGCAGGGTCGCGGCCGTCTCTCGTTCGGTCAGGCCGATCTGTCGCGCCGGTCCGTCAAGGAGGGCACGCATCGATCCCTCGTTCCAGCCGTTCTCCGCTAACCGGCAACCAGCCCAGAACAGGCTGCTGTTCCGGTTGCCTTCCGCGGCGCGGCTGACCCACGCCGCCAGTTGCTCCGCACCGAAGTCGGTCGCGAGCGCTGCCGGTGTGGCGTGGCTCCGCTGCCTGCGCGGGGGCGTCAAGAGTGCGCAGATGCGATTGGCATTCACAGGGGCCGGCTCGTTCCCGATCGTCAACGTCCGATACTGGGTCTGTTGGCCTGCGATGGTGATGCTTGATGGTGGGGCGATGACGTAGCCGCCCAGGCCACGGAAGTCGATGTGGACCGTCGATCGTGACCAGTTCTGCTGTGCACGAGAGGGGTCGGAGGGAAAGTACAGGTGCGCGCCTCCGGACGGGGTGCGCACCGCCTGCAGAGCACCGCCAACTAACCCTGCATCGTGCAGGAATCGCAGAGTTGCGAACCCATCGCCAGTGCCGTGTACGTCGACATCGAGGACGTCCACGCCGCCACCCGTTGCGATACCGATGTTCGCCTCCGGTTGCCAGGTCCACCAGCGTCGGATACGGGAGGGATCGGTGGATGCATCGTGAAAGCCGTGCTTGGTCAACGGCTCTTTCGCGCCAGGAGCGCAGGGGAACACGCGCAGGCCGGCAGCGGCGTAGACGAGTGCGGATGTGGGCAGGGCCAGGTGGCTCTCGCTAATCTCGCGCAGAGCGTGCTGCAGTTCGCTGATCGGCATGACGTGCTCCTCTCACCCTTGCCGGGTGAGGTGTTGCCCGGCCCGAGGGTCAGGTGCGTTGCATTCACCCGGTTACCGATTCATCAGCCCGTGTACGCGACCGGATTGGTCGTTCGGGGCTGGAATCGGCATGCTCCACACCTACGATCCGGGGCAGTGTTCGTCCACCGTTTTCGGGCAGGATGCGTGATTCAGCATCGAATATGCGCGTCTCGGTCAGACACGCCGGGCCGTCCTAGACTAGGGATCACGTGCCAATGCGCTAAAGATCGCGGGCGGGCGCCAGTGGGGCTTTCGGGTCTGGACCGGAATTTTCTGAGCTGATGTCGCGGCCTCTTCGGGCAAGGAGGTCGTCGAGCATCACACCGAGTTCCAGCGATGTCAGGTTCGGGTTCGACGCCTTCGGGATCCCCGTGCGCCCGGTCTCGTGAACGATCCTGCCGATCGTCGTCATCATCCGCAAGGCCGAGATGTCTTCCCGGATCAGAATGGCCGCGATCTGGTTCATCGCCGTCGCGTCATGTTCGGCCGGCGCGAACGCCGCGGACGCGGTGACCTTGTCTCCAACCGGGGCATAACCCACGACCAGACGCAACGCACCGTGTCCGTCCATGCCGGTGACGTCGTAAACGCCGGCGGAAATCCAGTTGTGGGCATCGGAGCTGGTCCCTCGTACAACGCCGGACCATCCGGAACTTCCGGGTTGGGCACGCTCACTTCGAGATCCGCCGCAGCAAGCATTGCCGCGAGCTGCGCACGCTGCTCACCTCTGAGGAGGCGGGCCGCAAGCCCTTGGATCTCTCGGCCAGGATTCGCCAGCGCATCCAACGTCTGCAACGCGAGCAAGTCAGCGGGCAACCATTCCCGAGAGAACTTCGCCGGCAGGTAGCTAGTGCGCGGACCGCCTTCGGCGAGGATGGCCTGCAGTCCGTGTTGGTGCCGACGCGCCGTCTCGATGACATTGATGCGCCAACGGTCGTGTTCCGACGCGTCCAGGCGCGTTTGAGGTTCGAGCGGGAGAGGTTCGCGTTCGAGTAGATCGATCACGGCGTCGCGCACGCGTTCGGCGTGCTCCAGCTTCGAAAGGAGGTCCGGCAGTCGTGCCGCGCTCAGTGCGAGGCTCAGGCACCGGTCCCGCCAGGATGCGTGCGCGTCTTCGAAGGCGACCTCGTCTGGTGAACCATCCGTCAGCCGGAAAGCGTGCTGGCGCGGCGCGGGCCGCCCGATGACTCATAGCTGCACCGCCAGGAGGCCAGAATAATCATGCCGGATATTTCTGGCTGACGAGTGGAGCGAAGCGCGTCAGCGTAGAACGATGTCCTCTCTAGCACCGTCCACATGGGAGGAATACGCCAAAGTCCTCGGGATCGAACTGCAACGTCAACGCATTCAGCGCAACCTCTCTCAAGAGGCCCTGGCCCATCGTGCCGGGCTCACGTGCACCCACTACCAGCAGCTCGAGCGCGGATACTGGAAGCCTGGATCTCCAGCGAACCCCTCACTGAAGATCCTCGCGCGCCTCGCCCAGGTACTCGATCTCGAGATCGGCGATCTTATGCCACCCGTCACGTCGCTCCACTGGCCCGAGGAGAGCAGCTTCCCCGCACGCTCGTCGGCAGGCCGCCCGCAGCGCAACGGGTAACGGCGGTGCCAGGACACAAGCGTCAACCGGCGTTCCGCTCCACACGGTCATCGACGCCACCGCGCCGAAACGTCAGTGCGAGGTCGTCGCCCGCCGAATGCGGCGGGCGTCATAGCGCTCCATAGAGCAGGTTCGAGGAGCACCGTCGGCGTCGAGCCGAGCTTGCGGCCGATCCGGCGCTTATCAGGGAAGTACTAGTGGCGGGTAATTGGCGAGCCAACGAGATGGCTAAGGCGACGTCAGAGGAAGTTCGCGCGAGCATGGGGACGCTGTTGCTCATGGGAGTCGGCACCACGGCGATCGGTCTGCTCCCGACGTTTGCGCAGGTGGGTGTGCTGGCTACGACGCTGCTGATTGTCTTCCGCGCGATGCAGGGCCTCGCTGTCGCAGGCGAATGGGCCGCCGCCACGCTCATGGCCACGGAGAACGCCGAAGCAAAATGCGCACCTCGGCAGGCATGTGGGTGCAGCAGGGCTCACCGGCAGGATCGATCCCGGCGACGCTCGTCTACCTCCCTGCGGGTATGTTGCCAACCGAGCAGTTCATGGCCTGGGGGTGGCGGGTTCCATTCCTGTTCTCTGCCGTGCTGCTCGTTGTCGCGCTCGTGATCCGTTCCCGGGTTGAGGAGTCCAAGGATTTCGTCGACACCAAGCAGAACCAGCAGATCGTCCGCGTGCCTGTCGTTCGTGTATTCCGGGTTGCTCCCGCTCTGCTGTTCTTTGGCGTTCTCGCCAGTGCAGCCGGCATCGCTGGAGCCTTCTTCCAGAGACACGTTCCTGATCTCGTGGTGGAGCACGCTCTGGTCGGAATCTGGGGCGCGCAACCGTCGCTACGCCGTGCCGCGGCACGTTCGGACGAGTTCGCAGAGCTAGAGCATGCGTCTGCCAGGCAGGCTTCCGCCCGATCAACGAGTTCGGCGGTTCGGTGGCACTGAGACGCGAGCAAAGTATCCACACCGTCGGCGGTGACCCAGTTGCAGCCTCCTTTGACCGCCAGACCTAGCCAACAGCGATCGCCTCGGACGCGTCTGCGAAGCACGAGAGCGCAATACGGGCAGCCTTGTATGCCGGTGATACCGGTCTCGATTACGGTCGCGGTCACGAGGTGGAGCGATCGAGGCGCGAAATGATGAGTGGAACGAACTCTGGCTCCTTCTCGATGGCCACCACTCGGAAGCGCTCGAGGACTCCGGCCTCGACCGTCGTGCCGGAGCCGGCGAAAGGCTCGAGGATCAGGCCCCCCGGCGGGGTGATGAGCCGGATCAGCCACCGCATCAGAGCCAGCGGCTTCACCGTCGCGTGCGAGACACCGAACGCGCGAGGTCTCTCCTCGCGGTTCGGCTTCGCCTCATACCGAAAGACGGGGAACGTCGTTGACGCGGGCTGCGTGCGCCAGCTGCCCGTGAGGAGGTCCAGCGCGTCGGCCTGGGTGGGGTCGAGAGCGACGTTAGGAGGCCAACGGTTCTCATCGAACCGGGCTGCATCAATGTTGAGCGCGCCGGTCCCATGCTCGAGGACGCTCCCTACTACGGTGCCGGCGACGGGCTTTCGTGCGAGCATGATCGGTTCAAATGCCGGCCGCAGCGCCGTGCCCCATCCTTGCCATTGCTGCGCGTCATCGCTGACGGGCAGCCCTGCCGAAACAACGCGCCTCGTCGCCCCCAGCACGGAGGGGTGGTCCGCCTTCTGCACAATGCGGTCGCTGCGGATGGCACCGTTGCGTCGGTCGAGCGCATAGGACACGTCCATGCTCTTGGGCATGCCAGATGAGTAGAGCCAGGCGATCTGGTCACGCACCTCGAACCCTGCATTCTCTAGACCCCGCACCATGCGGTGCCACGTGCGGGTCCCGCCGAACACTGCAGCGTGCGCGCCCGGTTTGAGAACGTGCAACGCTCCACGTGCCCACTCGGTGCACCAAGTCTCGAAGATCTCCGGCGGCGTCATGTTGCGGGTATCGAGATGTTGCAGCGACTCCAGAAAGCCCGATGCGTCATCCCACGTGTGACCGTTGAAGCTGAGGCCATACGGCGGATCACTAATCAGGGCGTCGACACTCGCCGCCGGGAGCTGGGGCAACATGGATACGGTGTCACCGAGGTAGAGCGTGACCCGGTCATCGACATGGATCGGCGTCGGCGGAGCGGCGGCGGGTGGGGTGGGCGGTATCGCGGGGTGAGGCATGCGAGGATCTCCGGCTGTTCGGGGCGTGTTCGCCGCCTGTGGGCGACAAACCGGTCATCCCGCAGGTACGACCGCACCCAGACTGTGTCCCACGACCTCTGGCCGCGGAGCAGCGATCTCCTCATCAGCGTCGCCGGCTGACAGTCCGGCCGCCCTACCTCTGCCAGGCCACCTTCGTTCGGCCCGCGGACCGGAGTTCAGAGAGCTCCACACGATCGGCAATCGACGTCGGCTGCTCGCCGCAGCCCGCCCGGGGAAGGGCCCAGTCCGCATTCTGGATCACGTTCGAACGGCATGCCGGAGCTCTCACCCTCGGATAGGGACCTCTTGCCGGTCCGCCGCACCCGCTTGGCGAAAACTCGCGGCGATACCCGGAATCGACGCTGGAACGCGCGACTGGCCGCGGATGGATTCCGCCACCCGCTGAGGACGGCGGCTTCGCTGACCGACATCGCGCGAGTTCCGAGAAGTTCAGCCATGTTCTCGAGCCGGCGCTGCCACACCCATGACCCCGGAGGGACGCCCAGGTCCCTGACGAACAGCCGCGTCAACTGGGATTCCGACAATGACGACGCTCGTGCGAGGTCCCGCAGCGTCCATTCATGTTGCAGATCCGCCTCCACCGCACCCATCGCACGCAGTACCTCAGGACGCAATGGTGCGCTCCGAGCCCGCCGATCTGAAGCCGTCCCCAACTGCTGCACCGCATCGAACAGGTCCGCGAGCGCAGCCAATTGTTGCAGCCGGGAGCGACGTGTCGCAGCAAACCGGATCAGTTTCGGGGCAAGCACGCGCATGCTCTCCGCGCCGATGTCCAACACACCGACGTGTGCGCGATCGGAGGACGTTTGCAGCAGCCCTACTAGCGGATGCCTCACTGGAAGCCATTCCAGTTGGGATGCGACGTAGCTCGGGCGCAGGTAGAGACTGACCGCGCGGCAGAAGCCCACCGGAAATGCCGCGCACCACATGCCAGTTGGTATCGCCAGTACGTGCCCGGCCATAGCGCGCAAAGACCCGGCTGCGCTCTCAACGGCAGACTCGCCACCGATGACAAAACTCAATGTGACCGGATCAGCAACCAACCGCCCCGTGGGAACGGTCATCAACCAGTCCGAGACCCGGAACGGCTCACGCGTACCTCCGAAAAGCACCGAATCCGTGAGCTTGATCACAGACAGTACACCCCTTCGCAAACGGGCGACCCGCCGAACGCCAGGGCCACTCAACGCGCCCCACCAGTGATTAACGACCATTGTCATTGCGCCCTCAACTTACCCAGCGGGGCGCGTGGGCCCCGGCCGTCGGCATACGCAGCATTACCCGAGCATGCCGGGACGATCCACGATGGTCAGTCTGGGTAGTCGCAGTCGACAAGGCCGCAAGGCGCCGCTCGGCCGTCATCAACGAGGGGTTGGACTACCCCCGACCGGCCGGCAGACTATCCACCCACGGGGGCGCCTGGCTCACCGCAGGGGGTGAGCCAGACACGCTGCGTGGGGATCGGCGGCGACACCAGAGAAGGTGAGCCTGACTTTCTCCTCGTCCGAGGTGGAGCGCCCGTCGGGCGGCAGGTGACGCCCTGGTAGTTGGAGAACAGGTCGGGGCGCTCGAGCACTTACCGGCACTCGTCCTAGCGGAACACCGACCAGAACCCGCGCCCAAAGAATGAGGCGTCGGTGAGCCTCTCCGCGGCGATCCTCTTGTCAACAATGGTTGTTCGGTCCTCTCAATGCGTTCCGACTGGCCAACTCGAGCCAGGCTGCTCGTGTTTCCGTGCCGGCATCAGTCGCGGCGCGGGCGAAGCAGTACAGCCCATCGCGCTGGACGGCACCGAGGACGAGCGTGCCCACACCGTCCGGAACGATCAGTTGATTGTGGATCACCGAGGCATCCGGCGGGATCGGGTACGCCGTCACGCCCAGGTCCTTCGTGTTGTTTGGTTGGATGGCCGCCGAGTTTGCGGCGATGCCGATCGATCTACGCAGCCCCTCCAACTCGGCGCGGACGATGTCAGAGACCACCTTTAGCACAGCCTTCGAAACAGTGTAAGAACCGTGCCCGAGGGCAACTAAGAACCGTGCCCGAGCGCAACAGAGATCGTCGCAAGCAAACTCGTGTTGACTATGTGTCACGGCAGTCTTTGCTCGATCATCGGCGGAACGCACGCGGAGACCCCGTATCGAGGACGGCGACGAGCGACGCACCCACGCCGATGCCGTTAGACCGGTCTGGAAATCAGTCATGCATAACTCATCCTCAAATCGATGCCTGTGGCATCAATGCCTCGTATCGATTAAGCTAGGAATCCCCCGGAGATGTGTCCAATACATTATCGTTACCAAGCCATGCAATCTCGTTATAGTGGACGGAATATGCGATGGGTTATTCGCGAAGCTTTCGCCCCCTGCGTCACGCAGTCCACCCATCAATCCAGCGCCAGCGCTCCGGCGACTTGAGACGGCGCCGCGGCGCCCTTCTCCCCAATGGCGTCACGCGATGACGGCTGGGAAGCCGAGTTATCGCCAGACACCCACGGCGGTGAGATGCGCATCTATATCGCCGACCCCCGGCTCGTCGAGTACCGGGGAGCCACACGTCTCGGCACGTCACGACCGCGTCCAACGACGCAGGGATGGACTCGACCTTGGCCATGCGGTAGCGACAGCCCTCTTTGAACGTGCCGAGGCGGACCACGAGCACGAATGACCGTCACGGGCAATCGAAGCCCTGTGGTTCTGACCACGTGAGTGCCGTCAGACGAGTGCCTAGCGTCGGCGCCGGCATGGCGGGTTACGCGCCCCGCATAAGTTGTTGGATGGCGAACACGCGTCAGTTGCACGTGGCGCCTTGCGGGAGGTCGAGTTTCGTGAAGATCGAGGTGATGTGCTTCTCGACGGCACTCTGGGTGACGTAGAGCTCTTGGCGCAAGGACGCGTTAGTGTGCCCCTGCGCCATGAGTGTGAGGACTTCGCGTTCGCGATCGGTGAGCCGCGAGATGGGTGAGTCTGCTGGTCCTGCGAGGAGCAGTTGGCGGACGACCTCTTGGTCGAATGCCGTTCCGCCATTGCCGACTCGTTCGATCGCGTCGAGGAACGCGGCGCTGTCCGAGACGCGATCCTTAAGTAAGTAGCCCACTCCCCCGGCGCCTGCGAAAAGATGAGTGCAGCTTGGTTGCCCTCGTCGACGAAGTAGGGCGGCATCCGGACGTCCACTGTCACCAATTGTGGTTGCCGCTCGGATACGGCGTCGATCAGCTCGGTGGCGGAGCCTACCGAATCGCCAATCTCGTGCCCCTCGGCGAGCAGGAGCTGGGCGAGCCCCAAGTGGACACCCTCAGTCAGCCACCTCACCATGACCTTTGGCCAGGCTTGCTGGCATTGCTGTAGCTGCGCCATCTCATTTGTTAGGGTGCCCTTAGTAGCAAATGCTGCTACCCCGCAAGGGGTAATCGACTGGAGGGTCGATGAAGAAGAAGACGTTGATAGGTGCGATTGGTGCTGCAGTACTTATCGCTGGTTGTGCTGTGACTCCTGCGTATGCCGAGTCAAGCGAGCTGAGTGACTCACAGCTTTTGTCGCTTCTGCAGCAGCACGGAGTGGACACCACTTCGGGCTTGGTAGATTCCGGCGAGGCTCCGGCGGAAGGGGCTGCGTCGGCTCGCGCCACCACCGATACACCTTCCGGGGAGGATTCCCAGATCGTCGAGGAGGTCTACTACACAGCAGACGTAGCGGTGCCGGCATCCTCGGACGGGGATATCTCGGTGAAGTCGCAGTTCGGCGATATCGAGATCTCGCTCCCGGATCCGGGATCCGACTCTCGGAGTGAGGTGAGCGACCGCGTTTCATCTTTCACTCATGGTGACGGTTCGATCAGTGCCCCGATCGTGCGCGACAACGGGGTCCAGGTCATCACTGTGATCTCTTCCCCGGACGCTCCCGAGACATACTCCTACGAGGTCGGTCTTGACGGAGGTCGCCTACAATTGGAGGACAACGGGGCAGTCTCCGTGTACGCGGCCGATGGAAGCTTCGTGGGAGGATTCGCCGCTCCATGGGCGACCGATAACACGGGTGCCGCTGTACCAACGTCGTACTCCGTCTCTGATGGTGTACTGACACAGACCGTCGAACACCAGAACCAGGACGTCGCATATCCGATCGTCGCGGACCCCAACTACAGCAGCGGCCCTTTCACAAAGAGCACGGTGTCTGCATACTCCGCGTCTAACCCGGGATACAAAGTCTCCGCATGGCTCTCTGCGAGCGGCCGCGTCGTGCACGTCGCTCAGCCCGGAGTTTTCTCCGCCCAGGGTTGGGGAGTCCTCAAGGCGAACCACCCCGGCTACGTTCTCTCGGGTGGGAAGGACCGCCCGACGATGAAGCAGCAGTGGGATTGCCACATCGTCGGCGGACTTGCTGAGTGGGACAGTTGGGACCTCGAAACAGGCCGCCCGAGCAACCCCAACTGGGGAACCCGGATCGGCACTGTCTGGCCGCCGGCTTTGATCTGCAACTGGTAGGACGGAACGCATGAGAAACCGGGTGATGAGCATCATCGTTGTTAGTGCTGTCGTGGTGGTGCTCATCACCTACGGGCTTGTCGCCAGCCTCTACTGGCCAGTAACCGCAGTGTCACGGGACGTGTGGGGAGCAGGCTACGCGCAACTCGAACCGTCGAACATCGCAGGAACAGTTACCGCAGTCTTCATCTGGGCCGCTCTCACCGCTCTTGCCGGGTGGGGAGCTCTCCGACTCAGCCGCGGGACTTCCGCGATCAGGGGATCAGCGATAGCGCTGACGCTCTTGGGCGCAGCGGCAATCCTCCTGTACATCCCCGTTGTCTTTGCAAGCATCGCGGTCTACAACGTCGTCCCGACAACGACCGACTACCCGGATCGTGTCACCCCAATCGTCGTGCTGGCGGGGATCGCGTGTTTGCTCGCTGGGGGAACCATCTCAGCGATCGAAGCACTTCAAGAACGACGCAGGACACACTCCGCAAATCACTCTGCGCTGCCAACCCCCTTCACCAAATAGGGTTCTTCGTTTGTGGGAGTTCTATGATTCAAGTGAGTGAACGAACTCCCACAAAGCGATCCCGTAACGGCCAGCGGACGAGATGGGCTAGGACGTGTCTGACAATTGCCTCGTCCACGTGAAGACCGCGTTGAGGACGACGGTGGCGCGGAAGACGAGCGCGAGGTCGTCATAGCGGGTGGCAGGGCCGCGCCATTGCTTGATGTGGGCGTAGCGGCGTTCGATTACGTTGCGCTGCCGGTAGTCGGTTTGTCGAGAGCGACCGGGTTTCTGCCGCGTGACCCGCGCCGCTTGCGGTGCCCCTGCTGGTCGGAGGGTTCGGGTATCACCGCTTTTATGCCGCGGGAGCGCAAGTAACCGCGAATCGCCCTGGATGAGTAGGCCTTGTCGCCTGGGTGCGCATCGGGCAGGGTGCGTGGACGACCGACTGCACGGGCAACGCGAAGATGCGCCATCGAGGGCATGAACATTGGCGAGTCACCTGCTTGTTCTGCGCTCACCAATGTGACCACCGGGAGACCATTGCCATCGACCAGCTGATGGATCTTCGTTGACAAGCCACCCCCGGGATCGGCCGACCGCGTGATCGGGTGGCTCCTGACGAGAGTCCATGTAATTCAACTCAGTCTCTGCTGGGCGCCTCGTGTGTCGACGACGTTCGAAAAGTAGGCCATTGCGACGTGTGAAAACGAGGCCACCT
>NZ_JBQEOQ010000010.1:0-85138 GCF_052045265.1 Microbacterium sp. 22303 | reverse complement strand
CACCGCCGGACTTCCTTTAACAGAAAGGCCACCCAACGCAGGGTGGCCTTTCTGCGTTAACATGCTCGACGGAAGGAGTCCCGACATGGCCGAAGATGGCAAGCCCTCGCGCGACCGCAAGGATGACGACGCGAGGCAGCCTCGCCGCTATGTCGATGGAGACCGTTCCGAGCGCTCTTTCCGTCAAGGCCCTGCCCGCGGCGATCGTCCGCAGCGCAATGACGGGGACCGTCCGCGCCGTGAGGGCGGCCGCCCGTACCGCACTGGTGGGGACGAGCGTCCGCGTCGCGATGGTGACCGTCCGTTTCGTGGTGGCGATGACCGACCGCGTCGGGACGGCGACCGCCCGTTCCGGGGCTCGGCCGATCGCACGGATCGTCCTCGCCGTGACGGTGACCGACCTTATCGCTCTGGTGGGGACGACCGACCCCGCCGGGATGGGGATCGTCCCTCTCGGGGTTCCGCCGACCGCACCGATAGGCCGTTCCGCGGGGGCGACGACCGATCGCGTCGGGACGGCGACCGTCCGTACCGGGGGTCTTCGGATCGCACGGATCGCCCGCGTCGTGACGGTGACCGTCCGTTCCGCGGGGGCGACGACCGACCGCGCCGCGACGGCGACCGTCCGTACCGGGGGTCTTCGGATCGCACGGATCGTCCGCGTCGTGACGGTGACCGTCCGTTCAGTGGTGGGGATGATCGACCGCGTCGTGACGGTGACCGTCCGTTCCGCGGCGGCGTCGATCGTCCGCGTCGCGATGGTGACCGTCCGTTCCGCAGTGGTGGGGATGACCGACCGCGCCGTGACGGCGACCGTCCGTACCGTGGCGGCGACGACCGTCCGCGCCGGGACAGTGACCGCCCCCGTCGTGACACGTATGCGGCAGACCGCCCGCGCGACCCCGAGATTCCCGATGACGTCACGGCCCGCGATCTGCATCCTTCGGCCCGCAACGAGTTGAAGACCCTCAGCAAGGAGAACGCCGAGCAGGTCGCGCGTCATCTCGCCATGGCGGCCCAGCTCATCGACGAGGATCCCGAGCGTGCGCACCTGCATGCGCTGGCGGCCTCCCGTCGCGCCGGCCGCGTCGCGGTGGTCCGCGAGTCGGTGGCGATCACGGCCTACGCCATGGGCGACTTCGCCCTGGCGCTGCGAGAGCTGCGCACCTACCGTCGCATCTCCGGGAGCGATGACCAGATCGCACTCATCGTCGACAGCGAGCGCGGCATGGGGCGTCCCGACCGCGCGCTGGAAGAGGCGCGTTCCGTCGACCGCGCGGCCCTGCCGACCGCGACCCGCGTGGCGCTGGCGATCGCGATGTCGGGAGCACGCCTGGACCGCGGGGAGACCGAGCTGGCACTCGGCGAACTCGAGATCCCCGAGCTCAACCCCGACCTCGCGTTCGACTGGAGCCCTGCGCTCTTCGCCGCTCGTGCCGCAGTGCTCGAGGACCTCGGTCGCCTCGAGGAGGCGTCGTTCTGGCAGGAGCGCGCCGAAGTGGCGTCGGCGGCCCTGGGGCATGGCGACGACGAGGAGCTCATCATCGAGGACGCCTACGAAGACCTCGCCGACGAACCGGAGAGCATCGAGTTCGACGGGGACGAGCCTGTCCCGGCAGAGGATGTCGAATCCGAGAGCGCCGACTCCGATGGTGCCGACTCGGATGGCGCCGAGCCCGCAAGCACGGAGCCGGGCGAGGCAGAGCAGCCGGAGGACGCGGAGCGATCCGAGTGAGCCTGTTCTCCCGGGAGAAGCGCACGCCGCTGACCGACGTCGACGTGGTGCTCGCCGATCTCGACGGCGTGGTCTATGCCGGAGCCGGCGCGATCCCGCACGCGATCGACAGCCTCAAGAAGGTCGAGGCATCCCGTCGCCTCGGGTACATCACGAACAACGCCTCGCGCACCGACGCGTCGGTCGCCGCACACCTGACGGAGCTCGGCCTGTCCGTCGCCCCGGACGAGGTCGTCACCAGTCCGCAGGCCGCGATGCGCCTCGTCAGCAGCCTGATCCCTGCCGGATCCACGATCCTTGTCGTCGGGGGAGAGGGTCTCGTCGACGAGGTGCACAAGGCCGGGTTCCGGGTCACCCGCAGTGCCGACGACTCGCCGGCTGCCGTGGTCCAGGGCTTTGCGCCCGAGGTGGGCTGGAGGGACCTCGCGGAAGCTGCGTTCGCCCTGAAGCTCCCCGAGGACGAGGGCGGGATCCCCTGGATCGCGACGAACACGGACTGGACGATTCCGCAGTCGCGCGGCGTCGCACCCGGCAACGGAACGCTGGTGTCGGCCGTGCACACGGCGATCGGTCGTCTTGCGACCGTGGCGGGTAAGCCCGAGACGCCGATCTTCGAGGAGGCTGTCGCGCGGTTCGATGCGAAGCATCCGCTCTTCATCGGCGACCGTCTCGACACGGACATCGCAGGGGCGTCCCGCGCGGGCATCGAGTCGGTCCTGGTGCTCACAGGCATCGACCGCCCCAAGCATCTTCTGGCTGCCGCCGAGGGATCGCGTCCGACCTACATCCTCGGCGATCTGCGCGAACTGGACGAACCGTACCCGCAGACGCAATTCAAGGGCGACACCGTCACCGTGCGGGGCGCGTCCGTCCGCGTCGACGGCCCGGACGTCACGATCCTCAGCGAGGGCGACCGCCCGATCGACCTCGTGCGCGCTGGCGCCGAGGCGATCTGGCGCACCGGCCGGCAGATCTTCGGCTTCCGCGTGCCCGAACGCCTGTACGCAGATCCGTTCCACCGCCCGTAATCCGTCGGAACGTCGCCGTCTCGCCGTAGGCTGAGAGGGTGAGCGAGAACACGGAACCGGATCCTTCGGACGGACTCTGGAGTCGGCTGCGCCTGATCGAAGGGCAGCCGCTGGATTCTCGCGCCGCCGCTTACCAGACTCTGCACGACGACCTGGCACGTCGGCTGGAGAGCGCGCCGCGCGTCGCCGCGTCCGCGCAACCGGGCCCCGATCGCGGATGACAGCCCGACTGGATGCCGCACTCGCAGAGCGCGGTCTCGCGCGGTCTCGCACGCACGCGGCCACACTCATCGACGGCGGTCTCGTCACCGTGAACGGGAAACCCGTGGTCAAGGCGTCCGCCAAGGTCGAAGACGGCGACGTGATCGATGTGGCCGGGGCCGATCATTACGTCAGCCGCGGCGCGCACAAGCTCATCGCCGCGCTGGACGGATTCGGCCTCGATCCTTCCGGATCCGTCGCCCTGGACATGGGTGCGTCCACCGGCGGCTTCACCCAGGTCCTGCGTGAGCGCGGGGCACGGCGGGTCCTCGCCGTCGACGTGGGGCATGAGCAGCTCGCGGCGTCGGTCCGGGCGGACCCTGGCGTGATCGCCGTGGAGGGGTTCAACGTCCGCCACATGGATGCGGAGGCGTTGGCCGCCGCGACGGGGGAGAGCTTGAGGCCGTCCCTCGTGGTCGGTGACCTGTCCTTCATCTCCCTGACGCTCGTGCTCCCCGCGATCGCGATCACGGCCGCGCCCGAGGCGGACGTCGTGCTGCTCATCAAGCCCCAGTTCGAGGTGGGGCGCACGGCGGTGCGAGGCGGGCTCGTGACCAACCCGACGATCCGTGCCGACGCGGTGGCCCGTGTGCTGTGGAGCGCGTGGGATCAGGGGTTCGGCGTCCGCGGTCTGCTGCCGTCGCCGATTCTCGGCACGCATGGCAACGTCGAGTACCTGGTGCATCTGCGAGCGGGGGATCGTTCCCGCGGCTCGGAAGGCAATCCGACAGAATGGATGAGCACGATCGACGAGATGGCAGGAGGCCGATGAACGAGCGCAGGATCCTCGTCGTCGCACACGCACGCCGCGATGAGACCGTGCAAGCCGCCCGACGGGTCGTCTCCGCGCTCCGTGGCGCGGGGGCCCGACCGGTGATGTCGGCGGACGACCGTGCCGAGCTGACGGCCGAGGACGAGTTCTTCGCCGACCTCGACGTGCTCGGATCGGACATCCCGGTCGAGGACATCGAGCTCGCCATCGTGCTGGGCGGTGACGGCACCATCCTGCGTGCGGCCGAGCTCGTGCGCGACGGCACCGCACCCATCCTCGGCATCAACATGGGCCACGTCGGCTTCCTCGCCGAGATCGAGCGCGACGACATGGACGCCGCCGTGGCGCGCGTCATCGACCGCGACTACTCCGTGGAGGAGCGCATGGCGCTCGCCGTGCGCGTGAAGGACGCCGATGGATCCGTCGTCTACAGCACCTGGGCGCTGAACGAGGCGACGGTGGAGAAGGCGAGCCGCGAGCGGATGATCGAGGTGGTCGTCGAGATCGACGGGCGCCCGCTGACGAGCTTCGGCTGCGACGGCATGGTCGTGTCCACTCCGACGGGGGCGACCGCATACAACTTCTCGGCGGGCGGACCGGTGATCTGGCCGGGTGTCGAAGCCATCGCCGTGGTGCCGCTGTCGGCCCATGCCCTGTTCGCGCGACCGCTCGTGGTCGCACCCGGCGCACCCGTCGCGATCGAGCTGCTGGACCGCAACGACGGCACCGCGATCCTCTGGTGCGATGGGCGGCGTTCGCACGAGCTTCCGCGCGGCGCGCGCGTCATCGTGCGCCGGTCCTCGCGTCCGGTGCGCCTGGCGCGGCTGCACCCGAGCGTGTTCACGGACCGGCTGGTGCGCAAGTTCCAGCTGCCGGTCTCCGGCTGGAGGGGATCCGAGTCGTGATCGAGGAGATGCGCCTGCGGGATCTCGGAGTCATCGCCGAGGCGGTGCTGCAGATCGGGCCGGGATTCACCGCGATCACCGGTGAGACCGGCGCCGGCAAGACCATGGTCGTGACGGGTCTCGGACTCCTGTTGGGAGCCAGGGCGGACTCCGGCGCCGTCCGCGCGGGCGCGGCGCAGGCCTCCGTCGCCGGAGTGTGGATCGTGCCGACGAGGGGATCCGTCGCGGACACCGTCGCCGATGCCGGAGGTGAGCTCGAACCCTACGACGACGAGCGCGGCGAGCTGTACGTCTCGCGCACGCTCAGCGCCGAGGGGCGCAGCCGCGCGAGCGTCGGCGGGCGCGCGGCCCCGGCCGGGGTGCTGGCCGACCTCGCAGACGATCTGGTCGTCGTGCACGGGCAGTCCGAACAGCTGCGCCTGCGGTCCGCCGCCGCGCAACGAGACGCGCTGGACCGCTTCGGCGGATCCGCGATCGCGGTCGTCAGGACCGAGTACGAGGCCGCCTGGGAGCGCTGGCGCACCCTGTCGGCCCAGCTCGAGGAGATCAGCGGCAACCAGGAGCGGCGTCGGAGGGAGGCCGAGGACCTTCGCGAAGCGCTGGCGCTCATCGAGGCCACCGATCCGCAGCCGGGGGAGGACGACGCGCTCGCCGAGCGCGCCGAGCGCCTCGCGAACGCCGAGGAGCTGCGCCAGTCCGCGGCCCTCGCCCGGGCGGCGCTGTCGGACGAGGACGGCGACAACGACATCACGACGCTGGCAGCCGAAGCACGGCGTGCGCTGGAGCGAGCGGGCGATCCCGAGCTCACGTCGATCGCCGAGAGCATCGCCGAGATCGGCTACCGCGCCGCCGATATCGCTGCGCAGCTGAGCGGCTACCTCGCCGATCTCGACGAGTCCGGGCCGCATGAGCTGGCGGCGGTCGAGGAGCGCAGAGCGGCTCTCGCAGGCCTCGTCCGCGCCCATGGGACGCTCGACGCCGCACTGGACCTGTGGAACACCGGATCCGCGCGGCTCGCCGAGCTCGATGACGACTCCGACCACATCGAACGGCTCACCGTCCAGCGCGACGCCGCCCGCGCGGCCCTCGACGAGGCGGCCGCGGCGCTCACGGCGACGCGCACGGAGGCCGCCGGCCGGCTCGGTGCCGCCGTGACCGAGGAGCTGCACGCCCTCGCCATGCCGGATGCCCGTCTCGTCGTCGCGGTCACCGAGGGAGCCGAGAGCGCGCACGGCCGCGACGACGTCGCCATCCTGCTCGCCCCGCATCCCGGGGCGGATCCGCGATCCGTCGCGAAGGGCGCCTCGGGCGGCGAGCTGTCGCGTGTGATGCTCGCGATCGAGGTCGTCATCGCCGGCACGGATCCGGTCCCGACCTTCGTGTTCGACGAGGTCGACGCCGGCATCGGCGGTGCCGCGGCGATCGAGGTGGGCCGGCGCCTGGCACGCTTGGCGCGCACCTCGCAGGTCATCGCCGTCACGCACCTCGCCCAGGTGGCGGCCTTCGCGAACAATCACCTGAGCGTCGTGAAGGCGAACGACGGACAGGTCACGGCCTCCAGCGTCCGTCGCCTCGACGGCGAGGATCGCGAGGCCGAGATGGCGCGGCTGCTGTCCGGTCTCGCCGATTCGGGCGCCGCCCTCGAGCACGCGCGCGAACTGCTCGCGCTGCGGGAGGACTGAGCCCGAGGTCTTTGCGGAGGACGCGCCGGCAGGTCAGCGCAGGTCGCGCACCGAGTCGCGCACGATCACCGGCATCGGCAGGAGTTCGTGCGCCAGATCGCGCTCGCCGAGCAGCATCTCCACGCCGACTCGCGCCATCTGCTCGTAGGGGAGCCGTGCGGTGGTGAGACCTGGACGGACCAGCGAGGCCAGATCCTCGTCGTCGAACGACACGATGGAGATGTCCGCGGGGATGCGCAGGCCGCGCTCGCTCAGCGCCTGATAGATGCCGAAGGCGACACCGTCGGTGGCTGCGATGATCGCGGTCAGGTCCGGGTGGGCGTCCAGCATCCGCTGGGTCTGCACGAAACCGTCGGCCGTCGTCCAGTTCTCGAGGACGACCTCGACCGGACCGGCGATGCCGCGCTCGGCGAAGGCGTCCCGCATGCCGTCGAGGCGCCGCGCGATGGTGACGGATCGGCGCGGATCGCTCGCGACATGCGGGATGTCGCCGACGAAGCCGACGCGTGCATGGCCGGCATCCAGCAGCACTGAGGCCATCGCATGGCCCGCGGCGTACTCGTCCGGCAGGACGCTGGGCAGGTCATCAGGCGTGCGACCGTTGACGATGACGACGGGGATGCCGCGCGGAGCCGCCGGCACATCGACCATGCGCGCGGCCATCAGGCCGACGATCACGCCGTCGACGCGGCGATCGATGAGCTCGTCGAAGGCAGCGGCCAGCTGCGTGGGGTCATCCCCGGTCTCGGCGATGAGCACGGTGTGGTCCAGCTCCTTCGCGGCGCGCAGGGTCCCGCGCACCATCGCCGACGCGAAACGGGTGATCGTGACCTGATCCGAGATGAAACCGATCGAGCGGGTCTTCCCCGAGCGCAGGCTCTGCGCCGCCGGGTTCGGCTTGTAGCCGAGCTGCGCCGCGGCGGTGCGCACCCGTTCGACCGCATCCTCGGACAGCCGGGAAGGACGGTCGTTGAGGATGAGGCTGACCGCGGTCTTGGACAGACCGGACAGCCGTGCGACGTCCGCCAGCGTCGGTCTCGGTGCGGTGGACATCGGCGGCCTCCTCTCCTTCGCGTTCCTCTAACCTAGCCGATCCGCCACATTTGGTGAATTAATTTATCAACGTCTGTTGCGGACGACCCACGGCAGGTGTTACCGTCGGATAAATCGGTTCACCACCCGTTGATCTGCGCAGGATTGCGCAAAGCCGATTCACTCTCAGAGAGGAGAAGTTGATGGCACGCGAGTTCGGACCTGTCATGGGACGACGTGATCTTCTGCGGCTCGGAGGCTATGGCCTCGCAAGCGCCGCCCTGCTGGGCATGGGGGCGGGCCTGACGGGCTGCGCACCTTCAGGGGGCGGTTCGAGCACCGGCACCCTGACCATGCTGTACTTCGGCGATCAGAAGTCGGCGACCACCCTGCAGAACGCCCTCCAACCCAAGGTCAAGAAGATCGACAAGGACCTTTCGCTGAAGGTCAGTGCGATCAACGGCAAGGACTGGAACGACTTCCTCGCCAAGGTGCTCACCCTGATCGCTTCGGGACAGGCTCCCGACATCGTGAGCGTCGCGACGGAGGGCTTGCAGCTCATGGTCGGCAAGAAGCTCATCACGCCGCTGGACAGCTATGTCACCAAGGACATGTCGACCCTGAAGTCGAGCTACTTCAACGACATCCACCCGGCGCTCATCGAGGCCATGATGGTCGACGGGCACCTCTACAACATGCCCGACAGCTTCAACGCGGGCAGCATGTTCTACAACTCCGACGTGCTGCAGAAGGCGGGGGCCTCGGCGCCGGCCGCGGGCTGGACGATGGACGACTTCCACTCCACCGCCGAGAAGATCTCGAAGCTCGGCGGCGACATCCTTCCCTTCGACTGGGTGGTGCGCCTCTGGGGCAGCTGGACGTCTTTCCTCTACGCCAACAACGGGAACCTCATCGAAGAGGGCAAGTACGGCGGCGGGGACTGGCTCTGGAGCAAGGCCTACGAGGCGAGCGACAAGAGCATCCAAGGACGCCAGGGCGGATGGAAATGGGGCGCGCCGACGGCGAACTCCGACGCCGCGATCGAGGCGCTGCAGTACGTCATCGACCTGCAAAAAGCCGGCTACTCGCCCTCACCCGACGTGGGCGGCGGCGGCACCCTCCAGGGGCTGTTCTCGTCCGGCCGCATCGGCATGACGATCGGCGGAGGGTTCTGGGCGGGCGGTCTGCACAACGCGGGCATGAAGGACGGCAGCTTCGAGGTGCAGGCGTTCCCGACCTGGAAGAGCAACAAGTCGCTGTTCGGCACCGGCGGGTACTCGATCTTCGAATCGTCCAAGAAGAAGGACGCCGCCTGGGAGGTCATCAAGATGATGATCGAGGCGGAGACCTTCGACATCATGTTCCCGGGCAACATCACCACGACCGGACGCAAGTCGCTGATGACCGCCGAGCGGTACGCGAGCACCGGGCCGAAGAACTGGCAGGTGTTCTACGACCAGCTCGACGGCTCGGTCCCCATCTCGGCGCCGTCGTACTACAACGCGCTCGCGACCTCCCTCAACCAGCGCACGACGGAGGCCATCTCCTCGGGGAATGCGAAGGCGGCGCTCGACGCGATGCAGTCCGACCTCGAGAAGGTGGCGAAGGGCAGCTGATGTCCGCGACCACCTCCATTCCGCACGCAGCACTGCGTGTGTCGCCGAGTGAGGTGAAGCCTCCCCGGGCCGTCCGCCGCCCTGGCGCGCGCCGGGCGGCCCGGCGGGAGGGGATGTTCGGCTACGCGATGATCGCGCTGTCGATGCTGTTCGTGACGGTGTTCACGTTCATCCCCATCCTGGCCTCGCTCGGGCTGTCGTTCTTCCACTGGGACGTCATCTCCCCGCCCACCTGGGCGGGGCTGGAGAACTACCAGCGCTTCTTCACCGACGGTCCCGTGCTGCAGTCCTTCGGCGTGACGACCGTCATGGCGATAGCGATCGTCGCCCTCCAGCTCACGCTGGGGCTGTTCCTGGCGGTGCTGGTCAACCAGCGCACCTCGACCTTCGGGCGGACCTTCTTCCGCACGGCGTTCTACCTTCCGCTGCTCGCCTCGACGGCGGCGGTCGCCATCTTCATGGGCTACCTGTTCGACGCGAAGTTCGGCGCCATCAACTACTACCTCGGCCTCCTCGGGATGTCGGACGTGCCGTGGCTGACCAGCCCCTTCGGCGCCCAGGTGACGATCGTGCTGATCGTGGTCTGGCAGCAGGTCGGCTTCACCTTCGTGCTGTTCGTGTCCGCCCTCATGGCGGTGCCCACGGACGTGCTGGAGGCGTCGTCGATCGACGGTGCGGGTCCGCTGCGCACGCTGTTCCGAATCAAGATCCCGTTGATCAGTCCCACGATCCTGTTCGCCGCCGTGATCGCTTTCATCAACGCGATGCAGCTGTTCGACCAGCCGTTCATCATGACGAAGGGCGGGCCGGGCACGGCCACCACGACCGCGACGATCTCGATGTACCAGACCGGGTTCCAGAACCTGCAGTTCGGCTACTCCTCGGCGATCGCGATCATCCTCCTCCTGGTGATCCTCGCGATCACCGGGATCCAGTTCCTCGCCTCCCGGAAGCTGGTGTTCTACCAATGAGCGCGACATCCTTGATCGTGACAGGCCGCCGCCGGCGGTCCCGCAGCGGCGGTCCCTGGGACCGCTCCTGGAGCGTCGGCAAGATCGCCGGCCTCGTCGCCCTGATCGTCGCCGCGGTGTTCGCCCTCGGCCCGTTGCTGTGGACGCTGACCACGTCGCTGCGGTCGCCCTCGCAGGCGTTCAACAACCCGCCTCAGTGGATTCCGTTCAACGCCGACTTCAGCAACTATGCGGCGGTGTTCGACCAGATCCCGATCGGGCAGTTCTTCCTGAACAGCACGATCGTGACCCTGCTGATCGTGGTCGGCCAGACGATCACCTGCACCCTGAGCGGGTACGCGTTCGCGATGATCTCCTTCCCGGGCAAGAATCTGATCTTCGGCGCATTCCTGGCGACCATGATGGTGCCGCTGCAGACGATCATCATCCCGGTGTTCCTCATCGTGAAGTCACTGGGACTTCAGGACGGGCTCGGTTCGCTGATCGTCCCGGCACTCGGCAGCGCATTCGGCACCTTCCTGATGCGGCAGTACTTCATGCAGATGCCCAGGGAGCTCGGCGAAGCGGCGCGGATCGACGGGGCGACGCAGTTCGGTGTGTTCTTCCACGTGTACGCGCGGATGGCCGCGCCGGCGATCTCGACGCTGGCGATCCTGAACTTCTCCGGATTCTGGGCGGAGTTCTACCGACCCCTGATCTTCCTTCAGGATCAGAGCACCTTCACCCTGCCGCTCGGCCTGGTCGGACTGCAGGGAAACCTCGGCACGGGCTCGATCTCGGTCGTGCTGGCCGGAGTCGTGCTGTCGATGATCCCGAGCGTGCTGCTCTTCATCGTCGCCCAGCGCTACTTCATCGCCGGCGTCACCGCGGGTTCCTCCCGATGAGCGCCGCCCCCGTCTTCTTCCGCCCCCAGGGCGCCTGGGTGGGCGATGTCATCCCGTTCCAGCAGGACGGCGTCTTCCATCTCTGGTACCTGTACGAGGATCGCGCCGTGCCGAGCACGGGAATGCCCTGGCACCTGGTCACGACCACCGACTTCGTGGACTTCGTCGATCACGGGCTCGCCGTGCCGAGCGGCGGTCCGGACGCGGAGGACTTCAACGTCTACACGGGCTCGGTCGTGCTCGACGACGACGGGGTCGCGCACCTCTTCTCGACGGCGCAGAACCCTCGTCGGCTCGGAACGGACGGGCGCCCGCGGCAGCTGGTCGCCCATGCGACGAGCGCGGACGGCCTGCGCGACTGGGTCAAGCACCCGGAGCACACTTTCGGCGCGACCGAAGGGTATGAGACCGGCGACTGGCGGGATCCCTTCGTGTTCCGCGATGGCGACGTGTGGCGGATGCTCGTCGCGGCTCGTCACGAGGACGGTCCGGAACGGCGGCGCGGAACGATCGCGCAGCTGACGTCGACGGATCTCGTGTCGTGGACTCCGGTTCGGCCGTTCTGGGATCCCCGTCGGTACATCGCGCACGAGTGCCCCGACGTGTTCCGCTGGGGGGACTGGTGGTACCTGGTGTACTCCGAATTCTCCGATGCGTTCTGCACCCGCTACCGGATGGCGCGGTCGCCGAGCGGGCCCTGGCTGACGCCCGAGCACGACACGATCGACGGGCGGGCCTTCTATGCCGCCAAGACCGTCGAGCGCGAGGGACGGCGGTTCTTCGTCGGCTGGATCTCGACCCGCGAGGGCGGCTCGGATGACGGGGCGTGGCAGTGGGCGGGCACGATGGCGGTGCTCGAGGCCGATCAGGATCCGGACGGGACTCTCGCATTCCGTCTTCCCGACGAGTTCGCCGCATCGTTCTCGGTGCCGGTCGCGTCCGGATTCTCCGCACTGCCGGCGTCGTTGTACGGCGCGGACCGGTTCGCCCAGCTCATCGGCGATGCGGATCTGCCCGATTCGTATCTGCTGACCGCCGAGATCGACATCGCGGCCGGCGTGGAAGAGGTCGGGCTGCTGGTGCGCGCCACTGCGGACGGCGACCAGGCCGGAGCGATCCGGCTGGAGCCACGACGCGATCGGGTCGTCTTCGACCGCTGGCCACGAGCCCTCACCGGCGGCGAGCAGTGGCAGATCTCCGGCGACGTGCCGTTCGTCCTCGAACGCCCCTGCCCGCTGGCACCGGGGCGCCACCATGTGCAGATCGTGGCCGACGGCGACATCCTCGTCGCGGTCATCGATCGTCGGGTCGCTCTGAGCACCCGTCTGCACCGCCGCGCGGGCGAGCGCATCGGCTTCTTCGTCAACGGCGGCGCCGCCGAACTCGTCTCCCTCGACGTCCGCATCCGGTCGTGAGGAAAACCGCCGTCATCAGCATCCCCGGAGAATCGCCGTGACCCCATCGCTCATGCACTTCCGTCCTGCACGCAACTGGATGAACGACCCGAACGGGCTCGTGTTCCACGGCGGCCGGTACCACCTCTACTTCCAGTACAACCCCGAGGGCGCGACCCACGGCTTCATGAGCTGGGGGCACGCGTCCAGCACCGATCTCGTCCGGTGGGAGGAGCATCCGGTCGCGATCCGCTACACGGACGAGCACGAGATCTTCTCGGGCTCGGTCGTGTTCGACGAGCACGACACCAGTGGCCTCGGCGCTGCGGGGACGCCGCCCCTCGTCGCGGTGTTCACGCTCGCCGACCAGGTCGCGCGCCATCAGGCACAGGGCATCGCCTCGAGCCTGGACGGCGGGCGCAGCTGGCGCCTGTACGAGGGCAACCCGGTGCTGGACCGGGGGTCTGCCGACTTCCGGGATCCGAAGGTGTTCCGCTACTCAGGGCCGGCGGGCGAGTACTGGGTGATGGTCGCGGTCGAGGCCGTCGAACGCCGCGTCGTGCTGTACCGTTCCGACGATCTGAAGACCTGGGCATACCTGTCCGATTACGGCCCGCGCGGGGCGACCGGGGGCGTGTGGGAGTGCCCTGATCTGTTCCCGCTCGCGGTCGACGGCGATCCCTCCGAGGTGCGCTGGGTGCTGCTGATCAGCCTCAACCCCGGTGGCATCGCCGGGGGATCCGGGACGCAGTACGTCATCGGCTTCTTCGACGGGGTGCGCTTCGTCGCAGACGAGCCGATCCCCCCGGCGGCACCCGGTGCGGGGTGGGAGAACAGCCGTGTCCAGCTCGAGGCATGCGACTGGCTCGACCACGGGCGGGACTTCTACGCCGGGGTGACGTTCTCCGGACTTCCCGATGAGGAGCGGATCCTCGTCGCGTGGATGAGCAACTGGGACTACGCCGGGCTCCTCCCCGTGGACGTCGGATCCCCGCAGCGCGGTGCCATGGCGCTCGCGCGCCGGCTGTCCCTCGTCCGCGCGGATGGGCGGGTGCGACTGCGTCAGGAGGCGATCGGGCCGGAGGCCGCGACGATCGTCGCGCGCGCCGACGTGCGGGCGGAGGGGCCGGTGGAACTGATCGGCGAACTGCCGGATCGGTGTCGGATCGATGTGTGCATCCGTCTGGACGGAGCGGACGGTTTCGACCTGAACCTGGGTGACACCGCGATCGTGGGGTACTCGGCGGCCGAGGGCATCCTGTGGCTGGATCGACGTCTCGCCGCCGACACGATGCCCGACGGATTCGCCAGCGTCGAGCAGGTGCGGATCGGCGCGCACGGGCGCATCGAGCTGGTCATCTGGCTCGATCGTGACGCAATCGAGGTGTTCGCGTCCGGGGGCACCCGCACGATCACCGATCTGCTGCCCGAGCGCGACGACGCGGGCGCGTCGATCGCGGGGCGAGGCGGTAGCGTTCTCATCGAGCGGTTCGAGGTGGGCGCAGTGCGCGACCTCGTCAGCACAGGGAGTTCGGCCGACATGAAGGGGCAGACGGCGTGACGGAGCAGGTGGCAGTGATCGGGGAGGCGCTCGTCGACGTCGTCGAGGAAGGCGAGACGCACCCCGGGGGATCACCCATGAACATCGCTGTCGGGCTCGCGCGACTGGGGCACCCCACGACCCTGCACGCGCGGATCGGCGCCGACGTCCACGGCGATCTGGTCCGCGCGCACCTCCAAGAAGCCGGCGTTGCGCTCGGCCCCGACACGCTCGTGCCGGGATCCACCTCGACGGCGATCGCGCGCGTGGATGCCGACGGCAAGGCCAGCTACGAGTTCGACATCGACTGGGACATCCCGGTGCCCGACGTGAGCGGCGCCCGCCTCGTGCACACCGGATCGATCGGCGCGCTGCGGGAACCGGGCGCCACGGCGGTCCGTGCCGCGCTCGGCGCGGCCGCGCCCGGGACGCTCCTGACGCTCGACCCCAACATCCGCCCTGATGTGATCGGCGCGCGCGACGAGGTGCTGCACCGGGTCGCCGACCTGGCCGGGCTGTGCCAGGTCGTCAAGCTCAGCGACGAGGATGCGGCCTGGCTCGCCCCGGAGGCGACGCTCGAGCAGGTGCTCTCCGACCTCGCCGCGCACGGTGCGCGGTTCGTGGTCGTCACCCGCGGGGCGGAAGGATGCCTCGCGCTCGTGGACGGCGCATGGTTCGCGCGTCCGGCGCGTCCCGTCGTCGTCGCGGACACGATCGGCGCGGGCGACGCGTTCATGTCCGGGCTGCTGCACGCCCTGCTGCGCGACGGCACCGACCGTCTGCTCGCGGCGGGGGAGCCGCTCCAGGACGACGCGGTGCTCGCGGCTCTGGAGGCCGCCCTCACCAGCGCCGCGCTGACCGTGGCCCGTGCAGGAGCGAACCCTCCGACCTCGGCGGAACTGGACGAGGCACTCCGCGCGTCGCGCGAGTGACGCAAGGCGATCGCGCTGATAGGATTAAAGCCCGTGATGCAGAACTCAGCCGCGCGGACAGACAACGACACCACCAAGCACATCTTCGTGACGGGCGGTGTCGTTTCCTCGTTGGGCAAGGGCCTGACGGCAGCCAGCCTCGGCAACCTGCTCACCGCCCGCGGACTGCGCGTCGTGATGCAGAAGCTGGATCCCTATCTGAATGTGGATCCGGGCACGATGAACCCTTTCCAGCACGGCGAGGTCTTCGTCACCGATGACGGTGCGGAGACCGACCTCGACATCGGACACTACGAGCGCTTCCTCGACATCGAGCTGAGCCAGGCCGCGAACGTGACGACCGGCCAGATCTACTCGCAGGTCATCGCCAAGGAGCGCCGCGGCGAGTACCTCGGCGACACCGTGCAGGTCATCCCGCACATCACCGACGAGATCAAGCGCCGCATGCGCCTGCAGGCCGATGAGACGCCGCGCCCCGACGTCATCATCACCGAGATCGGCGGCACGGTCGGCGACATCGAGTCGCAGCCGTTCATCGAGTCGGCGCGTCAGATCCGCCATGAACTGGGCCGCAAGAACGTGTTCTTCGTGCACGTGTCGCTGGTGCCGTTCATGGGTGCGTCCGGCGAGCAGAAGACCAAGCCGACCCAGCACTCCGTCGCGACGCTGCGCTCGATCGGCATCCAGCCGGACGCGCTCGTGCTGCGCAGCGACCGGCCCGTCACCGACTCGAACAAGCGCAAGATCGCGCTCATGTGCGACGTCGACGAGGATGCGGTCGTGAACGCGGTCGACGTGCCCAGCATCTACGACATCCCGACCATGCTCAACGACCAGGGACTCGACACCTACATCGTCGAGGCGCTCGGGCTCGGCAAGGCCTCCGATGTGGACTGGTCGCGGTGGCAGAAGGTGCTGCAGGCGGTGCACAACCCGAAGCACGAGGTCACGATCGGCCTCGTCGGGAAGTACATCGACCTGCCCGACGCCTACCTCTCGGTCACCGAGGCGCTCAAGTCCGGCGGCTTCGCACACGAGGTCGCGGTGAAGATCCGCTGGATCCCGTCCGACTCCTGCGAGACCCCTGAGGGGGCGGCGAAGGCGCTCGCCGATGTCGATGGCATCTGCGTGCCCGGCGGCTTCGGCATCCGCGGCATCGAGGGCAAGCTCGGGGCGCTGCGCTTCGCCCGTGAGCAGGGCATCCCGGCCTTGGGACTGTGCCTGGGACTGCAGTGCATGGTCATCGAGTACGCCCGCAACGTCGCCGGGATCGAGGGCGCCTCGTCCAGCGAGTTCGACCCCGACACCGCCGAGCCGGTCATCGCGACCATGGCTGAGCAGGTCGAGATCCTCGACGGCGGCGACCTGGGTGGCACCATGCGCCTGGGGCTGTACAAGGCGGCGCTCGGCGAGGGTTCGCTCGCCGCCGAGCTCTACGGTGCGACCGAGGCCTCGGAGCGCCACCGCCACCGCTACGAGGTGAACAACGCCTATCGCGACCGCCTGGCGGACGCGGGGCTCTCGTTCTCCGGCCTCAACCCCGAGCTCGACCTCGTCGAATACGTGGAGCTGCCGCGCGACGTGCACCCGTTCTACATCGCCACCCAGGCGCACCCCGAGCTGCGCTCGCGCCCGACCGAGCCGCACCCGCTGTTCCGCGGGCTCGTCGGCGCCGCCATCGAGCGGCACCGCTCCAGCGAGCTGTTCGACGACGAGGACTGACGTGACCGACCCCACCGCCGCGCCGCGGGACGAGCCGCTCGAGGCTGAGGTGCTCGCCAGCGCCGAGGTCTATCGCGGCGCGGTGTGGGGGATCCGGGAGGATCGCGTCCGCTACGGCGACGGCGAGATCGTGCGGCAGTACATCGATCACTCCGGCGCCGCGGCAGTCGTCGCCATGGACGAGGACGGGCGGGTGCTGCTCATCCAGCAGTACCGGCACCCGATCGGTCAGCGCGACTGGGAGCTGCCCGCCGGACTGCTCGACGTCGTGGGTGAGGATCCGATGGACGCCGCGCGGCGCGAACTCGCCGAGGAGGCGGATCTCGTGGCCACCGGGTGGGAGCCGCTCGTCTCCACCTATACGACACCGGGCAGCAACTCCGAGATCGTGCACATCTACCTCGCCACGGGCCTGAGCCCGGCGGGGGAGACCTTCGCGCGCACGGACGAGGAGGCCGACATCCGGCTCGCCTGGGTGCCGCTGCACGAGGCCGCCGATGGAGTGCTGGCCGGACGGCTGCGCAACGGAATCCTCGCGGTGGGCGTGCTGGCGGCCGAACGGCGCCTGTCGTCCACGGGGCGGCAGAGCCGCGGAGCCTGAGGTGCAGCTCGACCGGGCGCTCGACGCGTATCTCCGGCACGTGACGATCGAGCGGGGGCTTGCCGGGCACACGCTCGCCGCATACCGGCGCGACCTGGACGGATACCTGACGTGGCTGGGCGCGCAGGGGATCACCGACACCGAGGCGATCACCGCAGAGACCGTCGCCGCGTTCGTCGCGGAGCGCGCGAGCTCCGAACCGCCACCGGCCGCATCGAGCCTCGCCCGACTGCAGTCCTCCGTGCGCGGCTGGCATCGCTTCCTCGCCCGTGAGGGCATCGCCGACGCGGATCCGAGCGCGCGCCTGCGTCCGCCGAAGCAGCCTCGGCGCCTGCCGAAGGCGCTGACGATCGACCAGGTCGAGCGGCTGCTCGGCGCCCCGTCGGCCGAGGATCCGATCGGGGTCCGCGATCGCGCCCTCCTCGAGCTGCTGTACGCCACGGGCGCGCGCGTCTCAGAAGCGGTCTCGCTGGACGTCGACGACCTCGCGCACGGCGAGCTGCTGCGGCTGCGCGGCAAGGGGTCCAAGGAGCGCATCGTGCCCGTGGGCTCGTATGCCAGGGCCGCGGTCGACGCGTATCTCACCAGGGTGCGTCCGGCGCTGGCGGCGAAGGGGCGCGCGTCGGCGAAGCTGTTCCTCGGCGCACGTGGCGCGCCGCTCAGCCGTCAGAGCGCCTGGCTGATCATCCGCGCCGCCGCCGAAGGCGCGAAGATCACCGCGGAGGTGTCGCCGCACACGCTCCGGCACTCCTTCGCGACCCACCTGCTGCAGGGCGGCGCCGACGTGCGCGTCGTGCAGGAGCTTCTCGGGCACGCCTCGGTCGCGACCACCCAGATCTACACGCATGTCTCGGTCGACACCCTGCGTGACGTCTACGTCACGGCGCATCCGCGGGCGCGCTGAGCGCAGCTCATGTTTCCGGCAGGTGACATTTTCAATGGTTTGAAGTCAGACCATTGACACTGGCCGAGCCGAGTCGCCAGAATCGCTGCACACGCTCCCTCCACTGAAAGCAGGCAGCACTCCATGAGCGAATCGACAAAGGCGCCCGACTCACACCCGATCGACGACGACGCCGCAGCCCTGGCCGCCCTGGGCTACAAGCAGGAACTGCACAGAGGGATGTCGGGGTTCAGCAACTTCGCCGTCTCCTTCTCGATCATCTCGATCCTCGCGGGGTGCATCACCTCGTATGCGATCGCCCTGAAGTCCGGCGGACCATCCGCCATCAACATCGGCTGGCCGCTCGTCGGCGTCTTCGTGCTCATGGTCGCGCTCGCGATGGCCGAGGTGTGCTCGAAGTATCCGACTGCCGGCGGGCTCTACTTCTGGGCCGGCCGCCTCGCGAAGCGCAACAAGCGCCAGTGGGCCTGGACCGTCGGCTGGTTCAACTTCCTCGGCGAGGTCGCGGTCACCGCCGCGATCGACTTCGGCGCCGCGACCACGATGATGGCCTTCGCCAACCTCGTGTGGGGCGTGGAGGTGAACCCGTTCAACACCTTCGGGCTCTTCGTCGTCCTGATCGTGATCCACGGCCTGCTCAACACCTTCGGCGTCAACATCGTGAGTCTGCTCTCGAACGTCTCGGCCTGGTGGCACATCGTCGGCGTGCTCATCATCGTCGCGGTGCTGTGGATCATGCCGACCCAGCATCAGTCGGCCGGCTGGACCTTCACCGGCTTCTACAACGGCACCGGCTGGTCGTTCGCCCCGTACGTGTTCCTCATGGGCCTGCTCATGGCCCAGTACACCTACACCGGATACGACGCCTCGGCCCACGTCGCGGAGGAGACGAAGAACGCCTCCATCGCCGCCCCGAAGGGCATCGTGATGAGCGTCGTGATCTCGATCATCGGCGGCTGGATCCTGCTCTACTCGATCACCGCGGCGATCCAGGACTCCTCGGACAAGGGCATCGAGAAGCTGCTCGGCAGTGCGACGGGCCTGCCGCCGGCGCAGATCTTCCTGGACGCGCTCAACAACCCGACGATGGCGAAGTTCCTGCTCTTCATCGTCTGCGGCGCCCAGTTCTTCTGCGGCATGGCCTCCGTCACGGCCAACTCCCGGATGAGCTACGCGTTCTCACGCGACAACGCGATCCCCGGGTCACGGCTCTGGGCGAAGGTGAACAAGCGCACCGGAACCCCGACGAACTCGATCTGGCTCTGCGTGGTCCTGTCGATCATCCTGACGATCCCCGCGATGTGGAACCTGACGGCATACCTCGCGGTCACCTCGATCGCCGTCATCGGACTGTACATCGCGTACGTGACCCCGGTGTTCCTGCGGCGCCTCGACAAGAGCTTTGTGCCGGGACCGTGGAACCTCGGGCGGTGGAGCACGATCGTCGGCTGGATCGCCGTCGTGTGGGTCGTCGTCATCATCATCCTGTTCGTGCTCCCCCCGGTGAATCCGGTCACGATCGACACGTTCAACTACGCACCGATCGCGGTGGTCGTGGTGGCGCTCCTGGCAACTGCCCTGTGGTTCGCCTACGGTAAGCGCGACTTCATGGCGTCCAGCGTCGAGGCCGAGCACCTCACGGTCGCACCGGACAAGCTCCTGGAGGAATGATCAGGACATGACGGACGCGATGGGCTCTCCTCTGGTGGATGCGGCGCTGCACCCGGTCCGCGGCCACATGGCCTTCGAGAGCTGCGTGGAGCAGCTCGGATCGGCCATCAGGCTCGGGATCTTCCGGGTGGGGACGAAGCTGCCCGGCGAGCGCGAGCTCGCCGAGAAGCTCAGCGTCTCCCGCGCCACCCTGAGAGAGGCCATCAGCGCCCTTCGCGCCGCCGGGCTCGTCACGACGACCCGAGGGCGCGGAGGGGGCACCGTCGTCCTCCCGGCCGCGGAGCAGTGGCCGGCAGACCAGACCCCGCCGCGACGTGCCGAGATCGACGACGTCATCGTGTTCCGCTCCATCATCGAACCGGGCGCCGCGTATCGCGCGGCCCTGACCGACCTCGATGCGGCGCAGCGCACCCTCCTCACCGACAGCCTCGCCGACCTGTCCGTGGCCGAGACCCCCGCCGACTACCGGCAGGCGGATGCCCGGCTGCACCTGGCGATCGCGACGGTCTGCGGATCCGATGAGCTGGCACGCTCCTGCAGCGCCGTCCAGGTGCGGATCCACCAGCTGCTCGCCGAGATCCCCTTCCTCAAGACCAACATCGACCATTCCGAGACCGAGCACCGCGCCATCGTCGCGGCGATCCTGGACGGCTCCGCCGACCGGGCCCGCGACATCATGACCGCGCACTGCGACGCCACTGCCGCGCTGCTCAAGGGCCTTCTGAAGTAAAGGACACCGCTGCACATGACCTCCTCCGACCTCACTGTCCCCGTCCGCAACGACCGGATGCTCACCGTCGAGCAGCTGCGCGGGCGGATCCTCGACGGCTCGCTCGACACCGTGATCCTCGCGTTCACCGACATGCAGGGGCGGCTGCAGGGCAAGCTCCTGCACGCGCGCTTCTTCCTCGACTCGGTCCTCGGGCACGGCACCGAGGGCTGCAACTACCTGCTCGCCGTGGACGTCGAGATGAACACCGTCGACGGCTACGCGCACGCCTCCTGGGCAGACGGCTACGGCGACATGGAGTTCGTGCTGGATCTGGCGACCATCCGGCTGCTGCCGCATCGTCCTGGCACGGTCATGATCCAGTGCGACCTCGCGGGGACGAACGGCGACGCCGTGCGGGTCTCGCCGCGCGAGATCCTGCGGGCGCAGACGGAGCGCGCGGCCGCTCACGGCTGGAAGGCCCTCGCCGGCACCGAGCTCGAATTCGTGATCTTCAACACGCCGTACGACCGGGCGTGGGACACCGGCTATCGCGATCTGGAGCCGGCCAACCGCTACAACATCGACTATTCGATCCTCGGATCCACTCTCGTCGAACCGCTCCTGCGCGAGATCCGCAACACCATGTACGCGTCGGGGCTGAACGTGGAGTCGGCGAAGGGGGAGTGCAACTTCGGCCAGCACGAGATCGCGTTCCTCTACGACGAGGTGATCACCACGGCCGACAACCACGCGTTCTACAAGACCGCGGCGAAGGACATCGCCCGCCAGCACGGCCAGTCGATCACGTTCATGGCGAAGCCGAACCAGCGCGAGGGCAACTCCTGCCATGTGCACATGTCGCTGCGCGGCAAGGACGATGACGCCCTGGTGTTCTGGGATGCGGAGCGCGGTGCCCGCACAGCGCTGTACGACCACTTCATCGCCGGCGTGCTGGCGACCATGCGCGACTTCACGCTCTTCTACGCGCCGAACATCAACTCGTACAAGCGATTCGTGAAGGGCTCGTTCGCACCGACGGCGGTCGCCTGGGGCATCGACAACCGCACGAGTTCCGTGCGCCTGGTCGGCCGCGGCGCGGGCGCGCGGATGGAGAACCGCCTTCCCGGCGGCGACATGAACCCGTATCTGGGGCTCGCGGCGATGCTCGCGGGCGGCCTGTACGGCATCGAGCACGAGCTGCCTCTGGAGCCGGAGACCAAGGGCAACGCGTACGAGTCCGGAGCACCGACCGTGCCGTCGACCATGCGCGAGGCGCGCGAGGCGCTCGCCCAGTCCGCCATCGCGAACGAGGTGTTCGGGGAGGACGTCGTGCGGCACTACGTGAACTACGCGGACGTCGAGATCGCCGCCTTCGACGCGGCGGTCACCGACTGGGAGCTGCGCCGCGGCTTCGAGCGGCTGTGAACAGGTTCATCGGAGACTTCGAAAGGCTGTGGGCATGAGGATCCCTTCTTCCCGCTATGGCGCGGCCGGCGCCTTCACCGTGCTGAACCCCGCCACCGGACACCCGGTGGGGGAGGTCGGGCTCGCGGACCTCGCCGAGACCGATGCGGCGATCGAGCGCGCCCATCGCGCATACCCCGCGTGGCGGGCGATCGCCCCGGGCGAGCGCGCGAGGCTGCTGCGTGCGTTCGCGAGCGTCGTCGAGGCGCACATCGACGAACTCGCCGCGCTCGAGGTCGCCAACGCCGGCCACACGATCGGCAACGCGCGCTGGGAGGCCGGCAACGTCCGCGACGTGCTGAACTACTACAGCGCGAGCCCCGAGCGGCACTTCGGCAAGCAGATCCCCGTGGCGGGCGGCATCGACGTCACGTTCCACGAACCGCTCGGCGTGGTCGGCATCATCGTGCCGTGGAACTTCCCGATGCCGATCGCCGGCTGGGGGTTCGCCCCCGCGCTCGCCGCAGGCAACACGGTGGTTCTGAAGCCCGCCGAGCTCACTCCGCTCACCGCGATGCGCCTGGGTGAGCTCGCGCTCGAGGCCGGGCTGCCCGAGGGCGTGTTCACCGTCATCACGGGCAAGGGCAGCGTGGTCGGCGACCGGTTCGTCACGAACCCCCTCGTGCGCAAGGTGTGCTTCACCGGATCCACCGAGGTGGGCAAGGGGATCATGCGCGGCTGCGCCGATCAGATCAAGCGCGTGACGCTCGAACTCGGCGGCAAGAACGCGAACATCGTGTTCGACGATGCGGACCTCGAGGCGGCGGCCGCGGCGGCCCCGGGCGGAGGTCTCGACAACGCAGGGCAGGACTGCTGCGCCCGCTCTCGGATCCTCGTGCAGGAGAACGTCTACGAACGCTTCCTCGAGCTGCTTCAGCCCGCCGTCGAGGCGTTCCGGGTGAAGGATCCGTCCGCCGAGGACGCGGAGATGGGACCGATGGTCTCGGCGCGGCAGCGGGACGCGGTCGCAGCGCACCTGGACGGCGCCGACATCGCGTTCCGCGGGCGGAGTGTCGAGGGCGCGGACTGGGACGGCGGGTTCTGGCTCGCTCCCGCCGTGGTGCTGCCGCGCAGCGCGAGCGACCCGGTGTGGGCGCAGGAGCTCTTCGGCCCCGTGCTGGCCGTCATGCCGTTCCGCGACGAGGCCGACGCGATCGCCAAGGCCAACCACACCGAGTACGGCCTGAGCGGATCCATCTTCAGCCGCGATATCGGCCGCGCCCTGCGTGTGGCCCGCGGCGTGGAGAGCGGCAACCTCTCCATCAACTCGCACTCCTCGGTGCGCTACTGGACCCCGTTCGGCGGGTTCAAGCAGTCCGGGCTCGGGCGCGAGCTCGGACCGGACGCGCCGGACTCCTTCTCCGAGGTGAAGAACGTCTTCATCTCGACGTACTGAACCCCTCCCCACACAGCGAAAGGCAACACAGGAATGGGAAAGCTCGAAGGCAAGGTCGGTGTCATCACCGGCGGCTGCAGCGGTATCGGACTGGCGACGGCGAAGAAGTTCGTGGCGGAGGGTGCGAAGGTGGTCATCGGCGACCTGGACGAGGCGAACGGCCCCCGCATCGCGGAGGAGCTCGGCGGCGTGTTCGTCAGGGTGAACGTGACCGATCAGGCCGAGGTGGAGAACCTGTTCAAGGTCGCGCACGACACCTACGGCCGCATCGACATCGCCTTCAACAACGCCGGGATCTCGCCCGCGTCCGACGACTCGATCCTGAAGACCGGGATCGACGCCTGGAACCTGGTGCAGGAGGTCAACCTGACGAGCGTCTACTACTGCTGCAAGGCGGTGCTGCCGTACATGCTCGAGCAGGGCAGCGGATCCATCATCAACACCGCATCGTTCGTGGCGATCATGGGCGCCGCGACGTCGCAGATCTCGTACACGGCCTCCAAGGGCGGCGTGCTCGCGATGACCCGCGAGCTCGGCGTGCAGTTCGCCCGCAAGGGCATCCGCGTGAACGCGCTCTGCCCCGGCCCCGTGAACACCCCGCTGCTGCAGGAGCTCTTCGCAAAGGACCCCGAGCGCGCCGCCCGCCGTCTCGTGCACGTGCCGATGGGGCGCTTCGCCGAGCCGGAGGAGATCGCGAACGCGGTGGCGTTCCTCGGCAGCGACGAGTCGAGCTTCATCACGGCGATGGACTTCCTCGTCGACGGCGGCCTCTCGAACGCGTACGTGACGCCGCTGGATTCGGACTTTGACTGACACGCGCCCCGTCATCGGGCTCACGACCTACCGCCAGGCCGCCGACTGGGGCACCTGGCGGCAGGTCGAGGCCGACCTCCTGCCGAGCGACTACGCGCGCTCGATCGAGCGCGCGGGCGGCGTGCCGCTGCTCCTGCCCCCGGTCGCGGCGGCGGGCGCCGCGGGCGACGTGCTCGCACGCCTGGACGGGCTCCTGATCGCGGGCGGCGCCGACGTGAACCCGGCCCGATACGGGCAGGAACCGGATCCGAGTGTGGTGCGCTGGTACGACGACCGCGACGCGTGGGAGCTCGCGCTGCTCGCCGAAGCGGAGCGGATCCGCCTGCCTCTGCTCGGGATCTGCCGTGGCATGCAGCTCATGGCGGTCGCCGCCGGAGGGACCCTCGTGCAGCACCTGCCCGACGTGGTCGGCCACGGCGAGCACGGGGGCGGGCCGACGTCGTACGGCTCGGCTGCGGTGCGCATCGATGCCGAAGGACGGGTGGCGGAGCTGGTGGCGCCCGAGATCACGGTCCCCGTGCACCATCACCAGGCCGTCGCGGAGCATCCGGGCTATCGCCCGGTCGCGCATGACACGGATGGCGTGCTGCAGGCCATGGAGGGCGAGGGCGATCGATTCGCGGTCGGAGTGCAGTGGCATCCCGAGACCGATCAGGATCCCGGCCTCTTCGACGGACTGATCGCGGCCGCGAAGGAGCGCATGCGCAGCCGCTGATACCGCCGGTTCGGCGTGTGGAGCCGGAGCCGGAACCTCGTCGGCGGCTATGATCGTTCGAGCACGACGAGCAGGAGAAACGTGGCGAAGAAGACGAAGGACGACACCCCGATCGGGCCGACCGGGCGTCCCTACCAGGGCTTCCCCATCCCCGCTCCGCTGAAGGCTCACGGCCCCGCGCGCATCATCGCCCTCTGCAACCAGAAGGGCGGCGTCGGCAAGACCACGACGTCGATCAACCTCGCTGCGTCGTTCGCCGAGTACGGCCGTAAGGTGCTCGCCGTCGACTTCGACCCGCAGGGCGCGCTGTCGGCAGGCCTCGGGATCCCGACCCACGACATCCCGACGGTCTACGACCTGCTGCTGGACACCAAGCGCGATCCGCGCGAAGTGATCATGCACACCCACGTCGAGGGCCTCGACCTGATCCCCGCGAACATCGATCTGTCCGCCGCCGAGGTGCACCTCGTCAACGAGGTCGCTCGCGAGACGATCCTCTCGCGCGTGCTGCGCCAGGTCGCGGGGGAGTACGACGTCATCCTGATCGACTGCCAGCCTTCGCTGGGTCTGCTCACCGTGAACGCGCTCACCGCTGCGCACGGCGTGCTGATCCCGCTGGAGTGCGAGTTCTTCGCGCTGCGCGGCGTCGCCCTGCTCATCGAGACGATCGACAAGGTACGCGACCGGCTGAACCCGTCGATCATGCTCGACGGCCTGCTCGCCACCATGTACGACGCGCGCACCCTGCACTCCCGCGAGGTGCTGGAGCGCGTGGTCGAGGCATTCGGCGACGATGTGCTGGAGACCGTGATCGGGCGCACCGTCAAGTTCCCCGACGCCTCGGTGTCGGGCGTGCCGATCACCGAGTTCGCGCCGGAGCACCCCGCCGCACAGGCGTACCTGCGACTGGCCCGGGAGCTGGTCGCCCGTGGCGCCGTCGCCTGACTCGGACGCATTCGCGCCGGAGACGGCGGAGCCCGGATCGGTCCCCGAGGTCGCCTCCGGGTTCCGCGTCTCACTGTCGAACTTCGACGGTCCGTTCGACCTGCTGCTGAATCTCATCTCGAAGCACGAGATGGACATCACCGAGGTGTCGCTGAGCAAGGTCACAGACGAGTTCATCGCGTACCTGCGCGAGCTCGGCCCCGACGAGGATCTCGACGAGACGAGCGAATTCCTCGTCGTCGCGGCGACCCTGCTCGACATGAAGGTCGCCGGGCTCCTGCCGCAGGGCGAGCTCGTGGATGCGGAGTCCGTCGCGCTCCTGGAGGCCAGGGATCTGCTGTTCGCGCGCCTGCTGCAGTACCGCGCGTTCAAGGAGGTCTCCGCCTGGTTCGCCCGCAGCCTGCAGTACGAGGACCGGCGCCACGCCCGCGCGGTGCGGCTGGATGAGAAGCACCGTGCGCGCACGCCGGAGCTGGTGTGGACGCTCAGCGCCGCGGACTTCGGCACGCTCGCCCTGCTCGCGTTCGCGCCGAAGGAGATCCCCACGGTCGGCCTCGACCACCTGCATGCGCCGCTCGTGAGCATCCGCGAGCAGGCCGCGATCGTGGTCACGCTGCTGCGCAGCGCCGAATCCGTGACGTTCCGCGAGATCGTGGCGGGGGCTGTGGAGCCCGGGATCGTGGTGGCGCGCTTCCTCTCCGTGCTCGAGCTGTACCGGCATGCGGCGCTGAGCTTCGAACAGCTGGAGCCGCTCGGCGAGCTGACCCTGCGCTGGTCGGCCGAGCACTGGACCGACGAGATGCTGGCCACGTTGGGAGCCGACTATGACCGATGACACCATGACCGATGAAACGGTGACCGATGACGCCGTGACCGTGGAGCAGCCGCTCACGGAGAAGCTCGAGGCGATCCTGCTCGTCATCGACGAGCCGCACAGTCTCGTCTCGCTCGCCGCGGCCGTCAGCGCGCCCGTGCCGGCGGTGCGCCAGGCGATCGAGTCCCTCGTCGACGAGTACGACGGCCGAGGGCACGGCCCGCGGCGCGGCTTCGAGCTGCGCGAGGTCGGCGGGGGCTGGCGGCTCTACGTGCGCGAAGACTACGACGACCTGGTCGCCGACTTCGTGGGCGGGCAGGCACCGGCAAGGCTGTCCCAGGCAGCGCTGGAGACGCTCGCCGTGATCGCCTACAAGCAGCCGGTGACCCGCAGCCAGGTGGCCTCGATCCGGGCGGTCAACGTCGATTCGGTGGTGCGCACGCTGCTGGGGCGAGGGCTCATCACCGAGCTGTTCCAGGACTCCGAGACGGGCGCGATCAACTACGGCACGACCGACGCCCTACTGCAGAATCTCGGCATCAACTCGCTCGACGAGCTGCCGCCGATCTCCCCGCTGCTGGACGACGGCTCCGAAGGCTTCGACGAGAGGATCGCCCGATGACCCCCGCCCCCGCTGACCCGTTCGCCGCCCCTGAGGGCGTGCGGCTGCAGAAAGTGCTCGCGAACGCCGGCGTCGCGTCGCGTCGGGTGATCGAGCAGTACATCGTCGAGGGACGGATCAGGGTGAACGGATCCGTCGTCACAGAGCTCGGCCGACGGATCGACCCGGAGAACGATCTCGTCGACGTCGACGGCACCGCCGTGCAGTTGGACACCGGCAAGCGCTACGTCATGCTGAACAAGCCCACCGGCGTGGTCAGCACGATGAAGGACGAGAACGGCCGGCCGGATCTGCGGCGCTTCACCAAGGACTACGAGGAGCGTCTGTACAACGTCGGTCGCCTGGATGCCGAGACCAGCGGGCTGCTCATCCTCACGAATGACGGAGATCTCGCCCACGTACTTGCGCACCCCTCGTTCGGCGTGACAAAGGTCTATATCGCGAAGGTCGAGGGCACCGTCACCGCGCAGACGATCGCGAAGCTCACCCGGGGTGTCGACCTCGAGGACGGACCGATCGCCGCCGACAAGGCCCGCCTGCTGGATTCGTCCGCGGGATCCAGCCTCGTCGAGCTCACGCTGCACTCCGGACGCAACCGGATCGTGCGCCGCATGCTCGCCGCGGTCGGACACCCGGTCACCGAGCTGGTGCGGCGCCAGTTCGGCCCGCTGCACCTGGGAACGCTCCCTGCGGGGAAGTCCCGCGAACTGACTAAAATCGAACTCGGCGCGCTTCTGACCCTGTCGCGCCAGGATTCCCCCGCAGAAGGCGCGTCGAATGCGCCGGTGACCGACCGGGGAGACGCGCAGGAGAACGAGTGAGCGACACGAGCAGGACGCCGATCGAGCGTGCCGCGCGGCTGTCCGGAACCATCCGGATCGTCGGCGCGGGGCTTCTCGGCGCCAGCATCGGGCATGCCCTGACGGCGAAGGGCGTCGACGTCGCCCTCGCCGACACCTCTCCCGCGCAGCTGCGCCTGGCGATCGACTACGGCGCGGGCCGTGCCGCGCGGACCGACGACGCCCCGTCGCTCGTGGTGGTCGCCGTGCCACCGGACGTGACGGCCGATGTCATCGAGGCGGAGCTCGCCCGGTTCCCGGATGCCGTGGTCACCGACGTCGCGAGCGTCAAGCTCGAACCGCTGCGCGTGCTCCGCGAGCGCGGCGTCGACCTGACGCGCTACATCGGATCCCATCCGCTCGCCGGTCGCGAGCGCGGGGGAGCGATCTCGGCGCGGGCCGACATCTTCATCGGACGCCCGTGGGTGGTGTGCCGCGACGAGGAGACCCGCGCCGCGGATCTCGCGCTCGTCGAGGGCCTGGCGCTCGACCTCGAGGCGATGCCGCTGGAGATGACGCCCGAGGAGCACGACCGCGCGGTCGCGCTGACCTCGCACGTGCCCCAGGTCGTGGCGAGCCTGCTCGCCGCCCGTCTCGCCGACGCCGAGGACGGCTCGCTCCGTCTTGCCGGTCAGGGCGTGCGTGACACCACTCGCATCGCCGCGTCCGCGCCCGAGCTCTGGGTGCAGATCCTCGGTGCCAACGCGGCACCCGTCGTCTCGGTGCTCGATGCCCTCGCGGCAGACCTCGCCGAGGTCGCCGACGCGCTGCGCGAGCCGGACCGCACCGGATCCCGGCGCACGGTCGCCGAGGCGATCCGGCACGGCAACGAGGGCGTCGAACGCCTGCCCGGCAAGCACGGCCAGAACCGCCGCTTCGAGTCGTTCGTGGTGATGATCGACGACACCGCGGGTCAGCTCGGCCGCCTGTTCGGCGAACTCGGCGAGCTCGAGGTGAACGTCGAGGACCTGCGCCTGGAGCACTCGCCGGGCGCGCAGTTCGGCCTGGCCGAGATCAGCGTCACCCCCGCCGCACTCCGTGGCGCGGTCGAAGGACTCGAGGCCAGGGGATGGCGGATTGCGAGCATGCCCGATGACTGACCCTTCGACGAGCTCAGGGCCCTCGGCGCAGGCGCCGTTCATCGTCGCGATCGACGGCCCCGCCGGTTCCGGCAAGTCCAGCGTGTCCAAGGCCGTGGCGCGACGCCTCGGCTACGGCTTCCTGGACACCGGCGCTGCGTACCGCGCGCTGGCCTGGCACGTGCTGGACCGCGGCGACGACACCGCCGACGAGGCCGCAGTGCTCGCCGCCGCCGCCGACTTCCCGTTCACTCAGGGGCTCGACCCGGACGATCGCCTCGTGCATGTGGGAGCGACGGACGTGACGGAGGCGATCCGCGAACCGCGCGTCTCGGGCGCCGTGAGCGGCGTGGCCCGCGTGCCCGCCGTGCGCGTGCAGGTCAACGACGCGTTCCGCCGGATCGCGCGAGAGGCCGCCTACCCCGCCGTGGTGGTGGAGGGGCGCGACATCACGACGGTGGTCGCCCCCGACGCCCCCGTTCGGATCCTTCTCACGGCGGCCCCTGAGGTGCGCGCGGCGCGCCGGGCTGCGGAACTCGATGCGGAGGATGCGGGTGCGGTCGCCGCTGCGCTGCATCACCGTGATGCCAAAGACAGCGCGGTGGTGGACTTCCTCACCGCCGCGGAGGGAGTGGAGGTCGTGGATTCGACCGATCTCGACTTCGAGGAGACCATCGATGCCGTGATCGCGGTGATCGAGCGACGTGCGCCCGGAGCGCAGCGAGGAGCCGACAATGGCTGACGAAGAAGAATACGAGGGCGGCGAAGACCGCCTCGCGGAGAAGCTGGACGCGATGGACGAGGAGCTCGTCGAGTCGCGCGCCGCGACCCTGCGGGCGGGCCTCGACGACTACGACCTGGACGATGAGGATGCCGAGCTTCTCGCCGGCCTCATCGAGGGCGAGGACGGGATCCAGTACCTGCCCGCGCTGCCCGTCGTCGCGATCGTGGGCCGGCCGAACGTCGGCAAGTCCGCTCTCGTGAACCGGATCCTGGGCCGTCGCGAGGCGGTCGTCGAGGACACCCCCGGTGTCACACGTGACCGCGTCACGTACAAGGCCGAGTGGATGGACCGGCGCTTCACGCTGGTCGACACCGGCGGCTGGGAGCCGGACGCGAAGGGAATCGACCGCTCGGTCGCTGCCCAAGCCGAGGTCGCGATCGACCTCAGCGACGTGGTGATGTTCGTCGTCGACGCGATGGTCGGGGCCACCTCGACCGACGAGCACGTCGTGAAGCTGCTGCGCAAGAGCGGCAAGCCCGTCTTCCTCGTCGCGAACAAGATCGACGACGCTCGGCAGGAGCCCGAGGCCGCGGCTCTGTGGAACCTGGGTCTCGGCGAGCCGTACCCCGTTTCCGCGATCCACGGTCGCGGCGTCGCAGATCTCCTCGACGCGATCATGGAGAAGCTGCCCGAGGTCTCCGCCGTCGCCAAGGGCGAGATCGGCGGACCGCGCCGGGTCGCGATCCTGGGTCGTCCGAACGTGGGCAAGTCCTCGCTGCTGAACAAGGCGGCAGGGGAGGAGCGGGTCGTCGTCAACGAGCTCGCCGGCACCACCCGCGACCCCGTGGACGAGATCGTGGACCTGGGCGGCAAGCTGTGGCGGTTCGTGGATACGGCGGGCATCCGCCGCCGCGTGCACCTGCAGCAGGGTGCGGACTTCTACGCCTCCCTGCGCACGTCGACGGCGCTGGAGAAGGCCGAAGTGGCCGTGGTCGTCCTCGATGTGAGCCAGTCGATCAGCGTGCAGGATCTGAACATCATCGACATGGTGCTGGAGTCGGGCCGCGCGCTCGTGCTCGCGTTCAACAAGTGGGACCGCCTGTTCGACGACGACATGGAGAACCAGGACCGCCGCCGGTACCTGGAGCGCGAGATCGAGCAGGACCTGGCGCACGTCGCCTGGGCTCCGCGCGTGAACATCTCGGCGAAGACCGGCCGTCACCTGGACAAGCTGGTCCCCGCCCTGGAGAAGGCGCTGGAGAACTGGGACCGCCGGATCCCGACGGGCAAGTTCAACGCCTTCCTCACTGAGCTCGTCGCCGCCCACCCGCACCCGCTGCGGGGCGGCAAGCAGCCCAGGATCCTGTTCGGCACACAGGCGTCCACGCGCCCGCCGACATTCGTGCTGTTCACGACCGGGTTCCTCGACCCGGGCTACCGCCGGTTCATCCAGCGGCGCCTGCGCGAGCTGTACGACTTCGAGGGCACGCCGATCGTGATCAACATGCGGGTGCGCGAGCGCCGGCAGCGCTGACGGACAGTCCGGCGCCCGCGGACTCGCGGGCACCGGACGGCTCATCCCTGGCGGGAGGCGCGCACCATCGCGGTGCGGTCGGGCTCGGTGAACCCGAACTGCCGGTAGAGGCCGTGCGCATCGCTCGTGAAGAGCGTCCAGCGCATGTCCGCGCCCGGGCCGTCGTCGATCATGAGCTGCATCATGCGCTTGCCGAGGCCGTGGCCGCGGTGCGCGTGGTCGACGTAGACGTCGGCGAGGTAGGCGAACCCGACGCCGTCGGAGACGGCACGGGCGAAGCCGACCTGCTCGCCCGTGTCGGAGCGGTAGACGCCGACGACGCGCCACGCGTTCGCGAGCTGAGTCTCCACGTCGGCGCGCGTGCGCCAGCGACCCCAGTACACCTCGGTCGAGAGCCAGGTCCACACGGCGTCGGTCTGGATGCGGGAGGGATCGTCGTCCAGTTCGTAGGCGTCGCTCATGAGCACCATTCTTGCAAGTGCAGGAGTGCAACGTTCCGTCGCACAGGGCGATCGAATGACGGGGTGTGGAAAGGTGGAGGCGTGACGATCGTCCTCCCCGAGCCCGGCGAACCCCGGCGCCCACACGGCCCGCTGAACAGCGGCGACGCCTGGGTGGTGGCTCCGACGGGGGAGCGATACTGGGGCAGGTACGGAGCCGCGGGGCTGCTCGCGTACGACCGTGAGCGCGGCGTGCTGCTGCAGCATCGGGTCGCGTGGTCGCACCATGGCGGAACCTGGGCTCTCCCCGGCGGAGCCCTGCATGACGGGGAGTCGGCCCGCGAGGGCGCGATCCGTGAGGCGCAGGAGGAGGCTGGCGTTCCCGACGACGCTGTCCGTGCGCGGTTCGAGAGCGTGCTGGATCTGGGGATCTGGAGTTATACGACCGTGGTCGCCGACGTGGTCGCGCCGTTCGAGCCGGTGATCAGCGATCCCGAGAGCCTGGCGCTGCAATGGGTGCCGGTGGACGAGGTGGATCGTCGCCCGCTGCATCCGGGCTTCGTCACCGCATGGCCGCAGCTGCGCGCCCTGCTGGACGTGCGACCGGTCGTGGTCGTCGACGCCGCGAACGTCGTCGGATCCGTGCCGGACGGCTGGTGGAAGGACCGTGCCTCCGCGACGGCACGTCTCCGCGACCGGCTGGACGCCTGGGCGCGTCGAGGCGTCTCCGCCGATCGGGTCGCGCTGGATTCGACGCGCTGGCACCCACGGGTGGTGCTCGTCGCCGAAGGTGCGGCGCGGGACGTCTCGGATCCCGCCGACAGCGCCGACGTGGCGTGCGCCGTCGAGGTCGTGCGGGCTCCCGCAGCCGGTGATGACGCGATCGTCGATGTCGCCGCCGAACACCTGGCTTCGGGCGACCGCGTGTTCGTGGTCACGAGTGATCGCGGCTTGACCGCACGCATCGAGGCGCTGACGGGCAACGGCGATCCCGTCGAGGTGCGGCCCGTGCGCTGGCTGCTAGAGCAGCTCGAGGAGGCGGTGCAGCCGATCGGCGAGTAGCGCCGACATTTCCGCCGACGGGCGCACTCTCGTGGGCGCGTCACACGAACATGACGCGGCGCGAGGCGCGGTCGTCGTAGGTGCGACCGAGCGGGCTCGTCCACCGCACCGTGCCGTCGGGGAGCTGGTGCGCCGTCCAGCGATGAGTGTCGCTGAGATCGGGATGCTTGAGCGGATGGTGCCCCGGACAGAAGTCGCTCAGATTGGTGAGTTCGGTCGGCCCGCCGCGCGCGTAGTCGTGGTTGTGATCGATCTCGCAGCGGTGGGCCGGGGTGTGGCATCCGGGGAAGCGGCAGCGCTGATCCCTGGCCCGCAGGAAACGTCTCATCGCGTTGGTCGGGGTGTAGCGGTCGACCTTCGTGACCATTCCGGAGTGATCCAGGAAGAGCCGGTTCCATCCCGTGGCCCGGCCGGCGAGTTCGCGGGCCGGGCCACGGGATGAAGCGGTCCGTGCCCGTCGAGCTCGGCGAGCCGGTCGTCCTCGCCAGCAAGGGTGGTGGCCGCGACCGTCACCTGGACGGTAGCGGTGACGCGGTCGAGACCCGTTCCCAGAGCCTCGGAAGGGGAGGAGGCGAGCAGCAGATCGATGAGGGCGTCGGCCTCGATCTGCCGGCGGGTGCGTCCATCGGCTGCGACGAACTCGGGCCGGGCGTCCGGGCCGACCTTGCTGGCCTCGCAGGTGTCGGTCTCGGGGTCGTGGAGGTCGTGATCGGGATCGAGCGCGTACGTCCCTCCAGAGGCGATCAGGTCGTAACTGTCCAACCGCGGGTCGTCGGGGTGCAGATCCTCGGGGAAGGGGAACTCCTCGCGGTCTGCACCGGCGAAGCGTTCGACGGTCGGGTCGGAGAAGAGGTGATCGAGTTCGGCGTCATGACGGGTGCGGCCGGCGGCGGCGATCGCTGTCGCGAGCCGGGTGAGGCGATCCATGATCGCGACGGCATACACCTCCGGCAGCACCGCCGTCAGCAGGGCGAGGCCGTCGTCGAGCGGGCGAACCGTCACCTGGCGCTCGGACGCCGCCCGCGCGTGCCGTTCCCGGATGCTCTCCCCGGCGAGAGTCGCGGCGATCTGCTTGGCATAAGGGCGCGTGCGGGACGGCGTCTCCTGCTCGGCGACGGCCAGAGCCGCGGCCGTATACATGGCGAGTGTCTCGGCGCCCAGGCGGCCGTTGAGCACGGCCTCGCGCACGGGCGCGGCTGCGGCGATCAGCACGCGCACGTGCTGAATCGTGATCGTGCCCTGTCGCAGTGCGTCGCGCAGAGCCGGGAAGAACTCACTCATGGCGGCCGCATCGTTGAAGCCGAGTTCAGCGGCGGTCTTGGAGATGCGCGCAGCGGCGGAATACTCCGCGATCATCGACCGGCGGATCATGTCGCGATGCACCGGTTCGGCGCGCACATCCGCGTCGAACAGCTCGGCCCGGGCGGCCAGCAGATCGGAGGCTTCGGCCTCCAGACGGGTGATCTCGGCCCGCTTCGCGAGCCAGGCATCCAGCAGCGCACCGCGGTCGGCGGTGGTGGGGAGCGGGGCCTCTGACATGCCCCCAGTTTAGAACAAAAATACGAAGAACGGAAGACTGTGGAAGACATTCCCGCCCGGAAGTGAGGTGACGGGCCGGCGACCGCTCAGTCGTGATCGCGACCGCGCAGGCGGTCGATATCGCGGCGCTCGCGCTTGGTGGGCCGACCCGCGCCGCGGTCTCGCAGGCCCGCGGCGGCGACCGGATCACGCGGCGGGGTGCGGTCCTCGGCCGCGACGGCGGCGAGCGGTGCGCCGACGCGTTTGACGAGCGTCTGGCGGACGATCAGGATCCGATCGAACCCGCTGATACGGATCCGCAGTTCGTCGCCGATCTTCACGGTCTGCGCGGCCTTGACCTTGTCGCCGTTGAGGCGCACGTGGCCGGCGCGGCAGGCGGTCGTCGCTGCGGAGCGCGTCTTGAACACGCGCACCGCCCAGAGCCAGCTGTCGATGCGGACAGGGCCGCTCGCCCACGGCTCGACGTTCATACGGGCAACCCACTGTCGCGGTCGGCGAGTGCGACGCGTGTCTGCGCCGGTGTCGGGTCCTGTCGGCGCAGCGTCAGCAGCGCTCCGGCCACGATCAGGCCCTGTCCGATCGTGTACGTGACCATGACCGCGGGGCTCGTCCAGTCGGGCATCGCGTCGGGCAGGAACAGGCGGAACGCGAGGATCGTGTCACTGGAGAGGAAGAAGGTGCCGCCCCAGGCGATCATCGCCCGGCAACGCGCCGACGTCGCCGCCGTGCCCGCCAGGACGATGCCGTACGCGCCGACGGCTGCGAGCAGCGATCCCGTGTGCGGCCCGAGGATCGCGATCATGAACAGCCACCACAGCACGTAGACGACGGTCCACATCGGAAGCCGGCGCACGCGCAGGTGGCGCAGGAACAGCAGGATGTAGGCGAGGTGCGCAACGCCGAAGAAACCCAGCATGAGCGGCAGTTCGGGCGCGAACGGGAAGAACAGCCCCGCCTCATCGCCGAGCCAGGAGAAGAACAGCGCCACGATCAGCAGGAATGCGGCACCCCGTGGCGCCAGCGACTTCCAGGCCAGCAGCACGGGCAGCGCGAGCAACGGCATGAGCAGTGCCTTGGTCGGCGTGATGAGCGGACTGTGCGTCGCGTTCGCGATCACGTGGACCGCGGAGGCCACGATGTACGGCGCGAACGGCCACAGGGCGCGAAGTCGGGTGCGGCTCTGCATCCCTCCATCGTAGGAGTGCGGTGGTGCGTGACCCACCGTGACCGGATCCGCCGGCATCGCTATGCGGCGAGATTCAGGCTCACCAGAGGCCGCCCGGAGCGCAGCTCGCCGACGACGGCGAACCCCGCGGTGAGGAAGGTCGACAGCGCCCCGTGGAACAGGTCGTTCGATGACACCTTGACGGCGGAGGTGTCGACCGGATACCCCTCGATGATGCGAGCGCCCGACTCGTGGGCGTAGTCGACGGCTGCCGCGAGCAGCGCCGCGTTCAACCCTTTGCCGCGCTGATCGCGGCGCACCGAGAAACAGGTCACGGCCCACACGTCGCCGTCGTCGAGCTGCTCCTGCGTCGCGGCGACGATGGTGCGGGTGTTCACGATGCGTGCCTGTCCTGGCCGGGGGCCGATGCGGATCCAGCCCGCAGCCTCGCCGTCGACATAGGCCACGATCCCGGGCGGCGGGCCGGTCGTGATCTCATCCCGCAGGATCTCGACCCGCTGTTCCTTCGTGGTCGCGTTCCAGTCCTTGTTGCGCAGCACGGGCCACACGCACTGGCAGGACGCGCCGTCGCCGCCTCCCGTGAGCGTCCGCTGTACGTCATCCCACTCCGTGGGCGTCGCTGCCTTCGTCGTGATCGTGGTCATGATCCCGACCCTACGCGGGGCCGTCGACATCCGCGCCGCGCCCGGACCGCGTCGGTTTCGCGGAGCCCTCAGGAGTCGGCTACGATAGGGGAGTTGCCCGCGCTCCGGTGCGGTCGTCCACGGGCTGTGGCGCAGCTTGGTAGCGCACTTGACTGGGGGTCAAGTGCGGTAACGACTGTTTCCGGCCGAAAAGTGAACAACGGGATGTGGCGCAGCTTGGTAGCGCACCTGACTGGGGGTCAGGGGGTCGCAGGTTCAAATCCTGTCATCCCGACAGAAGAGCCCAGGTGAGAGCCTGTTTCTTGCCTGGGTTTGGCCGTTTCCGTAGTCCTCTTCGTAGGGGTTTATGGAAGCGACCGCGGGACGTTGGGCACCCGTTCGAGGCCGTGACGGTTGCTGTTGTCACGAGCCGGGACCTGGCCGGGACCTGCAGCCCGATCTCGCATCGATCCACAACCATTTTCGTCGCCCGGTGCTGCGGTCTGATGGGTGTTGGCAGGAGTCTCGTGGGTGAGAGTTTCTTGTCCGTCGAGGGGTGCATTCTTGTGAACACCCTCCAGCAGGTCTCCGGCGCCGCAGGCACAGCCTTGTCCATCACCCTGCTTAACGTCTCCGGGACTGCCAACGCCTGCGACAACCCACTAAACGCGTTGGCCGGCGAAGTGGGGACCGCTCAGGCAGCAGGCAGGACAGCGTTCTAACGCCGGCGGTCGTCGCAGTCCACGTCCTGGGTGATGCGCTCATGCTGTCAGGAATGTTGCTTTCAGGTAGGAGCGTGTTGCTGCGCGGCGAGAGTTCTGTAGAGGTTGCACTTGTCGAGGAGCTCGTCGTGTGTGCCGACGTCCACGATGCGGCCGTGCTCCATGAGGATGATCTTGCCGAAGGCGCGCACCTCCGCCAGACGGTGGCAGGCCATGACGATGGTCTTCGACCCTGCACGCTCCCGCAGCAGCGCCGACAATCCCTCGGCGGAGATGGCATCGAGGCTCGATGTCGGTTCGTCAAGGAGCAGCATCCCTCGGTCGGAGAGCAACGCTCGGGCAACCCCAAGCCGCTGCCGCTCACCTCCTGAGAGGTTGCTTCCTGACACTGCGACGGGTCGGTCGAGGACATCACCGCCCATGCTGTCGAACAGCCCCACGTCCCCCAACGCCTGCAAGAGCGCGTCGTCCGGAAGGCCGCGCTGTTCGATGTCGAGATTGTCCCGAACAGTTCCTCCTACCGGCGGCGAGTTCTGCGGCACCCACGCCATGTGAGCTCGGTGGTCGCCGAGCGGAACATTGCTAGCCGGCACTCCACGCACACGGATGGTCCCGCTGCTGGGTTCGTAGAACCTCTCGAGTAGAGCGAACACGGTGGACTTCCCAGAACGAGAGCGACGTGCTCACCCTCCCGGATAGCGATATCGAGCGGCCCGATGCGAGTAGCTGGCCCGGTCGACGCCTGCGGATACTCGAAAGTGACGTTCTCGAGTTCAATGAGAGTCTCGCCGCCGCGCCTGACATCGGCGTGAGCGCCGCCCGACAGAAGATCGCTCTCCTGCAGCGCGGAGACGATTTCATCGACGCGGTCTATCGCCGCAAGTCCCGTCTGGATGCTCACAAACGTCGACCCGACCTGAGAGACCGGTCCGACCATCATCATCAGGTACATCATGAACGCGATCAGCCCTCCGAGTGAAAGGCTCCCCTCAGCCACCCGCACACCACCGAGAGCAAGCGTGACGATGAGGAGCGCTTGAGTGGCGAGGGTAATGACCGGTTGCATGTACGCACCCAACCGCGCCACCTTGATCGCGTTCGTCCTGACGTCATTAGCGTCGGCTGTAATGAGGGCAAGCTGCTGTCCACTCACTCCGTAGGCTCGGATCAGCGGCAGCGCAGTCAGCGTGCGTACGAAGCTGCCTGCGAGCGTCGCGGTCGCCGCCTGAGTTCTCCCGGACGCTGAGCGCACCAGCCGCCCCATGGCGGTGGACAACACCGTAGCAACCACGGTGATCACCATCGACAGAGCGAACAGAATCGGGTCGATAGTGGCCATGAGGACGGCCGCGACCGCGAAGGTGACGACCGCAGCGAGGAGTTTGCATACACCCGTCGTCAGAACGGATGATGATGCGGCGGTGTCGGAGATCATCCGAGAGAGGAAGCGTCTGCTGCACGGATGGGTGACAGTTTCGGTTAGGCCGCGAGGGCCAGGGTTTGGTTCATGATGGTCTCGAACTCGACGGGTGTCAAACGTCCGAGTCGGGCTTGCCTGCGCCGGCGGTGATAGGTCCTTTCGATCCAGGTCACGATCGCGATGCGCAGCTCCTCCCGGGTGGTCCAGGAGCTGCCGGATCCGTCGTTTCGCTTTCGCTAATTCAACATTCTCCGGCGTTGTCGCTCCGGGACGCTCTCCGCGATCGATCTGATCCTGCTTGACCCAGTTATGGATCGCGGCCGCGCTGACAGCCAGCTCGACCGCAGCGGTCGTGACAGGCTTACCCGCTCGGACAAGCGCCACGGCGCGTCTTCGGAACTCGACAGGAAATGGTCGCGGCATGGGCTGAGCCTCTCAGAACAAGCCCGATCCTCAGAGCGTTGCAGGTACCAAACTGTGGGGCACGTCATTGGAGTCAACCAAACCGTCAGCAGTCCCGCGCTTCGCGACGGCCGCGTCAAAGACGGGTCAGGTTTCGTTCTTACCGTTGATCGGGGTGGGGGGCGAAAGCGCGGTCAAAGGGCTCGGAATGAGGAAAACGGGGTCGAGTGACTCGCCTGGCGAGTACATGCCACCGAAGACTGCCGATCCTGGCTGGGTGAGTTTCGCCTCCCAGCGCCGTCGACCTTCATCGTGCCTCCCGGCAGGTTTCTCGATGAGTTCTGCGACCGCGGTTCTTGATAGTTGTCCGTTTGCACCGCGGGTCGCAAAGCTCAGCCTTAGAGTGCGTCGGTTTTCCTCGAGCCATGGATCGGCAAGCAGAAGATCCAGAATTCCGCCGTGGGCGGTGAACTGCACGCTCCCCGCGAACTCCATGGTCGTCGCCGCCGTACTGTCGGCCGAGGCATCAGCGCTGAAGCTTGGAAAAACAAATCGATTGTCACTCGTTGATGCGGCGCCCCCACCAACCGACGCGCTCGCTCCAGGTTGGCGGGCGACATAGCGGACGAAGGTGGCCCTGACGCCCCACAGCAGTGCAAACTCTGTCATCTCAGCCCTCCGTGCTTTGCCGCGTGGCTCCGACTGATCACCTAGCGAACCAGCCACACTACCGCGACGATCACGTAGCGAGCCGTCGATGCTTTATAGTAAAACAAACATCTGTTAGTTTCAAGCAATGCCGTCGGCGGCGATCAGAGACTCATTGCGAGCAAGCGGCTCGATCCACGGTGCGTCGCCACCGCCTGGAGTGCCACCCCATCGGCCCGAGCAGATGTCTTCACCGTTTAACGAATAGCACGTCCCAAGGAGACGACATGGCTTCGACCTACATCTACGACGCGGTCCGAACCCCTTTCGGGCGGGCGGGTGGCAGGCTTTCCTCTGTCCGTCCGGATGATCTGGCGGCGATCGTCATGCGAGAGACGGTCGCGCGCGCTGGTCTCGAGCCCATGCAGGTCGATGACGTCATATTCGGCGGCGCGAATCAGGCGGGGGAGGACAACCGCAACGTCGCCCGATTCGGTGCGCTGCTCGCAGGCTTCCCCACGAGTGTCCCGGGCGTCACAGTCAATCGACTTTGCGGATCTTCAATGGAAGCCGTGATTCAGGCATCGCGCGCCATCGAATCGGGTGACGCCGACATCGTTCTAGCAGGCGGAGTGGAATCGATGAGCAGGGCACCCTTCGTCCTTGAGAAACTGCCTCGCGCCTGGCCGGTTTCGGGGAACCAGACGATGTGGAACACGAGTATCGGCTGGCGCATGGTTAACCCTGCACTTCCCTCGGCGTGGACCATATCCAACGGCGAGTCAGCGGAGAAGCTCGCGCGGATCTACGGGATTGACCGCGAGGCGCAGGACGAGTTCGCCGTTCGTAGTCACCGCCGTGCGGCACAAGCATGGAGCGCGGGAGTCTTCGACTCGGAGATCGTGCAGGTCCCAGGAGCCGTCGTGTCGCGCGACGAAGGCATTCGTGACGACACTTCATCGGACAAGTTAGCCGCACTTGCGGCATTGTTCGACGCAGAGGGAAGTGTGACGGCTGGGAATTCCTCGCCGATCAGTGACGGAGCATCGGCGATTCTGCTCGGCGCCGTCGACTCGGTCGACATGGAGCCGCTTGCGCGTATCGCTGGACGAGGAGTCTCAGCCTGTGCCCCCGACGTCTTCGGCATTGCCCCCATCGAAGCGGCGAACATGGCGCTTCGTCGCGCCGGTCGCTCGTGGGACGAAGTCGATGTCATTGAACTCAATGAAGCTTTCGCTTCTCAGTCCCTGGCGTGCATCGCCGGCTGGCCTGAGATAGACCCGGAGATCGTGAACGTCCATGGAGGCGCTATTGCGGTGGGGCATCCGCTGGGTGCGTCAGGTGGGCGAATCATCGGACACGCGGCACACGAGCTCCGTCGAAGAGGCGGCGGTGTCGCTGTTGCCGCGCTCTGCATCGGCGTTGGTCAAGGGCTGGCGGTCGTCCTAGAGCGCTGAGCTGCGTAGGGCGAACCGAAGATGCGCTTAGCGCCGCGGATCCGGCGCTAGAGGTTAGCCAGCGCGCGCAGGCCGTCGACGAGAGGGGTCGTGGGTCGGCCGATCAGGCGTGACAAGCTGCCGTCGCTCTCGGAGAGGGCGCCGTTTCGAATACTGGCATCCAGAGACACGATGAAATCGATCGTGCCCGCATCGAACCCAGCCGACTTCAGCGCCGCGGCGTGTTCGTCGGTGGAGAGCGGCCGGTACGAGGCCGGGCGACCGGTGACCTCGCTGATGGCCTCCGCGAGTTCGTTGTAGTCCCACGCGACGTCGCCGCCGAGCTCGTACACCTGGCCGATATGACCGTCGCCGAGCAGGACGGCGGCTGCGGCGTCTGCGTAGTCCCTGCGTGTGGCCGAAGCAACGCGTCCATCACCGACGCTCGCCGCGAAGGCCCCGGTCTCACGGACGCGATCGACTTCGTTGGAGTAGTTCTCGGTGTACCAGTTGTTGCGCAGGATCACAGCCGGGAGTTGCGCGGCAGCGATCGCCTCTTCTGTCGCCTTGTGTTCGGGTGCCAGGATCAGATCACTCGTGGTCGCCTTCGGGGCGCTCGTGTACACGAACTTGGCGACCCCCGCGGTGGCTGCCGCATGGATGACCGCATTGTGCTGCGCGGCTCGTCTGCCCACTTCCGAGCTCGAGATCAGCAGCGCGGTGTTGACCCGTTCGAATGCTGCCTCGACGGTCGAGGGCTGCGTGTAGTCGAGGGTGACGACGGTGACGCCGGATTCTGCGAGATCGGCGACCTTGGCAGCGTCGCGGGCACCGGCAACGATGTGCTGCGGGTCGACGCCGCGTTCGATGAGGCTCTGGATGACGAGGCGTCCGAGCTTGCCGCTCGCGCCCGTGATGAGAAAGTTCATGCGACATCTCCTTTTCTAGTGGTTGGGTAAGACGCCAAAGGCGGTGGTGATCGGCGCGCGCCTCATGACGGGTCATGGTGTCGAGAGGAACGGGTTCGCCGGGCGGAATCCCAGAAGCTCGTCCATCTCATGCTCCACGGCGACGATTTCCAGCTCCCGTTCCGGTTCGACGATGTAGCCCCCGCAGAAGTGCGGGATATCCACCAAGGACGGCGGAACAAGCCCTGCCGCGGCCAGGCGGCCGAAAGTAGATCTGATCTCAGGTACTGACCTCGATCCCAGAGCGATGTTGGCAACTCCCTGATCGGATGATCGATAGTCGTCGGGGCGGGGCCTGCCGGGATCTCGATAGGCCACTATTTCGACCGCGACCTCGTTCAGGAGGAAAACCGCGCCCGCGCGTTCGCGACCCCCGAGGCCCCACAGTGCTTCGTGCTCGGCAGAGTGCAGCGACTCGAGTCGAATGGTCACCGCCCCGGGAGCGACGATCTCGCTGTAGTACTTGCGGGCGCCCTCGAGGTCGGACACTGACGTTGCCGCATACACCAGGGCGGGCGACGTGGGGTGGCACCATGGGGGTGCTGCCGCTCGTTCCATCAGTTCGACGACGACTCCCACGTACGGTTCGCGGAACGCGACGCGCCGTTCGCCGGGTGCTCCGCTCGGAGGGGCCAAGGCGGTGATACCCATGGCGAAGAGCGCGTCCGTGATCGCATCCAGATCATCGACGACATACCCGCAGCGCGTCCAGCCGCGATCTGCGGGATTCCAGTCCGCCGGCAGAGGACGTTGCGCGGGATTCGTGTGGTGGAAGAACTCGAGCTGGAAAAAAGGCTGCGGGCCGACCATCCACCACATGATCGCTCGGCTGTCGGCTTCCAGTCCCTGCGTGCGGATCGCCTCACCCCAGAGCCCTTGGCCCCCGGCATTCAGAAAACCTAGCGCCTCGTGGAACCGCAGGGAACCCGCGAGATCGCTTGAATTCATACCGATCTGGATGACTTGAACCATGTTTCCGCCAATCCGTCGCCCGCGGCGGTAGCACGCGGTGATGCCGCCCGGCTTCGGTGCATGTGGACGGCTGGGGAGAGGCTATCGGGCGCGCCGCGATCGAGTCAACCGATCGATCGATAGATGTTATCGCGTGATGCTCGGCGAGTCACGACCGGTGTGTCCCCAGAGAGCCATTGACAACGTGCGCCCTTGCGCTACAGTGTGTGAATCATCTTCAACCGAACGATCGTTGGATTATGGGCGATGATGATCGAGCAGTGTCCATGTCTCAGCGATGAAGCTGACGACTCGCTGCTGATCGGTGCTCCGAGCCTGAGCGGGAACTCCCGCCATGAAAGGAATTGAAATGCGATCCAAGAAGATGCGACTTGTCGTCGCCGCGGTCGCGGCGGGGGTTCTCGTCGCCTCATTGAGCGCTTGCGCCACTGACTCGGACTCCCCGTCGACGACGACGGGGCCATCACAAGGAGCTGCCGGAGACTTCCCGACGCTCGATGAACTGTACGAGAGCACCTCCGAAGAGCCGCCCGCCGACGGACCAACGGCGGCCAAGGAGAAGTCGGTCTGGGTGATCACCTGCGGACCGGCGTGCGAGGACAGTCGGCAGTCCGCAGAAGATGCGATCGACGCGCTCGGCTGGGACTACAACTACGCGGACGGCAATCTCAATATTGCAGGAGGCTACTCCAGCGCGATCCGAACGGCCCTCGCCTCGGATCCCGATGCGCTGTTCCTCAACGGCTTCAGCTGCGTGCTCGCGACGGCGGCCTTGCAGGAGGCCAAGGATCAGGGTATCCCCGTGATCAGCGCTGAGGGCGTGAGCTGCGATGCGACCGACGGCTCGCCGTTGTTCAGCGTGCCCAACATCCTTGACAGCGACGCGGTGGACAACGCCGAATGGTGGAAGAACCAGGGTAAGCGCGCGGCCTGGTATCTCATCGCCCAGACCGGAGGGAAGCTGAAAGCCATCACCACCCGCGGTGCCGATCCCCTCGAGATTGCGATCGCCGACGGCTTCAAGGAGGAGGTCGATAAGTGTGCAGAGTGCGAGATCAGCGAGGAGATCTTCACGCCGGGCACCGACCTGATTCCGAACGGGCCGTGGATCCAGAACTTCCGGGCCGCGCTGATCAAGCACCCCGACGCGAACGGCGTCTACCTGCCGTTCGACTTCATGTATCAGACGCTCGGTGGCGCCGCAGCGGTGCAGGAAGCCGGCAGTGACGCGATCCTCACGGGCGGTGCCGGGCTCGCCGAGACGCAGCCGCTGGTCGCCTCCGGGACGCTGACGATCCCTGCCGCCTGGGACAATTCGTTCCACATCTGGGCCACGATGGACAACCTCAATCGTTACTTCAACGATGTTCCGGCCGCCGCCCAGGGTGTGGGGTTCACGACCGTCAACGCCGACAACCCGGACAGCATGCCGGCGGCGGGCAAGGCCTACACCGTGCCGTTCGATTACGAAGCCGTCTACAAGAAGGTCTGGACAGGGCAGTGATCAGACGCGGCTAGTCCCCTCACTGACAGCGGGCGCGACACTGACACGTCGCGCCCGCTGCTGCGTGCGAACGGCCGCGTGATTCTCGGTGAATGACGAGGAGATGAGTGACATGACCGAGGATTTGCGGCGAGATGGACGGCGGCAAGATCGCGCGCAAGCTACTAATCAACCATTCGTTTGGTAGAGTGATGGTAGGAATGAACGGAGTGCCATGAAAATCGTCGTGCTGTTGAAGCCGGTCCCGGACACGTGGGGCGATCGCAAGCTGAACCTGGAGACGGGGTTGGCCGATCGCGCTATCAGCGAGACGGTGGTTGATGAGATCGGCGAGCGGTCGCTCGAGGTGGCCCTGAGCTACGCGGATGCGCATGCGGATGCCGAGGTGGTGGTGGTGTCGATGGCGCCGGCTGAGTCGGCGGCGACAGTGCGCAAGGGCCTGGCGATGGGTGCGCATTCGGCGGTGCATGTGGCGGATGAGGGTCTGGTGGGGGCGGATCTGGGTGTGACGGCTGAGGTGCTAGCGGCGGCGGTCCGGCGGACTGGGTTTGATCTGGTGATCGCGGGGAATGTGTCCACAGATGGTGCGGCTGGGGTGATGGGGGCGATGCTGGCGGAGTTGCTGGATGTGCCGAATCTGACGACCTTGACCTCGGTGGTGATCGGCGAAGGCACGGTGGCGGGTGAGCGGGCTAGTGATGGGGCGAATATGCGGGTGTCGGCGGACTTGCCGGCGGTGATCTCGGTCACGGAGGCGTTGCCGGATGCGCGGTTCCCGAACTTCAAGGGCATCATGGCGGCGAAGAAGAAGCCGCTCGAGACGCTGACGCTGCAGGATCTGGGAGTTGAGCCACAGGAGTCGGCAGCATCGCAGTCGATCGTGCTGCGGCTGTCGGAGAAGCCGCCGCGGCAGGCTGGCACAAAAATCGTCGATGAGGGCGACGCCGGGCAGAAGCTGGCGGAGTTCCTCGTGCAGAACAGGCTGGTGTGAGCATGGCTTTCGCAGAAGATTCAGTTCTGGTGCTGCTGGATACGATGCCGGACGGTGCTCTGGCCAAGACTGCGGCGGAGTTGCTGGGCGCGGCCGCGTTGGTGGGGACGCCAGTGGCTTTGATCGTTTCAGACGCCGAGGGTTTGGCGCAGGCGGCGGGGTTGTTGGGCGCGGCATCCGTTTTGGTCGCACCAGCCGCTGGTGACAGGCTTACCGTCCCGGACGTGGACGCCCTCGCTGCGGCGACCGATCTGGTGCGGCCGGATGCGGTTCTGGTGTCGAACTCAATCGAGGGCCGGGACGTCGCGGGTCGGTACGCGGCGCGGACACGTTCGGGGTTGTGTGTGGACGCGGTCGGGGTGACCCGGGATGCGGAGGGGATCGTGGCGCAGCACTCCGTATACGGCGGCGCGTACAACGTCGATGCCGCAGTGACGTGGGGGGCGCCGGTGATCACGGTGCGGCAGGGTGCGATCGAAGCCCGCGCCAATGCCGTTCCGTCGCCCTCGGTGTCAACGCTGGTCGTGATGGCGTCTGGGAGTCGGGCGGGCAGGATCGACGGTGTGGACCCGGTGGTGGTGACCTCGTCGCGGCCAGAATTGCGGGGTGCGGGCACAGTGGTCTCAGGAGGCCGCGGGCTGGGGTCACAGGAGAAGTTCGTGCTTGTTGAAGAACTCGCTGACACGCTGGGCGCTGCGGTCGGCGCGTCCCGCGCGGCGGTCGATGCCGGGTATGTGCCGCAGTCCTTCCAGGTCGGGCAGACAGGGGTGTCGGTCTCACCTCAGCTGTATGTTGCGCTGGGCATCTCCGGAGCGATCCAGCATAAAGCCGGCATGCAGACAGCCAAGACCATCGTCGCAGTCAATACGGACCCAGACGCCCCGATCTTCGAGATCGCCGATTTCGGCGTCGTCGGCGACGTGTTCACGGTCGTGCCGCAGCTGATCACCGCCCTGCAAGCCTGGAAAGCGTAACCCTCCGATGGCAATGTCCCGCCTCACCGTTCGCCGCGGCCTGCCCCGCACTCCCGGCGGCGACCCCTGGCCCCCCGCAGCCACCACCGCACCGGGTGATCCGCCGCTCGCCGATGAGGTTGACCCGGTGGACGCAACGATGGTCGCCGCGCCGGTCGCAGCGCCAGCCGCCATGGCGGGAGAATCGGGCGCCACGGGCAACGGTATCCGCACGATCCGGCGCGGTCTGCCGCGGGTGCCGGGTGGGGGGGCGTGGCCGCCCACGGGTGAGTTCCCCGCGGTCCTGGCCGCGGTTGCGGTGACCGCAACCGTCGTATCCGCACCTGCTGCGACCCCCGACGCAGCCTCGTTCCGCACCCCGGCGCCCGCGTTTGTTCCTGCGGCCCCGAAGAGGGTGGATCCATCGTTGCCTTTGAATTTTCCGCGGACGGCGTGGCAGGGGTTCGCCGACCGTACCTCGTCGCGGTCCGCACCGGAACCGTCCAGGTACGGGCGGTTCACCGCGCTGGGGTGGGCCGGGGTCGTGATCATCGGCGGTGTCGGGTTGCTGCTAGTCGCGGCGATGACGGTGCTCGGGGTGCGGTTTTTGCTCAGCACCGACCCATTCCAAGACTTTCTGGCCGCCTACCCCGGAGAGTACCCACTACCTGCGGGTGCGCCGGTCGGCATCCCGCCATGGCTGGGCTGGCAGCACTTCTTCAACGTGTTCCTGATCGTGCTGATCATCCGCTCCGGCTTACGGGTCCGCACCGACAAGCGCCCTACCGCGTTCTGGTCCCCTCGCAACAACCCGAACCGCAAGATCAGTTTGACCCTCTGGTTCCACCAATCCCTGGACATCCTCTGGATCAGCAACGGACTGGTTTACATCGTGCTTCTGTTCGTGACCGGGCAGTGGATGAAGATCGTCCCCACCTCCTGGGCGGTTTTCCCCAACGCGGGCTCCGCGGCCTTGCAATACCTCTCCCTGAACTGGCCAACCGAGAACGGATGGGTCAACTACAACGGCCTTCAGCAACTGGCGTACTTCGCCACCGTGTTCCTGGCTGCCCCCCTCGCGGTCGCGACCGGGGTCCGGATGAGCGGCATCTGGCCCAAGAACGCTGCGACTCTCAACCGGCTCTACCCGGTGGAATGGGCCCGCGCCGTCCACTTCCCGGTGATGCTGTACTTCGTCGCGTTCATAGCCAGCCACGTCGCCCTCGTGCTCGCCACCGGTGCGTTGCGCAATCTCAACCACATGTACGCCTCCCAAGACACCATCAACTGGGTTGGGTTCTGGATCTTCGCCGCGTCCCTCGCCGTCATCACGATCGGCTTGGTCGCCGCCCGACCCCTCGTCCTTGCCCCCATCGCCCGCGCCTTCGGCACCGTCAGCAGCCGCTGAACGCGAGACCCGACCGACGACACCCGTAGCGAACCGAATCAGCTTTCATCATGCTGCGGGGCGTTCGGCGGGCCCCATCGCTCGGTGCCGGCGAGGTTGTGCCGGATGGTGGTACTGATCTGCGTCAGTACCTCGAGCTGCTCCGGTGTCAACGCATCGATCACGATCCTCCGAGCTGTCTCGATGTGACCGGGGGTGGCAAGGATCAACTCGCGCCTGCCGGCAGAGCGGAGCCGCACGTTCGTCGTGCGTCGGTCGACGGAAGAAGAGCGGCGTTCGATCAGGCCGCGCTTCTCGAGACGCGAGCAGACGTGCGACAGCCGCGGCAATGTCGCGTTGGTCGACCCTGCTAAAGCGGTCATCCGCAGAGTGGAGGAGGGCGCGAGCCGCAGGGCGGTGAGCACCGTGAACTCGAAGTGGGTCATTCCCGCATCCCGCTGCAACTGGGCGTCGAGGACCGCGGGTAGGAGTTGGGTCACGGCGGTCAGCCCGAGCCACGCCGCCGACTCGCGCTCGTCCATACGTGGTACCTGGAAGGACATGACGACACTCTATCTAGTTGTGGCTACAAGTAAAGCATGGTAAGAACGGTACATTACTTGTCGGAACAAGCATTGGAGAATGAAATGGTCGCAGTCACCGTCATCGGCCCGGGTTCCATCGGTTCGGCAGTGGTCGCCGTCGCGGTTCGAGGGGGCGCCGATGTGCAGGTATTAGGTCGCACGGAAGCCAAGGCGCGTGCCGCGGCCGAGCCGCTCGGCGCATCGTTCGGAGCCGTCGGCGACACCCTGACCGGTGACATTGTCGTGCTGGCCGTACCTTTCGATGCCGTCGAGGAGATCCTCGGCCAGTATCACGCTGCGTTCCGTGGCCGCGTTCTCGTCGATGTCTCCAACCCCGTCGACTTCGCGACCTTCGACGGTCTGATCGTTCCCGCGTACTCGTCGGCGGCTCAGGCAATGCAGTCCACCGTGCCCGAGGCGCGCGTCCTCAAGGCGTTCAACACGAACTTCGCCGCCACGCTGCACTCGGGCGTGATCGCCGACCAGCCCACCGCCGTGCTGGTTGCCGGAGATGACGCGGACGCGAAGGAAGCCCTGCTGGGAGTTGTGCGTACGGCGGGCCTGCGCGGCGTCGATGCAGGATCGCTCAAGCGGGCCCGTGAGCTGGAGGCCATCGGATTTCTGCAGCTCACGCTAGGCATGCGGGAAGAGATCTCATGGACGGGCGGCTTGGGCCTGGTGGCCTGAGCTGACGTTCGGCGAGAAAGGGAAATCATGCAGATCGCATACTGGATCATCGCGGGATCGCTTGCATTGGTCTATCTCGGCGCCGGGAGCATGAAGCTCTTCCGGCCGCCGGCAAAACTCGCGCAGTCGGGCTTGGCCTGGACCTTGGACTTCCCGCTCTGGTCGGTGAAGGTGATCGGACTGCTGGAGGTGATCGGTGCCGCCGGGCTGATCCTGCCCGCCCTGGCAGCTATCGCGCCGGTGCTCTCTCCGCTCGCCGCGGTTGGCCTGGCGCTCATTCAGCTCGGCGCGCTGATCACGCATCTGATCCGTGGTGAGGCGAAGGTGGTGCCCGCTAACCTGCTGCTGCTGGCATGGGCGGCGGCCGCCGCTTGCGTCGGGTTCCTCGCATGGACGTGACCCCGGCCAGCTGGCAGGTGCCTGCCGTCCCGACGCGCGGCGAGGCTCCGGATCAGACGCGGATGGACGCGGTCGAGCTGCTGGTTCGCGACCTGGACGGCATGACACAGTTCTATCAGCATGCCGTGACGCTGGATGTGCTGGATCAGTCCGGACCGTCGACGACGCTCGGACGAGCCGGCGCTCCTGTCGTGACACTGCGCCACGCCCGCGACCTGCCTAGCCCCGACCCGCGGGGGGCGGGGCTCTATCACACGGCCATCGTCTTCGAAGATCAGCGGCGGCTGGCTGGAGCTCTCGCGTCGATGGCCCGGCGGCCCGGATTGATCTTCGAGGGTAGCGCCGATCATCTGGTGAGTGAAGCTTTCTATTTCCGCGATCCCGAGGGCAACGGGTTGGAACTCTACCGCGATCGCCCGCGCGAGTATTGGAATATCAGCGCCGACGGTAGCATCCAGATGGGGGTGGATCCGCTCGATCCGCGACGCTATTTGGAGCAGTGGTACGACGAGGATGCTGCGGGCCCGGACGCGTCCGCAGCCATCGGCCACCTGCACCTGCAGGTGGGGGACATTTCCGCAGCGAAACGGTTCTATGTCGACGCCCTCGGGTTCGACATCACGACCCAGATCGACACTGCCCTGTTCGTGTCCGCGGGCGGGTATCACCACCACATCGGGCTGAACACCTGGAACAGTGCGGGCGTGGGGCCGCGGTCTGCAGCGCTCGGCCTCGGCGATGTCCGCATCATCGTGCCTACCCGCGACGATGTCGACGCGCTCGCTGACAGACTCCGCGTGTACGGGATCGCCGCCGCCGATGACGGTCACGCGCTTCGTTTCTCCGACCCCTGGGAGACACGGCTCATTGTGTCGCCGGCCGGTTGAATCCGTCAGCGCGACAGTTGATCCAAAGTTGACTACCGGTCGTTTGATTGACAAAGTCGTGCTGTCACCGTAACCTCGCAGAAGACTCCACGGCGGAGAAGAAGCGGAGGACGGCATGGACGACGTTCAACGACTGGTCGCGGTATACCAGATCGAGAAACTCAAGTCGCGGTATTTCCGCGCGCTCGACATGAAGGATTGGGCCGCGTTCGCCGCGAACTTCACCGAGGACATCGTTTTCGACTTCACGGAGTCCGATACCGGAGATGACGTGGACAAGCTCGTTCGCCACATCTACCAGGTCGATGGGGCGGCCGCGGCCGCCGAATGGGCCCGCACTGCGATCGGCAACGCGACAACCTCGCACCACGGGCACATGCCGGACATCGAGATCCTTGACGAGGACACGGCCACCGGGATCTGGTCTCTCAACGACCAGATCTGGTTCACGAAGGACTCCGGATTCCCGTACGCGAAGCTCGAGGGATACGGCCACTACTACGAGGACTACCGCCGCGTCGACGGCGTCTGGAAGGTCGCGCGGACCAAGTTCGTCAGGCACCACGCGATCTTCACTCCCTGGGACCAGTAGGTCAGACCTCACGTGCCTTGCGCGCGCCAGCAAAGGAGCTGAAATGAGTGAAGATACGGCAAGAAGTCTGCTTCTGTCGGTCCGAGGCATCGCCAAGGCGTACCCGGGCACAAGAGCACTGGACGGCGTGGACCTCGATGTCCGAGGAGGTGAGATCCACGCGCTCGTCGGCGGAAACGGGTGCGGCAAGTCCACCCTCATTAAGATCCTCTGCGGCGTGGTGGAGGCAGACGAGGGCGAGATCCGCATCGCGGGCGAGTCGATGGAGGCCGCACGCGTGCACCCCAAGCTGGCCTACGACCTCGGCATCCGCGTGGTGCACCAGGATCTCGCCGTCTTCCCCGACCTGAGCGTCGCTGAGAACCTCCGCCTGGGCACGGAGTACCCGTCGACGAGGTTTGGCCAGGTCCGCTGGGGTGTACTGCGGAAGGGAGCGGACGAGGCGATCGAGAAACTCGAGATTGCCGCGCACCCCGACGACCTGATCCGCGATCTGCCCGTCGCTGTCCGCGCTCAGGTTGCCGCGGCCCGCGCGATGCGCGGGATGGAAGGTCGCCCTGGCATCATCATCCTCGACGAGCCCACCGCCTCGCTGCCGCGCCACGAGGTCCACGTCCTGTTCGCCGTCGTCAGACGGATGGCCGCTGCGGGGCATGCCGTGATCTTCGTGAGCCATCGCCTCGACGAGGTGCTCGAACTCACCCAGCGGGTTACCGTCATGCGCGACGGAAAGGTGGTCGCCGAGCACACGACCTCCAGACTCACAGAACAGGAACTCATCGCTTCGATCATCGGCGAGGGTGCGATGACCGAGCGCAGAGAACATCTACAGGCGCAGGAGCGGTGGCCGGCCATGGAAGCGGCGATGGCTTCAACGCTGCTGAAGGTATCGGGTCTGACAGCCGGACCGCTCCGCGGCATCGATCTGGAGCTGCGCGCCGGCGAAGTCGTCGGCGTCGCCGGACTCCTCGGTTCCGGGCGGTCCGAACTGCTGCGCGCGCTCTACGGAGATCTGCCCGTGTCGGCGGGCAAGATCGAGCTCGACGGTCGTCGAGTGAACTTCCGCAATCCGGGCCAGGCGATCGAGGCCGGCGTGATCATGGTCCCCGAGGACCGCGTTAACGGCGGCATCTTCCCCGACCTCACCGTCGACGAGAACCTCTCGATGAGCGTGTTGCGCCAGTACTGGCGTGGTGGCCGGTTCCGCCGGTCGATGATCCAGAAGGACGCGGGGACGCTGCGATCGAAATTCCGCGTCAAGACCCCCTCCGGCCAGACGGCCATCCGGTCTCTGTCCGGCGGCAACCAACAGAAGGTCGTCCTCGGGCGGTGGCTGCGGCTGGACCCGCGTCTCCTCCTTCTCGATGAGCCCTCGCAGGGTGTTGACGTCGGCGCGCGAGAAGACATCTACGCTGCGGTTCGCCAGGCCACTGGGCTGGGGAGTGCCGCGCTGATCGTGACATCCGATCTGGAAGAGCTCGCGCAGGTCGTCGATCGCGCGGTGATCCTCTTCGAGGGTCGGCTCGTGGCCGAGGTTCCCGCATCCGGACTGAGTGCCCAGAGACTCAACGAAGTGATCTACCAGTGGGGAGAAGCAGCGAATGTCTGAAACGCTCGTGATGGTCGGTAAGAAGCACAAGGGTCGAGCGCCTCGGCGCAGGAGCGCGATCACTTTCGCCGAGAGATACGGACTCGCTGGGCTGCTGGTGGTGATGATCCTGATCTTCGGGCTTTTCGCTCCGACCTCGACTCTGTTCTTCTCCGGTCCCAACATCCAGAACATCCTGGCCAATCAATCCGTGACCGGATTGATCGCCCTGGCGATGATCATCACCCTCGTCGCCGGCTACTTCGACATCTCGGTGGCGGCGATCGCGGGAATCTCGAGCGTGACGATGGCGTCGCTGCTCGCAACGAATCAGGTGCCGCTCGTGGTCGCCATCCTGATCTCGGTGCTGTTCGCCGTCGTTGCCGGCGCGATCAACGCCGCGCTGATCACTTCTTTGGACCTTGACCCCTTTATCGTTACGCTCGGCACCTACGTGTTGATCAACGGCATCCTTCTCGCGTACACCGGCGGCCGCGTCATCCAGGGCGTGCCTCCGGAGATCGGAGAATGGGGCGCGGGTCAGTGGCTCGGCATCGCGCGGCCGTTCTGGCTCCTCGTGATCGCCGCCGCTCTGGTGTGGTACCTCCTGAACCAGACGCCATTCGGCCGCAGGCTCGCCGCCATCGGCTCGAACAGGAACGCCGCCGGACTCGCCGGAATCGGAGTGAAAGGGCACATCTTCATCGCCTATGTGCTCGGCGGTCTGGTGGCCGGGTTCGCCGGTGTCTTGTTGACTGTGAGGTCGGGATCCGCGGACGCGGCATCGGCTCCGAGCTTCCTCTTCCCTGCGCTCGCAGCCGTCTTCCTCGGGCAGACGACCATCAAGCCGGGATATCCGAACGTCATTGGAACCATGATCGGCGTCTTCTTCGTCGCCGTCGCGGTGAACGGATTCACCCTGCTCGGCGCCCAGAACTGGATCACGCAGGTGTTCAACGGCGGTGTCCTCGTGCTCGCGGTTGTCTTCTCGAAGGTCATGGTGCGGATGCGCGATCGTGCGGCGGCCAAGTTTGCGAGCGCCTAGTCCTCCGCTCGATCAGTCAGTGCTCTGAAGAAGTTTTGTTCCACGCCTCCGACCGAGACGGTTGCGAGCGGCGCAGCAGGTGAACCCGGATGCCGCGGGAGAAAGATGATGACAATGCTGTCAATGCCTTACCACGCCGGTTTCGTCGTTGCCGATATCCGGGAGGGAATCCGCGACTTCGAAGAAAGACTCGGCTACACCTTCAATGAGCCCATCTCAGCACGGGCCGAGGACATGGAAGACAGGATCAGCGGTACACGGGGGCCGATCGATCTGTGGATCTCATACACACGCGAATCGCCTTTTCGCCTCGAAGTCATCCAGACCAGCGGCGAGGGGGTTTACGGTCGGAAGTATCTCGGCCTCCATCACCTCGGCATCTGGGAGCCCGATCCGGAGGCGCGTCTGCACGCGCTCAAGAAGGCAGCGGATCCGGTGGACGCGATCTTCCGCGATGCGGACGGATCCGTGTCGATCATCTATGCGCGCTCTGCGACGATCCCGGGATGCCGCATCGAGTATGTCGGCGATGCAGCGCGCCCGGTGCTGGAACACTGGTTCGAGACGGGCAGCTTTGCCTGATCTTAGGGGTTCCGTACGCCGCGCAGAGCAGTAGGCTTTCTACCATACAGTTGTTTGATAATTGCTTTACGGCCGAATTCCCACGCGAACGCGCCGGGATGACCGGAAGTGGTCTCAGAGAGGAGACATCATGTTCGACGAAGAGTTTGATTTCGTAGTAATCGGCTCGGGCGCTGGTGCATTCACCGCAGCGATCGCCGCACGCAAGAAGGGGCTGAAGACGCTCGTCCTGGAGAAGACTGACAAAGTGGGCGGTACTACGGCCATTTCTGGTGGTGCCGTGTGGATTCCGAACAATCATCTGCTGCTCAAGGCGGGGGAGCCGGACAGCCGTCAGAAGGCGATCACCTATATCGACGCGGCGGTCGGCCCGGAGACGCCGGCCACCGCCAACGAGCTCCGGGCTGCCTTCGTAGACAGCGGTCCCGACATGATCCGGTTCCTCGAGAAGGAGGGCATGCGCTTCCGCGTCATGATCCCCTACCCGGAGTACTACTCTCACCTCCCTGAAGGGAACGTCCGGGGACGTTCACTCGAGGTCGAGCAGTTCGACATGAAAACTCTTGGCGACTGGGAGACGCGCGTCCGGGGCGCCCAGGGCATGCCCGGGCTCGTCATGTACAACACCGAGGCGCGCGACTTCCTGCTGATCAAGCGGACGATCCGCGGATTCTTCACTGCGGGCAAGGTCGGTTTCCGTTCCTTCGTGCAGAAGGCGCTCGGTCGTCATTCCGTCGTCGTCGGGCAGTCCTTCATCGGCCAGCTGCTGAAGATCACGCTCGACAGCGGAGCGGATGTGCGGTATTCAAGCCCAGTGCGCGAGCTGATCGTCGAGGACGGAGCGGTCCTCGGCGTCGTCGCGGAGATTGCCGGCAAGCGCGTCCGGATCCGGGCGCGCAACGGCGTACTGATCGGTTCGGGCGGTTTCTCCCGCAACGCAGCGTTGCGTGAGAAGTACCAGGAGGGGCCTGTCGATCTCAAGTGGAGTCTGGTGCCGGAGGGTGCGGACGGCGACGCGTTCACCTGGATGGACGCACTCGGGGCGGCCACGGCGCAGATGGACCTTGCCTGGTGGATGCCGACCATGATCGACGACAAGGGGCTGACCCGCTTCAACATCTGGGAGCGTTCGCACCCTCACACGATCGTCGTGGACTCGACCGCTCAGCGTTTCGTGAGTGAGTCGATCGGCTACCTGGAGTTCGGGGGGGCCATGGAGGAGCGGAACAAGACCGTCTCCGCCGTCCCCGCGTGGCAGATTCTCGACAGCCAGCACCGCCGCTCGTATCCCTTCGCCTACATGCCCCCGGGGATCACCCCGCAGGCGGCTGTCGACGGCGGTTTCCTGATCCGCGCCGATTCGATCGAGGAGCTCGCCGGCAAGATCGGTCTGGACCCCGCAGAGCTGCGCAAAACCGTTACTCGTTTCAACGGCTTTGCCCGTGCGGGCGTGGATGAGGACTTCCGTCGCGGCCACAGCGCGTTCGAGCGTCACTACAGCGACCCCCGGCAGAAGCCGAATCCGACATTGGGAGCGATCGAGACGGCACCCTTCTACGCAGTGAAGCTGGGTCTCGGAGACCTCGGCACCAAGGGCGGCGTGATCACGGACCCGGACGGACGCGTCGTTCGCCCCGACGGCACGGCCATCCCCGGCCTGTACGCTGCCGGCAACGCCACGGCTTCAATGCTGGGGGACTCGTATCCCGCTGCGGGAGCGACGATCGGAGCCGCGATGGTGTTCTCGTATCGGGCGGCCAACGCGGCCGCCACGCAGGCGGCTGTGCCGGACGCCCGTCGCCGGAAGCGTTGATCGGTCGCAGCCACTCCGGTTGCTTTTTTGCTCGGCGCCCTGCCCTCGTCTCAAGCACGACGGGGTGGGGCGTCGAGGCATGCCCACTGTGGATCCGTACGTGGTCCAGGGTCTACGCCTCGACCCGTGGTCTCACACAGGGCTAAGACGGCGCCTCGGCCGTGGTGCTGGCGGAGTGCGGGGTTTTCGGTACCGAGCTGCCGACCCCGCGACGTCTGACTCCGACCGCCCCTGGCACCCAGCTGGGTTTCTGAGTCGAGGCGATCCTGAACATCACGCTCCCACGAACAAGTCGGCCCCGGTGCATCGCCAAAGCGAGGTACCGGGGCCGTGTTCGTCGGCTTCCTACCAGGTCACCGGCAGTGTCCGCGTGGTGTAGATGAGGTCGCTCTCGAGCCACTCGAGATCCTGAACATCCGTCGTTAGTCGCAGATCAGGGAAGCGGGCGAAGAGCCGGCTCACGAGGATGCTGACCTCAAGCCGGGCGAGATGCTGGCCCGGGCACTGATGCATGCCGAGGCCGAATGCGATGTGCGGCACCGGCGCGCGACGGAGGTCCAGCTCAGGATTTTCGCCGATGAGCTCCGGGTCCCAGTTCGCCGCGAGCAGGGACACCGCAACGCGTTCCCCCGACTTCAGCGACTTCTCCCCGATCGTCACCTCATCGGTGATGTATCGCCATTGGGCGTTCGGTGCCGGCGAGAGGTAGCGCACCAGTTCATCGACATGGGCGTCCGTGAGGCCACCCGCTTCCTGCATGATAGCGCGCTGCTCCGGGTTGCGGAGAAGGGCGAGGATCGCGAGAGTGCTGAATCGTGAGGTCGTGTCGAGGGAGGCGGTGACGATGCTGAAAACCAGTCCCACGGACTCGGCATCGCTCAGGATGTCCGTGTGGTCGTGCACGAGCGCGCTGATCAGATCGTCGCCGGGCGTCTGCCGTGACTCCGTCACCCGGTCAGCCGTGTACGCCTTCAGCGCCGAGATGGACGCTTGGACCTCTTCTGCGCTAATTGTTTGGTCGGACTGATGCTTGGTCCATTCGTCGAGCTTGTTGGCCTCTTCGTAGGGCATACCCAGCAGGTGGGAGATCATCAGGGCGGGCAGCTGCGAGGTGTACTCCGCGACAAGGTCTACCGGGCCATCGAGTGCTTCGATCTTGTCGAGGAGACTGTCGACGAGTCGCTCCAGTTCCGGACGCAACTCCTGAACTCGGCGGGGGTTGAGGTGCCTGACGAGCACGGCCTTCGCGCGGCGGTGCCCGTCGCCCTCGCCGACGAGCAGCATCCCCGGCATCGCGAGGGATTCTTCCTCGGCATCGACCACGATTCCCAGGCGCGTCCCGGGTGCGCGAAGCACCTCTCTGGCTTCCGTGTACCGGCTGATCGCTCTGGCGTCCTTCATTCCCGACCGCCCGACCATCGGGTCGAAGAAATCGAAGCTGGGCCATTCGCCGCTCTCCCGCGCCTGGACGAGCTTGGCGGAGGGCCTGACCTTGTCGACGGGGTCGCGCTCGATCGTTAACCTCGGGGGAAGCTGCTCCTCCCGGCGGCCCGAGCTGTCTGCAGTGCTCATGGAGTCTCCTCTTCGTTGAGTTCGGGCGCCCCGGCATCGCCGGGCTACGGTCTGTGGGGCATCACCCGGCCTATTGTGTCACTATACCTAATCAACCAATCGTACGGCTGATTATGTAGATAAGCGTTCGCTGGTTGGCATGAGGTGAAGCAAGCGGGCATCCGTGGGGTGATCATGCCTCCAACCTCCGGTCGACCGTGGAAGCGGCGCGTCCTCGTATCGCGTCCGCAGCAGACCGCGGCAAAAGTGCGCGTTCCCCTCGATCGAGATGCGCGTCGCCTTGGCGAACCTGATCTGGACGTCGAGGTTCGCGGCATCCCACGCGTCGCCGTTCTCATCGACGAGGAGGAGTGCGTCGTCGGCCGCGCTGATTCGGAGATCGGAGCGGCGCCGCAGGAGTGCACTCCGCTCGGCAGACGGGGGCACATCGCCGAGTGTGGCGTCCAGGAGCGAAGCGGGCGTGACGGCGCCACTCACCATGATCTTCGCGATGACCCGTTCTAAGGAGGCCAGATGTGCTTTGGCCTGGAACGTCTTGCGGAGACCGTTCAGATCCTCCGACGCTTCGCGAGGGTAGGCGTCCGTGAAGCTGAGGCCGGCCTCCACCGAGGCATTGATGAGATCGGAATCAGCGTTGCCCTCCAGGAGCACACGCGTGGGCACGTTCCCGAGCTCGGCCCGCAGGGCGTCGGAGGAGTCCGCTGCCATCATGAAAGCGAAGTTCGGCGAACAGAACGCTGTCGGCAGCCGGAGCGTCGCAGTCAGCTGCGCGCCGTCGAAGACGACCGAGGCGATGAAGCCCAAGACGGTGAGTGGCTCGTCGAGCTCGGGGTCGATGACGGTCGACAGGGCTCTCCAGGCCCGGTCTTCGACCTCGTACGCCTTCCCGGGTGTGGGCGAGATCATTCCAGCGCACCGACCGGCTCAGCACTGGTGGAGGCGGTGTCCAGCCGCAGATGTTCCGGAACCTCGATGTGGGGATACAGCGCCGCGGCGTTCAGGCCGAGGATCTTCTTCTTCTGAGCGACGGTGATCTGCCCGTACTCGCCCTGCATGTCCTCCGGGAACTGGAAATCGACGAACTTCTCGATGAGCCACTTCGGCTGCCACAGCGCATAGTCGGAGCCGAACAGGATCTTGTCCTCGCCGATCCAGTAGAGGAGCTCTCCGATGATCTGCGCCCAGTAGCGGGGGCGGGTGTGGATGAACGGGATCGCGACGGCGAGGCCGCCATACACGTTCGTCTCCTGTGTGGCGATCCAGCAGAAGTCCTCCAGGCGCGGAAGGCCGACGTGCTCGACGATGAAGTTCAGGTCAGGAAAATCGGTGGCGCAGTGATCGATGTCGGCGACGTCGAAGGAGTCGCGATCGAGCGGCTTGATCGTCGGACCCTTGTGCACGTGAATGTTCTTGATGCCCAGCTCCTGGCACTTCTCGAGATAGCGATAGGTCTCGCGATCGCTCATCTTGAAGCCGCGGCTGTCGTCCTTCCACTCTGCGGTGTAGATCTTCACGCCCTTGAGTCCGAATGTCGCGGCGGCTTCTTCGAGGCGTCGGATGCCGGCATCACCGAACCGCGGATCGAAGTTGTGGTTGTACGTGAGTCGGTCGGGAGATCTGCGGGCCATGTCCTGCGCGATGTCGCGGCTGAAGCCGTTCTTGTAGAACGCCGGCAGAGCGGCAGGATTGAAGATCGCGTGGTCGGCGTAACCGTTCTCGAAGATATCCGTCATGAAGTTCTCTTCGCTGTACTTCTGGTACTTGCGGAAGTCCCAGACATACTCCGCGGGCGAGAGGTTGCGGTGATAGTCGTAGAAGCACTCGATGAACTCGGCGCCGTGGATGTTGCGTTGATTCTCATCGGAACCGTCCCACATGTGCACGTGGGCATCGACGACGAAATAGTCTTCTCCGTCTTTGGAGTACATAACATCCATCCTTCGTTCGGTGGGTTCCGACTTCACTGGCGTGGCGGCCGATCAGTTGCGAGCAACATAACAACCACTCGTTTGGTTGGCAAGAGCATATTACTGGCCCGGCACTCGTAAAACTAACGCTTGTTTGATAATGTTCAGATATCATCCGAGGACTACAGCGAGGTGGAAGATGAAGGCTCTCCGGCTGCACGAGTACGAGGTCGCTCCGACGATCGACGAGATCGACCGGCCCACGGTGACCGACCCGTGGGATGTGATCGTCGAGATCGGAGCCGCGGGTGTGTGCCGCACCGACCTGCACATCATCGAAGGCCAATGGCAGCCGATCCAGAATCCGACGCTCCCTTACACGCTCGGGCACGAGAACGCCGGCTGGGTGCGCGAGGTCGGCAGTGCCGTCAACAACGTCGCACCCGGAGACGTGGTTATCCTGCACCCGCTGGTCACCTGCGGGCTGTGCGCGGCATGCCGCGTCGGACAGGATTCGCACTGCGAACGCGCCGTCTTTCCGGGAATCAACACCGACGGCGGCATGGCTGAGTTCATCCGCACCAACGCGCGAGCGGTGATCCCGCTCGCTACCGGGCTCGCGCCGACCAAGGTCGCTGCTCTCGCAGACGCCGGACTGACCGCCTACCACGCTGTGCGCAAAGCCAGCCCCGATCTGTTTCCCGGGTCGCACGCGGTCGTCCTGGGTGCGGGTGGGCTCGGGCACATCGGTGTTCAGGCGCTCGCCGCAATCACGAGCGCCGAGATCACTGTCGTGGATCGGAGTGAATCTGCTCTCGAACTCGCGCGGTCCCTGGGGGCGCACCACACGGTTCTGGCGTCGTCCGACGACAAGAGCGCGGCGCTCGTGCAAGAGGTCACGGGTGGGGGCGCGCACGTGGTCTTCGACTTCGTTGGTGAAGCGGGCGCCGAGATCCTCTCTTCGCGTCTGATCCGCAATCGTGGGTCGCACTACGTCATCGGCTACGGGGGCGAGGTGCGCCTGCCCACGATTGAGATCATCTCGCGGGAGATCAACGTCGTCGGAAACCTTGTCGGAACCTACACCGACCTTGTCGAGCTGATGGCTCTGACAGCCCAGGGGAGAGTCGAACTGCACACGGTGGAGTATCCGCTGGACGCCGCGCTGGACGCGCTGGAGGACCTGCGACAGGGTCGAGTCGTCGGTCGCGCGATTCTCGTGCCCTGAGACGCGCACGAAGAAGGGCCCGGCCGCGATGTGTTCGCCGGCCGGGCCCTTCTTCGCGGTTCAGGAGACGGTGACGGGGCAGAGGATCCGGCTCGGAGTGACGGTCGTCATCTGATGCAGATCGCTCTCGTTCACGCCCGCGGCCGCGAGGAGGCCCAGGACCGTCTCCGGGAGGAAATCCAGGTTCCAGTCCGGAAGGTGCATCGCGAAGTAGTTCGCCGATATCACGTCGCTCCACGAAACCGAGTCGCTCGAGAGCACCATCCTGTCGGCGTAACCGTCGCGGCACAGTTCTGCGACGATGCTCACTCTCTCCGCGATCGGAACCGCTGGCCGTCCGGGCATCGTGTAGCCGAAACGGTCCATGCCGAGGACTGATCCGCGATCAGCCAGGGCCTTGAGGTAGCCCACGTCGGAACTGTCTCCGCAGTGCCCGATGATGACACTGCGCAGGTCGACGCCCGCCTCCGCGAACACGTCCTGCTGCTGCAGGCCCACCTGGTTTCCCGCGTGGGTATGCGTGCTGATCGGCACTCCGGTGCGCAGATGAGCCCGTGCGGCGCCCTGAAGTAGACGCGAGTTGGACTCGTCGACGATGGGGTCGGATCCGGTCTTAATGATGCCGGCGCGGATATCGGTGCCGTCCATCCCCACCAGGATGTCGTGCACGAACAGCTCCGCGTGACGGTCAGGGTCGATGCCGCCAGAGGCGTCGCCAACGACACCTCTGAGGTAGAGCGGAAGCGGCTCGTGCGGGTGGGCGCCGGTGGCGGCCACGATGTGGGCGCCGGTTCGCCGGGCTACCTCGCTGAGCAGTGCCACATCCCTGCCCATGTTCGGCGTGGTCATGTCCACTATCGTCCGTATGCCGAGCGACATGGCATTCGAGACCTTCGCCGAGACGTCGGACACGGCGGCTTCCCTGTCCAGCAGGTGCGGCCACCGGTCGTACAGACCGACGGAGAGCATGAAGAGGTGCTCGTGCATCGCGGTGAACCCGAGAGCCGGCACCTGGACGGGACCGAGGACGGTGTGAACGCTCATGCGGGTCGGCACCGATTTGACAGAGAGCCGATGCCCTCGATCGTCGAGGTCAGCCGCTGGCCGGGTGCCAAGAAGCGTTGAGGCGTCTGCGCTGCGCCGATGCCCGCTGGTGTGCCGGTGGCGATCACGTCGCCCGGAACCAGGGTGATGATCGTGCTGATGTAGGAGACGATCTCAGCCGGGCTGAAGATCAGCTTCGAGGTGCGCGAGCTCTGCACGACCTCGCCGTCCACCGTGCACTCCACCGCGAGATCACGGGCGTGATCGATCTCGTCGGCGGTGACCAGGTGTGGCCCGATGGGCGTAGATGCCTCGAATGTCTTACCCTGCAGCCACTGCGGTGTCCGCACCTGCCAGTCCCGCATCGACACATCGTTGATCACGGTGTACCCGGCGATCGCATCCCAGCTCTCCTGCTCCGACGCGTGTCGAGTCGGTCGCCCGATGATGATGCCCAGCTCGACCTCCCAATCGACCGCCGATGACGCGGAAGGAAGAACGAGGTCGTCGAACGCGCCGATGAAGCTGCGCGCGTACTTCGCGAAGAGCGTCGGAAACTGCGGGACCTCCTGGCCGGTCTCGGCCGCGTGGTCGCTGTAGTTCAGGCCGACGCAGATGGTCTTCTCCGGCTGTATGACCAGTGGGGCCAGCGAGACCTCGTCCTCGTCGACGATTCGCGTCGCCGGGGCATCTTCTATTTCACTCAGGTCGAGGCCGGAATCGAGCGCATCGCGCACATCCCGGTAGGGGAGGATGTGGTATTGGCTGCCCTCCACGCGGGCTGCGACTGTGCCGCCTCCGTCGCGGATCGTTGCGAGTCTCATCGATTTGCCCTGCCGTTTCTCTCTGGTGTCCGTGTCGGGGAATCCGCTCGACGCTGTCTGGGGTGACAGGCGATCGATTGTTCAATCGGTCGCCTTGGTGACCGCCGCGGCGCTCTGCTCGGTCAGGCGGTGACGCATGACCTTGCCGCCGGCGTTGCGCGGCAGTGCGGTGGCGAAGGCGACGCGGCTCGGCTGCTTGTATCCGGCGAGGACGCGCCGGCACGCGGCATCGATGTCCTCGACCGAGGGCATGGTCGATGAGGGGTCCGCCCGGACGATGTGGGCTACCGGCGTCGATCCCCATTTCTCGTGCGGTACGCCGACGACGGCGCACTCGGCGATACCGGGGATCTGCATCAGGACTCGCTCGATCTCGCTCGGGTATATGTTCATCCCGCCGGAGATGATGAGATCCGTGCGACGGTCCAATACCTCGATATAGCCGTCTGCGTCGATGCTGCCCACATCGCCGGTGTGATACCAGCCGTCCCGGAAGGATCTCTCCGTTGCCTCCCGGTTGTTCCAATATCCCTCTGCGAGCGAGGATGAACGCACGATCAGCTGGCCGACGGAAGCGCCGTCATGGGACACCGGCTGCCCGTCGTCGTCGATGAGGCGCACCTCAGCTTCAGGCACCGCCCGGCCGGTGGAGGCGAAGATCCCAGAGCGGCGCTCGGCGTAATCCAACGCCGTCGTCGCGGCGACGAGTCCGCCCGAGTTCTCGGTCATGCCCCATCCCTCGACCAGCCGCGTTCCGATGGCATCCACGAGCATCTCCAAGTGCTCGGGCGGCGCTTTTGCCGTGCCGTGCAGGACGCTCTGCAGAGAGGGAAGGGTCAGACCCTGTTCGCGGATGATGGAGCAGAACTCGACGATCGGGGGACCGGGCAGAGTGGTGAAGGTCGCGCGCTCTCGGTCGATCGCGTCCAGCAGTCGTGGTGTATCGAAACTGCTCATGAGAATCGTCGTGCCGCCGACGGCCAGGTGTGGGAGCACGTGTGCCGGCATCCCGGCGGCGAAGGAGAGCGACATCGCGAACAGTTGTGTGCTGCCGATGGCATACCGGTTCGCGACCTGATTCGTCTGCCCGATCGCCCGCATCGAGCGGTGCGTGAGGCGCACGCCTTTTGCGAGTCCCGTTGTCCCGCTGGTGTAGGCCAGCACAGCGAGGCTGTCTGGGGCGGGCTCCGCGCCCGAAGGGCGCTGCGGGTGGCCGAGACCGAGGAACCGCTCGTAGGCGTGCATCGCGTGATCCCGCTCGCCGCCGATCGTAACCGTAAGTCGTAGCTCGCTCCGGTTCTCGAGCATCGACACGCGCTCGGCGGTGGTGTCGTCGAAGAACAGTGCAGCGGCGCCGGAGTCGCTGATCATGTGTTGAGCCTCGTAGGCCGTGTGGCGCACGTTGCATTGCACGACCACCATCCCGACCTTCAGGCATGCGAGGTAGATCTCGATGTACCGGGGATCGTTCTCCATCCAGATCGCGACGCGATCGCCGAACCCGAGGCCCGCGCCGTGCAGCGCGTTCGCGAGGCGGTCGGTGTTCTCCTCAAGCTGCGCATAGGTGAGAACCTCTCCGTCCAGCATGCAGACCGCGGCACGGTGCGGCGTTCGGCGGGCACCGATGCGCACGTGCGATCCGAGGGTCAAGCCCGCGTGGCCGGTCAGATCGTCTGTCGTGGTCATCTTCTCCCCTGGAGCGAGTTCGCCTGGATGGTCGACATCCGCAGGTCCCATTGTGCGACCTGCGGTGATGGCGTCCCTGCAGCAAATGAAAATCCGGCCGCTGGATCAATCGGCCGATCGTGGACTATGCTACCAAACGATCGATCGATTATGGCGAGTGTGACGCGGCAATCGAGAACCGATCCTTGGCGAAAGGTAGAACATGGAGATCGCGAGTGCCATCACGGAGCAGTCCCACGCAGACCTCGTGGAATTCGAGAGGCGAGCAGCGGAGTGGCTGCATTCCGCGGTGCCCGCGGCGTGGCGAGAATCACGCGGTGCGCTAAGCCCTCATGATGCGGACCTGATTCGTCGCGAGTGGGACCGGCAGCTCTGGCGCGGCGGATTCGCGGGGATCGCGTTTCCCAAGGCGTTCGGAGGCCAAGGCCTCGGACTCGCCGAAGACGTGATGTTCCATGTGCTCGCCGCCAAAGCGCAGGCGCCCGACGGGTTCTCCCGCGTGGGCAAGACGCTCGTTGCCCCGATGATCGTCCGCAGCGGGACGCAGCAGCAGAAGGAACGGTACATCCCGCCTCTGCTCAGCGGTGAGGAAGTGTGGTGCCAGGGCTTCTCGGAGCCGGATGCCGGCTCGGATCTGGCGAGCGTGAAGACCCGTGCGGTCGCAGACGGCGACGGCTTCCGGATCACCGGTCGCAAGACCTGGACCACGTTCGCGCAGCACGCAGACATGATCTTCGTCCTGGCCGTGACCGATCCGGATGCGCCGCGTTACAAGAACCTGGGGATGTTCCTGGTGGACATGCGCGCCGAAGGGGTGTCGGTATCAGACATCCGCCAGATATCCGGCGCCACACACTTCGCCGAGACCGAGTTCGACAACGTGTACGTGTCCGCCGAGGATCGTATCGGCCAGAACGGCGACGGATGGCGGATCGCCATGGAGCTGCTCGGCGACGAGCGGGGCGGGTCCGAGGCGGCGGCACGCTATGTGGAGATCCGGTCGGACGTCGACCTGCTGATGCGTTCGTGCGGCGACAGGCCCGAGATGACGGGCATTCTCGAGCAGCTCGACGAGCAGACCGAGGTGCTGCGCTGGCAGCTTGCGAAGGTCATCGACCTCGAGGCGGAGGGCGGCGTGTCCTTCGCTCGCGCCGTGTCAGTCCTGAAAGTCATGTGGAGCGATCTGTGGCAGCTGGTAGCGCGCGTGGGGTTCGAGGCGCAGGTGCCGGAGGATCGTGAGCATTGGCGGTATCAGTTCTTCGAGTCCAAGGCGGTGTCGATCTATTCGGGAACGAATGAGATCCAGCGCAACGTGATCTCAGAGCGCGTCCTGGGGCTGCCCCGATGAGCGCCATCGTCGGCACCAAGATGGGCGACATCGGCGAACTGGCCTCGGGTGCGATCGAAGAGATTCTCGACCGGGCGACCGCCGGTATCGCGATCGGGACGTACGCCGACGGCGCTTCGCCACTGAGCTGGGCGGCCCTCGCCTCCGGCGGATGGGACCTCGTCGGAGTACGCGACGACGACGAGGGGGCGGAGCTGCGCGACATCGTCGCGCTGGCCCAAGTATGGGGGACGCGACTGCTTCCGCTGCCGCTGATGGAAAGCGTCATGGCGAAACGGCACTCCGCCGCCGCGCGCGAGTGGGACGGACCCGTCTCCTTCGCCGTTCCCACCGCATCCTTGGGCGTTGGGTCGCGTCGGTACATCCCATTCGGTCAGGTCGAGGGCCTGCGCCTGGCGACCTCGCTGGGCGAGGGCGGCGTCGACTCGCTGATCGACGTTCCCGAGGGCACTCCTGACGGTCTGAATCTGATCGCCCGCGGCGTCGAGGTGACCGAGAACCCGACCGCCGTGTCGGACGCGGTGGCTCACGAACTCGCGGTGGTGTATGCCGCCACCTCGGTCGGCGCCGCGCGGCGCATGCTCGATCTGGCGGTGATATTCGCCCAGGAGCGCCGGCAGTTCGGAAAGCCGATCGGCTCCTTCCAGGCTGTCAAGCATCACTTGGCCAATGTCCTTATCGCAGTCGAATCCGCCGACGCGGCGGTGCTGCGCGCGAGCTTGACGGGCCAGGCGTTCGGGCAGAGCGCCGAGTACAGCGTCAACCGGTGCCTCGATGCGGCGGAGCTGGTCCTTCAGGTGCACGGCGGGCTGGGCTTCACGTGGGAGATGGGGCTGCATCACTACCTTCGACACATCATGATGGCCAAAGACGTCATCGGCGGGCTGCGCTGCCGTGTGTGACGCGCGGACGGTGAGGCGCGACGGGCGATCGGCGCAACGACCCGGTGAAGGGAACCAGCAATGACCTACGAATGCATCACACTCGAACACGACGGCCCCGTCGTCTGGCTCACACTGAATCGTCCCGAGCGGCTGAACGCGCTGAACGATCGGATGCTGTCGGAGCTGGACTCAGCCCTGAACACCCTCCGCGGAACACAGAACCGAGTCGTCGTCATCCGAGGCGCAGGTCGGGCGTTCTGCGCCGGGTACGACGTCTCGCCGGACGCGGAGGAGATCGGCTACTCCAGCGAACGCGGTCCCGTGGCCGATCGCGACCGCCTGGTGCACAACATCGAGCTGTGGACCAGGATCTGGAGACACGAGCAGCCTGTCATCGCCGCGGTGCACGGCCACTGCATCGGTGGCGGTACCCAGCTCGCGTCACTGTGCGACATCACGATCGTCGCCGATGACGCGTCGATCCAGTCCTCCCCCTCACTGCCTCTCGGCGGCGGCTACCTGTCTCCGCTCTGGGTGCACCTGGTGGGCCCGAAGCGCGCGAAGCTGATGTCCTTCGACGCCGGGCGCCGGATCTCGGGACTGCAGGCGGTGCGGTGGGGGTGGGCCGCCGAATCCGTCGCTGCTTCCGAGCTGGACGACTACGTGCGAGACCTCGCTCACTCGATCGCGAGAACCCCCGGCAACCTCCTCCGCCTGAAGAAGGAGGCGATCAACCGCGTGGCCGAGATGGACGGTCTGCTCAGCTATGCGCGCATGGGCGCCGAGACCGACGCGCTGCTGCACCTGACCCCCGAAGTGGCACTGGTGCAGTCCTGGATCAAGGAGCTCGGTCTGAAAGCGGCGATCCAGCGGTTCCACGACGAAGGGCTTCCCGACATCGAGGATGCTCAGTGAAAGACTTCCTGTCGTACTCCGAGCTCCCCGTGCTCGGAGATCTGGGCGTGCGGCACGCGTGGAGCGTGCTGGATTCGGAGATCGGCACCCTGTCGTTCATCGACTCCGACAAGACCGCCGAGGGCGCGCGCCTCGTCCGGGAGGGACGGGCTTTCTCGCTGAATCTCGCGATCGACGCGTTCGACCCGCCGCTGTTCGGGCGATCGCCGGTCCGTCACGTCGTCGAGGTTCAGGGGAACGAGGCACAAGACGTGCTGGAGGCTTTCAATCCCCAGGCGTCTTCCCAATTGGACGGGCTGGCGCATGTTCGCGCCCGCGAACACGGCTTCTTCGGTGGACGCACTGACCTCGAGGCGGCGCGCGAGCAGATCGGGATCCACCACGTCGCAGCGCGCGGCATCGCCACTCGCGGTGTCCTACTCGACCTGGCCGGTCACGATGAGGTCGATAAGGTCACTCCGTTCGACGGACGCATGTACGACGCGGGGCTCCTTGCGGAGATCGCGCGTGAGCAAGGCGTGGACGTGCGAGCGGGGGATGTCGTCCTCATCCACACCGGATGGACCGCACACTTCCTGCGCACGGATGCCGAGGAACGAGCGGCGAAGCGAGCATGGAACGGCCTGCGCGCCGACGAGGCCATGGCGCAGTGGCTGTGGGATCGTCGCGTTGCGGCGGTCGGGGCCGACAATCCTGCGGTAGAGGCGGCGCCCGGTTCCCGGGACATCGGCTCGCTTCACCGTCGACTGATCCCCGCGCTCGGGATGTCGATGTTCGAATTGCTGGACCTGGAAGCCCTTGCTGCCGCGTGCCGGGTCTCCGGTCGCTGGGAGTTCTTCTTCGTGTCCGTCCCGTTGCGTATCGCCGGCGGCGTCAGCTCGCCTGCAAATGCAATGGCGATCTTGTGAAAACCCCGTCGGAGGAGAAGACATGCTGGTGAAGACGACCTGGGTCGGCACCGTCGCGGTGATCAGCCTGGACAACCCGCCGGTCAACGCCGGCGATCTCGCACTGCGCCGCGCCCTCCGCGACGAGCTCCTCGCGGTCTCCGCCGCGCCCGAGCTCGATGGCGTCGTCATCGAGTCGGCGGGTCGTCATTTCTATGCGGGGTCGGACATCAAAGAGTTCGACAGGCCGATCGAGGAGCCGCAACTGCCTGCACTCATTGCCGTCGTCGAGGCGATGCCCGTCCGGGTCGTCGCCGCGATCAACGGCCTCGCCCTCGGGGGCGGTCTCGAACTCGCGCTCGCGTGCGATGCGCGGGTGGTCGACGAGACGGCGGAGATCGGATTCCCGGAGGTGACCCTGGGTGTCATCCCGGGCGCCGGAGGCACCGTTCGCACTGCCCGGCTCATCGGCCCCGCGGCAGCGATCGACCTCGTCGCGACCGCACGCCGCGTGGGGGCGGCGGAGGGTCTGGAGCTTGGCGTGTTCGATGAGAAGGTGTCCTCCGGATCCCTCAGAGAAGCGGCCATCCGGCATACGGTGGGCGCGAAGCGGCGAATCCGCGATCTTCCGCCACCCGCCGCGGCCGATCACGAGATCGACGCTGCGGCTCAGCGTGCGGGCAGGCGCGCGCGACCGGCTGTGGCCGAGGCGATCGCCATCATCCGCCGGGGTCTGGAGCTGGAGGTCGATGACGCGCTGGCGGAGGAGAGAGCGATCTTCCAGCGGCTCCGAGCCAGCGACGAGTCCGCCAACCTGCGATACCTCTTCTTCGCGACGAGGACTGCGGCGGGCGGGCGGACGGCTGCTTTCGGTGCCCCGATCGTGCGTGTCGCGGTGGCGGGTGCCGGCACCATGGGTTCGGCTCTGGCGCGGCACATGCGCGACAAGGGCTTCGATGTCACCGTCTTCGATTCGAACGCGGCAGCGCTCGCACGCCTGCAGGGCGAGGAGGGGATCGCGGCCACCGACAGCATCGCCCGTCTGGCTGACGTCGATCTCGTGATCGACGCCGTGTTCGAAGACATGGCGGTGAAGCAGGAGTTGCTGGCGGCCTTGGAGTCGGTGGTGCGCGCCGAAACGGTGATCGCCACAAACACGTCCTACCTCGACATCGATGAGATGGGAGTCGGGATGCGGCATCCGTCCCGACTGGCAGGTCTGCACTTCTTCAATCCGGCCGACCGGAACCCCCTCGTCGAGATCGTCCGCACTGCAACGAGCGATGAAAGAACCATCGCCACACTGCACGCGGTGGCCAAACGGCTCGGCAAGACCGCGATCGATGCGCGCGTCGGTGAGGGATTCGTCGCCAACAGGGTCTACTCGGACTACCGGACCCAGGCGGAGTTCCTGGTCGAGGAGGGCGCGAGCCCTGAACAGGTGGACGAAGCGATGCGCGCACTCGGCCTGCCGATCGGTCCGTTCGCCGTCGGCGACATGTCCGGTCTGGACATCGCCTGGGCGCGCCGGAAGCGCCTTGCCGCCTCTCGCGATCCCCGTCAGCGCTATGTCACCATCCCCGATGCCCTCTGCGAGCGGGGGCGCTTCGGTCGGAAGGCCGGAGCCGGTTGGTATCACTACCCCGTTGGCGCCTCACGGGGGGAGCCTGATCCCGTGGTCGCCGAGATCATCGAGGCGGCACGCCGCGAGAAGGGCATCGCGGCGCGGGAGATCGAGCCAGACGAGATCCAACGTCGGATCATCGCCTCCATGGTGTGCGCGGCGGCGGTCGTCGTCCGCGACGGGATCGCTGCGCGGGCAAGTGACGTCGATATAGCCATGACGGCGGGCTTCGCCTTCCCGCGCTGGCTGGGCGGACCCCTTCGGCACTTCGCCACCTTCGATGAGCAGGACGCTGTCCGCGCGCTGTCAGAGGTCTACCGCTCCGACCCGCTCACCTTCTCGGTCGCGGAGCCGACGGCGGTCTCGACAGAGGTGCCGGCGATCGTGGATGACCTCATGAAGGCCGTGCGTGACCGTTATCCTGCACGTGCCGCCGTCAAGTTGTCCGGCTCGCACTGAAGGTGCTATTCTACCGATCAGTCGTTTGATTAGCACATCGAGTGATTCACAATGTCGTTGACCTGGGAGGAATGCTGATGGAACAGTTCGACGTAGTCATCTCGGGTTATGGACCGACGGGGCAAGCCAGTGCGTCTCTTCTTTCCCGGATGGGACACAGGGTCTGCGTCATCGAGCGGTGGCCATCGCTATACGGTCTTCCGCGCCTGTGCACGATCGACGGGGAGACCGCGCGCATCGTTCAGGCAGCGGGCGATGTCGACGAGGCGCTCCGTGACTCCCATCAACTGAAGCGCACTCTGCTGCTCAACGAGGATCACGAGCTCATCCTGAAGATGGACCACGACCGGTACTCGGTCAGCGGATACCCCAGCCACATCTCGATGTACCAGCCTCACATCGAAGACGCGATGGACGCCGCGGCGCGCGAGCACGGAGCCACGGTATACCAGGGCTGGGAAGTGCAGTCCTGGACGCAGGATGACGATATCGTCACCATCCAGGTGCACAAGACTGAGTCCGACGACCCCGCCGAGTCGATGACGATCCAGGCCCGCTACCTCATCGGGGCGGACGGCGCGCGAAGCATCGTCCGCGAGTCCGCCGGAATCGAGAGGGACGGCTCGGAGTTCCGCAGCGCGTGGATCTGCGTCGACGCGATCCGCAAGCGCGTCCTGCCGAAGTTCTGGGGTCTCTCCGAAGACATGCGCGAATCGGTCATCATGGCCGCCCCCGAAGGGCGCGCGTTCGCGGTCATCCCGATCGGCGACCGCCGCCTGCGGTTCGAGTTCTATGCCGACCCGGAGAGCACGCACGACGAGCGGATGAGCTTCGACGCCGGCTACGAAGTGCTCGAGCGCGTGCACGGGCTCACGCGTGACGATGTCGAGATCTACCGGACCGTCATGTTCCCGTTCCAGAGCAGGCTCGCTCGATCCTGGCAGAGCGGACGAGTCCTGCTCGCTGGCGACGCGGCTCACACCATGACGCCGTTTCTCGCCCAGGGAGCCTGCTCGGGTCTGCGCGACGCCATCAATCTCAGCTGGAAGCTCGACCTCGTGCTGCGCGGTGTCAGTGATCCGGCGCTGCTGAAAACCTACTTCACCGAGCGCTTCCCGCAGGTCGAGGAAGTCGTCACCGTCTCCGAGCAGATCGGGCGGTGGGCGATGGAGCTGGATTCCGAGAAAGCGCGGCAGCGCGACCGCGACCTCCTGGAGGGATCGGTGTTACCGCCCCCGCCGCCGGCTGCCGACATCGACGAGGGAGTGCTGCTGAACGAGGGCACCGAGCCGGTCGTCGGTCAACTGGCTCCCCAGGGCCGGGTGTCCTTTGAGGGCCGGGAGGGCCGATTCGACGACGTCGTGGGGTGGGGCTTCCAACTCATCATGCGCGATGTCGACGTGGCCGTCTCTCTCTCGGACGACGACCGCGCGTTCCTCGAGACGATCCGCTGCACGATCGTCGGCGTCGGAGAAGTCGCCGGCCCCGGAATCGCCCGCGACCTCGACGGTGCGTACGCGGCCTTCCTTTCGGAGCACCGGATCGCAGGCTTCCTTGCCCGACCGGACTTCTACGTCTTCGCTGCAGTGCACGACGCGACTGACGTGCAGGCCGTCGTCAGTCAGCTGCGCATCCAGCTTTCCGCATCTCGCGACCAGGCCTCGGCCGGCACCGTACCCGTCGGCTGACACGTAGGCCGACCAGAGAGGATCCTGATACTCATGCCCGCACCGACTACCGCTCTGCGCTACGACCCGAGCGCCACCTTCGAGGTCGACATCCGTGAACTGGATTACACCACTGTGGACGGGGTCACGCTCGGCGCCACGGTCTTCCAGCCGCAGGGGGAAGGCCCCTTCCCTCTGCTGATTGACGTTCACGGCGGGGGATGGCGACTCTTCGATCGTTTCCGCCAGCGACCGATCGACCAGGAGTTGGCCTCGCACGGCATCGTGGTCGCGTCGATCGATTTTCGTCAGGCCCCGCCCACGGAGACGTTCCGGCGCGTCGACGGACCGCACGGTCCGTTCCCGGCGACTTTTGCGGACGTGAACTACGCCATCCGCTGGTTCACGGCGCACGCTGCGGATTTCAATGCGAGCTCTGAGAACGTCGGCGCCCTCGGCGTGTCCAGCGGCGCGCACAACGTGCTCGTCAATGCGATGCTCGGATTCTCCGAGCCGTTCACTTCGCGTCCCCTTCGCGACGCGCCCGACCTGGATGCTGAACTCGCCTACATCATCTGCTCCGGGTCACCCGTTGACCTGGTGGACATGATGGTCGATGCGAACGTGACCGAGGCCGCCGACGGCATTGAGGTCGGCGAGCTGGACTTCTACGGCCTGCACGAGTACTTCGGCGGCGTCAGCAAGGTCACCGCGATGAGTCCTGTGCACATCGCGGCAACCCGCACCGACATCCGCACACCTCCGCTTCTGCTTGTGCACGGTGATGCCGACGACATGGGCGGCGTGTCCTCCGATCGGCAGTTCGCATTCGTCGAGGCGTACGCCAAGGCGGGCGGCATGGCGGAGCTCGCGGTATACCCGGATGCGCCGCACATCTTCCTGAACCGCGGACTCGCCCCGGAGAGCGAGAACCTCGTCCGGGCCCTGTCTGGAATCGCCGGCTTCATTCAGCGGCAGCTCGCGTATCTCAACCAACCGTTCATGCCTGACGTCGATTCGACGTCGGTTACCTCTTAGACCTCAAGGAGTCAACGCATGCTCATCGCAGACATCGGACATATCGCCTTCCGAGTGCCGGACGTAGACGTTTCGGTCGACTACGTCACGAACGTCCTAGGCATGATCGAGGTGGAGCGCGTCGGCAACACCGCTTACGTGTCGCAGGGAAGCCCGTATCCTTCCGTATGGCCTTCCCTCAACCACCACACCATGGAGTTCATCGGCGGGTCCGAAGGGCCCGAGTTTGATCACATCGGCCTCATCGCACAGGATGCCGACGCGTTGGCGCAGATCCGCGCCAACGCGATCGAGATCGGTGCCACGATCGATGAGTCTGCCACGAGCGAGCCCGGCATCGTCGAGATGCTGCGCATAATCGCGCCCACGGGGCACGTGATCGACACGTATGTCGAGATGGAGCAGGTCGAGAGGGACTACCAGCCCAAGGGCGTGCTCACGCATCGTCTGGCCCACGCGTTCATGTGGACTCAGGATGTGAAGGGACTGACGGAGTTCCTCGTGGCAGTCTTCAAGTTCAAGCCCTCTGACTGGATCGGAACTCCTGAGGATCCCTACATCGGATTCCTGCGCTGCCACCTCGAGCACCACACGCTGGCGATCGGCCGCGGCCCGATCGAGGGTGTGCACCACTACGCTCTAGAGGTTCCGGGAACCGCTGATCTCGGCCGGCTGGGCGATCAGCTCTCGCGCTCGGGCTACGGCTACCTGTGGGGCCTGGGCCGACACGGCGGCGGAGACAACATCGCGAGCTACCACGTATCCCCCGATGGTCTGCTGGTCGAGGTCTACGCCGACATGCAGAAGATCGCCGGTGACGGATGGAAGCCGCGGCATTGGAGCGTCGAGGACCCGCGCGGTGGCAACCTCTGGGGCGAGATGCCGGGTGACTTCGGCAAGCTGATGGCCCCTCATGCACCGATCGCGAAGCGCTAACGCGCCGCTGTCGGCCTCGAGATGACCACGCGCACGACCCGATACGGCGGGCAGGATCTGACCCGGATCACCACCCACCCCGGGTGGACATGGACCGCGCTGACGCCTGCGACGGCACTGGTCGGGGCGAACGGCCTCGTCGTCGGACCCGACGGCGAGCTGTACATCGCCGAGGGGCACGGAAGTGCCATCAGCGCGGTGGACAGCCTGAACGGTGCCGTACGCAACGTCAGCCGGTCCGACGACCCGATCGAGTGCCCCGACGACATCGCGTTCGACGCGGCCGGGCGGATGTACGTGACCGAGTTCGCTCTGGGCCGGGTGAGTGTGCGCCACCTCGATGGTTCAGTCGAGGTCGTGGATGCGAATGTCCCCTCGGCCAACGGGATCACGACCGTCGGGGATCGGGTGTTCGTCGACGAATTCCGGCCCGGAGGGCGGATCCTCGAGCTCTTCCCCGACGGCCGCGAGCGGCGTGTCCTGGCCGAGAACGTGGACTGGCCGAACGGGCTCGCCGCTGGCGCTGATTCGTACCTCTACTACCCGTCGGTTTTCGCTGGCGAGATCTGGAGGATCGGGATCGATGGGGGCGTGCCGGAGCGGGTCGCGGCCGGATTGTCCGCACCCACCGCGGTGAAGTTCAGCCCCGAGGGTATCCTGCACGCCTCTCTTGCGGGCGGTGACGTCGTGAAGGTGTCCACGGTCGGATCAGGCGCCGTGGAGGTCATCGCGACCCTTCCCGGCGGATCGGACAACCTCGCATTCCGAGACGACGGCACGCTCTTCGTCTCCAACCAGATCGACGGATCAGTCCGCGCCATTGATGCATCGGGAGCGGTGCGCCTGCTCATCGCCCCGGGGCTGGTCGGGCCGTTCGGCGTCGCTGCAGCTGCCGACGGCTCGGTCTGCATCGCCGACGGACTGGGGTATGCGCGGTGGCATCCCGATGGGTCGCTGGAGCACCCGGCTTCCGTCGCGACACCGGGGTTCCCCGGAGTCGCCCGGTCCGTCGCGCACCTCGTCGACGGCAGCCTGGTCATCGGCACGACGGAGGGCACGATCGCGCAGTGGCCGCAGAACAGTGCCGACTCCGTTCTCGCCACGGGTATCGCCGGTTTGATGGGAATGGCCGGGGCGCCCGACGGCGGTGTAGTAGCCGTCGCGGGCGATGCGGGCGAAGTGCTGCAGATCACCGCAGCCGGCACGACCGTGCTCGTGTCGGGACTTGACGATCCGCGCGGCGTCGCCGTGACGGCCACCGGCGAAATCGTGGTGGCCGAGTCCGGTGCCGGCCGGGTGATCCACATCGACCAGCACGGAGTCTCACGGACGCTCATGGAGGGTCTGATTGAGCCCTCCGGCGTCGCCGTGTCCGGCGAGGATGTCTTCGTCCTCGATCGCGCAGCGCGGACGCTGCTGCGCGTGGATCTGGGCGGCGGGGTGGTCACCGAGATCGCGGCAAACCTTCCCGTCGGTCCCGCACCCGGCGTCGGGGAGACCATCGTCGCCGGACTGCCGGGCCTCGCTCCCGGACCCTGGCTGCCGTTTGCGGATCTGGCGATCTCACCGCATGGAGCCGTGATCGTCGGGTGCGACGGCGCGGGCACGCTCGTGGCCATCGCATCCGACGACTGATATACAACAAGGAGTGAGCATGTCCACATCAGATCTCTCAGGCCGGGTGGCGATCGTAACGGGAGCCGGCGACGGCATCGGCCGGGCCTCGCTGCTCGCGCTCGTCCGCAACGGTGCGTCCGCCGTGGGCTGTGACGTCGACGAGGGTCGTCTGCAGGAGACTCTTCGCCTCGCGGAGAAGATCCGCCCGGGCGCCGGTCGTGTGCGGACCGCAGACGTCTCAGATCCGCAGCAGATGGCCGAGGTGGTCGCACTCGCGACATCAGAGTTCGGCGGCCTGGACATCGTGCACGCGAATGCTGGGATTTCGCAGCCGGTCGCCGCTGCCGGTGACATTCCGCTCGACACGTGGCGGCGGGTGATCGAGGTGAATCTGACCGGTCTGTTCGTGACCTTCCAGACTGCTCTGCCCGCGCTGAGTGAATCCGCTCACGCGTCCTTCATCGCGACGGCGTCAGGTCTGGGTGTCGTGGGCAGTCCGGGCCTTGCCGCCTACGTAGCCAGCAAGCACGCGGTCGTGGGCTTCATCAAGTCTTCCGCGCTGGACTACGCCCGCAGCGGAGTGCGCATCAATGCTGTAGCGCCCGGGATGACCGAGACGCCCATGCTGATGTCATCGACATCCGAAGAGGTGCGGGCGAACATGACCGCCGCGATCCCGGCGGGCAGATTCGGCACCCCCGAAGACATCGCCGGCGCGGTCGTCTGGCTCGCCTCAGATCAGTCGAAGTACGTAGTGGGCGCCACCATCGTCGTGGACGGTGGCGACTCGATCGACTGATCCCGCCCCGGGTCAGGGCCGGAACGCCTCGTAGACGGCATAGCTGTCGAGGTACTCGCGGAACATGGAGACCTTCTCGTTGTCGAACGCGAAGAACCAGTGGTAGCGATTAAGGTAGGGCCGCCCCTGAGCGGTGACTGTCTTGGCGGTGCCCTGCATCGACCCCATATTGCCCTCGGTGATGGCCGTTTCGAACTCGTAGCCGAAACCCCCGGGGAACATCGTCGGGAGCACGCGGGGGATGATGTCGAGGAACTGCTCACGTGCTAGCGGCGCGGACTCACCAGATGCGGTGCTGATCGTCTCGAACGTGAAACCGTCCGACGTCAGCCCTGCGAGGGCATCGCTGTCGGCCCGATCGAGGGCGATGAGGAAGTCGCGCATGAGGGTCTTCTGCTGTGCGGGATGCATGGCTGTGCTGCTTTCGTGGAGAGGATGGTCGTTCCATTGTGAGCGACACACCAATGCTTGTCAAACGAGCGATTGGTCGGCACACTGATCCTGGGCTCGTCCACGGTGGGCGTGCCGCGATAGGGAGACAGCTATGCGCACATATGTCATCACCGGATCGGCCTCGGGCATCGGTCTCGCCACCGCAGAGTCCCTGCGGGCAGGAGGGGCGACAGTCATCGGGGTCGACCGACGCGACGCCGAGGTGGAGGCGGACTTATCTACCCCCTCGGGGCGGGACAAGGCGGTCGCCGATGCGGTGGCTGCGGCATCCGGTTCCATCGATGCCGTGATCGCGTGTGCGGGCGTGGCCGCGCCGCGAGCCGTCACGGCATCGGTGAACTACTTCGGTATGACGCAGTTCCTCGAAGGCATCCGTCCGGTGCTGGCACGCTCACCGCATCCGCGCGCGGTGCTCGTCTCGTCCGTCTCGGTCGTGCATCCGTACCACCCCGACCTGGTCGAGGCTCTACTCCGAGACGACGAGGCTGAGGCGCTCGCGGTTGCAGGCGCATACGAGGCGGACGATCCGACCAAGAGCCTGATCTACCAGTCGAGCAAGCGGGCGATCGGATTGTGGCTCAGACGCGAGGCGGCGACGACGGCGTGGGCCGGTGCCGGCATCCCGCTGAACGGAGTGGCCCCGGGGCTCGTCCTGACTCCGATGACTGCTCCCCTCCTCGCGTCCGAAGAGGGGAGAGCCAAGATGAATGCCTCAGTGCCGACACCGCTCAATCATCATCAGACGGTCCAGACGATCGCCGATCTGTTGATCTGGCTCGCATCAGAACAGAACACCCACCTTTGCGGACAGATGCTGTTCTGTGACGGCGGGGCTGAATTGGTGCTGCGGGGCGTCGACGCCTACAGTTTCGCTGATGCCACCGTGGCCACCGTTTTCGCGAACGCTGGGGCGGGTCAGTAGATCGCGACGAGCCTGCCCGTCACGCCGCCTTCGGCGAGACGGGTGAGCCCGGCCGGGATGCCCTCGAAGTCCGTCGCAGAGATCACAGGATCGATCTCGCCCGAGGCGATCAGGCTGAGGACCGCTTCGAGGTCTTCCTTGCTCCCACCGCCGCTGCCGCGCAGCGAGACGTTCTTCCCGACCAGCTTGTAGGTGTTGATGGCCGCTTCCGTTCGACCCAGCCCGATCAGCACGACACGGCCGTGGGGGCGGACGACGCTGATGGCGCCGTCGGTCGTCGTCCCGAATCCGGCGAAGTCGACGACGAGGTCGAGTTCTTCATTCTGGAGTTCCAAGACATCGCGCACGACGCGCTTCGTGCCCGCCGCCAGAGCGTCGTCCCAGACAGCTTCGTTGGGTTCGGCGATGTAAATCTCGCTGCCCTTCAGCTGCGCAATGCGCGCCCCCATGCGGCCCAGACCCCCGTACCCGATGATGCCGACGCGCTGACCTGGCGCCACCATCCCTGCCGTCACGACGCCAGCGTATGCGGTCATCCCCGGCTCGGAGAAGATCGCTTTCTCAAGAGGGACGTCGGCGGGCACGTGCACCAGAGTGTCGGCCTTGGCCACCACGAACTCCCCGAAGCCGCCGTCTCGCAAGTACCCGTGCAGCTCGGCGATCGACCACACCACGACGCGATCGCCGGGGGAGAACTGAGCAACTCCCCGGCCGAGCGCGGCCACGGTGCCGGCGATCTCGTGACCAGGAACGACGGGTGTCTTCATCATGTCGAGCCACTTGCGGTCCTCGAAGAGACCGACATCGGAGTGACAGATCCCGCACGCGCCGACTCGGATCAGCACCTCGCCGTCGCCGGGCTCCGGCACGTCCCGCTCGATGAGCTCGAGGGGGATATCGGTATCGCGGAAGAGCCACGCCTTCATTGTCATATTCTTTCCTCACGGTGTGCGTCATTGCGCATAATATTGAAACTGCCGATCGCTCGTTTGAAACCATACTCCGATCCGCGGAGAACAGGTACGCCGGCACGAGGCGTGGCGGCGAAGGAGTCGTCCTCACGCCTCGACGAACACCGCAGCGGTTCCGGCGACGGTGACGCGCTAACGTAAAGGATCAAGTGCGGTTCGGAAGCCTGCGGCCTTGCCGCTCCGCTTAGACGCAACGAGGAGGAAAATGACTCAGTCAAAGGCCGGCACAGGCGCTCCGGGCGATGCCGCGAAGCCGCGTGAACGGTACAACCGTGACGACGTCGTGATCGCCGCAGCCATCTCCGTGATGTCCGAGAAGGGCTATCCGTCCACCTCGATTCAGGATGTCGCCAGCCGGGTGGGAGTGCTCAAGGGCAGCCTCTACCACTATTTCAACTCCAAGGAAGAGCTTCTCTTCCGCATCCTCCAGGAGTCGCACGAGCAGACGCGAGAGATTCACGAGCGGATCGAGCAGCTCGATCTGCCTCCGCTGGAGAAACTGCTACTGAACGTCCGGCGCTCGAGCGAGTGGTTCCTGGCCAACGTCGAGCGAGCCAACATCTTCTTCACCGAGATGAAGCACCTGACGGGAGAGCGTCACGCCACGGCGGCCGGTTGGGGGCGTGCTTTCGAGCGCAGTATCAGCGACTGCGTCGTCGCGGGGCAGGCGGATGGCACCATCCGCAAAGACATCGACCAGCGGTTGCTGACCCGTTTCGTCCTCGGGTCCGTCAACAACGTAAGGTTCTGGCCGAGCCGGCGTTCGGGCCGCCAGTTCGACACCGACACGATTGTCGACGCCCTTGTCGCTCTCGTCGGAGACTCGGTTCGGGCACGCTGACCGCGCTCACCAGCCTGGGTCGACGTTCTCGTCACCGCCGCCGTCCGTGGATGGTCCCATCGGTTCGGACACGAGCGATTTCTCATCGACCACCGGTGTTTGACTGGAGACAAGAAGCTTTCACATCTCGTCTCCACTACCGGTCGATCGTTTGATAAGCTAACCTGGTCGAGTCCGCGCGACATCCGACGCCTAAAGGCGCGGACGCGGACCCAGTGGGCAACGCCGCCCGCGAAGAGAGGATCGCAACTCATGACCGAAGAACAGATCGACTCGATTCCCCGGCTCGGCACCGCCGTGATAGTTGGCGCCAGCATCGCCGGATCCAGCAGCGCGGCGGCACTAGCTAGCCTCTTCAATAAGGTGATCGTCATTGAGCGGGACGCATTGCCGCAGGGTGCAGAGAAGCGTCGAGGCGTACCTCACTCTGGACAGTTCCACATTCTCAGTGCAGGCGGTGCGCTCGACCTCGAGAAGATCTTCCCCGGCCTCACCGAAGACCTGCAGGAAGCCGGTGTTCCCTACACCGACCCCACCGCGGGATTCAAGTACGGTTCCAAATTCGGCTGGTTCGCCCGGCAGCCCTCCGACATGCGGATGCTCATGAGCACCCGACGCTTCCTCGAGTGGAACCTCCGCCGTCGTGCGTCCGAGATCGAGAACGTCACCATCATCGACCGCTCGCGAGCCCAGAGCCTCGTGGTCGAGGATGGCCGCGCGGTCGGACTCGTGGTGGAGAGCCTGGATTCCGGTGAGAGCCAAGTCATCACCGGCGACTTGATCATCGATGCCAGCGGCCGTCCGTCCATCGCTCCCGAGTGGCTCGAGGCAGCCGGCTACCAGAAGCCCGTCGAGACCGTCATCGATGCGAAGTGGGGATACGCCACGACGTATGTCGAGGTTCCCGAGGACTGGGATCCGGGTTGGGTCGCCTACTACGTCGGTCCGACCGTCAGCGGCGAAGGCAGAGCGGCCACCCGTGGGGCATCCATGTGGCGCCAGGAGGGCAACCTCATGGTCGTGACCGCTCAGGGTTGCGCTGGTGACCGGCCGCCAACCGACGTCGACGGATTCATGGACTTCATCTCGAGCTTCGGCGCGCCGGAGTTCAAGGATCTGATCGAACAGCACGGGCGTGTCACCGACATCGAGGGCTGGAGCAACACGTCCAATCGTCACCGCGATTGGGCTGGCCTGGAGAACCGGCCGGAGGGATTCGTGGTCGTCGGAGACGCCGCGGCCGCCTTCAACCCGATCTACGGTCAGGGCATGACCCTCGCAGCGCGAGGCGCCGCGACCCTGCGCACCACTCTGGCCGAGCACCTTGCCCAGAACGGAAACAATGCGGGTCTCGGCGGTTTCGCGGAACGCTTCCAGCACAATCTGCAGACGCTGGTCGATCCGGCGTGGGGATTCTCGACAGGTTCGGACTATGCGGTTCCTGGCGTCACGATCGACGGTGTCGCTCAGGTGTCGGAGAAGTCGCCGGAGTCGGAGTACGGCGATCGTGTGCTCGCTCTGGCGACGGAGGACCCCGCGATCGCGCTGAAGTTCTTCGAGACTATCAACATGGTTCGATCTACCGAGTGGATGGGCGACGAGGACCTCAAGTCGCGCGTGCTGGGAGACTGGGATCGCTTGGGATCCCTCAAGCGTGCCGACAATACCCTGACTGCTTGAGAGCGGAGCAGACCCATGGAAGTTTCCCCCTACACCGTCGCGGTGCCCGACGCCGTCCTGGCCGACCTCCACAGTCGGCTGGTTAACACCCGCTGGCCGGATTCCATCCCGAACGCGGGATGGAGTTACGGCGCCAGCCTCGACTACATGCAAGAGCTCGTGGCGTACTGGCGCGACGAGTTCGACTGGCGGGCATTCGAAGCGCGACTGAATGCCTTCCCGCAGTTCACGGCGACGATCGACGGTCAGAACGTGCACTTCATCCATGTGAAGTCGCCCGTTCCTAGCGCCTTTCCCCTGCTGCTCCTGCATGGATGGCCGAGTTCGCCGGGCGAGTTCCTCAAGCTGATCGGCCCGCTCACCGATCCGGTGGCTCACGGCGGCCGCGCCGAGGATGCCGTCGATCTGATCATTCCGTCGCTGCCGGGATTCGGCTTCAGCGGACCCACCACCGAGGCAGGCTGGCATCCCGCGCGTATGGCGGATGGACTCGCCGCGCTGATGACCGGGCTGGGCTATGAGCAGTTCTTCGTGCATGGCGGCGACTGGGGATCGGTCGTAGCGAGTCAGTTGGCCCTTCGTCATCCGGAGCGGGTGCAAGGTCTGCACCTCACCTTCCTGATGACGAGCGGGCTGCGACCAGAGGACGGCGATCCGACGGAGGAAGAGTCTCAGCTCGCGTCCGACCAGGCGATGTACTCAATGACCGAGACGGGTTACCTCGCGCTGCACGCGAGCAAACCACAGACGATCGCGTACTCTTTGGTGGATTCGCCGGTCGGTCTTGCCGCCTGGATCGTCGAGAAGCTGAACAAATGGACCGACAACGACGGCGACCTCGAATCGGTCCTGACCAAAGACGAAATCTTGTCGAACATCACGACCTACTGGGTGACGGCGACGGGCGGCTCCTCGGGGCGCCTGTATTTCGAGACCGCGGTCGCCGGAATGATGGGGCCTGCCATCGAACGTGTCGAAGCGCCCGTTGCCGTCGCAATCTTCCCGCAGGAACTGTACCGGTCCACCAGACGCATCGCCGAGCACAACTACAACGTGGTCCGGTGGACCCCGCAGCAGAAGGGCGGACACTTCCCCGCCCTCGAGCAACCCGAGTTGCTCGTCGCCGATATCAGAGAATCGCTCCGCGAGCTCCGCTGAGCGTGTATGTGGTGGGGGCGGAGCGTGAATAGGTTCGGCCCTCTCTGCACTTCCGATCAGTCATCAACCTTTGAAGCATCCTCAGGAGAACTCATGACCCGAATCACCTATGTTGCCCCGGACGACGCCCTGTACGAAGTGGATGTCCCGGACGGGGAATCGCTGATGCGCGGCGCGGTCCAGAACGATATCCCTGGCATCGTCGGCGAGTGCGGCGGCGAACTCACCTGCGGAACCTGTCACGTCTACATCCCGGTGGCGTGGCAAGACCAGACGGGCACGCAGTCGCAGGGGGAGCAGGACCTGCTCAGCATGATGGACGACGTGCGGCCCGAGAGCCGCCTGGCATGTCAGGTGACAGTCACGGCTGACATGGACGGCCTCGCCACGCAGATCTCGGAGCACCAATGAGCACCGTGCACGGACTCGAAGGGGCCGAGTCGTTCGACGTTCTTATCGTCGGCTCGGGGCAGGCGGGCGTGCAAGCCGCGTTATCTCTGCGCGACGGCGGCTTCGTCGGCTCGATCGGCATGGTGAGCAACGAGGAGGATGAACCGTACCAGCGCCCTCCGCTGTCGAAGGCGTACCTGAAGGGCGAGGCGGAGGTGGATGAATTTCGCTTCCGGTCCACGGAGTACTGGGCCACCCACGCGATCGAGATCCTTCCGGCCGTCTCGGTGGAGTCGATCGACGTCGCCGGTCATCGTGTTCTCACTACCACTGGACGATGGATCGGGTACGGTCGCGTCATCTGGGCGGCGGGCGGCCGAGCCAGGACACTTAACCTTCCCGGCGCGGATCTGCCCGGGGTGTTCAGTCTGCGCAATCACGAGGATGCGCAAAGACTGCGCGCGCACATGGAGACCGCCCGCAACGCCGTGATCATCGGCGGCGGATACATCGGGCTCGAGGCCGCGGCCGCGCTGTCCGCGAGGAACATCGGCGTCACGATCATCGAGGTGCAGGATCGCCTGCTGGCCCGCGTCACGTGTGCTCCTGTTTCGGACTTCTACGCTCGTCTTCACCGCGACGCGGGCGCGTCGATTCTGCTCAGTTCCGGCGTGGACGAGATCCTCGGCGACGACGCTGGGAAAGTCACAGGCGTGCGTCTGAACACGGGTGAGGTACTCCCCGCCGACCTCGTCATCGTGGGAGTCGGCCTCATCCCTAACGTCGAGCCCCTCATGGCGGCGGGTATCGTCTGCTCGAACGGTGTGGAGATCGACGAGGGGTGCCTTACCTCCGCCCCGGACGTGTACGCCATCGGTGACTGCGCGAACTTCGACAACCCATTTGCAGCCGCGGGCCGCGTCCGATTGGAGTCTGTCCCGAATGCAGTCGAGCACGGAAAGATCGTCGCCGCTGCCATTCTCGAGACGACGCGCCCTGCGACGGCTCCGCCCTGGTTCTGGTCGCACCAATTCGATGTCAAGCTGCAGACGGTCGGCTTGCTCACTGGCCATGATGAGTATGTCATCCGCGGCAATCCCGAGGCGTCCCGATTCAGCGTGGTCTATCTGCGCGACGGGCGGGTGATCGCGCTGGATTGCGTCAACTCAATAAAGGACTTCGCGCAGGGCAAGCTGCTCGTCGAACGTGGTTCGGTGGTCGATCGGGCGGATCTAGCTGACCCGACGGTAGACCTGAAAGAGCTCGTTGCTCTTTGAGTTTCAGGCCGACAAGGCGTTGGCGAGAAAGAATGCGGGCGTTGTGCTGGTACTCGGACTGGGAGCTCGTCGATCAGCGGTAGATCTCCGATAGCCGATCTCGCGACCGCTGAGCCGCAGCGAGTGGACGGATTCGACGCATGGGACTTGACGAACGCCCGTGCGGTCCGGTTTTTCGCCTTGCCCGTTCGCGCTGACCCAGCAGTACTTGGTTCACGCCGAAGGGGAAAGTCGTGGGCTTCGAGTATCGGCTGCCACTACCAGCTGATGCGCCAACGGCCGTCCAGCGATAGGTAGCCAGGCGACTCCCTAGCATGCTGAGACCGACCGGGGCATTGACGCACATCGATACGCGAAGGGGTGCTTCATCCGAGACTGCGGAATGAAGGTCGGCGTGACGACCGCCTCCCGCGATCAGGTCGTCGTGTCGACCGCGCTCGACGATGCGACCGCCCTCGAACACCAGGATGCGGTCTGCCTGACGGATGGTCGACAATCGATGCGCGACGTCCAGTGTTGTCGGACCGCGCATCAGGAGGTCGAGAGCATCCTTGACGGTCTCCTCGGACTCTGAGTCCAGAGCGCTCGTCACTTCGTCGATGAGTAAGACGCGTGGGTTGCGGACGAGTGCAAGGGCGATCGCCAATCGGTGGCGCTGTCCCCTAGAGAGACGGGCACCGCGCTGGCCCACTCGCTTGTCCCACACCGAAGCGAACGGCAAAACCAAGGTGAACATGAAAGCAGGGCTGACTCCCGCTCATGCTTGAGCGTCATCCTCTACCGGTTCATAGTGACGGCCACGATGCCGAGACTAACGAACCCCGCATACCTCCAGCTTCGACGTGAGCTCGGCGACGCATGGGACTCTGACCGGACACCCTTCTTCCTACTCAGCGCCCTGGATCAAGGGGCGCTTCATGACTACTTCCGCTTCAGCGAGAAGCTGCGCGACGCGGAGATGCTTGGGCACCGCACCGTAATGTCCGCTTCTGGTTCGTCACTGCCACAGCGTGCAGGGCGTGCCGCCGCCACGATGATCGACCGCATCGTCCACCACGCCGACGTCCTCACCCCCAAAGGCGCCAGCTACCGGCTCCGAGGACGCGGAATCGACAGCCTCCCCAGCATCAGAACCCAGAATCCGGCAGACCAGCGACACAACCACGTGGCCTAGTTTTCGCCCGTCGTATTGGCCTAGTTTTCGCCCGTCGCCGACACGTGTCGACGACGTTCGAAAAGTAGGCCATTGCGACGTGTGAAAACGAGGCCACCTG
>NZ_JBQEOQ010000009.1:0-86053 GCF_052045265.1 Microbacterium sp. 22303 | reverse complement strand
AGGTGGCCTCGTTTTCACACGTCGCAATGGCCTACTTTTCGAACGTCGTCGACAGGGGTTTCATTCGGTAGCAGGAGCGGGGCTTGAACCCGCGACCTCACGTCAATGGCGCAAGGCGCCAGTTCCCCTCGATACCACTGTTTTCCAAGCATCCAGCAACGGTTGCTACTGGTTCCCACGAGTATATACACGGACACAAAGCGGATTTGCGGACACAAAACGGACGAGTTCGAGAACTGTAGGCAGGTCCGGATCGAGCAAACACCCCCGGCAGGGTGCCGCCGGGGAGACACGAGGTAGACTGTTGTCGCATCCGGTAACATTGGCAGGAAGGGGAACCTCGATGAGCATTGCCACGAGCCTCCGTCGCGCGCGCTTGAACTCCGGCGTCAGCCTGCGCCACACCGCCACCGCTTCGGGCGTTGGCGCATCCAGCCTCTCCAACATCGAGAGCGGCCGACGCGAGCCCACGTCTGGGACCGTGGAGCGGATCGCGGAAACACTCGGCGTCCGGGTCGCGGTCATCCCCCGCGTCGATCGGCTGACCGCCGCGGACGCCGCGGAAACGATCGCGACCTACGCTGGCGCGGAACCCGCCACCGCATATCGCGCCTTCCTCCAGCTCGCCGATGACCTCGCCGCAGCCGACCCATACGAGCAGTTCCTGCTCACCGTCGAACAGCCCCGCAGACTGGGCAGTCGGTGGGACGATGCGATCGCCGCCCTCGTCGAGTTTCGGCTGCCCAAGAGTTCGGTCCCGCCGTGGGCTGCCAAACATGACACGGCACCAAGTGAGCCCGTGTGGGAGCCACAGCGCACGCCGTTCCCCTTGCCCGCCCTCACAGATCTCTCCGAGGCGCCGGAACCTTTTCGCCGACGCGGCATCGCGATCTCCGCCGGTGAGCTGGAGAGCGCATGAGCCACGCCGACGACACGGGTCATTCGAAGTCCCGTGGCCAGTTCGAGAAGCTCGTGCACGGCACCCCTGAAGCGAATATGACTCCGTTCCTGGCCCGCGATAACATCATCGACGGGATCAAAGATGTCGCCGACACACTCCGCGACCGCGGCATCACCGGCACGCTGCAACTCGTCGGCGGGGCCGCCATCGTTCTCACCGTCAACGCGAACCGACGCCTGACCCGTGACATCGACGCCACGTTCGCGCCGAAGGCCGAGATCGAACGGGCCGCACGGACCGTCGCCGAACGCAGGCACTGGCCAGCCGATTGGCTGAACGACGATGCCGCGCAGTTTCTGCCCAGCGGGTTCGGTCGTCCCGCCGAATGGGTCATGCTCTACCAGGACGCGACGATCACGATCCAAGCGGCTACCCATGAGACGCTGCTGGCGATGAAGCTGCACTCCGCCGCACGACGTGGCGCCCGCGAGGCGGAAGACATCGCCGACCTCCTCGACCGTCTCGGCATCACCTCTCTCGATGACGCCGAGTCACTGTATGGAGAGTTCTACCCCGGCGACGAATTCCCACCGAAGACCGCCCGAATCGTCGAGAGCATCCTCGCCGCAGACCGAGGCAGCACCCCAGAGCCGCCGCTGGCGCAGTTCTGCTGAGCATGCGAACAGGGGTCGCTGCGGTCAGTGGATATGCGGTAACGATGAGCACGCCTACACCAATCAGCGACGACACTGCGTCTTCCAGCGGGCGCGCGCATGCTCTCGGCTTGCGCAGCCTCATCCTGACCATTACGCCGAGATTCATCACTTATGCGTTGCTGAAGGGCATTTATAGCGCGATGCTCGACTGAGTGTCCGGCTGAGGTGGTGTAATGGTGATATGGCACGGGAGAGCAAACCGCTGGGTTCCTTCGATGCGATCGACCTGTTCAGCTTCGGCCGAGGGCAGGGCGATCACTCGTTCACCCTGAGCGAGCTCTCAGCACTGACCGGGCGAGCTCGCTCTACCGTGGCTCTTCGACTCGAGGAGCTGATCACTTCCGGGCTGGTGGTGTCGGCGCCGATGATTCCCTCCACTGCCGCCGGACGGCCTTCGGCGCGCGTGTCGTTCGAGCCGGTGTCTTGGGGGACGATCGCGATCGATATCGGTCGATCGCACAATCTGGTCGCTCTTCTTAACCTCTCGGGGCAGATCATCGCCGAGGCGGCCTTCCCTGCCGATATGACGGACGGGCCGGAAGCGGTCCTCGATGCGGCAGCAGCCGCGTCGTCGACGCTCTTGAAGGACAGCGACCACGCCGGTTGGCGAATCGCGGCGGTCGGCGTGGGCATCGCCCTGCCGGTGTTCCACGAAGAAGGCCGTACGTTCAACTCCACCAACCTGCCCGAATGGGATCATTTCGACGTTCCCGGGCATCTGGCGAAGCACTTCGCTGTTCCGGTACTCGTCGACAATGACGCCAATCTGATGGCCCTGGGCGAGCTCGCATTGCGCCCGGATGCCACCGAGATGATCGCCGTGGAAGCCTCGACTGGCATCGGTGCGGGCATCATCAACAACGGCGCCCTGCTGCGCGGCGCCAAGGGCGCGGCCGGTGCCATCGGCCATATCCCTGTGCCGCGTGACGCTGACGTGCCATGCATTTGCGGAAGACGGGGATGTCTGGTCGCGGTGGCGAGCGGCCCTGCGATCGCGACGTCCTTGTCCGCCAAAGGCGTGGAGGCGGTAACAGTCGATGACGTCGTCGGGCTCGTGCTCAGTGGAAACCTCGAGGCGATCTCGGCTGTTCGCCGTGCGGGGAACGACATCGGCGAGGTTCTCACGACCTGCATCAGCTTCTTCAACCCCGCGACGATCGCCATCGGCGGAAGGCTCGCCACGGCAGGCGATCATCTTGTCGCCGGGATCCGAGAAGTCGTCTATCAGAAAGCGACGCCGTTCGCGACGGAAGGGCTGGCCATCGTTCGTTCGATGGAACCAGTGCGCGCAGCGCTCATCGGCGCCGGAATCATGGCCACCGAGTTCGCTCTCAGCGAGGATAACCTGCGGCGACTCATCTCAAGCGATGACCGTGCGCCTTCACGGCTGGCTGCGAAGGCCTGAAGCCTGCGAGGACGCGCGTACAGCCTTCATATCGCCGACGCGATGCCTGTGATGACCAGAGCGACACCGCCGAACGCGGCGAGCGAGAGTGTGATCCGTCGAGCGAATCGCGCAAGCCGACGCAGGAAGAAGGATGCCGCGATGGAGCCAACGACAAGCCCGCCCGCCGCCCATACGAGCACGGAGAGGTCTCCCTGAGGAGGTCCGAGTATCGCGACCGTGATGATATTCAGGGGGAGGAAGAGCGCCTGAAGCGTCCCCATGGCCACTCCGGGTTTCCATCGGCGCTGCGCGGCGAACACGGCCGCCGGCAGCCACTCGATCATGTGCGACCACGTGAGCACACCGAGCCGGCCGGCGTGCTCACGCCCGAAGGATCCTGTCAGCGATCTCGGTCGCCCGCAGTGCCTGCCGGTAGCCGACAAAGGGCTGGCCGCCCCTCGCGAAGTCGAGGGCTCGCTTCGCCTGCTCGAGGAAGAGATCGACCTCTGGGAAGTGATGCGTGGTCTCGGATCCTTGACGGTCCCATTCGTGGAGGGACCAGTTCGACCAGAGCCGGCGCCCTTCGTGCGCGACGACGTCCACCTCCAAGGCCCAGTCGTCGCCATTCAACCCCGCCGTGTGGTTCCACGGATTCCAGTACGTCTCCAGCCGGAAGAGCGGGCCACCATCGTCGAAGGACACGTTTGCCGCGGCGTAGTCGGTGACGGAGGCTTTGTGCAGTCCGTCGCTCTTGTACGAGCTGCGAACCGTCACCTCACCGGGGAAGAACGAGGCGACGTACTCGATCGCGTGGATACCGTTGACGACAGTGACGCCGCCTTCCTGCGGCGCCACCCGCCAGGAGTCGAGCGTGAGCTTCCTGGCGGCGGACCGGACGCTGACGCTGATCACCGTCGACGCGGAGATCCACTCCGCAAGTGGACCTGCGATCGGGTGGTGGTGGAGCGTGTACCCGACCATGAGAGCATCGTCGATGCCATCGATCGAGCCGAGCGCCGCGACATTCTCCGCAGATGACCCGAGTGGCTTCTCCACCAGCACCCGGAAGCCGCGCCGGAGAAGTTCGGCTGTCATGCCGGGTTGCACACTCGTCGGCAGCGAGACGACCACCAGATCGATGTTCTCGCGACGCAGGTCGACGGACGATTCCGTTACGTCTGCGCCGACTTCGCGCGCAAGTTCGTGCACCGCCGGACTGGGGTCGATGAGGACTGCCACGTCAGCGCCGATCGCGTGGAACGCTCGCGCGTGGCGGCGCCCGGCCCAGCCGGCAGCGCCGATCACGGCAACCCGGACGGCCGCGCTCATCCCTTCACGCCGCCCGATGTCAGGCCGGCGATGAACCATCGCTGGAATGCAGCGAACACGGCGAGCACGGGGATGAACGCGACGATGACGAAGGCGGAGAATAGCCCCCAGAAGTTGCCGAATCCTGTGGTGATGTAGCGCACGATGCCGTTCTGCACCGTCTTCATGTTCTCGGTCGTCGCCAGCACGGTTCCGACGAGATAGTCATTCCAGACGAACACGAAGATGAAGATTGCGATGGCCGCGATACCCGGTCGGATGAGCGGGATCACGATCCGCCACAGGATCTGCAGGCGCGAGCAGCCGTCGATCGCGGCCGCCTCTTCGATCTCGACGGGGATGTTCTCGATGAAGTTCCGCAGGAACAAGATCGTCTGACCACTGATGATCGCCGTGTAGACCACGATCAGCAGCGGGTAGGTGTTGATCAGCGCGGTCTTGACGAACATCGAGTACAGGGCGATGAACACGACGATCGCCGGGACCATAGAGAACACGAGGATACCCGTCATCACCGCCTCCATGCGCCGCCCCTGGTATCGGGTGGCGACGTACGCCGCGGGAATGCAGATCGTGAGCGCCAGCACGATGGATCCGCCCGCGTAGATCAGCGAGTTCACGAAGAACCGCACGTTGGTCGTGGTGTAGATGCCAGCGAAGGCGTCGACGGTGAACGGGTTCGGGATCCACTCTGGCGGGAACTTGATCGTGTCCGCATCCGGCTTGAGCGCTGTGGAGAGGATCCAGGCGACCGGCGGGAGGACGATGGCTGCGGACAGCACGACGTAGATCCAGGAGGGCACCTCCTGAAGCGCTTTGCGCAGCGGGCGGCGGCGGCGTGCGGTTGCGACGTTCACAATGCTTCCTTCCGACGGAAACGAATGGCGACCAGCGTGAGCACGATGTTCACGGCGAAGAGAAGGATCGCCGTGGCGGACGCACCAGACAGGTCGAAGTCGACGAAGGTCTGGTTGAAGACGCGCATCGAGAGCGTCTCCGTCGCGTTCAACGGCCCGCCGCGAGTGGTGACGAGGATGATGGTCACCATCTGCACATACAGCATGAGCAGCACGATGACGACCGAGACGATCGTGTTGCGTAGATACGGCAGGGTGATGCTGACGAAGCCGCGCCAGATCCCCCCACCATCCATGCGAAGGCTCTCGCGGAGCTCCTCGGGAATCGTCTGCAGTGCCCCGAGGAACAGCAGCATCGCCTGAGGATACGACCACCACGCTGTGATCAGCGTCACTGCGATCAGGGCTGCGGTCGGAGAAGAAAACACATCCGTGGGTCCCCAGCCGAGTGCAGTGGTGATCGCTGACGCGGGCCCGAAATTGGGATTCAGGAACCAAAGCCAGATCGTTCCCGCGGTGGCCTGGGACATGAGCCACGGCAAGAGGAAGAGACTGCGCACCGTGCGCTTGAATCGGTGAAGGTTGTTCAGCACGATCGCCGACAGAAGGCCGGCAGGGAGCGCGATGACCAGCGCGCCAAGGGAGAACACGAGTGTCGTGCCGATCTGCGCCGGAAGGCTGGGATCGGAGAACAGTTTCGTGAACGAGTTGAGGCCAGAGAAGCTTCCGATCGAGTAGTACTTCGTCTCATGCAGCGCGGTCCATCCCGTATAGATCAGAGGACCGATGAAGACGAAGGTGAAGACGAGGATGACAGGAACGGTGTATAGCCATACCCGTCGGTCTGCACGGCCGGAACCCACTTTGAGGCTCCGCCCCGCGCCCAGCCTGGTCTTGCGCTGCCCGGGAGGCATCACCAGAGTGCGAGTGTCAGTCATGATGTTCCGATCCCCGGGGAGCCCCGCAGGGCTCCCCGGATGTTCCTCGGTCTATTTTTTGGCCGCGTCCTGCGCGGCCAAGATGAACTGCTTGCCCGTGAGGCCGTTCAGATAGAGCGACTGCCCCGCGTGGGAGAGGCCGCTGGCCACCGCGATCCAGTCGTCCGCATAGACATGCGGCTTGCTGTTGCTCTTGACGTAGTCGGCGATGGACTTCACGGTGTCTGCCGCCGGCGTGGAGAAGTACGACTCGTCATAGGTCGACGCGCGCGGCGGCACTTCGCCTCCCGTCGCCATCACCGCACCAGCCTTCGGGCCCGTCATGTAGTCGATGAATTTCCATGCAGCATCGACGTGCTTGCTCCCCGCGCCGATGCCCATCGTCCAGCCGATCGTCGTGCCCGCCTGGCTTCCGGTCGACGCCTTGGGGAGGGCGCTCCATTTGATGTCCGGGTTGGTCTTGCTAAACGTCACGATTCGCTCTGTTCCCAGAACCGCCATCGCGACCGTGCCATTGGCAAGACCGTCGCTCACCGTGGAATAGCTGTCAGAGACGACGCTGCTGCCCAGCGCCTTGGCATCTCGGAGCTTCGCGAGGAAGTCACCGAACTCGTCGGCCTTCGCGCCGGCGAAGACCGGTCTGCCGTCCTTGCTCCAGATGTTCTGACCGACTTGGCTCATGAAGCAGTCGAAGAACGTGGCGATGATCGCCGAATTGTCCGTATCGGAGAAGCCGGTGCCGAAACCTGTATAACCAGCCGCCGCCGCTTTGGCCGCCACATCGACGACCTCGTCGTATGTCTTCGGGACGGTCGCGCCGATCTTGTCGAGAATCTTCTGGTTGTAGTACAGCGAGCACGTCCGATACTCGTACGGCACCGCGACAGGCTTGCCATCGGGGCCGGCCAGGGTCTTGACAGGCCGCAGCCAGTCCTTGACACCGGATGCGGCATCAGGCAGAGGCGAGTAGGCGCCAGCGGCCGCCATCTGGGGAACGGTCGGGCTGAACATCTTGAACACATCAGGGGCCTGGCCAGCTGCTGCCGCCTGCGGCAGTCGGCTGAGCATGTCCCCCAGCGATACGACTGAGAGGTCCACCTTGATGTCGGGGTTCGCCTTCTCGAACGCCGCGATGTTGTCCCGTAGGGCGTGAGCGCGCGGATTGTCCTGACTCGGGTCGAGGAAGTCCCAGTACGTCAGTGTCACTGGGCCCTTGGCGTTGCCGCCGCCCTTGGCGCCTCCGGAGTCGTCCGCCGGCGCGCACGCGGCCAGCATCAGCGTCGCCGCGGCAAGGCCCGCCACCACGAGTTTCCAGCGTTTGGTGATCATCCCACTCTCTCCTTTGAGATCAGTCGCGTGTGTGACACCTGTGAGCGCTCGGGTTGCGCCTGTCAGCGACGTTTTGGCATTTCGACTGCGGAGGCCCTTCATCTGGTGACCTCTTCCCCGATATTAGCACTGTTCGACGCATATACGTCGAAAATCTCCTTTATTTGCGGAGAACCTTCATGACCCCATCCCGAGATGCGCGCCGCCGGCGACATCCAAGGTGACCCCGGTGATGTACCGGTTGCGTGGGTCCGTGAGGAACAGCGCGGCGTTCGCGATCTCCTCGGGCTGTGCGAACCGTCGCATGGGCAGCTGCGCGGCACGCGCCGCTCGCGCCAGCCGGGCGGCCTCCACGTCGGGGCCGGAAGCGTCCGCGAGCTGCGCCCACATGCGGGTCTCTGTGGGCCCAGGGGCGATCGCGTTGACGGAGATTCCCGACGGGCCCAGGATCTGCGCCATCGACCAGGTGATGTGGAGCACCGCGATCTTGCTCGCGTTGTACGGGAGGTACGTCGTCCGCGCCTCTTTCGCGGCGACGGACGAAAGCAGCAGGATGGATCCCTTGATGCTGTGATCCAGCATGATCTGCCCGGCCTCGCGCGTCACCGTGAAGGCTGCGGTGCCGTTGATGGTCATGATGCGCTCGAACTCCGCGGTGGTTGTGCTCATGGGATCGACGGTTTCTCCGAGCACACCGGCAGCGTGGAGGAGCACGTCGATGCGACCGAACTTCTTGACGATCTCGGCGAGCGTCGCCTTAACCGCCGCCTCGTCGGTGACGTCGAGGTCGTAGTACTCGGCGGCGGCGCCTACCCGGGCCGGCCCGCGGTCGGTGTTGATGACCGTCGCGCCGAGCTCCACATAGGCGGCCACCATCGCAGCGCCGATTCCTCCGTTGCCGCCGGTGACGACGACCACCTGATCTGCTGCATTCACCATGATCTGAGCTCCTTCACTTCTTCGCGTGGCTGGACCACTCGCGTCCGGGCTGTTCCTCAGTAGGAAGACCCGCCGCGGACAGGATGCGCTCGAGCAGCGCCTGCGTCTTCGTCGCCTCCCGGCCGGAGGTGAGCGGCTCCCGTCGGTCGCGAACGCGCTCGAGGAAATGATCGACGGCACCGGCGAAGCCGAGGGTGTGGGTTGCGGTAGCCCACCCGTACGCCTCCGGCGTCATCTCACGGATGGTGGTGAGGCCGTCGCGAGTGATCCTCGCCGTGTCGGGGGCGAGGATCTCAGCGCTCACGCCATCACCGTACGCATCGATCTTCTCGCCCCAGTTGCCGGCGTTCCGCGCGGCCATGAGGACTCCCGTATGACCGTTGTCGAATTGCACGAGCGCAGCCACGCCATCCTCCTGCCACTGATCGCTTCCTGCTGCGTGCGCCGTGACCTCGACGGGTTCGCCGCCGCAATACCAGCGCAGCAGATCGATCATGTGGATGGCGTTCTCGAAGGTTGCCCGATACTCCGAGCCCGCCCGATTCTTCTGTGCAACGCAGAACGTCGCACCGGATGCGGAGAAGGCTTCCCGCCCGGTTCGGTACACGGGCGCGAAACGCCGATTGAATCCGACCATCAGAACTCGACCGTTATCGGTCGCCGAACGCGCGAGCATCTCGGCATCGTCGAGGCGAGTTGCCAGCGGCTTCTCGCAGAACACGTCCACTCCCGCTTCCAGAGCACTCTTCGTTGCCTCGACATGCTCCGAACGCGGCGTCAGGACGAAAATCGCATCCAGTTCTTCAGCACCGAGCATGGCGTCGACAGTGCTGTACGCACGAGAAAAGCCCCACCGACGCATCAGCGGCTCTGGATCGTCACGTCGAGTGACGAGCGCGCTCAGCGCGACATCATCCCGAGCCACGAGTGAGGGGAGCTGGGCAATACTCGCGATGTTGCCGGCACCGACAAGGCCGATGCGCAGACGCTGGCCGCTCATGCTTTCGCCCCCGCTGCGCTCAGCAGTTCCCGGAGAGCCGTCGCCGCCTGTCCGAAGCCGATCTCGGGAGCCGGGAGGTCCTGCGGGTGCCAGCGGTACTCGTACTCGAGCGTCAGGACGTCATCGTAGCCGCGACGTACGAGTTCCGCGATGATCTCGTCCCACGCGACCACGCCCTCACCGACCACGCGCGACCTCACAGCGCGCTCCTCCGTCTTCACGCGTGCCGTGTCGCTCGCCCGGAAAGGCGCGTTCGGGTCCTTGAACACCAGGTCCTTCACGTGGACGTGGCGGACGAGATCGCCCTGCACGACGAGCGCCTCCGGCCAGGCCTCGTCGTGCGTGAAGGTCAGGTTCGCCTGGTCGTACAGCACACCGACGGACGGGGTCGCGACCTCGCGGACGAGTCGTGCCGTGTTCGCCGCGGTCTGGGTCATGGTGCCGAAGTGGTTCTCCACGCACAGCACCACCCCGGCGTCCGCCGCGTCGACGGCGAGCACCTCGAGCGCCTTACGCAGCTGACCCCAGTGGGCGTCCCAATCCTTGTCACCGTCATGCCAGGAGCCGGCGTACACGCGGACGCGAGATGCGCCGACGGTGTGGGCGGCGGCGATGCACGCGCGCAGATCGTCCACACCCGCGCCCCAGGACTCGTCGTCGAGGCTGTTGATGGCGGTCGTGTAGGGCGTGAGCGCGACGATGGGGATCCCTTCGTCCCGCGCGATCTCCGCCGCCTCAGCGGCCGCGCGTTCGTCGTGGGGCGCGATCGCGGCGGCGTAGTCCTGCTGATAGATGACCTCGGCCGCGTCGAGTCCCGCCGTACGGAACAGCCGCAATGCGCCGCGGAGGTCGTGGTCGGGTGTGCCGAGGGTGTGCCCTGCGATGATCATGACGATGTGGGTCCTTCTGTGTGAGTGGTCCAGTCGGCGGGGCCGACCAGGTGCGGCGGGTTCTGCACTCGGGACCGGTCGACGAGTTCGATCAGCAGACCCCAGGGCGTGACGAAGTAGCCCCAGCGGTTGCCCGCCACGGCAGGGCTGTCGCCGGCGACCTCCTTGCGCTCACCGAGGATCCGGACGCCGGGAATCTGCCGGAGGATCTCGAAGGCATCGTCGACATCGTCGACGGTGAAGCAGAGGTGGTGGCCCCCGACGTCGCTGTGGCGCGGATGCTCGTGCCGACGATCCGCCGTCTGCCACTGGAACAGCTCGACGTTCAGGTTGGGAGGCATCCGCAGCATGGCGAGCTCGAGCTGCGCGTCGGCGGGGACGTCGAAGTTCTCCGGCATGAAGTCGGCGTCCGGGCCCCGCTTGGAGCGGTACAGCTCTTCAGCGCCCAACACGTCGACGAAGAAACTCACCGCTTCGTCGAGGTCGGGAACCGTGTAGGCGGCGTGATCCACGTAGCGCACGCCGGGCAGTCGTCGTCCGGTCATGGGGTCGGACTCCCTTCTGAGTAGGCGTCCCATACGATCGCCATGGCATCCTCGAGGTCGCGTATGCCGGGCAGTCCCTCGAATCCCTGGTCGAGCGTGTCTGCGACGGCGTCCACGAATCGGTCGTACAGAGGATCGCTATCGACATCGAGAGTGCTCACCTGTGTCGCGCCCGCGATGTCCGTGAACGAAGCCGTCCCGTCGGTCCAGATGCTCGCCACCCCGTTCGGGCCGATTCGCGTGAACGAGCAGTGCCGCTTGAGAACGGAGCCGGGGAACGCGTAGCCGACCTGGATGGTGCCGATCCGACCGTCGGATGTTGTGAGAGTCAACGACCCGAAGTCTTCGACGCCGCGTCCATGAAGAGTCGACGACAGAGCGGCCGAAACCGTTGCCTCTCGCTGCCCCGCCGATCTCAGGAACATGTCGATGAAGTGGGGTGCGAGATTGATGACGCACCCCCCTCCGGAGCGCGATCGATCCATCATCCAGGGGCTGCCATTGGTCAGATACCGGTCCGGGGGGCCCGCGATGAACTGTGTGCTCTCGTACACAGCCGGGCCCGCCTGCGACAGCCAGCGCTCGATGGGCCCACCTCGCTGGACGAACGTGACCGCGATGGGCACACCCGCAGCTTCAGCAGCAGCTCGGACGTCGGCAACCTCGGTCCGGGAGACGCCGGCCGGCTTCTCCACGACGAGAGGAATCCGCGCATCGATCAGCGCCAGGCACGCATCTCGCATCTGGTCGTGCGGCACGAACACGTAGGCGAGGTCGGCGTCAGTGTGCGCCGCGAGCAGATCCTGCCAGCGTTCGTAGACCGGAGCATCCCACAGGTCGCCGTAGCGCCGAGCGCTGTCGGCATCCTCGTCGCTCACTCCGATGACGTCATGACGAGCGCCTATCCGTTCCGCACAGAGCGGAACGTGCCAGTGCGACGGCCCGAGGACCATCGTTCGTGCTGGATTCATGCGCGCTCCCTTCGAGCGGGCTCCCGTGATCGGCCACCGCGTCGATGCGGCACCTCTGGACAGTTTTGTCGAAGACTACTATATTCATGTCGAGCAACGATATAAAGGGGTTTCATGAACGCAAAGCTGCGGACGCTGACGAATATCCACTCGACCGGCACGGTCGTCATCGTGCGGCTCGACGATGCCGACGAGGCACTGCGAGCTTCGAGAGCGGCTATCGAGGGCGGGGTGCGGGCGATCGAGATCACGCTGTCCACGGACGGTGCACTCGGCGTCATCGAACGACTCGCGAACGAGTACGGCTCCGAGGTGTCGATCGGGGCAGGCACGGTCATCGACGAGGCGATGGCGTACGCGTCAGTCTCCGCGGGTGCCTCCTTCGTGGTGAGCCCCAACCTCAGCCGCCCGATGCTTCGCGCCGCCAACCGCTACCAGGTGGTCTCGATCAGTGGGGCCTACTCTCCCACCGAGATCCTGGAGACGGCCGAGGAGGGAGCCGACATCGTCAAGCTCTTCCCGGCCGACGCCGGTCCGGATTACGCAAAGGCGGTGCTCGCACCCCTCTCGCAGATCGCCCTGATGCCTGCGGGAGGCGTCGACGAGCACAACGTCCGCGACTGGTTCGCGGCCGGGGTGAGCGCCGTCGGTGTCGGAAGCAGCGTCACGAAGGCGGCGCGACCGGACGGCGACTACGCACGCGTCACGACGGCCGCCCGGAGATTCCTCTCCGCCGTCGAAGCCGCACGAGGCTGACATGTCGTTCGCGGTCGCGGTTGTCGGCCCCGCTGGTTCCGGAAAGTCCACGGTGGCGCGCGAGCTCGCCCGAGGCGCGTCTGCGGTGTATCTGGACAAGGACACTCTGGCCGGACCGCTCGTCGAAGCAGCCCTCGCCGCGAGCGGGCACGAGAGCACCGATCGAGAGAGCAGCGACTTCTACCGGACCCGGCTCATGCCGTCCGAGTACACGGCGCTCTTCGCTGTGGCCGGCGACAATCTACGGCTGGGACACGACATCGTCCTGGATGCACCCTTCGCCGCATACCTGGACCGACCCGACTTCTTCCTCCGGTCGACCGCAGAGGGAGGATGGCCCGCTTCCTGCCTTTTCGTCCTCCGCATCCTTGCTCCGGAAGCGGTGATCAAGACGCGGCTCGTCACGCGCGGCCTCGCGCGCGATGTCGCGAAGCTCGGCGATTGGGACGCGTTCTGGGCCCGCTGGGGAAAGACCCTCGTCGCATGGGAAGGCGTCCGGGTTCTCGACGCCGTCAACGACGATACCGGCGTGGATATCGATGCGTTGCTGAAGCAGATCCGCGAAGAAGAAGGAGAATCCCGATGATCATCAACACCTTTTCCTACCTCTGGTCCAAGACCGCTCCCGAGGCGATCGCGGAACTGGTCGAGAACGGGTACACGACCTTCGAGATCCCGATCAGCTCACCGCACTGCTGGCCGGTGGATATCTCCAGTTCCGAGCGCGCGGCCACTGCGGCGCAGCTGAACGGGTCCGGTGCGAAGATCCGGTCGCTGAACGCGGGCGGATATGACCTCAACCTGGCAAGCCCGGCCGCGAGCGTGCGACGCAGGAGCATCGAGCATGTCGTCTCGGTGATCGAACTGGCGACGGAATGGAACGTCCCGGACATCGTGATCTCTCCTGGTACACGCCGTCCGGTGATCTCACCTCCGCTCGAGAGCGTGTACGGGTGGCTCTACGAGAGCCTTGAGGATCTGGTCCCCCGTGCGAAGAACGCCGGCAAGCGCCTCCTGTTCGAGAACGCCCCGTTCTGCTTCACTCCCACGATCGAAGAGATCGCGGACGTCATCCGCACGGTTGACGACGACGCGCTCAGGATCGTGCACGACGTCGCGAATGCCGCGTACATCGGGGACGACCCGGTCGCGGCGCTGAACGCGCACCACGAGTGGATCGGGCTCATGCACATCTCGGACACCGGCACAGACGTCTGGGGCCACGACCCCATCGGCACCGGAGTGATCGACTGGGAGGGGCTGGGCCGAGCGGTCGAATCGACCCTGGGATTCAGCAACGTCGTGCTCGAGATCATCCGCCAGGAGAATCCACTCGAGGAGTTTGCGCAGGCGATGCAGGACCTTCCTCGCTTCGGGTGGAACCTGGGAACCCGCGAGGAGATCGCGCGATGAGAGCCCTCGTCAGCGGCGGAAGCAGCGGGATCGGTGCAGCCACGAGCCTGAGGCTGGCGGAAGCGGCTCTCGCTCGAGGCGAGCAGGCGATGATCGCGGTCTGCGGGAACAGGTCGGGCGCGGGGCAGGAGGAGGTCGTCCGCTCGATCCAGGCGGTCGGCGGAACCGCTATCGGGCTGGAGGGCGACCTGGGCGATCCCGACGTGCCGGCGCAGCTCGTATCAGCGGCGGCGGATGCGTTCGGCGGCCTGGACGCACTCGTGTCGAATGCCGGGATCGCCAAACCCGGCGCACTCACGGACGTCTCCCTCGAGGACTGGGACCACATGTTCTCCGTCAACGTCCGCGGTGCGTGGCTGCTCGCCAAGGCGAGCCATCCGCATCTGCGGGACAACCGCGGCGCCGCGTGCTTCATCTCGTCGATGTCCGGTCAACTTCCCCATGCCGGCTCCGGTGCCTACAGCCCGAGCAAGGCCGCGCTGACCCTGCTGGCTCAGACGTTCGCGCTGGAATGGGCGCCCGACGGCATCCGCGTCAACGTCGTGTCGCCGGGCATGACCCGTACCGGCATGACCGAGCAGATGTATGCAGACCCGCAGATCAAAAAGGCGCGCGAAGCGATCATCCCGTTGTCCAGGATCGGTGAACCCGTCGACATCGCCAATGTCATCGAATTCCTCGTCAGCCCGCTGTCAGGATACGTCACCGGCCAAGATGTCTGTGTCGACGGCGGCTTCTCGAAGTCGATACTCAACCACATTCCCGGCCGGCCGAGCTCGAAGTCCTGAAACCAGCCATGATTCGCGCGCTCACTGCACGGATGACGGACATGGACGCGGCTGTTCCGCCACACGGCAGCCGGGCTGGTTTCGATCGAGGCTGCCGCACGCGAGCCATGTGCGCTCACGGCGAAGAGTCCGACCTGCTCTCCTGCGCCGAGGCAGCCGTCCGTCGACGCGCCGACTACCATCTGGCACGTCTCCCGGCCGATCAGCCCTTACCTCGACATGCACCAGCCAAAGCGGCTGCGACCCCAACGAGCACGATCCACGAGGTGCACGGCACGCCATGGGGCTACGCCCGGGGATGTCGCGATGCTCGAGACTGCCCCAACTGGCTCCAGGGCGCGATAACCTGCTCCGAAGCACGACGGCGCTACATGCAGTCTTATACGTCACGCCGCACTGCAGGCATCGGGACGCCGATCGAGCACGGCACTTCGAACGGGTATCTGCTCGGATGCCGTGACCGGCGCGCGTGCCCGGGAGACGACTCCGGCGGCACCTGCACGGACGCACGAGCGCGGTATCGAGCGCAATTGGCGCGGGCTGCCGGGATCGCGCCGCGCGTAGAACCCGTCGACGCGCAGGCCGCCGCGGTGAAGGTGCGGGCGCTGCGCGCGCTCGGATTGTCAATACGGCGCATCGCCGCGCTCACCGGTTGCGGACGCACGACGATCGGCGATCTCGCGGGAGACGGGAAGCCCGCGAGGACCCGCGTCACTCCCGAGACGCTCGAACGCATCCTCCATCTCGATGTGACGGCGGTCCTCAGATTCGACTGTCCGCCATCCATACTCCCGGGAGCCCTCGACGGCCTATCCTGATCGCCCCGATCTCCGAGCTCGTTGCATTCACTGCTGAAGTGACAGGAGCCTTCGGAGCGCCGGAAGCATGCCACACCGCAATCGCGTGCGCGGGACCGGGCAGCACGGCGCTGATCTGCCGACGGATGTGGTCGAGGATCTCAGGGAGACTGTCGCGCAGGTGCAGGGCCGCGGTGGTGGTGACGTGGACAATCGCGACGATTACACGCGCGAGCGAGTCCGCATCGGCGGAGACGATGCGAGGATCGCGGACGAGGATGCCGGACAGGCCGTTCTCCAGGCGCCCTGAGAGGGCGAGACCGTGGCTGCGGTGCGGTTCGGAAGGGTCGCCGAACAAGAGCTCGTGGAGATAGGTGCGGCCGTTCTCCGGCTGCTCCCGGATGCACGCCACCACGGGCTCCAGCAGCGCGAGCACTGCCGCCGCGGTGCCGACCCCTCCACGAAGATCGGCACCGGCCGCACGAAGGCCGTCGTCGACGGCGATGGCGAACTTCTGGTTCTGCACGAGGATCAGCAGCTCCGCTTTCGTCGACGCATACAGGTACAGCGTGCCGATGGCCACACCGGCGCGGTCGGCGATCTGCTGGGTGGTCACGCCTCCCACGCCGTGTTCGGCGAACAACGCGCCGGCAGCGTCGACGATCCGGTGCCGCTTGTCCTCCTTCGCTCGCTCACGGCGCCCCACCGGGCCCGGATGAGATGCCATGTCGATCTCTCTTGACAAGATTACTGAGTTCGCTCACAATTGAGTGTACTCGGCTCAAGCGGACGGGGAACGGTGCCGCAGGAGCCGACAATCCAAGCAAGGAGCTGTGATGACAGAGACACAGCAGAGATCAGGCGGACTGCCCGTGCGCTTCGTCGACGCCACGACCCGCGCGGTCACGGCGGCGGGTGCACCGTTCGTCTACCGCGAGCTCGGCGCCGACAACGGCGGTATCCCGCTGGTTGGTCTCACCCACCTCGGTGCAAACCTTGATAGCTGGGACCCGGAGTTCGTTGATGCCCTGGCCGAAAAGCGGCGGGTGATTCTGCTCGGCTACCGAGGAGTGGGCGCATCCACGGGGAGCGTGCGTGACCGGTTCGAAGACATGGCCGCTGACGCGATCGCCGTGGTCCGTGCCCTCGGACTGTCCCGGGTGGACCTGTTCGGGTTGTCGATGGGCGGCATGGTCGCCCAGGAGATCATCCGCCAGGCCCCGGACCTCGTGGAGCGTGTCATCCTCGCCGGAACGGGCCCGCAGCATGGTCCCGGGCTCACCGCGATGACCGGCGTCACCGTCCGCACCATCCTGCGCGGGGTTGTGAGCTTCACCGACCCGACCACGCTGCTGTTCTTCACCCGCACCCGAGCAGGCAAGCAAGCCGCGAGGGCCTACCAGGCGCGGATGAAGCGCCGTCGCATCGGAAGGGACACGCCTGTCACCCCCGGGGTGTTCCGTGCGCAGCTCCGTGCCGTGAACCGGTGGGGTCACCAGCAGCAGGCGGGTGGCGCCTTCGCCGGTCGGATGCTCGTCTTGCACGGCGACCGCGACCGTATGGTCCCGCCCGCCAACGCTGAGGCGCTCCGGGATCGCTTCCCGGGCTCCGAGGTGCTGCTGTTCCCGGACTCCGGGCACGGCGTCGTCTTCCAGAACTGCAGAGCGATCGCCGACGCCACCCACCGTTTCCTGCAGCGCTGACCGCCGTCGCTGCACCCCACGCGTCATCACAGAAAGAAGAGCATCATGCGAGCATTCGTGTTCGACCAGTACAAGAAGCCCCTGCACGAAGCAGACGTCCCCGAGCCCACGGTAGGCGAGCACGACGTCCTGATCCGGGTCGAGGCCGCAGGGCTGAACCACCTCGACGAGCGGCTCCGGGCGGGTGAGTTCAAGGCGGTCCTGCCCTACAAGACCCCCGTCACCCTCGGCCACGACGTCGCGGGCACCGTGATCCGCACCGGCGCGGGAGCCACCCGGTTCACCGTCGGCGACCGGGTGTACGCCCGACCGCGGGATCACCGGATCGGCACTTTCGCCGAACGCATCGCTGTCGATGAGGCAGATGTCGCGCTGGCTCCGACCTCGATCAGCGTCGTGGAGGCGGCATCGCTTCCGCTGGTCGCCCTGACCGCATGGCAGGCCCTGGTGGAGAAGGGGAACGTGCAGCCGGGGCAGAAGGTGCTCATCCACGCCGGTGCCGGCGGGGTCGGGTCCATCGCGATCCAGCTCGCCAAGCACCTCGGTGCGCACGTCGCGACCACCGTGTCTGGCAAGAACGCGGACTTCGTCCGCGAGCTCGGCGCCGACGTCGTCATCGACTACCGCGCCCACGATTTCGAGTCCGAGCTCTCCGGCTACGACTTCGTCTTGGACCCCCTCGGCGGGGACAACCTCACCAAGTCGCTCAAGGTCTTGAAGCGCGGCGGGAAGGCCGTCGGGATCTCCGGGCCACCCACCCCCGCGTTCGCGAAAGCCGCAGGCCTGAACCTGGTGCTGCGCCTGGCCATCACGGTCCTCAGCCGCAAGACCCGCGCACTTGCCAGGAAGCTCGGCGTGACCTACGAGTTCCTCCTCATGCACGCCTCCGGCGACCAGCTGCGCCAGATCGCCGAGCTCGTCGACGCCGGCGTCATCCGCCCGGTCGTGGGCGCGACCTTCCCCTTCGACCAGACAGTGCAGGCCGTCGCCTCGCTCGGCACCAGCAGCATCCGCGGCAAGGCCGTCATCACCGGCGCCGACCAGGCCGCATAATCCCCATCCGCCAGTCCGCTTTACACACTCAGATCCTCAAGGAGCACCCTCATGAGCACCACCGAACCCGTCATCACCTCCTACGCCAAAGCCCCGGCCAAGACCGTCACCGTCGACGGGGACACCTTCGCCTACCGGGAACTCGGCGCGAAAGAAGAGATCCCCGTGATCTTCTTCGTCCACCTCGCCGCAACCCTGGACAACTGGGACCCGCGCATCATCGACCAGATCGCGAAGACCCGCCACGTCATCGCTTTCGACCAGCTCGGCGTCGGTGCCTCCTCCGGGCAGGTCCCCGACACACTCGAACAAGCCGCGGCCGACGCCTACCGGTTCATCACCAAGGGCCTGGGCTACGACAAGATCGACATCTTCTCCTTCTCGATGGGCGGCATGATCGCCCAAGACCTCGTCGTCGCCCACCCCGGGTTGGTTCGCAAGTTCGTGCTCACCGGCACGGGCCCGCGCGGCGGGAAGAACATCGACAAGGTGGTAGGAGTCACCTACTGGGACATCTTCCGCTCCGTGATCACACGGTCTGACCCGAAGGAGTTCCTCTTCTTCAATCGTGACGCTGAGGGCAAGCGAGCCGGGAAGGCGTTCGTCGAACGCCTCAAGGAGCGCACCGTCGACCGCGACAAGCCGATCAGCAACAAATCGTTCAGCCGCCAGCTCAGGGCCATCCAGCGGTATGGGCGCTCGACCCCCTCGGACCTGTCGGTGATCACTGGCCCGACCCTGATCGCCAACGGCGACAACGACCGTATGGTCCCCTCGGTGCTCTCCGAAGACCTGCATCGGCGCATCACCGGCAGCGAGCTGATCATCTACCCCAACTCCGGCCACGGCGGCATCTTCCAGTACTGGCAGAAGTTCGCCCCGATCGCCGCGAAGTTCCTCACCGACTGACCAGCGAGCTGTCACCCCTAAGGAGCCATCATGACCGACACCACACCGACGAAACCAGACGTCTCGAAGCACTTCACCTCCTCGATCCTGCTCTGGATGCGCACCGATAAGCCTCGACAGGAGGGCATGGACCGATGGAAGGGGCCGCACTCGGGCATCATCGCCGCCACCCCCGGGCTGTTCGAGTACCGGCAGATCCACCTTGCCGAGCACAATCCGGGCCGCTGGCCCGACACTTCCGGCGTCGAGACCGCGATCCCCGCAGACCGCAAGATCGACGGGATCGCGGAGGTCACCTTCGAGAACGCCCTCTCTCCACTGTCGGGACGCAAGCAGACGGCGCTCGCCTTCGAGGACGAGGTCAACATCTTCCGCCGCACTCTCCTCCACGCCGGCCCTCCCGGCACCTCCCGCTGGTACGACGTCGCTCCCGGGTACAAGCCCGGCTCGCGCGCGATCATCTATCTGCGCCGCGGCGCGGATGAGGGCTCGGTCGCATTCCATAAGTTCCTCAAGAAGCAGCTCACCCCCGCCCTGATCGCCACCGGGGCGCTCACTGAGCTGCGCACACAGGTGTTCCTGCCGTGGAATGAGAAGACCTGGGACACACCGAACGTCGCCCACGACAACCCGGCCGACCAGCACCTGAATGCCTCGGTCATCCTCGGCTTCACCGACGACCGTGCTCGCGACCGTTTCTACACCGACCATGCCCCAGACCTTTCGACCCTGCTCGCCCCGCACGTCGCTGCTGTCCACGCCTACGACGTCACCGACGCGCTCACCTATGTCAACGACAGCCAGATCCTCCCGCACTACGAGAACTGACGCCGCCTAATCGCCACCAACTCATCGGCGGATGGGCGCTCGACGGTGGCTCACTGTCACTGAGGTGTTCGCGGTCGATTGCCTTTCCGGACCTCGGCGATCAGCAGGACGCCGACGGCGATGGCGAGCACGGTGACCGCGGTTGCGGCGGCTCCGACGGCGGCGCGCAGGGAGATGGCGGTGGCGACTGCGCCGACGCCGATCGCGGTCGCGGCTTGCAGGGTGTAGGCGATGAGGTAGAGGAAGGACAGGATCGAGCCGCGGTGGTGTTGGGGGGCGAGTCGGTTGATGAGACCGAGCCCACCGGTAAATGCCAGGGCGTAGGCGATTCCGCCGACGACGCACCATGCCAGGAAGAGCGCGATCGATTGGAGCGCGCTGGCCGCCGCCATCAGGGCGAGGCTAGCCAGCGTCAATGCCGTGCCTGCCCAGATGAGGGAATGGGCGTGGAATCGGGCGAGGAAGAGTCCGGTGATACCGATGAACGCCGCTGAGGCGGCGAGCAGTATGCCGACGAGAGCGGTGTTGTCGGTGTGCGTGAACTGGTCGATCATGTGCGCGCCGAGGGAGAGGAAGATCGCCCCGACGCAGTAGGCGAGACTGACCGAGAGCGTGGCGATGACGAACCCGATCCGGATCCCCGCGGGGACGAACGGGGCCTGCGGTCGCCACCGGGCCCTCGCCTGCGGCCGGTCGTCGGGTGTGGCCAGCAGCGCCGCGGTAGAGGCCGCGGCGAGAATGAAGAGGACGAGGTAGCTCCACACCAAGGGCAGAGGCAGGTACTCGGCGAACACTCCGCTGAGAAGCAACGCCACGGTGAGGCCGGTCGCGGTGGCGACCGCGGCAGTGGTGCTCGCGAAGCGGGGGCTGCGCGTGGTGTTGTTCTCGATCAAGGATGCGGTGGCAGCCCCCATCGCAAGACCCGCCCCGGCCCCTTGCAGGACGCGGCCAACATAGAGGAAGCCGACATGAGGCGCGAAAGCGAACACCACCCCAGAGATGCCGATGAGCCCGACGCCCGTGATCATGACCCACCTGCGGCCGAACAGATCGGACAGGTTCCCGAACAGCGGGAGCACCACGATCAGCGCCAACTGATACGTCGCGAACACCGTCGTCACGACAACCGGAGTGAGATCCCACTTCGCGGCATAGATCGGATAAAGCACGCTCGGCGCCCCCGAGGACCACAGCGCGAGGGCCAGGACCGACGCGGCAGCCCAGAACGCGCCACGCCGTCCCAGACGCGTCACGAGGCAGGGTCCGGTCGGACGACGAGACAGGTACTGGACGCGGTCGCGAGGACCCGCCCCTGGCTGTCACGGATGTCCGCCTCCGCGAACACCGCACTTCGGCCCCTACGGGTGACCCATCCGTGCGCGGTGACGGGGCCGGTGTCCGCGGTGATCGGGCGCAGGAACGACACCTTGATCTCCAGGCTGGTGTATCCGACGCCGGCCGGGAGGGTGGAGTGCACAGCGCACCCGCACGCGGAGTCGAGGACGGTGGCGAAGAACCCACCGTGCACAGACCCGATCGGGTTGTAGTGGGATTCGTCCGGAACCGCCGTCATCACCACGTCACCCTCCTCCACGCTGACGATCTCGAGCCCGATGTGACTGCTGATCGGCGGCGCTGGTGCCTCGCCCGCGGCCACAGCCCGAAGTTGCTCTAGCCCGGATCGGGCGAACAGCTTCCGCTTGTCCCTACCCGAAACCTCGTAGCGGATCGTGCGCGACCGCTCGGAATCCTCGTCGTACCTGGTCAAAGCCACCTCACTCACCGAACGTCCTCAACATTGCCTTCGCCCCGTCTCCGCTGAAGGCCCGCGCCTCCAACGCGAACTCCGAGACCCGCAGCCGCGTCCGGCGTTCGAACGCGGTGTAGCGCATGCCTGTGCTCCGATCTGCCATGACGGGATGCGACGTGAAGTCCTCGTCGCACCGACCCTATCGATGCTAAGTTTGTTGAGACAACTCAGGTGGTCACACGGCGTCTTCGTGTGGCGCAAGGAGGGGACAGACACTGGTGTTTCAGGTGCACATCCTGCGGCGAGGTGCACCGGCGAGGGCCAGGCCGGTCGATCCGCTCATACGAGCGGGATCCACGAATCCCAGCTGCTCTGAGCGGTGGCAGCACCGCCAGGCCGAAAGAGGAGGCTCCGATGCCCCGCCGATCACCGACACTCGTCCACGCGCTGAACAACCCGTGCGGCATCGTCCGCAGCGTGGGCGTTCTCGGTGACTCCTGGAGCTTCCTCATCGTGCGAGAGGCACTCTTCGGTGCGGGGACGTTCGCACAGTTCCGCGACCGGCTCGGCATCGCCAGCGATGTGCTCAGTGCGCGGCTCGCGACGCTTGTCGAGCACGGAGTACTCGAGAAAGCGCCCTACCGGGAGCCAGGGCAGCGCATTCGTGAGGCCTACCGACTCACCGCTGCGGGTGAGGATCTGAAGGTCGTCATGGTCGCTATGCAGCAGTGGGGCGAAGCCCACATTCCCCTGACGCCCGGCTCACGTGTGCGGGCCGTCACCGTGAGCGAAGGCGAGCGCGTGCACGCCGCCCTGCTCACCGCAGACGAAAGGAGCGTCTCGAACGCAGAGGTGGCGTTCGTGCGCTCAGGCGCCATCGACGACGTGCCGTGAGACTCGGAACCGCGTCAACGCGGGAGGATCGCCGCCACTTGGGTACGGATGTCCGCGAGGAGCTGCGGGATGGTCGAGGCCGTGTTCACGCTGACTCCCAGCTCGAGGAACTGGATGGCGGAAACAACTCGCGCCAGCACCTCCGCCTGAGGTGTGGGAACGCCCGCCTTCTCGGTGAGGATGCTGGCGACGGCGTGCTCGGTCTGCGCGACGATGTCCAGCGCCGCCGCGTGGTGAGGTTCGCTCGGGTCGCCGAAGACCATCTCCCTCAGGTAGGTGCGGCCATTGTCGACCTGGACGCGGTTGCACTCCACCACCGGTCCCAGCAGGGCGAGGACCGCGTCCACCGCCGCCAACTCCCCCGCAGCCGCCGCACGACCACGCTTCAGCGCGTCGGCGTAGTGCGCGTTCTGGACCAGGAGGAGCAGCTCCCCCTTGGTCTTCGCGTACAGGAACAGCGTGCCCGTGCCGATATCGGCGGCGTCGGCGATCTGCTGCGTGGTGACCTCGTCCACCCCGTGCTTTGCGAACAGGTCGCTGGCGGCCGCGGTGATGCGCGCGAGTTTGTCCTGCTTCTGCCGCTCGCGTCGCCCGAGCGGCGGTGTCGCCACTGACATCGTGTTCCTCCCGGGGAATAAACTCTGACTTACCTCAGTTTTGAGTGTAGTCACTATCGTGTGGACTCGGATGTGCTCTGACCCATCCTCCCACGCCGGTGCGCGGCGACCGTCGCGCACCGGAGATCAGGCGATGCCCCATCGAAAGGAACTTCACCCGTCATGACGTCTTCGTCTCTCTGGCAACCGTTCACCCTCGGACGCATCGAGCTTCCGCACCGGCTCGCGCTGGCTCCGATGACCCGTAACCGCGCCAACCCCGACGGCACACCCGGCGACCTCGCCGGCGAGTACTACGGTCAGCGGGCTTCACTCGGCCTGATCATTACCGAGGGCACCCAGCCGTCCGAGGACGGTCAGGGGTATTTGAACACTCCCGGCATCCATACCCCGGAGCAGGTAGCGGGGTGGGCGAAGATCGCCGATGCCGTGCACGAGAACGGCGGGCATCTATTCATCCAACTGATGCACGCGGGGCGCATCTCCCACCCCGACAACACCCCGCACCACCGTCAGCCCGTCGCGCCGTCGGCGATCTCGGCCGAGCAGGACGTGTTCACCGCCGAAGGCCCGAAGAAGACGCCGGTGCCGCGCGAGCTGTCCACGGCCGACGTCCAGGACGTGATCGGCGAGTTCCGCCACGCCGCTGCCTCCGCGATCGCCGCCGGCGCCGACGGCGTGGAAATCCACGCCGCCAACGGCTACCTGCTGCACCAGTTCCTCGCCCCCAACGCCAACCAGCGCACCGACGAGTACGGCGGTTCGATCGAGAACCGTGCCCGCTTCGTCATCGAGGTCGCGCGCGCCGTCGCCGAGGAGATCGGCCCGGACCGCACCGGCATCCGCATCTCTCCGGCGTTCCCCCTCGGGGGGCTCGACGAGGGCGACACCGAGGCCGTGCGCGCCCAGTACGACTACCTCGTCGGCGAACTCGCGAAGCTGAACCTGGTCTACCTGCACGTGCACCACCTCGGCGACGACGAACTGCTTGCCTCCTTCCGCGAGGTCTGGCCGGCCGCGGTGCTCGTGGTCCGGTACGGCCGCGACAGGGACGGCATCGCCGCGGACATCGAAAAGGGCCTGGCCGACATTGCTCCCCTCGGGCGCTTCGCGCTCGCGAACCCCGACATCGTCGAGCGGCTGCGCACCGACGCACCTGTCAACGACCTCGACCCGGCCACGCTCTACACCGGCGGTGCACGCGGGTACACCGACTACCCGCCCCTGACGCGCGCCTGACCCCTCGACGTGGCCAGGGCAGGCGGACCCGACGCCCGCCCCGGCCCCTCCTTCTCGACCACCCGCAAGACCACACCAGCAAGGAGCTTCATTCCATGACTTCCCTCAACGGCGCCGTCGTCCTCGTCACCGGCGCGAACGGCGGCATCGGCGGTCACTTCGTCCGTGACGCCCTCGCCCGCGGCGCGGCGAAGGTGTACGCCACCGCCCGCAACCCCCGTCAGTGGGACGACGAGCGGATCGTGCCGCTCACCCTCGACGTCACCGACCCGGCGTCCATCCGGGCTGTCGCGGAGCAGGCCTCGGACGTGACGGTGCTGATCAACAACGCCGGCACCTCGGTTTCCAGCCCGGGCATCCTCACCCACAGCGATGAGGAGATCCGCGCCAACGTGGAGACCAACTTCCTCGGCCCGCTCTTCCTCGCCCGCGCGTTCGCGCCGGTCCTGTCTGCCAAGGATGCGGACACGGCGATCATCGACATCCACTCCGCCCTGTCCTGGTACGCCGTCGCCGGCATCTACTCCGCGACCAAGGCCGCCCTCTGGTCCGCGACCAACTCGCTGCGCCTGGAGCTACAGCCCGCGGGCGTGCAGGTCGTCGGTGTCCACGTCGGTTACGTCGACACCGCGATGGCCGCCCACAGCACCGATCCGAAGCTCGACCCCGCCGATCTCGTCACCCAGGTGTTCGACACGCTCGAGGCCGGCGGCTACGAAGTCCTCGCCGACGACACCTCCGTGCAGCTCAAGGCTGGACTGTCCGCACCATTCGAGGCCGTCTACCCGCAACTCGCCTCCAGCAAGTAACCCCTCGGGTCGGCCGCCGCGCACGACACGGCGGCCGACCCATCTCATTTCCACCGGCTCTGAACACGAGGCATCCGGGATGACAGCCTCCCTGCGGCGGGCGCGCGAGGCATCGGCGGGACGAGCCGGGGCAAGTCAGCTCGTCGTGCGGAGGACCTCCGCCTTGCCACCCCGTGCTCGACGCTGCCTGCTGGTCGGCATGCGCACTCAGTCGAAGTCGCAGATGTCGTGAACGGCTGTTGGCCTCGCTGAGCACGTCGCCCGTTCCACGCCGACCGGAGACTGGCCACCGCGAACTGCACCGCGCTTACGCTCTGCGGCGGCGTTGAGCCCCACTGGGTTCGCATCGTTCTGCCGGTCCAGGTCACGCAGTGACGAGCCGAGCGCGACTCCTCGTACCAGTCCGTAGCAGCTGCGGAGGCGATTCCAGATCACGTCATTCGCGCGAATAGACGGACGCGATCCTCACGAGCGCTCGCGAATCTTCGACGTAAATGCCCCCGAGATCCGCGTGATTCCGCGGTTCTTCGGGGGGCTTGATGTAGCAGGAGCGGGGCTTGAACCCGCGACCTCACGATTATGAGTCGTGCGCTCTCACCAACTGAGCTACCCTGCCGCACGGCATCCGATGGATACTGCGAGCCCCGAGTCAGGATTGAACTGACGACCCCTTCCTTACCATGGAAGTGCTCTGCCACTGAGCTATCGGGGCGTGCTGCCCTCAGAGGGCAACCAGACGAGAATACCAAAGAATCGGCGCGTGGCCGAATCGAGGCGACCCCGCCGTCACACGGGCGTGTCCGCGTTCGCCCGGGCCGATCTCAGTGAGGTTCGAGGATGCGTCTGCGCAGCTCCGCGACGAGATCCGCGCTGCCGGCGAGGTTCAGACGGCGTGCGACATCGGGCCCCTCCGGGCGGGCGAACACGCCACCCGCCTCCTGCACGAGAAGCGCTCCCGCGGCGAAGTCCCACGGGCTCAGGCCCCGCTCGAAGTAGCCGTCGAGGCGCCCCGCCGCCACATATGCGAGGTCGGTCGCGGCGCTGCCCCCGCGGCGAAGGTCGCGGGCCACGGGCATGACCCGGCCGACCGTGGCGAGGTCTCCTGCGTGGGTGCCCGGATCGTACCCGAAACCCGTGGCGAGCAGGGCGCCGGCGGCCCCGGGCTCGGCGATGCGGAGGCGCTCGCCGTTCAGGTAGGCGCCCTCACTGCGAACCGCGGAGAACGTCTCCCCCAGCACCGGTGACTGCACCACGCCGGCGAGCGCCGTCCAGCGATCGGGATCGCTGCCGCCCTCGACGACGGCGATGCTCACCGCGTACAGCGGGATCCCCGATGCGTAGTTGACCGTTCCGTCGATCGGATCGACGACCCAGGTGAGGCCCGTGGTCCCCTCGCCGCCTCCGGTCTCCTCGCCGAGGAAGCCGTCCCCCGGACGCTCGGCATCCAGGCGCGCACGGATCAGCGCCTCCACCTCGCGGTCCGCCTCGGTCACGATGTCGGCCAGCGTCGACTTGCTCGCCGCGATCGAGACACCTTCGGCCCGCCGACGTCGAGCCAGTTCCCCCGCCTCGCGGGCGATGTCGATCGCGAGATCGCGGAGTTCGACGGCGGTCACGAGGCGGCCGGCGGCGTCGGCCCGGCAGACGGAGCAGGCGGGGCGGGCGGGAACGCCGGAATCGCCGGCGCCGACGGAGCAGCCGGATCCGTCTCGGCCGCCCCAGTCTCCGAGTGCAGTGCGCCCGTCAGACCGTGGCCACCTGCGACGGCCTCGGGAGCCGCCGCGGCAGCCTCGGCCGCGGACTGCGCGGGCATCGCGGGCTGAGACGGAGTCGGCACAGCGGACGCCGGCGGGGTCGCCGCGGCCGGCTGACCCGGGATCGTCGCTCCCGGCGAAGGCACGCCCGTGTAGTACGCGTTCCAATCGGGGCTGCCGTCCGCGAAGAAGGGCAGGGGCGTGCGCCCGTCGGCATAGGTGGGCCACGGCTGCGGCTCAGCCGCCGGGTACGCCACGGCGGCCGGGGCGGCGTAGGCCACGAGGGCCGGTGCGCCCGGCGCAGGGCGCTTCGGGGCGAACAACGCGTTCAGCAGCGGGATCAGCATCGTGCCGACCGCGGTGAGGATCGTGAGGGCGACCACGATCCGCCAGTACAGCTCCTGGTAGTCGAACGTGTGCGGGAAGGTCAGGTAGAACACCAGCATCACGACCAGGGAAGCGAGGAACGCGTACGTCACCCAGACGATCCCCCGGGTGAACGCGGTCTCGTGGCGGGCCGCCGCCTTCTGGAACAGCCGTACGTGCAGCAGCGCGAGCTGCAGGATGCCGACGACGAGGATCAGCTGGAAGAAGCGCTCCACGCCACCGAAGTAACTGTCATCGGGCAGCCAGATCTTCACCGCACCGACCAGCAGCGCCACGATCCAGGTGATCATGCTGAGCAGCGCGAGCCAGTCCTGACGGTTCGGCGCGAGACTGGCCTCGAGGATCGCGATCGCCGCGAACCCGGCGAGCAGCACGATCGTGAGGAACGCCCGTCCGATCAGGCCCTGCTGATCGCCGATGAGCACCCATACGACGCACACCAGGGCGGCGGCGATGAGGGCTCCGATCGCGATCCAGATCGCTCCTCGGATGAGCAGTGAAGTGTTCGGCCCGGACTTGGCCGTCGTCGTGTTCGCCATGGGGTCCCCCGTTTGTCGTGCTCTCATCCTCGCACGCGATGTCGCGGCTTCTGCGGGCGATGCACGATCAGGGGAGAACTCGTCTCCGCGGGACTCTGTGCAGGCGGATGCGATGCGGGGACGCGCGTCGCGCCGGGTCGGCGGGACCGTCAGCGTCCGGAGGACCGCTGCGCGAACGCCGCGATCAGCCCCTGCGCCTCGGATCCTCCGAACGCGGCCGCGATCGTGCGGGCCTCCTCATCCAGCTGCTCCGGGAACGTGCGCTCCGGCCGGGAGCGGATCAGGCGCTTCGCCTGTCCGTACGCGCCGAAAGCTCCCGCGAGCCAGAACCGCGCGACCTCCTCGGCTCGGGTGCGCACCGCGGCAGCGACCGCCTCGGCGTCGCCCTCGCCGACGGCCTCCGCGGCGATCCCCCATTCAATCGCCTCCGCGGCCGAGAGCATGCGGTCGGTGAGCAGGAGCTGCAGCGCGCGGCGCTGGCCGACCGCTGCGGCCAGCTGGGCGCTGACGGAGAGGTCGGGGGTGAGCCCGACGTTGGCGTAAAGGCTGCCGAAGCGCGAATCGGATCCGACGACGGCGTAGTCACTCGCGAGCAGGATCCCCAGCCCTCCGCCGGCGGTGGTGCCGTGTGCGGCGGCGACGACGGGCACCGAGGACGTCGTCAGGGACGTGATGCCGGAGTGGATGACCTGCGCGAGCCGCTCGATCTCCTCATGCCCGCCCATGCCCGTGGCCATGTCGATGACGTCGCCGCCCGCGCAGAACGCACGCCCCTCGCCCTCGATCAGGATCGCGCCCACCGCGCTGTCGCCCACAGCGGCGGCCGTCGCATCGGCCCACGCGTGCGCGAGCTCGGCGTTGAAGGCGTTCAGTCGCTGCGGCCGGTTCAGGGTGATGCGGGCCAGGCCGTCCTCGACGCGGTAGAGCAGGGGCTCGGACATGGTGCTCCTTCGGGATCGACGGCGATCGTGCGGCCGTGAGCCGCCCGTCCAGCCTACCCGCGGCATCGCTCCCGATGGTACCGAGTCTCAACCGTCGTGAACCTGAGGCTCAGAGTCGGGCCTCGGGCCGCGTCGGCGTCAGGCCTCGCCGAGCACGGAGGCGACGAAGGAGTACACGCGCCGATGCGTGCCGTCCAGGCGCCGGTCGACGTGCTGGTCCGCGCGGATCTCGTTGGGCGCCAGCGGAGGCACGATCCGCACGCTCTCGTGGCAGGAGAGGTCGGCGCAGATGTAGGTGCCCACGACGGATCCCTTGCGTCCCTCCTCCCCCGCGCGGCGAGCGGCGAACAGGGCGACCTGGTTGCCGGGCTGCATCGTGTGGCAGAGGTTGCACATACCGGAGCGCACCCGGGACGGATCCGCCGCCCGCAGCACGATGCCGACGGGCTCGCCCGCCTGTTCGATGACGATGTACCCGCTGCGGGACGCGATCGGATCCCGCCACGCGAAGAAGTCGAGGTAGTCCCACTCCGCGAGCAGGAGGTCGTGCGGCATCGCGATCTCGGCGGCCTCGTCGGGCTCGGCGTTGCGGAACGACGCCCGGATCTGGTCTTCGGTGAGCGCGCGCATGAGGACCAGTCTAGGAAGCCCTCGTCCGGATGCCGGCCGTTCCGGGAACGGCTCTCCGTCGCCCCCTGACCCTCACGACGGAAAGGCGCAAGCCCGTACCGTTCCCGCACGCCTGCGCTTAGGGTGCAGGGCGTATGAGCAGACGGGCGCGCGGAGCCCGCGCCGCCGTGACAGCGAGGAGTCCCATGAGCCCCCAGGCATCGACCGCCACGAAGAACCTCGCAAGCCGGCGCGCGGCGCGCAGCGCACCGCTGAGGAGAACGCCGAGAAGGGATTCGCCGCATCCCAGACGCTGAGCGACGACATGCAGCGCGTGCTCGTCGATCTCATCGAGCTGTCCCTGCAGGGCGAGCAGGTGCACTGGAACGTCGTCGGCACCAAATTCCGTGACACCCACCTGCAGCGAGGTGCACGACCAGGTCGACGAGGAGGACCCCACCACGGCCGACATCCTGCACACGATCCTGGAGCGGATCGCAGCTCTCCTGGATGGTCAGTGCGGGGAACCACACGCCGAAGCCCCCCCAGCGCTGAGGGATCCGCGAACGACGAAGGCCTCCGCGCTGCGGAGGCCTTCGATCGATGTGGCAAGTGAGGGATTCGAACCCCCGAAGCATAACGCGGCTGATTTACAGTCAGCTCCCTTTGGCCGCTCGGGCAACTTGCCAATGCACGCCCGTCCCGCTTTTCCAGCCGACCGGGGGCGCGAAGATCAAGCATACCCGGCGGATCCGGCCACGAGAAATCGAGCGGCCGGAGCCGCCCCGAGGCCCGCGTTCAGGTGCCCAGCGTCGAGGCGCGGGCGACGAGTTCCGGCCGGTACAGCACCCGTTCGGCGGTCGCTGCGCCGCCGTCCGACGCGCCCAGCAGAAGGTCGACGGCGGTTGATCCGATGAGTTCGGCGGGCTGGCGGATCGAGCTCAGCGGGATCACCGCGGCTTCGGCGAAGTCGATGTCGTCGTATCCGATGAGTGCGATGTCCTGCGGGACGCGCGCGTCCCCGGCCATCACCAGACTCTGCAGCATGCCCAGCGCGACCAGATCGTTCGCCGCGAACACCGCGTCCGGGCGCTCCGCCGCGGGACGATCCATGAGGAGCATCCCCGCGCGACGCCCCTCCTCCACGCTGAGCGCTCCCGTCGCCATGAACTCCAGGCCCACCCCAGCCGCGGCGGCCACTGCCTGCGCTCCGCTCAATCGGTCCGAGACCTGTCGCAGGGAGACCGGTCCGCCGACGAACGCGAGCCGGCGGCGTCCGCTCTCCAGTAGGTGCGCGGCGGCGATCCGCCCGCCCTCGACGTCGTCCACGGCGACGGAGGAGAACCCGGGATCGCGCGATTCGCGGTCGACGAGGACGCTGAGGGTGCCGCGATCGCGCATCTGCTGCAGCCGTGGCAGCGCCTCGGCGACCGGCGTGATGAGCACCCCCGCGACTCGCTGCTCCTCGAACAGGTCCAGAAGCATGCCCTCGCGGCGTGCGCTCTCGTCGCTGTTGGCGACGAGCACCGACATGCCGTGCTGGTCGGCGCGCTGCTCGGCACCGCGGACGACTTCGGCGAAGAAGGGGTTGCGGATGTCCAGCACCACGAGCCCGATGGTGCGGCTGCGTCCGGCGCGCAGCTGCCGGGCCGCGTCGTTGCGCACGTATCCGAGGCGCGCGATCGAGGCCTGGACGCGGGTCACGGTCTCAGCGGCGACGCGATCGGGACGGTTCAGGACGTTCGACACCGTGCCGACGGACACGCCGGCGTCCTCGGCCACTTCCCGGACGCTCACGACCATCGCCGCCCCCTTCTCTCGCACAGCGAGCCTAGGGCATCGCTCGGCCGGAGCCGGGGCGGGCCGCGCCCGCAGATCGGGGCGCGGCCGCACCTCACGCGACGAAGCGGTGCTCGCCTCCGACGACCTCATGCGCCGCCCCTCCCGGGAGCACGATCTCCGCGGGGACCCCGTCGGGGATCCGCACGTCGAGCACGAACGCCTCGTCCTCGGTGCTCCAGTGGGCGGCGATCTCGCCGGCCGCGGATTCGTACCGAGTGCGCGCCCAGGTGATGCCCGGGCCGGGGACCGGCTCGATGCGCACCTTGGCGTAGCCGGGCTCGGCGGGCCGGACTCCTCCGACGACCTGGTGGATCCAGTCGACGACCGCGCCGAGCGCATAGTGGTTGAAGCTCGTCATCTCACCCGGATTGATGGATCCGTCCGGCAGCATCGAGTCCCACCGCTCCCACACCGTCGTCGCACCCATCGTCACGGGGTAGAGCCACGAGGGGTTCTCCTTCTCCCGCAGCAGGCGGTACGCGTCCTCCACATGACCGGTGTCGGAGAGCGCCCAGGTGACGAACGGGGTGCCCGCGAAGCCGGTCGTGACCCGGTAGTCGCCGGCGCGCACGAGCTCGGCCAGCCGGTCGGCCGCCCTCTCGCGATCGACGTCGTCGAGGAGCCCGAAGCAGATCGCCAGGGCGTAGACCGTGACGCAGTCCGAGCGCACCCGGCCGTCCTCCACGTAGTGCTCCTGGAACGCGGCGCGCGTGCGCTCCGCGAGGGCCCGCCAGCGCTCCGCATCGACGGCCTTCCCGAGGATCTCCGCCGCCTCGGCGGCGAACGAGGCCGACCGGTACAGGCATGCGGTCGCGACGACGTACGGATCCGCCTTCGCCGCGGCCGGGTTCTCCGGGGGCGCATCCGGATCCAGCCAGTCGCCGAACTGGAAGCCCTCGTCCCACAGCCCGCTCGGCGAGAGCGCGCGCTCCACCGACTCGAGATGCAGCACCATCGCCGGGTAGTGCGCCGCCAGCCGATCGCGATCGCCGTAGGCCCACCACAGCGCCTCGGGCACCCACACTGCGGCATCGCCCCAGATGGCGGTCGCCCCGAGCGCGGGGAAGGCGAAGTCATCGCCGAAGTGCGCGTACTTGAGCACGTCCGGAACGACGATCGGAACGATCCCCGCGGGGGAATGACGGGTCTCCGCGTGCAGGTCCTCGAGCCAGTCGTGCAGGAAGTCGGCGGTGTCGAACTGGAACGAGGCCGAGGCCGCGTAGGCCGCGATGTCGCCCGTCCAGCCCAGCCGCTCATCGCGCTGCGGGCAGTCGGTGGGGACGCTGAGGAAGTTGCCCTTCTGCCCCCACACCGAGTTGCGCACGAGCTGGGTGACCAGCGGGTCCGAGCATTCGAAGGAGCCGAGCCGGCGCATCTCGGAGTGAACGACCACGGCCTCCAGATCCTCGGCGTGCAGCTCCCCGGGCCAGCCCGTGACCTCGACGTAGCGGAAGCCGTGGAAGGTGAGCGTGGGTTCGAACACGTCCTCGCCGCCGGAGAGCACGAACACGTCGGTGGCCTGCGCGGCGCGCAACGGACGCGTGCCGAGCTCGCCGTCCTCGAGCACCTCGGCATGCCGCAGCACGAGCTCGGCGCCCCTCGGCCCCTGCACTGTCACCCGCACCCAGCCCACCAGGTTCTGGCCAAAGTCGACGAGCGTGCGGCCCGATGGCGAGGCCCAGATGCGCTCCGGGTGCAGCGTCTCCTGTCTCTTCACGGGCGGACCCGCCTGCGCGACGAGCCGGGATCGGTCCACCTCGACCGTCTGAACGGCCAGCGCCTCCCCCGGAACGCCACGAAGGCGCGCATCGATGGTCTCGCCGTTGTAGAGCGAGTTGCGCAGCACCTCGGAGGTCTCGGCCGTCCATTCCGGATCGGTCGCGACGGTCTGAACGGTGCCGTCGTCGAAGACGAGCTCCAGGGCGAGCGCCACGGCGATCTCCTCCCCGTAGTTCGCATTCGCGCCCTCGAACCCGAGATCGCCGCGATACCAGCCGTTGCCCAGCAGAACCTCGAGGGAGAGATCCCCGGATCCGCCGCGCACCGCCTCCGTCACATCCCAGCTCTGGAACGGGAGTCGCCACTCGTACGCGTTCCAGCCCGGGTCGAGCACCGAGTCCGAGACCGGTGCACCGTCGAGCCGCGCTTCATACACGCCCAGCGCCGTGGCGCTGAGACGTGCGGAGGCGACCGCGTCGCGCGGCTGGGCGGGAGCAACGGCCCGCTGGATGCGGATCGCGGCCTCGCGCGGAGCCCCCGCGGTGAGGAAGTCGGCCTGGTGGAGTGGGGTGTGCATCTCGGTCCTTCCGGATCGTGGTCAGGCGTGTGGTCGAAGGGGTCAGGACTCGATCGGCGCGGCGGCCTCGGCTTCCGCCTCGACGACGACGGTCAGCAGCGACTCCGTGACGAACTGGCTCTCGCCCGCGTGACGGAAGGCGAACCAGGCCACGACGAGGCCGATGGCCACGACCCCGCTGAGCACGGCGTACAGTCCCTGCGGGCTGACGGCGATGAGGGCGGGGGTGACGAAGGCGAGCAGTGCCGCGACGACCCGGGCGATCGCGATGACGGCGCCCTGCGCCGTCGTGCGCAGCAGGGTCGGGAACGACTCCTGCGTCCACACCTTCATGATGCCCTCGAACGCGAAGGCGCCGCCGATGCCCATGAACAGGTTCATGGCGATGATCGTGGGCAGGCTGAAGCCGAGGACCGCGGGCGTCAGATACCCGAGAAGGAGCACGACCGCTCCGAAGACGAAGTAGGTCATCCGGTGCTTGCCGTCGACGATGCGCATGAACCAGAGGCCTGCGAGCAGACCGATCGGGAACGACGCCAGACCGATCGCGGAGTTCAGCTGGACGGGGATGCCCGCGACGTTGACCGCCAGGTAGGTGCCGAACTGGCCACCGGTGTTGGCGCCGACGTTGGTGAGCGCGTAGAAGATCAGCAGTGCGACGAACGGGCCGGCATAGGGCTTGCGCAGCAGGTCGCGCACCGAGGCGCGGTCGGCCCGCACGGTCACGACACCACGACGACGCTCATCGCGCGCCGCCAGCCAGAACGGCGACTCCGGGATCGTGAGTCGGGCGAGGAAGACGAGTGCGGCGACGATCCCGACCTGGCCGAACAGCAGCTGACCGCCGAGGCGCCCGAGACCGCCGGCGAACGTCGCGATCACGATCGTCCCGAGGATCCCGACGACCCAGAGGATGTTGGAGAACCCGATGATCGCACCGCGGTTCTTCTCCGTGGCGGCCTCCGAGATGGTCGAGAGCGACACGGGCAGATCGGCGCCGGTTCCGAGGCCCGCGAGGACGACGCCGGCGAGCAGCGCGGGGAACGACGCCCCGAACACCAGCAGGGCGATGCCGACGATCACGATCAGCATCGTGACGAGGAAGACGGTGCGCCGGCCGAGCGCGTCACCGAGCCGGCCGCCGAAGATCGCGCCGATCGCGATGGAGAGCGTGAGCATTCCGGACAGGATGCCGATCTGATCCGGGGTGATGCCGATCGTGTGCTGATAGATCACGAGGGCGATGCCCGTCGAGACGATCGTGGCGGCATCGATGTACGACGCCATACCGCACACGATGCCGACCCACCAGGGGTTCGGGCGGCGGACGGCGGGGGCTGCGACGGTCATGGTTCTCCTTTGAACGTGAGCGATGCGGAATGCGGCGGCCGGGCAGGCGCTGCGGATCCGGGGTGCTTGCACGCTAGCAAGCTTTGAATCGATTCACAAGCCCGACACCGGATCCGATTCGCAGGGGCGTTCTCGGCGCGGATATGGGTAGCTTGACGACTCGGTGGCGAGGTCGTATCGTCAAATTCAGCGTTTTGAATCGATTCAGAGCAAAGGAGCCCCGTCGATGCCACTCGTCCTCTCCGACCTCCGCGCAGATCACCTCGAGAACCCGCTCGCACTGCGCCGCGCCGCCCCGCGGCTCACCTGGCGGGTGCGTGCGGAGGATGCGGGTTCCGCGCCCCGCGCGCACCGGATCCGCATCACGTCCGCCGACGGCGAGCTCGCGCATGACTCCGGATGGATCGACTCGGACGCGACCGCGCTCGAACCCGTCGACTTCGCGGGCACCCCGGGCGCGGACTACCGCTGGCAGCTCACCGTGCGCGATGCCGGCGGCGGCGTGGTCGAAGCGTCCGCCGGCTTCGGCATCGGCCTCGCGGAGTGGGATGCGCCGTGGGCCGAGCCCGAGCAGGAGCGCGTGCTCGCCGAGGGGCCGCTCGCGATCGGTCCGGAGACGTTCGCCCCTGCCGAGGATGCGACCCCGCCCGGCGAGCGCCTGCACCCGCCACGGCATCTGCGTCAGGAGTTCGATCTGCCCGCCGCGCCGGTGTCGGCACGTCTGCGGATCAGCAGCCAGGGCGTGCACCAGCCGTCGCTCAACGGCCGGCCGGTCGGGGACGGGCTGCTGGCACCGGGCTACGAGAGCTATCAGCACGAGATCTCCGTGATGACGCACGATGTCACCTCGCTGCTGGGCGAAGGCGCCAACGTGCTCGGCGTGATCCTGGGCGACGGCTGGTACGCCGGGCGGATCTCCATCCTCGGGCGCAGCGCCCAGTACGGCGACATCCTCCGCGCCACCTGGCGGCTGGAGATCGACCTCCCCGACGGCACCCGGCGCGTGATCCGCCCGGATGCGTCGGTGCGCAGCTCGCGCGGCCCGATCGACTGGTCGGACATCTTCATCGGCGAGCGCCACGACGCCCGCGCGGAGATGCCCGGCTGGGACGCCCCGCCGGCCGGTGCCGAGCTCGTCGGGACGTGGACGCCGTGCGCGCTCGTCCCCGTCGCCGTGCCTCTGGTGCCCTTCGTGGGCGAGCCGATCCGCCGCGTGCGCGAGCTCCCGGCGCAGCGCGTGCTGACCACTCCCACGGGCGAGACCGTGATCGACTTCGGCCAGGTCATGGCCGGCCGGGTGCGCATGCGGGTCCGCGGCGAGCGCGGCACCGTTGTCCGCCTCGAGCATGCCGAGGTGGTCGATGCGGAGGGCAACTTCCTCGACAACATCATCGGGGTGAACAAGGACCAGGCCGACGAGTACGTGCTGGCCGGCCACCCGGACGGCGAGGAATGGGAGCCGCTGCTCACCTTCCACGGGTTCCGCTACGTCAAGCTGATCGGATACCCCAGCACGCCTCTGCCCGAGGACTTCACGGCCGTCGTCATCGCCAACGACCTCGATCAGACCGCCTCGTTCTCGTCGTCCCACCCGCGCCTCGATCGCCTGGTGCAGAACACCGTGTGGTCGCAGCGCTCCAACTTTCTCGCGGTGCCGACCGACTGCCCGCAGCGCGAGCGCGCCGGATGGACCGGCGACCTGCAGATCTTCACGCCGACCGCGGCGACCCTCATGGGCGTCGCCTCGTTCCTCGACCGCTGGCTGCGCAACGTCCGCGTCGACCAGGCTGCTCACGACGGCATCGTGCCGATCATCGTGCCGATGCCTCCTGCACTGGACGCTCCGGGCCTCCTGGGCGACGGCGTGGGCGACATCAGCGACTCGGCCGGCTGGAGCGACGCGATCACGATCGCCCCCTGGGAGCTGTACCGCCATTACGGGGATCCTCGCTTCCTGCGCGACAACATCGACGCGATGCGCGCCTGGGTGGAGCACCAGACGGCCGACGCCGCCGCCGCGCTGCCGGCGCACCTGGATCCGGCGACGCTCTCCGCGGAGCGCCTGGCCCGGCAGCGGCTGCTCTGGAACGGGCGCATGAACTTCGGCGACTGGCTCGCGCCGTCGACCCTGGACGGATCCCGTCCCGAGTCGGAAGGCCTCGATGAGTTCGCGGCCATCATGCTCGCACCGCAGCTGACGGCCGAACTCACGGGGCCGCTGTTCCAGATCCGCTCCCTGGATCTGTACGCCGCCTCGGCCGAGGCGCTCGGAGATGCCGCGACCGCCGCGCAGGCGCGTGAGCACGCGGCGGCGGTGCGCGCCGCCTTCGCCGCCGAGTACGTGGGCGACGACGGCCGGATCGGGCCGGACATGCAGGGCATCGCCGTGCTCGCCCTCGCGTTCGACGCCGTGCCCGATGACCTCCGCCCGCGCGTCGTCGCCCGGCTCGTCGAGCTCGTGCACGAGGCGGGGGTACATCTGGACACCGGCTTCGTCTCCGTCCCGTTCCTGCTCGACGTGCTGTGGGACGAGGGGCACGCCGACCTCGCACGGGCACTGCTGGTGCAGGACACGGCACCCTCCTGGCTGTACGAGGTCGACCACGGCGCCACCACCATCTGGGAGGCGTGGAAAGCCGTGCACGAGGACGGCACGGTCGAGCGGATGTCGATGAACCACTACGCCTTCGGCTGCGTCGTCGACTGGATGATGCGCCGCGTCGCGGGGATCGAGCTCATCGAGCCCGGGTATCGCCGCACCCGCATCGCCCCCGACCTCGACGGCGTACTCGATCACTGCCGGGCGCACGTGGACGCCCCCGCCGGGCGGATCGCGGTGGACTGGCGGCGCGACGCCGCCGGCGCAGATCTCACGGTCGAGGTCCCGTTCGGAGTCACGGCCGACATCGCCCTTGCCCCGGGCTGGATCCTGGAAGGACCCACCGAGCTCACCCCTGGCACGCACACCCTCCGCGCCACCCGCATCGAAGAAAGCACCGCATCATGACCACGCTCTCCCCAGTGATCCTCGCCGAACTCGAGAAGCAGGCGATCGAGCTGCCCAGCTGGGCGTTCGGCAACTCCGGCACCCGCTTCCGCGTGTTCGGCACCCCGGGCACGCCGCGCGACCCGTTCGAGAAGATCGCCGACGCCGCCCAGGTGCACGCGCACACGGCGCTCGCGCCGACCGTGGCCCTGCACATCCCGTGGGATCTGGTGGACTCGTTCGAGGACCTGCGTCGGCACGCGGAGGACCACGGCGTCGCCCTGGGCACGGTCAACTCCAACACGTTCCAGGACGAGGACTACAAGTTCGGCGCCCTCGCGCACGAGGACGACCGGATCCGGCAGAAGGCGATCGACCACCACCTCGCCTGCATCGACGTGATGCACGCGGCCGGATCCCGGGATCTGAAGATCTGGCTCGCCGAGGGATCCAACTACCCCGGCCAGAACGACATGCGCTCCCGGCAGGACCGCCTGCAGGATTCGCTGCAGCAGATCTACGCGCGGCTCGGCGCCGAGCAGCGTCTGGTCCTGGAGTACAAGTTCTTCGAGCCGTCGTTCTACCACACCGACGTGCCCGACTGGGGGACCAGCTACGCGCAGGTGTCCGCCCTCGGCGAGCGGGCGATGGTGTGCCTGGACACCGGGCACCACGCCCCCGGCACCAACATCGAGTTCATCGTGATGCAGCTGCTGCGCCTCGGCAAGCTCGGCTCGTTCGATTTCAACTCGCGCTTCTACGCCGACGACGACCTCATCGTAGGGGCGGCGGATCCGTTCCAGCTGTTCCGCATCCTCGCCGAGGTGATCCGCGGCGGTGGCCTGAACAACCCCGACGTCGCGTTCATGCTCGACCAGTGCCACAACATCGAGGCGAAGATCCCCGGACAGATCCGCTCGGTGCTGAACGTGCAGGAGATGACGGCACGCGCCCTGCTGATCGACCGCGAGGCGCTGGCCGAAGCCCAGCGCGCGAACGACGTGCTGGCCGCGAACGCCGTGCTCATGGACGCGTTCTACACGGACGTCCGTCCTGCCCTCGCCGCCTGGCGCGAAGACCGCGGCCTGCCCGCAGACCCGATGGCGGCCTTCGGAGCCTCGGGCTATCTCGAGAAGATCGCCGCCGAACGCGTCGGCGGCGCCCAGGCCGGCTGGGGCGCCTGAGCGCACCCTCCCCCGCTGCATCCCGAACGATCACCGCTACCAAGGAACCGACATGACCACCCCCACCGCCGCCGCACTCATCGAGCGCAGCAACCGCCTGGGCGCCGACCCGAAGAACACGAACTACGCGGGTGGGAACACCTCCGCGAAGGGCACCGACACGGATCCCGTCACGGGGCAGCCCGTCGAGCTCCTGTGGGTGAAGGGCTCGGGCGGCGACCTGGGCACCCTCACCGAGCAGGGCCTGGCCGTGCTGCGCCTGGACCGCCTGCGTGCACTGCAGGATGTGTACCCCGGCGTTGAGCGCGAGGACGAGATGGTCGCCGCGTTCGACTACTGCCTGCACGGCAGGGGCGGGGCGGCCCCGTCGATCGACACCGCGATGCACGGGCTCGTCGACGCCGTGCACGTGGACCATCTGCACCCCGACAGCGGCATCGCGATCGCGACCGCGGCCGATGGGGAGGCGCTGACCGCGGAGATCTTCGGCGATGTTGCAGGGCGACAGCGTGTCGCGTGGGTGCCGTGGCGGCGCCCTGGATTCCAGCTCGGCCTGGACATCGCACGGATCAAGGCCGAGAACCCCGACGCGATCGGCTGCATCCTGGGCGGGCACGGCATCACCGCGTGGGGCGACACGTCCGAGGAGGCCGAGGCGAACTCGCTCTGGATCATCGAGACCGCCGCCGCCCACATCGCCGAGCACGGCAAGGCGGAGCCGTTCGGCGGCGTCCGGGCCGGGTTCGAGGCGCTTCCCGAACACGAGCGCCGCGAGCGCGCCGCCGCCCTCGCCGGCACGATCCGCGGCATCGCCTCGACCGACAGGCCCATGGTCGGCCACTTCACCGACGCCGAGGCGGTGCTCGACTTCCTCGCCTCCGAGAAGGCGCCGGCCCTCGCCGCGCTCGGCACCAGCTGCCCCGACCACTTCCTGCGCACCAAGGTGAAGCCGCTCATCCTCGACCTTCCCGCGACCGCCACTGCCGCGGAGCAGATCGCACGCCTGCACGAACTGCACGCCGCGTACCGCGCGGACTACCAGGCCTACTACGACGCGCACGCGACCGCCTCCTCGCCCGCGATCCGGGGCGCGGACCCGCTCATCGTGCTCGTCCCCGGTGTGGGCATGTTCTCCTACGGCGCGAACAAGCAGACCGCGCGGGTGGCCGGCGAGTTCTACGTCAACGCGATCAACGTGATGCGCGGCGCCGAGGCGCTGTCGACGTACTCCCCCATCTCCGACGCGGAGAAGTTCCGCATCGAGTACTGGGCGCTCGAGGAGGCCAAGCTGCAGCGGATGCCGAAGCCGAAGTCCCACCAGGGCCGGATCGCGTTCGTGACCGGAGCCGCGTCCGGCATCGGCAAGGCCATCGCCACCCGTCTCGCGGCGGAGGGCGCCTGCGTGGTCGTCGCCGACCTCGACCTCGAGAAGGCCCGGGCCGCGGCCGCCGAGCTCGGCAACACCGACGTCGCGATCGGCGTCGCGGCGAACGTCGCCGACGCCGACGCCGTGCGGGCCGCTCTCGACGAGGCCGTGCTCGCGTTCGGCGGCGTCGACCTCGTCGTCAACAATGCGGGACTCTCGCTCTCCAAGCCGCTGCTGGAGACCACGGAGAAGGACTGGGATCTGCAGCACGACGTGATGGCGAAGGGATCCTTCCTCGTCTCGCAGGCCGCCGCGAAGATCCTCATCGATCAGAAGCTCGGTGGAGACATCGTCTACATCTCCTCCAAGAACAGCGTGTTCGCCGGCCCCAACAACATCGCCTACTCCGCAACGAAGGCCGACCAGGCCCACCAGGTGCGACTGCTGGCGGTCGAGCTCGGCGAGCACGGCGTGCGGGTGAACGGCATCAACCCCGACGGCGTGGTGCGCGGATCCGGCATCTTCGCCTCCGGGTGGGGCGCGAACCGGGCCGCCACCTACGGCGTCGCCGAGGAGGACCTCGGTCAGTTCTACGCCAACCGCACGATCCTCAAGCGCGAGGTCGTTCCGGAGAACGTCGCGGACGCCGTCTACGTGCTCACCGGCCCCGAGCTCAGCCGCACCACCGGCCTGCACATCCCCGTCGACTCCGGCGTCGCGGCCGCGTTCCTGCGATGACCGCGTCGCAGCTCGTCCGCGGCCTGCGGACGCGCACGGCTCGTCGAGTGCAGGGGCCGGCCCTGTGAACGCCGCGCACCGCCCGCGCGCCTTCGCCGCGGTCGATCTCGGGGCCACCAGCGGGCGGGTGATGATCGGCCGCGTCGGGACGGACGTGCTCGAGCTCGAGCAGGTCGCGCGCTTCCCGAACGGGCCCGTGCGGCGCGCGGACGGTCTGCACTGGGACTTCGAGGTGCTCGTGGATCATGTCATCGCGGGTCTCGCCGAAGCGGTACGTCGCGAGCCCGCGATCGAGAGCATCGGCATCGACACCTGGGCGGTCGATTATGGCCTGCTGCGCGGCGACGCGCTGCTGGCCGAGCCGTTCCACTATCGCGACGAGCGCGGCGCGCGCGGGGCCGACCTCGTGCACGCGCGCGTGCCGTTCGCCGAGCTGTACCCCCGCAACGGCCTTCAGTTCCTCCCCTTCACCTCCCTGTACCAGCTCGCCGCCGACGAGCGCGCCGCCGAGGCGGAGACCCTGCTGCTCATCCCCGACCTCCTCGCGCATCGTCTGACGGGCGCCAGGGTCGCCGAGCGGACGAACGCCTCCACGACGGGGCTGCTCGGCGTGCACGGCCGGGAGTGGGATCTCGCGCTCGCGGAAGGGATCGGCATCCGTCCGGCGCTGCTGCCGCCGCTGGTCGATCCTGGCGCGCGGATCGGACGGTTGCTCCCCGCCATCGCCGCGCGGATCGGCGCGGATCTGCCCGTCGTCGCGGTCGGCTCGCACGACACCGCCTCGGCGGTCGCCGCCGCGCCCCTCGCCTCCCCATCCACGGCGTACATCTCCTGCGGCACCTGGGGGCTGGTCGGGCTCGAAACCACCGAGCCGGTGCTCACCGACGCCGCACGCGATGCCGGTTTCACGCACGAGCTCGGCGTCGACGGGCGGATCCGCTTCCTGCACAACGTCACAGGACTGTGGCTGCTCAGCGAGACCGTGCGCTCCTGGGAGGGCGAAGACGGCGCGCCGATCGATCTGCCCGCGCTGCTCGACGCCGCCGCCGCGGGTCCGGAGGTGCCGCTGTTCGACGCCAACGACCCGTCGCTGAGCAGTCCGGGCGACATGCCCGCGTGCATTGCGGCAGTCGTGCGTGCGACGGGAGCGGAGCCGCCATCCGAACGGGCGGAGTTCGTGCGCATGATCGTCGAATCGATCGCGCAGGCGTTCGCGGACGCCGTATCGACGGCATCCGCGCTCAGCGGCACGGCGATCGAGGCGATCGACCTCATCGGGGGCGGGTCCCTCAATCAGCTTCTCTGCCAGGCGACGGCCGACCGCACGAGGCTTCCGGTGCTGGCCGGCCCCGTAGAGGCCACCGCTCTCGGGAACGTGCTCGTACAGGCGCGCGCGGCCGGGGCGTTCGGCGCCGATGCCTCCCTCGAAGCGCTGCGGGGACTCGTACGCCGCACGCACCCGCCGACGCACTGGGCACCCCGCGGCTGACCGGATCGGGCTCTGCGCCTCACACGCGTCCGGTCACCGCCGACGCGCACCCGCGGTCGATCACCCGGCCCCCGGGAGCATCGGCGAGGTCAGGTCGCGACGCGCGCGATCCGGGCCTCGAGGCCGCGCCAGTCGGGCGCCGGTGCGTGCGCAGCGGGCGGCGCGGGCAGGAGCTGGACCCGGGAGTGACGGTACGTCCCCGCGACGATCGGCGCGGGCAGGAGCAACGGGCGCCCCGGAGCCTCGACACCCGCCGGATTCTCCGCCGAGGCATCGGCGGGTGAACCATCGGCGTGCGCATCGCCGGAGGCCCCGTGGCCACCCGCCGCTTCGGCCTGCTCCGACGATGCGGCACCGGCCGCCTCCTCGACCGCGTCGCCCTCCCGCAGCACCGACTCCTGCGGGAGCGACGCCGGCGCGGCGACGGCAAGCCCAAGGGCCTCCAGCACCTCGTCGCGAGCCTCGGCGACCGTCGTGATCGCACGATCGCGGAGATCCACGATCACGTCGGCCTCGGTCTGCGCGGCCAGCGACCGGCGCGTGTCGGGGAACGCACCGTCGCCCCGGCGCAGCTCGATCTCGGCGCCTGCGCGGTCCCGCACAATCGAACGGCGCAGGGTGCCCTCGGGCGCGGGAACGGGGACGAGGCGGATCCCGCGATCATGCAGGGCGGTGCGAACCCGTTCTCCGTCGGCGTCGTCTCCGAGCGGCGTCACGACGGTCACGACGAGGCCGTGGCCGCGCAGGGCCGTCGCGAGCTCCACGGCGTCGCCGGTCACGCTCTCACGCATCCCGCCCGGGTCACGGATCTCGTCGACCCACGCCTCTCCCAGGATCACCACCCGCTGCTCGGCCATGCCGCCCCCTTCCCTGCGGAGTCGCTCCGCAGGTCTCCCCAGGCTACTCCGGAGCGCCGCCCGGACCCGCGAAGCCCTGGCCCTATCCTGACGCCATGAAGACACGCAGCGTCGCGGTCGCCCTCGCCGCCCTCGCCCTCGTCGCCGCGCTGGCCGCGTGCACCCCGACGACCCCTGGCACGACCTCGAGCCCGTCCGCCTCCGCGGGCGGCACCGCGGCCGGATCGGATCCGGCGCACCCGACGAAGAGCCCCTCCCCCGGCACCAGTGCCTCACCCACGCCCAGCCCGACGTCGACGCCGATCGCCCTGCCGACCGACTGCAAGGCGATCCTGTCCGCCGATGTGCTCTCGCAGCTCGGCGACACCCCGTTGAACTCCCCCGTGTACGGGCCGAGCGGCGTCCAGTCCGACGGCAGCCTGATCTGCATCTGGGCGGATCCGAAGGCCGACACCACGAACATCACCACCACGATCTCGCGCAAGTACCGCGGTGAGGCCTTGGACACGCTGAACGGTCTCGTCAAGACCGACGGCTTCAGCTGCTACACACCGGACAAGGGCACGCGCTGCGAGAAGGAATGGGCGGATCCCAAGTACCCCGTCACCGACGGGCGCACCCTGTTCTGGCGCGATGACGTGCTCATCGACACGCGGTACTCCAACCTCTCCCCGAACGGGTACACGTCGAGCATCGTGGCGAGCATCTTCCACTGATCGACGCATCCGGATCCGGAAACGCGAAGACCCCCGGATCCATGTGGATCCGGGGGTCTTCGTCATTCGATCAGTCGTCACTCCGTTGAGTCGCGACTTCAATCGGCTCGGCCGAGCGAGCACGCTCGCTCGGCTCTCGCCTCAATCAGTTGTAGGTGCCGGGGGTGATGTCGTCGGTCGAGAACGCGTCGAAGTCGACGTAACCGAAGTCGCCCTCGGCGTACGCGCCGTCGGATGCGAAGATCCGGTTCGGGTAGCGCTCGCTCTTGGCCTCCTCGGTCGCCTCCACCGTGATGTCGCGGTAGCGGCGCAGGCCGGTCCCCGCGGGGATCAGTTTTCCGATGATGACGTTCTCCTTGAGGCCGACCAGCGGGTCGCTCTTGCCCTCCATGGCGGCCTGCGTGAGCACGCGGGTCGTCTCCTGGAAGGACGCGGCCGACAGCCACGACTCGGTCGCGAGCGACGCCTTCGTGATACCCATCAGCTCCGGACGGCCGGACGCGGGGCGCTTGCCCGCGGCCACGGTCGCACGGTTGACGTCCTGGTACCGACGCGCGTCGAGCATCTCACCGGGCAGCAGACCGGTGTCGCCGTGGTCGACCACGGTGACCTTCCGGAGCATCTGGCGCACGATGACCTCGATGTGCTTGTCGTGGATCGGCACACCCTGGGAGCGGTACACGTCCTGCACGCCGCTGACGAGGTAGCGCTGCACCTCGCGGGCGCCCATGACGCGCATGACCTCCTTGGGGTCGAGGGTACCGACCTGCAGCGGGTCGCCGACCGAGACGTGCTGGCCGTCCTCGACGAGAAGCGTCGCACGCTTCAGCACCGGGTAGACCACTTCCTCGTCGCCGTTGTCGGGCGTGAGGATGACCTTCTTCGACTTGTCGGTCTCCTCGATCGTGATGCGGCCGTCGGCCTCGGCGATCGGGGTGGCGCCCTTCGGGGTACGGGCCTCGAAGAGCTCCTGCACACGGGGCAGACCCTGGGTGATGTCACCGGCCGAAGCGAGGTGGAAGGTACGCATCGTCAGCTGGGTACCGGGCTCACCGATCGACTGGGCCGCGATGATGCCGACAGCCTCGCCGATGTCCACCGTCTTGCCGGTGGCGAGCGAGCGGCCGTAGCACTGCGCGCAGACGCCGACAGCCGAATCGCAGGTCAGCACGGAGCGGACCTTGATCGACTCCACGCCCGCCGCGACGAGCTTGTCGATGAGCACGTCGCCGACGTCCTCACCGGCCGTCGCGACGACCTCTCCGGCCGCGTTCACGACGTCGGAGGCGAGCGTACGGGCGAACACGGAGTTCTCCACGTTCGCGTCGCGCACCAGCTCGCCGGCGCTGTTCGGCGCGGCGATCGGCAGCTCCAGGCCCTTCGACGTGCCGCAGTCGTCCTCACGGATGATGACGTCCTGCGAGACGTCGACCAGACGACGGGTCAGGTAGCCCGAGTCGGCCGTACGCAGAGCGGTGTCGGCGAGACCCTTACGGGTACCGTGCGTGGCGATGAAGTACTCCGCCACCGACAGGCCCTCGCGGTACGAGGAGATGATCGGACGCGGGATGAACTCACCCTTGGTGTTGTTCACCAGACCACGCATACCGGCGATGTTACGGATCTGCAGCCAGTTACCACGCGCTCCCGACGACACCATGCGGTTGATGGTGTTGTCCTCAGGGAAGTTCGCCTGCATCTCGGCCTGGACCTCGTTGGTCGCCTTCGTCCAGAGCTCGACGAGCTCCTGACGACGCTCGGCGTCGGTGGTCAGACCCTTGTCGTACTGCGCCTGGATCTTCTCGGCCTGCTTCTCGTAGCCCGCGACGATCTCCGCCTTGTTCGGCGGGGTGATGACGTCACTGAGCGCGACGGTCACACCCGAACGCGTGGCCCAGTAGAAGCCGGCGTCCTTGATGCGGTCCAGGGACGCGGCGGTCTCGACCTTCGGGTACTCCTCGGCGAGCTTGTTGACGATCTGCGAGAGCTTGCCCTTGTCGGCGACCTCGCGCACGAACGGGTAGCCCTTGGGCAGGGTGTCGTTGAAGATCGCCTGGCCGAGCGATGCGTCCACGAGGCCGTGGCTCGCATAGCCCTCGGGGGCCTCGCCCTCGAGGAAGGTCAGACCCGGGATGCGGATGCGGACCTTGGCCTGCAGGTCGAGGGTGCCCTCGTCCTTGGCCAGGATCGCCTCGCCCACGGAGCCGAACGCACGACCCTCGCCGAGCGCACCGCTCTTGACCGTGGTCAGGTGGTGCAGGCCGATGATCATGTCCTGTGAGGGCAGGGTGACGGGGCGGCCGTCGGACGGCTTGAGGATGTTGTTCGAGGCGAGCATCAGCACGCGGGCCTCGGCCTGGGCCTCGACCGACAGCGGCAGGTGCACCGCCATCTGGTCACCGTCGAAGTCGGCGTTGAACGCCGCGCAGACGAGCGGGTGCAGCTGGATGGCCTTGCCCTCGACGAGCTGCGGCTCGAAGGCCTGGATGCCCAGGCGGTGCAGCGTGGGGGCGCGGTTCAGCAGCACGGGGCGCTCGCGGATGATCTCCTCGAGCACGTCCCAGACCTCGGGGCGCATGCGCTCGACGGCGCGCTTGGCCGCCTTGATGTTCTGGGAGTGCCCCAGGTCGATCAGGCGCTTGATCACGAACGGCTTGAACAGCTCGATCGCCATCGTCTTCGGCAGACCGCACTGGTGCAGCTTGAGCTGCGGGCCGACGATGATGACCGAACGGCCCGAGTAGTCCACGCGCTTGCCGAGCAGGTTCTGGCGGAAGCGACCCTGCTTGCCCTTCAGCATGTCGCTGAGGGACTTCAGGGCGCGGTTGCCGGTGCCGGTGACGGGACGACCGCGGCGGCCGTTGTCGAACAGCGCGTCGACGGCCTCCTGCAGCATCCGCTTCTCGTTGTTGACGATGATCTCGGGGGCGCCGAGGTCGATCAGACGACGAAGACGGTTGTTGCGGTTGATCACGCGGCGGTACAGGTCGTTCAGGTCGCTGGTCGCGAAGCGGCCACCGTCCAGCTGCACCATCGGGCGCAGCTCCGGCGGGATCACCGGCACGACGTCGAGCACCATGGCGGCCGGGCTCATGCCGGTCTCCAGGAACGAGTTCACGACCTTGAGGCGCTTGATCGCGCGGATCTTGCGCTGACCCTTGCCCTCGGAGATCTGCAGGTGCAGCTTCTCCGACTCGGCGGCGAGGTCGAAGGCCGCGAGGCGACGCTGGATCGCCTCGGCGCCCATGTGCGCCTCGAAGTACTGGCCGAACCGGTCCTGCAGCTCGTGGAACACGTCGTCCTCAGGACGCAGGGCTCCGACCTCGAGGGTGCGGAAGTCCTCCCACACGCGCTCGAGCTTGACGATCGCCTCGTCAGCGCCCTTGCGGATCAGGGACATCTCCTTCTCGGCGGCGTCCTTGACCTTCTTCTTGGCGTCGGCCTTGGCACCCTCGGCCTCGAGGGCCGCGAGCTCCTCCTCCAGCTTGGCCAGGCGCTCCGCGATCTTGGCGTCGCGGCGGTCGCCGAGCGTCTTCAGCTCGAGGCGGATGTTGTTCTCCTGGGTCGCCAGGTCGCGGTGACGCGCGTCCTCGTCGACCGAGATGACCATGTACGCGGCGAAGTAGATGACCTTCTCGAGGTCCTTCGGCGCCATGTCCAGCAGGTAGCCGAGGCGCGAGGGCACGCCCTTGAAGTACCAGATGTGGGTGACGGGTGCGGCGAGCTCGATGTGGCCCATGCGCTCACGACGGACGGAGCTCTTGGTGACCTCCACGCCGCAGCGCTCGCAGACGATGCCCTTGAAGCGGACACGCTTGTACTTGCCGCAGGCGCACTCCCAGTCGCGGGAGGGGCCGAAGATCTGCTCGCCGAAGAGGCCGTCCTTCTCCGGCTTCAGCGTGCGGTAGTTGATGGTCTCGGGCTTCTTGACCTCACCGTACGACCACTTGCGGATGTCGTCTGCGGTGGCGAGGCCGATGCGAAGCTCATCGAAGGTTGTTGCGTCGAGCACTAGTTCTCCTGTGTCGAAATTCTCTTAAGAAAAAGTCAGGGCCTCGGGGGATCAGGAACGGATCCGGATCCCCCGAATGCTCAGATCTCGTCGATGGATGCGGACTCGAAGCGACTGGAGATGTTGATCCCCAGCTCCTCGGCGGCGCGGAAGGCCTCGTCATCGGTGTCGCGGAGGTTGACCGCCGTGCCGTCTGCCGAGAGGACCTCGACGTTCAGGCAGAGCGACTGCATCTCCTTCATGAGCACCTTGAACGACTCCGGGATACCCGGCTCCTGGATGTTCTCGCCCTTGACGATCGCCTCGTACACCTTGACGCGGCCGAGGATGTCGTCGGACTTGATCGTGAGGAGCTCCTGCAGCGCGTACGCGGCGCCGTAGGCCTCGAGCGCCCACACCTCCATCTCACCGAAGCGCTGGCCACCGAACTGGGCCTTACCGCCGAGCGGCTGCTGGGTGATCATCGAGTAGGGGCCCGTCGAGCGCGCGTGGATCTTGTCGTCGACCAGGTGGTGGAGCTTCAGGATGTACATGTAGCCCACGGAGATCTGCCCCGGGAACGGCTCGCCGGAGCGGCCGTCGAACAGGGTGGTCTTGCCGGACGAGTCGATCAGGCGCACGCCGTCACGGGTCGGCAGCGTCGAGTCGAGGAGACCTTCGATCTCCTCCTGGTGAGCGCCGTCGAACACCGGGGTCGCAACCTTGGTGCCGGGGGCGACGTCGAACGCCTCCTCGGGCAGCTGCGCGGCCCACTCCGGGTTGCCCTCGATCTTCCAGCCCTGCTTGGCGATCCACCCGAGGTGGGTCTCCAGCACCTGGCCGAAGTTCATGCGGCCCGGGATGCCGAGCGGGTTCAGGATGACGTCGACCGGGGTGCCGTCGGAGAGGAAAGGCATGTCCTCGACGGGCAGGATCTTCGCGATGACACCCTTGTTGCCGTGGCGGCCGGCGAGCTTGTCGCCCTCGGTGATCTTGCGCTTCTGGGCGATGAAGACCACGACGCGGCGGTTGACGCCGGAGCCGAGCTCGTCGTCGCCGTCCTCGGCGTTGAACTCCTTGACCGCGATGACGGTGCCCTGCTCGCCGTGCGGCACCTTCAGGGAGGTGTCGCGGACCTCGCGGCTCTTCTCGTTGAAGATCGCGCGGAGCAGGCGCTCCTCGGCGCTCAGCTCGGTCTCGCCCTTCGGCGTGACCTTGCCGACGAGGATGTCGCCGGGGCGGACCTCGGCGCCGATGCGGATGATGCCGCGCTCGTCCAGGTCCTTCAGCAGCTCAGGGCTGACGTTGGGGAGGTCACGGGTGATCTCCTCCTTGCCGAGCTTCGTGTCGCGCGAGTCGACCTCGTACTCCTCGATGTGGATCGAGGAGAGGGTGTCGTCCTTCACCAGGTCCTGGCTGAGGATGATCGCGTCCTCGAAGTTGTGACCCTCCCACGTCATGAACGCGACGAGGAGGTTCTTGCCGAGCGCGAGCTCGCCGTTCTCCGTGGCGGGGCCGTCGGCGATGACCTCGCCGACCTCGACCCGCTCACCGGCGGAGACGACGACCTTCTGGTTGTAGGAGGTGCCGTGGTTCGAGCGGTCGAACTTGCGCAGGTAGTACTCCTGCGTGCCGCCCTCGTCGAGCATGACCACGACGCGGTCGGCGGAGACCTCGGAGACCACACCGGCCTTGTCGGCGGTGATCACGTCTCCCGCGTCGATGGCGGCGTAGCCCTCCATACCGGTGCCGACGAACGGCGACTCGGAACGGAGCAGCGGCACGGCCTGGCGCTGCATGTTGGCGCCCATGAGCGCGCGCTGCGCGTCGTCGTGCTCGAGGAAGGGCACGAGCGAGGTCGCGACCGACACCATCTGGCGCGGCGAGACGTCGATGTAGCCGATCTCGGCGGGCAGGAACATGTCGACCTCGCCGGATCCGCCCTTCGGGCGCGCCAGCACGTGCGCCTCGGTGAAGCGACCCTCGGCATCGAGCGGGGCGTTCGCCTGCGCGATGTTGAAGTCGACCTCCTCGGCGGCGGTCAGGTAGTCGATGTGCTCGGTGACCTTGCCGTCCTCGACCTTGCGGTACGGGGTCTCGATGAAACCGAACGAGTTGATCCGCGCGAACGTGGCGAGCGAGCCGATCAGGCCGATGTTCGGGCCTTCCGGGGTCTCGATCGGGCACATGCGGCCGTAGTGCGAGGGGTGCACGTCGCGCACCTCGACGCCGGCGCGGTCGCGGCTGAGGCCACCGGGGCCGAGGGCCGAGAGGCGGCGCTTGTGGGTCAGACCCGCGAGCGGGTTGTTCTGGTCCATGAACTGCGACAGCTGCGAGGTGCCGAAGAACTCCTTGATCGCGGCGACGACGGGGCGCACGTTGATCAGGGTCTGCGGGGTGATCGCCTCGATGTCCTGCGTGGTCATGCGCTCGCGGACGACGCGCTCCATGCGGGACAGACCGGTGCGGACCTGGTTCTGGATGAGCTCGCCGACCGCGCGGATGCGACGGTTGCCGAAGTTGTCGATGTCGTCGGTCGCGAGACGGATCTCCGCCTTCTTGCCACCGCGGATGCCCTCGAAGGTCTCGACGCCGGCGTGAATGCGCACCAGGTACTTGATGGTCTCGACGATGTCCTTGACCGTGAGCACCGACTCGTCCAGCGGCAGGTCGAGACCCAGCTTCTGGTTGATCTTGTAACGGCCGACCTTGGCGAGGTCGTAGCGCTTCGCGTTGAAGTAGAAGTTGTCCAGCAGCGCGCGGGCGGCCTCGGCGGCGACCTGCTCGCCCGGACGGAGCTTGCGGTAGATGTCGCGGAGCGCGTCCTCCTTGGTGAGGATCGTGTCCTTGGCGAGGGTCTCCTCGATCGAGGCGAAGCCGGCGAACTCTGCGAGGATCTCCTCGCTGGTCAGGCCCAGCGCCTTGAGGAAGACGGTGACGGACTGCTTGCGCTTGCGGTCGATGCGCACGCCGACCTGGTCGCGCTTGTCGATCTCGAACTCGAGCCAGGCGCCGCGGGACGGGATGACGCGCGCGGACACGATGTCCTTGTCGCTGGTCTTGTCGGCGGTCTTGTCGAAGTAGACGCCCGGGGAGCGGACCAGCTGCGAGACGACGACGCGCTCCGTGCCGTTGATGATGAACGTGCCCTTGGCGGTCTGCAGCGGGAAGTCGCCCATGAAGACCGTCTGGGTCTTGATCTCACCGGTCTGGTGGTTCATGAACTCGGCCTCGACGTAGAGCGGGGCCGCGTAGGTCTTGCCGCGCTCCTTGCACTCCTCGATGGAGTACTTCTCGGGCTCGAGGTAGGGGTTCGTGAACGAGAGCTGCATGGTCTCGCTCAGGTCCTCGATCGGGGAGATCTCCTCGAAGATCTCCTCGAGGCCGCTGGCCTCGGCCAGATCCTTGCGGCCGGACTTCTTGCCGTCGGCGACGCGCTTCTTCCAGGCCTCGTTGCCCACGAGCCAGTCGAAGGACTCGGTCTGCAGGGCGAGCAGGTCGGGGACCGTCAGCGTGTCGGAGATCTTGGCGAACGAGAGGCGGGAGTGGCCGCGTCCGTTCTTGTTGGTGGTGGGGGTGGATGCGTTGCGAGCAGCAGCCAAGGGAATAACCTCCGTGAGCCCCGAAGGGCGTCTCGATTCCTCGTCGTCAGGTGGAGTGCGCCGCGTCACACGGCCGCACGCCGAAGGCGCTCTGTCGAGGAGCGAGGACGTACGGAGTTCTGCCGACCACCATATGAGGGCAGGGAGGAGCGAGGCGCAAAGATCAACTATAGTTCCGAAATCGCGACATGGCAAGCGCGATTCTTGACCTTCTGCCCCGAGGGGGGTATAACCACGGGCGTCAGGCGCGGACGAGCATCTCTCGAGCGAGCTCGGCAGCGATCCTGCTGCTGGCGCGCACGTCCACGACGGGCAGTGCGACGTCGGCGCCGGGCAGGCCGACGTTCACGACGACCGCACCGGGAGCAGCGTCCGCGACCGCCGCGACGAACCTGCGCTGCGCCTCGTCGGTATCGATCCGGTCGACCAGCACCGCGATCCGGGATCCGCTCGCGGAGGCCGCGGAGCGGGCCTCGTCGACGGCTCCCGCGATCTCCGCGGCACCGGCGCGCTCGACATCGACCCGACGTGACCAGCTGCCGGCCGCCAGCGCGTCGACGACGTACGGCGCGGCGCTGTCGACGGCGAGGGTCGCGCGGCGACGCGCATCCAGCACCGCGAGTCCGCCCGTCGCGGCGCCGAGGTCGCCGCGCACGGTGAGCGAACGGCGCACGATGTCGCGCATGTCGGCCGGCGGGACCGCGTCCACGCCGGCACGCTCCGCGGCGAGCAGGTCGGCCAGACGCGCGGCCCGCGCTCCCGCCTCGGCGACGCGCTGAACGCTCAGCGTTCCATCGGCGAGCGCCTCGACGATCGCGTCCTTCGCGGCATGGAAGTCGCGCTGATCCTGATCGACCGCCGCGGCGTCCCCCGGGTTGGTCGGGTTGCCGATGCAGAGCAGGTCGGCCCCCGCGGCAAGCGCGCCGACCGCTCCCCCGCCGATGCCGACCGACTCCCGGATCGCCGCCATGTCGAGGGCGTCGGTCACGATCACGCCGTCGAACCCCTCGGCGCGGAGCATCCCGAGCACGCGGGGGTTGAGCGTGGCGGGCGCCTCCCCCCATGCAGGGACGACGATGTGCGCCGTCATCACGGACAGCGCCCCCGCCGCGATCGCGGCGCGGAACGGCTCGACGTGCACCCGATCGAAGTCAGCCGGATCCCCCGCGATCCGCGGCAGACCGTGGTGCGAGTCGACCGCGGTGTCGCCGTGGCCGGGGAAGTGCTTGACGCATGCCGCGACGCCGGATCCCTGGATGCCCTCGATCTCCGCCGCGGCGTGCCGGGACACCAGCCCGGTCTGCGCTCCGAACGCCCGCACCCCGATGACGGGGTTGCGCGGATCGGTGTTGACGTCGGCGACGGGGCCGATGAGCACGTCGCCGCCCGCCTCGCGGACGCGGCGGGCGAGTTCCGCTCCGGTCGCGCGCGTGGCGGCGGAGTCGTCGAGGGCGCCGAGCTGCGCAGCGCCCGGGACGGTCGACCCGGTGAGGCCCTCGAGGCGGGTGACACTGCCGCCCTCCTCGTCGATGCCGATGAGCGCACGAGGGTTGGCGTCGTGGATCGCCGCGCTCAGACGGTCCAGGTGCGGCGAGAGGTTCTGCGCGAAGTAGACGACGCCGGCGAGGCCGCCCCGCAGTTCCGCGGCGAGCCAGTCCGGCAGTTCGGCGCCGAAGAAGCCGGGCCACAGCACGCCGTTGGCGAGGCGGGAGAGATCGTCGGCATGGGCGGCGCTGCGGTCGGGCGTCATGGGTCTCCTCGTCGATCCGTCGGCGTCGTCGCGCCGCATTAAGCATCCACTACTAACAAAACTGGTGCAAGCATGCGACGGCCGCCGTGCTCCTGCTCCGCGGCGACGATCGGCGCCGGCGCGCAGGTCGCCGCGGATCGCCCTACGCTCGTGTCATGGGCAGAGCGCGGGCGAAGGACACCGACCATCCGGCGGCACGTCTGGGATCCGGCGGGATCGCGCGGGTGATCCCCGCGGAGTTCGGCGGCGGGTTCGAACTGCTCATCGACGAGACCCCGCAGTCGCACGTGGACCTCGCCGATCCCACCCATCTGCACTTCGAGTACATCGTGCGGATGGGCGCCCTGATCGACCAGCTCACCTCCCCCGGCGCGGCGATCACCGCCGTGCACCTCGGAGCCGGCGCGCTGACCATCCCGCGCTACATCGCGGCCACTCGCCCCGGATCCCGGCAGCAGGTGATCGAGCTGGAGGCCCCACTGGTCGAGCTGGTGCGCGAACATCTTCCGCTGCCGCGGGGGGCCGCGATCCGCATACGCATCGGCGACGCCCGCGAAGGCGTGCGCCGCCTTCCGCCGGCGCTGCGCGGGTCGGTCGACCTGGTGGTCGCCGACGTCTACTCGGGCGCGCAGACTCCCGCGCACCTGACCAGCGTCGAGTTCTACGCCGAGCTCGCCCAGCTGCTGGCGCCGGCCGGCGTGCTGCTCGTGAACGTCGCCGACGGCCCCGGCCTCGCGTTCGCCCGACGCCAGGTGGCGACCATCCGCGCGGTGCTGCCGGAGGTCGCGATCCTCGCCGACGCCCAGATCCTGAAGGGCCGCCGGTTCGGCAACCTCGTGCTCGCGGCGTCGAACGGGCCGCTCCCGGCCGACGCGCTGCCACGCATCCTCGCCGCGGGTCCGCATCCGGCGAAGCTGGCCCACGGCGCCGAGGTGACCGCGTTCGCCAAGGATGCGGCGATCGTCACCGACGCCACCGCGGTGGCCTCGCCCCGGCCGGATGCCGGCCTCTTCCTGCGCTGAGCGTCTGATCGCACGGCCCTCGGACACCGGATGCTCTCAGGATCCGGTCGCGTCGCTCAGCCCGAAGCACCGGTTTCTCACGGCACGCCCTGGGGCCTTCGCGGATGCGCCGCAGACGCAGGCAGACTGGAGGACACGGCGAGGCAGTGCAGGAGGACGGGCGCGTGGGCTACATCAAGGGATACGACCCGGACTCTCTGCGCGAGCTGGTGGATCCGGCCGAGTGCGAGGCGCGACTGGTCGAGATCTCCGACCTGCGGAGCCTCCCGTCGATGCTCGAGCGGGTGTGGCTGCTGAAGGTGCTCGACCGCCTGGACGACGCACTCGTGCTGGCCGACGAGGCCGTGCGGCAAGCCCGTATGGCGGGCACCCGCAAGGACCTGCTGCGCGCTCGCGTGCTGCGCGCCACGGTGCAGCAGTACCGCGGGGCGCACGCCGCCGCCGACCACGAGCTGACGGCCTGCGTGGCGGAGGCCGAGGGCCAGGGCTGGGTGCCGATCGCCGCGTTCGCGCACCAGCACCGCGGCCGCAACGCGTTCGAGGCCGGAGACTTCGACCAGGCCAGGGAGAGCTTCAAGCGCACCGTGTTCCTGCGTCGCGAGGCCGGCGCCGACGATGCGGCGCTGGAGGCCGCGCTGCTCGCGGTCGACACGGTCGAGCGCCGGCGCGACCCGGTGGCCGTCAACGGCTGACGTGGGACCGAGCACGGCCGACGCGGACCCGGGCATGGATCCGCGTGCTGCGCGAGCTGCGCGCCGGAGTGTCCCCGGCATCGCCTAACGTGAATGCATGGCCGAGTTGGAGCGAGTGCGGATCTGGGGCGAGGCCTTGATCCGCCTGCATCTGGATCCGACCTGGACGTTCGGCTTCGACAACGCCAAGCGCCGCGCCGGCGCCTGCAACTACCGCGACAAGCGGATCACCGTCTCCCGCTATCTCGCGGCGCGGTTCGAGGACGACGAGATCCACCAGGTGCTCCTGCACGAGGTGGCCCACGCCGTGGCCGGCCACGACGCCGCGCATGGAGCCGCCTGGAAGCGAGTCGCCCGCACGCTGGGATACGTGGGCGGCACCACGCACCACGGCGAGACGGCGACCGAGCTGGCGCCGTGGGTGGGCCGCTGTCCGACCGGCCATGTGACGTACCGGCACCGGCGCCCCACTCGGGCGTCCTCGTGCGCGCGCTGCTCGCGTCGCTACGACGACCGCTTCCTGCTGGTCTGGACCCGCCGCGAGATCACAGCCGCGGACCGCCGGGCGGCGGTGCTGCCGCGATGACGACCACGAATCTGAAGCTGCGGCACGTGCAGCTGAAATTCCGGATCTCCGCGAGCGCGGACGCCGCGTGGGCGGCTCTTCATTCCCCTGCCGTGCTCACCGCACTGTACGCACCCGTGCTCGTCGTCGAACCCCTCACGCACGCCGACGAGGGCTCCCTGCTGCACAGCGCGGTGCGGCTGCGCCTGTTCGGTCTGATCACCGTGGGCACCCAGCTGATCGGGGCGTACGACGAGTCCCGTGAGCACAAGGGCGAGACCGTGCGGATCCTGCGCGACAGCGGCATCCCGCTCACCGGTCCGCTCGCCTCCCTCGATGTCTGGGACCACCGGATGGCCGTCTCCGCCCTGCCGGACGGTCGGGCGCTCTGGCGCGACCGGCTCGTGTTCGCGGGGCCCGGATCCGCTCTGCTCCTGCCCGTGCTGTGGGCGGCATGGCAATGGCGCGGGTGGCGGATCCGCCGTCTCGCGCGCGGCTGGGACAGGGCCGCGGAGCAGTCTCGCGGCCCTGCCTGACTCCGTCCGCGCCGAGCCGATCCTCAGTCCGCGGCGAGAGCCTCGACCGGGGCGACGCGGGTCGCGAGCCGGGTCGGGGTGGCGGAGGCCACGAGCGTGAGCACAGCGGTGCAGGCCACGATCGCGACGACCGGGATCCACGGCACGACCGGCGGGATGAGCCCCGCGGGATGGAAGTCGGGCATCGAAGGGACGGATCCGAGCAGCGACTGCGCGGCGATCCAGCCGTAGGCGACACCCAGCACGAGGCCCGTCGCCGTGGCGGCGATCGTCACGTGCGCGGCCTCGAGCAGCACCATGCGGCGCACCTGGCGGCTGCTCAGCCCGATCGCGCGCAGCAGGCCCAGTTCGCGGCGGCGCTGCACGACGCCGATCGTGAGCAGGTTCACCAGCCCGACCGCGGCGATCACCGCCGACACCGCGACCAGCACCATCATCACGGTGCCGAAGGCGTCGAACGGGGCGAAGAACCCGGGCGGCAGCTCCTCGGCGCTCGAGCGCACCATGAGCGCCTTCGCCGATTCCAGCGCCACGGCGAACATGGTCACGAGCGTGACCCCCATCACCACGCCGATGGCCATGCGGCTCGAGCGTTCGGGATGGCGCAGCGCGTTCTCAGCGGCGAGGCGGGCCGTCACACCGCGGCCGAACAGGCGCCCCACCAGCCGCAGCACGGGCGGCATCACCAGCACCGATCCGATCGCGAGCCCGCTGAACGAGAACACTCCGCCGAAGAAGGCCACCACGACGCCGAGCGGCGAGGACAGCCCGACCACGACACCGCCGGCCAGCAGCACGCCGCCGAGCACGAACATCGTGATCGCGCCGAGATGCCTGGTCACGCCTGCCCCGGTCTCGGCGACCGAGCGCTCTGCGGAACCCGCCAGTGCCTGCAGCGGGGTGACGGTCAGCACGCGCCTGGATCCGGCCCAGGCGGCGAGCCACGTGGTCAGCGCCACGCCGACGGCGGGGATCAGCGCCCCCGGCTGCAGCGGCGAGAAGCCCTGCGGCGGGTGGTCGAAGACGAGGGATCCGATCGCGGCACCGGCCCAGCTCAGCAGGACGCCCGCGGCGAGCCCCAGCACGGCGCCGATGACGCCGACCGCGAGTCCCTGACTCGCGACCTCCGACCGCTGCGCCCGCGCCGAGGCGCCGATCAGCCGCATCAGGGCGATGCGCCGGGTGCGGCCGGCGACGATGGTGGCGAACGTGTTGGCGGTGACGATCGCGGCGACATACATCGCCACGGCGGTGAGCAGCACCGACAGGATCCGCACCACGTAGGCGAGGGTCTCGCTGTCGCCGAGGAACGGATCGTTCTGCAGCAGGGCGCCCAGGTAGAACGTGGTGTCGACGAGGATCACACCGAAGGCGGCGGTGAGGGCGGCGACGAAGACGCTCGAGCCCATGCCGCGCTCCCGCAGGAACGCGAGCCGCGACGGGGTCAGCGGAGTCTCGAGCAGGGTCGGGGCGACGGCGGTCATGCCGGCACCCCCGCCGAGTGCGCACCCACGGGCGCAGGAGCCCCGCCGGAGAGCATGAGCGTGGCGATCTCGTCGGCACTGCGACGAGGGTGGTCGGCGACGATCCGGCCGTCGCCGAGGAACAGCACGCGGTCGGCGTAGCTGGCAGCGACCGCGTCGTGCGTGACCATGGCGATCGACTGGCCCTGCTCACGACTCGCGGTGGAGAGCAACTGCAGCACCTCGCGACCGGAGGCGGAGTCGAGGTTTCCGGTGGGCTCGTCGGCGAAGACGAGATCCGGTGCGGTGGCCAGCGCCCGGGCGATCGCCACCCGCTGCTGCTGACCGCCGGAGAGCTGGTGCGGGCGGTGCCGCAGGCGCGGCCCGATCCCGAGGATGTCGACCAGCGAGTCGATCCGCGCCCGCTCGATCGCGGAGGGACGGCGCCCGTCCAGCTCGAACGGCAACAGGATGTTGCCGAGCGCGTCGAGGGTGGGAATCAGGTTGAAGGCCTGGAAGACGAAGCCCACGCGGCGACGGCGCAGGATCGTGAGGTCGAGGTCGCCGAGCCCCGTGATCTCGGTGTCGCCGATCCAGGCGCGACCCTGAGTGGGGGTGTCGAGCCCCGCCATGATGTGCATGAGCGTGGACTTGCCGGACCCTGAGGCGCCCATGATCGCCGTGAACTGGCCACGGCGGATGCCGACGCTGACATCGTCGAGGGCGCGCACCGCGCCCTCGCCGGATCCGTAGGTCTTGGTGAGGTGCTGGACGCGGGCCGCAAGACCCAGGTCGGTCGTCGTGATCTCCATGCCTTCGACGCTAAGGATCCGCATCGGCCCTCCGCGTCGGCCTGCGGATCCATCCCCGTACATCGCAAGGATGATCCGCGCCTCCTCTCGCGCGTCGCCACCTTGCGGGAGACTCAGGCCGCCTTCTTCGGTGCGCGCGGAATCGCGAATGCCGTCACGACCGCGCCCGCGAAGCAGACGGCCGCATTGATCGAGAGAGCGGTCGACACCCCTGTCAGCACCGGGAGGGTCCCCACCACCGCGGCCCCGGCGGCTGCGGTCACGATCGCCGACATGACGGGCGTGCCCAGGGCGATGCCGATCTGCTGGCTCATGGTCGCCAGCCCTGTCGCCAGCCCCTGCTCGGCGTCCGGCAGGCCAGAGGTGGCGGTGACCATGAACCCGACGATGGCGACAAGATTGGCGACGCCGCCGATGAAGGTCGCGATCAGGAGCACGGCCAGCCATGCCTGCAGATCGCCGAGGAACGCGAGCGGGATCGTGGCGAGCCCCTGGATCACGAGGCCGGCGACGATGGCGCGCCTGCCCCCGATCCAGCCGATGATCCGCGGTGCGATCACCCCTCCGATCACGGTGCCCATGCCCATCACCGCGAATGCGAGCCCCGCCTGCAGCGCGGTGTATCCGCGCACCTCCTGGAGGAAGACCGTCAGCAGGAAGACCACGGATGTCTGCGTGGCGAAGGCGAGGATGCCGGCGACATTGCCCCAGCCGGTCGTCCGCCGCGACAGCACCCGCAGCGGCACCAACGGTTCCGGCACCGCACGCTCGATGAGAAGGAACGCGACGACCAGGACAGCGGCGATTCCCAGAGGCCCCCAGCTCCGCATGTCACCCCAGGAATGCTGGCCGGCCTGGGTCAGGCCGTACACTCCCGCGACGAGCGCCAAGGTCACCGTCACGGCTCCCGCCGCGTCCAGCCGTCGACGCTGCGGCGCCCTGGTCTCCTTCAGCACCGCCGGACCGATCACCAGCACGGCCACCGCGACGATCACGTTGACGAAGAACGCCCATCGCCAGCTGATCAGGTCAGTGAGGAGACCGCCGAGGATCGCCCCCGTGGTGAAGCCCGCAGCCATCAGCGCCCCATTGATGCCGAGGGCCTTCTCCCGCATCGCTCCCTCCGGAAAAGAAGTGGTCAGCAGCGACAGTGCCGCCGGAGTCACCGCGGCGGTGGCGATGCCCTGCGCCACGCGCGCCATCAGGAGCAGCCAGGGTTCGTCGGCGAGTCCACCGACCAGGGAGGCCGCGCCGAGGAGCGCGATCCCGGCGAGGAACTGACGTCGCCGCCCGAACAGGTCGGCGAAGCGGCCGAAGAGCAACGTGAACCCTGCAGCGCACACGGCGAAGGCGGTCGAGATCCATTGCAGGTCGGCGAGGCCGAACCCGACGTCGACGCCGATGCGCGGCAGAGCGACGTTGAGGATCGAGAAGTCCACGGCCAGCGTGAAGCTCGCTGTGAGCAGGACGAGGAGCGCGACGCGCTGTCTGATACTGAAGACGGAGCGCGGCGCGCGCGGACCAGCGGGCGTGAGCGAGGGATGAGCAGTCATGTCGTCAACCTTCGAACGCGACATGACTCTCAACCAGATCCTGCGCTGGGTACCACCGACAGGGGCACCCTGCAGGTCGAGCAGTCCGCCACACTGGAACGATGAGCACCCGCCAACACGCCCGCCCGGCGAGCGAACTCGGTGACTTCCTCCGCAGCCGGCGGGACGCCGTCGCGCCGGCCGACGTCGGGATCAGCATGTGGGGTGCGCGCAGGGTGCCTGGACTGCGACGCGAGGAGCTCGCCCAGATCGCGGGCATCTCGGTGAACTACTACACCCGGCTCGAGCAGGGCCATTCCGCGAACGCGAGCGACTCGATCATCGACGCGCTCGCCCGAGCCTTGGACCTCGACGACGCAGAACGCGCGCATCTCTTCGAGCTGGCGCGGCCGACTCCCGCCCCGCGCCGACGCGGCACCCGCGCGGAGGTTCCGAACACCGGCGCGCTCGCGCTGCTCGCGTCGATGCCCGCGGTTCCCGCGTTGCTCCTGGGCCGACGCAACGACATCCTGGCCTGGAACCCGTTGGGGCATGCTCTGCTGGCCGGGCATCTCCCCTTCACGGCGCCGGACGCCCCCGCGACGCGACCCAACCAGATGCGGATGCTCTTCCTCGACCCTCACACTCGCGAGCTCCATCGCGACTGGGCCGACGAGGCGGCGCTCGCGGTCTCCTCACTGCGTTACATCGCCGCGCAGTACCCGGACGACCGGATGCTCGCCGAACTCGTCGGCGACCTCGCGATGCGGAGCGCGGACTTCGCCCGGCTCTGGGCGAAGCACGATGTCAGACTCTGCTCGAGCGGCGAGAAGAGGCTGCACCACCCCCTCGTCGGCGACGTCGATCTGCACTACGAGGCACTGCACCTGCCTGACGGCAACGGTCAGCGCCTCCTCACCCACATCGCCGCTCCCGGCAGCCCGGCGGCCGACGCGCTCCAGCTCCTGCGCTGAGCGCACCCGTCGTCTTGGCGCCCACCGCCGTTTCCGCCTCCGGGGCGAAGGAGGAGGGGCTCAGGCAGGAGTCGGCGCGGCGGGTGCGGAGACGCCGTGGCGGAGGAAGCGAGCAAGAACGACGAGGGCGACGACGCCCGCGACCAGGGCGATCGCGCCATCACTGAGGCGCACGCCGACCCCGGCCACGGCGAGCCCCCGCACGAGGTCGAGGGCGACCGAGAGCGCACCCGAGCCGAACCCGACCAGGCCTACGCCAAGGAAGGCCACGGCGCTCGCGATGAGCAGCATGCGCCGGTTCTCCCGCGCGATCGGCACGGCCCCGCGGAGACGCCGGACCAACAACCAGACCGCGAGCAGGATGATGCCGAGGACTCCGGCCGCGAGCCGCTCGGAGACGATCTCGTCGGAGTGGTGCATCGCCGCAGCGGCCGCACAGCTGCCCGCCTGCGGGAAGAACCCCAGGAAGTCGCCGCATCGCGCAGCCGTGTACGTCACGCCGTACGTGTCGCCGGCGAGGAATGCGGGCCCCCAGATCGCCTCGAGCGCCCAGGACACCAGCCCGCTGAGCCCGATCACGATGAACCCGAGGGCGACGACGAGCCATCCTCCGCTGAGAAGTCCCAGGACCCGGCGCCGCGGAGAACGCGTCCTGGCCACGGCGGCCTGGTCTCCGAATCGTCGCACGGCGGCCTCCGCAGCCTCGGCGGATTCCACTCCCTGCGCCTGAAGGGCCGCCTGCGCATCGCGCAGGTGCCCGTCCGTCTCGGCGAGCAGGCGCCAGGTGTCCTCGCCCGCGCCCAGGCGGTCGGCGAGCTGCGCCACGTAGCGATCGATCGCGTCGGTCATCTCACGCCCCCTGCACGGCCGGCCGGATCGCGGGAGCCGCCAGCGTCGAGGCCACCCCGTCGGCGAAACGCTGCCACGCTCCGGCCTCCCGGGTCAGCTGAGCCGCACCGACGGGCGTGATCGCGTAGACCCGGCGCCGCCGACCGTCGTGCACCCATTCGCTCGCGATCGAACCGGTTCGCTCCAGCCGGTGCAGCGCCGGATACAGCGAGCCCTCCGGCACGTCGAACTCGCCGCCGCTCGCCGTGCGCAGCGCCTCGGCGAGCGCGTAGCCGTGGGCGGATCCGCGCGCGAGCGTCGCCAGGATCAGCATCTCGAGATTGCCTCGGAGTCGTTCGTCTGCCATGAGCCGACTTTACCTAGACAGTCGATGCATAGACAGTCTAGGTCCCTGTGAATTCGCCGAGGGCTCGAGATCGATCCGAGGTCACCCCGGCCGGTTGACGGCCAGGGCGACCCGCCCGGCGCGATCGGGCTCGCGGCTCACATCGATCCGGTCCAGGCGTGCGTGGAGACGCCGACCGCGTTCCAGGCGTTGATCACCACGATGAGCGAGACGAGCGCACCGAGCTCCTCCGGCGAGAAGCGCGTGGCGGCGGCCGCCCAGTCCGCGTCCGGCACATGCGTCTCGGAGAGGCGGGTGATGCTCTCGGTGAGCGCGAACGCGGCACGCTCCCGCGCGGTGAAGAACGGCGACTCCTGCCACACCGCGACCGCGGCGATCCGGGCGGCGGTGTCGCCGGCCTTGGCGGCGTCGCCCGCGTGCAGGTCGACGCAGTAGCTGCAGCCGTTGATCTGCGACGCCCGCAGCCGCACCAGCTCGCGCAGCCGTGCGTCGATGCCCGCGGCGTCGAGCTCGCGGACCATCGCCGCGTCGAGCCCGGCGAGCGCCCGGGAGAAGCGCGGGGCGACCGTGTCGATGTCGAGACGGACGGGGATCGGGACGGTCGACTCGGTCTGGGTCGAGGTCTCGGTGATGGTCATGGTGTTTCCTTTCGTCCTCTTCAGAATCGACGATGCGGATCCATCCGTCCAACAGCTGATCCCTATCGCTATCATCTGTCTGAGAGATGGAACTCCACCAGTTGCGCTACGTCCTCGCCGTCGTCGAGACCGGCTCCTTCACCGCGGCCGCCGCACGTGTGCGTGTGAGTCAGTCCGGCGTGAGCACGCAGGTGCAGAAGCTCGAGCGCGAGCTCGGCATCGCCCTGTTCGACCGCACTTCGCGCCGAGTGGCTCTCACCCAGGAGGGCGAGCGGCTCATGCCCGCGATCCGGGCGGCGCTCGAGGCGATCGGCGAGATCGGCGCCACCGCCGCCGACCTGCGCGGACTGCTGCTCGGGACGCTCCGCGTCGGCACCGTGTTCGGCCTCACCTGGCCGCGGTTCTACGACGCGCTCGCCGAGATCAGCGCTGCGCATCCGGGGCTCGAGCTGAGGCTGCGCGAGGACACGTCCGCCCAGCTCACCGGCGCGGTCCGCCGCGGCGAGATCGACATCGCGCTCGTCGCCTGGGCTGAGCAGGCGCCGGAGGGTCTGGGGTCCGAGGTCGTGTTCGACGATCCGATGGTCGCCGTGGTGGCGCCCTCCCATCCCTGGGCGGCGCGGCGTCGTATCCGCCCGGACGAGCTGATCGGCATGGACCTCATCGCCCTCCCGGAGGGCACCGGCGACCGGGCGGCGCTGGACGCCCTGCTGGCCGGACGCCCGGGCGCGGGGACCCCGCATTGGGAGGTGTCCACGCCCTCCGCGGTCGAGAAGCTCGCGGTGCGCGGCCTCGGCGTCGGTGTCGTCAGTGCCGCTACCTGCCGACGCTGGGAGGGGATCCGAGCGATCCCGATCGACGCTCCGCACGTGCGCTCGCGCCTCGGCGTGGTGTGGCGGGCGACGCCGACCCGCGCCGCACGCGCGCTGTGGGAGCTGCTGCGCGAGGCGGACTGAGCGCTAGCAGGACAGCTGCAGGAGGCGGGCTGAGGGCGGGTCAGTTCAGGCCGTGCTCGAACGCGAACACCACGAGCTGCACCCGATCGCGCAGGGCGAGCTTGGCGAGGATGCGGCTGATGTGCGTCTTCACGGTAGCCTCGGAGAGGAACTCGCGAGCGGCGATCTCGGCGTTGGACAGGCCGCGCGCCGCGAGCGCGAAGATCTCCTTCTCACGCTCGGTGAGATCGCCGTAGCTCGCCGGCACCGGAGTCTGCGCGGGCGCTGCGAAGTGCGCGAAGAGGTCGCGGGTGGCGGAAGCCGCGATCACGCTCGATCCCGAGTGCACCGTGCGGATCGCCGCGAGCAGGAACTCCGGATCCGCATCCTTCAGCAGGAAGCCGCTCGCCCCCTGACGGATCGCGCGCGCGGCCGCCTCGTCGAGGTCGAAGGTCGTGAGCATCACGATGCGCGGCGGCTCCGCCTCCTCCAGGATGCGCGCCGCGGCGGTCAGGCCGTCCATGACCGGCATCCGGATGTCCATCATCACGACGTCGGGGCGCGTCGCCCGCACGACCTCGATGGCCTCCTGCCCGTTCCCCGCCTCGCCGACGACCTCGAGGTCGGGCTGGGACGCGACGAGCATGCGTATTCCGGCACGGAACAGCGCCTGATCGTCGACCAGCACGACCCGGATCATCCTGCCTCCTCGTTCCGCGCGATGGGATCCGCGCCTCCAGAGAGTCTGTCATCCTCCGGCGCGGGCCCGGGACCGCAGATCAGGGCGCGGTCGGCCCGATCGGGAGCGCGGCACGCACGACGAAGCCCTCCGCCTCGAGCTCCGCGCTGAGCGTCCCGCCGACCAGCTGCGCGCGCTCGCGCATGCCGATCAGGCCGTGTCCGCGCTCGGTGTGCGCCTGCCGCGGCACCGGCGGCACACCGTTGCGGACCGTGATCTGCACGCCGTCCGGATGCCAGCCGAGCCAGATGTCGACATCGCCGGTACCGTGCCGGATCGCGTTGGTCAGCGCCTCCTGCAGGATGCGGTACACCGCCAGCTGGATGCCGGCCGGCGGCTCCCCCGGCGGCATCGGGTCGACCGTGACGCGCGGTTCGATGCCGGCGGCGCGCACCTGCGTGTACAGCGTCTCGAGGTCGGCCAGTGTGGGCTGCGGTCCCTGCCCCTCGCTGTGCCGCAGCTGCGCGAGCAGCAGCCGCACATCGGAGAGGGCCGCCCGCGCCGTCTGCCCGATCGTGGTGAGCGCCGCGGTCGCCTGCGCCGGATCCGCGGCCGCGGCATAGCGCGCACCGTCCGACTGGGCGATCACCACCGCGAGGGAGTGCGCGACCACGTCGTGCATGTCGCGGGCGATCCGCACCCGCTCCTGCTCCGCGACGGCGACGGCCTCGGCGCGCACCTGCGCGTCGCGCGTGCGACGACCGTTCAGCACGACCCGCCACAGCAGGCCGGCACCCCATGCCATCACCAGGGTGAGCACGGACACCGTGCCCAGGAGCACGGCGACCAGCGCGATGCGCAGGCCCGTCTCGGTGTCCTGGAGAAGCGCCTCCTCGTTGATCAGCGACATGTAGCCGCCCGCGAGGATCCCCCCGCCCAGCGCCGATGCGCCGCCGATCCAGAGCAGGCGCATCGAGCCCCACGCCGAGGTCGCGAAGACCACGGCGAGGATCGCGAGGTCGTAAGCGCCCGGGGAGAATCCGCACGCCATCTGCAGCAGGGCGCCGATCCAGGCCACGATCAGGGCGAGCACCGGAGAGAGCCGGCTGATCGCGGCCGCACCCCAGAGGATCACCGCGACCAGCAGCACCAGCACGACCGAGACCGGCCCGTCGGGGATCCACCGGCTCATGGTGCCGGCCTCGAACGTGTACGTGAGCGGCAGCGTCAGCAGGAGGCCGATGGCGCTGCCCACGATGTCGAAGACGAGCCAGAAGCGCGGGATGGTGCGGAACACCCCCTCACGGTACGCGACCGGATCCGATGCGGTCATCCGCCGGGAGATGTATCCGTCGCCGCGTGACCCCCGGCCAGCGCGGCGATCGCGCGGCGGTCGGGCTTGCCCGAGGCGAGCAGCGGAAGGTCGGCGACGAGCAGGATCCGGTCCGGCCGGGCGGGCGCTCCCACCTCGGTCGCGACCCTGTCCCGCGCGGCGGACAGCAGCGCGCCCGCCGCGCCGTCCGGGCCGGCGGCCACGATCGCGGACGCCTGGCCCCATCGGTCGTGATCGATCGCCACGACGACCGCGCCCTCGAGGCCCGGCACGGCGCGCACGGCGCGCTCGACCCGATCGAGGGAGATGTTCACGCCGCCCGAGACGATGACGTTGTCGATGCGCCCGGTCACGGCGACCGCGCCGTCGGAGACGGTTCCGGCGTCGCCCGTGCGGTACCAGCGGTCGCCGGCCCCGTCGGCGACGAACGTGCGCGCGGTCAGGTCGGGGTCGCCGAGGTAGCCGTCGGCGAGTGTCGGCCCGGCGAGACGGATCTCGCCGTCGACGACAGCGGCGCGCACACCGTCCAGCGGGAGGCCGTCGTACACGCAGCCACCGGCGGTCTCGCTGGATCCGTAGGTGCGCACGATCCTGGCGCCGAGGCCCCGGGCGCGTTCCCGTTGGGCAGGCGGAAGCGCCTGCCCGCCGATGAGCACGGCCTCGTACGACGCCAGCGCGGCCTGGACGTCGCGGTCATCGGCGGCATCGAGCAGCGTCGCCAGCTGCGCCGGCACGAGCGACGTGTATCGGGGCTCTGCGCCGAACTCGCGCGTCGCCGCGACGAACGAGGCCGGCGTGAACCGCCCGTCCAGGAGTACGGGCATCGTGCGCGCGAGGTGCGCCCGCACGAGCACCTGGAGCCCCGCCACATAGCCGGCGGACAGCGCGAGCAGCCAGCGGCCCGATCCGATACGGAGCGCTGTCGCCTCCGCGCTCGCGCGCAGGGCGGCGGCGGAGAGCACGACCTTCTTGGGCACGCCCGTGGAGCCGGAGGTCGCGATGACGACCGCGGTGCCCTCGGCGACCTCGCCATCCGGACCCGGCACGAAGCCGAGCGCGAGGGGCGCAGCCCCGTCGAGCGCCCCAGGCACCGCCGCGCCGACCGCAACCGGATCCGCACCGTCGGCGACCTGCAGCCTCACCACCGGCCGCCCGTTCCGCCCGGTTTCGAAGCGCGCAGATGATCCCATCCGCGGTGCGGATCGAGCCATTTGCGCGCTTCGAAACCCGAAGAGGCCATGTTCAGAAGTGCCAGGGGTACGGGGACCAGTCCGGCTCGCGCTTCTGGAGGAACGAGTCGCGGCCCTCGACCGCCTCGTCCGTGCCGTACGCCAGGCGGGTCGCCTCGCCCGCGAAGACCTGCTGCCCGACCAGCCCGTCGTCGACGGCGTTGAAGGCGAACTTCAGCATGCGGATCGCGGTGGGCGACTTGGTCAGGATCGTGCGCGCCATCGCGATCGCCTCGCGCTCGAGCTCGGCGTGCGGCACGACGCGGTTCACGGCGCCCGCCTGCATCGCGCGCTCGGCGGAGTACTCCTCGGCGAGGAAGAACACCTCCCGGGCGAACTTCTGCCCGGTCTGGCGTGCCATGTACGCGGATCCGTAGCCGGCGTCGAAGGATCCCACATCCGCATCGGTCTGCTTGAACCGGCCGTGCTCCGCGCTCGCGATCGTGAGGTCGCACACCACGTGCAGCGAGTGCCCACCGCCGGCCGCCCAGCCGGGCACGACCGCGATGACGACCTTCGGCATGAACCGGATCAGCCGCTGCACCTCGAGGATGTGCAGGCGACCCGCACGCGCCTGCGCCTCGGCGGGCACCGCCGCCTCGTCCTCGGAGTACTTGTAGCCGTCGCGACCGCGGATGCGCTGGTCGCCGCCGGAGCAGAACGCCCAGCCGCCGTCCTTCGGGCTCGGTCCGTTGCCGGTGAGCAGCACGACGCCGATGCGCGGATCCTGACGCGCCTCGTCCAGGGCGCGATACAGCTCGTCGACCGTGTGCGGGCGGAAGGCGTTGCGCACTTCGGGCCTGTCGAAGGCGATGCGGGCGATCCGCCCGTCGTTCGAGACGTGCGCCGTGATGTCGGTGTACTCCCCCGCGCCAGGAGCGAGGGTCCACTCAGCCGGATCGAACAGGTCGGAGACGAGCTTGTCAGTCACGGATCCAGCCTATTCCGGGTGCGAGCGGAGCGAAGTGCTCACGCGTTGCGAGCAGCTCGAGCGTCCGACCGGCATAGCGTGGAGGCATGACGATCGACATCCGGCCCGTCGACCCCTTCGACGTCGCGGCAGTGGACGCCTGGTGGGAGGTCTACGCCGCCGCCCTGCGCGCCGACCGCGGTGACGACGCCGTGCTGTGGTCGCTCGAGGAGACCCGTCAGGAGCTGCGACAGGCCTCCGCCGTGTTCGAACGGCAGGTGTTCCTCGCCCGGCTCGAAGACCGCGCCGTCGGCGCAGCCGGACTCGGGTTGCCACTCAAGGACAACACCCATCTCGCCGATGTCGCGGTGTACGTGGTGCCGGACGCGCGGAGGACCGGTGTCGGATCCACGCTTCTCGAGGAGATCGAGGCACGCGCGATCGCGCGCTCCCGACGGACCTTCCTGGCCGAGACGAGTTGGGCCGCCTCCGCGCCCGCCGACGGCACAGGGCATCCGGGCGTCGAGTTCGGCCGCCGGCACGGGTATGCGCTCGCGCTGGGCGACCGGGAGAGCGTGCTCGATCTGCCCGTGGCCCCGGAGCTGCTCGATCGCCTGGGCGCGGGAACCCCCGACGACGGCTACGTGCTGCGCAGCTGGACCGGCCCCGTGCCCGAGGACCTCGTCGCGGGGTGGGCCGCGCTCTCCAGCTCACTCGACACCGAAGCGCCCATGGGCGACCTCGACATCGAGGCCGGGACCCCCAGCGTGGCGGAGGTCCGCGAGAGCGAGGAGCTCGTGGCCGCGCAGGGCCGCACCTCATTCTGCGTCGTCGCGCTCAGCCCGGACGGTCAGGTCGCGGCCTACTCGCAGCTCGTGGTCTCCGGGGATGACAGTTCCGCGTACCAGTGGGGCACGCTCGTGCGCCGGGAGGACCGCGGCCACAGGCTCGGCATGCGGGTGAAGCTGGAGAACCTGCGCAGACTGCAGCAGGAGTTGCCGCGGACGCCGCGGGTCGTGACCTACAACGCCGAGTCGAACGAGCACATGCTGGCCGTCAACGTCGCCCTCGGATTCCGCCCTTCAGGGCGACTCGCGGAGCTGCAGAAGCGGATCGGCTGACGGCATGCGCGGGTGCATGATGGGGGCATGACCGACCTCCCCGCGCTCGCCGATATCCTCGATTCCGCGCGGGTGGTCGCGCTCCCGATGCGCACCAGGTTCCGCGGCGTGGACGTCCGCGAGGCGCTGCTGTTCGAGGGCCCGGAGGGCTGGGCCGAGTTCTCCCCCTTCACCGAGTACGGCGACGCCGAGGCGTCGACCTGGCTGGCGGCCGCGATCGCGGACGCCTGGCGCCCGCGGCCGGCCGCGGTGCGCGCCGAGATCCGTGTGAACGCGACGATCCCCGCCGTGCCGGCGGACCGGGTGCCCGACGTGCTCGCGCTGTTCGACGGCTGCCGCACGGCGAAGGTCAAGGTCGCCGAAGCGGGGCAGAGCCTCGCCGACGACGTCGCCCGAGTGCGTGCCGTGCGGGCGGAGATGGGGCCGGAGGGCAGGATCCGGATCGATGCGAACGCCGGCTGGAACGTCGACGAGGCCGAACGTGCGATCCATGCCCTTGCCCCGTTCGATCTGGAGTACGCCGAGCAGCCCTGCGCGACCGTCGAGGAGCTCGCCGAGCTGCGCGAGCGGATCCGCTACCTCGACATCCCGATCGCGGCGGACGAGAGCGTGCGCAAGGCGGAGGACCCGCTGGCGGTCGCCCGCGCGGGTGCGGCGGATCTGCTCGTCATCAAGGCCCAGCCGCTCGGCGGCATCGAGCGCGCGCTGCGGATCGTCGCCGACGCGGGGCTGCCCGTGGTCGTCTCGAGCGCGCTGGACACCGCGGTCGGCCTGTCGCTCGGCGCCGCCCTGGCTGCGGCTCTGCCCGTGCTCGACCACGACTGCGGCCTCGGCACCGCGTCGCTGTTCGCCGATGACGTCGCTGATGCCCGCCCGCACGGCGGGGTGGTGTCCGCAGCCCGAGTGACGCCGGATCCCGGCGCGCTGGCACGGCTGGAGGCACCGGCGGAGCGGCGGGAGTGGTGGCTCGATCGCGTGACCCGCTGCCATGCGCTGCTGACCGCCCGATAGGCGCGTTCCGGATCCGCTCGCTGGTCGCGAAATGCGGCTTCCGATGGCGGATGACCGCAGGATGCGCCCAGTGAGCGGAAGGCGAGCACTCAGCCGAGCAGCAGTGACACCATCCGGCCGAGTTCGACGCTGCCCGTGCGGCGGAGCTGGGCGTCGTCCTTGCCGGCCATCGCGCCGCGCACAGTCGTGCCCTCCCAGATGATCAGCAGCATGCGGGCGGCGACCTCGGAGTCGACCCGCAGGGAGATCGTGCCGGTCGCGGCGATGTCGTCGATGATCCGGGCGATGCCGGCGACCATCTCCTGCTCCTGCTTGAGATAGGCCTTACCCCAGGCGTGATCGCGCAGGGCGCGGAGGCGGATCTCGCTGAGCAGCATGACGCCGAGTCGGTCGTCCTTGCCCGAGTCCATCACCTGTTGCACAAGCGACGTCGCGTCGCAGTCCTGGGCGAGCGCCCCGGCTTCGTTCAGCTCGGTCACCCGCGCCCGCACGGCCGTCAGGCGCTCGGCCGACACGGTGCCGGCGAGTTCGAGGAACAGCTCGTCCTTCGACTCGAAGTTCGAGTAGAACGCCCCGCGCGTGAAGCCGGCGCGTTCGCACACGGCCTCGACGGTCGCACCGTCGAGGCCCTCTTCGGCGAACACCAGCGCCGCCGCCTCGAGCAGCCGCGCACGCGTGTTCTCCCGGCTCCTGGTCGCACTGCCGGTCATCCCGCACCTCCTGCGGACTCTGCGCCCGCGATTCACATCCCGCGCACAGAATATCCCGGCGCCGTCGTCCTACGATACAGAGACGTATCGAATACACCAGTGTATCGAACCCACCTGAACTCCCTCCGGAGGAAACCCGTGTCGACTCTCCTCTCCTCACTCGGCCGCTGGTCGTTCCGGCACCCCTGGCGCGTGCTCGTGGCCTGGCTGCTGGTGCTCGGCATCGCCGGCGGCGCGGCGCTCGCCCTCGGCAAGGGCACGGACAACGCGTTCACGATCCCCGGCACCGAGTCGCAGGCGGGCCTGGAGCAGCTCGAGCGCACGTTCCCGCAGGTGAGCGGCACGAGCGCGCAGTTCATCGTCGTGGCGGCGGACGGGGACCACGTCACCGATGCGGACTACAAGGATCCGATCGAGCAGACCGTGCGCGACCTCGGGAAGGTCGACGGCGTGCTCGCCGCCACGAGCCCTTACGACGAGCATGTGACCGGCATGGTGTCAGACGACCGCTCCGCCGCGATCGTCCGCCTCCAGTTCAACGGCCAGGCCTCAGACGTCTCCGCCGCGACGAAGGACACGCTGCGCACCGCGGTGAGCGATCTCGAGAAGGATCTGCCGCAGGGCGCGCACGCCGTGATCGGGGGCGACCTGTTCTCGATGTCGATCCCCGCGATCTCGATCACCGAGGGGATCGGCCTGGTGATCGCCCTGCTCGTGCTGATCGTGACGTTCCGCTCGTTCGTCGTGGCCGGCATGCCGCTGCTCACGGCCGTGCTGGGCGTGGGCGTCTCGATGGCCGCGATCTTCGCCGCCACGGCGTTCGCCTCGGTCTCCTCGACCACCCCGCTGCTCGCGCTCATGCTCGGGCTCGCCGTGGGCATCGACTATGCGCTGTTCATCATGGCGAGACACCAGGATCAGGTGCGCGCGGGAGTGGATCCCGAGGAGTCGGCGGCTCGCGCGACCGGCACGGCCGGATCCGCGGTGGTCTTCGCCGGCATCACCGTGCTGATCGCGCTCATCGGCCTCGGCTTCGCCGGGATCCCGTTCCTCACCACGATGGGCATCGCGGCGGCGGTCGCCGTGATGATCGCCGTGCTCATCGCCGTCACCCTGACGCCGGCCATCCTCGGCTTCCTCAAGGGCCGCGCGGCCGGCCGCCTCGCCAAGCCCCGCCGTGCCAAGAAGGGCGCGTCCGAGGCGGCGCCCCGTCGCCGGTTCTCCGAGCGCTGGGTGGGCGGCGTCACCCGGCACCCGGTGCTGGTCGCGCTCGCGATCGTCCTGGGACTGGGCGTCGTCGCCGTGCCCGCCGCGAACCTCGCACTCGCCCTGCCGAACTCGGGTGTGCAGCCGAAGGGATCCGAGGCGCGGGAGAACTACGACCTCACCGCGGAGCACTTCGGCCCCGGGTTCAACGGACCGCTCATCCTCACCGGCACCATCGTGACGTCGAAGGATCCTGTCGGCCTCATGAAAGATCTGGGCGATGCGGTCGCCAAGCTCCCCGGCGTCGCCGAGATCGCCCTGGCGACCCCGAACCAGACCGCCGACACCGGCATCGTCCAGGTCATCCCCACGACCGCGCCGGACGCTCCGGCCACCGCCGACCTCGTGCGCGAGCTGCGCTCGCACCATGACGAGTGGCTCAAGAAGTTCGGCATCGACGTGAAGGTGACGGGGTTCACCGCCGTCGCGATCGACATCTCCGACCAGCTCGGCGCCGCGCTGCTGCCGTTCGGCATCTTCGTGATCGGTCTGTCGCTGGTGCTGTTGACGATCGTGTTCCGCTCGATCTGGGTGCCCGTCACGGCGGCGCTCGGCTATCTGCTCTCGATCGTGGCCGCGTTCGGCGTGGTCTCCGCCGTCTTCGAATGGGGCTGGTTCGCCGACGCCCTGCACGTCGCCAGGGTCGGACCGATCATCAGCTTCATGCCGATCATCCTGATGGGCGTGCTGTTCGGCCTTGCCATGGATTACCAGGTCTTCCTCGTCTCCCGGATGCGCGAGGACTACGTGCACGATGCCGGCTCCCGCAGCGCCGACCGCGCCGAGCGCCGGGCCGCTGCACTGCGCTCGGTGCGCGGCGGCTTCGCCGGATCCGCGAAGGTCGTCACCGCGGCGGGACTCATCATGTTCGCCGTGTTCGTGGCCTTCGTGCCCGAGGGCGACTCCTCGCTCAAGCCCATCGCGCTCGGCCTCGCCGCCGGCATCGCGATCGACGCCTTCCTGGTGCGGATGACGCTGATCCCCGCGCTCATGGCGATCCTCGGCGAGCGCGCGTGGGAGATCCCCCCGTGGCTCGAGAAGGTCCTGCCGAGCGTCGACATCGAGGGCGAGGCCGTGGAGCGCGAGCGGCACCTGGCGGCCTGGCCGGGCGACGACTCGGTGATCGCCGCGGATGCTCTGACCGTGGCGGGCGCCGTGGAAGGACGGGATCTGCGCGTGCCCGCCGGATCCGCGCTCGTGCTGACCGGCGCCGACCAGGCCGTGCGTCGTGCGGTGGCGCTCGCGCTCACGGCGCGCGTGCCCTCCGGGGGACGCCTGCGTGTGGCGGGACACCTCCTGCCGGGGCGCGCCGCCTGGGTGCGTGCGCACGTCGGCTGCGTGATCGTGGACGGCCGGACGGGGGCGGATCCGCTGCGGGAGCTGCGCGAGGCCCTGCGCGGGCGCACCACGCTCGTCGTGATCGACGGCGCCGACCGCCTCACGCTCGCCCAGAGCGAGCAGGCCGTCGCGATGCTGCGCGACGCCGCGCGCCGCGGCACTCTCGCGGTGGTCACCACGGCCGCCGACGCCTCCGCCGCCGTCCGGCTGCTGGCCGACGCCGGCTGGGCCGCCCCGCAGACGCATGACCTCGACCATCCACAGGTCCGACCAGAACCGCTCGCCCCCGACGCGCCCACCACCGACCTCGACGAGGTGACCGCATGACCAATCGCCTGTCCGCGCTGATCGAACGCGCCCGTTCGCACAAGCCGATCACCGCCCTCACCCTCATCGGCGTGCTGCTGCTGCCGGCCGTCCTCGGCGGCGTGCTCGTGGCCGCCCTGCAGGACCCCACGCAGCGCCTCGACACGATGACCGCCGCGATCGTGAACGACGACGAGCCGGTGACCGTGAACGGTCAGCTCGCCCCGCTCGGGCGCCAGCTCTCCGCCGGCCTCGTCGACGGCACCGGGAAGAAGGATGAGAACCTCACCTGGGTCATCTCGAACGAGAAGGACGCTGCCGCGGGCCTCAAGGACGGCACGTACCAGGCCGTCGTGCGTATTCCGAAGGACTTCTCCGCCGCCGCGATCTCGGGCGGCAGTGCCGTGCAGGATCCGGCGAAGTCCGCCGAGAAGGCGACGATCTCGGTGACGACCGCTCCGCAGGCTCGCGCCGCGGACGGCCTCATCGCCAACCAGATCGCCGCGACCGCCGCGTCGACCATGGGCGCCGAGATCTCCAAGAACACGCTGCAGAACGTGCTCGTCGGGTTCGGCACGCTCGGCGACAAGATCGGCGAGGCGGCGGACGGCGCCGACAAGCTCGCCGCGGGCGCCTCCTCCGCCGCGACCGGGGCGGCGGCGCTCCCGGACGGCGCGACCAAACTCGCCGACGGTGCGGGCCAGCTCGCCGACGGCGCCTCGCAGCTCTCGAACGGCCTCGGCACGATCGCCTCGGGGATCACGTCGGCGCAGACCGGAGCGAACCAGGCCGGCGCGGGACTCGCACAGGGTGCGGATGCGCTGCAGGCGCAGGGGCTCGTTCCGGCGGAACTCTTCGCCGGAACGAACGGCACCAAGCAGGCGACAGCAGGCGTGAGCCAGGGCGTCAGCGGCCTGGTCGACGGCCTCGCGACATTGAGCTCGACGTGCGACGCTAAGGCGCAACCCGATTTCTGCGCCACGCTCGCGGGGACCGTCGCGGACGCCCAGAAGAAGCTTGTGCCCGGCGCAGCACAGGCTGCGGACGCCGCCTCTGGAACCGCCGCAGGCCTTTACCAGTTCAACACCGCAGCCACTTCGACCATCGCCGACCAGTTCCGCGCCGCGGCCGATGGCGTCAACCAGCTCTCCGCCGGGCTCGGCCAGCTCGCCGACGGCACGTCCCAGAGCGCGACGGGCGCGGAGGGGCTCGCCACGGGCGCCACCGGGCTGCAGTCCGGTGCGACCCAGCTCGCCGACGGCGCATCCCAGCTCAGCACCGGCATCGGCTCGCTCGCGACCGGCACATCCGGCCTCGCGTCGGGCCTGCACCAGGCGGCCGACTCATTGCCGAAGCGCACCGACTCCGAGGCATCGTCGCTCGCCGAGGTCGTGGCGAACCCGGTGACGGCCGATACCTCGGGCGGGTTGTTCGGTCCCACCGCGATCCCGCTGCTCGCGGCGGTCGTGCTGTGGTTCGGCGGCCTCGTGACGTTCCTCGTGATGCGGGCGTTCACCGCGGGAGCCCTCACCTCCCGCCGCGCCTCGGGCTCGCTCGCGCTGCGCGCGTTCGCTCCGGCCGCCGCGATCGGCGCCGGACAGGGCCTGCTGGTCGCCCTCGTGGTCGAGATCGTCGCGACGTACGACCCGTCGCGGTGGTGGGGCTTCGCGGGCGTCGCCGTGCTCGCCGGGATCGCCTTCGCCGCCGTGAACCAGGCGCTAGTCGCCGTACTCGGCGGCATCGGCCGCTGGATCTCCGCGGTCATGGGCGTGGCCGCGCTCGGCGCGGGCATCATCTCGACGCTGCCCGGGTGGCTCGCGACGATCGCCGGGTTCCTGCCCACCTCGTCCGCGGCGACCGCGCTGCTGGGCGAGGACGGCATCGGATCCGCGATCGCGGCGCTGCTGGTCTGGGCCGCGCTCGCACTGATCGCGACGACGTTGGCCGTGGCGGCGCGGCGCACGACCTCGGTCCGCGCGATACTGGCTCCGGCGATCTGAGCTTGGAAGCGGCAGGCGCGACCCCACCTCCCCCGGGGCCGCGCCTGTCTTCGCATCGTCAGGCGCTCACGCCGTGCGCGCGTCCTCCGGAGCGACGACCTTGGCATCCTGCGCGGGGAAGAGCACCTTCTGGATGATGATGATCGCGCTCGCGGCGACCGGGATCGCGACCAGCGCACCGAGGATCCCGCCGAGTGCGCCGCCGCCGACGGCGGCGATCACGACGAGCGCACCGGGAACGGCCACCGCCTTACTCATGATGCGCGGGCTGATGACGTAGGCCTCGATCTGCATGTAGACGAGGTAGTACGCGAACGCGATCAGCGCCGTCACCGGCGAGACGAACAGGCAGATGAGCGAGATGATGATGGATCCGGACAGGGTCCCCACCAGCGGGATCAGCGAGCCGATGAACGCGATCAGGGCGAGCAGAGCCGGCAGTGGCGCCCCGATGATCGTGAGGAAGAACAGGCTCAGCACGCCGTTGATGAGCGCCAGGCTCGCCTGACCGATCACGTAACGACCGACCGCGCCCGAGACGTCCTCGACGATCTCCGTGAACCGCGGGCGCCGGTAGGCGGGCACGAACCGGGCAGCGGTGCGCTTCATCGTGCGCAGCGATCCCATGAAATAGAGCGTCAGGATCAGCACGATCGTGAAGCCGGTGAAGCCGCCCGCGATGCCGGCGCCGACCGCGAGCACTCCGCCGCCGATCTTGGTGATGTTGCCAGGATCCTTGAAGAACTTCGCGATCCCGTCCACGGCCTGACTGAACGAGTCGCCGTACTGCGCGGCGAGCTGCCGGTACCAGTCGCTGCGCAGCATGTCATCGATCATCTTCGGTCCGGTCTCGACGAGGTGGGCGATCTGCTGCACCACGATCGGAACGATCGCCAGCAGGATGCCGGCGAAGGCCAGCACCACGACGATGACCACGATCGCCACTGCCGCTCCGCGCGGCAGCTTCCGTTCGATCACTCGCACGATCGGGTCGAGCCCCAGGGCGAGGAACAGTGCGATCCCGATGTACACGAGCACCGTCGACAGCTGCCCCACGATCGCGCCGATCAGCAGCGCGACCAGAACGCCGAGCGCGCCGACGAGGCCGAACGTGAACGGCTCGATCCGCACTCCGCCGGCCGCCGGGCCGGGCTCCCCCGTGATGATCGTCACCTGACGTCTGCGCATGATGCCCCCTCTTGCACTGTCGTGCTTCTCATCGAGCGTACGGTGCCGGATGCCCGGCCGCGAAAGGCCCCGCCCGAGGCGACGCCGATCCTTTAAGCGCTCGCGGTGCGGATCCTGACCTCGCGCTCCATCCGCTTCTCGTGCCGCTGGCGCCCCTTGATCGCCTCGGCCTCGCGTGTCTTGGGCGGGGCGTTCGTGACGAGCTGGTCGAGCATGCGCCGGGTCGCGAGCGCGATCTCGTCGATCGCCTGCTCGAAGGCAGGGGTGTTCGCGCGCGACGGATGCGTGGATCCGCTCACCTTGCGGACGAACTGGAGCGCGGCCTCGCGCACCTCGTCATCGTTCGTCGGCGGCTCGAAGTTGTGGAGGCATCGAATGTTGCGGCACATGCCGCGACGATAACCCTGATTCGCGATTCAGGAAACGGCGGCGAGCGCGAGCACGGCCGCGCCCACCGTGGCAACTGCGGCGACGAGACCCCACAGGGCGAAGCGCCCCCACGAGATCGACACCCCGAGCGCGGAGACGCGGTGGTGCCACAGCAGGATCGCCAGCGAGGCCCAGGGCGTCACCAGAGGGCCGAGGTTGACGCCGATGAGCAGCGCCATCAGCGCGACCGGGTCATGCCCGGCGATCGGCTCGAGCACGAGGTAGGCGGGAAGGTTGTCGATGCCGTTCGCCGCGAGTGCGCCGATGCCCGCCACGCGCAGCAGCTCGAGCAGACCGTGCCCGCTCGCGGCGAGCGGTGAGAGCAGCGCCGCGAGCCCGCGCACGTGAGCGGCCTCGACGATCACGAACAGCGCGGCGGCGAGCCCCAGCGCCTGCCACGGCACCAGAGAGAGACGCAGGGCGCGGCGCCGGCGGACCGCGAACAGCACGATCAGGATCACGGCGGCGGCCGAGGCCGGGATCCACACATCCCGCACGAGCGCGAGCAGCGGCAGCAGGGCGACGAGCACCACGGCCGAGACGACGAACAGCACCCGGTCGGCGGGCTCAGCCCGCACGGGCGCCGAGTACCGCCCGAAGAGCGTGCGCCGGTGCGCGAGGGTGAGGATCACGACCGGCACCAGCACGCCGGCGAGCGCGGGTGCCCAGCTCAGCGCGAGGAAGGCGAGCGGATCCGAGCCCATGGTCGGCGCGGCGAGCAGGTTCGTCAGGTTCGACACCGGCAGCAGCAGCGAGGCCGTGTTGGCGAGCCAGACCGTCGCGAGCGCGAACGGCATTGGCGAGACGCCCACGCCCTGCGCGAGGAGCACGACGACGGGTGTGACGATCACCGCGGTCGTGTCGAGAGAGAGGAAGATCGTGCTGATCACCGCGAGCAGGATCACAGCGCCCCAGAGCGCGATCACCCGGCCGCGCCCCCATCGGGCCAGGTGCTGCGCGATCACGTCGAACACGGCGGCATCACGCGCGAGCTCGGCGACGATCGTGATCGCGATCACGAAGCCGAGCACCGGAGCCGTGCGCCCGGCCAGCGAGCCCGCGTCCGCGAGAGGCAGGAGTCCGCTGACGACGACTCCCGTGGCGATCAGGGCCAGGGCGATGACGGCCAGCGCGCCGGGCCGCAGCCAGGCCCGCCGCGTGGTCACCGCAGGGCCCCCTGGGACGACGCGCTCAGCTCAGGCCCGAGTAGACGTGCAGGCCCTTGAAGAACAGGTTCACGATGGTGAAGTTGAACAGCACCGCGGCGAAGCCGACGATCGACAGCCACGCCGAGCGGGATCCGCGCCAGCCCCGCGTCGCGCGGGCGTGGATGTAGCCCGCGTAGAGCACCCAGATGATGAAGGTCCAGGTCTCCTTGGTGTCGAAGCCCCAGTAGCGGCCCCAGGCGTCGTTGGCCCAGATGGATCCGGCGATGAGGGTGAACGTCCAGAAGATGAAGCCCACGGTTGCGAACCGGTATGCGAGGCCCTCCAGCCGTTCCGAGGAGGGCAGGGTCGCGAGGAAGCGCGGCCCCGCCTTCGGCGCGTCCGCGAGGATCTTCGCCTCGCGGCGCGCCTGCATGAGCTGGAACACGCTGAGCGCGAAGGCGAGCGCGAAGAACGCGGTGCCCAGCGACGCCACGAACACGTGGATCACCAGCCACACGCTCTTCAGCGGATCCGCGAGCGGCACGACCTCGACATAGAAGCCGGTCGCGGCGCCGCCGAGCAGCACGACGACCAGGCCCACGATGAAGGTGCCGAGGTACTTCAGGTCGAACCAGATGTTCACCCCGACGTACACCGCGATGATCAGCAGCGTCCCCGTCATGGAGAACTCGTACATGTTCGACCACGGCACCCGGCCTGCGGCGATGCCGCGCAGCACCACGCCGGCGAGGTGGAACAGGAATCCGAGCGTGGTCAGCGCCGTGCCGATCCGCGCCATGACGAAGCGCTGCGGGGCGGTCGGCCCTGCTCCCGCCCCGGCGGAGCCCGCGGTGCGTGCCGGTGAGGACGCCGATGCGCCCACCGTCGCCCCGACCAGTTCACGCTCCGGCACGACGGCCTTGGCGTCGGCGGCGAGCTGCGAGCGCTTGGCGAGGTCGAACGCGTAGGCGATGAACGCGGCGGCGTAGATCGCCACCGCCGTCCAAATCGTCAGGATCGACAGGGAGTCGAAGTTCATGCTGTCAGCCTACTTCCGCGGATTTCCGCTGTCATCGGGCTCTGGTTCGTCGAGGGTGGCGGCGTCGGGAACGTCCGCTGCAGCCGGATCCGTACCGGGAACCGGATCCGCATCAGGAATCGGCCCCTCCTCGGGAACCGCTGCGGTCATGCCGTCGGCGTCGAGCAGGCGCACGTGTCCGTCGCGCAGGTCCTCGACGGCGGCGGCGAGGGTCGGATCCTCACCGCGCGCGAGGCCCGCGTACTCCAGGCGCACCGTCTCCGCACCATCCGGCCCGTCGACCACCACCGCCTTGACCCACATGCGGCGGCGCGGCACGAACAGCGCCAGCACGAGTCCGACCAGTGCGAGCGCGGCGAACACCAGCACCCACTGCTCGGAGGGGTCGTGGTGGATCTGCAGCGAGACGTAGCGCTTGACGGACTGCGTGTAGTCCTTCGCGTCCTTGGGGGCCTCGTTGTCGAACGTGATGGTGCCCATACCGTTCGGCAGCGCGGTGGTCTCGCCCGGGGCGAGCTCGATCGACTTCACCCCGGTCTTGCCGCCGGTGAGCTGCGTCATCGAGCCCGTGTCCAGCACGTACACCGAGCGCGGAGTCCCGTCGTCGATGCCGAGGTCGCCGGCGAACACGTTCAGCGTCAGCGTGGGGTTCACCAGGGCCGGGTAGACCGAGGTGAGCGCGCCGGAGGTCAGCTTCGCCGAGGTCGGGTAGAAGAAGCCCTGCAGGCCGAGCTGCTGGGGCAGACCATCGGCGACCTTGACGATGCCGATCGACATCATCGTGCTGTTGTTCTGCGGCAGGAACGGCACGGAGTCGTGGAAGACGACGTCGCCCTTGGCGTTGTGCACCGTGATGGTCGGGGCGTAGCCGTTGCCGAGCAGGTAGACCCGGTCTCCCGCGATGCCGAGCGGGTGGTTCACCTTCACCTCGGCCTTGTGCGGATCCTGTCCGGGCTCGGAGACGGTGACGTTCGCGGCGAAGTTCCCGGCCTGGCCCGAGGACGACTTGCCCTGCTCGAAGGGCTGGTAGGTGACGTCGAAGGAGTCCAGCGTCATCCGGTAGGGCGCGAGCGCATCGTCGGAGACGAAGCGGCCGCGGTTCATCGACGAGTAGTCCAGCAGCGTGTTCACGAAGCTGGTGCCCTGCACGACCACGCGCTGGCCGGTGTAGGCGAAGCTGCCGCCGACGCCGACCGAGACCAGCACCCCGAGCAGGGCGAGATGGAACAGCAGGTTGCCGGTCTCGCGGGCGTACCCGCGCTCGGCCGACACCGAGAAGCCGCGCTTGTCGTCGTAGCGCTCCACGCGGTAGCGCAGGGCGCGCAGCTGCTTCTCCGCGATCGCGATGCTCTGCTCGGCCGCGGCCCGCGCCTGTGCTGAGCCTGTCGAAGCATCGCCGGCGACCGCGCGCTCGAGGACGCGGTGATCGTCGAGGCGGGCCAGCCGAACGGGGGTGCGCGGCGGGCGCGCGCGCAGCGCCTTGAGGTGGTGCTTGATGCGCGGGATCACGCAGCCGACCAGCGACAGGAACAGCAGCAGGTAGATGGCCGAGAACCATGCCGACAGGTAGACGTCGAACAGCTGCATGCCGTCCAGGATCGGGAACAGATCCGGATGATCGGCCTTCCACTGCGTGACGCCGTTCGGATCCGCCATCCGCTGCGGGAAGATCGAGCCCGGGATCGCGGCGATCGCGAGGATCAGCAGCAGCACGAGCGCGGTGCGCATGCTGGTCAGCTGCCGCCAGCCCCAGCGCAGCCAGCCGACGACGTTCAGCTTCGGGGAGTCGACGCCGTCGCCACGGGAATCGCCATCGCCGTCGATGTGGTCGCTCGGGCGCAGCGGGTCGGTCGAACGATCGGCGCCCGCGTCCTTCTTCGAGCTGTCCTTGTTCATTCCCGGTCCCTGCGGTTTGGTTCCTGAGCCTGTCGAAGGGCTCGAACGGTCGTGGTGACGGACGCCTCGGCACGGTCGCGCGGTTGCTGAACCTGTCGACGCACGGTCGACGAGGAGTCAGAGCGGGAGTTCGACACTGCCGACCACCGCCCCGATGCTCGACATGATCGCCTTCCAGACGCCGGTCACCATCAGCAGTCCCAGCACGATGAGCAGTGCGCCTCCGACGATGTTGACGACGCGCACGTGGCGGCGCAGGAACGAGAGCGAGCGCGTGGCCCAGCCGAAGCCCAGCGCGACGAGCAGGAACGGGATCCCGAGGCCCAGCGAGTACGCGACGCCCAGCCACACCGCGCGGCTCACATCGCCGACGTTGACCGACAGCGCGACGATCGCCGAGAGCGTCGGGCTCAGGCACGGGCTCCAGCCGATGCCCAGCGCGATGCCGAGCAGCGGGGCGCCGATGAGACCCGCACGGCCGGACACGTTCATCCGCACGGTGCGCTGGGCGAAGCCGAACACGCCGATGAAGACGAGGCCCATGACGATGATGACCGCGCCGAGGATGCGGGTGATCAGGTCGCCCCAGCGCAACAGGAATACTCCCGCCGTGCCGCCGACGACCGCCATGAGGATGAAGACCACCGTGAAGCCGAGGATGAACAGCAGCACCCCGAGCACCATCTGGCGACGCGTGGGCGCCTTCGTGGTTCCGTCCTGCTGGGGCGCGGATCCGCCGACCGCACCGCCGACGAACCCGAGGTAGCCGGGCACGAGCGGCAGCACGCAGGGCGAGAGGAAGGACAGGAGCCCTGCGAGCATGGCGACCGGAAGGGCCGCCCAGAGGGCGCCGGATCCGACGATCGCGTCGATGTTCACGCCCGCGACCTCCGCGGGGCGGGAGTCGCCGGGACGGAAGCCGCCGGCATCGGCCTCACCGGGACGACAGACGTGCGAGGTGCGCGCACGCTCATGCCTTCTCGTCCAGTGCGTCCTGGACGAGCGTCTCCAGGATCGAGGCGGATCCGATCGGGCCGATCACGCGCGCCGCGACGCGGCCCTGCTTGTCGAGCACGAGCGTGGTGGGCGTCGCCTGGATCGAGGTGACCTCGGCGAAGGCGAGCTTCGCGTCGCCCGTGTTCACATCGATGATGCTCGGGTAGGTGACGCCGTACTTGTCGTTGAACGCCGTGGCAGTGCCGGCCTGGTCGTAGGTGTTCACGCCGACGAACGAGACGCCCTTGCCGTCGAACTTCTGCCAGACCGACTGGAGGTCGTTCGCCTCGACGCGGCACGGGCCGCACGCGGCGTACCAGAAGTTCACGACCGTGACATCGCCCGCGATCTCGGTGCTGCTGAACTTCTTACCGCTCTCGAGAGTGCCCGCGAACGCGACCGGCTTGCTGCGGTCGGCCGGCTTGATCTCCTCGACGCGCATGCCGTCGGAGCCGATGTAGCCCTTGTTGTCGCCGTTGCGGTACTGATCGGCCACGGGATCGCTCGAGCAGGCCGCGAGACCGGCCGCGAGCGCGACGCCGAGGACGGCAGCCGTGGTCCGGACAAGGCGCGAACGTCGGGATGAGCGTGCCACCGATCGGTCTCCGAGAGCGGCATCACCGAGTGAGCCGGTGGGCGCGGACGGGCGCGACGAACTCAGAGGCATGCTCCGAATCCTACGAAAAGACCCTATGCACACGGTGGGCGGGCGCCGGACGGCGCTCACCCGAGCGGATCCGGATCCGCTCATACGGTGGGCGAGATGAACGCCCAGAACAGCGCTCCGGCATAGGCGAGCGTGCCGAGCGAGGTGAGCGCCAGGGCCACCACGAGCTCCCTGGGCTCCCGGTACGCCCAGACGATCACGAGCGCCGGCAGGAACGCCAGCAGCGCCAGCAGCCCGACCCAGGCGACCGGGTAGAACAGGGCGAGCAGCACGAGGGCCAGGAACGGCAGGATCACGAACAGCGTGTACACGACCTGCGTGGCCCGCTTGCCGATCAGGACGGTCAGCGTGCGCTTTCCGACCACGCGGTCCTGGTCGATGTCGCGCAGGTTGTTGGCCAGCAGCACCGCGCACGCGAAGAGCCCCACCGCGACGGCCCCGATCCAGGCCTCCTGCGGCAGCTTCAGCGACTGCACCCAAGTCGTGCCCAGCGTCGCCACCAGCCCGAAGAACACGAAGACGAAGACCTCGCCGAGCGCGTTGTAGCCGTAGGGGCGCTTGCCGCCGGTGTAGAACCAGGCGGCGACGATGCACACCGCGCCGACCGCGATCAGCCACCACTGCTGGGTGCGGATCGTGATGCCGAGGCCCGCGATCGCCGCGAGCGCGAAGAACGCGAGCCCGGTGTACAGCACGCTCTTGGCGCTCACCCGGCCCGAGGCGGTGAGGCGTGCGGGGCCGACCCGGTGCGCGTCGGTCCCGCGCACGCCGTCGCTGTAGTCGTTCGTGAAGTTCACGCCGATCTGCAGGCACACGGCGACCGCAAGGCACGCGAGCGCGATCACCCAGTGGAACTGCGGATCCCCCAGCCGCGCGGCCCCCGTGCCGACCAGCACCGGAGCGATCGCCAGGGGCAGGGTGCGCGGACGGGCGGCGCCGATCCAGTCGCCCAGGGTGACCGGCGGCAGCTGCTCGACCGGGCGCTTCGCGGGGTTGCCGGAGCGGGCGCGCGTCACGGGGCGAGCGGACGCGGGTGCGGTCTTCTTGGTCTTGCGGTTAGCCACGCAGGAATCCTAGCGGCGGCGGTTATGGCGCCCGGAGCCCTCAGCGCCGACGCGCGTCGGCGATCGCGGCCTGCAGGTCGTCGGCGAGGGTGCGCAGCTCGGCGTCGCCGAGGGTGTGCGCGGTGAGCCGGATCTGCGGCGAGGCCTCGTCCGGCTCGAGCAGGAATCCGCCGCCTGTGCGCACCAGCCAGCCGCGGCGCATCATCGCCTCGGAGACGGCGCGGCCGTCGACGCCGCACTCCACCCAGACGTTCAGACCGTCGTCCCCGCGCACCGTGATGCCGCGCTCACGCAGCAGCGCGCGCAGGGCATCGCCGCGCTCGGCGTAGTGCGCTCCGGCGCGCTCGAGCGCTGCCGGTGTGTCCGGATGATCGAGCATGCCGACGGCGACCCGCTGCAGAATCCGGCTCACCCAGGTCTTGCCGGGCGAGAGCCGAGTGCGCAGTTGAGCCGCAGTGTCCGGATCCGACGCGAGCAGCGCGAGGCGCAGATCCGGACCGAGGAACTTCGACATCGACCGCACCAGCGCCCAGCGCGGATGCCCCTCGGGGATCACGGAGTGGTACGGCCGTCGCGAGAGAAGGGAGTAGTGATCGTCCTCGATGATGAGCACGTGCGGCGCCTCCGCGAACACCGCGCGGAGCTCGGCCGCCCTCTCCGAGCTCAGGCTGATGCCCGTGGGGTTGTGCGCCCGAGGCGTGCACACCACGGTGCGGGCGCCCGCGTCGATCGCCGCTTGCAGCCCGGCGACCGTGATGCCTTCCTCGTCGAGGGGGATGCCGACAGGGCGGTACCCGCCGAGTCGGACCACGTTGATGCTGGACAGGAAGCACGGATCCTCGAGTCCGACCACATCGCCATGGGCGAGCGATGCCACGAGGAGGCGCTCCAGCGCGTCGACCGCGCCCGAGGTCACGGACAGTTCCGCGCCGCGCGGCTGCGCCTCCGCCAGCCACCGCGTCGCCCAGGTGCGCAGCCCCTCGTCGATGAGCGCGTCGCCGTAGAGCGCCGGCGTGCGCAGGTCGACCTCGGCGAGCACCGGAAGGGGCAGCAGATCGGGATCCGGGTTGCCGCTGCCGAGGTCGCGCAGCACGGTCTCCGCTGCGAAGCCCTCCTCCTCCGTGCGCACGGGCCCCGCGACCACGGTGCCACCGCGACCGCGGCTCTCCACGGCACCGGCCCGGGCGAGCGCACGGTAGGCGGCGGCGACCGTGTTGCGGTTCACTCCGAGGCGGTCGGCGAGGGCGCGCACGGTGGGCAGCCCCTCCCCCACGGCGAGCACGCCGGATCCGATCTGGGCGCGGATCGAGTCGGCGATCTCATGCGCCGTGCTGCCCTGGATCATCGGTTCCGCCACGGACCAAGCCTAGGGTGAGTCCCTGCAGCGGAGGCGGCGGTGGATCGATAGCCGCGTCGCGATCGTCGAAGGCCACGCCTTGAGCATCGTTCGCGAGATGCTCAGGGCGCTCGGACCCCAGGATGTGACCATCGGATTCCGTGACCCGTTTGTGATCTTTTCTGGATCTGATCTGGCTCTTTTCGAGTCGGTAATGTCGGTGGCCCCGGGTTGAATGGGGGTATGACGAGCTCGACCAGCACGGTTC
>NZ_JBQEOQ010000008.1:0-155461 GCF_052045265.1 Microbacterium sp. 22303 | reverse complement strand
GTGGCCTCGTTTTCACACGTCGCAATGGCCTACTTTTCGAACGTCGTCGACAGTCAGGATTCGACTCGGCCCGTGCTCGGACGCTCCAGAGCGACAACTAAAGCTGCCGAGGTTCCCAGACACTCGCGTGGTCTCTCGCACTCAGCGCGGACCAGGCAACGACGCCGCTCTCTCACACGCATTCAAGGACGTCCACCGCACCACCATGCGTCGTTGCACGCCCGCACGATGAACGCCCCGCCGAACAGGAGCTCAGCCCTGCGTCCCCGGCCCAAGATGGTCGAACTCCTGTCCGGAGTCTACGCGCACTTCACGCGAGAGGGGGCCCGCTCCCGATTCTCCCGTGCGGTTCGCCCCGTGACTCCGTGTCGAAATCGAACCGGAACGGCATCGTGGTCAGCAGCTCGATCCGATCCGGGGTCTCGGCCTCCGCGTTTCTCGGAACCGGTCACGACGTATGCCCGACGCGCAGGGCGATCCGCGCCTGTGAGTCCGCACATGTTGGGGGCGTAACGTCCGGTTATGAACGCACAACTGAAGAACGCGGAGCTGAGCTCCGAACTGCTGGGTCTGAGATCGGTTCTGATCGGGTCGCTCCCCGCGACGCTGATGACGAAGGACGCTCCGGACCGCTACACCGTGGAAGCGGTGTTCACGCGCAAGACGGATCGCGACGAGGTCGCCGCGATCCAGGGCAACGAGATGCGTGCCCGCCTGTCCGCAAAGGGATACTCGACCGTCGAACTGCACGTCGCCGACCGTCGCCTGGAGATCGCGAACACCAACCTGGAGGAGCTCCGCGATGGACTCGGGAGCATCATCGCCGAGCTCCTGGCCGAGATCAGTGCCTCCCTGCAGGCCGAGCGCGAAGTCGCCGCCGGTCGTTTCCAGGACGCCTCCGATCGGGAGCAGGCGCGCGCGGCCGACGTCGCGGCGCTGGCCGAGTCGGTGACCTTCACCCGTCGTCCGGCTGTCGACGTCTTGGACGACGAGTCGCGCATCGAGGACTGGGTCGAAGAAGGCGGTGCCGTCCGCGCGTAGGGACGACACCTACGAAGAGGGCGTATGGATGACATCCGCGCGCGTCCGCGCGGCGACACAGCAATGCGGGGTGCAGCTCTCCGGCCCACGCAGGACGATGCGTCCCTCGACAGCCGTTCCTCGGCTCTCGGATCGGGGCGAAAGCACGCGGCGGTGGTCTTCAACCCGGTGAGAGTCGCGATAGACCAGCTCCGCGATGCCGTCGCCGAACACGAGAACCGACTCGGCTGGGGGGAGAGCCGTTGGCACAAGACCAGCAGTGAAGACGCGGGACGATCGGCTGCGGAGCGCGCACTCGCGAACGATCCCGACGTGGTCATCGCCGCGGGTGGCGACGGCACGGTCCACGCTGTCGCAGAGGTGATGCAGGGAACCGGAATCGCGATGGCGCTCGATGCGGAGATGGCCGAGAACACGAGCGCGGCCACGAAGGCGCGACTCGGCTGGTTCGACTCGCGTTCCAGGGCATCGCGCACAGCGTGCTGACTCCCTCGAGAGCGATGGCGAGCGGTTCATGACGGACGCGTTCCATGCGGGGAGCGGCGCTCCCCCGGCGGGTATCCCCGAGTGGGAGTGGGGTGATGACCTCTGTGCGCCCTTCGTTGAGCTGCTGCCGGTCTCCGGTGCATCGATCTCCGTGCTTCGCCGTGACGGCGATGCGACGACAGTGTGCACGAGCGATGCCCTTGCGCAACGTCTCGATGCCATGCAATTCGCCCTCGGTGAGGGTCCGCGCTGGGTCGTGGCGCGCACGGCGAAGCCATCCTTGAGCGCGGACGTCGCACGGGAGAGCCACCCGGACTGGCCTGTCTTCGGCGCCGGCCTCCCGACGCTCGGCGTCGGCGCGTTATTCGCCTTCCCGATTCTGAGTGGCCCGGTGCTGCTGGGCGTCGTCGACCTGTATCGACGGACACCAGGGGTGCTCGATCGCGATGCGACAGCTCGGGCGCTCTCCCTCGCGAGACGGGTCGCGGCCCCGGCGGTGCGGGAGGCGATGCGCGCCGCCGCCGATGAAGGGAGCCCGGAGGCGAAGCGGCATAGCCTGCGCCGCGAGGTGCATCAGGCGGTCGGCATGGTCTTCGTCCAACTGGACGTGACCACGGCCGAGGCTCTCGAGCTCCTGCGGGCGTACGCGTTCTCGACGGGGCGTCCGCTCGAGGACGTCGCCCTCGACGTCGTCGACCGGGCGCTCGACTTCCGCGATCTGCCCGGCTGATCCCCGGCATACCATGTCAGACAAGGAAGGGCGGCACATGACCAGCGCATCCAGAGAGCACCGTCTCAACGCCGCCTTCGTGATGGTCGCCGACTCGCTCACCGATGACTACGACGTCGTCGACCTGCTCCACACGCTCGTCAGCGAGTGCACGGAGATCGTGAACGTGCAGGCGGGCGGGCTCCTGCTCCTCGATGCCGACGGGGAGCTCCAGGTGGTCGCCTCGACCACGGAGAGCGCCGAACTCGTCGAGGTCCTGCAGCTCGCCGCCGGAGCCGGCCCGTGTCTGGACTGTTTCGCGACGGGCGAGCAGGTCTCGGTGCCCGATGTCGCCGCGGCCGCCCGATGGCCTGCGTTCCAGGAGGAGGCGCTGCGGCGCGGCTTCCGTTCCGTGCACGCGATCCCCCTGCGGCTGCGCGGAGACACGATCGGGACGATGAACCTCTTCGGCACGTCGGTCGGCGCGTTGAGCGCCCGTGACGCGAGCGCGGCCCAAGCGCTCGCGGATGTCGCCACCATCAGCATCCTGCAGCAACGCATCTCCGCGCACGCGCAGCTCATCGCTGAACAGCTGCAGAGGGCTCTCGACAGCCGGGTCCTCATCGAGCAGGCCAAGGGGGCGGTCGCCCAGGTCAACGGCACGTCCATGGACGAGTCCTTCACACTGCTGCGACGCTACGCCCGCGATCGGAACCTTTCGCTCCACGCCCTCGCGGAGGCGATCGCGAACCGTTCCCTCCCGATCTCGGCCCTGACGACATCGCACGAGGACGAGCGTGTGAGCTCTCGACGACCCGCCGCGCGCAAACAGGAGTAGCCTGGGAAGCAGATCCGCTCGAGACCCCGGCGCGACGCCGAGAGGAGCGGGATCATGACAGTCCGGAACGCCGGTCGCCCCGCATCGAGCGTGGGCCCGGTTCGCCAGGCCGGCAACAGCGACTACACCGATCTGGCGCGAATGGTGAAGTCCGCGGGGCTGATGCGCCGCAGATACGGCTACTACTGGACGAAGCTGGTCTGCGTGCCCGTGGTGGTCGCCGCGGCCGTCGTGCTGTTCATCGTGATCGGCGACACCTGGTGGCAGATGTTCACCGGAGTGCTCTTCGCCGTCCTCTTCACACAGATCGCCTTCCTCGGGCACGATGCCGCGCATCGCCAGATCTTCCGCTCCGGTCGCTGGAACGACTGGGTCAGCCTCATCCTCGGAGACCTGTTCGTCGGAATGAGCTACGGATGGTGGCAGCACAAGCACACCCGGCACCACGCCAACCCGAACATGATCGGATCCGACCCCGACATCGATCTTCCCGTGATCGCCTTCACCCCGGAACAGGCCGCGAGGGAGCGGCCGCCGTTCGCGCGCTGGGTCATCTCCCACCAGGGTGTGTTCTTCTACCCCGTCCTGCTGCTCGAAGGGGTGTCCTTGCATGCCTCGAGCGTGTACCGCGTCTTCCATCGGGAACCGCTCGCGCGGCGCCCGGTCGAGATCGCCCTTCTGTTGATCCGGATCCTGGGATACCTCGCGCTCGTCTTCCTCGTGCTCTCTCCGGACAAGGGCGCCGTGTTCCTCGCCGTGCAACTCGGAGTGTTCGGGTTCTACATGGGCGTCTCGTTCGCCCCGAACCACAAGGGCATGCCGCTCGTGCCGCATGACATGCGTCTCGACTTCCTCCGTCGTCAGGTGATGATGAGTCGGGACATCCGCGGGAACTGGTTCGTCGATGTCGCGATGGGCGGGCTGAACTATCAGATCGAGCACCACCTGTTCCCCTCGATGGCCCGGCCCTATCTGAAGCATGCCGCGCCGATCATCGCCGCGTACTGCCGCGGCCACGACGTCCCGTACGTGCAGACGGGACTCTGGGCCTCCTACGGGATCGTCCTGCGTTACATCAACCGGGTGGGCCTCGGGGAGCACGATCCGTTCGCCTGTCCTCTCCTGGAAATGAGGCAGAGCATATGACCGTCATCATCCTCCTCGCCGTGATCTGGGCGATCGTCGCAATCGTCGGGTTCGCGTTCAAGGGGCTCCTGTGGCTTGCCATCGTCGGCATCGTCCTCTTCGTCGGCACCGCGACCATCGGCATCACCCGTCGAGTGATCAACCGCAGCCAGAGACGGTGACGGGACGCGGGATCTGGTCGAACCGGACATTCTGCGGACCAGAAGTCGTTCGCGGAGGCCTTGGCATAGGTGCGGGCGTGTCGTCGGAGCCATCTCCATGGCGGAACCCGACGCGGACTTCTCCTGCATCCGCTATCCGTCTCCGTGGCCTGCCATGACAACGAGATGCCCTGGCACGCAAGACAGTCCGCCATGCAGTCAGATCGCGACGAACCGCCGCGCGCCGTCTGTCACCACGATGCGTCCGAAGCGCATCCCGGGAAGGTGCGCCGCGACGAGCAGATCGCCGGTGACGGCGGCGTCGTCGGCGAAGCGATTGCGGACCGCGGAGGCCGCCTGAGGGTCGACATCCCAGACGACGGTCCAGTCGGGTTCGCCGAACTGCACCGGCGAATGGACCACGTCGCCGAGCAGCACCGCCCGCTCGGAACCGGACGAGAGCACGAAGACCGTGGTGCCTGGCGTGTGCCCGGCGGCCCAGCGGGCATCGATGCCGGGAGCAACGACATGGTCGCCGTCGAAGAGCTCGAGCTGCTTCCCGAGCGGCGTCAGTTTCTGTGCGGCTGCGCCGACCGCGTGCGCACCTGCGACGAAATGCTCCCAGTCGGCGGCGTGCGCGCGATAGGTCGCGTTCACGAATGCCACCCGGTCCTCGACGGTGGCCCAGCCGATGTGATCGAAGTGCAGGTGGGTGAAGAGGACGTCGGTGACGTCGGCCGGCGCGACCCCGTGACTGCGGAGCTGGACGAGCAGATCGCCGCCACGATAGCCGTCCGCGTCGACGGGGCCCACTCCGGCGTCCACGAGCACGACGCGATCACCGGTGCGGACCAGGAAACCTCCGACGGGAAACTCCCAATGTCCATCGGACCCGAACGATTCCGGGTGACAGCGCCAGGCATCGGGAATGCCGAAGCGAGAGATGATCTCGCTCGCGTCCTCCTGCCCGGTGCCGTCGAAGAGGGGCTCGATGTCGATGTCGCCGATACGCACCGAACCACGCTACCGGCGCCCATCGACACGCCGGCTTCATCGGCCGCAGGGAAGCACCACCCGTTGACGAGCAGGCACGGCCCGGCTGCTGCTGGTATGCGGCCTGAACCGCGCTCGAACGATATCGGCGCGCCGCCCCGCGGACAGCACGTCGGGCTCGGCGAGCGCCGACGGCTCGAGCACGGGCTCCGTCGACTCGGGTCGAGCAGTCACTTTATGAATCTGCCCAGACCGTGACCAAACCGTTGCATTCGTTACCCCGCCGTTATACAGTGATCGCACGGTGAAAGTTTGCTGTGGCTCTCATCGCATGTGATTGCAGGACACTCTTGGTGCAAGGGACAAAGGCCGGTCGGAAGCCTCTCCGACCGGCCTTTACTGCGCTCGCGCCGGACGTCCCCACCGGCGGATATCCTGAGGCGATGAGCGACCGGAAGCTGGCCCTGGCCGCGTGGGAGACCCTCTTCCGCGCCCAGCACGAGATCTTCACCGAGATGTCGACCGACTTCGAGGGCGCCGAGCTCTCGGCGGCCGAATACGACGTGCTGCTCACCGTCACCCGCTGCGCGTCGCACACGGCACGCCTGCGCGAGGTCACGGCGAACATGCTGATCAGCCAGCCCAGCGTCTCGCGCCTCGTCGACCGGATGGTCGCCCGCGGACTGCTCGAGAAGTGCCCGGATCCGGAGGACGGACGCGGATCCCTCGTGCACGCGACCGAGACGGGAAGGCGCGCCTTCCGCCAGCTGGCCACCGCGCACGGCCGTTCCATCGCCGAGCGCATGTCGACCCTGGACGACGAGGAACTGCGCACGCTGACGACGCTGGCAGAGAAGCTGCGCCAGCGCTGACACGGGCCCATTCCCGCACCGTTCCGTAGCCGCCGTGCGGACGGGCGCTTTGTGCCGAGCGCTCTCAGGATGCTGGGCGCACATGTTCGAATCTCACAAACTGTTCCGATCGGTCCACACAGCCTGAATCTTGACGAAGTTGTCCACAGCATTCGTAGATATGTTTGAATGTCGTGGGTTGTTGGCGTAGAATCAGAGCATGACCGAACACCTCCTCCCCTTGCACGAGGCGCTGCAGCGACTCGATGAAGAGTGGGCGGATGCCGACGATGCGGGCGGCCTGAACCGTCGCCAACTCGTCGCAGTGACGGAGGTGCTCGGGCTGCTGCATCGACGGGCAGACGCGATCTTCGCCGAGATCGCCGCCTGCGTCGCGCATGAATCCCGCACGGAACTCGGCGCGGACTCTCTGGCGAAGGAACAGGGATTCCGCAACGCCGCGCAGATGATCGCGACGACGACGGGCTCGACGAACTCGGATGCGTCGCGGCTGGTGAAGGTCGGGGTTGCGACGGCCCCGCGCACCAACCTGGTCGGCGAGCGGATTCCGGCCAAGTACCCGGCCGCGCAGCGTGCGCTCTCCTCCGGCGCTCTGGGCGCGCAAGCGGTCGCGGCGATCATCACGCTGCTGGATCGAGTGCGTCTGAAGATCGGCGCCACGCAGGTCGCGGAAGCCGAGGAACTGCTGGTGGAGAGAGCCGTGGGGCTGTCGCTCGATGATGTCCGCCGGCTGGTGACGCGAGCTGAGGCATGGCTGGATCCGGACGGGGTCGCCCCGAAGGAGCAGGAGCACCGTGAAGGCCGATCGTTGTCGATCTACGAACGCGACGGGCGGATCCACCTCGACGGAGACTTCGACGCCGCCACCGGCGCCCCGATCGTCGCCGCAGTGAACGGCTACGTGTCCGCGCTGTTCGCCGCGCAGCGGAACGCGCTCGCCCCTGACTCACCCGATGCCGGCCACCGCACCGTGGCCATGTTGCGCGCCGACGCACTCAGCGCGATCTGCGCGCACGCTCTCGGCTGCGAGAACGATGCGCCCGCCATGGCCGGCGCGACCGTCGTGGTGCGCGTCGACCTGAACGATCTCACCGACGGCACCGGCTACGCGACGATCGACGGATCCGACCTGCCGATCAGCGTCGCCACCGCCCGGCGGATGGCCGCCGGCGGCGGAGTCATCCCGAGCGTGCTCGACACCAACGGGGAACGGCTCGACTGGGGTCGCGAGCAGCGCTTCTTCACCCGGGCTCAGCGCATCGCCCTCGCCGAGCGCGATGGCGGCTGCGCGATGTGCGGGCTTCCGCCCAGCATGACCCGTGCGCACCACATCCGCTGGTGGAAACGCGACGCCGGGCCGACGGACCTGGCCAACGGGATCCTGCTCTGCGAAAGCTGCCACCATCGGATCCACGACAACGATTGGGACATCCGGATCGAGGGGAATGGAAGACACAGCCGAGTGTGGTTCCTCCCACCGCCGCACGTCGACCCCGCCCGCACGCCTCGGCTGGGTGGCAGGGCCCGGTACGACCTCACTGCCTGAGCGCCGCGCGTGGCACGGCAGACTGGACGAATGACCTCCGCCCCCTTCGACCTGCGTTCGATCGGCACGGGGCTATCCTTCGCCGCCGCGCTCGACGAGGTCGCCGCGGCGCTCGACGCCGGAACCGCGGTCGTCGTCAGCGCGCCGCCCGGAACCGGCAAGACCACGCTGATCCCTCCTCTGCTCGCCGCCCGCGCGTCGGGCCGTGTGATCGTCACGCAGCCGCGTCGCGTCGCGGCCCGTGCGGCCGCACGCCGGCTCGCGCAGCTCGACGGATCCCCGCTCGGCACCAGGGTCGGCTTCACCGTCCGAGGCGAACGCGCCGTGAGCCGCGACACCCGCGTCGAATTCGTGACCGCGGGCGTGCTGCTGCGTCGCATGCTCGACGATCCCGGCCTCGACGGCGTGGATGCGGTCGTCATCGACGAGGTGCATGAACGCGCCCTCGAGACGGACCTCCTGATCGGACTGCTCGGCGAGGTGCGCGAACTGCGTGACGACCTGACCCTCGTCGCGATGTCGGCGACGCTCGAGGCCGAGCGGATCTCCGCGGTCATCGGCGACGATCGCGCGCCGGCCACGGTCGTCGAGCACACGGTCCCCGCGCATCCGCTCACCGAGCGCTGGGCACCGAGCCCCGCGCCGCGGCTGGACGAGCGCGGCGTCACCTGGGGCTTCCTCGACCACGTGGCGCGGACCACGGCCGCGGCCGCGCGGGACCTCGCCCGCGACGACCCCTCGGCCGACGTACTGGTGTTCGCACCGGGGGCGCGCGAGGTCGCCGAGATCGCACGCCGCCTGCGTGACGACGGCCGAGAGTTCGACGTCCGCGAGCTGCACGGGCAGATCCCGGCGGCGGAGCAGGACGCGGTGATCCGCGGGCGCCGCGCATCCGACCCGCCGCGCATCATCGTCACCACCTCGCTCGCCGAGTCGTCGCTCACCGTGCCGGGCGTGCGCCTCGTGGTCGACAGCGGCCTGTCCCGGTTCCCGCAGCGCGACACGGCACGAGGTATGAGCGGACTGGTGACCGCCGGCGCCGCCCGCTCCTCCGCGGTGCAGCGCGCTGGACGCGCCACACGCCAGGGCCCTGGCACGGTCATCCGCTGCCTTGACGAGCGCACCTTCGCGGCAGCGCCGGCCCGGCTGGCGCCCGAGATCGCGACCGCGGACCTCGCCGACGCCGCACTGCTCCTGGCCTGCTGGGGCGCACCGGGCGGCACGGGGCTGCGGCTGATCGATCCACTCCCCGCCGACTCCCTCGCCGAGGCCCAGCGCGTGCTGCACGATCTCGGCGCGACCGATGCCGACGGCCGCGCGACCGCCGAAGGACGGGTGCTGGCCCGGATCCCGGTCGACCCCCGCCTCGCCCGCGCTCTGATCGAGGGCAGCCGACTCGTGGGCGCCCGGCTGGCCGCAGAGGTCGTCGCCCTGCTCGGCGGGGACCTGCGCGTGCCCGATGCGGACGTCGCCGGCGCGATCGTCGCCCTGCGGAACGGCCGAGCACCGGACGCCCGCCGCTGGGCACAGGAGGCCGAACGGCTGCGGCGCTTCATCCCGCCCCCGTCCCGATCACCGCAGTCGCCGCTGCCGCCGCAGCCGCCCGCCCAAGGCGGGGTCGATGAGGCGGGACTCGTGATCGCCCTCGCGTTCCCCGCGCGCGTGGCGCGGCGGGTCGAACGCACCGCGGACGGGGCGACGTTCCTGCTGGCCTCCGGGACCCGTGCCGGCGTACGGCCGCCGCTCGCGGACGTGGAATGGCTCGCCGTCGCCGACGTCGCGCGCGCCTCCGGGCGGGTGGCGGGCGCATCAGGGGCCGTGATCCGGGCCGCCGCCGCGATCACAGAGACGCAGGTGGAGCGGGCCGCCGATCATCTGATCACGGACCGGGTCGAGGCGCAGTTCGTGAACGGCAAGGTCGCCGCCCGGCGAGAACGCCGGGTGGGCGCGATCGTGCGCTCATCCGTGCCGATCCGGCCGAGCGCGCAGGAGGGCCATGACGCGGTGCGACGCGCCCTGCGCACGCACGGCCTCGACGTCTTCACCTGGACCGAGGGCGCGGATCAGCTGCGCCGCCGGATGGCCCTGTTGCAGCACGCACTCGGATCCGGATGGCCCGACGTCTCCGACGACGCACTGACCGCGGCGCTCGACGACTGGCTCGGCCCCGAGATCGACGCTCTCGCGACCGGAACCCCGACGGCGCGGATCGACCTCGCCCCGGCGCTGCGCCGGCTGCTGCCGTGGCCCGCCGCCGCGGAGTTCGACACGCTCGCGCCGGAGCGTCTGGAAGTGCCGAGCGGATCCCGGATCCGGATCGAGTATCCGCCCCATGACGACGCGACGGCCCGCCCGGTGGTCGCGGTGAAGCTGCAGGAGTGCTTCGGCTGGGCCGAGACTCCGCGGCTGGCCGGAGGGCGCGTCCCCGTGCTCTTCCACCTGCTCTCCCCCGCCGGGCGCCCGCTGGCCGTCACCGACGATCTCGCGTCGTTCTGGTCGGGTCCGTACGCCCAGGTGCGCGCCGAGATGCGCGGGCGCTATCCGAAGCACCCCTGGCCGGAGGATCCCTGGCAGGCCACGCCGACCCGGCACACGAAGAACCGGGCCGGGCGCGACCAGCCCGTGCGCGACTAGGAGGTGCGCCGGCGCAGCGTGAGCGGCGCGAGCACGAGGAACGCCACGGCGAAGCACGCCACGATCAGCACCGGACGCCACAAGTCCCAGTCACCGGTGCCCGCCGTCACCGCCTGGATCGCATCGATCGCGTGGCTGAGCGGCAGCCAGTCGGAGATGGCATACAGCACATCGGGCATCTTGTCGCGCGGCATGAACAGCCCGCCCAGGATGATCTGCGGGAACACCAGCAGCGGCATGAACTGCACCGCCTGGAACTCGGTCTGTGCGAACGCGCTCGCGAGCAGTCCGAGCGAGGTGCCCAGCACGGCGTCCACGACCGCGACCAGACCGAGCTGCCAGAGCGGCCCGTCCACGGTGAGCCCGCAGACGTACACCGCGAATGCGACCGTGACGACGGCCTGCAGCACCGCCATCAGCCCGAACGCGAGCGCGTACCCCAGCACGAAGTCGGCCTTGCCGAGCGGAGTGGTCATGAGTCGCTCGAGCGTCCCCGACCGCCGTTCGCGCAGGGTCGTGATCGAGCTCACGAGGAACATCACGATGAACGGGAACAGCGCCAGGATCGCGCCGCCGAACTTGTCGAACACGCCGCTCGAGTCCGTGAAGAGCCAGGCGAACAGCCCGACCAGCAGGCTCGGCGCGATCACCATGAGTGCGATCGAGCGTGGGTCGTGCCGCAGCTGCGTGAGCACCCGGCCCGCCGTCGCGAACAGCCGGCGCGGATTCATGATGCCGCCGCCTCACGCTGCTGCCGGCGGGTATGCGGCTGCGCACCGCTCTCCGCGGCCTCGTCCCGGGCGATGAGCACGAGGAACGCCTGCTCCGGATCGGTCTTGCCGGTGTCCGCCAGCAGCTCAGCCGGCGTCGTGTCGGACACGATCCGCCCCTCGCGCATGAGCAGCAGCCGGTCGCAGCGCAGCGCCTCGTCCATCACGTGGCTCGAGACGACCATCGTCGTGCCGGCCTCGGCGATCCTGCGGAACAGATCCCACAGCTCCGAACGCAGCACGGGGTCCAGGCCCACGGTCGGCTCGTCGAGCACCACGAGCTCGGGCGACCCCAGCAGCGCCACCCCGAGCGACACCCGGTTCGCCTGCCCGCCGCTGAGCGCCGACACCTGCTGCCCGGCATACGGCGTCAGCCCGACCTGCTCCATGACGCGGTCGGCGTCGGCGTGGCCGACCCCGAGAACGGCGGCGAAGTAGCGCAGATTCTGCCGCACCGTGAGGTCGGAGTACACGGCGGCGCCCTGGGTGCCATAGGCGACACGGTGGCGCAGCGCAGCGGATCCCGCGGGCAGGCCGAGCACCTCGACTTTCCCGGAGCGGATCCGCTGCACGCCCACGATCGCGCGCATGAGCGTCGTCTTGCCGCAGCCGGACGGGCCGAGCAGCCCCGTCACCTCGCCGCGGGGAATGGTCAGCGCGAGCCCGTCGAACACGTCGTGCCGGCCGCGCCGCACGTGCAGCCCGTCGATCACCACCGCGTTATTCATCATGTGATGAATTATGGATCCGCGCAGATCGGGGGTCAAGGGCCATGAGGTCGTCGAGCGAGGGCGGCGAGACGAAACGGAGTGCCCTGGCGAGGTGCCGGTCCGTGAGAGCACTCCGTTTCGTCTCGGTCGCGCTGCGCGCGTTCTCGCTCAACGACCAGACAAGGCCGGGCGCGTCAATCGAACAGGTAGCGCTGGATCGTCGGTCCGATGCGCGCGACGAGCTCGTCGATCGGGGCGTCGGCGATCGGCTGCAGCCTCACCACGTACCGCGTCACGATCAGCCCGGCCATCTGCGAGGCGACGAGCGTGGCCCGCAGCGCGGCATCGGGCACCTCGAGAAGCGCCGTGATCCGGCCGATCAGCTCACGCGCGAGGAAGCCGACCAGCACGGGCGACATCGCCTTGGATCCGAGCGCGACGCGGATCATCGTCACGCCGCGCCGGCGCACGTCCGGGCGCTCGAACGCCTCCAGCACGTAGCGCACCACGCGCTCGCCGACCTCGTCGCGGGGCCCCTGCACGATCGCCGGCACGTCCACATCGGGGCGCAGCGGGATGCCGACGACCTCCGCGAACAGATCCGCCTTGGTGCCGAAGTAGTGGTGCACCAGCGCCGAGTCCACCTCCGCGCGTCCCGCGATCGCGCGAATCGTGGCGCCGTCGTAGCCGTTCTCGCCGAACTCGTGCTCGGCGGCGGCGACGATCCGGCCCCGGGATCCGGATTCGCCCCGCGGGCGCCCGCGGCGACGCGTCGTGCTCATCTGCTCACCCTACGACGGGTGCGCCCAGGGCGCGCCCCGGCTGCAGAACTCGACTCAGCACTCGATGACGTTCACCGCGAGGCCGCCCTCGCTCGTCTCCTTATACTTCGTCGACATGTCCAGGCCCGTCTGGCGCATGGTCTCCACGACGGCGTCGAGCGAGACGTAGTGCTGACCGTCGCCGCGCAGCGCGAGCCGGGCCGCGGTCACGGCCGTGGAGGCCGCGATCGCGTTGCGCTCGATGCACGGGATCTGCACGAGTCCGCCGATCGGGTCGCAGGTGAGACCGAGGTGGTGCTCCATGGCGATCTCGGCGGCGTTCTCGATCTGCCGGTTCGTGCCGCCCATCACGGCGGTGAGCCCGCCGGCGGCCATCGCGCACGCGGATCCGACCTCGGCCTGGCAGCCGCCCTCGGCGCCGGAGATCGACGCGTTCGCCTTGAACAGCGATCCGAGCGCCGTCGCGGTGAGCAGGAACCGGCGGATGCCGCGCCGGCGGTTGGCCTCGGCGAGCTCCTCGGGGTCTTCGAGCGCGCCGACCGCGACGAGCGACGCTTCCGCGCCGAAGCCGAGCAGCGCGCTGCCGACCAGCTCCCCATACGGCGTGACGGCGTTGCCCGCGCCGAGACCGGAGTCGGCGAGGAAGCGCCACCAGTACATCGCCACGGCGGGAAGGATCCCCGCCGCGCCGTTGGTGGGGGCGGTGACCACCCGTCCGCCCGCGGCGTTCTCCTCGTTGACGGCGAGCGCGAACGCGCCCAACCACTCGCCGGGGATGGCGGGGTGACCATCTGACTCGACCTCGTCCAGCTGCTCGCGGATCGCACCGGCGCGACGCTTGACCTTGAGGATGCCGGGCAGCGTTCCCTCGGCGTGCAGGCCCGCATCGACGCAGGCGGACATGGCGTTCCAGATCGCGTCGAGCCCGGCCGCGACCTCCTCCTCGCTGCGCAGCGCCGTCTCGTTGAGCCGCGCGAGCTCTGCGATCGTCAGCCCGTTCTCGTCGCAGAGCTCGAGCAGCGAGGCGGCGTCGGCGTACCCGAAGGGGAAGGCCGCCTTCTCCAGGGAGCGGCCGGCCTCCTCCCCGTCGCGGCGGATGAAACCGCCGCCGATCGAGTAGTAGGTCTCCTGTGCGAGATGGATCCCGTCCGCGTCGAGGGCACGCAGGGTCATCGCGTTGGGGTGGCCGGGCAGGCGTGTGCGCGGTTCGAACGTGATGTCGTCCTTCTCGAAGACGATGTCGTGCGTGCCGTTCAGCGCGAGCGAGGATCCGTCGGGCCAATCGGCCCAGGCGCGGCGCACGTCCGCGGGATCGCAGGTCTCGGGGGTGAGGCCGCGCAAGCCCGCCACGACCGCGTCGGGCGTGCCGTGGCCGAGACCGGTGGCGCCGAGGGATCCGTAGAGCGAGCAGGTGACGCGGGCCACCTGCTCGAGAGTGCCGTTCGCGGCGAGCCGCGCGGCGAAGTCGACGCCGGCGCGCATCGGGCCCACGGTATGGGAGCTCGAAGGTCCTACACCGATGGAGAACAGATCGAAGGCCGAGACGTACGCAGTCACCCCTCCAGCGTAATCCGCCCCGAGCCTCCCGGATCCGCGTCCGGTCGCGCTGTCGGAAGCGTCACCACGAACGTCGCGCCAGGGCCCTCGCCGACCGCGATGGCCCCGCCGTGGGCCTCGACCACGGCCCGGGCGATCGCCATACCGAGACCGGTGCCGCCCCCCTCGCGCGAGCGCGAGGTCTCGCCCCGGGCGAAGCGCTCGAACACGGTCTCGCGCACCGCGTCGGGCAGGCCGGGTCCGTCGTCGGAGACGGTGAGACGAACCGAGCCGGCCGTCTCCCCGGTCCGCACCTCGTCCAGCCGCACGCGCACGGTCGTCCCGGCCGGGGTGTGCACCCGGGCGTTGCCGAGGAGGTTGTCCACGACCCGGCGCAGATCCGCCGCATCGCCGCGGACGAGTGCCGGATCCTCACCGAGCTCCAAGATCCAGGTGTGCTCGGAGCCCGCGAGGCGGGCGGCGAGCACCGCCTCGGCGACGAGCAGCCGCAGGTCGACCTCGTCGCGCGCCAGCTCGGGCAGCGCGTCGAGGCGCGCGAGCAGGAGCAGCTGGTCGATGAGCGCGCCCATCCGCACACCCTCGACATCGATGAGCGCCGCGTTGCCGCGGACCTCCCGTTCCTCGGCGTCGGACCGGCCGGAGAGCTGGGCGTACGCGCGGATCGTGGCGAGCGGGGTGCGCAGCTCGTGGCTGGCGTCCGCGACGAAGCGTCGCATCGTCGACTCACTCGCCTCGCGCTGCGCGAGGGCGTTCTCGACGTGATCGAGCATGTCGTTCAGAGCGGCGCCGACCTGGCCGACCTCGGCGGTCGAGGCGATGTCGCGCGCCTCGACGCGCTCGGCGAGCCGCACCTCTCCCCGATCGAGCGGCACCGCCGTGACCGCCGCCGCCGTGTGCGCGACGCGTCGCAGCGGACGCAGCGCTCGGCCCATCGCGACCGCCGCGGCCGCCATCGCGAGTACGAAGCAGGCGGCGCCCACCAGCACCACCACGAGCGTCAGTCGCCCGGTCACCGCCGTCACCGAGTCCAGCGGCAGCGCCGTGACGACGCCCACACCGCTGGGCGTCGTGCGCCCGGCCACGCGGTAATCGCCGAGCGAACTGCCGAGGTCGACCGTGACCGGCGCGGTGCGGTCCGCGGATCCGGTGGGCAGGCGCGCGGCGAGGAGCTTCTTCTGCGCGGCGGTGAGATCGTGCCGCACGCCGTCGGAGGCGATCCAGCCGCCGAGCTCGAACGCGCCATCGCGGAAGATCGCCGTGATCGTGCCCGCCGACTGGCCGGGCGCCCCGACCACGTCGTTGCGGCTGGGTCGCGGGGGCGGCGTGGGCGCCGGCGTGGCGCCAGGGCTGGTCTGAGGTGTCGTCCCGGGCGTCGAACCCGGCCCGCGGCCCCCGGCGATGTCGGCCCCGCGCGCGGCCGCGCCGTTCAGGCGGGCGTCCACCTGCCCCAGCATGTAGTCGTGCAACGACAGCACCGCGACCACACCGACGACGATGCTCACCGCCGCGACCAGGGCCGAGGCGATGAGCACCACCTGCAGGCGGAGGCTGCGAGGGCGTCTCATAAGCCTCCCCCGGAACCGGATTCAGAACCTGGTCCAGAGCCGGATCCGGATCCGGATCCGGATCCGTCGACCCGAACGGATCCACTGCCCGCACCGTCCGCGACGCGCAGCACGTAGCCGACCAGCCGCACCGTCTCCAGGCTCAGCGCCGTCGATGCCGCGAGCTTGCGGCGCAGACTCGACACGTACACCTCGACCAGGTTCGACTCGGTGCCGAAGTCGTAGCCCCAGACCGCCTCGAGGATCTGCGCACGGCGCAGCACGCGCCCGGCGTTGTTGGCGAGCAGGAGCAGCAGCTCGAACTCGGTCGGGGTGAGCTCGAGCGGCGATCCGGCGAGAACGGCCGTGGCCTCGCCCTTGTCCACCGCGAGGTCGCCGACCCGGAGCTGCGCCTCGGAGGGCCGCCCGATCGCCGCAGCGGTGCGGGCCAGCACCCGCACTCTCGCCTGCAGCTCGGCGATCGCGAAGGGCTTCGTGAGATAGTCGTCCCCGCCTGCGCGGAGCCCCGCGATGCGGTCGTCGTGGCTGTCCAGCGCGGTGAGGAACAGCACCCGGATCTCGGGCCGGATCGCACGGATCCGCTCCAGGGTGTCCAGCCCGTCGATGTCCGGCATCATGATGTCGAGCACGACCACGTCCGGCTGGAACTCGCGGACCGCGATCAACGCACTGCGTCCGCGGTGCTCCACCCGCACCTCCCAGCCGTCGGCGCCCAGCGACCCGCCGACCGCCGCGGCGAGCGCCTGCTCGTCGTCGACCACGAGCGCCCGCGCCGGAGTGCCATCGGCCCGCACGATCGGCGGCAGGCCGAGGGGCATCGAAGCCGCGGCGGCCTCGGGGTCGGTCGTGATGTCAGCCATGATCTGCTCCCCTCGCCCCTGCCGGTTCAATTCTGCGCCGTCAGGTTGTAGACCGTCACGCCGTCGACGGTCTTCGCCGTGAAGTTCGCCTCGACCCACTGCTGGATCTGGGACGACACGTCGCTGCCGCCGTTCGATCCTCCCATCCGCCCGCCGGCGATGAAGTAGTGGATCCGTCCCGATGCCACGTAGGCCTGGAACTGGGCGAGCGTCGGTGAGGGATCGCTGCCGTTGAAGCCGCCGATCGGCATCACGGCCGCACCCGTGCCCAGCTGGTACCCGGCCGCGGTCTGAGAGCCGATCGCCGCCGCGGCCCAGGTGTAACTCGAGGCGTCGACCGTGAGGAGCGTCTTCATGGCGGAGCTGACCGTGGAGGCCTCGAGCAGCCCGCCCGCGCCGCCCGCGCCGCGCCCACCCGCCGCTACGGCGCCGCCCTGTGCTCCCGTGCCTCCCGGCATTCCCGTGCCACCTTGCGTTCCCGTGCCGGTCTGGCCTCCGGGGAACCCGTTGCCACCGGGTGCGCGGCCTCCGAAGCCGCCGTTGCCACCCGGCGCACCACCGGTGAAGCCGCGCCCGCCGAATCCGCCCATGCCGCCCTGGACCGTCGGCCCCGCGGTCACGATCGAGCCGGAGTGGGCCGCGCCGACCGTTTCGATCGTGTACGCGGCAGGGGCGAGGAGTGCCCCCACGAGCAGCGCGGAGAGTGTCGCGGCGGTGAGGATCCGAGACCGCGGCGGGATGAGGGCGAGCAGCGCACCGGCCGCCGAGACGATCAGCACGACGACCTTCAGCCACGGCAGCCAGGAGACCGCGCGGTCCAGCAGCACCCAGGCCCAGGCGGCGGTGACGACCGCGGACACCGCGAGCAGGATGCGCACCCACAGCCGGCCCCGGTGCCGGAACAGGACGGCGCCGGATGCCCCGACGAGCCCGGCGAGCGGCGCGGCCAGCGCGACCGTGTAGTAGGCGTGGAAGATCCCGGCCATGAAGCTGAACGCGAGCATCGTGACGACGAGCCAGCTCGCGAACGCGACGATCAGGATGCGGCGAGGATCCCGACGGGGCGCCCGGCCGATGAGCACGAGGGCCCCGGCGCAGAGGATCAGGGCCGCGGGGATCAGCCAGGAGATCTGCCCGCCGATCTCGTTCTCGAAGAGGCGGAACAGGCCGGTGGATCCCCACATCCCGCCACCGCCGGCCGCGGCCGTGCCACCACCTCCGGTGACGCTTCCGGTCTCGTTCCCGGTGAGCCGGCCGAGGCCGTTGTAGCCGAAGGTGAGCTCCAGGAAGCTGTTCGTCTGCGAGCCCCCGATGTAGGGCCGTGCCGATGCCGGGACGAGCTCGACCACGGCGACCCACCAGCCCGCCGAGACGATCACGGCGCCCAGCGCGGCCAGCAGATGCCAGAGCCGCTTCAGGATCGGGACACCCGCGAACGCGGCGTACAGACCGGCGAGCACCGGCAGCACGAGGAACGCCTGCAGCTGCTTGGTCAAGAACCCGAAGCCGACCGCGACCCCGGCGAGCAGCAGCCAGCGCAGCCGATTCCGGTCGATCGCGCGCAGGGTCATCGCCACCGATGCGGTCAGCAGCAGCAGGAGCAGCGCATCCGGGTTGTTGAACCGGAACATGAGCGCGGCGACCGGGGTCAGCGCGAAGACGCCCGTCGACACCAGCGCCGCGGCCGCGCCGAACCGGCGCCGCACGGTGAACAGGATGATCGCGGCGGTCGCCACACCCATGAGCGCCTCGGGAACGAGGATGCTCCACGAGCTGAGCCCGAAGATCCTCGCCGACAGTTCCATCACCCACAGGCTCGCCGGCGGCTTGTCCACCGTGATGGAGTTGCCGGCATCGCTGGATCCGTAGAAGAACGCGACCCAGTTCTGCGTGCCGGCCTGCACGGCGGCGGAGTAGAACGCGTTGGCCCAGCCGCTCGAGGCGAGGTTCCAGACGTACAGGATCCCGGTCAGCAGAAGCGCGCCGGCATAGGCGGGCGCCTCCCAGCGGGATCGCCGGGTCGCGAGGACGGCGCTGTTCACCACAACCGGGTGCGATCCGGTCGGCGGGTGGGTGGGCAGAGCGGGCGCGACGGCCACGGATGCGTTCATGATCGGTTCGCCTCCTGAGCGAGAGTGGTGAGGTGGTGCCGGGTGGACAGCGGTTCGACGAGTTCGGCGGGTGCAGTGCCGGCGCGTCTGCGCGCCGGCTCGCGGAACACCCAGACCTTCAGCAGCGCGAATCGCAGCAGCGTGGCGACGAGGTTCGCGAGGGTGAGCACGCCCACCTCCGCGAAGGCGCCCGGATGCGGATCCGCCGAGTGCAGCAGGACGAGGGATCCGCTCGTGAGCGCCCAGGCCATCCCGAAGACCACGAGGCCCTGCAGATGATGCGTCGTGGCACCGGCTCTGCCGCGGATGCCGAAGGTGAAGCGGCGATTCGCGGCGGTATTGGCGATCGCGGTGACGAGCAGCGCCAGGAAGTTCGCGGTCTGCGCGGGCATCATCACCTGGAGAACCAGGTAGACCAACGCGTAGGCGATCGTGGAGAGCACTCCGATCACGCCGAAGCGCGAGACCTGGGCGATCAGGGGCGTCCGCGGCTGGGCGAACGGGTGCCGCCCGATTTCTCGATAGAGGTCGTCGACGGGGATCCGACCACGCGCGAGACCGGCGCCGACACGCACCATCCCCTTGAGGTCGGCGGTCGCGGTCGCGACGATGTCGACCGAGCTGTGCGGGTCGTCGATCCAATCGACGGGCACCTCGTGGATCCGCAGCCCCGCACGCTCCGCGAGGATCAGCAGCTCGGTGTCGAAGAACCAGCCGGTGTCCTCGACATACGGCAGCAGACGACGCGCGACATCGGCGCGGATCGCCTTGAACCCGCACTGTGCGTCACTGAACCGCACGCCGAACGTGCTGCGCAGCAGCGCGTTGTAGGAGCGCGAGACGAACTCGCGCTTGCCGCCGCGCACGATGCGTGACGCGATCGCCAGGCGGGATCCGATCGCGAGGTCGGAATGGCCGCTGAGCAGCGGGGCGACCAGCGGCAGCAGTGCGCGCAGATCGGTGGACAGGTCCTCGTCGAGGTAGACGAGCACCCGGGCCGGCGATGTCGACCAGGCCGCCTTGAGCGCGCGACCCCGTCCCTTCTCCGCCAGGTGCACCACCGCCACGCGATCGAGCCGCTCGGCCAGCCCATCGGCGATCGCCGCCGTACCGTCGGTGCTGGCGTTGTCGGCGATCGTGATCCGCCAGGAGCCCGGCGCCTCGGCGCTGAGGTGCTCGTGCAGCAGCGCGATGCTCTGCTCGAGCGTGTCCTGCTCGTTGTGCACGGGGACGACGAGGTCGAGGTCGAGGTCGAGAGTCGGATCCTGGGTCATGGGATCCATGCTCGACAGCGCCCCGGGACGAGCGCTTTGGCACCGCTATGGACGGGCTAAGGCTCGCGCAGCAGCCCGGGCGGCACGGCAGGGGGATCGCGTCGGTCGAGGCGCCGTGCCAGTGCAGCGATGTCGCCGGGGCCGTAGCCGCAGCAGCCGCCCACGTAGCGGGCGCCGGCGGCGATCCAGGCATCCACGAGGTCGAGGTCGAGGGGACGCGCCCGAGACCAGGTCTTCGTCGCGCTGTCCCACACGCCGCCGTGGTTCGGATATGCGACCGCCGGGAGCCCGGTCTGCCCCACCGCCGTCTCCACCGCGCCCAGCACGTCGTTCTCGTCCGAGCAGTTGACGCCCGCAGCGATCACCGTGCGCGAGCCGGCGAGCGCGGCATAGGCCTCGGCCAGCGGCTGCCCGGCGCAGGTATCGTCGCCGCGCACGGAGTAGCTGAACCAGGCCGGCACACCGAGGTCGTCGAGCAGCGCAGCGATCACCGCGGCTTCCTCGAGGTCAGGGATGGTCTCGACCGCGAACAGATCAGGACCGGCGGCGGCGAGCGCCTCGAGACGCGGACCATGGAAGTCACGCAACTGCCACGCGGCGACGCCGTACCGGCCCCGGTACTCGGAGCCGTCGCCGAGCACGGCGCCATAGGGGCCCACCGACGCCGCCACGAGCAGCCCCGGCCTGGAGACAGCGCACTCGTCTCGCGCCCCCCGCGCGATCGTCACCCCGCGCGCCATGAGCGCCCGAGCCTCGGCGGCATCCATACCGGCGGCGACGAAACCGCGTTCGCTCGCCTGGTAGGTCGCAGTCGTCGCGACCTGGGCTCCGGCCTCGAAGAACGCGCGGTGGGCGCGTGCGATGCGCTCCGGCTCATCGGCGAGCAGTCGCGCCGTCCACAGCGCACCGCCCACCTCGATCCCCTGCTGCTCGAGGGCGGTCGACATCCCGCCGTCCAGGATCGTGAGCGCGGCGAACTCGCTCTCGCGATCGACGTGCGTCGATTCGGTCATCGTCCCGCCCTTCCTCTGCTCGATCTGCCGGAGGGATCCCGGCGGTCGAGTACGCTCATGCCATGCCGTTCGCCGAGGATCTCGACCCGACCCGGACGAGCATGGGACGTGGCTTCGACGTGCTCTCCACGCTCGCCGCGTTGTCGGTCGACGACTCGGACGGCGTCTCCGTCCGCGACGTCGCGCTCGCCCTCGAACGGGAGCGCTCGCAGGTGTCGCGCACTCTGTCCGCCCTCGCCGACCGCGACCTCGTCGTGCGCGGTGAGGACCACCGCTACCGGCTGGCATGGAGCTGGTACGCCACCGCGCAGGACCTCACGGATCGCCGCTTGCGCACCGCGGGACTGCAGGTGCTCGACGAGCTCGCCGAGACCGTCGGCGAGGCCTGCTTCCTCGGCGTCCTGCAGGGCGACAGCACCTTGACCATCGTGGAGAGCATCCCCCGGGAGTCCGGGATGATCGGATCCTGGGTCGGCCGCGCCTATCCCGCCTTCTGCAGCGACGCCGGGCGTGCCGTGCTCTGGGACGCGTCCGACGAGGAGGTGCGTGCGGTCTTCGCCCGGACCGCGTTCACGAGTCCGGGACCGAACGCGCCGGCCTCCGCAGAGGATTTCCTCGACCGGCTGCGGGAGGCGCGCACCCTCGGGTACGCGCTCGTCGATCAGGAGGCCGAGCCCGGGCTGTACTCCGTCTCGGCCCCCGTCTGGGACTTCCGCGACGAGGTGGCCGCGGGTGTGCAGATCGTCGGGGAGCGAAGCACCCTGCAACCGCGCACCGCCCAGCTCGCGGAGGCGTGCGTCGCTGCAGCCGAGGCGCTGTCGGCCGCGCTCGGCGCGCCCGACGGACGCCGCAGAGACCGCGCCGCTCACTGACCGGTCGCCAGGGCGCTCAGTCGATCGCGCGCCGCCGCCAGCGCGGCGCGGGCCGTGCGAATCCGCCCGTCACTCCGCAGCGCACCGCTCAGGGCGATCGAGGCCACGATCTCCCCCCGCGCCCGGATCGGTAGGGCGATCTCCGTCACGCCTTCCGCGTACTCGTCCGCGGCCACGATGAGCCCGTCCGCGCGGTCGCGCTCCATGAGGTCGTGCACCTCGTCCGTCGTACGCGCGGCAGCCGGACCGCCGATGCCGACGAACCGCACCTCTCGCAGCCTCTCCCCCAGATCCGGCCGGGAATCGTCCCACAGCAGGGCCCTCCCGGCACCCGTGCACCAGATCGGCACGATCCCGTAGGGCGCGGCGGCGTCGGCCGAACCCACGCCGGTCGCGGAGCGCAGCAGCAGCGCTCGAGGACCGTCCGCGGCCACGAGCAGGGCCGTCATCCTCAGTGTCGAGGCCAGGATCCGCAGCTCGCTCCGGGCGGCACGCAGCCACGGCTGCTCGAGCGCGGCGGCCGTCCGGAAGTAGGCGTCGCCGGCGCTGAGCACACCGGCGTCGTCGCGTTCGAGGAAGTGCAGCGCCCGCAGCTCCGTGGTCAACCGGGACACGCGGCTCCGCTCGATGCCGGACGTGTCCGCGAGTCGGGAGGCGTTGTAGCCGGCCCGGCCGGAGCGCTCGCGCTCGACCGCGGATTCGAGCAGCGTCAGCCCCTGGGACAGCGACGAGGGAGCGGACATCCTGCTTCCCCCTTCGACCGGCAGCGTCCGGAGCGACCCGGATCCGGCCAGCCTACCCGGGGCCTTCGCGCCGCTCACGACGGCGTCCCGCTGCGCACGCGGCGGGGCAGCAGGCGACCCCACGCGGTGTAGAGGTCGGCGGCGATCTGGCCCGAGGCCTGTTCCAGATCCTGCATCGTGATCTCCTCGTCCCCCTGCGCGCCAGCGAGCACCACCTCGTCCCCGACCTGCACCCCGGGGTGGTCCGTGACATCGACGATGAGGGTGTTCATCGCGTGCCGGTCGACCACCGGCGCCCGTCGCCCGCCCACGAGCACCTCGGCACGACCGCCGAGCACGCGGTGGAAGCCATCGGCGTACCCGAGCGGGACGACGGCGAGGCGGGAGGTCCGCGCCGTCCGATGCGTCCGGTCGTAGCCGACGGTGCTGCCCGTCGGATAGACGTTGACGGCGGCGACCCGCGAGAGCAGACGCAGTGCCGGTCGCAGCAGGCCGGGCCGCGCCGAGGTGTCTCCGTAGAGCGCGGCCCCCACGCGCGCCCGATCGAACCTCGATGCCGGCACGGTCAGCGCCGCGAACGAGGTCGCGCAGTGCCGCTCGACGCGCCGGACCGTGTCCGGCCCGAGCAGAGCGACCGCCTCGGCGGACTGCGAACGGAAGGCCTCCGCGCCCTCGGCGACGTCGCGCTCATCCTCGCAGGGGAAGTGCGCGCAGACGCCGATCGGATGCAGGCCGGGCAGGGCGCCGATGGCACTCACCTCGTCGCGACCGCCCGCACGACCCAGGTCGACCCCGTCACGGCTGAGCCCGGTGGCGTTGATCGAGACGTGTGCTGGAATCCGGCGACCGATCATCCGTGCGGCCGCGTCGATCTCGCGGGCGTGGGCGAGGCCGCCCACCCACTCCTCGACGCGCGCCGAGGCCGCGTCCTCGATCTCCTCGCGCAACGCGGGGCGCACGCGCAGGATCCGGCCGCGGAATCCGAGCCGCCGCGCGCTGTGCGCCTCCTCGTTCGCGGTGACGCCGATCATGTCGACGCCCGCCGCCATGAGGACCGGGAGGACGAGATCGACGCCGTGGCCATACGCATCGGCCTTGACCACCCCGCACAGCGGCGTGGGGCCGAGCTCGTGCAGAACCGTCGCGACGTTGTACGCGATCGCGTCGACGTCGACCTCGATCCATCCCGGTCCGCGGGTCATCGCCCGATGCCTGCGATGGGCTCCTCGGCGGCCGGATCCTCGGCGCGGTCGACCGGCGCCTCCTCCGAGACGACCTCGACGCGTGCGGCGCCGCGCCGCCCGTACCGCCACCAGAAGTACAGGTAGCACAGGCCCACGAACGGCACGCCGAAGTACAGCGCGGCGACCTGGTTCGGGTCGAACGCGATCGCGATGACGGAGATCAGCAGCAGCACGAACGCGAGGATCGGCACCACCGGGTACAGCGGCGTGCGGTAGGGCAGCGTCGCCAGGTCGCCGCCCCCGCGCAGGAACGCCCTGCGGTGGAAGAACTGCGCCGCGACGATCGACATCCACACGGCCACGACCGCGAAGCCCGCGATCGACACGAGGACGAGGTAGACGGTCTCGGCGGCGATCACGCTGGACAGCAGCGAGACCAGTCCGAGAACCATGCTCACGCTGAGCGCGACGATCGGGATGCCGCGCCGGGTGAGCCGGGTGAACGCCTTCGGGGCGTGCCCCTCCTCCGCGAGCGAGAACAGCATGCGCGCGCACGAGAACAGCCCGCTGTTGCCCGCCGACAGCAGCGCCGTGATGATGACGAAGTTCATGATGTCGGGCGCGAACGGCACCCCGACGTACTGGAACACGTCGACGAACGGGCTGCTGGTCACGCCCGCCTTGTCGTAGGGCAGGATCGCGGCGATCACGGTGATGGATCCCACGAAGAGCACGAGCAGGCGCAGCACCGTGGAGCGCAGCGCGCGGGGGATGTTGCGGCCGGGATCCTTCGTCTCGCCCGCGGCGACGCCGATGAGCTCGGATCCGCTGAACGCGTAGAACACGGCGAGCGAGGTCATCAGCACGCCGCCGACGCCACCCGGGAAGAGTCCGTGGGGCGTGTCGAAGTTGCGGAACAGCAGCGCGGCCGGGTGCTCAGCCGACAGCGGCGTGAACCCGAAGATGGCGGCGGCGCCGAGCACGATGAGCACCACGATGGCGAGCACCTTGATGAGCGAGAACCAGAACTCGGTCTCGCCGAACACGCGGGCGGAGATCGCGTTGATCGTGAACAGCACGGCCGCGAAGATGAGGCACCAGACCCAGACCGGCACGGCCGGGAACCAGCGCTGCATGAGGATGCCCGCCGCCGTGAACTCGGAGCCGAGGGCGACCACCCAGCACAGCCAGTACAGCCAGGCGGTCGTGAAGCCCGTGGCCGGGCCGATCGAGCGGGAGGCGTAGATGTGGAACGCGCCGGACACCGGGTAGGCGGTGGCGAGCTCGCCCAGGCACGCCATCACGAGGTAGACCACGAACGCGCCGATCAGGTAGGCGATGATCGCACCGAGCGGACCGGCCTGGCTGATCGTGTAGCCCGAGCTGAGGAACAGGCCGGATCCGATCACACCGCCCAGAGCGATCATGATCAGGTGGCGCGCATCCATCGAACGCTGCAGTCGGCGCAGCGGTACCTGGGTCGCGGTGGTGCGGGGCAGGGCGTTGGGGAGTTCTTTCTCCCCGGGCAGTGGGCTCATGAGGTCTCGCATTCAAGGGTTCGGGTGGGGCTGAGACGAAAGGTTTCGTGCTATATCACCACAGCTGTGTGTCGATGTCGCACGAATTGTTTCGGGACATTACCCGGCGCCGCACCCCCGCACAAGCGCCGGCGCAGCGGAGACCGCCGCTTGCCGCAGGTCCGGACAGATCGTCGGACGGACCGCCGCAACGGCAGTCCCCGCCGCCACTCGGGCAGGCGCGCCCCGCCACCCCGCGCCTCGAGGATGGGGGCCGCAGTATCCATCCACTCTCTCGAAGGAGTCCGCCGTGCATCGTCACGACCTCGCCCTCATCGGCTTCGGCGGCGTCAACCGCGCCCTCGCCGAGATCGTCCATACCCGTGGAACGGCGCTCGCCGACGATCTCGGTTTCGAACTCCGCGTCGTCGCGATCACCGACCTCCGGCTCGGCTCGCTCATGCGCGCCGACGGAATCGACCTGGGCGCGGTGTTCGCGATGCCCGAGGGCGCCACGTTCGCAGGCATGCCCGGCGGCGCTGCGGTGCCGCAGAACGACTTCATCATCCGCAACACCACCGCGGACATCGTCGTGGAGGCCACGTTCACGAATCCGGTCGACGGAGAGCCTGCCGTGTCGCACGTGCGCGCGGCGCTCGAGAGCGGGAAGAGCGTCACGACCACGAACAAGGGCCCGGTCGCACTCGCCGGCGCCGAACTGCACCGCATCGCCGCCGACCACGGCGTGCGGTTCGCGCACGAGGGCGCGGTGATGAGCGGAACCCCCGTGCTCCGCTTCGCGTCGGACATGCTCCGCGGCACGCGCATCTCGGGGGTCGAGGGGATCCTGAACGGTACGAGCAACTTCGTCCTCGGACGGATGGAGGCCGGCGCGACGCTCGCCGACGCCGTCGCCGAGGCGCAGGCGCTGGGTTATGCCGAGGCGGATCCGAGCGCCGACATCGAGGGATCCGACGTGCAGCTCAAGGTCGTGATCCTCGCCAACGAGATCCTGGGCGCCGGAATCACGACCGCGGACGTCGTTCGTCGCGGGATCTCCGCCATCACACCGGAGGACATCGCCACGGCGGCCGCCGAGGGCCGGCGCTGGAAGCTGATCGGATCGGCCACCCGCACCGCGGACGGCGAGGTCGTCGCATCGGTGGAGCCGGTCGCGCTGCCGCTCGCGCACCCGCTGGCGGGCGTGTCCGGAGCCACCAACGCGGTCTCGTTCGACACCGACATGCTCGGCGCCGTGACTGTGTCGGGCCCGGGCGCCGGCCGCATCGAGACGGCGTACGCGCTGCTGTCCGACATCATCGCGATCGACGCGCACCAGCGCGCCCTGGCGGAGACGGCACGATGAGCACCGCCCCCACCGAGACGCGCCACTCCGACGTGAGTCGCGACGAGCTGCTCGTCCACGATGCCTACGACGGTCAGGTGATCGGAGCGGTGCCGCGCAGCACTCCCGCAGACCTGGAGTCCATCCTCGCGCGCGCCACAGCGGGCTTCGCGATCGCGCGAGGGCTCACCCGATTCGAGCGCCACGGCATCCTCGATCGCGCCGCCGCGCTGCTGCGCTCCCGGTCCGACGAGGCCGCCGGGCTGATCGTCCGGGAGGCGGGCAAGACCATCCGCCAGGCCCGCAAGGAGGTGCGCCGCGCCGTGACGACCCTGTCGCTGTCGGCAGAGGCGGCCCGCTCGAACGCGGGCGAGGTGATCCCGTTCGACGCGTTCGAGGGATCCGCCGACCGGCGCGGCTGGTTCACCCGCGAACCGCTCGGCCTGGTCGTCGCGATCACGCCGTACAACGACGCCCTCAACCTGGTCGCGCACAAGCTGGGTCCTGCGCTGGCCGCCGGGGATGCGGTGATCCTGAAGCCGTCTCCTTTCACGCCGATCACCGCTCGCTTCCTCGTCGGCCTGCTCATCGAGGCGGGAATGCCGCCCGAGGTCGTCACCGTCGTGCACGGCGACCGCGAGCTCGCGCAGGCGCTCATCGCCGCGCGCGACGTGCGTCTGGTGTCGTTCACGGGCGGCTTCGCGACCGGCGAGGCGATCGCCCGCGGCGCCGGACTCAAGCGGCTCGCGATGGAGCTCGGCGGCAACGCCCCGGTCATCGTGTTCTCGGACGCGGACGTCCCCGCTGCCGTCGAGGCCTGCGTCTCGGGCGCGTTCTGGGCGGCCGGTCAGAACTGCGTCGGCGCGCAGCGGATCCTCGTGCAGCGCGAGGTGCACGAGGAGTTCCGCGCCGCCTTCGTCGCGCGCACGCAGGCGCTGATCGCCGGCGACCCCTCCGACGAACGCACGGACGTGGGGCCGATGATCTCGCACGCCGCCGCCGAACGCGCCGAGCGCCTCGTGGACGACGCGGTCGCCGTGGGGGCGCGGGTGCTCGCCGGGCACCGCCGAGAAGGATCCGTGTACTGGCCCACGGTGGTCGAGGACGTGCCGTTCTCCTGCGCCCTGTGGTGCGACGAGGCATTCGCGCCGATCGCCGTGCTCTCGCCGTTCGACACCGAGGACGAGGCCGTCGCCCAGGCCGACGAGATCGAGTACGCGCTGCACGCCGGTGTCTTCACCTCTGACCTGTCGCGGGCACTGCGCGTGTCGGAGCGGATCGAGGCCGGCGGCGTGATGATCAACGACTCCTCGGACTACCGGGTCGACAGCATGCCGTTCGGCGGCGCCAAATACGGCAGCATGGGACGCGAGGGCGTCCGCTTCGCCTTCGAGGAGATGACGCAGCCGAAGGTGGTCTGCCTCACGATCTGACCGGATCGAGGGGCGGCGCGGCGAGCGACGCCCCTCACGGATGATCGATGACCTGCGCGAGCGAAATCGACGTCACCGTGTTCGCCACTCCAGGAAGCGCGGCGATGTGCTCCCAGATCTCGCCGATCCGATCCATGCCGTCCGCCTGCACGATGGCGAGCAGATCGAACTCGCCGGACAGGACATCGCAGCGCACGATCTCGGGAATACGGGAGAGCTCTGTCACGACGTGCGCCCCGCGCATGCGGTCCTCCCGGTAGACCAGCACGATCGCGGTCGTCCTCCGGGACGCCGCCTCACCGGGCACGACGGTGTAGCCGCCGATGACGCCGTCGCGCTCCATCCGCTCGATGCGCTGCTTCACGGCGTTGCGGGAGAGATGCACGCGCGAGGCGAGAGCGACGAGGGGTGTGCGCGCGTCCGCCGTCAGCTCCGCGAGGATCCTGTGGTCCGTCCCGTCCATCTTGACCCTTCGTAATTCGTGCAATATAAACAACTGAAGATGCAGATATAACACACCAAGTATGAGGGCCGCCACCGTCGGCGGCCCCAGCCCAGGAGGATCGCATGCCCGAACGTCCCGACCGCACCCAGCCCGGCACCCTGTCCGATTCGAGCCTTGCCGTGCACGGCGGAATCCATGTCGATTCGACCCTGGCGCTGCGCACCCCGCTCGTCATGGCGAACTCGTACCAGCTGCCCGACGACCCCAGCGAGATCAGCTGGTCGGCCAATGCGCCGGGCCTCTACACCCGCAACACGGGCGTGAACCAGCAGGCCCTGCAGGAGAAGCTCGCCGCCCTGGACGGCGGGGAGGACGCGGTGGCGCTCGCATCGGGCGTGGCCGCCCTGCACGCCGTGTTCTTCACGTACGTGCGCGCGGGAGACCACGTCGTCGTCAGCGACGTGGTCTACGAGGCCACATGGCGCCTGTGGTCGGAGCTGCTGCCGCAGCGCTACGGCATCGAGGCGACGTTCGTCGACATCACCGACTTCGACGCCGTCCGCGCGGCCATGCGCCCGAACACCCGGCTGGTCTGCGTCGAGGCGATCGCGAACCCTACGACCCAGGTCACCGACGTCGCCGCGATCGCCGAGATCGCGCATGAGGCGGGCGCCCTCCTCATGGTCGACTCCACCTTCACCCCGCCGCCCGTGTACCGCCCGCTGCGGGACGGGGCCGATCTCGTCGTGCACTCGCTCTCCAAGTACATCAACGGTCACGGCGACGCCATGGCCGGCGCGGTCGTCGGGCGTCGCGAGCTCATCGATCCGATCAAGGCCGACGCCATGGTCGACGTCGGCGGCATCATCTCGCCCTTCAACGCCTGGCTGATCACGCGCGGCTCCGTGACGCTGCCGATGCGCATGCGCCAGCACGGCGAGTCGGCGCAGGCGATCGCCGAGTTCCTCGACGCGGATGCGCGCGTCGCGTACGTCTGCTATCCGGGGCTTCCGTCGCACCCGCAGCACGACCTCGCCGTCCGCCAGTTCGATCGCGGCTTCGGCGGGATGATGTCGTTCGCCGTCGACGGCGACCCGGCGACGCAGAACCGGTTCGTCGCGAACCTGCGCCTGATCACCTCGGGCTTCTCCCTGGGCCATGACGACTCGCTGATCGTGCACACCGGCACCGAGGGAGGGCGGGTCGCCGCCTACCCCGAGCCGTTCCGGCGGCTCGGGCACCTGCGCCTCTCGGTGGGTCTCGAGGACACGGCGGATCTCCTGGCGGATCTGAACGCCGCACTGGACGCCACGTTCGACTGAAGCCCGCGGAGCTCAGCTCGGTGGGAGGCCGAGGGTGGACAGCAGCATCCGCTCCAGGATGGCACCGCCCTCGGCCAGGGCCTCCGCGGCGGCGTCCCGGTCGCCCCGCGTCGTGACATCGATGGTGATCTTCAACCCGTCGAATGCGCCGACGAGGACAGTCGCGAGAATGGCGGCGCCCTGCTCCTCCGAGCCCGTCGTCGCGTCCTCGATGAGACCGGCGACGAGGTCGATCCATCGCTGAGTCATCTCCGCCGCGAGTTCTCGCGTCGATTCGACCGCCGCGAGATTGGAAATGAGCCGGGAGATCACCCAGGCATCAGGATCGGCGCGGTGCAGCTCGAGCATCGCGGGCAGCAGCCGCCGCAGGCGCGGCACGCCTGGTGCGGCTGCCTCGAGGAGGTTCTCGACGTCACGGAGCCACCGCGCCTGACGTGCTTCCAGGACGACGACGGCGAGGGTCTCCTTGCTGTCGAAATGGAAGTACACAGAGCCCTTGGACAGGCCGCTCGCATCGATGATGTCGGCCATCCGGGCCTTGTCGTATCCAAGCCGGGCGAACACGCCGGCAGCGGCATCGACGATCGCCTCCCGCGAGGCCGCGCCCTGGGCGGTGGGGCCGGCCGGTCGACCGACCCGTCCCGCGCGCGGAGCGGGCTCGTCGAGAACATCTGGACGCTGAGACACCCTCGTAGTATATTCTCGCTTAAATAGACCGACTGGTTTGTTTAATTAAAGGAGTATCGTGCGCACCATCGCCGCAGGCAGCACCACACTGATCACGGGCGCATCATCGGGCATCGGTCGCGCCTTCGCCCAGCGCATGGCCGCCGCCGGCAGCGACCTGATTCTCGTCGCACGTCGCCGGGATGTTCTCGAAGAGCTGGCCCGCGAACTGACCGCGCACCATCGGGTGCAGGTCACCGCGATCTCCCATGACCTCGACTCCCCGGGCGCTGCTGCGACGTTGGTGGCCCGGCTCGCCGAGGAGGGGATCGTCGTCGATGCGCTCATCAACAACGCCGGTCTCGGCATCCACGGAGACGTGGGCACGGCCGGTCTGGAGACTGCGATGACACAGATCGCCGTGAATGTGAGCAGTCTCACGGCGCTCACCGCGCTCCTGCTGCCGGCGATGCTGGCCCGCGGGCGTGGAGCAGTCATCAACGTAGCGAGCACCGCGGGGTTCCAGCCCGTGCCGCACATGTCGGTGTACTCGGCGTCGAAGGCGTTCGTGCTCACCTTCACGCGTGCGCTCTGGCGAGAAACGCGCGGTACCGGAGTCGACGTGCTCGCGCTCTGCCCCGGCGCGACCGATACCGCGTTCTTCGCCACCGCCGGAGACGCCGCCTCCGTCGGCAACAGGCGTACGCCGGAGCAGGTCGTCGAGACGGGGCTGCGCGCCCTCCGGCGCGGGCGCCCCTCGGTGGTCGACGGACGTGCCAACGCGTTCGTCTCCTGGCTCGCCCCACGACTGCCCGAACGCCTGGCGCTGGACATTGCCGAACGCTCCGTCCGTCCCTGAACCCAGACCCGCACCGTCACCCTTCACACCATCTGATCAGAGGAGATCACACCATGTAGATCCACGACTTCGCCCAGCGTGCCGCCTCGGCTGTCAACGCGCACGACCCCGCGGCGATCATCGCCCTCTGGGCCGAACCCGCCGAATACGACTCGCCCCTCACCGGTCCCCAGAAGGGACTCGATGCTCTGTTCGAACGCGAGAACGCCCTCTTCGAGGGCTTCAGCGACCTGCGGGCGACGATCGATCCGCTCGGGCAGGAGGGTGACACGGGTTCGATGCTCGTGCGGTTCGAGGGAACGCACGACGGCTCATACGCGGGCCTGGCCCCCACCGGCCGCGCCATCGCCCTCGAGATGATCGCCGTCATCACATTCGGAGACGACGATCGCGTCGTCTCCGAACGCATCTTCATTGACACCGCCGACATCGCGGCACAGCTGGGGCAACTCTGATGGCGCGGGCGTATCCGAATACCCGCTGACGTTCCGGTCCGCTGATTCAAGCGAGACGGTCAGCGATCGACCAGCCGGCTCGACCCGGGAAAAGCGAAACGGCCCGCCGAAGCGGGCCGTTTCTTACTGTCTCAACACAGTGTGCGCCTGGAGGGACTCGAACCCCCAACCTTCTGATCCGTAGTCAGATGCTCTATCCATTGAGCTACAGGCGCATCCGGTCTTTCACAAGACCGCCCGCTCTCGCGGGCCTCGTCAACAATACCCCAGAGGCGGGGCGGAACGCGAATCGAGAGCGCCGCGAACGGTACCGCCGGGCGTGGCGGGGATCAGAGCATCTGGCGAGCGGCGCGCTTCTCCTCGCGCTCCGCCGCCTTCGCGGCCGCTTTGCCGGCCTTCTCCGCAGCCTTGTCGGCCTTCTCGCGGTTCTTGCGGCGCGCGCGCTGGTCCGAGGCGAGCGCCTGCAGGTCGACGAGCCGCAGCGCCTGCATCCGCGCCTCACGCATCGTGGCGTAGTCCGGATCCTCGTCCGGCCGCATCGCCTCGACCGTGAGCCGGCTCTGCAGGTTCCCTGCGACGTCGCTCCAGGCGGCGGCACGCGCCGCCTCCACGAGGAACCGCAGCGTCTCGGGGTCGTCGGCCATCTCGCGCAGCCGGTCGGCCACGGCGGAGGACTGCTTGGCGCGCTTCTTGAGGTTTCGCACGTCGCGGTCGCGGTAGTCGTGCGTGCCGTGCGGATCGGAGTACCGGCCGTGGGCGCGCTTGCGCAGCTTGTTGGCGAGCTCCGCCGCCTCGTCCGACTCCGCGGCAAGTGCGAGCAGCGCCTCGTGCGCGTCGTTCATGTACTTGGCGACGTCGAAGGATCCGCCCTGCGCGATCGTGCCCACGAGGATGTGGTTCTTGACGGTCAGCCGGGCGGCGGATGTGGCGATCGCCACGCCCTCGGCAATGACGTCCGCACTCTTTCCCACTCCGACCTCCTCCTCGCATCCACCGTACCGGTTCCCGTTCCGCAACAGCAGGGCGATGCGGCAGGATGGGACAAGCGTCTGCGCCCACCCGACGCATGCGACGAAGCGTGCGAGGGCGCAGCGGTAGGAGGAGCGTTGCCCGTTCTCGACGCATCAGGGTGCAGCAGTGCCATCACCGGCGCCGCCAACGGCATCGGTGCCGACACCGCGAGAGCGCTCGCGCGCCGCGGCGCGGCTTTGGCCCTCATCGACCGGGACCGGGTCGGCCTGGCCCGCATCGCGGACGAATTGCGCGCCACCGGCACCACCGTGACGGTGCATCCGGTCGACCTGCGCGACGACGACGCCGTGGCCGCCGTCGGCGAAGACGTCGAAGCCGCGCACCCCGAGCTGCAGACGCTCATCACGTGCGCCGGATCCTCGATGCTCGGATCCCTCGACCAACTCTCCATGGAGGAGATGCGCTGGCTGATGGATGTGAACCTCTGGGGCACGGTCTCGATCACCAAGGCGCTGCTGCCGGCCCTGCGTCGCGCCCCCGCTGCGCACATCACGCACATCGCCAGCATCTACGCGATCGCCTCGCCCGGCGGGCGGATCCCCTACTCCATGACGAAGTTCGCGGTGCGCGCGTTCTCCGAGGCGCTCATGCACGAGCTCGAGGGATCGACGGTCACGGTCGGTGCGATCTACCCCTCGGGGGTGCGCACGGGCATCATCCTGCACGGGCGCTACGCCTCGTCGATCGACCCCGGGGTGGCCGGCCGCGCCGCCGCCGCACAGGCCGCGATGTACCACATGGAGCCCGCGGACGCGGCCGAGCGCATCGTGCGCGCCACGCTGCGGCGCAGGGCTCGCACGCTGATCGGGCGGGAGACCCGCCTCGTGGATGCGCTGGTGCGGCTCGCACCGGTGCGCTACTGGGGGCCGATGCGGCACCCGCTGCGCGAGGCGATCGACACGACGACCCCGATGTCGCCACGCTGATCGGTCACTCGCCGGCGACGGAGGCCTCCTGGCGGGCCGCGGCGCGCGCACGGATCGCGGCCGTCTCTGCGTTGTACTCGGCGAGCTTGCGCAGGGCCGTCTCGGTGCCCGCCCTCAGATGACGCTGCACGCGCAGTCGCAGCGTCGCCGTGTCGCGCGCCGCGAACGACTCGAAGATGCGCGCGTGGTCCTCCGCCATGGCGATCAGGTCGTCGTGGTCGCGGAACAGCAGCAGCAGGCGCCCGCGCATCATGCTCAGGATCTCGTTGACCGTGGCGTTGTCGGCGAGCTCCGCCATGATCAGGTGGAACTCCGCCGCTGCGGCATGCGCCGCCTCGGCGTCGCCGACCCCCGCGGCGGCGTACTCGCGCTTGAGCGCCGCCTCGACCTTCGCGATCCCGTCCGACGTGTGCCGGAGCGCCGCGATCTCGAACACGAGGACCTCCAGCACGTCCCGCACCTGCGCGATGTCGCGCACGTCATCCTCGGTGAACTGACGGACCACGGCCCAAGAGCGCGGGCGCGCGGTGAGCATCCCCTCGGCGAGCAGTTGCCGGATCGCCTCGCGCACCGGCAGCCGGCTCACGGCGAGCTCCTCGGCGATGTCCCGTTCGATGAGCCGGTCGCCGGATCGGCGCTGCCCGGACAGGATCGAGTCGCGCAGGAGCCGGACCACCCTGGCCGACTCGAGCTCCACGCTGCCCGCGTTCCCCATGGGGCCATTGTGGCACCGTCGGGGCCGGCTGCGCCTTGTCGGACCGGGTCCATCAACGCCGACCCAGCCCGACGCGCGTGCCGATTCGGTCAGGGCCGGGTCGGCGTCCCGTGCTCCGCGAGCCAGTCGAGCACCTGCTGCGCCGCGTCCTGCACCGGCAGCGCCGCGTCCACGACGAAGCCGGCTTCACCGGACGCGAGCGGCTCGAGGGTGTCCAGCTGCGAATCCAGCAGCGACGCCGGCATGAAGTGCCCGAGCCGGCGCCCGAGGCGCTCCGCCAGGTCGTGCTTGGTGCCCTTCAGGTGCACGAACTCCACTCCGGGCCGGGCCAGGATCTCGCGATAGCTGCGTCGCAGCGCCGAACAGGTCACCACCCCGGGCTGCCCCGCCTCCTGCTTCGCCACGATCCAGTCACGGATCAGTTCGAGCCATGGGCGGCGGTCCTCGTCGGTGAGCGGGATGCCGGCCTCCATCTTCGCGACGTTCGCCGCGGGATGCAGGTCATCCCCCTCCTGCAGCGCCCAGCCCAGGCGCCCCGCCAGCACTCCGGCCAGCGTGCTCTTGCCGGATCCGGAGACCCCCATGACCACGAGGATCGTCGGCGGTGTGTTCTGCGACATCAGCGACTCCTCCGGTCAGCCTACGAAGGCGCCGATGATCAGGACGCCGACGAGGCCCGTGACGGAGATCAGGCACTCCATGATCGACCACGACTTCAGCGTCTGCGGGATGCTCAGGCCGAAGTACTCCTTGATCAGCCAGAAGCCTGCATCGTTGACGTGCGAGAGGAACAGCGAACCGGCTCCGATCGCCAGGACCAGAAGAGCGGATCCGCCCGCCGACATGTGCAGGTCGTGCACCAGCGGCTGCATGATCCCGGCGGCGGTGATCGTCGCGACGGTGGCGGATCCCGTGGCGACGCGGATCAGCACCGCGACCAGCCAGGCGAAGAACAGCACCACCGGCAGCGCGCCGCCGACGTCCGAGATCGCGTGTGCGATCACCGTGCCGATCGTGGAGTCGACGAGCACCTGCTTGAAGCCGCCGCCCGCACCCACGATGAGCAGGATTCCCGCGATCGCCGGCAGCGAGGACGACACCGAGGCGCCGACCTCCTGGGAGCTCATGCCGCCGCCGCGACCCAGCACGACCATGCCGACGACCACGGCGATGAGCAGCGCGATGATGGGCTTGCCGAGGAAGTCGATGATGCCCTTCACGGCCGAGGTGTCGGTCGGAGCGACGATGTCGACGATCGCGGCGAGCAGCATCAGGATCACCGGCAGCAGGATGCTGAACAGCGTCGCGCCGAAGCTGGGCCGCCTGCGGGCCTGGACCGCCGCGGTGTCACCGGGCTGCGCGGTGTCCTCCGCCGTCTCGAACAGCGCCGGCACGGGCACATCCACCCAGCGGGCGGCGAGGCGGCCGAACAGCGGGCCGGCGATGATCACGGTCGGGATCGCGATGAGCACGCCGAACGCGAGGGTGACGCCGAGGTTCGCGCCGATCAGGCCGATCGCGGCGAGCGGCCCGGGGTGCGGCGGCACCAGACCGTGCATGGCGGACAGGCCCGCGAGCGTCGGGATCGCGATCTTCATGAGCGAGACGCCGGAGCGGCGGGCGACCAGGATGATGACCGGCACGAGCAGCACGAGGCCGACCTCGAAGAACATCGGCAGGCCGATCAGCGCACCCACCAGACCCATGACCCAGGGCAGCGCCGCGGCGCTCGCCTTCGAGATCAGGGTGTCCACGATCCGATCCGCGCCACCCGAGTCGGCCAGCAGCTTGCCGTAGATCGCACCGAGGGCGATCAGCACGCCGACGCCTCCGGCGGTGGATCCGAAGCCGTTGGTGAAGCTCAGCACCGTCTGCGTGGCGGACATGCCCGCGACGAGACCGGTGACGAGTGCGCCGATCACGAGGGAGAGGAACGGATGCAGCTTGACCCAGGTGATGAGCACCACGATCGTCGCGATGCCGATGAGCGCAGCGAGGATCAGCACCCACTCCGGGGCGGTCGTCGTGGGGGGAACGGGATCGGCGGCCGAGAGGAGAGTCCCGGGGACGGCGGCGAGCAGGTTCGATGACATGGCCATGAGCTTCCTTGGTCTGGCGGAGAGATTTCGCTTCAGCGTAAATGATAAGTAGGACTTAATCAAGCAGAGGTCCTCAATAAGCCCTTCTACAGTTCATTCGCACGTCATCTTGCCGGGCTATCGCCATAATGGGCTTCATGGCAGAAGGGACCCGCGAGGCGGCCTCCGCGCAGCACCGCCGGCTGCTCGACACGATCGGCGTGCGCATCGTGGAGGGACACCTGGCGCCCGGCGCCCGGCTGCTGACCGCAGAGGTCGCCGCCGAGTTCGGCGCGTCCCGGTCCGCGATGCGCGAGGTGGTGCGCGTGCTCGAGACCATGGGCATGGTCGAGGTGCGCCGCCGCGCCGGGGTGGAGGTGCTGCCCGCCGATCGGTGGAGCCCGTACGCCCCCGAGGTGATCCGCTGGCGGCTGGACGGATCCGGCCGGCTCCGCGCCCTGCACGAGCTCAGCCAGCTGCGCTCCGCGATCGAGCCGCTCGCCGCCCGGCTCGCCGCCGCCCAGGCCGGTCCGGAGCACCGTGCCGCGCTCGTGAAGGCGGTGCTCGGGATGGTCGAGCACGGCGACAGGGCCGACGAGCCCGTCTACCTGCAGCACGACATCGACTTCCATGCGGCTGTGCTGCGCGGCTCGGGCAACCCCTACCTCGCCGGTCTCGCCGACGTCGTCGCCGAGCTGCTGCACGGACGCACCGCGCACGCGCTCATGCCGCACCGCGCGGACGAGACCGCCCTGCGGCTGCATCAGGACGTCGCGGCCGCGATCACTTCACGCGACCCCGAGGCTGCAGCGACGGCGATGGCCGCGATCGTGACCGAGGCCGACGACGCCGTGGAGGCGATGGGGAAGCCCGGAGCCTGAGTCACGCCCGGTCGCTGAGCCTGTCGAAGCGCCCGGGCGCCTCGGTCGCGTCCCGCTCGGTGGTCGCGTATTGCGGTTATTGCACTCGGGGAACCGCAATCTGCGACCACTGAGCGCGTCGGGAACGTCCTCCTCGGGGACGGATCCTCGCGTCGGCCCGTGTCCGCCCCGAGGGCTGCCTTAGCCCACGGATAGGTTCCGGCCAGCGCCCGCCTACACACACCCGCGCATAATCGAGGCATGGCGACGGTGAAGAACGAGGCGGGGCGCAGGACGCGGGCTCCCAGCGCGCTGCCGCGCCTGCTCGCCGCCTCTATGCGCGGGGTGCGCCGCGTGCGCCGCCCCGCGACGCCGACCGCGCCCGCATTCGACCTGGCGTATGTGCGCACCGGACCGCGTTCGTCCCTGCCGATCGTCGTGATCCCGGGCGGACCCGGGCTCGGATCCGTGCTCCCCTATCGACGCTTCCGGCGGCGGGCCGCGGCCCTCGGGCTCGACGTCATCATGATGGAGCACCGTGGCGTGGGGCTGTCCCGCGCCGAACTCGACGGGCACAGCCTGCCGCTGTCGGCGATGCGCATGGTCGACGTGATCGACGACCTCGCCGCCGTGCTGGATGCGGAGGGCGTGCGCCGCGCCTACATCTCGGGCTCCTCCTACGGCAGCTACGTCGCGGCCGGATTCGGCGCCCGTCACCCGGAGCGCGTGGCCGGGATGCTGCTGGACTCCGCCCTGCAGTCGGTCGCGGATCGCGATGCCGAGCGGGCGATGATCCGCGAGCTGTTCGTCGACGGGGACGCCCGGATCGCCGCGTCGGTGCGCGAGCTGCTGGACGACGGATCGGATCCGCGGATCCTCCTCGGCGTGCTGCGCGCGGCCTACGAGCTGGGCGGCGAGGGGCTGCTCGAGCCGCTGCTGCGTCAGCGCGTGCGCGGCGCGCGGCGCGCCGGCGACAGCGGTCGTCGGCCCGGTCGAGGCTCCTCCGGACGCGGCTCGGTGTGGTCTGCGCTGGAGGCGTACGTCGACAAGGGCGAGTCCGAGGCGCACGTGCCCGGGTTCTACGAGTTCGATCTCGTCGGCGCGATCGCCTTCCGCGAGCTGGGATTCGGTCCGGATCCGGACGGATCCGTCCTCGACCCCTCCCTCACCTACGCGTCGATCGCCGACCGGTTCCCCCGGTTCGCCGGCGAGCCCTTCGACCTGACCGCCGCGGCGGCGGACTTCGACTGGCCGACCGTGCTGCTGACCGGATCCCGTGACCTGCGCACCCCGGCCGCCGTGGCGCAGCGCGTGGCCGAGGCCGCGCCGGACACGGTGCTCGTCGAGATCGAGAACGGGCACAGCGCCCTCGAATCGCACCCGCTCGCCCTGCTGCACGCGCTGCAGCGGCTGAGCCGTGGCGAGCAGCGGCGCCTGCCCGCCGAGAGCGCGATGATGAGCGCGCTCCCCCGCCGCGGGTTCGTGGCCGGCCTGCCCCGGCTGCTCGCCACGGGCACGCGCTGGGAGGCCGCGCTCCGGTCGTGAGACCGCGCGGTGCGCGCCCGGCGATCGGTCCATACCGGAATGGATCCCCGGTCCATTCGGTTGCATAGACAGTGACATCCTCCCGCTCCGATCTCCTCGCCGCCGACACCGCGATGGGCGCGGTGACCCTGCTCGTCGCCGACCTCGACGCCATGACCGCGTACTACCGCGACGCGGTCACGCTGCGGGTGCTGTCGGCCGAAGGCGACCGGGTGGTGCTGGGTCGCGGAACCACGCCGGTGGTGATCCTGCAGCACAGCCCCGAACTGAGGCACGCGGCACCGCGCGCAGCCGGTCTGTTCCATACCGCGATCCTGTTCGAGACGCAGGCGGCACTGGCCGCTGCGCTGTACTCGGTCGCGCAGCGCGCCCCCGGGACCTTCACCGGCAGCGCGGATCATCTGGTGAGCCAGGCCTTCTACTTCACGGATCCCGAGGGCAACGGCGTCGAGCTGTACTGGGATCGCGATCGCACGCAGTGGAGCTGGGCGCACGGCCGGATCGAGATGGACACCCTGTACCTGGATCCGAACGCCTTCCTGGGTGAGCACCTCACCGAGTCCGCCGCCGAGGATCCGGTGATCGGCGGCGCGACCGTGGGTCACGTGCACCTCTCGGTCGGCGACGTGACCTCCGCACGCGAGTTCTATGTGCAGCGACTCGGATTCGAGACGACGGCGGAGCTCGGCGGATCCGCGCTGTTCGTGAGCGCCGGCGGCTACCACCACCACATGGCGATGAACACCTGGAACAGCGCGGGCGCCGGCCGGCGCTCCCCGGCACTCGGCCTCGGCCGCGTGGACATCACGCTGCCCACCGCGGACGACCTCGGATCCGTGGCCGAGCGCATGACGCACTTCGGCGTCCCCGTGCGCGACGACGGGCGCACGCTCGCCTTCGAGGATCCCTGGGCGAACGCGATCCGCCTCACGACCGCGGGCTGACCGGACCGTCGGCCGCCGCGCGATCTCAGCCGATCCGCACCGCGCTCACCGCGCCGTCGGGCCAGCTCACCTCGAGGATCGCGTCGCCGCCGTCGGTCGCGACCGCACGCGCCGAGGGCGCCTGCTCTGATCCGCGACCCAGGCGGACTGCCGCGATCACGACGTCACCCTCGCCCACCACCCCGAAGTCGAGCAGGGGGATCGACACGACTTCGCCGATCGGCGAGACGCCCGCCTCCGTGCGCACCGACGCGGCGACCGCACCGCCGCCGATCCCCGCGAGCGGCCACAGCTCGGAGCGCAGCCCGTCCAGGTCGAGCGCGATCGCGGCGTCGTCCCGCTCCACGACCGCCTCGGTCGAACCGGTCAGCGGCCACCCGCTCACGCGCACCGGGAGCGGCGCCGCAGCGACGCCCTCGCGCGGCAGCCGCCGGGTCGCGCGCACCTCCCACGAGCCGCGGACCACGCTCGCCGTCGCGAGCAGCGGTCCGTCGGTGACGACCCCCGCACGTCCGGATCCGTGGTCGTACCCGGCGCCGTCGGCGCTCGAGTCCACCCAGTGCGCGTCAGCCACGGACGTCGCGAACGCCGCGATGCCGTCGTCGCCGATCGCACCGCGGGCGAACCCGGTGCGATGCGTGGAGCGCCCTGCGGCATCGAGGGCGCCCACCATGTTGTCGGCGGGGTCGTCGATGGTCGCGCCGGTGAGCGGCGGCAGCGTCGCGCTGGAATAGCCGAACCGGGCGTACAGCGCCGAGTCGCCGATGCGATCCCCTTCGAAGGCGTGGTCCGCGCCGTGGTTGATCACGCGCACGACGCCGTCGGCCGCGGTGCCGCTGACCAGCCAGCCGGCCGGACGGACAACGCGGCGCACGTCGCCCTGCTCGATCGGCAGCGGCTCCTCCACGGCCGTCCAGACCTCGTGGTCCGCGGTCAGCACCAGTCCGAGGAAGCCCTTCGACGCCCAGTACGGCGAGCCCGCGCCGGAGTACGTCTGCGCCATCGCGGGCCATTCGCCGAACAGCCCCATCGTGAGCAGGCCGCGCTCATCGATCGCCCCGCGCTCCACGAAGGTGCGCAGCTCACCCGAGGCCGCCCGGCGCAGCAGTCCTGGCGGCAGCCGGGTGGCGCCGGAGACCGCGCCCATCCACAGCGGCGCGGCGGTCGCAAACCGGTAGATGAGGCTGCGTCCCTGCAGCACCGGCATCCCGTCCGCCCCGATGAGCGCCGCGTAGTCGTCGAGAAATTCGGTGAGCCGGGCCTTGAAGACGGGCGCGAGCGCGCCGGATCCGAACCCCTCCGCCCCTTCGGATCCGGCCCACAGCAGCGGATACAGGTGCATCGCCCAGCCGCAGTAGTAGTCGTAGGCGCGCCATGTTCCGTCAGCCCACCACCCGTCGGCCTGGTAGTAGTCCTCGATGCGGGCGAGATCGGCCGCGATGCGCGCGGGCTCGTGCGGTCCGCCGACCGAGGCGAGGAACGTCTCGACCGTGATCCGGAACCACAGCCAGTTGTTGTCGGGGTACCAGCCCACCGGGTTCAGGGCCAGCCAGTCGATGATGCACTGCTGCGCGGTGGCGTCGAGCGTATCCCACAGCCACCGCCGGGTGAGCTGCAGTCCGAGCGCGATCGATGCCGCCTCGACCTCGGCCTGCGCCTGCTCGGCGGGCAGGATCCAGCGCTCCGGATTCGACGGGTCGGTGCCGGCGACCAGCCCGTCGCGGTACCAGTCCAGGAAGCCGTGCGGATCCTCCCCGCGCTCCCCGGTGAGGCGGAAGGCGAAGAGCATGAACGAGCGCGCGAAGCCCTCCAGGCCGTCGCTGTCCGCGCCGCTGCTGCTGGTCGGCCCTGGCAGGCGCACCTGGCTGCGTGTGGGCGTGAAGTACGGCCGCAGCGACAGCAGCAGATGGTCGGCGATGGCCGCCCAATGATCGCGGGTCCATCCGGTGCGCGGCGAGAGCGCACGGTCCTCGGGCGGCAGGATCAGGCGGGCGGGGTCGAACGCGGTCATGGGGTCTCCTTCGTGCGGGCGGCGGTCGGTGCGGGTGCGAGCGGGACGGGATCCGCCGGAGTCGCGATGCTCGGCCGCAGGGAGGACTCGCGCACATGCAGCTCAGGGCTGAGCTTCACCCGGAACGCGGGGCGGCCGCTCCCGGCCTCGAGCCGGGCGATGAGCAGGTTCACGGCCTCGCGACCGACGTGCCGCTTGGGCGGGCGGACGGCGGTGATCGCGGGGTCGCCGAAGCGGGCCACATCGTCGTCGTAGGCCACGATCGCCAGGTCGTGCGGCACCCGGATCCCCCGGTCCAGCGCATGCTGCTCGAGGGCGAGGGCCTGCGGATCCGGAAGCACGATGACGGCCGTGGTGCCGGTGTCCGTGATGACCTGCAGCGCGTCGTCCATCGCGCGCTCACGGCCCGCGGTGTCGAAGCGCACGCCGTTGATGCAGGCGGCGTCGGTCGGCAGCCCCAGCGAACGCAGCGTGCTCTCCCACCCGCGCCGCACGTAGCGGCCGGTGGGCCGCTCGGTCTCGGTGATCAGCCCGATCCGCTCGTGGCCCTGCTCATGCAGGTGCCGCACGGCGAGCGCGGCGCCCGCGGTGTGGTCCGACACCACCGAGTCCAGATGCGGCGCCGCGGCCGCGGAGCGCACTCGGCGCTCCGCGAGCACGACGGGCACCGGCAGCGCGTCGAGCCACTCCAGCATCTCGATCGCCTGCTCCCCGAAGGTGTCGGGGGCGACGATGAGCCCGTGCAGGCCCGGGGTGTTCAGCAGCGCCTCGACCTGGCGGCGGTTGTCGCGCAGCTCGTACGTCGATGCGCGCAGGAGCAGCCGGGCACGCAGCTGTGCGGCCTGGGCCCTCGCGCCGTGCACGATGGGCGGCCAGTAGTAGTCGAGAGAGGGCACGACCATGCCGATCGTGTAGCGGGTGACGGCCGGGTCGTGTCCGGCGAGCACGGGGCTGAGCCCGGGTTCGAGGCTGCTGCGCAGGGTCGCTCCGCCGTGCACGCGCGTGACGAGGCCCTGCTGGGCGAGGGTGTTGATGTCGCGCCGGATCGTGAGCTCGCTCACACCCAGGTGCGCCGCGATCGTGGAGACGCTGACGGAGCCGTGCTCGCGGATCTCGTCCATGATCCGCTCCCGGCGCTGCAGCGCGAACAGCGGATCCCGCCCGCTCACGACAGCTCCTCGATCACGGTCGTGAACGAGCCGGCCCGTCCGCCGACGTCGTAGACGAGGCGGGTCAGCCGCGGACCCCACACGGCGATGAGCTCGGGATCGTCCAGCTCCCATACCTCGAGCGCGGGCGCGACCGGTGCGTTCCCATCGTCCGCGGCGATGCGGATCCGGTGTCCGTCGGCGGCGACCTCGACGGCGTCGCCGGACGGCGTGACCACCCCCGCCGCGATGACGTGGATCCGGTGCGCGCCGTCCTCGCTCAGTCGCCACCGGTCGGCGACCTCGATGCGCTCCGTCCCGCCGGCGGATCCCGATGCGTCGAAGCGGAACGTCCGCCGCCAGGAGTCGCCCGCTGCGAGCGGGTAGGCGGCCGCGAGCTCCAGTTCGAGCACGGCGGCCTCGCCCACGGGCGGGATCGGGCCCGGTTCACCCTGCGGCGCGGTGATCACCTGCGCTGTGAACCCCGGCCCCTCACCCTGCTCCAGGCCGTAGGGGGCGGGCGCGCTGTGCCAGCCGCTCTGCATCGCGCGGACCCGGTACCGCTCAGCGCTGAAGGTCTGCGCGGTGTAGGTGGGTTTGCCGACGTCGACGAGCAGTTGCCGGCCGCCCGCGGCGACGAGGAAGGATCCGAGGTCCTTGTGGTTGTGGTTCTCGTCATTCGTGCCGCCCTTCGCGGCGAGCGCGAGCCCGGCGGCCGAACCGGCCTCGGCACGGCGCACCAGCACCTGCACCGACGGCAGCCAGACGGCGGCGGGAAGCGGGGCGGCGGCCGGCACGGCGTCCCGCCACGCCGTGTCGGCGAGCGCGCGGACCAGGCGCGGCAGCCCGCCTGCGACCTCCGCCACCGGCTGCCCCGGCCGGCGTGCGGCCCGCGCCCACGCGGTCACGCTCGTATCGCCGGTGAGACTCCCCCAGCGGAACGGGAGCTGCCACGGCTCGTGCCCGCGGGAGCGCGCCCAGCCATCGGCCACGTTCACGTACCAGTCCCCGCCGAGGTGCATGCGCATCGGGAACCGCAGCGTCTCGGCGACCACGGGGATCCCAGTGGCGTCGAGCCCGCCGTCGGTGATCGCGGCCACGATGTCGAGCATCTCGAGCATGCGCCCCGCGCCGTTCCACCAGTACGCGACGCCCTCGTCGATGGCCCCGTCGGCGGGCAACTCCGCGACGTAGCGGTCGAGGCTGTCCAGAGCCCGCGCGAGTATGCGCGCCACGCGCTCGGGGTCGTCGAGCAGCAGCACGGCGGCGAGCAGCACGTTGCCGACGATCCACGGGTTCCAGTTGTTGACCTCGCGCCAGTACCCCAGCCACCACAGGTCGTCGCGGGTCTCGAACGGGGTGAACACGCGCGCCTCGGCCTCGTGCCGGATGCGCTCGCGCAGCCCGGGCCAGCTCTCGTCCCAGCACGGGCCGAGCACCCGGTCCGCGACCGCCAACTGCGCCACGATCTCGCCCGCGACGAGGTCCAGATAGGGCGCGGCGACGTCGGGCAGCACGAAGCCGCGCCGGGCGTGCGCGTCGTCGTGCGCCGGAAGCGACCAGGTGCTCTGCTCGCAGAGCACCACGGCACCGTCGGCCGCCTCGTCGATCCATATCGGGTCATCGGTCACCGCGGCGGCGATCACCGCACGGGTGAGTCGCTCCTGCCGATCCGACACCGCGCGCTCGTACGTCGCGCGGTCGCCGTCGCGGACGTAGCGGGCGAACAGAGAGCCGAGCGCATCGACCCAGGGGCGGCCGTGGGTCTCCGCGGCCGCGACGCTGATGCGTTCGATCGTGATCGGATCCACGTCCTCCCACACGTCGCGGCGCTCGATCGAGGGGATTCCGACTCGTTCGCGCAGTGCCTCGGCAGTGAGCTCACCGACACTCCCGCGCAACGCCTCTGCGCGCATCGCCGGACCCCACTCCGCATACAGCGGACCGCGGAATTCCGCGGCTCGCACGGCCGTGCCGTACGGCGGCACGGCGTGCGCGCTGACCCGGGAGAGGGCGTCCGTGTCGGGGCTGCGCGTCATGATTTCAACCTTCGCTTGTGCTTGTATCTGTTCGACTCTGAACGTTTGGTTTCGTCTCGAACGAGTCCGAGTATCTACTGAGTTCAGCGACGACGCAATGCCCTGCTTCGTCGGGATCTGACGAAGGACGGAACCCCCTGGGAATGACCGCAACGACCACCCCCAACGCTCTCGTCGTCATGTCGCGCGAGGTGTTCGAGCGGCAGTTCGACGCCGCACGGATCGCCCGCCTGCGCCGCCTCGCGACCGTGCCGGAGCCGGTCTTCACGGACGACCTCGACGACCCGGCCCTCGCCGAGCGGCTGGCTGAGGTCGAGGTGCTCCTGACCGGCTGGGGCGCCCCGCGCCTCGACGCCGCGCGACTCGATCGGATGCCGAAGCTGCGCGCGATGCTGCACTGCGCCGGGTCCATCCGCGCACAGGTGAGCGACGAGTTCTGGCGGCGCGGCATCCGTGCCGCGTCCGTCGCGGAGGTCAACGCGGTGCCCGTGGCAGAGTTCACCCTCGCGGCGGTCATCTTCGCCGGCAAGAAGGCGCCGTTCATCGCCGCCGACCCCGAGACCCGCCGCCAGAACGGGCTGCGCGCGGAGCGGTTCGGCCGGCTCGGCAACCTCGGCCTCACGATCGGCGTCGTCGGATTCAGTCGCGTGGGCCGCCGCGTCGTCGACATCCTGCAGCAGCTCGCGGACGTCACCGTCCTCGTCGCGGATCCCTACGCGGATCCGGCCGAGATCGCTGCGGCGGGTGGCGTGCACACCACCCTCGAAGACCTGCTCCCCCGCGTCGACGTGCTGTCGCTGCACGCACCGGAGCTGCCGTCCACCCGGCACATGATCGGCCCGGCGCAGCTGGCAGCTCTGCAGGATCACACGACCGTGATCAACACCGCGCGCGGCAGTGTGATCGACACCGCAGCGCTCGAGCGCGAGTGCGCGAGCGGTCGCCTGAACGCGATGCTCGATGTGACCGACCCCGAGCCGCTCCCCGCGGACTCGCCGCTGTACCGCCTGCCGAACGTCATGATCACGCCGCATCTGGCCGGCTCGCTCGGCTCTGAGCTGTACCGCATGACCGACGCCGCGCTGGACGAGCTGGAACGCCTCACCGCCGACCTGCCCCTGCTCGAAGAGGTCACCGTCGACGCCCTGCAGCTCAGCGCCTGACCCGCCCTCGCACTCCTCCGCCCGCCCCGCACACACCCTTCATCCACTTTCAAAGGAGAACCTCGCATGAAGCGATCCCTCATCGCCGTCGGCACCGTCGCCGCGGCGGCCCTCGCCCTCGCCGGCTGCGCCGGCACGTCCGCGCCGGCCTCCACGCCCTCGGGCGGGAAGACGACGTTGCGCATCTCGGTGTGGAACTACGCGCAGACGCCCGAGTTCAAGGCGCTCTTCGACGCGTTCCACGAGGCGAACCCTGACATCACGATCGAGCCCGTCGACATCCTGGCCGCGAACTACGAGGACAAGGTCACGACGATGCTCGCCGGTGGTGACACGACCGACATCATCACGGTCAAGAACCTCACCGACTTCGGCGGCTACGCGCAGAAGAAGCAGTTCGTCGGGGTGAACGACCTGGTCAAGGCGCTGCCCGCCGACAAGATCCCGGCACTCGACGAGTACAAGGCCGGCGGCACCTACTACGCGGTCCCGTACCGCCAGGACTTCAGCGTGCTCTTCTACAACAAGCAGATGTTCAAGGACGCCGGCGTCGCCGATCCTTCCAGCCTCACCTGGGACGAATTCGCCGCCGACGCGAAGAAGCTCACGAAGGGTGATGGAGCGGACAAGGTGTACGGCGCCTACATCCACACCTGGAACTCGATGGTGCAGGGCTACGCGTCCGCACAGCAGGACAAGGGCTTCGACAAGCCCGACTACTCCTGGATGAAGGACCAGTACGACCTCACCCTCGGCATGCAGAAGGACGGCACGATCCTCGACTGGGGCACCGCGAAGAGCCAGCAGGCCCAGTACAAGACGGTCTTCGAGACCGGCAAGGCCGCCATGGTGCCGATGGGCACCTGGCTCATCTCGCCGCTGCTCGCCGATGCGGCCGCCGGCACCACGTCGGTGGACTGGGGCATCGCTCCGATCCCGCAGATCAAGAGCGGATCGAAGGTGACCACGATGGGCGGCCCGACCGGCTTCGGCATCAGCAAGAACTCGAAGAACCAGGATGCGGCGAAGAAGTTCCTGTCGTTCGCGGCGGGAGCAGACGGCGCGAAGGCCGTCGCGTCGATCGGCATCGTGCCCGCGTACCACAGCGACGAGATCACGAAGCAGTACTTCGGCCTGAAGGGCATGCCGCAGGACGCGACCTCGAAGAAGGCCTTCACACCCGACACGATCCGCCCCGACGGCGCGACCGGCACCCTCGCTGCGCAGCTGCAGGGCGTGCTGGACCAGGAGCACCAGCTCATCATGACCGGCAGCAAGTCGGTGGACGACGGCATCGCCGAGATGGAGAGCCGCGTCACCTCCGAGGTGCTGAACCAATAGCTCCGGTCCGCGCCGGATCCGGCCCCTGAGCTCGTCGAAGGGGTCGGATCCGGCGCACCAGGCGTCCCTCCCCGAACCGGATCAAGGAAGATCATGACCACCCTCACCGACCGGCCGTCCGCGGCCCCGCCGCGCTCGGTGGCGAGCCGCCGGATGCGCCGACGCAGTATCCTCATCGGCTGGAGCTTCATCCTGCCGAACTTCCTCGGGTTCGCGCTGTTCACCCTGGTGCCCGTGCTCGCCGCGTTCGTGCTGGCGTTCATGAACTGGGACGCGTACAACCCGCCCACGTTCGCCGGGATCAAGAACTTCACCCGCCTCTTCGGCGACCAGAACTTCCACGTGGCGCTGGGCAACACCCTGATCTACGCCATCGGCCATGTGCCGCTCACCCTGGTGTGCTCGCTCGCTCTCGCGATCCTGCTCAACCAGAAGCTGCGTGGCATCGCGTTCTTCCGCGTGGCGATCTTCTTCCCGTACATCACCTCGCTGGTCGCCATCGCGATCGTGTGGAACATGCTCTTCGACCCGGTGAACGGGCCGATCAACCAGTTCCTGCATCTGCTCGGCATCGCGAACCCTCCGGGATGGACCTCGAGCACCGGGTGGGCGCTGCCCGCGGTGATCATCACCAGCGTGTGGCGCGACATGGGCTACTACATGGTGCTGTTCCTCGCGGGCCTGCAGGCGATCCCGCAGGAGTACTACGAGGCGGCAGCCATGGACGGCGCCGGGCGCTGGCGCACCTTCTGGAACATCACGCTGCCATCGCTGCGGCCCACGACCTTCCTCGTGCTCGTGCTGCTGAGCGTGTCGAGCTTCAAGGTCTTCGATCTCATCTTCGTGATGACCGGCGGCGGGCCGGGGCGCGCGACGCTCGTGCTCTCGCAGCTCATCTATCAGGACGGAATCCTGAACGGCCAGTTCGGATACTCCTCGGCGATCTCGCTCGTCCTGTTCCTCATCGTCCTGGTCGTGACCGTGTTCCAGTTCCGGATCCAGCAGAGAAGGGAGCGCTGATGTCGACCCTCACCTCCGACCTCGCCCAGGAGCTCGACGGCGGGCGCGCGCGGCCGCCCGTTCCGGCGCGACGCGGCAGCCGGCGGATCCGCGCGCGTCTCGGCCGCATCGCGATGTACGTGCTGCTGGTCCTGCTGCTGACTGTCGTGCTGCTGCCGTTCCTGTGGATGCTGTCCTCGTCGTTCAAGCACGACGACGAAGTGCTCACGGTGCCCGTGCAGTGGCTGCCGACGAGCTTCGTGTGGAGCAACTACGCGCAGATCTGGACCCAGATCCCGATGGCCGGCTACCTCGCGAACTCGGCGTTCCTCGCGATCGTCATCACGATCCTGCAAGTGCTCACCGGAAGCTTCGCCGCCTACGGCTTCGCCAAGGTGCGCTTCCCCGGGCGGGACGCCCTGTTCCTCGCCTACATCGCGACGATCGCGGTGCCGTGGCAGGCGTACATGATCCCGCAGTACATGATGATGCAGAAGGCGGGCCTGACGAACACGTTCACGGCGCTCATCCTGCTGCAGGCGTTCGGCGCGTTCGGGGTGTTCCTGATGCGGCAGTACTACATGACCATCCCCGACGAGCTCAACGAGGCCGCGCGGATCGACGGCCTCAGCGACTACGGCATCTGGGCGCGGATCATCCTGCCGCTGTCGAAGCCCGCGCTCGCCTCGCTCGCCCTGCTCACGTTCGTGAACACCTGGAACGACTACATGGGGCCGTTCATCTACCTCTCCAGCAACGAGCTGTGGACGGTGCAGATCGGGCTGAAGTCGTTCATCGGCCAGTACTCCGCGCAGTACGCGCTGATCATGACCGGATCCGTGATCTCGATCGTCCCGATCCTGATCATCTTCCTCGCCGGGCAGCGCTACTTCATCAGCGGCATCGCGACGAGCGGGATGAAGGGGTGAGCACCGTGACCGACGATCTCACCGTGCCGCCGCGGCGGCGGATCCTGCACCTGCGGCACGAGACCATGGAGTCGATGTTCGCGTACGCGTACGTGATCCTGATGACGGATCTGCTGCTCGTGCTCGCGAACCTGCCCCTGGCCCTGCTGCTGTTCGTCGCGCGCGATGCGCTGCAGGCCTGGCCGACCGTGCTGCTGCTCTCGCTCACGCTCGCCCCGTCGCTGGCCGGCGCGTTCGAGGTGTTCCGCCGGATGCGCGGTGACGAGCCCCCGCGTCCGTTCGCGGCGTTCTGGCACGGCTACCGCACTCGCGGTGCGGCGGCCGCGCTGATGGGCCTCGCCACAGGACTCGTCGTCGGGTTCGTGCTCTACGACGGCGCGGTCCTCACGGGCACCGCCTGGGCGCCCCTGCTCGCTCCGACGCTCGCGGTGGTCGCCGCCTGGGCTCTCGTCGCGTGCACCTCGTCGCTCGCCGGGCTCGTGCTGTATCCGCAGGCGTCGGCGCGCGCCATCGTGAAGGCCGCGGTCTACCTGTCCGTGCGGCGCTGGTACTTCAGCGTCTTCGCGCTCGTGCTGCTCGGGCTCTCTGCGGCCGCGGTGATCGTCCAGCCGGTGCTCGGCGCTCTCGTGCCGGGGCTGCTCCTGTACGTCGTCTTCGCGAACGCCGACTTCTCGTTCCGCCGCGCGCTGCAGGCGGAGCGCACCGCTGCGGGCTGACCATCACGCCCGGCGACGATGCGGACGGCACGCCGTGCCCCTGGACGGGACGGCCCGAGGAGCGCATGCTGAGGGCATGACCGGCTTCCAGACCACGCACGCGTTCAGCGGGTTCAGCGTCGATGACATCGATGCCGCCCGGACCTTCTACGGCGAGATCCTCGGCATGGACGTCTCGACCAATCCGATGGGGTTCCTCGACATCCGGCTGCCTGAGGGCGGATCCGTTCTCGTCTACGCGAAGCCGAACCACACCCCTGCGAGCTTCACGATCCTGAACTTCCCCGTCGAGGACGTCGAGGCGGCCGTGGACGACCTCAACGCCCGCGGCGTCGTGACGAAGATCTACACGGATCCGGACTTCGGCACCGACGAGAAGGGCATCGCGCACGGCGGTCCGGGCCGCGGACCGGACATCGCCTGGTTCACCGACCCGGCCGGCAATGTGCTGTCTGTGCTCGCCGCCGTGTGATCTCCTTCTCGCCTTGACTTAGAGCGCGCTCGAAGTCGTAGCGTGGGGCGCATGCTGGAAACCACCACGACGCGCTCGATCTCCGAGGCGGCGCACGAGCTCGGGCTGACCGCGCACACCCTGCGCTACTACGAGCGGGAGGGGCTTCTGCTGACGCCCCTCGACCGGGAGTCGTCCGACCGCCGCCGGTACACCGACGGCGACATCGCCTGGCTCGGCTTCCTGCGCAAGCTCCGCTCCACCGCCATGCCGATCGCGACGCTCCGGCGCTACGTCGAGCTCGCGCGGGCCGGCGACGGCACCAGCGCGGACCGGCTGGCCCTCCTCCGCGAGCACCGCCAGACCGTGCTGACCCGGCGGGCGGAGCTGGACGACGCCCTCGGCGCCATCGACATCAAGATCGCTCTCTACTCCGAAAGGCTCTCCTCATGAAGCACGCGACTCTCGGCACCCTCTCCGTCGGCCGGCTCGGACTCGGCTGCATGGGCATGTCGGCCTTCTACTCCGGTGCGAACACGGACGAGGCGGAGTCCATCCGCACGATCCACCGTGCACTCGATCTCGGCGTCACCATGCTCGACACCGCGGAGATGTACGGCCCGCACACGAACGAGGAGCTGGTCGGCCGGGCGCTGGCGGGGCGACGCGACGGCGTCGTGATCGCCACGAAGTTCGGCATCCTCGCGGGATCGGATGGCGGCCGTCGGCTGGACGGCACCCCGGAGAACGTGCGCCGCTCGGTCGAGGGGTCGCTGCAGCGCCTCGGCACCGACCGGATCGATCTCTACTATCAGCACCGGATGGATCCCGAGACGCCGATCGAGGAGACCGTCGGGGCGCTCGCCGAGCTGGTCGCGGAGGGGAAGATCCTGCATTACGGACTCTCCGAGGCCGGCGAGGAGACGCTGCGCCGTGCGCACGCGGTGCATCCCGTGACCGCGCTGGAGACCGAGTACTCGCTGTGGACCAGGGAGCCCGCCGAGCAGCTGCTGCCGGTGCTGCGCGAGCTGGGCATCGGCCTCGTGCCGTACTCGCCGCTGGGCCGCGGCTTCCTCACCGGCGCGATCCGCTCCGCCGATTCTCTGGACGCCGGCGACTTCCGCCGGAGCAACCCGCGCTTCGTCGGAGAGAACCTCGACGCGAACCTTCGCATCGTCGACGCCGTCGAACAGGTCGCCATCGAGCTCGATGCGACACCCGCCCAGGTCGCCCTGGCGTGGGTGCTCGCGCAGGGCGATGACATCGCGCCGATCCCCGGCACGAAGCGGGTCTCGCGTCTCGAGGAGAACGTCGCGGCAGACGCGCTCGTGCTGACGGCGGAGCAGCTCGCCGCGCTCGAGGCGCTCCCGTCCGCCGCCGGCGACCGCTACGCCGACATGTCGAGCGTCGGACGCTGATCGGGCCCGGCGCGGGTCGGTCTCGGATCGGGCCGGCCCGCGTCGGTCGCCGCGCCGGTTCGCCCTCAGCCTGCGAACCGGCGCTGCACTTCCGCGTACGGCAGCGCGCCGTCGAGGAAGCCGAGCGTGCCCGTGTCGAGCAGTTCGCGGCCGGCGCGTTCGAGCGCGGTGAGCGCGACGCGGGCGAGGCTGCCGCCGAGGCTCACCCGCTTCACGCCGAGGGCGAAGAGCTGGGGCACGGGGATGAGGTGCGCGGCGAGTCCCGCCACGATGTTCAGCGGGGCCGGGATCTCGGCAGCGAGGCGACGAACGGTCTCCTCGTCGTTCACGCCGGGCACGAACACGCAGTCCGCGCCGACCTCGACGAAGCGGAGCGCCCGCGCGACGGTCTCCTCGAAGGGATCGTGGGCCCCGGGCCTGAAGTACGCGTCGGTGCGCGCGTTGATCACGAACGTGCCGCGGGGCGCCGCGTCGCGGGCCGCAGCGATCCGCTCGGCCGCTTCCTCGATGCCGAACAGCACACCCTCCACCGCATCCTCGAGGTTGGCGCCGACCACGCCGACGTCGACGGCACGCAGGACCGTGCGCGCGACGTCCTGCGGATCATCGCCGTATCCCGCCTCGAGGTCGGCGGTCACCGGCACGTCGACGGCGGCGACGATCGCCGCGACCTTCTCGAGCATGGTGTCGAGGTCCAGCGCGCCACCGTCCGGCACGCCGAGCGACCACGCGATGCCGGCGCTCGTCGTCGCGATCGCGGGGAAGCCGAGCTGCGCGAGCATTCGCGCGGATCCCGGATCCCACGCGTTCGGCAGCACGAAGCCGCCGCCGTGGTGCAGGGCGAGGAAAGCTGACGCGCGGTCGTCGGTCATGGTGACCTCCAGGTCGGGATCGTGCTCTGGCTCTACTCTGCCGCGTCCGGGGCGCGTCGAGCGAGGCCGCAGGAGGTTCGGAGCACGGTGGAGGCCCCGCCCGGCCGCGAACGTCACGAGCGGCGCAGGGCCGCGCGGGGATGGAAGATCCCCGTGGCGGCACCCAGCACGGCGCCGATCAGGGTGTCGACGATGCGCTCCAGGATCAGATCCCAGGGGATCCCGCCGCCGGCGCCCGCCGTGGAGGTGATGATGAACAGCACGAGCGGCGTGATGAAGACGAGCGCGAGCGCATAGTTGCGCACCACGAAGATCTCGACCGTGAACTGGAGGCCCGCCAGCAGGAACGGCAGCACGATCACCGGGATCGGAAAAGATCCCAGCAGCGCGAAGAGCCCCGCCCCGACGACGGTGCCGAGGAAGCGCTGGCTGCCCCGGATGAAGGCGACCCGCCGGCCGACATTGACGCCGATCACGGCGATTCCGGCGCACACCGTCCAGTACGCGCGCTGGGGGTCGACGAGCAGCATGCTGAGCAGCGTTCCGGCGATCGCGACGACCGCCACCCGCAGCAGCAGCGCCCGGGCGTCGCGGTCCAGCCGCGGACGACGGGCGATCTGCGTCCGCGGCGGCGGGGCGACGACGCCCCTGGCGCGCGCGATCAGGAAGGCCGCCACGGCGATCACGTAGGCGGTGAGGGCGCCCACGGCGAGCGCGCCGAGGAAGAGCAACGGATCCACGATCCGCCGGCCGCCGGAGATCCCGGTGACGTGCGTGGCGAGCCCGTAGACCAGCACGAAGAACACCGGTCCGGGCGGACCCAGCCGGAAACCGTAGTGCAACGCGGCGGTGGCGAGCGAGACCACGACCAGGCCGATCGCGGCGGCCGCGGGGTACGGGGCGAGCACTGCGCCGATCGCCGCGCACAGGAGGATCGCCACGCCCACGACGGGCAGCAGACGAAGACGCACGAGCGGGGCGGCGCCGACCAGGTAGATCGCCGTGAAGGCGCCGCTCGCCGCCATCACCCCGACGGCCGGCTGCCCCAGCAGCGTGAACAGGGCCACGGGCAGGAACATCGACAGTGCCGCCTGCAGGGCGACCGGCCATCGACGGCTCGGAGCCGGCGCGAGCGTGAAATGGCTTCGCGCCCACACCCGGATCAGGGCGGTCGGCGGGCGCGAGGACGACGGATCAGGAGAACGCGGATCAGGAGAACGCGGATCGGATCCGGTCATCCGCCCACCTCCTCCCGCACACGGCCGGAAGCCAGACTACGCGCCTCGCTCAGGCGACGCGCGTGAACCTCGGGCCGCTGTATCCGTCGCGCTCGACGCGCTCCTCGAACATGGCGAGCGGGCGCGCCCAGTGGCTGTAGTCGTCGTAGAGCTTGCGGTAGAAGACCAGCTGCTCCTCGGTCTCACTGTGCCGGCCCACCGCGATCACCTCGTAGCGGGCGCCCTTGAAGTGCTGGTAGATCCCTGGTTCGACCGCCATGCCCTGCATCCTCTCCCGTGGTCCGTCCGCCGTCCGCGCGGCGACGCGATCCTGGTGCCGACGTCCGTCGACTCCTCGATCGAAGAGCCTCCCATGCCCGCGGCATCTCCGCGGGCGCCGACAGGCCGCCTCGCTATCATCGAGTGATGGCCGATTCCTCCGCAGCGCCCCGCAGCACCGGCCGCTATCGCAAGGGCATCGCCCGGCGGCAGGAGATCCTCGACAAGGCCATCGAGGTGTTCGCACGCCGCGGATCGCAGAAGACGAGCCTGCGCGCGATCGCGCAGGAGGTCGGCGTCACCCATGCGGCGCTGACGCACTACTTCGGATCCCTCGAGGAGCTGCTGGTCGAGGTCTACCGCGCGTCCGAGAGCGCGACCGACACCGCCCATCCGATTCCCGCGGACGTCCGCCCCGCGCTGTCGATGCGCACCGCCGCGGAGCGCAACCGCCGCATCCCCGGCCTCGTGCAGCTCTACTCGACGCTGGTGTCGACGGCGCTCGAGGATTCGCACGCCGCCGCGCAGGAGTTCATCACGCAGCGCTTCAGCCGCATCCGCACCGGGATGGCCGCACAGGTGCGACAGTTGCAGGCCTCGGGTGAGGTGCGCGCAGACCTCGACCCGGATCTCGTCGCCGCCCTCGTCATCGCGGCCTCCGACGGCCTGCAGACGCAGTGGCTGCTCGATGACACCGTCGACCATGAGGCCGCCCTCGAGATGCTGGACCGGCTGCTCTCCCGCGACGACAGCACCGACTGAGCCGGGATCCTGTTTCCCTCCCCGCACCACGTTTCCCTCCCCGCAAACGCGCGAACACGCGGAGGGAAACCTGACCAGGGGAGGGAAACGTTCCTCCCCTGGTCATCACCGCGCGCGGTTCAGAGCGTGGCGGCGAAGGGGTCGAAGCCCTCGGGCAGCAGCGGCACAGGAGCCACCGTGCTCTGGACCGCGATGGTCTGCCCGGTGCGGGCCGACTCCTGGGCGGACAGCAGCACGTCCAGCACGTGGAAGCCGAGCTCGCCGGAGGCGACGTGCGGCCGGTTCGCGGCGATCGCGCGCACCATGTCGAGTGCGCCCAGCCCGCGGCCGATCTCGATGTCCTCGTGGGTGATCTCCACCCACTCCTGCTCGAAGGACATGCCGTCGCGCAGCACACCGAGCGGCTTCACGTACGCGATCCGCCCGGCGAACATGTTGGGGTCGGGGATCACGATCGTGCCTTCGGTGCCGTGGATCTCGACGATGCCGTGACGCTCCAGCGCCGAGTCGAAGCTCAGCAGGCTCTGCGCCTGCGCGCCCTGCTCGAAGGCGGTGACGATCTGGATCGTCGAGGGCACCTCGACCGGGAACAGCGTGCCGGCGTTCGGACCCGTGCGGATCTCGCGCTCCTCGCGCGCCTTGCTGCCGACCGCCGCAACGCTCGCGACCGGTCCGAGCAGGCTCACGAGCGCCGAGAAGTAGTACGGCCCCATGTCGAGCAGCGGGCCGGCGCCCTCGGCGAAGAGGAAGGCGGGGCTGGGGTGCCAGAGGTCCGGCCCCTGGGTCTGGAAGGCGGTCTGCGCGAACAGCGGGCGCCCGATCACGCCGCTCTCGATCGCCCGGCGCGCGGCCTGGAAGCCGGGACCGAGCAGGGTGTCGGGAGCGGAGCCGACGCGCAGCCCCGCGGCCTCGGCCTCGCGCAGCAGCTCCGCGGCGCCCTCGCGGTCGAGTCCGAGCGGCTTCTCCGTCCACACGTGCTTGCCCGCGGCGATCGCGGCCCGCGAGACCTCCACGTGCACGGCGGGGATGGTGAGGTTGATCACGAGGTCCACCCCGGGATGCGCCAGCACGTCGTCGGCGGATCCGAAGGCCGCGACACCGTACTTCTCGGCCTGCGCCTGAGCGCGGTCGAGCAGCAGATCCCCGACGATGAGCACCTCGGTGTCCGGGAACCGTGCGAGGTTCTGCAGGTAGGTGTCGCTGATGACGCCGACGCCGATGACGCCGATCCCGACCGCGCTCATCGGGCGAATCCGCCCTCGGTGAGGAAGGCGTAGCTGGCGGCGATGTCCGCGAAGACGTCGCCGGGCGCGTTGTCGTACTCGATGATGGCGTACTGCACCGCCGACGCCGCACGCAGCGCGTCGGCGAGCGGCACATCGCCACTGCCCGCGTGGCGCTGGTCGAGGCTGTCCGAGCCGAACTCGCCGGCGCCCGGGGCGAACGGGTTGCTCTCGGGAGCGATGCCGTCCTTGACGTGCACCGCGACGAGGCGGTCGCCCAGGCAGGAGACGAGGGCGGGGACGTCCTGCCCGCCGACGAGCGCCCAGTACAGGTCGAGCTCGAGCGCGACTCGCGCGTCGGTGAGCGCCACGAAACGCTCGTAAGCGCTCTGACCGTCGAAGTCGGCCACGAACTCCTGTGCGTGGTTGTGATAGCCGACGGCGAGCCCGAAGCCCGCCGCGGTGTCGGCGAGGGCGTTGAGCCGGTCGGCGATCTCGGTGACCCCGTCCAGCGTGAACCAGCGCTCAGGGGCTACGAACGGGTCGATGACGGTGGTCATGCCGAGCTTCGCGGCAGCCTCGAAGACGACCTCCGGCGCGGGCGTCGGAATGGATCCATCCGGCGTCCACAGCTCGTCGGAGAGCAGCGGAGCGTGCCCGGTGGGCGAGGCGAGGCCCGAGGCGTCGAGCGCGGCGCGGATCTCGTCCGGGCGGCGCACGAAGTCGAACGCCTCCACGTTGCGCAGTCCGATGGCGGCGAGCTTGTCGAGCGAGCCCGACATGTCGGCGGAGAACTCCGCTGCGAGTGTGTACAGCTGAACCGAGGTTTCTGGCAGGGCCACGTCGACCTTCCTTCTCTGAGAGGGGACGGGCGCACGCGGCCCGTGCGGTCAGCGTAGCAGAAACCTCCAAGTGGAGGTAATAGGAATTCGCCGGAGTTCGCCACGTCGAATCCCGCTTCGCCCGCGATACCGTGGTCGACAGGGCTTCCGCGGCATGCATGACGGGGGCCCGACCCTCTGCAACGTTGTAGAGTGGCTCGGGACAGGGGGTGCACATGGCGGTGACGCTGCACGACGTGGCGCGGATCGCCGGCGTCTCCATCAAGACGGTGTCGAACGTGATCAACGACTACCCGCACATCCGCCCCGCCACGAAGCAGCGGGTCGAGGACGCGATCGCCGAGCTGGGCTACACGCCGAACCTCACCGCGCGCAACCTCCGATCGGGACGCACCGGTGCGATCGCGCTCGCTCTGCCCGACCTGGGCCTGGCCTACTTCGCAGAACTGGCAGCCTCCGTGATCGCCGCCGCGGAGGCCTCGGGGATCTCGGTGCTGGTGGAGCAGACCGGGGCGGATCCGGCCCGTGAGCGCGAACTGCTGCGCAGTCCCCGGCTCAAGCTGACGGACGGGCTCATTTTCAGTCCCCTGGGCCTCGGCCAGGAGGACGCAGCCGCCCTCCAGGTCCCCTACCCGATGGTGCTGCTCGGCGAGCGCATCTTCGACGGGCCCACCGACCACGTGACGATGCGCAATGTGGAGGCCGCACGGGCGGCGACGGCGTATCTGCTCGCGTCCGGTCGGCGCCGCATCGCGGTGGTCGGCGCGCACGAGGGCGAGGTCGTCGGATCCGCCGCACTCCGCCTCCAGGGCTATCGCGAGGCGCTGGAGGAGGCGGGGATCGGGTTCGACGAGGATCTGATCGGGTACACGACGTTCTGGCACCGCGCCAACGGCGCACTCACGATGCGCGACGTGCTCGCGCGCGGCGTGGAATTCGACGCCGTGTTCGGGCTCAACGACACGCTCGCGCTCGGCGCCATGCGCGTGCTCCAGGAGGCCGGCCGGCGCGTACCGGACGACGTCGCCGTGATCGGCTTCGACGACCTGGACGAGGCGGAGTACTCGATCCCGTCGCTGACCACGGTCGATCCCGGTCGCGAATGGATCGCGAAGACGGCGGTGGACGCCCTGCTCGAGCGCATCTCGGGCGAGTTGGATCAGGCGCCGCGGCTACTGCTGGCCGACTTCCGGATCCGTGAGCGGGAGTCCGCCCCGGCCTGATCGCGCACCGCGCGGGCGCTTCGTCCGCTGCGGTGCAGGATCGACCGCGACGTGAGGAGGGCGACGGCGAACGCGCCGCCCTCCTCACGCCCGCGCGCTACTGGATGCCCTCGCGGAGCAGGCGCCACTGCTGCTGCGCCGATCCGTCCGCGGTCCGCTGCTGCGCGTACGCTCCGTCCGCCGTCGATCCACCTGCGATCTCCAGCGGCTTCCCCGAGTTGGCGTTGGTCAGGATCCAGTAGCCGCCCGACGTGCTCGGCGCCCAGACCTGGGTGGCGTTCCCGGTCGGACCCCATTGGGCGGCGCGCACGCCGTCGGCTGTCTGCGCGCCGGGGATCTCGAGCAGCTTGCCACTGTTGGCGTTGAGGAGCTGGAGCCCGTTGGGCACCGTGCGCACGTTCCAGACCTGCGTGGCGTTGCCGGTGTCGCCCCACTGCCCCGCGCCTGCCCCATCGGTCGTCAGCGCACTGGCGATCTCGAGGTACTTGCCGCTGGTGCGGCTCGCGATCCGGAACTGGGGGTCCAGTCCGCCGGCCTGCGCGAGCTGGATCGCATCGAGCTCGGCGTACGAGGTGCCCTTGGCGAACGCGATGGTGTTGGCGCCGGCGTTCAGCGTGACCGGCATCTGCGCCCATCCGTACCGACCCCAGTTGACGGTCGCCGGGTAGTTCAGCGCCGTCGACGAACCGCCGTTCACACGCACGCCGTGCGTCGATGCCGCGCCGGTGCCGTTGTCGTAGCGCACGTTCATGACGTACGAGCCCGCGGTCGGCACGTGCACCGTGAAGGTCACCGTGCTGGTGGCGTTGTTGATGTTGCCGACCTTGCCGCCGTTCGAGGCGTCGGGATCGGTCACGAGGGACGTGTCCGAGGTGCGCGCGGCCTTCTCCGCCTCGTACTGCTGGGCGTCGAGCGGGATGGATCCCACCCGGATGTCGTTGTACGTGGTCGCCGGGTTCTCGACGTTCGTCGCCTGGTAGAGCGTGCGCCCATCGACCGAGGAGTCGATGCTCTGCGCGAATCCGCTGAACGTGCCGCCCTCGGCATCGGGTCCGTCGTAGGTGACCGCCATCGGCAGCCGCTCCCAGGGCCCCTCGCCCAGGTTGTAGTTGACGTAGAAGTTCTGCCCGCCGTCGATGGCGCCCGTCGCATCGAGCGACCACTTCGACGCCACGACGACCATGCCCTTCGGCCCTCCCGCGGGCACCCACTTGACGTAGGGCGAGGATCCGATCCCCCGGCCGTTCGCGAGCGCGATCGCCGTGCCGATGCTCGACGTCGGAGCCCAGTTGAGCCCGTCCGGCGAGGTCTTGAAATAGACGGGTGCGGTGTTCTTCGTCTGCGAGGGACGATTCACGACCTCATAGGTGGCGAGGTATCGGCCGTCCGGCAGCTTGGTGACGGTGATCATGCCGGGACGATCCGACTGGTTGGTCGGCGCCGAGACGTTGACGAGGGGTCCCCAGGTCTGGCCGCCGTCGGTCGAGCGCCGGTACGAGACGGCCTGCAGCACGCCGCTGGACTTCTGCCGCTCGTCCGAGAAGTAGGCGGCGAGACCGCCCTGCCCGTCGACGATGAGCGACGGCTCCCACACCGTGCTGGTCGTGGACGAGGGCGAAGGGTCGTAGACGGCGGGGCCGCCCGCGTCGATCGTGCTCAGGTACGACCAGGACAGCCCGTGATCGGCGCTCTTGTACACCACGAGGCGACTGCTCGACCGGTCCTCCGGCATGACCATGCCCGCGAGCAGCAACGTGCCCGCGGCGAGCGATCCGGTCGTCTGCGGCACCTCGTAGAGGAACGGCTGTGCGGTCCTCGTCAGGGTGGGGAACGTGGCGCTGGGCACGACGTCCGTCGCGTGCGTCCAGGTGGCGCCGTCATCGGTGCTGCGGTAGATCGGATAGACCTGCGTGCCTCCGACCAGCACCAACTGGTCGAACGTCACGATCTGGGTGCCGTTCGCCGTTCCGCTGTTCTTCAGCACGATGTTCTTCGCGTAGGTGGTGCCGGCCGCGCGGCCTCCTTCCGGATTGAAGGAGGTTCCCGCGGCCGGCGAGTACACGAGAGACCCGTTCCCCGTCGTCACCGCCTGTGCGGGTGCGGCGGCGAGCGCTCCGGCGATGAGTGCGGCGGCCGCCGCGATCATCACGATGCGTGCCCGACGTGCGCGGGACCTGTCCCCGAGGGGGGAGATGCTCATGCTCTTTCCTCTCTCCAGCTGACCCGGCCGCGGGCGCGGGCGGGCACGACGATGACCCGCCGTGCGGGCTCAGCCGATCAGGACCTCGGCCCAGGACACGGCCGGAAGCGCGAGGCGCAGGATCGAGCCGTCCCGGGTGAACGGCAACGCGGTCAGGGCGACGCGATCGGGGTCGTCGAGCGTGTTCGCCGCGTCGAGGTCGGCATCGGCGAGCACCCGGGCGGTCACTTCGAGCGCGGACGCGTCGCCGAGCTCCGAGAGGTCGATCGCGAGCTCGGTGGGCGCATCCATGGCGCGGTTCACGGCGTAGACGGCGAACCGGCCCGCTTCCGCGTCGTGCGTGGCGACAGCGTCGACGAGGGCGACCTCGCCGAACCTCTCCGTCGTGTACGTGCCGCTCGTGATGTCGACGTCGAGGGCGACGCCGCGACCGTGCGCCGAGGTGGCCGCGAAGGGGAAGAACGTCGTCTGCCGCCAGGCCGGGCCCCCGGGCTCGGTCATGATCGGCGCGATCACGTTCACCAGCTGGGCGAGCGAGGCGCTCGTGACCCGGTCGGCGTGCTTGAGCAAGGTGATCAGGAGGCTGCCGAACACGACCGCATCCGAGACCGTGTACACGTCCTCGAGCAACCGCGGCGCGATCGGCCAGTTGTCGACGCCCGCGATCCGGTCGACCTGCTCGAACCGGGTGTTGTACCAGATGTTCCACTCGTCGAACGAGATGTCAATACTCTTGTCGCTGCCCTTGACGGCCTTCACGTGGTCCGCGGTGGCGACGACGCTGCGGATGAAATGGTCCATGTCGACGCCCGAGGCGAGGAAGCTGCCGAGGTCGCCGGTGTTCTCGTAGTAGGCATGGCAGGAGATGTAGTCCACGTCGTCGTAGGCGTGGGTGAGCGTGACCCTCTCCCACTCGCCGAACGTGGGCATCGACGAACTGGACGATCCGCACACCACCAGCTCGAGATCCGGATCCACCATCTTCATGGCCTGGGCGGTCTTGGCCGCGAGGGTCCCGTAGGCCTCCGCCGTGCTGTGGCCGACCTGCCAGGGGCCGTCCATCTCGTTGCCGAGGCACCACATGCGCACGTCGAACGGCTGGGTGCGTCCGTTGGCGATGCGCTGCTCGGCCAGGGCGGTTCCACTGCGGTGGTTCGCGTACTCGAGGAGCTCGAGGGCTTCGGCGGTGCCGCGGGTGCCCAGGTTGACCGCGAGCATCAGCTCGCTGCCGACCTTGTCGAGCCAGCTCTGGAACTCGTGCAAGCCGATCTCGTTCGTCTCGGTGGAGTGCCAGGCGAGGTCGAGGCGGCGCGGGCGCTCCACCCGCGGACCGACCGAGTCCTCCCACTTGAAGCCGGAGACGAAGTTGCCGCCCGGGTAGCGGATGGCGGAGACGCCGAGCTCCTTCACCAGCTCGATCACATCCGTGCGGAATCCGTCGGCATCTGCGCTCGGGTGCCCGGGCTCGTAGATGCCGTCGTACACCGCGCGGCCAAGATGCTCCAGGAAGGAGCCGTAGAGGCGGGGAGCCACGGTGCCGATCATGGCGGAGGGACGGAGGGAGAGGCTTGCCTTGTTCATGCGTGCTTCCGTGAGAAGGGTGAGAGGGGTCAGAGCGAGGCCACGTCGGCGGCGAAGCGTCGGAATCGGTCCGCGACGGGATTGGCCGCTCGCAGGAGTCCTGCGGGCGACTCGACGAGGTCGTGCAGCCCCATGGTCAGCAGGTGGTCGGCGCGGGGCGCGTCGGTGTGGCGCCAGGTCCACTCGTACATGTCGAAGAGCGGCCACCAGACGTAACCGACGACGTCGGCACCCTCCGCCCGCATGCGGGCGACGAGGCCGAGCGAGTCCTCGAGCCACGCGACACGCTCCTCGACGGATCCGGTCACGCAGGTCTCGGTGACCATGACGGGCGCCCCGTATCGGCGGGCGAAGGACTCGAGCGCTTCCCGGAGCCCGGCGACGCCGCGATCGATGCTGGGTCGAGGATCGGCGAAACCGCCGCCGTGGTGCACCCCCGCCTCGAACAGCTCGGTCGAGTGGCGCGGGTAGTAGTTGACGCCCATGACGTCGGGCCGCACCGCGTGGGCGCGGAACCACTCCAGCTCCTCATCCGTGACGGCCGAGGCCAGTCGGTCGCGCAGCGGATGGTCGGCATCGACGCGGCCCGTCACCAGATCCTCCACAAGGTGCACCTGGTGACGCAGGCGCTCGGCCTCCGCACGGTGCTCAGGGGCGTCATCGTCGCCGACGAAGCTCACGGCGGCGTCGACGTGCACGAACACGGCACGCTCCCCGACGACCTCGGCGATCGCACGCTGGCTGCGCACGAAGCCGCGCGCGAGGTTCGCGGCGATCCGGGCGAAGCCCTCGGCGCCCTCCAGGTAGGGAGGCCAGTACCCGTACTCGCCGCAGAACAGCGCGTGGATCACCGGCTCGTTCACCGGCGTGTAGTCGAACACTCGGTCGCCGTAGCGCTCCGCGAACCGGCGCGCGTACTCCTCGACGTGGCGCGGGTACGCCGGGTTCGCGAACTGGTCCTCGAGCCAGAGCGGCGTGCCGTAGTGCAGCAGATCCACGATGGGTCGCAGCCCTTGGGCGAGCAGCGCCTCGATCGCGCGATCCGTCCAGGCCCAGTCCCACTCGCCTTCGGCGGGCGCGACGCGATACCAGGGGACGCCCCAGCGCAGCACCGAGGCTCCGACTCCGGCGGCGAGCGCGAAGTCATCGGCGTAGCGCTCGTAGTGCTCGGTGAGCTCGTATTCGTCGATCGCGCGCTCGCCGGGACGGCTCTGCGGCACGAAGGTGTCCTCGATGCCGAGGCCGAGATGGAGGCGCCCGTCCTGGAACCAGCGGCGCGGTTGCGTCGTCGTCATTTGAGTCCTGTCGTCGCGACGCTCTCGATGAAGCGCCTCTGCATGATGAGGAACATCACGGCCAGCGGGAGCACCGCGATGAGCGCGCCGGCCATCATGGTGCCGTAGGGGATGATCCCGCTCGGACCGGTCAGGAGGGTGAGGCCCGAGGTGATCGTCCCCATCTCCGGCGAAGTCGTGAACACGAGCGGCCAGAGCAGGTCGTTCCAGTTGTTCACGAAGGTGAAGATCGCCAGGGTGAGCATCGCCGGCACCGCGTTGGGCAGCACGATGCTGCGGAAGATCCGGAACTCCCCTGCGCCGTCGATGCGGGCCGCGTTGTCGAGGTCGCGGGGCAGGGAGATGAAGAACTGGCGGAGGAAGAAGATCCCGAACGCGTCGGCGGCGCGGGGGATGATGAGTCCGGCGAACGTGTTCACCCAGCCCAGCTGAGCGACCAGCTGGTAGACCGGGATGAGCGTCGCCTGGAACGGGATCATCAGGCTCGCGACGATCACGACCAGGAGCACCCGGTTGCCGCGGAAGTCGAGACGCGCCAGCGCATAGGCGGCGAGCGAGTCGAAGACGAGGGCGAACACGGTCACCCCGCCCGCGAAGAGCAGGCTGTTCAGGAACAGGCGCCCGAAGGGCAGGTCGTGGAAGATGCGGGTGAAGTTGTCGAGCGTCCAGGCGCCCGGCAGCAGCGTCGGCGGGTAGGCGTTGATCTCCGCGGCGGGTTTGAAGGCCGTGAAGACGATGACCAGCACCGGCAGCAGCACGAGAGCAGCCAGTACCGACACGGCCAGGAACAGCAGCCAGCGCTCAGCGATGCGGCCGAGGCGGCGGCGGGGAGCGCGTGCCTGAGATCCGGACACGGTGGCGACGCGGGAGGCGGATGCGGTGTGCGCGGTCATCAGAGGTTGTCCTTCTCTCGGCGCCCGAAGAAGCGGAACTGCACCAGGCTGAGGATCAGGGTCGCCGCGAGGAGGACGTACGACAACGCGGTCGCGCCCCCGAGGTCGAGCTTCTTGAAGCCCTCCTGATAGATCTCCATCACGACCGTCTGCGTCGAGCGGTAGGGGCCTCCCCCGGTCATCACGTAGATCTGGTCGAAGGCCTGAAGAGCGGCGATCATGGCGAACGTCACGACGAACGCGAGGGTGTTGCTGAGTTGCGGGAGGGTCACGTTGGTGAATCGCCGCCAGGCGCCCGCGCCGTCGATCTTGGCCGCCTCGTACAGCGATTCGGGGATCTCCTGCAGGCCGGCGATGAAGATGACCATGTAGAAGCCGAAGCTCTTCCAGATCGCGACGAGCACGACGGCCGGCATCGCGAGGGTCGGATCCTGAAGGACATTGCCGAGCTGGACGCCGATCGAACGCAACCAATGGTTGAGGAGGCCGACCTGCGGATCGAGCAGGTAGGTCCATGCGAACGCCGCGACGGCGAGGGAGATGATGAACGGGAGGAAGAAGGCGGTGCGGAAGAAGCCCCGGCCGATGAGCCCCCTGTTGCCGAGGAGCAAGGCCAGCAGAAGCGCGGCGACCAACGCCGTCGGAGTGAACAGCACGGTGTAGAAGGCCGTATTGCCCAGTGACGACAGGATGCGCGGATCCGTGAAGACGCGCACGTAGTTCTCGAGGCCGACCCACTCCTCGACTCCGAACCCGCTGGCGTTCGTGAACGACAGACGGAGAGCGGACAGCATCGGCCAGCCGACGAAGGCGATGAGGACGACGAGGGCGGGGAGCAGGAAGAGGAGCGCGATCGGGCTGCGCCGCGCAGCGCGGGGGCGGCCGCCGAGCGGAGCCGGCGGACGGTAGGCGCGTCTGCGCACGACGGGGCGGTGGGAAGAGGTCATGGTCGCTTTCGTGGGCCGGACGGCCGCCCGCGGGCGGCCGTCCGGAGTGGGTCATTTGCCGAGCGTCTGAGCAACCTGCGCAGAGGCGGACTTGAGGAGGGCCGAGGGGTCGCCGCCCGTCAGAGACTTCTGCGTGGCTTCGTCGACCGCGGCGAGCACGTCGGTGCTGTCGGCGACGCCGGGCAGGAGCGGGCGTGCCGTGCCGGCGAGCTCAGTGAGGGACGCGACCACCGGGTTCGAAGAGACGGCCGAGGCAGGAACGTCGGTGCGCAGCGGCGGCCAGCCGGATCCCAGCGACCACTTCGTCGCCACATCCTTCGTGAAGAAGTAGGCGAAGAACTTCTCGGCCGCCGCCTTCTTGGCGGGATCCGCCTGCGCCGTCACGGCGGCGGAGATGCCGATCGCCGACACCGCATCGGCCTTCGGGCCGGCGGGGACGCCGGCGATGCCGTAGTCGATCTTGTTCTCCGTGGCCACGGAAGCCATCCACGGACCTCCGATCTCCATGGCCGCCTTGCCGGACGAGAACAGCTTGTCGGCGGCGACGCCGTCGAGACCGGTCGGAGAGATCTTGCCGTCCTTGACCGCGGTCGCCCAGTAGGAGAGCGTCTCGGCGTTCGCGCTCGAGTCGAGGACGGACTTGCCGTTGTCCACGATCCCGCCGCCGTTGCCGTAGAACAGGGTGGGCCACACGCCGTTGCCGACGGTGGCGTGATCCGGCAGCGCGAGGCCGTACTGCTCTGGTGTGCCGTCACCGTCGGCGTCGACCGTGAGCTTCTTCGCGTCGGCGACCCACTCGTCCCATGACTTCGGGAAGGACGTGATGCCGGCCTTGGCGAAGAGGGCCTTGTTGTAGATGACGGAGAGCGGCACGAAGCCGGTGGGGATTCCGTAGTACGAGCCGTCGACCTTCTCCATCTCGACCGCGCTCTTGTTGAGCGTGGCACTTGTCACGGCGTCGCTCGCATAGAAGTCGTCGAGTTTGGCGAATGCTCCCTTGCCGGCGTAGACCGGAAGGTTCTCCGCGGGCAGGGCGACGATGTCCGGCCCGGTCTTGGCGGACAGCGCGGGCAGCAGGGTGTCGCCGATGACGGCCCAGGTCTTGGTCTCGGTCTTGATCGTGATGCCCTTCTGGGACTTGTTGAAGTCCTGGACGATCTGGTCGAGCACCTTCCCGTCGGCCTCGGTGTAGCCGTGCCAGAAGGTGAGCGTCACGGGTGCCGAGGAAGCGGATCCGGTTGATCCGGAGCATCCGGTCAACGCTGCGGTGACGCCGGCGGCGACCACGGCGGCCGCAAGCAGTTTCTTCATTGAATGCCTCTCGTGATTCCGATCGCCTCTGATCGGTCGGGTTTACAACGTTGTACTTCAACGTTGTAAACCCGAGTTTAGACACGCGGATCTGGTACGTCAACGCCTGCTTGTCACGACTTCGACACGACGGGATCACCCGCGGCGCTGCGGCCCTCCTTCGCGACGTTCCGGCACAGCTGAGCGGCGTGATGCCTAAGCGATAACGGCGCCGAGGGCACCGAACCAGAGCGCGAGGAACCACAACGGCGGCCCGGCGTGACCGGTCGCTGTCCGTACCAGGATGAGCACGCCCGCGACGCCGAGGATCGACATGATGAGCAGTTGGAACCCCACCCACACGACCGGCAGCGATCAGGTCTGGATCCCGGTCGCCTCGTCCCGTTCATCGCGCGTCATGGCTCCCCCTCTGGAGTGCTGTCGGCTGACAGTACCAACGCGCGGCGACGCCCGCTGCTAACTGAGCTCGCGCAGCTGCGCCGTCCGATCTCCACCCGCGTCCCCGGTGTTGAGCGTCCCCTGGGGCTCGAACAGGATCGCCTGGACTTCTCCCTCTGCCTTCGGGCAATGTTCGACGCCCCGCGGCACGACGAAGAGGTCGTTCGGGTTCAACACGACATCCCGATCTCGGAGCTGGATCGTGAGCTGTCCACTCACCACCATGAAGAGCTCATCGGTCTCGGGGTGCGTGTGCCAGACGAACTCGCCCTGCAGCTTGACCACCTTGAGGTCGTAGTCGTTGATGCTCGCGAGTCGATGCGGCTGCCAATGCTCGCCGATCGTAGAGAGCGCTTCGTGCACGTTGCGAACGTCATCTGCCATGCAGCCGAGCCTAACCGCGCGGCATTCTCAGACATGACGCGCAAATCGTCCTGCGAAACGTGCGTGATCTCCGAGAAACGACGATGTAACGCCCCTCCGTGAAACTGGCGCCTTACCGCGGAGCACGGCCCGAGCATCGAGGATCCCGGGAGGCATCTCCGGACTCGGCCGGCTCCAGCCCTTCCAGTGAAAGGAGTCTCTGATGAGCACTTCTCCTGAACACGGCCCGACTCTCGACCCCGAGGACGCCCTCGAGAACGAGCGCGAGCTGACCGGCGACCGCACCATGGCCGTCGAAGACTTCTCCAAAGAGGACGCGGGTTATCACAAGGCGCTCAAGCCCCGGCAGATCCAGATGATCGCGATCGGCGGCGCCATCGGCACCGGCCTGTTCATGGGCGCCGGCGGCCGACTCGCCTCCAGCGGACCCGCCCTCATCCTCGTCTACGCCGTCTGCGGCTTCTTCGCCTTCCTCATCCTCCGCGCCCTCGGCGAACTCGTCCTGCACCGCCCCTCCTCCGGGTCCTTCGTCTCCTACGCCCGCGAGTTCTACGGCGAGAAGATGGCCTTCGTCAGCGGCTGGCTCTACTTCCTCAACTGGGCCATGACCTCCATCGTCGACGTCACCGCCGCCGCCCTCTACGTGAAGTTCTGGGCCCAGTACTGGCCACCCCTGCAAGCCGTCCCGCAATGGGTGATCGCCCTCGTCGCCCTCGTCGTCGTCCTCTCCCTCAACCTCGTCAGCGTGAAACTCTTCGGCGAGATGGAGTTCTGGTTCGCGATGATCAAGGTCACCGCGCTGGTCCTGTTCCTCGTGATCGGCACCTGCGTGATCATCTTCCATGGCACGACCGACATCGGTGTGACCGGATTCTCCGTGATCGCCGACCACGGCGGGATCTTCCCCACCGGAGCCGTGGCGCCGCTCCTCGCGATCTCCGGCGTGGTCTTCGCGTACGCCGCCATCGAGCTGGTCGGCACGGCCGCAGGCGAGACGGCGGAGCCGGCGAAGGTCATGCCGAAGGCCGTCAACACGGTCGTGATCCGGATCGCGATCTTCTACGTCGGATCCGTGCTGCTGCTCTCCCTGCTGCTGCCGTTCAGCACGTACAAGGCCGGGGAGTCGCCGTTCGTGACCTTCTTCTCCCACCTCGGGGGCGCCGAAACCGGCGCCGTGGCCGGCTCGGTCATGAACTTCGTCGTACTCACCGCCGCCCTGTCCAGCCTGAATGCCGGGCTGTACTCCACCGGCCGCATCCTGCGCTCCATGTCCGTCAACGGATCCGCACCCCGCTTCACCGCCCGGATGAGCCGCAACGGCGTCCCCTACGGCGGCATCCTGCTCACCGCCGTCATCACCTTCGCCGGCGTCGGGATCAACGCGCTGTGGCCCTCTCAAGCGTTCGAGATCGTGCTCGAGGTCTCCGCGCTCGGCATCATCGGGGGCTGGGCCACCATCATCCTGTGCCAGCTCAAGTTCCACTCGCTCACCAAGAAGGGGGTGCTGCAGCGCACGTCCTTCCGGATGTTCGGCGCTCCCTACACCGGCTATCTCACCCTCGCGTTCCTGGCCTTCGTGCTCGTGACCATGGGCTTCTCCGAGGTGGGCCGCTGGGTGCTCCTCTCCCTCGTCGTGATCATCCCGGCGCTCATCGTCGGGTGGTTCACCGCCCGCAAGGGGATCCTCGCCGCGGCGCGCGAACGCGAGGGCTTCACGGGCAAGCACCCCGTGGTGGCGCACCGCCAGGCGACCGAGGCGCTGCGTTCCGACGGCTGACCGGCACCGCAGACCTCGGCCCTCCCGGATGAAGTCAGGGAGGGCCGAGGTCATTCTCGCGAAGCGGATCGGATCCGCCCGCAGACCACTCCGCCCCGAGCGTCCGAAGGCGCCCGGGGCGGGTTCCGGTCAGGTCACGACGGGCGCGTCACTCCAGCCGTGTGATGTCGACCGAGACGAACAGCTCCGACGCGCCGGATCCGGCGTAGACCCCGCGAAGAGGCGCGATGTCGGAATAGTCGCGGCCGACGCCCACGAACACATGCGACGGGCCGATCTCGACGAGGTTGGTGGGGTCGTACCCGCACCACCGACCCGAGAACCACTCCACCCAGGCATGCGACTCGCCCACGACCGTCTCCCCCACCTTCGGATCCGCGTCCGGATGCAGATAGCCCGAAACGTACCGGGACGGAATGCCGGCGGCGCGGAGCATCCCGAGCGTCACATGTGCGATGTCCTGGCACACCCCTGCGCGCGCGGGCCATGCGTCGCGGGCCGTCGAGTTCACGCCCGTCACGCCGCGGCGGTAGGTCATCGCCTCGCCGACGATCCGGCAGATGGCCGTCGCCGCGTCATCGATGCCGTCGTGCGAGGCCCGGGTCTGCTCCGCGATCTCGCGCATCTGCTCGTCCGGCTGGGTGGCGTGCGTCTGGATCAGCATCTCCGCGACGTCGAGCGACGTCGCTGCGGCGTGCGCGATCTGCGCCCAGCCGATCTCGCGGCCCCGAGCGGGGACCGTCCGCGTCTCGACGACGCTCGTCGCCACGACGGAGAGCTCCTCATGCGGGGTGAGCACCTCGAAGGCCGTCACCGGGGTTCCCCAATGGTCGTTGTAGGTGTTGGGATGCGTCGCCGGCTGAGTCTCGACGCGGGCCTGCAGCACGAGCTGACGATCCTGCGTGCGCGGCAGCATGCGGGCCTCGTTGTACGAGGCTGTCGCGGGCGAGGCGTACTGGAAGCCGGTGCGGTGCACGATCCTGAGCCTGGTCATAGCGTCTCCTCGGTCCAGACGGGTGCGGCGATCGATGGGAAGTACTGGTCCTGCACGGCGTTGCTGATCGTGGAGACGCTCTCCTGCACGTGATGCATGCTGCTCTCCAGCACGAGCACGAGATCCGCCACGGGACGGTACTCCAGATCCGATCGGAGTCGTCCGATCGCCCGTCCCACGGCGTCGGGTGGCAGCAGCGGCGAACTCTGTCCGATGCGCTGCAGGCTCTCCTCGGCCCGGATCACGCTCGACAGCACCGATCGCGGGAAATGCCGGTCGACCAGGAGGAACTCCGTCGCCGAGGTCGCGGTCGGCATGGACCGATGCACCCGCAGATGGGCGTCGTACGCATCGCAGCTGCGCAGCAGCGTCATCCAGTTGATCGCACCCCCGCCGTCGGTGCGCGCGGCGGAGACCAGCAGCCGCGCGGTCATGTCGGCGGCCTCCAGCGCACGCCCGAGCACGAAGAAGTACCAGGCCTCATCACGGCTCATCGACGTCTCGGCGACGCCATAGGTCAACGCCGCGCGCTCGCGCACCCACTGGAAGAAGGAGTGGGACCGCTCGAAGTCGACGCGCAGCGGCAGGCGGGCGTTGGTCGTGTTCAACACCTCCCAGAGGTCCTGGGAGATCACCTCGCGGGCGCGGCGGGCGTTCTCACGGGCGGAGGACAGCGAATGCGCGACGGAGATGGCCCTGGTCCGATCCGTCGCGAGCGCGCGGAGCGCGTCACCGCGACGCGGGTTGCCCCCGGCCGCATCCGGCATGCCCATGACGGACAGCACGGTGCGGCACACCGACTCCTCGTCGGCCCACGGATCCTCGAGCAGCAGCTGCAGGTGCACGTCGAGGATGCGCGCGGTGCCGTCGGCGCGTTCGACATACCGCCCGATCCAGAACAGCGCCTCGGCGATCCGGCTCAGCATGATGCCTCCTCCTGCCGCACTTGCTGTTGTTGCTGTTGTTGCTGCTGCTGCGGATCATCGAGCGGCGGCACGGGCAGCGGCAGGACCGCTGCCCCGGAGAGCCCGGCAGCGGTCGGCGCGGCGATCCGGGCGGCGCGGATCGTCGCCGACGCGCGCGGCATCGCGGGATCCTCCAGCACCCAGGTGTCCTTCGAGCCGCCGCCCTGGCTCGAGTTCACGACGAGCTGCCCCTCCGGGAGCGCCACCCGGGTGAGGCCGCCCGGCAGCACCCAGATGTCCTCGCCGTCGTTGACCGCGAACGGTCGAAGGTCGGAGTGCCGGGGGCGGAAGCCGTCATCCACGAGCGTGGGGATCGTGGACAGCTGCACGACCGGTTGCGCGATCCACCCTCGCGGATCGGCGGCGAGCGTCTTCCGCGCCGCATCGAGCTCGGCACGCGACGCGGCGGGACCCATGATCAGACCCTTGCCCCCGGACCCGTCGACCGGCTTCACGACCAGTTCGTCCAGCCGCTCGAGCACCTCTTCGAGGGCGCCAGGATCCTCCAGTCGCCAGGTGTCGACGTTCGCCAGGATCGGCTCCTCGGAGAGGTAATAGCGGATCAGGTCGGGCACGTAGGTGTAGACGAGCTTGTCGTCGGCGACGCCGTTGCCCACCGCGTTCGCGATCGTGACGTTGCCGAGCCGGGCCGCGTTCAGGATCCCGGCCGCCCCCAGCATCGAGTCGGGGCGGAACTGCTGCGGATCCAGGTACTCGTCATCCACACGGCGGTAGATCACGTCCACCCGGCGCGGGCCGGTGGTGGTGTGCATCCAGACCCGCCCGCCGGAGCAGAACAGATCGCGGCCCTCCACCAGCTCGACGCCCATCAGCCGCGCCAGCAGCGTGTGCTCGTAGTACGCCGAGTTGAACACGCCAGGTGTCAGCACCACGACCGTCGGATCGTCGGCGGCCGACGGAGCCGCCGCGCGCAGGGCGCCGAGCAGGCGGTTCGGATAGTCGACCACGGGCAGCACGCGCATGTCCGCGAACATCTCCGGCACCATCTGCGCCAGCGCCCGCCGGTTGGCGAGCACGTAGCTCACCCCGCTCGGCACGCGGACGTTGTCCTCCAGCACGCGCCACCCACCCGACTCATCCCGGATGACGTCGATCCCGGCGACCTGGATCCGCACTCCGTTCGCGGCCACGATCCCCGCCGCCTGCCGGTGGAAGTGACTCGAGGACGCGATCAGCGGCGCCGGCACCACGCCGTCCGTGACGCATCGGCGTGCGCCGTACACGTCTGCGAGAAACGCCTCCAGCGCCCGCACCCGCTGCGCGACGCCGAGGTCGACCTCGCGCCACTCGTCGGACGCGATCACCCGGGGTACGACGTCGAGCGGGAACGGACGCTCCTCGCCGGCGAAGTCGAAGGTCACGCCCTGTGACAGATACGCCCCGGCGAGCGCCTCGACCCGTCCTTGGAGATCGTCCGCCGACATGTCGCTGAGGGCACGGTGGATGGATCGGTACGGATCCCTGGCGGCGAGTTCCGCGCCCGCATCGTGTGCGTCGAACATCTCATCCCAGGGAGAACCGGATCGGGATCCCGCGGTCTGTCGACTCCAGTAGCCGGCGAAGGACGTTTCCATGACTGGACCTTTCCACCCGCGCATTTCGCGGGGATTTCCGGCGGAAGTCCGCGATGCAACATGGCGAGCGCGCTCCGGGGCGGTCCGCCGCACGGATCCGGCCGGCCACCTGGTCCGCATATCAGGCACCCTGACTGTCGAAAGTTGGTAAGTGTGCGGATTTCATCGTGATGCACCCGTAACAGATACGTAATTCGTTGTTATTGCGCGGACATTGACTCGAAACCGCATCCCGCATACCGTTCTGTTCATGTCAACAACACCCATCCAGCTGGAACGCCCCGAAGGCAAGGGGCTGGCGGCCGGAACGCTGGGCCTCTGGGGCTCGACCGTCATCGGCCTGGCGTCCACGGCACCGGTGTACTCCCTCGTCGCGTCCCTCGGATGGGTGGTCATCGCGGTCGGAGCCCAGGCGCCCATCGCTTTCGTGCTCGCCTTCGTGCCGATGCTGCTGATCGCCTTCGCCTATCGGGAGCTGAACAACGCGGTTCCCGACTGCGGCACCACCTTCACCTGGGCCACCAAGGCGTTCGGTCCCTGGGTGGGCTGGATGGGCGGCTGGGGCGTCGCGGTCGCCGGCATGGTCGTCCTCGCCAACCTCGCGCAGATCGCCTCCGTGTACTTCTGGTCCCTGATCGGCTTCGATCTCGAGAACAGCGACTGGCGCGTCATCCTCGCTGCGGTCGTCTTCATCGCCGCGATGACCTGGGTCAGCTGGCGCGGCGTCGAGATCGGCGAGCGCATCCAGAACGTGCTGCTCGGCATCCAGTACCTCGCTCTCGTCGTCTTCATCGTCGCCGTCTTCTGGCAGATCGCCAGCGGCAACGCTCCGCACGCGATCGAATTCTCCTGGGAGTGGATGAACCCGTTCGCCTTCACCTCGTGGTCGGGATTCACCGAGGCCATCCTCCTCGCCCTCTTCATCTATTGGGGATGGGACACCTGCCTGGCCCTGAACGAGGAGACGAAGGATCCGAAGCGCATCCCCGGCCGTGCCGCGCTGCTGACCTGCGTCATCCTGCTCTTCACCTATGTCGCGGTGACGATCGCCGCCATGATGTACGCGGGTCTCGGCAAGACCGGAACCGGTCTCGGCAACGCGGAGCACGCGGATGACTTCTTCCTCGCCATCAAGGACGGACTGCTCGGGCCGTTCGGCTGGGTGCTGGTGGTCGCCGTCATCATCTCGGCGATCTCCTCCACGCAGACCACGATCCTGCCGACCGCCCGGGGAACGCTCGCGATGGGCGTCTATCGCGCACTTCCCGCGAGGTTCAAGGAGGTGCATCCGGTCTACAAGACCCCGTCGTTCTCGACGATCATCATGGGCATCGTCGCGATCGCGTACTACGTCGGCATGACGCTGATCAGCGACAACATCCTGCAGGACTCGATCCTCTCGCTCGGCCTGGCCATCGCGTTCTACTACGCGATCACCGGCTTCGCGTGCGTCTGGTACTTCCGCAGGGACATCTTCACCTCGCCGCGCAGCTTCTTCTTCAAGGGACTGTTCCCCCTGCTCGGCGGGCTCATGCTCGCGGCCGCCTTCGTGCAGTCGGCGATCGACATGTGGGATGTCGATTACGGCTACTCGGTGCTCTTCGGCATCGGCGGCACCTTCGTGGTCGGCATCGGCTCGCTCGCTATCGGACTCGTGCTGATGTTCCTCTGGTACCTGTTCCCCCGATCGAAGAGGTTCTTCCGGGGCGAGAGCCTGAATGTCGACACCCAGGTCATGGTCCCGGAGAACCCGACCGAGTTCCCCCGGTCGATCGACGGAGGCATCTGAGATCGGTCGATCCTGGCGAGGTCTCCCGGAACGGGACTTAACAGGATCGCAACACGGCTGACATCGTCGGCGGCTCCCGGGGGAACAGGATGGCTCCACGAGCGGCGCGGGCTCACCTGCACCGCTCGCTCCGTGTCCATCCCCCGACGAACGGATCCGCATGACCATCGAAATGACCCGCCCCGAGGACGCCGGCCCCACAACGACGGGCGAGGGCGGTGAGACGACCGATGCGCGCGCCGCGACCAAGGAGAGCCTCGAGGACTACACGCTGCGCTTCGCGCCGCGCAGCTACCGCAAATGGGCGCCCGGCGTCGTCGCGACCAGCGCCCTGGGCGGAATCGCCTACCTCGCCGACTTCTCGATCGGTGCCAACATCGGCATCACGCACGGCACCGTGAATGCGCTGCTGGGCATTGCCGTCGCCGCCGTGGTGATCTTCGTGACCGGCATCCCGCTCGCGTACTACGCCGCGCGCTACAACCTCGATCTCGACCTCATCACCCGCGGATCCGGTTTCGGATACTACGGATCCGTCATCACGAACGTGATCTTCGCGACCTTCACCTTCATCTTCTTCGCCCTCGAGGGCTCGATCATGGCGCAGGGTCTTCAGCTCGGCCTCGGGATCCCGCTGTGGCTGGGCTATTTCGTGTCCACCGTCATGGTGATCCCGCTGGTGATCTACGGCATGAAGGTGCTGTCCAAGCTCCAGGTGTGGACGACGCCGCTGTGGCTGGTGCTCATGGTGCTGCCCTTCGCCTACCTCGTGATCACGCACCCGTCCTCGGTCGGCGAATTCTTCGCGTTCCACGGCCAGGGGGACGGATCCGTGTCCTTCTCGTCCGTCATGCTCGCCGCCGGCGTGTGCCTGTCGCTGATCGGGCAGATCGCCGAGCAGATCGACTATCTCCGGTTCATGCCGCCGAAGACCTCGGCGAACCGGCGCCGCTGGTGGGCCGCCGTGATCATCGCCGGCCCCGGCTGGGTCGTGTTCGGTGCGATCAAGCAGGCGGTGGGGCTGTTCCTCGCGGTCTACCTGATCTCGACGCTCGACCCGCAGGCGTCTGCGAGCGCGAACGAGCCGGTGCACCAGTTCCTCGGCATCTACCAGCAGATGGTGCCCGGCTGGCTGGCCATGACGCTCGCCGTGGCGCTCGTGGTGATCTCCCAGATCAAGATCAACGTCACGAACGCGTACTCGGGATCACTCGCATGGACGAACGCGTACACCCGCATCACGAAGAGCTATCCCGGACGCGTGGTCTTCGTCGTCGTGAACGTGGCCATCGCGCTCGTGCTGATGGAGGCCAACATGTTCGCCTTCCTCAACACCGTGCTCGGGTTCTACGCCAACCTCGGCATGGCGTGGATCGTCACGGTCGCGACGGACATCGCGATCAACAAGTACGTCCTGAAGCTCTCGCCGAAGCAGCCCGAATTCCGCCGCGGCATGCTCTACGCCTGGAACCCGGTCGGGATCGTCTCCCTCCTGCTCAGCGGCGGCATCTCCATCGCGATGTTCTTCGGGGTGTTCGGAGCGGCCGTGCAGCCGTTCTCGCCGGTGTTCGCCGTGCTGATCGCGTTCGTCGCGACTCCGGTCATGGCGATCCTCACTCGCGGCCGCTACTACCTCCGCCGCACGGACGACGGCATCGACCTGCCTCTGCTCGACGCGGACGGCAACCCGAGCGCGGAGAAGCTGCTCGACGTCGCCACCGGCATCTCCTTCGAACGCCCGGACATGCTCGCCTCGGCGGTACCCGGCCCGAACGGCGAGAAGCAGTACATCTCGTCGCTGTCGCTCGCGACCGACCGCAGCGGGGAGCACGTGCTGCCGGCCCAGTGACCCCGGCGACGGATGCGGGGGCGCGTTTGTTTCCGCGCACCCCCGCATCCGTCTGCAGCGCGAGTGATCACGCCGAATGTCGCGGAGGCTCCGGCGAAACCCCAGCGCCATTCCGTTCGTGTCCGAGGGGATGCCTAGTCTCGACGCATGGCCACGCTCGATGATCTGCGTCGTGTCGCCGCCCGCCTGCCCGGCAGTGAGGAGCGCGCGATGACCGGCGGTGCCGCCTGGTTCGTCCGCAACAAGCTCTTCGCGTGGGAGTGCTCGCCGTGGCCGAGCATCCCGGAAGACCTCCGTGAGGTCATCGCGTCGGAGCTTGTGGTCGGCGTGAAGGTCGCCGACGCGCTCGATGCGCTCGCGTTGCGGGAAATGGCGCCGGACGTGTTCCTCCGCCAGACGACACGGTGGGGCGAGCCGAAGATCGCGTTCCGGATGCGGGCGATCGACGACGATCATCTCGCCGAACTCGTGACCGAGGCATGGCGGGTGCAGGCGCCCCAGTACCTGCGCCGGGAGTTCGACGACGGGTAGATCCTCGTCAGAAAGAGGGCGGCGGGAGGAAACCCTGAAGATGTCTCTGCTCAGGATTTTCGTTGCGGAGACGGAGGGATTTGAACCCTCGGTCCCCTTGCGAGGACTCCACCTTAGCAGGGTGGTGCACTAGGCCTGACTATGCGACGTCTCCAGATGTCCGGCATGCCGAACACCAGGGACCATCCTAACGGGTCCGCGAGGGCCTTGCGAACCGGCTAGGAGTCGCCGCCGTTCGAGCAGGTCTCCTGGTTCGCCGACTGACCCGTGATGTTCTCGGGCAGCGTGACGGGACCGGCCGTCTCGCCAGGCGCCGGCGTCGCCCCATCCGGCGTCGTCGGGTCGGTGGGCGCGGGTGTGGCCGGCACGACAGCATCGCGCTGACCGGTCACCTGGATCCGCTCGTTCGCGGCGAGCGCCGCCCACAGCAGGTCGGCGCTGTCGCGGTCCGGGATGACTTTGACGCCGGGGTTGTCCGGGTCGTCGAACACCGGATAGTTGACGAAGTTGATCTCGTCGAGCGGCACGTCCTTCATCGCCAGCGCGATCTGCACCAGCAAGCTGGGGCTGGTCAGCGTGGTGCTCGGCGTCACGTTGGACATCACAGTGTTCGCGAGCTTCAGCAGTGTGCCGGGGTTGCCGAGCACCTCGGCGGAGACCATCTTGCGCGCAAGTGACGACATGTACACCTGCTGGTTGCTGCCCCGGCTCAGGTCTCCCCCGTCGCCGACGCCGTGCCGCACGCGCAGGAACTGCAGCGCCCAGTAGCCCTGCAGCGTGTGCGTGCCCGGACCCAGCTCGAGGCCGGTGTTGTCCGGGTCGCTGATGCCGTTGGCGACGCACACGTCGACTCCGCCGATCGCGTCCGTGATCTTCATCACGCCGCCCCACGTCACCTTCGCGGCGAACTGGATGTCGAGGCCCGACACCTCGCTGATCGTGCGGTGCACGCACGCGAGGCCGTTCTTCGGGCCGCCGATGCCGATGGCCTCGTTGAGCGGCGCCTTCTCCCTGGGGCTCGTGTCGTTCCCCTCCGAGTCGACGCACGACGGGATCGGCACCATCAGGTCGCGCGGGAACGTGATGACGGTCACCCGTCGCGGGTTGTCCGAGATGTGCAGCAGAAGGTTCGTGTCGTTGCGCTCACCGCCGGCCTCGGGATCCGAGCACCGGTCGCCGAACTGCGCTTTGAAGTCGTCCTCGCAGACGTCGCTGCCGACGAGCAGCATGTTCACGCCGCCCTTGATCGCGCCGATGTCTGGCGGCACCGACTCCTCGCCGTCGAGGGCGACCGCACCCTCTCCGAAGGTGCGGCTCAGGTCGTACGCGACGTATGCCGCGACGCCGACGCCGGAGACCAGCATCACCGCCAGGACGATGCCGACGATCTTCAGGAGCTGGCTCCCCGCGCTCGGGCGGCTCAGCTGGCCGTGCCCGGTAACCGGCCGTCGCGTGCGGGGAGTCATCCCCACACGCTACCGTCGGGAAGCTGCTCAGCCTTCGAAGCCGTTGCCGTTGGAGCAGGTCTGCTGCGCCGCGGACTGCCCCGAGACGTTCTTCGGCAGCTCGACGGGGCCCGAGGTCGCGCCGGGCGTCGGAGTCGCGGACGGATCCGTCGTCGCGGGACCGGTCGTCGCGGGATCCGTCGGCGTCGGCGTCGCGGAGACGACCGCGTCGTCGCGCTGACCGGCGACCTGGATCGGCTGGTTCGCCGCGAGCGCCGCCCAGAGCTGGTCCGCACTGTCGGTGTCCGGCACGACCTTGTTCGGGTTGTCGGGGTCGGTGAGCACCGGGTAGTTCACGAAGTTGATCTGGTCCAGCGGCACGTCCTTCATCGCCAGCGCGATCTGCACGAGCAGCGTCGGGCTGGTCAGGGTGGTGCTGGGGGTGACGTTCGACATCACCGTGTTCGCGAGCTTGAGCAGCGTGCCGGGGTTGCCGAGCACCTGGGCCGACACCATCTTGCGGGCCAGCGACGACATGTACACCTGCTGGTTGCTGCCGCGACCGAGGTCGCTGCCGTCGCCGACGCCGTGCCTCGTGCGCAGGAACTGCAGCGCCTCATAGCCCTGCAGCGTGTGCGTGCCCGGCGTGAGCTTGAGCGCGGTGTCGGGATCGTCGATGCCGTTCGCGATGCAGACGTCGACGCCGCCGATCGCGTTCGTGATCTCGATCACGCCGCCCCAGGTGATCTTCGCGGCGAACTGGATGTCGAGACCGGAGACCTTGCTGATCGTGCGGGCGACGCAGTTCAGTCCGCCCGTCTCGAGCGTGACGTTGATCGGCTGCTTGGACATCTCGCTGGTCGCATTGCCCTGCGCATCGGTGCACGACGGGATCGGGACCATGAGGTCACGCGGGAAGGTGATGACGGTCACCCGGCGCGGACTGTCGGAGATGTGCAGCACCAGGTTCGTGTCGTTGCGCTCGCCCTCGTTGCCCGGATCCGAGCAGCGATCGCCGAACTCCGCCGAGAACTTCGCCTCGCAGATGTCGCTTCCGACGAGCAGCATGTTCACGCCGCCCTTGATCGCACCGATGTCCGGTGGCACCGACGCTTCGCCATCCAGAGCGACCGCGTTCGCACTGAACGTGTGGCCCAGGTCGTAGGCGACGTATGCCGCGACGGAGACACCCGAGACGAGCACCACAGCCATGGCGATGCCGAGGATCTTCATCAGCTGGCTCCAGGCGCTCGGACGGCGCAGCTGGCCGTGTCCGGCGACGGGGCGTCGGGATCGGGGCGTCACGCTCACACGGTGCCTTTCACGTTCAGCGGGGTGAACCGCGCCACCCTGCGCTCACTCAGCGGAGAGTGTGGGATTCGAACCCACGGGACATTGCTGCCCACTGGTTTTCAAGACCAGGTCCTTCGGCCGCTCGGACAACTCTCCTCGGCGCGCATGCGCACGCCGAACAGGGGTCGAGTCTAACGGAGAACCGGGTAGCGCCCTGCGAGCGCTTCTCCATTGTGCCCGGACGCGGCTGGGCGGCCGCTGAGTGAAAGCCTGATGGCGGCGCAGAAGAGGATCAGGAGGCCGCGGGAACGGTGAGCACGATCCGCTCGATGGCCGTGGCGAGTCCGCCGTCCTCAACGTCGCCGGTGACCTCACCGGCCGCGGCCTTGACCTCCTCAGGCGCCTGCCCCATCGCCACCGCGCGACCTCCGAAACCGCGCGCCCAGGCGAACATGCCGAGGTCGTTGCGGCCATCTCCGGCGACCATCACGAGGTCGCCCTCGCCGCCGAGCGTCTCCCGCACGCGAGCCAGAGCGGTGCCCTTGTCCACGCCGCGGGGCGCGATGTCGAGCCACGCGGTCCAGCCGATCGCGTACGACACCTCGTTGAGCCCGGCGTCCTGCACGAGCCGGTGGAAGTCGTCCTCGTCGTGGCCCGGCGAGACCACGACCACGCGCGACACCTCCTGGGCGCTCAGCTCGGCGAAGGAGACCTGGCGCCCGCCGTCGAGCGTCCAGTCGTCGAGCTCGGCGGTGTATAGGCGCTGGCCGGATCCGAGCTCCACCATGTACCGCGCGTCGGGCAGACGGTCGTGCAGCAGCGCGAGCACGGCGGAGGGGTCGAAGGTCTCCACGTTCCAGCGCTCATAGCCGTCTACGGCGAGGCCTGCTGCGGCCTCCGCGGCCGACCCGATGCGCCGCATGGTGACCGCACCGTTCGAGCACACCACGAACTCGGGGCGGATCTCGAGCTGGTCGAGGAAGCGGTGCGTGCCCATCCAGCTGCGGCCGGTCGCGAGCATGACCTCGTGGCCTGCGTCGCGCGCGCGAGCCACGGCGTCGGGGACGCCCGGGCTCATCGTCTCGTCCTGCAGCAGGATGGTGCCGTCGATGTCGAGGGCGATGAGCCAGGCGTTCGTCATGCGTTCGAGCCCTCGGCCTCCACGGCGCCTTCGACAGGCTCAGGGACCGATGCGGCGCCGAGCGGGCGGAGCACTTCGAGCCCGCCGAGATAGGGACGCAGGACCTCCGGCACCCGCACGGATCCGTCCTCCTGCTGGTGCGTCTCGAGGATCGCGACGATCCAGCGCGTGGTGGCCAGGGTGCCGTTCAGCGTCGCCACGTGCTGGGTCTTCGCCGTGCCCTCCACCGCGTCCGGCCGGTGCCGGATGTCGAGGCGGCGCGCCTGATACGTGGTGCAGTTCGACGTGGAGGTGAGCTCGCGGAATGCGCCCTGCGTGGGCACCCACGCCTCGATGTCGTACTTTCGCGCGGCACTGGATCCGAGATCCCCTGCCGCCACGTCGATCACCCGGTAGGACAGGCCGAGCGCCGTGAGCATCTCCTCCTGCAGCGCGACGAGGCGAAGGTGCTCGGCCTCGGCGTCCTCGGGGGTCGTGTAGACGAACATCTCGAGCTTGTTGAACTGGTGCACGCGGATGATGCCGCGGGTGTCCTTGCCATAGGAACCGGCCTCGCGGCGGTAGCAGGTGGACCAGCCGGCGTAGCGCAGGGCGCCGCGGGACAGGTCGACGATCTCCCCGGAGTGATAGCCGGCCAGGGCCACCTCGCTGGTGCCGACGAGGTAGAGGTCGTCGTCCTTGTCGAGGTGGTAGACCTCGTCGGCGTGCTTGCCGAGGAAGCCGGTCCCCTGCATGATCTCCGGGCGCACCAGCGTGGGCACGATCATCGGGGTGAATCCGGCGGCGAGAGCCTTGTCCAGCGCGAGGTTCATGAGCGCGATCTCGAGCCGCGCGCCGATGCCGGTGAGGAAGTAGAACCGGGCGCCGGAGACCTTCGCCCCGCGCTCCATGTCGATCGCGCCGAGGAGCTCGCCGATGGCGAGGTGGTCGCGCGCCTCGAAGTCGAACGTCGGGGTCTCGCCGACCCGGCGCAGCTCGACGAAGTCGTCCTCGCCGCCGGCGGGGACTCCGTCGATGACGACGTTCTCGATCGCGGCGAGCGCTTCCGCCGCGACCTCCGCGGCCTCGTTCGACGCGGCCTGCGCCTGCTTCACCCGCTCGGCGAGGTCCTTCGCCTGCGCGACGAGCGCGGCCTTCTCGTCTTTCGGCGCCTTCGCGACCTGCTTGCCGAACGCGTTCTGCTCGGCGCGCAGCTCCTCGAACGCGGAGAGCGCCGCACGGCGTGATCGGTCGGCCTCGATCGCCGCATCGACGGTCTCCGGCGCGTTGCCGCGCGCGGCCTGGGATTGACGGACGAGCTCGGGCTCGTCGCGGAGAAGGGCGAGGTCGATCACCTGACAAGTCTAGGGCGTCGTCTTCGGGCCTCTCTCTGCGTCGAGTCGTCCCCCTGAGCACGGGCTATAGGTCGCGCTCAGGGGGACGACTCGATCGAGAGAAGCGCGGGAGGCCGCGGGCTAGGCTGAGCGCATGACTGACGAGGCCGGACGCCCGCGCGCCGCACTCGTCGTCAACCCGGTCAAGGCCGATGCGCCGAAGCTCGTCGAACTGCTGCGCACGCTGTCGGCCGAGGCGGGCTGGGACGCCCCGCTCATCGTCGAGACTTCCGTGCAGGATCCCGGCCAGGAGGCCACCCGCATCGCCCTCGCCGACGGGGTCGCCGCCGTGCTGGTTGCCGGCGGTGACGGCACCGTCCGCGCCGTGTCCGAGACGATGGCGGGCACCGGGATTCCGCTGGCGATCGTGCCCAGCGGCACGGGCAACCTCCTCGCCCGCAATCTGGGCCTGGCGCTGGACACGCCGTCGACAGTGATCGACGCGGTGTTCCACGGCGACCGCCATCCGGTCGACATCGGCTGGGCGGAACTGACCCGCGCGGACGGGAACGTGCAGAGGCACGGGTTCGTCGTGCTCGCCGGCATCGGACTGGACGCGCACATGATCGCGAACACCCGTCCGGGCCTCAAGAAGTCCGTGGGCTGGGTGGCCTACGTCGACGGCGCCGCGCGTTCCCTGCCCGGCGCGAAGCCGTTCCGCATCATGTACGCGGTGGACGACCTCAAGCTGCACTCGGTCAAGGTGCACAGCATGCTGTTCGCGAACTGCGGGGCGCTGCCCGCGGGCATCGCGCTCATCCCCGACGCCTCGATCACCGACGGCACCCTCGACGTCGCGGTCATCCAGGCGCGCGGTCCGTTCGGCTGGCTGGCGGTGTGGCGCACCGTGTGGTGGCAGAACTCGGTGCTGCGTCGCAGCAAGGCCGGGAGGCGCATGATCGAGCTCACCGGATCCGGCGGCTCGATCCGCTACCTCCAGGGCAGCGATGCGGATGCTGCCACCACCGAGCCCGCCCCCGTCGAACTGGACGGCGACGAGTTCGGCGAGGCCGTGCGGATCCATTGCCGGATCGACCCGGGCGCGCTGCTGGTGGCAGTGCCGGCCGGGCACGTGATCAGCCCGGCCTGACCGACGTCAGCCGATGACGGTGACCGTGCCGTCCAGGTGGTCGCCCTTGAGCGTCAACGTGTAGCCGGCAGGATCGGCGGGCGCGTTCACGCCGAGCATCGTGATCCGGGGCACGAAGTCCATGGTGCAGACCTGGGTGGCGTCGGTCTGGAACGTCACGGTCGCCCCGGTCTTGTCCTGATTCTCGGTCAGATCGGTCACGACCGGCCGGCACGTCGAGGATCCCCAGGTCAGGAGCATGATCCCATTGTCGGAGAACCAACCGGCACTGGGTTTGCCGTCGCCGCTGCCGCCGGTGCTGAGCGCGCTGCTCCCCTCGAGGGGAAGCCGCCCCTGGAAGCCGCCGCCCTGGAACGACAGGGTCACGTCCTTGGACGCGTCGATGCCTTCGGGCACGCCGATGAACGTCGCCCGCGGCACGAAGTCGGCCGTGCACACGGCCTTCGGATCCGGTTCGGCGAGCGTCACCATGACCGTCTGCCCGTCGGCCTTCACGTCCTCGGCGACGGGGGTGCAGGCGAGCGAGGAGGACCCGTAGGTGACGAGCCCGATCCCGCGCCCGCCGTCCAGCCAGGCCGCCGCAGGATCCGTGGACGGCTCGGGCGATGCCGTCGAATCGGCGGTCGGGATGGGTGGGCTCACCGGCTCGAGCTGGGCGCAGCCCGCCAGGGCGATCGTCGCGGACGCGGCGAGCGCCGCAATGGCCAGAGCGGTCCGGTTCCTCATGCGCTCATGTTATCCAGCGCGGATTCGGGCCACCATGCCCCGGGCGGTCCCGGGATCACCCGCGCCGCACGCTACTGCAGCGACGAGGTGAGCCGAGCGAGGTTGTCCAGCACCGTGGATCGCAGCGGCTGCTGCATCCACTCCTCGAGCGTCAGCTCGCGGCTGAGCGAGCGGTAGCGGTCTTCGACCTCGCGCAGCTCCCGCACGAACTCCTCGCCGCGCACGAGCATCGAGATCTCGAGGTTCAGACCGAACGAGCGCATGTCCATGTTGCTGGATCCGATGACCGCGACATCGTCGTCGATCGTGAGGCTCTTGGTGTGCAGGATGTATGGCTTGCGATACATCCAGATCCGCACGCCGGCACGCAGCAGCGCCTCGTAGTAACTGCGCTGCGCATGGTAGACGATCGCCTGGTCACCCTCCTCCGAGACGAACAGCTCGACCTGGAGCCCGCGGTCGCACGCCGTCGAGACCGCGAGCAGCAGCGCCTCGTCCGGCACGAAGTAGGGGCTCACGATCATGATCTTGCGCTCAGCGGCGTACAGCAGGCCGAGGAACAGCCGGAGGTTGTTCTCCGCCTCGAAGCCGGGGCCCGAGGGCACGATCTGGCAGTCCAGGTCGCCGCTGCCGCTCTCCGTCGGCGCGAAAGCGACGGAGTCCGGCACGTCGTCGGTCTCGCTGTACCAGTCGGACAGGAAGACCGCGTTCACGCTTCCGACCACGGGACCGTCGACGCGCACCATCAGGTCGACCCAGTGCAGACCGCGCTTGATGTTCTTGGGCAGGTTGTAGGTCGAGTCGGTGACGTTCTGCGATCCGAGGAACGCCACCTCATTGTCGACGACGAGGAGCTTGCGGTGATTGCGCAGATCGGGGCGCTGCGTGCGTCCCTTGAGCGGCTGCACCGGCAGCATCAGGTGCCAGTCGGCACCCATCGCATCCAGCCGGGCGATGGTCTGCTTGTAACGCGGTTTCCACCGGTTCGCCCAGTGATCCAGCAGCACCCGCACGGGCACGCCGCGGGCGGCCGTCTCCTCCATCGCGCGGAAGAAGTTGTCGGTCGAGGCGTCCGACTGCAGGATGTAGAACTCGACGTGCACGAACTCGGTCGCGTCCCGGATCGCATCGGCCATGGCGTCGAGCGAGGCCTGGTAGTCGGAGATCAGGTGCGCGCCGTTGTCCCCGAACAGCGGCAGGGCCCCGAGGCGCTGGTTCATGCGCACCAGGGAGGCGAGGCTCTCCGGCATCTCCGCATCGGAGCGCCCCAGATGCAGGTCCTTCGTGACCTCGGCGATGGTCTCGTTGATGAGGTCCTGCTTCTTGCGCCTCGCGCGGGGCAGCCGCGGATTCCCGATCAGCAGGAACAGCAGTACCCCGATGTACGGGATGAAGTAGATCGCCAGCAACCACGCCGTCGCGGCCGTGGGGCGGCGGTTGCGCGGCACGACGATGATCGCGATGATGCGGATCGTGAGGTCGATCAGAAGAGCCGCAACCGCGATGATCAGGGCCCACACGTTGGGGTCCATGCGCCACTCCTGACCCGGGAAGAGTCGCCGATCGGCGACTTCGTCCCACAGTAGCGGCTGGAGCGGACAACGCCCGGAGGCGGCTCAGTGGCAGTTCAGTCGCGGCTCAGGAGGAGCGCGGCGGCAGGCCGCGGGCGGCGCGTTCCTCGGCCTCGATCCGCGCGTGCGTCTGCCGCTCGGTGCGGTCGAAGCGCAGGATCCCGCGGAGCACGAACCAGAACACGACGCAGACGACGATCGTGGGGATCACCGACCACGCGGCGGCCACCCAGAATTCGTCCATGCTGCGATCCTACCCGGGGCTCCGGTGGGCCCGCTGGGAGCGGCCATCGCCGTTCCGCCCGAGAGGCACGAGGAGTGCTCGCCGGCGGTCGGGTGCCCGGCGCGCTACACCATCTCCTCGGCGTGCTCGGCGACCCAGGCGACGAGCGGGAGCATCCTCTCCATGAGGTCGCGGCCGAGCGGGGTCAGGCTGTACTCCACGTGGGGCGGGACGGCGGGGAACGACTCCCGATGCACGAGGCCGTCCGAAGCGAGCGTGCGCAGGGTGGACGCGAGCATCTTCTCGCTGATGCCGTCGACCCGACGGCGCAACTCGCCCCAGCGCAGGGTGTCGTCCGACAGCGCCGAGAGCACCAGGACGCCCCACTTGCTCATGATGTGGTCCAGAACGACGCGCGTCTGGCATCCCTCCTCGAAAAGCCGATCCTGGGATGACCGGATCTGCGCAAAACTAACGACCATGTGGGTACCTTACCTCAAAGTGGGTACCGATCTTCGGGAAGGTGTCCGTTCCGGGATGCGTTGCGACGTGCGAACCCTCTAGGAAAGGAACGCCATGACCATCCTCGTCACCGGTGCCACCGGCCACCTCGGCCGCCTCATCATCGACAGCCTCCTCGCCCGCGGCGTCGACGCGTCGAGCATCCGAGCAGGCGCGCGCGACATCGCCAAGGCATCCGACCTCGCGGCGCGGGGCGTGCAGGTCGTCGCTCTCGACTACGACGCGCCGGAGACCGTCGCGGCGGCGGCGGACGGTGCGGATGCCGTGATGCTCGTCTCGGGCAGCGAGGTGGGCAAGCGCGCCCCGCAGCACCAGGCCGTGATCGACGCAGCGAAGAACGCGGGCGTCGCGAAGCTCGTCTACACGAGCGCCCCGAAGGCGACGACCAGCGATCTTGTGCTCGCCCCGGAGCACAAGGCCACCGAGGAGGCGATCGCGGCCTCCGGACTCCCCGCCGTGATCCTCCGCAACAACTGGTACACCGAGAACTACGCCGCAGACGTCGCGCGGGCGAAGGACACCGGCGTCATCGCCGCCAGCGTCGGCGACGGCCGGATCGCCTCTGCCAGCCGCGCCGACTTCGCGGAAGCGGCCGCCGTGGTGCTCACCGAGGACGGCCACCTCGGCCAGGTCTACGAACTGGCCGGCGACATCGCCTGGAACTTCGACGACCTCGCCGCCGCGGCGACCGAGATCACCGGCCGCGAGGTCCGGTACACGCCGCTGAGCACCGAGGAGCACGCGGCCGCGCTGGAGGCCGCAGGACTGGACTCCGGGACGATCTGGTTCGTGACCACGCTCGACGCGGGTATCCGTGCCGGCGCGCTCGCGGAGACCGACGGTACCCTCGCGCGCCTCATCGGACGCCCCACGACCCCCCTCGTCGACGGCTTGCGCGCCGCGATCTGAACGGCGGTGGTCCCGGCCTGCATAGGGGCCGCTGCGCCATGACGATCCCGAAGGAACCGTGGAGGCTCGCGGAGACGGCGTTCACCCCTCGTCGAGTTCGACAAGGGGTGAACGCCGGCCGCGCAGGCCGACCCGAACTCCCCGCCCTCGTTTCCGCTGGTGCCCTCAGGAGCACTCGATCAGTCCGCACAATCAGACCCGAGTGGATCCTGTTCCCCTGTTCCGTTCCTGACGCGGAGCCGGGTCCGGCCGGATGCCCATCGTGGATCCATGACAACGATCGTCCATGCCGCGGGCGCCGCCGAGCTGCTCGCCGCCATCCCCGTGCTCACCGGCTTCACTCCGCGCGACTCCGTGGTGCTGCTGCCCTTCCGCGGATCGCGCACCGCCGGCGCGCTCCGCTTCGACCTGCCGGCGGGGTCCGTCGGATCCGCTCCTCCCACCGGGCAGCCGTCGCCCTCGTCGGCTCGGGCTCACCGCGGCACAGAACCCGCTGCCTCGACGCCCGCCCCCACCGCGGAGGAGTTCGCCGCGACGGCGATCGGACTGGCCTGCCGCGTCCCCGACACGGATGCGCTTGCGATCACGGTGTACGCCGACGAGACGGCTCCCAGGCCGCGAACGGCGCCCGGCGCGGGGCTTGCGTCCGTGGCTGCGTCCGGCGCCGACGCATCGCTCTCTGACACAGAGCTGCCCGCCGCGTCGCTCGTGGAGGAACTGGTCCGTCGCGCCGAGGCGTGCGGTCTGCACGTGGTCGAGGCGCTGTTCGTCGGGCCCGGATCCTGGGCGGACTACCGCGACCCGCAGGCCGCGCCGCATCCGTTGGCGGACGTGCCGCCCCCGCCCTCGGTGCCGGGCTTCGCCGGGCCCGCCCCGGATCAGTTCAGCGGCACCGAGCTGCCGTCCCCCGGACTGTTCGCGGCGGAATCCGTCGGCCGCGCGCTCCTCGCCCTCGAACGCGTGCTCGGCTCCGCCACCCCCGGGCGCACACCGCCGGCAGCCGTGGAGCGAACGGATCCGAGGGCCATGGAGACGGCGCTGCTGCTGGACGATCTGCCGTCGTTCCTGGAGGAGGTGCTGGATTCACCCGAGGCGCTGTCGCCGTTCGCGACGGCCGCGCTCGTGTGGATCCTGAACCGTCCGGCACTGCGGGATGTCGCACTCGTGCAGTGGGCCAGCAGCATCGACCGCGGCGACCAGGCGCTGGCCGCGCAGCTGGGCCACGGCCTGAGCGGATCCGCCGTGCCGCCGGATATCGCCGGCATCCTGATCGGGCACGGCCGGCGTCCGGATTGCGATCGGCTGGGCGTGGCTCTGGCCCTGGTCCGCCGCACGATCACGCTCGCCCCACGCCTGGTGCGGGGCGGCCCGCTCGCGGCCGCCGCGTGGTTGTCGTGGGCGATCGGCCGCTCGACGCACGCCGCGCAGTACCTCGATCAGGCGCAGGCCATGGACCCCGAGCTCACCTTCGCGCAGCTGCTGCGCACGGTGGTCGACGCCGGCATGCTGCCGGACTGGTCCTTCCGCGCCGCCGCAGCATGATGCCCGCGGGATCGGCCCCGCGAGATCCACCCTGCGGCGGACGGCTGCTTCGCCAGGCTCGTCGCGGCTACTTCACCAGCGGGAACAGGATCGTCTCGCGGATGCCCAGGCCCGTCACGGCCATGAGCAGGCGGTCGATGCCCATGCCCATTCCACCGGTCGGCGGCATGCCGTGCTCGAGCGCGCGCAGGAATTCGTCGTCCACGCGCATCGCCTCGAGGTCGCCGCCCGCGGCGAGCTTCGCCTGCTCGACGAAGCGCTCGCGCTGAATGACGGGGTCGACGAGCTCGGAGTACCCGGTGGCGAGCTCGAAGCCGCGCACGTAGAGGTCCCACTTCTCCACGACACCCGGAATCGAGCGGTGCTCGCGCACGAGCGGGGAGGTGTCGACGGGGAAGTCCATGACGAACGTCGGCCGCTCCAGACCGCTCTTGACGAAGTGCTCCCACAGCTCCTCGATGAGCTTGCCGTGGGTGGCGTGCGGCGGGATGTCGACCCCGTTCGCCTCGGCGAACGCGATGAGGTCGGAGACCGGGTCGGACGGGGTGAAGGTGCGCCCCGCCGCCTCGGACAGGGAGTCGTACATCGAGATGCGCGCCCACTGCCCACCGAGGTCGTACTCGGTGCCGTCAGCCCAGGTGACCAGGGTGGATCCGGCCACCGCGATCGCCGCGTTCTGGATCAGCTCCTGGGTGAGGTCGGCGATCCCGTTGTAGTCGGAGTAGGCCTGGTAGGCCTCGAGCATGGCGAACTCGGGGCTGTGCGTGGAGTCGGCGCCCTCGTTGCGGAAGTTGCGGTTGATCTCGTAGACGCGCTCGATGCCGCCGACGACCGCGCGCTTGAGGTAGAGCTCCGGCGCGATGCGCAGGTAGAGCTCGGTGTCGAACGCGTTCGAGTGCGTGATGAACGGACGCGCCGAGGCGCCGCCGTGCTGCACCTGCAGCATCGGGGTCTCCACCTCGAGAAAGTCGTGGCTCGTGAAGGTCTGGCGCAGGCTGGCGTTCACGGCGGCACGGGCGCGCACGGTGCTGCGGGCCTGGTCGCGCAGGATCAGGTCGAGGAAGCGGCTGCGCACGCGGCCCTCCTCGCTGAGCTCGCCGTAGGCGTTGGGCAGCGGCAGGATCGCCTTGGACGCGATCGTCCAGCTGTCGGCCATGATCGACAACTCGCCACGGCGGCTGGAGATCACCTCGCCGTGCACGAACACGTGGTCGCCGAGGTCGACGAGCTCCTTCCACTGCGCGAGGGACTCCTCCCCCACGTTGGCGAGCGAGATCATCGCCTGGATCCGGGATCCGTCGCCCGCCTGCAGCGAGGCGAAGCAGAGCTTGCCGGTGTTGCGGCTGAACACCACGCGTCCGGCGACACCGACGAGCACTCCGGTCTCCGCACCCGGCTCGAGCTCGCCGTATTCGGCGCGCAGCTGCGGGATCGTGTGCGAGACCGGCACAGCCACCGGGAACGCGCCGCCCGCGGCGTCCGCACGGTCGGCGATCAGCCGCTCGCGCTTGGCGAGGCGCACCGCCCGCTGCTCGAAGGTGTCCTCAGCTGCGGGGTCCCCCGAGGGGTCGCTGCTGTCGGGGGTCGGCGCGGGCGCGTCAGTCATGGGTGGGGCTCCTCGGAAGTCGCCGCCAAGTCTACCGGCGTGCGCCTTCGCGGCCGCCGGGCACAGCGCGGCTGGCCCCAAGCTTGCCCGCCCTCCCGGGACCGAAAAGCGTCAGAACAGCGTCAGAGCGGATCGCCCGTGGAGACCTCGCGCAGGGCGCGGTCGAAGGTCGAGGAGACGAGCGCGGACAGGTACCCGCCCGGGTTCTCCACACCGATCCCGCGCAGGATCCCGGTCGCCTGCCCGACGATCGAGCGTGCGAACTCCGAGGCCGTCGAGATGGCCTCGGCGTAGGCCGGCCGGTCCGCTTCCTCGATGACAACCGGCTCGCAGCCGAGCTCGACCGCGAGCGCCTGGGCGATCGGCAACACCATCGCCGGCGCCGTCACCGCGGCGTACGAGGCGTGCAGCTGGCGCAGGTCGAGCGTGGTGCCCGTGAACGAGATCGCCGGATGCACGGCGAGCGGGATCGCGCCGGTGCGCACCGCAGGCTCCAGCACATCCGTGCCATAGGCGGGATCGGTGTGCAGCACGAGCTGACCCGGTTGCCAGGCTCCCACCTCGGCGAGGCCCGCGACCAGTCCGGGCAGCTGGTCGTGCGGCACCGCGATCACGACGAGCTGCGAAGCGCGCACGAGGTCGGGGGCGTCCATCACCGCGACGCCCGGCAGCACCGCGGTCGCGCGGTCCGGGTCGGATCCTGCCGTGATGCCGACGAGGGCGTGGCCGGCGCCGCCCAGAGCGGCGCCGATCACCGGTCCCACGTGTCCTGCGCCGATGATGCCGACGTCGAGGCGCCCCGCACGCGTCATGCGGCACCGTCCGCGGATCCGCCCAGGCTTGAGGATCCGCCCGACCCGGCAGATCCGCTCAGCCCCGCGGGGAGGCCGTGCCCGGCGGGGAGATCGTCCCCGGCGGGGCCATATCCGGCGGGAAGACCGTGGCTTGCGGGCGCCGGGTCGTGCTCTTCGGCCCAGCGGTGCGCCCGGTCCGCGGCGGCCGCGCGCGCGGCCTCCACCGACAGCGTGTTCAGCATGCCGAGCAGCGCCTGGCTGTCCAGCCCCGAGACATCGCCCCGCACAGGGCCGACGGCGGAGTGCGCCTGAGCCTTGGCGACGCCCTGCGCCCGGTCGATCGGGCCCTGGTGCAGCGAGAAGCCCTGCAGCCGTGCGAGCGGGAACACGGCCAGCTGCCGCCAGATCCGGCCGCGGCGCAGCAGCAGCGCGAAGTCGGTGAGGGCGGCGCCGTGCCGGCGCCAGGACAGTGGTCGCCGCCACCAGGCGCGCGGCGGGATCGTCGTGTACGGGTCGTCGGCGACGGGGCCGAGCACGCCCTGCTCCCAGATCAGCGGCAGCACGTCGGCGGGGACGTCGGGCAGGATCAGCCCGAGCACGCGCTCCACATCCGCGCGGGCACCCACCGGCAGCACGATGTTGAACTGCTGCGCCTGGCTGGACTGCTGCTGGGACGCGGCCTTGCCGCTCATCCGGTTGATCCGCACCGACCACCAGCCGAACGGCCGCCACAGCAACGGCTGCATCACCTCGACGGCGAAGATGCGCCCGGGCGGGATGGTCTCCGTCACCGTCGTGAACAGGCCGAACGTGATGCGCACGCCGTCCGGTGTGGGGGCGATCGAGTAACGCAGCGCTCGCGCGATCCTGCTCCAGGTCACCGCGATGGCACCGAGCAGCAGCGGGATGCCCATCGCCAGCGCGATGCCGATCGCGACCGCGCCGCCGGCCGGCCCCGCATCGGCGAGCACCGCGGGCAGGGTGCCGATCATGCCGCCCACGAAGATCACCGCGAACAGTGCGAGCCACGTGAGTCCGGACAGCACGTGCGAACCCACGAGACGCCCGGTGGGGATCCGCAGCACGTGCTCCGGTGCGACGTCATCGAGGTCGACGCCGGCGATCAGCCCGGTGACGCCGGCGTCCATCGACGCCGCGAGCTGCGCGCGCATCGTGCGCGCAGCTGCCGGATCCCCTCCGCGCGTCGCGTCGCGGGCGTGCCGTGCCCCGGAGGCCAGGCGCAGGATGTCGGCGCGCACGGACTCGGCCTTCGCCGTGGAGAGGTACTCCAGCGGCACGTTCGCATCGTTGCCCGCACCGTCGACCTCGAGCTTGGCCAGCCCGATCAGGCGCGCGGGGAACGGGCGGGTGAGGTTCACGCCCTGCACCCGGTCCAGCGGCGCACGGCGGTGCGAGCGGAAGATCACGCCCTTGCGCACCTCGACGTGCGCCTCGGTGATGCGGAAGTCGTGGAAGCGCCACATCAGCCAGAACATCGCCACGAGCAGCACCGCCAGGGCGAGCACGCCCAGCAGCACCACCAGCACCAGGTTGTTGTTCAGCACCCAATCGACGGGGTCGCCCCCGAACTCGGGCACCCGCGCCGGCGTGAACATCGAGATGAACCAGTACACGATCTTCTCGCGCAGGTTCGCGATCAGGTATCCGATCACGATCACCAGTACCAGGCCGCCCTTCATGAGCGGCGTGAGCGGGTGCATCCGGTGCCAGTCGCCATCGGCCAGCGAGGGCGTGCCGGGCGCCTGTGCGGGCGGGCTCCCCCAGGAAGCGACCTGCCCCGGCGCGGGGGGCGAGCCGTACGGCGGCTGCTCGGGCGCGCTCACAGGCCCGTCCGGCGCATCTCGGCGACGTCGATGAGCGTGTCGCGCAGCGACTCCGCCGCGTCCTCGGTCATGCCGGGGATCTCGACGCCGGTGGTCGCGGCGGCCGTGACGAGCTTGAGCTTGGCGATCCCGAACGCCCGGTCGACCGGCCCGCGGGTGATGTCGACGAGCTGCATGCGTCCGTACGGCACCGCGATCATGCGCTGCCACAGGATCCCTCGCCGGAAGACGATGTCGTCGGCGCGCAGCATGTAGCCGATCGCCCTCGCCTGCCGCGGCAGGATCACGAGCTCGAACAGGATCACGACAGCGATCACGCCCGCCACCGTCCAGGCCCACGGCCAGGGCTGAGCGAGCAGGGTCGTGGCGGCGTACGCGCCGACCGCGATCACCGCGAGCAGGAGGATGCGCAGCAGCACCTCGGCGATCACGTATTTCGGCGAGATCTGGTGCCATACGCCGTCCAGCGCGAGCGCGCCGCGGGCCGTCGGCGTGCGCAGGGCCGGATAGGTGTCGTCGTCGAGCACCGGGGCAGCGGCGGGTGCCGCGTCCACGGGCACCGGGATCCCGGCCGGTGCGGGAGCGGATCCGGGCTGCGCCATGGGCGCGGCGGCGGCCTGGGCGCGCGCCTGTGCACGCGTCGGCGGCGCGGCGGCGTCAGAGCCCGGGTTCTGCGGCGGTTCGGGGATGGTCGTCATCGTCGTCCTCCAGGCGCGGCCCGTCGTGGCCGTCGGGGTCGTGGGGCCCGTTTCCGGGCAGCAGGCAGAAGCTCTCCGCGATCACCGCCGCGATCGTGAGCACGAGCGCGGCGACGGCTGTCGCGATGATCGAGCCTATCGGCGGGGTGATCGGACGCGAGAGCAGATAGGCCCCCAGGCCGACGGCGAAGCCGGTGATCCCTGCGCCGACCAGGCTCGAGGCCCTCGCGAGCATCGCGATCCGCACAGCGTGGAACGGGTTGACGCGTGGCAGCGACGCCGACCGTGTGCTGCGCCGGATCGGCCACGCCAGCGCGAGCACGGCGATGGCCAGCAGCACGAGGAAGATCGGCAGCAGGATGGCCGGGGCGAAGGTGGCTCTGCCGGCGGTGGTCAGCGCGTGGTCGAGCAGGAACCCGGCCGCCGCACCGGCGAGCGCGAGCACCAGCAGCACCACCGGGGAGATCCGCTTCATGAGTCGTCCTCGAGCGCAGCCAGCAGGTCGGAGACCCGCCCGCGTCCCGGCAGCACCGCATCAGGATCCACGTCGAGCCACGGCGCCAGCACGAACGCGCGCTCGAACGCGCGCGGGTGCGGCAGCAGCAGGTGCTCGTCGTCGCTGCGGACGTCGCCGTACGCGATCAGGTCGAGGTCGAGAGTGCGGTCGCCCCAGCGCTCGGCGCGGATGCGGCCGTGCTCCTCCTCGATCGCGTGCAGCATGCCGAGCAGCACCTGCGGGGCGAGGCGAGTGGTGACGATCGCGACGGCGTTCGCGAACTCCGGAGCATCCGGATCCGGTCCCTCCAGCCGCACCGCGACCGTGCGGAAGACCTTCGAGACGCGTACGTCGTCCACGAGGGGCAGCCGGCGGATCGCGCGCACCGCCTCATCGATGGTCGAGGTGGTGTCGCCGAGGTTGGAGCCGAGAGCGACGACGGCTTCGACCGGCTCCTCCTCGGGGCGCGGATCGATGACAGGGAGCCTGCGGCCGCGCGGGACGGGCGGGATCGGGTGCGTCGGCGTCATCCTTCGCTCCATTCGCGCTGCGCGTGGCTCACGCGCTGCACCGTCACCGACACGTCGGCGAAGGTCAGCGGGATCGGCGCGTGCGGCTTGTGCACGGTGACCTCGACGCCGTGGATCCGCTCGTCCTCCATCACCACATCCGCGATGCGAGTGGCGAGCGTCTCCAGCAGGTTGACCGGCTCGCCTGCGACGACGGCAGCGACCCGCTCGGCGAGCTCGCCGTAATGCACGGTGTCGGCGACGTCGTCGCTGATCGCGGCCTGACGCACCGACAGGTGCAGACTCAGGTCGACGATGAAGTCCTGGCCGTTCTCGCGCTCATGGTCGAACACGCCGTGCCGCCCGAACACGGTCAACCCGGTCAGCGTGATCGTGTCGAGGAAGTCCATGCCCCCAGCCTACGGCGGCGGGACGACAAGGCTCGCGGATGTCCGCGGCAGGCGAAGCGCGGGCGCTCAGCCGTCCCAGGCGCCGAGCACGGCAAGCGCGTCGCGCGTCCCGGCGACGTCGTGCACCCGCACGGCCCAGGCCCCGGCGCGCGCCGCGAGCACACTCGTCACGGCCGTCGCGAGATCCTTGCGCGCCTCTTCGGCGTCAGCGCCCAGCGCGTCGGCGAGGAAACGCTTGCGCGAGGTGCCCACGAGCACGCGCGGCCCGAGCGCGACGACGTCGGCAAGCTCGCGCAACAGCTCCCAGTTCTGGCCGGCGGTCTTCGCGAAGCCCACCCCGGGGTCCACGATGATCCGCGAGGGCGCGATGCCCGCAGATGCCGCCGCCTCGACGCGCTCGCGCAACTCGGTCGCCACCTCGCGTCCCACCCGGGAGTACTCGGCGCGTGCGTACATGTCCGACGAGGGACCGCGCCAGTGCCCCAGCGCGATGTCGGCGCCCGTTTCGGCGACGGCCGCGAGCATCTCCGGATCCGCGAGTCCACCCGAAACGTCGTTGACGATGCGTGCTCCCGCGCGCACCGCCGCGACCGCGGTGGCGGCGTTCAGGGTGTCCACGCTCACCGGGATCCCCTCCGCGGCGAGGCGCTCGACGACCGGCAGCACGCGGCGCTGCTCCTCGGCGACGGACACCCGCACCGCACCGGGCCGGGTGGACTCCCCACCGATGTCGAGCACGTCGGCCCCCTGCGCGCGCAGCAGCACGCCGTGCCCGACCGCACGGTCGGGATCGGCATAGCGCCCGCCGTCGCTGAACGAGTCGGGGGTGGTGTTGACGATCCCCCAGATCGCGGTCATGCGCCGCCGAGCCCTGAGGCCGTCGAAGAGCCGATCAGCGCGATCAATTCGGCGCGCGCGACCGGATCCGTGTACACACCGCGGGCCGCGATCGTGAGGGTCGACGCCTCGGTCTGACGTCCACCGCGCATGGTGACGCAGCCGTGCACCGCGTCCATCACCACGAGCACACCCTGCGCATCGAGGTGGGAGGCGATCGCATCCGCGACCTGCTCGCCGAGCCGCTCCTGCACCTGCGGACGCGACGCGAGGATCTCGACCACCTTCACGAGGGCGCCGAGCCCCACCACGTGCTCGCCCGGCAGGTACGCGATGTGCGCGTGCCCGGCGAACGGGAGCAGATGATGCTCGCACACCGAACGGAACCGGATCCCGCGCAGCAGCACGGCGCCCGACGGCAGCGTGTCGGGGGCGGGGCCGTGCGAGACGCTGATCGTGTGTGCGAGGGGAGCCCCCGGATCCTCACCGAGTCCGGCGAAGAACTCGACGTAGAGGTCAGCCATCCGCGCCGGGGTCTGCTTCAGCCCAGGGCGCTCCGGATCCTCACCGATCGCGAGCAGCAGCTCACGGGTCAGGCTCGCGACGCGATCCCGATCGACGGCCATCGCTCAGGCCGTCGCGGGGCGCGGCTTCCCGCCGCCCGCGGTGCCCGGCCGGCGCTCCGTCGACGGCTGCGCCGCCTCGGTCGCCGCCGTACCGACCTCGACACCGCGCTGCGGCATCTCGATCGGGGGCAGCAGCGACACCGGACGGTCCTCGCTGGACAGCCACTGCGGACGCTCGGGGAGCTTGCGGATCTCGGTGAAGATCTCCGCGATCTGGTTGTGATCCAGGGTCTCCTTCTCGAGCAGCTCGCGGGCGAGCTTGTCGAGGATGTCGCGGTTGGCGCTGATCACCTCGTACGCCTCGTTGTGCGCCTGCTCGATGAGCGCGCGCACCTGCGTGTCCACCCGCTCGGCGATCGTCTCGGAGTATTCGCGCCCTCGGCCCATGTCGCGGCCGGCGAACGGCTCGCCGCCCTCGGTGCCGAGCTTGACCGGACCGAGGTCGGTGGTCATGCCGTACTCCAGCACCATCTTGCGGGCGATGGACGTGGCCTTCTCGATGTCGTTCGACGCGCCCGTGGTCGGGTCGTGGAACACGATCTCCTCGGCGACGCGGCCGCCCATCGCGTAGGTGAGCTGGTCCTGCAGCTCGTTGCGGGTCACCGAGTACTTGTCGTCCAACGGCAGCACCATCGTGTAGCCGAGGGCCTTTCCGCGCGGCAGGATCGTGATCTTGGTGACCGGGTCGGTGTAGTTCATCGCCGCCGCCGCGAGCGCGTGGCCGCCCTCGTGGTAAGCCGTGATGAGCTTCTCCTTGTCCTTCATCACGCGGGTGCGGCGCTGCGGGCCGGCGATGACGCGGTCGATGGCCTCGTCGAGAGCGCGGTTGTCGATCAGCTGCGCGTTCGAGCGCGCCGTCAGCAGCGCGGCCTCGTTCAGCACGTTCGCCAGGTCGGCGCCGGTGAAGCCAGGCGTCTTGCGGGCGACGACCTCGAGGTCGACGCCGTTCGCGAGCGGTTTGCCCTTCGCGTGCACCTCGAGGATGTGCTGGCGGCCCTTGAGGTCGGGCGCGTCCACGCCGATCTGCCGGTCGAAGCGGCCGGGGCGAAGCAGCGCGGGGTCGAGGATGTCGGGGCGGTTCGTCGCCGCGATCACGATGACGTTCGCGTTCGGGTCGAAGCCGTCCATCTCGACGAGCATCTGGTTCAGCGTCTGCTCGCGCTCGTCGTTGCCGCCACCGAGGCCCGCACCACGGTGCCGGCCGACGGCGTCGATCTCGTCGATGAAGATGATCGCGGGGGCGTTCTCCTTGGCCTGCGTGAACAGGTCACGCACGCGGGAGGCGCCGACGCCGACGAACATCTCGACGAAGTCGGATCCGGAGATCGAGTAGAACGGGGCGCCGGCCTCACCGGCGACGGCGCGGGCGAGCAGGGTCTTGCCTGTTCCGGGAGGGCCGTACAGCAGCACGCCCTTCGGGATCCGCGCGCCGATGGCCTGGAACTTGCCCGGATCCTGCAGGAACTCCTTGATCTCGTGAAGCTCCTCGATGGCCTCGTCCGCACCCGCCACGTCGGCGAACGTGACGGTCGGGTTCTCCTTGCTCACGAGCTTCGCGCGGGACTTGCCGAACTGCATGATCTTGCTGTTGCCGCCCTGGGCGCTGGACAGCAGCCACCAGAAGAGCAGGCCGAGCAGCACCATGGGGATCAGAATCGACAGGAAGCCGTCGAACCAGCTCGCCTTCGGCACCGCGTCGTTGTAGCCGTCCTTGGGCGCGGCGTCGTCGATCGCCTTCACCACGTCGGCAGCGCGGGCCTGCACGTAGTAGAACTGCACCGTCTTGGAGCCCTTGTACTCCTCGGACAGCGTCATGTCCACGCGCTGGTCGCCGTCGGTGTTGACGACCTTCGTGACGCTTCCCTTCTTCAGCAGGTCGAGACCCTCCTGGGTCGAGACCTGCGAGGAGGATCCGAGGTTGCTGATCAGCAGAAAACCGCCGACCAGGAACAGGCCGATCAGCACCACATAGGTCAGCCAACTGCGCGTGATCTTCTTGACATCCATGATCGGATCAGCGTAGCGCGAGAGACTTGAGGCCCTCCTGGGGATTCGCCCACGGCGTACCTGCCGCTCGGTCCCTGACCCTGTCGAAGGGATATCCCGCGAGAGGGCGCTTCGACGGGCTCAGCGACCGGCAGGACCTTACGCGTACACGTGCGGCGCCAGCACCGCGACGTCGCGCAGGTTGCGGTAGCGCTCGGCGTAGTCGAGGCCGTAGCCGACCACGAACTCCGGCGGGATGTCGAAGCCGACGTACTTGCAGTCGATCACGACCTTGGCCGCCTCGGGCTTGCGCAGCAGCGCGAGCACCTCGATCGACGCGGCGCCGCGGGAGGCGAAGTTCTCCAGCAGCCAGCTCAGGGTCAGGCCGGAGTCGATGACGTCCTCGACGATGAGCACGTGCTTGCCGTGCAGGTCGGTGTCGAGGTCCTTGCGGATCTGCACGACACCGCTCGAGCGCGTGCTCGCACCGTAGCTCGACACCGCCATCCAGTCCATCGGCGCCGAGAACGGCAGCGCCCGGGCGAAGTCGGCCATGACCATGACGGCGCCCTTGAGCACTCCGATCAGCAGCAGATCCTTGCCCGCGTAGTCTTCGGCGACTCGCGCCGCGAGCTCATCGAGCTTGGCGCGGATCTCCTCCTCTGTGACGAGGATGTCGGTCAGGTCGTCGGGGATGTCCGCAGCGCGCATGCATCGATTTTACGGGACCGGATCCGTTCTCCCGCAGGAGTGCCGCGCCCGCTACTGTGAGCGGAGAGGCGGGGTTGCGCTTGGGGGAACCGAGCCCCCGTCGCGGACGGAAGGAGTCCCATGGACATCGACGAGATCCTCAACCAGGTGCCGATCGGCGACATCGCGCAGAAGCTCGGCGTCAGCGAGGACGTCGCGCGGCAGGCGGTGCAAGAAGGCGGCGCCGCTCTGCTCGGAGGCCTTGCCAAGAACGCCGAGACCCCGGAAGGCTCCTCCGCGATCGAAGCGGCCCTCGCCAAGCACGACGGCTTCTCCGGCGCGGCATCGGTGGACGACATCGACGAGGCCGACGGTCAGAAGATCGTCTCGCACGTTTTCGGCGACAACGCCGACCAGGTCGCGCAGACCCTGACGAACGATCAGAAGACGGCCGGCATCGACTTCGGCAAGCTGCTCCCGATCCTCGCCCCGATCGTGATGGGGCTCATCGCGAACAGCCAGAAGGGCTCCTCGGCGGGCGGCAGCGGCGGTGGTCTCGGCGACATCCTGGGCGGCCTGCTCGGCGGCGGCCAGCAGCAGGGCTCCTCCGCCGGTGGCGGCGGGCTCGGCAGCATCCTCGGCGGCCTCGGCGGCCTGTTCGGCGGCGGTCAGGGTTCCTCGGCCGGCGGCGCGGGCGGCATCGACATCGGCGGCCTGATCGGCGGCCTTCTCGGCGGCAAGAAGTAACGCGACGGCAAGACCGTTCCATGGAACGCGGCGTCCTTCGGGCGTCGCGTTCCGTCGTCCCCGGCGCTAGCGGGCGGCGAACACGATGCGGCCGCCGACACGGGCGACCGTGCAACCGGGCAGGTCGAGCGGACCCTGGCCCGACCAGTCGGTCACCAGGCGCGCGACCTCGACGGTCTGCGTGCGGGTCAGGCCGACACCGAACTCGCTCTGCACGACGAGGCGGATCACGCGGTTGCGCAGCGCCGCCGGGTTCGCGGCGAGGGCCGTGGCGCTGACGGAGATCCCTGCTTCAGCGTGCTCCACGATGTCCTCGATGGTCTCGTGGATCATCTCGTCGAACGCCTCCGCGTCCTCACGCAGTTGTTCGGCGGTGCGGGCGAGCGCCTCGGCGATGCCCGGCCCCAGCTCGGCTTCGAGCACCGGCAGTACGCGTTCGCGGGCCCGCACGCGCAGATAGCGGGGGTCGGCGTTGTGCGGATCATCCCAGGGCTCGAGCCCCTCCGCTGCGCAGGCGGTCCGCGTCGTCTCACGGCGCACGGCGAGCAGCGGGCGGATCCACGTGGTGTCGTCCTCATCGACGCGTACGGGAGCCATGCCCTGCAGACTGCCGGCGCCGGATCCCCTCGCCAGGCCGAGCAGCACCGTCTCCGCCTGGTCGTCGAGCGTGTGCCCGAGCAGCACGGGCCCCTCCTCGCGCTGCGCGATCCGGCGCAGCGCGGCGTAACGAGCGGTCCGCGCGTCGGCCTCCGGCCCCTCCCCCGCCTCCGCCACGACGACGCGCTCCACCAGCGCCTCGATGCCGAGCGCCGCCGCCTTCGCCGCCGCCTCGGCCGCGACGCGGTCGGATCCGTCCTGCAGACCGTGATCGACCGTCACGCTCCGCACGCCGATCTCCGCGGCGCGCGCCTCGAACGCGGTCGCCGCGGCGAGCGCCAGGGAGTCGGCGCCCCCGGAGAGCGCCACGATCACGGTGTTGGGCCGTTCGGGCAGCGCGGCCAGCGCGGCACGCACGGCACGGCGAATCTCGGCGACGGCGGGAGAGAGGGAGGGCACGCTCTCACGCTACCCGGACTGGTTCTCGGCCGCCCTCTGCACGGGCGACGGGCGCGCACCGGTGCGCGCGACGCCGGTGAGCGCGGGGCCCACGCGCGAGGATCCTTACGCGAAGTAGGCTTGTGCGCGGCATCCAACCGTCTTTTCTGAGGAGCACACGCATGGGCGCACACGACGCCGTCATCGAGATCCCGCGCGGCAGCCGCGTGAAGTACGAGGTCGACCACGAGACCGGACGAGTGCACCTCGACCGCGTGCTCTACACGACCTTCGGCTACCCGGCCGACTACGGCTACTTCGACAACACCCTCGGCGAGGACGGCGACCCGCTGGACGTGCTTGTGCTGCTCGACCAGGCCATCTTCCCCGGTGTGGTCGTGAACGTGCGCCCCGTCGCGGTGCTGAAGATGAGCGACGAGGCCGGTGGCGACGACAAGCTCGTTGCCGTGCTGAGCAAGGACCCGCGCTGGTCGCACATCCAGGACGTCGACGACCTGGCCGAGTACACGAAGAAGGAGATCTCGCACTTCTTCGAGCACTACAAGGACCTCGAGCCCAACAAGTGGGTCAAGGTCGACGCCTGGGGCGACGCCTCCGAGGCGCAGCGGATCCTCGACGAGGCCATCGAGCGCTTCGCCAACGAAGGCCACTGACCCGTTCGGTCCTGAGGTTCTCAAGGACCTGACGCCAGATACGCAGAAGACCCCCGGCGCCGCTCAGCGGCCCGGGGGTCTTCTGCGTGGGGATCCGAGGATCAGCCCATGTAGACGCCCTGGCCCTCCATGAAGTTGATCGGGTTGATCGTGTCGCCCCACTGGTAGACCTCGAAGTGCAGGTGGCAGCCGAAGGATCCGCCCGTGTTGCCCGCGAAGGCGATCACGTCTCCGGCATTCACCCATTGACCTGACCAGACGTTGAAGCCGCCGTTGAGGATGTGACCGTAGCCGGTCGCGAGTCCGCTGCCGTCGCTGTTGTCGATCTTGATGTAGTTGCCGTAGCCGCCGTTCCAGCCGGCGTAGACCACGTTTCCGGAGTGCGCCGCGTAGATCGGGGATCCGCAGCTGCCGTCGGCGAGGTCGACACCGCGGTGGAAGCTGGAGGAGCACCCCGATGCATCGCAGTCTGGCACGCGCGGGCCGTAGCCGGACGACTGGTAGCCGCCGAACGGACGGACCCAGCCGCCGCTGCCGGCCGATGGGCTCCCGCCTCCGCCACCGCCGCCGCCGTTGTTCTTGGCGGCATCGATCGCAGCCTGCCGCTCGGCGGCGAGCTGAGCCTGACGTGCGGCTTCCGCGGCGGCACGAGCAGCTTCGCCCGCCTGGTAGCCGGCAACGGTTTTGGCTGTGGTGTCCTGCAGCGCGGCGAGCTGGGCCTGTAGTTGACCGAGGTTCGCCTGCTGATTGGCGAGCGCGGCAGCGGCAGCCTCCGCCGCAGCCTGCGCCTTCTGCATCTTGTCCTCGGCGATCTTGGCGAGCCGGTCGCGTTCGGTTTTCGCCGCAGTGGCCTGATCAGTCAGCGACTGCGCAGTGTTCTTCGCCTCGAGCGCCTTGTCATAGATGGCCTGAGTGCCGACGAGCACGCGGTCCATCTGACCGAGGCGCTGCAGCAGCTGGTCTTTGTTCGCCGTGGACTTGGAGAAGAACAGTTGCAGAGCGGTGGTGTCACCGCCATCACGGGAGAGCTGCGCAGCGATCTGCCCCGCCTTGCTGGCGCTGTCGTCGGCGACCTTCTTCTGCGCGTCAGCCTGCGCCTGCAGATCCGCGAGCCGGCGCGCCTGCGCGTCGACCGCTTCCTGCGCGGCGAAGTACTCGTTGCCCGCGGCCTCAGCTGCGGCCTTCGTGTCGGCGACGTTCTGCGTGAGGGTGGCGATGAGCCCCTGGATCCGGCCGACCTCGTTCGCGGTCGCGTCCTCGTTGGCCTTCGCCGCCTGCACGTCGTCCCAGCTGGGGTAGTCGTCGGCGTAGGCGGCCGGAGCGCCCATGAGAAGGCCGAGGATCAGCGCACCGACAGTGGCGATGCTCAGCGCGACGCCGCCGCGGCGGCGTCCGAGGCGCGCCGCGCGGGCACGCCGAACGAGCGACGCCTGTCCGGGTCGGCGGGCGTCTTCGATGTTCGGATGGTTCACGCGGCTCCCTTTCGCCGGTTTCACTCATGTCACACTAACAACATCAGCCTCAATCGCAACCTTCGAATCCCGCTCGGGATCGGGAATTCTTCGGGTAGACGGCTGATGGTCGAGCGTTCGGGGACGGGACGGGACCAACTCCCATTGTGCGCCTTGACACGCCCGGGATCCAGAGCGACGCGCTCTCGATTGGTGTTTTCCCTCAAGAACCCCTTATGCTTGAGCGTCGGCAAGGGAACCCCCGAGGTTCGCCTCCGGCCCCATCGTTTAGCGGCCTAGGACGCCGCCCTTTCACGGCGGTAGCACGGGTTCGAATCCCGTTGGGGTCACTCTTTCCGGTACAATTTCATAGTTCTGGCCCTGTAGCGCAGTTGGTTAGCGTGCCGCCCTGTCACGGCGGAGGTCGCGGGTTCAAGTCCCGTCAGGGTCGCTCCAAGCGACAGGCCTTTCCTCGGAAAGGCCTGTCGTCTAGGGCGCAGGTCAGAAGCTTCCACCTTCAGGCTTGTGCGGCTCTGTAGCTCAGTTGGTAGAGCGTTCGACTGAAAATCGAAAGGTCACCGGATCGATGCCGGTCGGAGCCACAAGGGTGATCGTTACAATCACCCCAGAAACCCTCGCGTAGCTTCTACATCGCGGGGGTTTCGTCTTTTCCTGGTCACGCGCGGTTCCGCCGCTCCCTTGCTCCGACTCCGGTCGTCGAGCGAGCGCGGCTTCCGGTCGTTGAGCGAGCGAAGCGAGACGAAACGCCTCCCCCCATCGGACGGGTCAGCCCATCGCCTCCGCCATGGGTTTCATGAACACCCGCCTGGTGAGGCACATGATCACGAGAGCGCCCGCGGTCAGCGCCGCGGCGATCCATATCGGGGCGGACGGCCCGAGCCCCGTCGCGAGCCCGAGCGCACCGAGCACCGGCCCCGCGGCGGCGCCGGCGTTCAAGGCCGCGGTCGCATACGAACCGCCCAAGGTCGGCGCCCCCGATGCCGCGTACAGCACACCCGTGATCACGGTGCTGCCGACGCCGAACGACAAGAGCCCCTGGACGAGGAGCAGCACGAAAAGCATGACGGGATGCGATGCGACCGATGCCAGAGCGATCCAGCCTGTGAGCAGCAGCGGCCCGGCGACGGCGAGCACGAGACCGGGTCGTCGATCCGACAGTCGCCCCGCGATCGTGACGCCGAGGAAGGATCCGACGCCGAACATCACCAGCGCGACGGAAACCCACCCTTCGGCCAGCCCGGCCGTCTCGGTCACGACGGGCGCGAAGAAGGTGAAGGCCGCAAACGTCCCGCCGTTGATCAGCGCGCCCAATGTCATGGCCAGGACGAGCCGCGGATTCGTCAACATGCTGAGCTCTGTCCGGAGCCGCGGCGCGGCCCCCGGGGTTATGGACTTGCCCGGGATGCCGCGGAGGACCCCGAAGACCGCCGGGATGCACAGGATGACGATCGACCAGAACGTCGCTCGCCAGCCGAGCACGGTGCCGAGCAGAGCCCCTGCGGGGACGCCGGCGACGGTCGCGATCGTCGTGCCTGACAGCAGGATCGACAGGGCGCGTCCCTTCTGGTCCCCCGGCACGAGCGTGGTCGCGGTGCTCAGAGCGACGGCGAGGAAGCCCGCGTTCCCGAGAGCGCTGAGCACCCGGGTGATGAGGAGAAGCGAGAACACGGGTGTCAACGCACCGATGACGTGGCTTCCGGCGAACACGAGAAGGCAGACGATCAGCGTGAGCCGAGGCGGCCAGCGGCGAGCGGAGGCCGCCATGACGGGCGCACCCACGACCATGCCCACTGCGAACGCAGAGTTCAGCAGGCCCGCGGTGCCGACCGAGACGTCGAGTTCGGTTGCGATCGCGGGAAGCAGTCCCGCGAGCATGAATTCCGAAGTTCCCATGACGAAGACCGCCAGGGCAAGCAGATAGAGAGCAAAAGGCATCCAGTACTCCGAGGTGAGTGATCAAGAAGGGGTTCTTTCTTGTCACCACGGCCGGCTCTCCGGGCACGCCCAGACATCCACCCACGCAGATCGTGGGCGTCGTGATCAGTGGCTCAGGGGGCTGGCGGTGGGACCGTCAACCCCTGACCTGTCTGACTCGGGACTCGACACGCCTCAAACCCTATCGCGTATGCCGTGCGCGGATGTGGACGCACGGTTCGACGGCCTCAGGCGCTCCGGCCCGCTTCATCGCCGGCTGTCCTCGCTGATCCGAGCCACGGGGCTCTCCTTCGTCGCGGATCCCGGGGCCACACCGGGGTGCGCCGTCTCGCGGAGGTAGGGGATCGAGACCACCGCGGCCACGAGCAGCGTGCATGCGACGATGAACACCGCCGGCTCCGCCCCGCCCAGGAAGCCGTTGCCCGGCACGTGCGTGAGCAGCGCCGCGAGGCGGCTCGCTCCGATGGCCGCGAAGCCTCCGGCCGCGATCAGCCCGCAGGCCAGTCGCACCCTTCTCAGAGCGGTCATCATGCCGCGGGACTCGCCGTCGGCCACATCAGTTTCAGGAAGACGGCCCCCACGCCGATGACGACGCCTGCCATGAGGAACACCTGTGCCCACAGGAGGGTCGCGGCGAAGAATGTGGAGTCGCGCTCCATGCCGACGAGCGCATATGCGGTCATGGCCGTCCCCGCGAGGACGAGCACGGCCGTGAGACCGATCGCGGCGAACGTCACCACCTTCAGCTGATGGCGAGAGTCGGGCATCTGTCATCTCCTCATGGCGTCACATCCGCCGCGGAAACCGGATCCAGGAACCGGCCCCGTCGAGGCGTGCAGACATGGCGCGAACGGGAACGCGCCTGCATCCATCGTCTCGAGCGCGCGGTTCTCGGCGATAGGACGAAGGTTCAGATATCGATGGACGAAGGTCCAACTCGGCGTTGCAGAGGGCCGAGCGCTCAGGTGAACGAGACGAGCCCCGACCGCGCGGCGCGGATCAGCACCTGGACACGATCGCGGACGCCCCACTTCGCGATGATGTTGCCGAGATGCGCCTTGACGGTCCCCTCTGAGACGTGCATCTCCAGGGCGATCTCCGCGTTGGAAAGACCCGCAGCGAGAAGGCGGACCACCTCGATCTCCCGGTCCGAGAGCGCCTCGAACTCCTCGAGCGGCTCGATCGCCGGCGTTGCGGCTTCGCGGATCGAGGCGATCAGTCGGGTCGTGACCCGCGGAGACAGGACGCCGTTGCCTGCGAGCACTCCGTGCACGGCCGCGACGATGTCCTCGGGATCGGTGTCCTTGAGCAGGTAACCGGCGGCTCCCGCCCGGAGCATGGGCATGATCGACTCGATCGACCCGAACGTCGTGATCGCCAGCACCTTCGTGTCCGGCGAGTGCTCGATGATCCCTGCGGTGGCCGCGATGCCGTCAACACCCGGCATCTGCACGTCGACCAGAGCGACGTCGGGACGGAGGCGGCGCGCGGCCGCGATCGCGTGCGCGCCGTCCGGGGATTCCTCCACGACGTCGATGCCCGCGGTGGTCAGGAACACCGCGAGGGCGCGCCGCACCAGCGGGTCGTCATCGGCGATCAACGCGGTCGTCGAGGTCATCCTCCGAGACTACGCGCGCGCGTACTCGCCGAAGGTCAGAAAAGGACTGGACAGAAGTCCTGGCAGCGCTGGCCGATGGTCCAATGCGCGCACTCCCGCACGGATCCAGCATGCAGACACCCGACCGAGCGACCCGACGCCCGGCTCAATCTGCGAAGGAAGTGCGCCATGTTCATCGTTGCGACCTATTCCGGAATCTGGGACTGGCTCTGCAAGACGTTCGGCATCTGCAGCTAGTGGTGGCGTCGCAGGCGAGGTGGGGCAGCGCCTCACCTCGCCTGCGACCTTCACGGCCCGGAGAGGGCGACCCACGATAATGAGGGCCATGTCTTCCGAGCCGTCGCCTCCGGTCAACCGGATGAGGAGATTGCTCCGCACGTGGGCATCGTCGCCGCTGGTGAAAGCCGAACGCCTCACGCTGCTCGCGCTGACGGCTGCGGGAGTCGCCATCAGCGTCGTCCTCGTGATCGTTTCCCCCGCGGACGATCTCGTCTCCTCCGTCTTCCAGCTCGCTCTCACGGCGGTGTTCGCCCTCTTCGTGTGGTCACCGCTCCTGGCGGTCATCATGCTGCTGTCGGCGATGTGCGTCTCCTTCGCCGTCGCCAACGAGGGCGCGACGATCGTCGCGCTCGCCGTCGCCATGGGCTGTGTGGTTCGAACCGGGACCAGGCCGCTGCTGGTGACCTTCGTCGGCGGCTTCCTGCTTTCCGCCGCGGCGGCTGCGACCTTCGCGGTACCAGGGCTCACGCTGACCAACGTCGCCGCAGCACTCGTCGTCGCCACGGTCTCCGGAGCGGTCGGGTATCTCCTCACCGTGGGATCCGCCCGCGAGCAACGACTCCAGGAGAGTCTCCGGGCGCAGGAGCAGGCCGAGCAGGAAGCGGCCTTCGCCGAGCGCCAGAGGATCGCGGACGAACTGCACGACGTCATCGCCCACGATCTCACCGTCATCGCGATGTACACCCGGGTCCTGGAACAGCCCATCGACGAAGAGCTCCGCGAACAGTCCCAGCAGACGATCCGCGACGCTGCGAACAAGGCACTCGGCGATCTGCGCCGGGTGGTCGAGCAGGCGAAAGGTCCTGCGGTCCTCGCCGACCCGCCTCGCGAGAGCCTGGCCGGCGCACTTGAGAACGCGAGGTCGGAGTTGCACGGCGTAGGGTCCGCGCTCGTCCTGGACGGGGACCCTACGGACCCCCGCATCCCCCGCGTCATCGACGCGGCACTCGCGCGCATCGCCCGCGAGTCGATCACCAACGTGCTCAAGCACGGCGGCCGCGGGGCCGTCGAGATCGCCGTGCGAGTCTCGTCCGGCACGGTGCGGATGTCCGTGCGGAGCCCCCTGGCGGCGAAGGGCTCGCGAGAAGCGCTCCCGTCCGGCGGCTACGGCATCATGCGGATGACGGCCCGGGCGCAGCAGCTCGGGGGCGAGCTCACCGTCCGTTCCGAACACCACGCCTGGATCCTCGAGGTGCAGTTCCCCCTCGTCTGAGAACCGGAGTGGGACCGACGGGCTGGGACGGTGCTCCGCGCGACGGCAAGTCTCGGCCAGAAGTAAGGCGATCTCTAGACCTTTGGCCATTCCGGCGGGCGCGGCGCCTTGACATCCTGGGCGGGTCGATGAGCGGAGGGCTTCACGCCAGACTTCCAGGCGGCTTCGGGGGTAACGCAGCCGTCGTCCCAGGTCTCACGCTCATCGAGTCCCCGCCCGGACTTCGTGCTCGCCGTCACCCCATTGCGGACGACACGAAGGACGGCCTGGACCGACTGGAGGGCATGCGGGGAGGAGCGTCAGGCTCCTCCCCGCATCCACGCGCCTCCCGAGCAGTCCCAAGTGCGCCGCCTGAGCCGCAGCGCCCCGAAGGCCGGGCCAGTCAGTCGCGCGCTTCGAAGTGCGCGAGCCACCCCGCCAGCGTCGTCTCCAGCGCCGCCCGCTCCGACGCGGGCACCATCGCCAGCAGGCGCTGCTCGTTCGCGACATGATCGGCGAAGGCGGCGTCGATCAGCTCCCTGCCCTTGGCCGTCAGCGCCACGACCCGGCCGCGTCCGTCTCCGGATCCGGCACGCCGCGTGACGAGACCGGCGCCCTCCAAACGGTCGAGACGCTTCGACATCCCGCCACTCGTGATCATCGTCGAGGCGGCGAGATCCGTGGGGCTCGCCTCATACGGCTCGCCCGAACGGCGCAGTGCCGCCATCACATCGAAGTCACCCTCCGACAGCCCGTGCCTGCGATAGACCACGAGGAGCTCCTCGGTCAGCGCCAGAGCCAGTCGATGCAGGCGCCCGATCGTGCCGATCGGGGTCACATCGAGATCGGGCCGCTCCCGCCGCCATGCCTGCTGGATCCGCGTCACCTGATCATCGATCTCCGTCACCCCTTCACTATATCTTCCAAGGAAGCTATAGTGTCTTCCATGGAAACTAATTGGCGGTGGTTCGTCGTCGCGATGATCGCTCCTATCGCCTGGGGCAGCACCTACTTCGTCACGCGGGAGTGGCTCCCCGACTCCCCGATCTGGGGTGCCACGATCCGCGCACTGCCCGCGGGACTGCTGCTCCTGACACTGGTCCGCCGCCTCCCCCGCGGCTCCTGGTGGTGGAAATCCGCCGTGCTGGGCACCCTCAACGTCGGAGCCTTCTTCGTGCTCGTCTACGCCGCGGCGCAGCTGCTGCCGACGAGCATCGCGTCGACGATCATGGCCACCTCCTCGGTCGCGATCGCCGTCGCCGCGTGGGCGATCCTGCGGGAGCGTCCGGGGATCCTGCGCCTGCTGGGCGCGCTCGTCGGCATCGGCGGCGTCGCGCTGATGCTGCTCGGCACCACGAGCTCCGTCGACCCGCGGGGCGTGATCGCCTCGATCGCCGCGATGGCCATGTCATCGGTCGGATTCATCCTCGCCAAGCGCTGGAACGGCGAAGTCGGGATCCTCCCCTCCACGGCCTGGCAGCTGGTCTTCGGCGGCCTCGCACTCATCCCGGTCGCGGCCGTGGTCGAGGGTCCGCCGCCCGTCGTCGACGGCGCGGGTCTGGCCGCATACGGCTACCTGACTCTGGTCGCGACCGCCGTCGCCAACGTTGCATGGTTCGCAGCGCTCAAGCACCTGCCCTCCGGCACCGTCGGTCTTGTCGGGCTCCTGAACCCCGTCACCGGCGTGCTCCTGGGCGTGCTCGTAGCCGGCGAGGTGCTCGAGGGGCGGCAGCTGACCGGACTGGCGCTGGTCCTCCTCGGCATCGCCGCGCCGCTCGTGCTGGACGGGTTCGCGGCCCGACGACGGCGAGCGCGCGACCGCCGTGCCGGCCACCCCAAGACCGAAGCGACTCCCGTCCCCTGCACGACCTGAACGAGCGGTCCGCGCCACAACCGGTCCCGCGCCCCGCACAACGTCAGGCGGGGCTGTCCTCGTGCTCACCGGATCACATGTCTGTCACGTCCGGCAGCGGGGCATCTTGGCGCGACTCGCGCCAAGATCCCTGCCGGAGGCGGAGCCTTTTTGAGATCCGAGCGCCGCGCGAGGAAAGGGATGCAGCTCCGCCCAGAGGTCATAAAGACGAGGCTTCCGGATCATCGCGGCGACCTGGTTGACGTCCAGCCGCGCGTCCCTGCTCCGCAAGCTCGGCAGCAGCCTTGCGGCGAGGGCGCGGACTCCGTTCGGGCCTCTTCGCTCCGCGCGCCCGATGATCGGCGATGACACGACGAGGACGACGAACGCGACCGCGCTGCTCCGGAAGAGGGCCGCAGAGCCGCCTCCCCACACAAATCCGGCAACCGCGACGCCGCCCACGATCAGTTCCGCACCGCCCAGGACTGCGGCGGTGCGTCGCGCGCGGAGAACGCCCTGCGCATAGCCCGTCGCGATCCCCTCACCGAAGCTCGCCCGCCGCTCCTGTTCGGTGCCGGGTCGGCCGCGCGCGGCGATCAGGAGTTGCGCGCGTCGATCGCGCGGCGCGAGCGCGGCGATCGGGACCACAGTGGCGTTCCGTTGGGCGATCCACGTGCGCATCCCCCGTGTGCCCCGCGCGCGGCCTCGCAACTCGATCGAAGTCACCCGGCTCCCGTCCGCATCCCGGATCTGCCATCGCGCGATCTCCACCGCCGTGCGTCCGTGCACGTCGGTACGCACGAGCAGCCAGACTGCGCCACCCCAGCACGCCAGTCCGGCGAGGATGATGAGAGCGTCGAGAGGGCCCCAGGGATCCACTTCGTCCCGAGCAGCCTGCAGCCCGATCAGAAGGCGGCCGATCATCGGGCTCCCCACGAGCAGGCCTGCGCACGCCCATCCGACCGCGCGACGGGCCGCACGCTGATGCCACGCGACATCCTCGAGGAGGACGTCCGCACCCGCACCGGGTGACATGCCTCCCCTCCGCGCTCTCAGCATCAGGATCCCTCCCACAGCCACCCGGGGTCCGCCGGGCACGCGACCCCTGGCCGCCGCGCACCCCAGTGTCGGGGCGTTGCCTATGACCACGCCGGGCACGACGCCCCGCCCCTCCGCCATCAGCGGCAGCTGGATCCCGCCAGTCCGACCATGCACCCCTGAGGACGGAGTGTGCATTCGTGCACACTCCGTCCGCCGCATATGGGCATTGTCGCAATGGCGAAGTCGTCTCAGGCTGGAGAACCGACAGACCTCTCTGATCGTGCAAAGGAGCACACATGGCGTACGAGACCGCATCCCCCACCGGCCTGCGCCGGGTCGTGGCCGCCTCCATGGCGGGCACGGTCGTCGAATGGTACGAGTTCTTCCTCTACGCCTCGGCGTCGACCCTCGTGCTGGGCACCGTCTTCTTCCCGCCGTCGGACGACCCGTTCAGCGGCATCATCGCGGCGTTCGTCACTTACGCGATCGGCTTCATCGCACGGCCGCTCGGCGGCATCGTGTTCGGCCACCTCGGCGACAAGTACGGGCGCAAGAAGCTGCTGCAGGCCAGCATCCTGATCATCGGCGCCGCGACGTTCCTCATCGGCTGCCTGCCGGGCTTCGCCCAGGTCGGGTACCTCGCACCGGTCCTGCTGGTGCTGCTCCGATTCGCGCAGGGCTTCGCGATCGGCGGCGAATGGGGCGGCGCCGTGCTGCTCGTCGCCGAGCACAGCCCGCGCGAGCGGCGCGGTTTCTGGGCGAGCTGGCCGCAGGCCGCGGTGCCGGTCGGCAACCTGCTCGCCACGCTCGTGCTCTTCGCACTGTCCGCGACGCTGCCGCAGGACGCATTCCTCGGCTGGGGTTGGCGCATCGCGTTCTGGCTCTCGGCCGTGATCGTGCTCATCGGCTGGTACATCCGTACCAAGGTCACCGAGGCCCCCATCTTCCTGGAGATGAAGGCGGCGCAGGAGCAGGAGGCCTCCCAGAGCTTCGGGCCCCTCGAGGTCGTGCGCCGCTACCCCCGCGGCGTGCTCGTGGCGATGGGACTGCGCGTCGCGGAGAACATCCTCTACTACGTGGTGGTCACCTTCTCGATCGTCTACCTCACGCAGACCGTCAAGGAGGCGACGTCGGCGACGCTGCTCATCCTGGCCGGAGCGCACGTCGTTCATTTCCTCGTGATCCCGCTGTTCGGGCGGCTTTCCGACCGCTGGGGCCGCAAGCCGGTGTACGCGGCAGGCGCCGTGCTCGGAGCCGCCTGGGGCTTCTTCGCCTTCCCGATGATGGCCACCGCCAACCCGATCGTCATCTGGGCGGCCATCGCTCTCGGCCTCGTCTTCCACGCCGCGATGTACGCGGGTCAGCCCGCGATCATGGCGGAGATGTTCCCCACCCGGATGCGGTACTCCGGCGTCAGCCTCGGCTACCAGGTCACGTCGATCTTCGCCGGTTCGCTGGCGCCGATCATCGCAACGAGCCTGCTCGCGCAGTACAAGTCGAGCGTGCCGGTCGCGATCTACGTGGCGATCGCCTGCGCGATCACGCTGGTCGCCGTGGCCGCCGCCCGCGAGACGAAGGGGGCGGATCTGCGCGCCCTCGACGCGGACGACCGCTCGCGCCTGGCACAGCAGACCAGATCCGTGGATCCCGCAGTCTCACGACACTGAGAGCAAAACGCGAAAGGCCGCCGGCGCTGCGATGCCGGCGGCCTTTCGCATGAGCGTCCCCGCGCGCGACGTCCGGAGGGAGCGGCTCAGACCGCGAGCGGCTGCGACGCTCCGACGGCGGTCGCCGGAGCCTCCATCGTGATGTCGAGATCGCGCATGACCACGACGTGATCGAGCACGGCCGACCCTCGCGGCAGCGCATCGAAGAACGACGAGTGCACGCTGTGCGCCTGGGCCGCCTCCACCGCCCATTCCTCCGCGGCGAGCGCGACCGCCTCCAGGGTGCGACCGTCGTGACCGAGCGACCAGCCGATCCGCCCGGAGCGGTAGAACGCCGATGCCTCGTCCACCGAGCCGAAGAAGGAGGTCGTCCAGGCACCGCCGACCTCGACGTCCGCATCGAGATGCTCCCCGAGGCGTCCATGCCCATGGCGTAGCGGCCACCGTGCTCGTCGACGGCGAATCGCGCGCGGCGGTGCACCCCGGGGAACAGCCGGCCTCCGAACAGCACCGGATGCCAGGCCGAACTGTGGCGCTCCAGGATGAACACGCCCGTGCGCACGGTGTCGCCCTCATCCCACTCCACCGCGATCCGATGCGCAGCGTTCTCGGAACGCAGACCGAGACGTGCCGAGAACCAGCGCGGCCGGATCGCGTCGAGCCCGAGCACGCAGAAGCCCCCGAGCGCTTGTCCGTCGATCAGCTGCGGGCGCAGCGGTGCGGGCACGAGCGTCCGTGCGATGTCGGGATCGAGCCGGTAGCTCACGAGCAGGCGGCGGCGCAGGTGCGCCTTCACTCCGGGCACGACGCTCACGCTGTCACCGCCGGGTGCTCACGGGTGCCGCCGGGCTCGCCCTCGGATGGGCGCCGCTTTCGCACCTCCCGCAGCACGATCTGTTCGGGGCAGACCGTGGACAGGAAGTCGCCGATCGACAGGGCGAGCCGGTCGCCGGCGAGGGAGTAGAGGATCCGGTTCGCGTCACGCCGTTCGACGATCAGGCCGGCACCCCGGAGGATCCGCAGATGCCGGGAGATCGTCGGTCCGCTCACCGCGAACCGCGCCGCGATCTCCCCTGCCGCCTGCTCCCCATCCTTCAGATCCTGCAGGATCTGCCGCCGGGTCGGATGGGCCAGTGCCTCGAACGCGCTGTTCTCCGCTTCGCTCATGAGCGCAATCTAGCACCTGAGCTAAATAGCGAACAATGCACTGCTCACGCATCCACCGCACGGACACCGCCGAACCGCCCGGCGAGGAACGGACGGTACGACGCGGAGTGGTCGTGTCCGCAGGCGCAGCGTTCGACGTCGCCGTGCAGCAGCTCGCGGGGCGTCTGCCCGGTGAGGCGAAAGCACTCTCGGCTCAAATGCGCCTGGTCCGCATACCCGGCGTCCACCGCCAGGCCGGCGATGCCGTCGACGCCGACGCGTCCGCTGGGCGTCGCACCCGCCTGGGCGAGGGCGAGGAACCCCTGGAACCGAAGGGTGCGCTGCAGCACCTTGGGGCTGAGCCCGACCACGCTCAGCGATCGCCGCCGCAGCTGACTCTCCGACAGCCCCACGTCTGCGGCGACCGCGCCGACCTCGACCGGACGCCAGGGCATCAGCGCCTCGACCGCGGCGCGCAGCAGAGGATCAGCCGCCCTGCCGACCCGGAATCGCTGCAGCAGGAACGCCTCGAGCAGAGCGATCCCTCGGTCGACGGCGCCGGACGCGGCGACATCGTCGAGCAGACGTTCGGCAAGGTCGCCCCACACCTCCACAAGGGGCACGCTCTGGTCGACGAGCTCCTCGAACGGCATCGGCAGCGGCGGTGCACCGCCCGGGCGGAACCGCACGCCGAGGATCGTGGTGCCCGGCGGGATGACCTCGAGCCGATGCCCCGTGAGCGGGCCGAGCAGCCGCGCCGGCCCGCCGACCGCCACGTGGATCTCCACCCCACCGGTGGGCAGATGACGGTGGACGGCGGGCGCGTCGCCGACGTACTGCACCCAGATCGTGCGCACCACCCCGGCGAGCGCCGCACTCGGCGCCCGCTCGCGGTAGGTGTCGGCCATCGCGCTTCAGTTCTCCTTGGGGAACGCCGCTCGCGTCTGGCGGCGGTTCAGCAGAACGGCGATCGCGACGATCAGGATCCCGATGAGCCCCTGCTCGATCTTCATCCAGATCGGGTACCCCGAGTCCGGCGAGACGATGATCAGGCCGATCCCGATCGGCGCGATGATCGAGATCCACCGCATCCGCGTGAAGGCCCGACGGCTGCCGCGCGCCGCCGCCCTCGTCACGACGACGAACACGAGGCTCGCCACCGCGACGACCGATCCGCGCAGCCACACCACCCAGTTCACCTCGGCGGGGTCGACGATCGCAAGGACCGCTGCGGCGGCCAGAGCGATCACCGACACCGCGGCGCACAGCCACCACAGCCGGCGCACGGTGTCGAGGGTCGGGCGGACCGCAGCGAGGCGGTCGACGGTGAGAGTCATGATCAAGCTCCTCCTTCCGGGCGAGTGGCCCGGTGATACAGGGCGACGATCTCGTCGATCGCCGCCGCGGTCGCCGCCTCCCCCGACGGCATGGTCATCGCGAATGCGTCGATGGTGGCGCGGATGGAGCGCGCCATCACCAGCGTGTCGAAGACGCGGAACTCGCCCGCCTCCTGCCCCTGCGCGAGAAGCAGCGAGAGCAGCAGCGCCGACGTGTCCTCACGAAGGCCGTTGTCCGCCCGCGGGGCGTTGCGGATGACCTCGATCACGGCGCGCGCGGCCAGCCGGTTGTCGGCGAGGAAGCGCAGGTTGGACCTGAGGTACGCCGCGAGCTTGCCCGCCCACGTCGGCTCCGCCTCCATCGCGGGGACCATGACGGCGGCAGCCTGCTGCACGATGTGCTCGACGAGCGCGCCCATGAGCGCGGCCTTGTCGGCGAAGTGATACGAGATCATGCGAGTGCTGCTGAGCTCGGCGACCTCCCGGATCCGGGCGAACGACGCGGCCGCGAACCCCTGCTCCGCGAGCACCCGCATCGTCGCCTCGATGATCTCGGCGCGGCGCTCCTGCGTCGTGCGGTAAGTGCGCGTCGGTGTCATGAATCCATAATTACTCAATTGAGTAATTTAAGCAAGGATCAATGGATCCCCGGTCAGCGGGCGTTCCCGCGCCGCCACTCGACGTAGTGCGCGACCGCGCCAAATAGATCGAACGCAGGCTCGAAGCCGGTCTCCGTGCGCATCCGGGTGACGTCGAGGTACGGCGCGTCCTCCACTGTCGCCGCCGGTGCGGTCGACTCGATCCCCGCTCCGGGCAGCGCGGCGTTCAGCGCGTCGACGAGCTGGCGAGCGGTGAACGGAACGCCGCTCGACACGTTGTACGCGGTGTGCGCGAGCGAGGGCGCCGTCATGAGCAGCGCGATCGCGCGACCAGAATCCGGCGCGTAGCCGAAGTCCCCGGCGCCGGCGGGCAGCGGGCGTGGACGCTCGCCGCGCAGCACGGCGCTCACGGTCGACGGCACCGGGTTGAACGGCGATTCCGGATCCATCAGCGGCCCCCACGTGCTGCCGATCCGCAGCAGCACCGGATCGACTCCGGTTCCGGACAGGGAGAACAGCGTCAGCGGCTCGACCGCCTTCTTGAAGGCCGCGATCGGATGCGGTGGAACGGCGAGCGGCAACGCGAGGTCCTCCGTCCATGGTCGCTCGCCTCGGCCCTCGTAGGAGCTGATGCTGCCGGCGACGGCGAAGCGGTCGACGCCCCAGGTCCGCGCCGCCTCGAGCGCGGTGAACAAGGCCGCTGAATCGCGCCGGAAATACGGGATCGGATCCGGTTCCGGAATGCTGCCGGCGAGGTGGACGATGCCGCCGATGTCGTACCGGTCGCCGAGCGCGAGGAACGCATCGCGGTCGGCCACGTCCACGGTCTCGACGATGACCCGGCCAGCGAGGAACGAGGGCACGTCGGAGCGCCGATGCGCGGTGATCACCACCTCCTCGCCGAGGTCGGCCAGGGCGGCCGCCGTGTGGGCGCCGATCATCCCGAGCCCACCGGTGACGAGAATCATCGCGCGTCCTCCCCCACCGCGGCACGTCCGGCGTGCTCGACGAGATAGTGCAAGTGCGTGACGTCGGGTGCGGCCACCACCTCGTGGATCCGCAGCGCGATGTGCTGCGGAAGCTCGTAAAAGAAGCGACGGCCGGCGCCCAGCAGCACGGGCACCTGGTGCAGGATGAGCTCGTCGACCAGCCCGGCCTTGAGCGCCTCCGTGGCGAGCACACCACCCATGAGCCCCACGTCCTTGCCGTCGGCGAGGGCCTTCGCCGTGCCCACGGCATCGGTGAGCCCCGTGCTCACGATGGTCTGACGCGCGTTCGCCGGCGGGAACGCCTCATGCGACAGCACGACGAGCGGAGCAGTGGGATGCGGCGCCCCGCCGGCGAAGTCATCGGAGTCGGAGTAGGTGGTGCGCCCGGCCAGGCTCGCGCCGACGCGCGACGCGAGTGCATCGAACACTCGCGCGCTCGGAGCGGACAGCCGGAACCCGGCGAACACGGTGCTCGGCACGTCGCCGCTGCCGTACCAGTCGAACAGCACCCCGCCGTCGCCGAGTCCGTGCCCTGGTCGCGGATCGCGGCCCGTGATGAATCCGTCGACGGAGACGGACAGACCGCAGATGACCTTGCTCATGATCGAACCTCCTGCTCGTGGATGACTCCGACGATAGAAAGGACCACCGGGCAGGCGATTGAACAGAACGCGCATGACGAAGGGCCGGAGATCCGCTCGGGGATCATCCGGCCCTTCGTCAGCTGTGGGTCAGGACCACTGCGTGGACAGCGGGATCCGGATCTGCTTCATCCACTCCTTGCGCTGGAAGTCGCGCGCCTTGATCGTCACGGAGGCGGCGCCGACCTCGACCTGGAGGCCCTGGTTGAACCCGCCGGGCACGACGGACTCGCCGCCCGAGCCGTTGTCGGTCCAGCCGGTCTGGACGGCACCGGTGTTCACCACGTTGAAGCCGTCGAGGTTGCCCGTGCCCGCGACGATCCGGCGCGCGTACCAGTCGGAGAGCGCCAGATCCCAGTGCGTGTGCCCGGTGAACAGGAACACGTCGGGGTGGCGACCCAGCAGATCAAGCACACGGTCGGTCTGCAGGTAGTCGGACATGTAGAGCTTGTTCCGCGAGCCCGAGACCGTGTTCGGCAGCGGGTGGTGGCTGATCACCATGACGGGGCGCTTGCGGTCGCGCCAGTACCAGAGCCTGTCCTCGAGCCAGGCGAACTGCGCATCGCTCATCCACACCTCATCCCAGAGGGTGGCGTCGTGGTAGTGCATGTACTTCTCGGTGCCGATCATCAGCACGGGCACGTCGCCGAAGACCTGCTCGTTGTAGATCGTGCTGCGACCGGCGAAGTTGTAGAAGCTCTTGAAGAGCGAGTCCTCCGTGGTGCCGTTCGGCCAGGTGGCCTGGGCCAGCGTGTTCGGGTCGGAGTACTTCGGCACGTAGAACTCGTGGTTGCCGATCGCCCACGCGAGCGACTTCGGCGCGGGGTTCGCGGCGAGCACCTTGCTCACCTGCGCGTATTCGAAGTCGTAGCCGCGCGGGGTGATGTCTCCGGCGATCGCGATGCCCTTGCCGCCCGGGTTGATCTGCGCGATGTCCTGCAGCGCCACCGCGAAGTCGGCGAGGTCGCCCTGGATGTCGCTGATGACGTTGAAGGTGGTGACGGATCCGCCACCGTTGCCGTTTCCGTTTCCGTTGTTGCCCTGTCCGTTGCCGTTGCCCGGCCCCGTGCCGTTGCCGTTACCGGCGGGCAGCAGCCGCGCCGAGGCCGATGCGGCCGACTCCACGGCGAGGAGCGCTCCGGCCGCGGCGCCGGAGGTGATGAGTGAGCGTCGAGAGATCACGATGGTCCTTTGCTGTCCGAGGATCGGCTGTCGCTTTCGAGATCAGCAAAGACACCCGAACAGCGCGTGAACGGACGGCGACATCACGGCCTCGATCTGCCGGTTCAGTCGAATCGCCGCGCCGAGTGTGCGCACTGGGCCGGATCCCGCGAGGACCCGCGATCCACGCAAGGATGCCGGGCGCCCCTTGGGGAGCGCCCGGCATCCTTGTTCAACCGTGTGGAGGAGTCGGATCCGGCTCAGCCGTCGGAACCGGCCGCCTTGGTGGTCACCTTCGTGCCGGCGTCCTTGTTGGCCTTCTGCGCGTACTCGTTCGTGAACGTCTTGCTCAGGTCGATCTTGGAGGTGTCCAGGCCGAGCTGCTTCTCCATGTCGAGCACCGTCTTCGGGCCGCCGGCGGGCATGATGCCGTCGGGCAGGAACTGGCCCTTGTCGGTGGTGAGACCGGCGATGTACTGGTCCTTGGTGATCGTGGAGTTGTTGACGTACTCGGCGGGCAGCTTGTTCGCGATGTCCGCCGCGGAGTGCTCGTCGATCCAGTGCATCGTGGCGACCAGGGCGTTGACGACCCGCTGCGTGGCGTCCTTGTGCTTGTTCACGTAGGACGCGTTGCCGATGAGGCCGGCCGCGGGCCACGCCCCGCCGAGCGCCTTCTGCGCGCCCTCGGTGCTGGCGAGGTCGACGACGGAGTGCGCGACGTTCTGCGAGGTGAGCGCCGTCACGGTCGGCTGCGTGGTCATCGCGCAGTCCGCGGAGCCCTGCTTGAGCGCGGCGATCGCCGTCGCACCGGCGTGCACGGCGACGGTCTGGTAGTCGCTCGTGGACACCCCGCCCTTGTGCGCGATGAACTGGGTCAGCTTGTCGGTGCCCGAGCCCAGGTCGGTGACGCCCATGTTCTTGCCCTTGATGTCGGACGCGCTCTTCACGCCGCTCTTGTCGGTGCACATCAGGCGCTCGCCGGGGGCGCCGGAGAGCTGCACGACGTCGATGACCTCCTTGCCCTTCGGCTGCAGCTCGATCGTGTGGTTGTACCAGGCGCCCGCGAAGTCGACCTGGCCGGAGATCATCGCGTCCTCGGCGCCGACGCCGCCGTTCTGCTCCGTGGAGAGCTCGACGTTCACGCCGAACTTCTTGTAGAAGCCGAGCTGGTCGGCGAGCTTGTACGGCAGATAGATCTGCTTGTCGATGCCGCCGACCATGATCTTCACGGTCTCAGGGGCGCCGTTGCCGGCCGCCGTGGTGCTGGATCCGGAGGATCCGGATGTGCTGCCACTGCAGCCTGCGAGACCGAGCATCAGTGCTCCGGCCGCCGCGACGGCGACGATGCCGCGCTTGTTCATGTGGGTTTCCTTTCGTTGCGCCGATCGGGCCGGCGTTCCTGGTGAGGAGGGATTGCGAGGGAGGGAGTTCAGATCGACGAGGCTTCGGACCGCGTCGGCGGGCGCCAGCGCAGCACCCGCTTCTCGAGCAGCGAGATCAGGTACTCGGCGACGAGGGTGAAGACGGCGATGATGACCATGCAGGCGAACACCGTGTTCGGGTCGAAGGATCCCTGGGCCTGGCTGATGATGAGGCCGATGCCGCGCTGCGCGCCGAGCACCTCTGCCACCAGCGCGCCGATGATGGCGAAGCCGAACGCGGTGTGCAGGCTCGCGATGATCCACGTCATCGCGGAGGGGATCGTGACGTGACGGGCGACCTGCAGGGGCGATGCCCCGAGCACCCGCACGTTCGAGACGAGGTTCGGATCCACTTCCCGCACGCCCTGGAAGGCGTTGAAGAAGACGGCGAAGAACACCAGCACCGCGGCCAGGAGCACCTTGGCGGGCATTCCGAGACCGAACGCGACGATGAAGATCGAGCCGAGCACGATGCGCGGGATCGCGTTGATGATCTTGATGTACGGACCGCACACCTCTGCCAGATACCGGTTGCTGCCGAGCAGGATGCCGGCGATCATTCCGGCGAGCGTGCCGACCGCGAAGCCCAGCAGCGCCTCCTGCACCGTGACCCAGAGGTTCTCCCAGATGGATCCGAAAGCCGTACCCACGGTGAACAGGTGCACCAGGCTGTCCCACACCGCGGAGGGCTGGCCGAAGAAGAACTTGTCCACCCAGCCCATGGCCGTGAACAGCTGCCAGCCGCCGATGACGACGACGGCGAGCCCGATCCGGCCGACCCACACCCAGACGGTGTGGCGGCGGCGGGCACGACGTCCCGCGGCCTGCAGTTCGGCCTCGCTCTGCTCGGGTGCGCTCAGCGGGTTCGTGTAGGGACGTCCGGCGGCGTCCGCGGCGGACACCCGCACGGTCGCGGCGGTCATGCTGCCACCGCCGCAGTCTGCGCGTACGCCCGGTCGACCTCTTCGCGCAGGGACTCCCAGATCTGGCCCTGCAGCTCGAGGAAACGACCCTCGTGGCGGATCTGCTGCACGTCGCCGCGGGGGCGGGGCAGGTCGATGTCGAAGACGTTCTTCACGGTGCCGGGGCTCGAGGTCATGATGACGACGCGGTCGGCGAGCGCGACGGCCTCGTCCAGGTCGTGCGTGATGAACAGCACCGACGGCCGCAGCTCTTCCCACAGCTGCAGCAGCTCGGTCTGCATGATCGCCTTGGTCTGCACGTCGAGCGCGCCGAACGGCTCGTCCATGAGCAGGATCCGCGGCCGGTTGATGAGCGCCGCCGCCATCGCGACGCGCTTGCGCATGCCGCCGGAGAGCTGGTGCGGGTAGCGGTCCTCGAAGCCGGCGAGCCCGACGCGGCGCAGCCAATCGAGGGCCAGCACCGTGGCCGCCTTCTTCGGCATGCCGGTGAGCACCGGACCAACCATGACGTTGTTCAGCACGGTCTTCCAGGGGAACAGCGAGTCCGCCTGGAACATGTAGCTGACGCCCTGCGTGATGCCGTCGACGATGCGGCCGCCGACGCTGACGGATCCGGCCGACGGCTTCTCGAGGCCGGAGACCTGCGCGAGCGTGGTCGACTTGCCGCAGCCGGTCGGTCCGACGATCGCGCAGAACTGCCCCGGTTCGACCGTCAGGGTCACGTCGCGGATCGCGGTGAAGGTGTCGCCCTTCGGAGTGAGGAAGCGCTTGGTGAGGCCGACGATCTCGATGCCGGCGGCGGGTCCGCCGGCATCGAGGGTGCGGCCGGCGCCTGGGGAACGTGTGTCGCTCATGGCACGAAGACCTCTCTGTCTGTGTCTGCTCGCCGCGGCGACGACGCCGGGCGATGGATCGATGCTCGCCGCCGGTCCACCTCGCTGTCGCGCTTGCGCGCGTTGCCCGACGTTTCGGGCGTTGCCGCACCTTTTGGGCGTTCTGCGCACGGCCGGCGCCGAGGCTGCGGTGAGAGAATCCGGTGTGATGCGACGACGGATCCGAAGACTGTCGAGCCTGATCCTGCTGGCTCAGGTCGCGATCCTCAGCGCCTCCCTGCTGATCGGGTTCGTGCTGTTCGCCGTCACCGCGCGCGCCAACCTCACCAGCGACTACCAGGACCGCGCCGCGGACATCGCGCAGACCTTCGCCGAGATGACGGCCGTGCAGCACTGCCTCTCCTCCGGAGGCTCCACGTGCGACGGCGACGTGCAGCAGCTCGCCACCGCGACCGAGCAGCGCACGGGTGCCGCCTACGTGGTGGTCATCGACATGGATCGCGTGCGGCACTCGCACCCGAACCCCGACCTCGTGGGGCAGAAGGTGTCGGAGGACGTCGTGGCGCGCGACGGCGCGGTGCACCGCAGCACCGACGTCGGCGCGACCGGCACGACCGCGAACGCGCGCGTGCCGGTGTTCGAGGGCTCCACGCGCACGGTCATCGGCGAGGTGTCGGTCGGCATCAGGGAGTCGAGCGTCGCAGCGGAGCTGCTCGGACAGCTGCCGATATACGCGACCTGGATCGTGCTGGCGTTCGCGATCGGCACGGCGGTGTCGTTCGGGCTCGCGGCGCTGCTGAAGCGCCGCACGTTCGGGCTCGAGCTCGACGAGATCGCCCGGCTGCTGCAGGAGCGCGAGGCGACGCTGCACGGCATCCGGGAAGGCGTGATCGCGATCGATCCCGCCGGGCGGATCACGGTCGTGAACGACGAGGCCCAGCGCCTGCTGCGCCTGCCCGAGGGAGCCCGCGGGCGCCGCCTGGACGACGTGCTCGTGCAGAGCCCGATCCGCGAGGCGCTCACCGGCACGACCGAGGTCAAGGACGCGATCGCCGTGACCGACGCTGGCGTGCTCGTGCTCAACCGCATGCCGGTCACGCTCGCCGGCCGGCCGCACGGCGCCGTGCTCACCCTGCAGGACCGCACCGAGGTGACCGGGCTCACCCAGGAGCTCGACGGCGAGCGCAGCTTCGCCGAGTCGATCCGCGCCCAGCAGCACGAGTTCTCGAACCGCATGCACGCGGTGGCAGGGCTGCTCGAGCTGGGGCGCACCGAGGAGGCGCTGCAGTATCTCAACGAGATCCGCGGCACCTCGGCCGATCTCGACCGCACCCTGCGCACGCACGTGGGCGCGCCCATGATCGTGGGCCTGCTGCTCGGCAAGGCCGCCGAGGCGAACGAGCGCGGCATCGACCTGACGATCGCGCCCGAGACGGATCTCGGATCCGCGTCCGATCGGCTGCCGGCGCTCGTCACCATCCTGGGCAACCTCATCGACAACGCGTTCGACGCTCTGGCCGACTCCCCCGCCCCGCGCCGCGTGACCGTCACGATCGTGGAGACCCCCGAGGCCTTGACCGTGCGCGTCGCCGACAACGGGCCCGGTGTGCCGGATGGCTCCGTGCCGCGCATCTTCGAGAGCGGCTACACGACCAAGCGCGGCTCGCTGGCCCGGCACGGCGGGCTGGGCCTGTCGCTGGTGCACACGACCGCCTCCCGGCTGGGCGGCACGGTGTCGGTGACGAGCGATGGCGGCGCCGCGTTCACCGTGGTGATCCCCCGCCCCGCCGAGTCCGCCTCGGGGTCGTTGAGCGAGGACGCCGAAGGCGACCGAGACGAAACGTCGCCTCCCCGAGATCACCGCGTTTCGTCTCTGCGTTTCGACTCGCCTACGGCTCGCTCAACGACCATCGCTCGCTCAACGACCGAGTCCGGAGGGTCGCGATGACCGCCTCTGAGTCCACTGTCCTGGTCGTCGACGATGACTTCCGCGTCGCGAGCGTGCACGTCGGTTTCGTCGAAGCCGTGCCCGGCTTCCGCGTGGTGGGACAGGCCGGATCCGCCGCCGAGGCATTGCGGCAGGCGCGGGAGCTGCGTCCCGACCTGGTGCTGATGGACGTCTACCTCCCCGACGGCGACGGACTCGACGTCGTGCGGCAGCTGCTCGCGGATCCGGATCCTTCGACGGGCTCAGGGACCGCGCCCGCGGTGATCGTGATCTCCGCCGCGAACGACCTCGCCACCGTGCGGCGGGCCGTGCAGCTCGGCGCACTGCACTACCTCGTGAAGCCGTTCGGGTTCGCCGAGCTGGCCGAGCGCCTCACCGCGTTCCGGCATGCTCAGGAGCGGATCGCCGCGCTCGGCGATGAGGCCACCCAGGACGACGTGAACCGGCTCTTCGACCTGCTGCGCCCGGCGCCTGCACCCGCGGCGGCGCCCGAGGAGGGCCGCCGGCTCGCCCCCACCCTCCAGGCGGTGCTCGACGCGGTGGCCGCGCGGCGCACCGACGTGTCTGCGCAGGAGATCGCGACGGCGATCGGCATCAGTCGCACGACGGCGCAGCGCGCACTCACGCAGCTCGAGCAGTCCGGCCTCGTGCGCCTCGAGCTGCGCTACGGCAGCACCGGCCGCCCGGAGCACCGCTATGTGGTGCGGACGTCGCGTCCCCGCTGAGCCGAGGCCGGGACAGCCAACCGGTTGACTTCTGTCGTACCCTGAGGCCATGCCTGCGTACCCCACCGACCAGTCGGACGGCATCGCCGCCGCGCTCGGAACGATCGACAGCAACTCCCCCGTGTCAGAGGTCACCCGCCGCCTACTCGACCTGTTCACGAGCGGATCGATCGAGCCTGGCACGCGCCTGCCACCGGAGCGGCAGATCGCGACGAACCTCGGAGTCGGCCGTTCGGCAGTGCGCGAAGCCCTTGCCGCGTTGGAGATCCTCGGCATCGTGAGCGTGAGGCCCGGGTCCGGCACTTATCTGCGCGGCCTCGCCAGTGACCTGCTGCCGAACACACTCAGCTGGGGTCTGCTCATCGGACGGGAGCGGACCGGGGAGCTTCTGGAGGTGCGCGCAGGACTGGAGATCTACGTCGCTCGTCTCGCCGCACTGCGGCAGAACGAACGCGAACTCGAGAGGGTCGAGAAGGCGCTCGACCAGATGCGTGCGTCCACGGACGATCTGAAGGCCTTCGCCAAGGCCGACCGCGACTTCCACGACAGACTCGCCGCGGCCGCCGGCAACGGCCTGCTCGTGGATCAGCTCGACGTCGTGCGCAGCCTGTTGCAGGTCTACGCGAATCGCGCCGTCCAGACCACCGAGGACGCCCTCATCGCCCAAGCCGAGCACGAGGCCATCCACGCGGCGATCCGAAGTGGCGACGACGACGCGGCGGCCTCGGCGATGGCAGTGCACATGACGACCGCGAGCAGGCGCATCGCGGCTGCCGGAGACTGACCTCCGCCCCGATCTCGCCGCGACGAGAGCGGCGACCCGCACTGCCGGGTCGCCGATCTCGTCGCGCCTGCAGGGCGGACGGAATGCAGGCCCGGGGCGGCCCGCCGAGACTTCCGCACCTGCTTCCGCCGCCTATCACGTCTCGCGATCCCGAGATCGGGACTTGCAATTGGTCAACCGGTTGGACACAATGGACAGCGGAGTCATCGTCGATCGATTCGGAGCCACCGTGGACCTCCCCACCTCATCCCCCCTCTCGCCGGCCTCCGCGGACGGAGTCCTGCGATGACCCGCCTCTGGAACGATCCCGCCGATTTCGCGGACGAGATGATCGACGGGTTCGTCGCCGCGAATCGGCGCAGCGTCCGGCGCATTCCGGGCGGGGTCGCGCGCAGCACTGCAGTCCCCGCCGGTCAGGTCGCGGTCGTGGTGGGCGGCGGATCCGGTCACTACCCCGCCTTCGGAGGGCTGGTCGGCCCCGGCCTCGCACACGGCGCCGCGATGGGAAACCTCTTCGCCTCGCCCTCCGCCCAGCAGGTGCACGCGGTCGCGAAGACCGCGCACGCAGGGGGCGGGATCCTGCTCGCCTACGGCAACTACGCCGGCGACGTGCTGAACTTCGACGCCGCGCAGGAGCGTCTGCGCGCCGAAGGCATCTCGTGCGACACCGTGACCGTCACTGACGACATCTCGAGCGCCCCAGCCACGGAGCGCCACCGGCGCCGTGGCATCGCCGGCGACCTCACCGTCTTCCGCAGTGCGGCCGCGGCCGCCGAGGCCGGCTACGATCTCGCCGGCGTCGTGCGGATCGCGCGCCTCGCGAATGACCGCACGCGGTCGTTCGGCGTCGCCTTCAGCGGCTGCACGCTGCCGGGTGCGGAAGCTCCCCTGTTCTCCGTTCCGGAAGGACGGATGGCGGTCGGTCTCGGCATCCACGGCGAACCCGGCACCGACGAGGTCGATGTGCCGACGGCCGACGAACTTGCGACGCTGCTGGTTTCCCGCCTCCTGGAGGAGCTCCCTGACGACGTCGAGGCCCGGGGCGCACGGGCGATCCCGATTCTGAACGGGCTCGGATCCCTGAAGTACGAGGAGATGTTCGTCGTCTACCGCCGGATCGCGCAGCTGCTCTCGAGCGCCGGGGTCGAGATCGTGGATCCGCACGTCGGGGAGTACTGCACGAGCTTCGACATGGCAGGGACCTCGCTCACGCTGTTCTGGCCGGACGAGGAGCTCGCCGCGCTCTGGGAGACGCCCGTCGAAACGCCCGCGTATCGCCGCGGAGCCGTAGACCCGGCCGCGCTGGCGCTGCCGCACGACTCGGGACACGACGGATCTGCTGATGTCGTCGCAGAAGAGGCCCCGACGTCCGACCCGGCATCGCGTTCCGCTGCGGAGCGTGTCGGCGCCGTTCTCGAGGTGATCGTGACGACCATCGACGCGCACGTCGACGAGCTCGGCCGGATCGACGCCGTTGCGGGCGACGGCGACCACGGCATCGGGATGCAGCGGGGATCGCACGCGGCATTCGTCGCCGGCACCGCCGCCATCCGCGCCGCTGCCGGCGCCGGCACCACGCTGGCCCGCGCCGCGGATGCCTGGTCCGATCGCGCCGGCGGCACATCCGGCGCGCTCTGGGGCGTCATCCTCACCGCGATCGCGAGCCGGCTCGGCGACGAGGGGTTCCCGGATGCCGCGACGGTCGCGGCCGGCGTCGCCGCGGGATCCGCCGGGGTGAGGGCCTACGGCAAGGCCGAGATCGGCGACAAGACGCTCGTGGATGCCCTTGTGCCGTTCGCCGACGTACTGAACTCGGAGACGGAAGCCGGGGCATCCCTCGCCGACGCCTGGAGCACGGCCGCCGCAGCAGCCACCTCTGCGGCAGCAGCCACCGCGGACCTGCTGCCACGCATGGGCCGCGCACGCACTCACGGCCTGCACAGCCTCGGCACGCCCGACCCCGGCGCGCACTCGCTTGCCCTCATCGTGACGGCCGTCGGCGAGCTGCTCGCCGACGGCTCCCGCGCCTGACGCGAAGACCACCCAGGGAGACATCATGACCAAACCGTTGCGTATCATCATCGGATCCGACGACGCCGGATACGAATACAAGGAAGCACTCAAGCGCGACCTCGAGGCGAGCGCCGAGGTGGCCGGCGTCATCGACGTCGGCGTGGACGGCGACGGCCACACCGCGTACCCGAAGGTCGCGATCGAGGCGGCGGAAAGGGTCGCCCGTGGTGAGGCCGACCGTGCACTGCTGTTCTGCGGGACCGGCCTCGGCGTCGCGATCGCCGCGAACAAAGTCCCGGGCATCCGCGCGGTGACCGCGCACGACAGCTTCTCAGTCGAGCGCGGGGTGCTCTCCAATGACGCGCAAGTGCTCACCATGGGACAGCGCGTGATCGGGCTGGAGCTCGCTCGTCGCCTGGTGCGAGAGTGGCTCACCTACCGGTTCGATGCGTCCTCCGCCTCGGCCGCGAAGGTCGCGGTCATCGGCGAGTACGAGTCGACAGGGAGCTGCTGACACCCATGCGACGAGTGGCGGTAGGGGTGAGTCTCAAGGCGTACTTCGGGCGTGCGCAGGCCCGAGCGTGGTTCGCGCAGGTCTCCGAGCAGCTACGGGATCACGCAGCGCTGCGAGATCCGCACGTCGACGTGTTCGTGATCCCCTCCTACCTTCAGTTCGACGATGCTGCAGCCGGGCTGTCAGGCATGGGCATCGCGCTGGGCGCTCAGGACGTCTCCCCCTTCGGCCCCGGGCCCTACACGGGCGAGATCTCAGCGGACGAGCTCATGGAATCCGGTGCGTCGTTCGCCGAGATCGGCCATGCCGAGCGACGACGCCTGCTCAGCGAGTCGCACCAGCTCGTCGCCGCCAAGGCCGCCGCCAGTCTGCGGGCGGGTCTGGTCCCTGTGCTCTGCCTCGGGGAGGAGGAATCGCAGGATCCGTCGCAGGCCGCTGCTTCCGTTCTGGCCCAACTCCACGCGGACCTCACGGGAGCGCCGCAAGGGGCCGTCATCGTCGCCTATGAGCCGGTCTGGGCCATCGGCGCGACCGCGCCGGCGCCCGTCGAGCACGTCGCAGTCGTGACCCGCGCGCTGATCGCTGCGCTCGAGGCCGACCCCGCTCGGTCCGGAAGTCTGGTCATCTATGGAGGCGCCGCAGGTCCCGGCCTGCTGACCGCGCTCGGCGACGGCGTCGACGGACTCTTCCTGGGCCGCTTTGCGCACGAACCCGCCGGATTCGCGGCCGTGCTGGACGAGGCCGTCGCCCTGGCCGCTGCGCGTCGGGCACGCCTCACGCCCCCTCCGATGCGGGAGGCCGAGAGATGATCGGCCTCGGCACCTACGCCTTCCTCTGGCAGCACTCCGAGCTCGCGCCCGACCCGCTGTCGCTCATCGGCGCCTTCGAAGCCACCCGAGCTCTCGACGTCGACGTGTTCCAGATCTGCGACTACACGCCGCTGGACGGGATGGACCGGCAGGAGCTCCGCGATACCGCCGACGCAGCGCGCGACTTGGGGCTGACAGTCCAGCTGGGCACGAGGGGGATCGAACCGGCGCGACTCTCGCACTACCTCGGCGTCGCAGACGTGTTCGATGCACGGCTCGTGCGCAGCATGCTGTTCAGCCCGGACTCCCGCCCGTCGGTTTCGGAGGCCGCGACCTGGCTGCGGCAGGCCCTTCCCGCTTTCGAGGAGCAAGGCGTGACGCTGGCTCTGGAGACGTATGAGCAGGTCGCAACGGCCGATCTCATCGCTCTCGTCGAAGGTCTCAACAGCGATCGGCTCGGGATCTGCCTCGATCCGGCCAACGTCGTCGCCCGTCTCGAGCGGCCCCGCGACTGCGTAGAACAGGCGGCGCACCTCGTGAAGAACGTCCACGTCAAAGACTTCGCCTTCACGCGCCGCCCCGGCTGGGTCGGCTTCGACTACGGCGGGGCACGCATGGGCGAAGGACTGCACGACTACGCGTATCTGCTGCGAACCGTGCGTCCCCGCGAGCGCGGGATCGACGAGATCGTCGAGCACTGGCTGAGCTGGCAGGGCGACGCCGAAACCACCATCCGAACCGAGCGGGAATGGACCCGCACCACTCTGGAACATCTGAGGAGCACGAAATGACCACCACCGACGCCCAGTATCGGGTCGCCGTGATCGGGGCAGGCGGCAAGATGGGCATGCGCGTCTCGAACAACCTCGTGACGACGGATCATGTCGTCGCGTATGTCGAGAACTCGCCGACCGGCCAGCAGCGCACGATCGATGCGGGCCGCGAGCTCACGGACGCCGGCACGGCGGTGTCGGACGCCGACATCGTCGTGTTCGCCGTCCCGGACCTCGCGCTGCAGGCGGTCACCGCCGACCTCGTGCCTCGGATGAAGCCCGGTGCGATCGCCCTGACGCTCGACCCGGCGGCCGCCTACGCAGGCCTGCTCACCGATCGTGACGACGTGATCCGTGCCGTTGCGCACCCCTGCCATCCGTCGATCTTCCTCGAGCGCACCACCCCGGAGGAGTATGCCGATACCTTCGGAGGGATCGCCGCCCCGCAGGACGCGATCGCCGCGATCGAGTCCGACGACCCCGCCAAGAAGGACATCGTCGAAGCGACCGTGAGAGCGATCTACGCCCCCGTGCTCGACGTGCACTTCGTCACGATCAAACAGCTCGCTCAGCTCGAGCCGACCCTCGTCGAGACCGTGGCCTGCATGATCGGGGCGCTGCTGAACGAGGCGCTGCACGAGACCGTGCACACCATGGGCGTCCCGGAACCCGCAGCCCGCAGCATCCTCTACGGCCACACGCAGGTCGCTCTCGCCAACGGTCTCCGCGGCGACAATCCGTTCAGCGACGCCTGCCTCATCGCGATGGACTACGGTCGCGAGAGCATCATCAAGAATGACTGGAAGAAGATCTTCCGGGACGACGAGCTCGACAGGAATCTCGCACGCATGCTGCATCTGGACCACATCGAGCGCTGAGGAGAGACATGGGACAGCTTGAGGGCAGGACGGCGCTCGTCACCGGCGCCGCGCTGGGGATCGGACTCGCGGTCGCTCAGCGATTCGCCAGGGAGGGTGCACGCGTGATCCTCGCCGACCGCAACGGCGACGGCGCCGCGCAGGCGGCCGCCGCGATCGGCGACGGCGCCCGCGCGGTCACGATGGACATCTCCGACGAAGCCGCCGTCGCCGCCGCCTTCGCCGAGGTCACGGCCGAAGGCTGGGCACCCGATGTGGTCGTGGCCAACGCCGGCGTCCAGCTCTTCGGCCAAGACGCACCAGCCGCCGACCTCGATCTCGAGATCTGGAAGCGCACGATCGACATCAACCTGACCGGGACCTTCCTCACCGTCAAGCACGCGGTCCGTTCGATGCTGCGGTCGGGCGGCGGATCGATCATCCTCACCGGCAGTCCGACCGGGATCAACGGCGAGGGCAAGGACTTCACCGCCTACAGCGCCTCGAAGGCGGCCATCCACGGTCTCGGACGCACGGTCGCCGCCGCGTACGCGGACCGGAACATCCGCGTGAACACGGTGCAGCCGGCGTACACCGAGACGCCGCTTGTCGCCGCGATCAGCGAGGATCCCGCGTCCCGCGCCGCGATCATCGGCCGCATCCCGATCGGTCGCGCCGGGACCCCGGACGATGTCGCCGGCATCATGGTCTATCTCGCCAGCGACGACGGAGCGTTCGCCACGGGCGCGCTGTTCCAGGTCGACGGCGGAATGACGTCACTCTGACATGCGACGCAAACGGTGACCTGGCGCGAGCAGGCGCGCGAATGGCGGAGCGGCGCGTGGTCCCTCGAACTGCGCGACGACGAGCTCGCCGACATCGCGTTCGGCAGCACCATCGCGCTCCGCTCGGTGCGCGCCGTCGTGCGGGACCGGAACTGGGAAACCGCTCGGCTCGAGATCGAAGACATCGCCGGAGATGGCGGCGAATTGACGCTGCACGTGCGCGTCACGCGCCTCGGCGTGCACCTCGTCGGCACCATTCGCGTCATTGCGGACGGGTCACGGCTCGCCGTGCACCTCGATCTCGAGGCGCATGAGGACTTCTGGACCAACCGCACAGGGATCGTCGTGCTGCACCCTGCGGGGGTCGCCGGCGAGCGGCTGCAGGTGAGGCACTCGGACGGCAGGCATGAGGCGTCCCTCTTCCCCGCTGACATCAGCCCCCATCAGCCGGTGTTCGACATCGAAGAACTCGATTGGGACCATGCCGGTCTCGGCGTCTCCGTGAAGTTCGCCGGCGACGTCTTCGAAATGGAGGACCAGCGCAACTGGACGGATGCGTCGTTCAAGACGTACAGCCGCCCGCTCGCGCTGCCTTTCCCCTACCTTCTCGCGGCCGGGACACACGTCCGGCAGTCCGTCACGATTCAGGCCCGCCGCACGGGCACCCCGGAACCGCAGGAGCCGAATGTGCTCACACTCCGCCCCGCCGGCATCTTCCCGGAGGTCGGATTGGGGGCGGCCACCGCGGCGGACCCGGCTCCGCCGTTCGATCCCGTCGGATCCGCGGTCCTCGTCGAACTCGACCTCGCCACCTCGAACTGGCGCGCCGCACTGGCCCGGGCGAGCACGGCTGGACTTCCTCTGGACGTGCGGTTCGTGCTGTCCGAGGCGGAGCCTGCGTCGATCGCCGCGGGAGTAGCCGCTCTGCGCGGCCTCGCCGTGGCCCGTGTGGCCGCGTTCGCGCCTTCCGGTCGGTCGGCGCACGTGTCGGACCGGACCACGACTGCCGCTCTGCGCAGCGCGCTCGACGCTGTCGGCATCGACGTCCCCGTCGTCGGGGGCACCCGCTCTCACTTCACCGAGCTGAACAGGGAGCAGGACCGCCTCCCGGATGACCTCGACGGCATCCTGTTCAGCATCACCCCACTGTTCCACGCGCCCGGTACGGACCAGCTCGTGGAGTCGCTTGCGATGCAGCGCCTGACCGCAGCGCAGTCGGTGCGGATCGCGCGCGGCGTTCCCGTGCACATCGGCCCGGTGACCCTGCGTCCACGGTTCAACAACGTCGCCACCACCGCGCCGCCGATGCCCGTGCACGGCGACCTGCGCGAGGGGTACGGCCCCCACCTGCTGGACGCCCACGACGAGCGCCAGGATGCTCCGGAGCTCGCGGCCTGGCTCGTGGCCAGCGCGGCCGCGCTCGCCGCCCCCGGAGTCTCGAGCCTCACGTTCTTCGAGGAGTGGGGCCCGCGCGGGATCCTCCGAGCCGACGGATCCGCCCGTCCCGTCGCGTCCGCGCTACGGGCGCTGACGGGGCTGTCGGGACGGCCATCGCTGCGGGGCGCAACCCCGGACGAGCTGGTCTGGGCCGTCGGGGCGGTCGGCACCGATGGCCGCGAGACGGTTCTGATCGCGAATCTCGACCGGGCCGAGCGCGATGTCCTCGCGATGACAACCGCAGGGAGCACACGCGTCCGCATCGCCGCGGGTGAGTGGCTGAGCCTCCCCGCGTGATCCTCCGGGGTCGGGCTGCACAGGCGGCACTGCACGGCTCCGCGGCGTGACGGCGAGACTCCGAGTGCCCATCGAGGTAACAATTTAGTACAACCGGTTGACCGGTTATACCGAGCGGTGTTAGCTTTCCAGAACAGAGCGGTGCATGGGAGCACTGCCAGACGAAGGGACCAAGGATGTTCCGTTGGAAGGCCACGGCTGCTGCCGTCCTCGCGGTCACCGCGCTCGCACTTGCCGGGTGCTCCGGCAGCGCCGGCACAGACTCGACCGGAGGCTCCTCGGGGGGAACACTCACGCTCGGTGCGATCGGCGCACCGCAGACTTTCGACCCTGCGGGGTCGCAATGGGGCAATCAGTCGCCCTTCTACCAGGCCGTGTTCGACACGGTGCTGCGGATCACGTCCGACGGCAAGGTCGAGCCGATGCTCGCATCGAAGTACGCGTACAACGACGACAAGACCCAGCTCACCCTCACGATCCGCACTGACGTCGCCTTCACCGACGGCAGCAAGCTCACCGCGGAGGTCGTCAAGGAGAACCTGACCCGCTTCCAGAAGGGCACCTCCCCCGATGCCTCCCTCCTCTCCAGCGTGAGCGAGATCAAGACCGACGGCGACGACGTGGTCCTGACCCTCAAGTCCGCTGATCCGGCCCTGCTGAGCGCCCTGACCCGCGACGCCGGCCTCATCGCTGGAGAGAAGTCGCTCACGGCGAGCGACATCGCGACGAACCCGGTCGGATCAGGCCCGTACATCCTGGACACCAAGGACACGGTCACCGGCACCTCGTATGTGTACACGAAGAACGACAAGTACTGGGACAAGAGCCTGCAGCACTACGACAAGCTCGTGATCAACGTCTACGCCGATCCGACCGCGGCGCTCAACGCGATCAAGGCGGGCGAGGCCAACGCCGTCAAGCTCGTCAACAACGACAGCCTCTCGCAGATCGAGGCCGCCGGGTGGACCATCAACAAGAACGAGCTCGACTTCATGGGCATCATGCTCTATGACCGTGCGGGAACGATGAACCCAGCGCTCGGGGATGTCCGGGTGCGCCAGGCGATCAACATGGCCTTCGACCGCAAGTCGATGCTGAAGAGCGTGGGAAGCGGACACGGCACCGTCACGGAGCAGGTCTTCCCGAAGACCTCGTCCGCCTTCGACGCGTCGCTCGACGGCACCTACCCTTATGACCCCGCCAAGGCGAAGGCGCTGCTCAAGGAGGCCGGCTACCCGAACGGCTTCACGCTGGAGATGCCGACCACATCGCTGCTCGGTGCCGCCACGTTCAACCTCATCGCGCAGCAACTGGCCGATGTCGGCATCACGGTGAAGGGCACCGATGCCGGTTCGAACTACATCACCGACATGCTCGCGCCGAAGTACCCGGCCGCATTCATGGCGCTGGAGCAGAACCCGGACTGGCAGCTGACGCAGTTCATGCTCGCTCCCACTGCCACGTGGAACCCGTTCCACTACTCGGACGACACCGCGAACGCCCTCATCGCCAAGATGCAGAACGGTGACAAGGATGCTGCGAAGGAGCTCAACAAGTACGTGGTCGAGCAAGCCTGGTTCGCGCCGTTCTTCCGCGTCCAGGGCAGCGTCGCCTCCGATGCAAACACGTCGGTCTCGATGATGTCCACCAACGCCTTCCCCGCCATCTACGACTTCGCTCCGAAGTCCTGACCGGACCTGCCGGGCCCGTCCGCCTGTGACGGGCCCGGCCTCCCCATCTCTGACAAAGGAGCGCAGCAGCATGCCCCTCTTCATCATGCGCCGTGTCATCTCCGGCGTGATCATGGTGTTCGCGATCTCGGTGATCGCCTTCACCCTGCTCTATCTGGGCGGCGGCGACATCGCCCGCAAGCTCCTCGGCACCAACGCGACCGCCGAGACCGTCGCGCGCAAGACCCAGGACCTGGGGCTGGATCGGCCGTTGTTCGTGCAGTACGGCGACTGGCTGACGCGTGCATTCCGCGGCGACCTGGGCCGTGCGTGGACCACCGGCCAGCTCGTCTCGGTCAGCGTCTCCAGTCGTCTCGCCGTCACACTGTCAATCGTCATCGGCGCCGTACTGATCTCCGCCATCCTCTCCGTCGTCCTCGGAGTGCTGGCCGCGCGCCGCGGAGGCTGGGTCGATGGCCTCGTACAGGTGGTCTCCGTGGTGGGCTTCGCCATCCCGGGGTTCCTCATCGCCCTCTTCCTCGTACTCACCTTCGCGATCAACCTGCACTGGTTCAAGGCCGTGGGGTACGTCCCCATCACCCGATCCTTCAGCGGCTGGCTGTCCTCCGTGACGTTGCCGATCATCGCCTTGTCGATCGGCGCGATCGCCTCTGTGTCGCAGCAGATCCGCGGATCCGTCGTCGATGCGATGTCGCGCGATTATGTGCGCACTCTCCGCGCCCGCGGCATCGGCATCAATCGCGTCGTCTACAAGCACGTGCTGCGCAACGCGGGCGGTCCGGCTCTCGCGGTGCTCGCCCTGCAGTTCGTCGGCCTGATCGGGGGCGCCGTCGTCATCGAGCAGGTGTTCGCCCTCCCCGGGATCGGGCAGCTGACAGTACAGGCGACGACCTCTGGCGACATCCCCGTCGTCATGGGCGTCGTGATCGCCACCGCCATCATCGTCGTCATCGTCAACCTCGTCATCGATCTCGCGCAGGCCGTGCTCAACCCGAAGGTACGACTCTCATGACCGCTGCCGCCGCCCCGACCATCGCGACGTCCCCGGTGCGCGCCCCACTGCTGCGCCGTCTCATCCGGCGCCCGCTCGGGTTCGCATCCCTCGCGTTCCTGACCCTCATCGGCCTCGTCGCACTGACCGGCCGCTGGATCGCACCGTACGACGCGAACAAGGCGTCCCTGCAGCTCGTGCTCGCCGAGCCCAGCGCCGCCCACCCGCTCGGCGCCGACAGCAGCGGCTTCGACATCCTGTCCCGTCTGCTCGTAGCCACGCAGGTCAGCATCGCAGCCGCCCTCGTCGCCCTGCTCACGGCCCTCGTCATCGGCGTGATCTCCGGACTCATCGCCGGGTACTATCGCGGCTGGTTCGACGCCGGCGCCTCCTGGATAACGTCGCTCGTGATGGCGATGCCGGGCATGGTGGTGCTGCTCGCGGCGCGCTCGGTGCTCGGCCCCTCGGTGTGGCTCGCCATGCTCGTGTTCGGGATCCTGCTCGCCCCCGCGTTCTACCGCCTCGTGTACGCCGCCGTAACCACGGTGCGCAATGAGCTGTACGTCGACGCCGCACGCGTCTCCGGCCTGTCCGATGTGCGGATCATCGGACGGCACATCCTGTCGGTCGTGCGAGCACCGATCATCATCCAGGGTGCGATCATCACGGGCATCGCGATCGCCATCCAGTCCGGACTGGAGTTCCTCGGGCTCGGGGACACCTCGATCCCCACCTGGGGCCAGATGCTCAACGACGCCTTCATCAACATGTACAAGGCGCCGTGGAACATGCTGTGGCCTTCGGCCGCGATCTCGCTCACCTGCATCGCGCTGACGCTGCTGGCCAACGCGATGCGCGACGAGCTGGAGCGGACGGTCGTCATCCGGCGGCGCCGTCGCCGTGCGGTCGCCACCGCGACAGGGTCCGTCGCCGCGGTCACCACGTCGGTCGCGATCGGAGGCGGTGACGCCGCCGCTCTCGATGACACGGTGATTCCTGTGGTCGGCGCCGGCACGATCACGCATCCCGACGAGCCGGGCACGACTCCCGCCGCGACGGTCCTCTCCCTCCGCGACCTGCACGTCGGGTACGACCAGCCCGATCGTTCGGCCCTTGAGGTCGTGCACGGCGTGAGCCTGGACGTGCGCGCGGGTGAGGTCCACGGGCTCATCGGGGAGTCCGGATCCGGCAAGACTCAGACCGCTTTCGCGGCGCTCGGCCTGCTGCCTCGAGGCGGGCGAGTCACCGGTGGCGCCATCGAGTTCGACGGCATCTCCCTACACGACGCCTCCGACCGGGTCTACGCGGGCGTGCGCGGAAAACGCATCGGCTACATCCCTCAGGAGCCCATGTCCAACCTCGATCCGTCGTTCACGATCGGCAGCCAGCTCACTGAGCCGCTGCGCCTGAAGCTCGGGCTCACCGCGAGGGAGGCGACCGAGAAGTCGCTGACCCTTCTCGAACGGGTCGGCATCCCGAACCCGAAGCGCACCTTCGACGCCTATCCGTTCGAGGTCTCCGGCGGCATGGCGCAGCGCGTGCTCATCGCCGGCGCGGTCTCGACCGACCCTGACTTGATCATCGCCGACGAGCCGACCACCGCGCTCGACGTCACCGTGCAGGCCGAGGTCCTCGATCTGCTACGCGATCTGCAGCGCGAGCGTGGCATGGCCATGCTGCTCGTCACGCACAACTTCGGCGTCGTCGCCGACCTGTGCGATCGGGTCACCGTGATGCAGCAGGGCCTGTTCGTCGAATCCGGCCCCGTACGCACCATCCTGAAGCACCCCTCGCACCCCTACACCCAGTCACTGCTGGACGCGATCCTCGACGAGGGTCCCGCCCGCGGACCGCTGACGGCGCGGCCGGCCGACGGCGCCACTTTCGAAGGAGACGCACGATGAGCTCGCTCCTCGAGGTCACAGACCTCGTCGTCGAATACCCGGGCAAGGGTTTCCGCGCCCAGCCGCTCCGTGCACTCAAGGGCGTGTCGCTCGACATCCGCCCGGGTGAGACCATGGGCCTCGTGGGAGAGTCGGGTTCAGGCAAGACGACACTCGGCCGGGCCGTGCTCGGGCTCGCCCCGGTCACCCGCGGCAGCATCCGCTACGACGGCCGCGAGATCGGCGCCCTCTCGCGTCGCGCACGCCGAGCGCTGTCCGACGAGATCCAGGTCGTCTTCCAGGATCCGTACTCGTCGCTGAACCCCTCCTTGACGATCGAGCAGATCCTCACCGAGCCACTCACCGCCCGCGGCACCGCCGCGAAGGATGCGAAGGGCCGCGTTCAGGACCTGCTCGACGGTGTCGGCCTCCCGTCCGGAGTCGCCACGCGACTTCCGCGCGAGTTCTCCGGCGGGCAGCGCCAGCGCATCGCCATCGCCCGTGCCCTCGCGCTCGACCCGCGCCTCATCGTCTGCGACGAGCCGGTCTCAGCGCTGGATCTGTCGACCCAGGCTCGCGTGCTCGACCTGTTCATCGAGATCCAGGAGCGTACAGGCGTCGCCTACCTGTTCATTTCGCACGATCTCGCCGTCGTACGCCATATCAGCCACCGCGTCGCGGTGATGTATCAGGGCGAACTCGTCGAGACCGGTGATGGCGACCAGGTCACGGCCCGCCCTGCGCATCCCTACACGCAGCGGCTCTTCCTGGCCGCCCCGGTCCCGGACCCCGACGAGCAGGCCAAGAGACGTGCCGCTCGCCGCACCCTACTCGCGGCCCAGAGCTCAGAGCTGGCCGCATGACCGGCCCCGTCCTCGTCCGCGCCGGCCTCCATGCACTCCCGATGTTCTCCCGTCCGATTCAGAAGGATCCTGCGTATGGCCATCACTGACACCTCCATCCGAGCCGCGAGCGTCCCGGCACAGATCGGGACCGCTCTGAACGGGCGCTTGAAGGGCTCCGCCGACGCGCGTCTCGGCGAGATCGTCGACCGTCTCGAGGACTTCCTCGCAGCGGATCCGGATCTCTCGTTCCAGGCCGCGGCCTACCACGGCGGCCGGCCCGTGCTCGACGTGTGGGGCGGACCTCATCTGAGCGAGGACTCGCTGATGGTGCCGTACTCGGTCACGAAGAACACGATCGGTCTCACGGTCGGGCTGCTCGTCGAACGCGGCCAGCTCGACCTCGACGCACCGGTCGCCGAGTACTGGCCCGAGTTCGCGGCGAAGGGCAAGGGTTCGGTCACCGTGCGAATGCTCCTCTCGCACCAGGCGGGACTGCCCCAGGCGACGCCCTCCCTGACCTGGACCGAGCTGCTCGACCATCACGCCGCCGCGGAGCGTCTAGCCGCATCCCGTCCGTTCTGGCAGCCGGGGAGCGGCTTCGGGTACCACGCCGTGACGATCGGGAACCTCGGGTCCGAGCTCGTCTTCCGTGCGACCGGGCGCACTCTGCACGAGGTGTTCGAAGAGGACATCCGGGCACCGCACGACCTCGACGTCCATCTCGGACTCCCCCGCGCGATGGATCATCGACGGGTACCGGTCCTGCCGATGATCCGTCCGGTCTCCGACACCCTCGTGCCGGGCTGGTCGGGACTGATCGGCGTGGCCATGGGCACGGCGGGCCCCGCCGTGGATCTCGCGAACGATGAGGCCAGCTGGCGGTTCGGTCATCCCGCCGGATCCGGCACGGTGACCGCGCGCGGGCTCGCCCGGATGTTCGCGAGCGCGGTCACCGGCGTCGACGGCGAGAATCCGTTCCTCAGTGCCGACACGGTCGAGCAGATCGGTCTGCAGCAGGTGCGCGGGCACGACCAGGTGCTGGGACAGGACGGGCGGGCGCACGCGATCGTGTTCCAGAAGCCTTCCCAGCAGCTCGCCTTCGGCGGCCCGCGCGCGTTCGGGCACGACGGGGCGGCGGGTGCGCTCGCCTGCGTCGATCCGGATTCGGGCATCGCTTTCGGCTATACGATCGCGCGCGGACCTTGGCCGGGCGGCGCCGATCCCCGCGCCGTCGCCGTCGCCTCCGATCTCGGCCGTCTGTTCGCCGACTGATCCTGCACGCCCCAGAAACGTTACGGAGATCCCGATGTTCGACCGCCGCTCCACCTTCGGCGAAGCCCTCGACAACCCCGCCGCCCGCGCCATCCTGGAGCGCTTCCTCCCTGGCATCGCCGCCTCGCCGATGGCGAGCCAGTTCCGCGACGGGCGGCTCGGCTCGCTCATCGCGCTCGCGCCGAGCCTGGAGGATCCCGCGGCGCGCGAGGAGCTGTGGTCCGCCTTGGCCGACGTGGGCGATGGTGTGGAGCGTCCGCCGTACGCACCCGCGATCGACCCCGATCCCGAGTACGAGGGCGAGGACGTGCCGCGGGGGTCCGCCGGGCTCGCCCCGGTTCCCGAGACGCCGCTGTGGGGCGTGCTCGAGGTGCGTCTCGCCGGCCCCACGCACGGCAACCCGTTCGTCGACGTCGAACTGAGCGCGGTCTGGACCCGGCCCGACGGCACCACCGTGCGCACGGGCGGCTTCTACGACGGAGACGGCATGTACGTCGTGCGCACGCTCGCCGACGCCGAGGGAGCCTGGAGCTTCACGACCCAGGCGACCGCACGCTCGCTCGACGGTGTGCTGGGGAATGCGGTCGTGATCGGCCCCGCCGAGGGCGCGCACGGGCCGGTGCGCGTCGACGGCTTCCATTTCCGTCATGCCGACGGCACCCGACACCGTCCGCTCGGAAGCACCGCCTACGCATGGACCCATCAGCCCGAGCCGCTGCAGGAGCAGACCCTCGCGACCCTCGCCGACTCTCCGTTCACGAAACTGCGCATGTGCGTGTTCCCTAAGTCGTACCTCTACAACGCGAATGAGCCTGCCGACTTCCCGTTCCATGGATCGCTCGCGGACGGCTTCGACCTCACGCGCTTCGACCCCGTGCATTTCCGCCGCCTCGAGCAGCGGATCGCCCAGCTCGGCGCGCTGGGGATCGAAGCCGATCTGATCCTGTTCCACGCCTATGACCGCTGGGGCTTCGCCGATCTCGGCCCAGCCGTCGACGACCGCTATCTGCGTTACGTGGTGCGTCGTCTGTCCGCCTTCGCGAACGTGTGGTGGTCGATGGCCAACGAGTACGACCTGCTCTGGTCGAAGGACGAGTCGGATTGGGAACGCCTCGCCGCGATCGTCGGCGCAGAGGACCCTGTCGAACACCTGAACTCGATCCACAACTGCCGGCCGTTCTACGATTACTCCCAGCCCTGGATCACGCACGTGAGCATCCAACGTGTCGACGTGTACCGGACGGCGGAGAACACGGATGAGTGGCGTGCGCGCTGGGGCAAGCCCGTGGTCATCGATGAGTGCGCCTACGAGGGCGACATCGACCAGGGCTGGGGCAACATCACAGGCGAGGAGATGACTCGTCGCTTCTGGGAGGGCGCCGTCCGCGGCGGATACGTCGGCCACGGCGAGACGTATCTCCCTGCGTCGTCAGGAGGCGCGACAGACATGTCCCGCACCGTCGGCGACGACCCCGAGGTGCTCTGGTGGTCGAAGGGCGGGGCCCTGCACGGTTCCTCACCTGACCGGATCCGCTTCCTGGATCAACTGCTCGCCGAGGCACCGGACGGCGTCTGGGATCCGCAGACCGGCGACTGGGACCTCCCCTGGGGCGGCACCGACACGCACCGCGTCGGGTACTTCGGCTTCAACCGACCGCAGTTCCGCAACATCATGCTCGCCGACGGCGAATGGACGATCGACGTGATCGACACGTGGAACATGACCGTGGAACGCCTCCCCGGCACGCACCACGGCACCACGCGGGTGGACTTGCCCGGGCGCCAGTTCATGGCCCTGCGCGCCATCCGGGTCGGAGACTGACCCGCGAGAAACGCGCCCGTCCGGGATTCCCGGACGGGCGCGTTCTGGTGCGAGGGGTTACTGCACCCAGCCGGCGCGGGCGCTGCCCCAGCCGGTCTCGGTGTCCCAGCCCGTGCCGACGGTCTGGGTGGAGGTGGCGCCGTTGAACGTGCGCACGGAGTAGACGTAGCCGCCCGTGGCGTCGAGGCCGTTGGCGTAGTCGACGCGGATCGCGCCCTCGTCGATGCCCGCTCCGGTGACGTCGTGGAAGCCCTGGCCATGCGTGCCGTAGATCGTCGGGTTCAGCAGTCCGAGGCCGGTGCCGCCGTTCGCCTGGATCTTCAGCGCGGTGATGCCGGCGAACAGCGGGGACGCGAGGCTCGTGCCGCCGATGCGGTACGTGTCGTACGCGGCCGCTCCGGTGAAGGTCTGCGTCTGGCCCACGAGCATTCCCGTGGTGGGGTCGCCGTCCATCGAGACGTCCGGCACGGCGCGTCCGCCGTTGGGGCTGACGATGCCGGCGTCCTTCTGGTACTGCGGCTCGGCGATGTTCGACGAGTAGCCGCCGCCTCCGCCGTACAGGAAGTCGGTGCTCTGCGACCAGGCGCCGTCCTTCAGCACGTACTTGGACGTCTGCCAGCCGGTCTCGCCGGTGATGCCCGCGTCGGTGATCGCCGTGGAGGTGCCGCCGACGGCCGTGACGTACGGGTCGGACGCCGGGTAGTCGGTCTGCGCGGATCCGATCTTGGCGACGTTGTCGCCGTCGTCACCGGAGGAGAACAGGTAGCTGATGCCCTGAGCGGCCCCCTGCAGGAACGCCGTCTGGTAGGCGAGCAGCAGCGACGGCTTCACGACATCGCCCGTCCCGCCCCACGAGTTGGTCACGATGTTCGCGACGTTCTCATCGTTGATGCGCGTGAACGTGTCGAGCAGATCCGGATCCATGCAGCTCTTGCCTGCGTAGTAGCGGATGTTCGCACCCGGAGCCATGGCGTGCACGGCCTCGACGTCGAGCGTCTCCTCGCCGTACCAGCCGGCCATGCCGCACTGGTGGTTGGACTTGTTGCTGTTCACGTTCGTGTACGCGTTCGGCACGTTCTGCGAGAACTGCCCCGCGGCGAACGGCTTGTCGCCCGTGTCGGTCGCGTACTTGTTCGCGTCGGCCTCGACCGTGGGCGACGCGTAGGCGTCGGTGATCGCGACCGTCACGCCGGTGCCGTCGTATCCGCCGGTGAGGCCGGCTTCGTAGGCGTTGCGCAGCTGCGGACCGGTGTAACCGCACGGCGAGTACGGCAGCATCTTGCCGTCGAAGGCCGGGAGCACCGTGCCGTCCGGCGTCGCGAGGTTGCCGGGGTTCGCGGATCCGTAGGTCGTGCCGCAGATCGGCGAGTTGCGGAATCCGCCGTCCGGCGGGGCTGGCTTCTGCGTCTTCGGCTCGACGAGCGACGGGGTCGTGTCCAGGCCGTCCACGGCGATGACCGCGCCCGCGAGGGCCGCGGGGGCGCTCGCAGGGCCGTCGGGGGATTGCACGGTGAGCCCGTCGTGCGTGTAGTTCGAGATCGTCACGCCGAAGGCCTTGTTCGCGTTGCCCACACCGCCCTTGACGTCCACGTAGCGGTGGCTCGGATCGACCGTCGTCTTCAGCCCCGCCCCTTGCAGCCAGGAGGTGACCGCATCGACCGTCGCCTGAGGAGCGTCGAAGGTCGCGTGGTACTGGGCTGCCGAGAGGAACTTCCGGTACTGCGCAGATCCGGGCGTCGAGACCGCGGTCGCGAGCGCCGAGAGCGAATCCATGCCGCCCGCCGGGGCCAGGTACACCCGGGCGCTCACCGCGCCGTTCGCCGGTCCGCCCTTGGTCGCGTGGCCGAGCCAGCCCGGTGTCGAGTTCGGGATCGGACTCGGCGGCGGAGGCGCAGCGCTCGCGGCGCCTGCTCCGGCAAAAGTGGCGGCGACGGTGGCGACGACCGCGAGGGTGACGCCGAGGACTTTTCTACGCATCCGGGATCTCCAGACTCTGATTCGGCCAGTGGCGGTCGCCGCTGACCGAGGGCGATGCTATTCCCGCGCGACCGACCGACGCGAGAGGCCCTGGCCCGTCGGAGCCAGCCTCACAGCGCACGCATCGGGTTCTCCCAGCCGGCGCATTCCCGCCGTTCGAAGTTCGGTTCAGGACCCGGCGACGTCGATCGTCAGATCACCGCTGATCTCTCCGACGGCGATCCTGATCGTCACCCGCCCCACGCTCTCCGTGTGCAGGCCGAGCGAGCTCGCCACGCCATCGGAATCCGTGGCCGAGGTCTCGAAGCCGCCGGGATACGTCGCGGGACCCGAGATCACCTCGAAAGTCGCATCGCGGCCCGTGACGGGCGCACCGTCGTCGGTCGCGCGGATGACCACCCGCACCTCGTCGCCGAGGTGCACCGCACCGTCCGGGGAGACGAGCCGGATCGCCGGGCCGTGCTGTTCGGCCGCGGCCTCGGCGGAGGACGAGGACGAGGGGTTCGCCGCGCCAGGACCGCTCGCGGTGCATCCGGTCAGCAGCGCCGGAAGGAGCCCCGCCAGCAGCGCGAGCCCGGTCGCCTCTGCCCGGCGGGCACGGGTGCGGATCACGCCTGCTCCAGCGTGACCATGAAAGTGCGGCTCACCGACCCCACGTGCACCAGCACTGGGAAGGTGCCCGCGGCGAGCGCCACGATCGGCAGGATCAGGGTGCCGTCGGTGTCGATCGGGGCGGAGGCCAGAGCGCCCTGCAGGAGGACGGACTCGTCCCACGACGCGATCCCGCCGGCGTTCACGAGCTCCGCCGTGCCGTCCGCCGGGATCGGGCCGGAGCCCGCGACCTGGAAGATCAGCGGCGCGGTGTCGCCCGCGGCCGAGAACGGGTAGGTCTGCGCGTCGTCCACGGCGCCGAGGAGGTCGATCGTGATCGCGGCCGAGGCCGAGGCCTGCGGCAGCGCGACCGCCGCCGCGATGACCGGCACCGACCAGGCGCCGGCGACGAGGGTGCGTCGCCGGGTCCAGCCGCGGTCGCCCCCCATGCCCTCGCCTCCGGGCGTCGTCGTGATCTGCGTCGTCATGGTGCTGCCTCCTGCGTGGGTGTCTCCGCGGTGTCGGGTGCGCCGCGGGCGGGATCCGGTGCCGGTGCTCATCGCGCGGCCGGGTAGGGCGTCGGGATCGTGGCCATGCCGGATCCGCTCGTCAGGGTGACCGTCGCGGTACCCGCGGGGATCGAGGCCAGCATCGTGCTGAACCCGTACGACACCGTCGCGCCGGGCGCGACCGCCGGGTAGGTCCTGGTGCCGTACTTCGTGGCGATCTTGACGTCGGTCGCCGTGGACCCGGTGTTCGTCACCGCGACCGTGAGCACGACCTTGCCCGAGACCACGGCCGGCGTGACCTTCACATCGGCCGTCAGCGTCGCGACCGGATCCACCACCGTGATCTGAGGCAGCGTCGTCGTGCGGTCGCGGAACGCGGCGGTGATCGTCACGGTTCCGGCCGTCGCGGCGGTCGCACCCGGTGCGACGGCGATGCCGGCGGCGTTGCTCGAGACGGTCGCCGTGCTCGCTCCCCCGGCGAACGCGGCGCCCGAGATCGTGAACACCACGTCGGCGCCGGAGACGCCGTTGCCGGACGCGTCGACCACCTTCGCACCGAAACCGGTGATGGCCTCGCCACGCAGGACGGTCTTCGCGGCGCCCAGGGGCTGCACGTCCTGCCCGGCGTCGGCGCCGGTCGCCGCGAGCGTGAGACCCGAGATCGGCCCGTTCACGCCCTGATCGGTCGCCCGGTACTCGACGAGCGCGGCGGCCGTGCCCGGCACGGCGAACGGCGTGGAATACGCCTGCCAGGCGCCGCCGTCGACGCGGTACTCGATGCCGCCGGCCGACGCCGCCGGGACCGTGTGCAGCGTGACCGTGCGCCCCGCCGCGCTCACGACCACCGCGGGCAGCGACGACGGATCCGGAGCGGCCTTGCCGAGCGCGAACGAGGCCACCACGGCACGGTGGTTGCTCGCCCAGGCGTTGCGCAGCACCGCGGTCGGCGAGGGCCAGCCTGCGACCACCGTGTTCGCGCCGAGCACGCGCAGCGCCGAGCCGGCGTAGTGCACGGCGTCGATGCGGTCCTGCGGCTCATCGGCGCCCGACGGCGTCTTCACCACGAGCGGCGACCAGGTGTCGCCGGGGTCGGCGGCCGCGTCGGGGTTCGCGGTGCGATAGGCGTCGGCGAGCCCGGCCTGCTGCAGGCGGGCGGGCACGGGCCAGTCCACCGCGCCCACGCCGCAGTGCGCGTCGGCGGTGGCCGCCGTCCAGTCCGCACCCGAGGGCGACTCCAGGTCGGAGAGGACCACGACGGGGGTCGCCGCGGCCGTCTCCGTCGCGATCGCCGTGGCGAGCGCATCGACCTGGGCGTAGCGGGTGCTGCCGTGCTCCGCCGCGACGAGCGCCGCCGGATCCGTCATGCCGGCCAGGCACGCGGACTCCGGGCCGTAGCCGGTGCGGTCCAGGCCCATGGTCCACACCCGCAGCTTGCGCCCGAGCACGTCCACAGTCGCGCCCAGGCCGGGCTGCTCGCCGACGACAGTGCGCGCGCTGAGCGGGTGCGGCGAGATCAGTCCGACCCCGCCTGGTCCCTCGAGCGCGTTCCAGCCGAGGGCCTTCGCGAGGGCGGTCGCGGCGGTGCCGCCGTCCTGCTGCACGCCGATCACGTCGAAGCCGTTCTCGGCGATCACGGCGAGGTTCTTCAGCGCGGCGTCGTTGACGTGCCCGCCGGCATCCCAGAGATTCCAGGTCACCGCGTCGAAGGGCGCGGCGGCATCGGCCGCGAGCACGGGGACCTCGACCTCGATACGGGCCGTGGTCGTGCCGTCCGTCGCCTCGACCGTGAGGTAGCCGGGATCCGCGGGCGCACTCGCGGGAGCGGTCCCGGTCACGACGCCCTGCGTGTCGACGTTCAGCCAGGCGTCGCCCTCGACCTTCGTGTACGACGTCACGGATCCGCCGTTCCACAGCCCGGCGACGGGCTGCGAGACCGCGCCGCCCGTGCGCACCGAGGGCGCGCGCAGCACGCCGGACACGAAACCGCGCGCGAGTGTGGATCCGTCCGTCACGACGTCACCGGAGTGCGTCGCCATGTAGTCGTTCTGGATCTGCGCGGCCGAGATCGCCCGGTCGTAGAAGTCGAACGTGTCGATCGTCGCGTTCACGAAGCCGTCGCCGTCGTCGAGCAGCGATCCCTCCGCCCCGACGCGGAACGGATAGCCGCTGACCAGGGAGAAGCCGGAGCCGAGGCTGGTGCTCTGCGCGGTCTGCTCGCCGTCGACGAACGTGGTCATCGTGCTCGCGGAGCGGTCGACCACCACGGCGACGTGGTGCCAGGATCCGATCACGGACGTGCGGCTCGCATCCGCGACGTAGTTCTGCGTCGTCGAGGTGCCGTTCTGACCGAAGCAGCCGCGCAGGATGCCGGGGCTGCCCGCGGTGTTGTAGAGCGTCGCGCCGCGGTTGTAGCAGTGCCGGAAGTCCTGGTTCGAGACGATCGGCGAGTCGGAGCTCGACGAGGCCTCCTTGAGCCAGAACGTGTACGAGAAGCTGCCGGAGCCGTCGGTGTGGCCCGGCACGAGGGGCAGGGAGAAGAAGTTCACGCCGCGGGTGCTGCCCTCCGGCGCGTTGACGGAGGCCGCCTTGCCTGCGGTGCCCGCGACGTATGAGGGGGATCCCGACCAGATCGCGTCGTTGCCGCGTCCCGAGGAGTCCGGGATCGCTGTGCCGTCTCCGGTCTCGAAGTCGTAGGAGGCGAACGGGGCGACCGCGTCGCCCGGCGCGCGCAGCCGGCTCCAGATCGCGGAGAGGGTGACCGCGGTGTTCGCGCGAACCGTGAGGTCGGCGACCGACTGCCCGTCGGCGTAGACGACCTGACCCTTCGCGCTCAGCGCCCAGCCCTGGAACTGGTAGCCGGGACGGACGAAGGCGTTGGCCGCGAGCGTCGAGGCCGTGCCGATCGTGAACGTCTGCGCCGTCATGGCGCCCGAGCTCGCGCCGTTTCCGTCGAAGGCGACCGTGTAGCTGCCGCTGTCCGGCTTGAGTGCGGCGTAGTCGTCGGCGACCTGTGCCGAGGGCAGCACGGCGTTGTAGAAGCGCAGGTCGTCGATCGCGGCGTTCACGTAGCCGTCACTCACGTCCTTCTCGCTGCCGCTGAAGCCGCCGATGTTGAACGCGAATCCGCTCTTCAGGTTGGTGGACGCCGTCACCTCGCCGGCCGCGGAGCGCTTGGTCTCGACTCCGTCGGTGTAGACGATGATGACGTTCGCGGTGCGGTCGACCGTGACGGCGACATGATGCCAGGATCCGGCGATGTTCGGAGAAGCGCCGTTGAGGTAGCGCTTCGTCCCGCCTGCCGTGGTGCCCCAGCACGCTTGCAGCACGCCCTGCGTGGTCTGGTTGTAGAGCGTCAGACCCGCGTTGTTGCACGACGCGAAGTCCTGGTTGCTCATCAGCGTGCCGTACGACGTGCGGTTCTGCTCCGACATCCAGAACTCGTAGGAGAAGCTTGCCGATCCGTCGGTCTTCCCGGCGATCAGCGGCAGCTTCACGTAGTTCGTGCCGAGGCCGATCGTCGCCGCGGATCCCGAGACGCCGGGGCGGTAGCCCGGGGATCCGACCCAGGTGGCGTCGTTCCCGTTGCCCGACACGTCCTTCACGGTCGAACCGCCGTCGGCGTCGAAGGTGTACGCCGCCACCGGCGAGATCGCCCCCGGCACGGCGGCGCGCAGGGCCGGCGTCGTCGGCGCGGGCTCGGCCGGAGTCGGAGTCGGGCCGGGTGCCGGCGTCGTGGTCGGCGCCGGATCGGCGGTCGGTGACGACGACGGCGGCGGGGTGGGCGCCGGGGTCGGGGCTGCCGTCGACGAGGGCGCGGGGGTCGGATCCGCGACCGCCGCGGGCGTCGCCGCGAACGTCGAGACGACGACGGCGGCGCCCACGAGGGTGGCGAGGGCGAGGCGGCGCAGACGCCGGTACGGGAGGTGCATGCGGGGCTCCATCGGATCGGGTGCGGGCTGCGTCATCGGATCGGGTGCGGCGGCGTCGGGCGCTCGGGGGTCAGGCCGGCAGCTGGGCCACGCGCCCGGCGTAGCGGTGCCGCCAGCCGCTGTTCGTGTCGGCGGTGACGACGACGTCGTAGTAGCCCTCGGAGGTGGGCCAGGTCACCTTCTGGGTCGCACCGGGCTTGACCCAGATGCGCTGCGCGGTGCCGGCGTGGTCGTTGGGCGTGAGGGCGTAGTGCACGCTCTGGCGGCCGTCGTTGTGCAGCGCGATCTCGACGGTCGGCGTCTCGCCGGCGACGAGGTCGACATCGATGCGGGGCACGGCGCTGCCGTTCTGGCCCGCCGGCAGGACCGTGCCGGCGTGCGCGCGGACGAACCCGTCAGGTCCGTACACCGAGAACGCGTAACGGCCGTCCTGCGCGGTCGCGTCCCAGACGTGCGCCGCCGGCTTCGCGCCGGTGACCGTGTAGGGGGTGTTCGCGAACAGCAGGTACTTGTCCGGGAAGGCCTGCAGGCTCAGCGCCTTGCCTTGCGGGCCTCCGACCAGGCTGAGCTGCACGCTGACGGTGCCCGTCTTGCGGTCCTCCACGAAGACGCCGTGCGGGTGGTACGACAGTGGCCGGTGCTTGAGCGGCGTGCTCGACCACTTGTCGGCCGGCGGCACCTGGGTGCCGATCGTGCCGCCCGCGCGGGCGATCTGCACCAGGGCGTCCGTGTCGGGCAGCGACGGGACGTCGATCACGGGGTGGGCGAAATCCATCGCGCTCGTGAGGTCTCCGCTGATCCCGCGGCGCCAGGCGGTGATCGTGGTCGACAGCGCCGGGGTGCCGATCGCGGTGGTCCACGTCTCGAGGAAGCGGATCAGCGAGGTGTGGTCGAAGGTCTCGGTGCCGACCCAGCCGCCGCGCGTCCACGGCGAGACGAGGATCGTGGGGATGCGGGCGCCGTATCCGATCGGGGTGGATCCGTTGTACTCGCCCGGGGTGCCCGGCTCGGCGAACGGCGGCAGGACGTGGTCGAAGTATCCGTCGTTCTCGTCGAACGTCATGATGAGCAGCGTGCTCTTCCAGATGTCGGGGTTGCTCTGCAGCGTCTGGATCACCCGGTTCGAGAAGTGCGCGCCGTGCTCGGGGTTGGCCGAGGGGTGCTCGGACCAGCTGTACGGGGCGACGATCCAGGAGACCTGCGGCAGCGGATACTGCGCCCCCGGCTTGCAGGCCGCGATGAAGTCCTTCAGCACGCCGTTGAGGTTGGCGTCGCTGTCGTTGTTGGTCACGCCGGTGGAGGCGTAGGGCGCGGACCCGGCCCGCCAGACCAGGCCCGTGCCGGGGGCGTTCTTGGCGGCGTCGTTGCGGTTCGCGATGTCCTGCGCGGACGAGCCCGACGTCGTGAAGGCGTTGAAGCCGCGGATCGGGTTGTCGGTGTAGTCGCCGACCCAGCTGGATCCGTTGTTCGAATTGTCGACGTAGATCCGCCAGGAGACACCCGCGGCCTGCAGCGCCTCGGGGTAGGTCTGCCAGGTGCGGTTGCCGTTGGACTCGCCGCCGTTGTCGACCACGCCGCCCGAGGTGCCGGTCCAGGCATAGAGCCGGTTCGGCGTGGTCGGGCCCATGACCGAGCAGTGCCAGTTGTCGCAGATCGTGTACGCGCTCGCGAGCGAGTACTGCCAGGGGATCTCCTCGCCGGAGACGTAGTGCATCGTGTTGGCGCCCTTGGCCCCGATCCAGTTGTTGTAGCGTCCGCCGGCCCACGCCGACGTGCCGCCCGAGTACGAGTGGTCCAGACCCGTGGTGGTGCCGGCGACCGTGGTCACCCGGCTGGGCTTGACGAAGGACGAGCCCTGCGGCTGGGAGAAGACGTCGGTGCCGTTCTGGAAGCGCAGGGCCTGCTTGTCGTCGAAGCCGCGCACACCGGGCAGCGCGCCGTAGTAGTGGTCGAAAGAGCGGTTCTCCTGCATGAGGATCACCACGTGCTTGATGTCGGTGATGTCGCCGGAGAACCCCTCCGGCAGCGCGTAGACGCGCGAGGCGCCCGCGGCAACGGCACCCGCGCCCTCGGCGGCCGATGCCGACGGGGCGGCCGCCCCTGCGCCGAATCCGGCGCCCACGGCGGCGGCACCGCCCAGCAGGCCGAGAGCGCGTAGCATGCCGCGACGGGTCATGCCGCTGTGCAGCACCTCGTCGGGGACGGTTCGCGGGCGCTCGTACGGATCCGGGCTGAACGGGACGGGCTCGCTGGACATGACGCTCCTCGGGACGACGGGGCACCCCGGAGCGGGCGCCGACCTCGAGGAGAGCAAGCCGAGGGGAACAGCGGGTGAACGCCGGAGGACGAGCCGGTGGCATCGGCCCCGTCACCCGTGGATCCGGCCGCCGAGCGTGCACACTGGGCCGTTTCCGCCGTTCCCACCCCAGGGTCGTTGAGCGAGGACGGCGAAGCCGACCGAGACGAAACGCCGCCGCCCGTCGGAACCGCGTTTCGTCTCGCTCCTCGCTGCGCTCGGGGCTCGCTCAACGACCCCGCTCATCCGCCGCTCAGAGCGCGGTGCGGACCGTCTGCCCCGCTTCGATCTCGAACGCGATCGCACCGGCACGGTAACGGTCCACCCCGAGCTCCACGAGCCGCCCCTCGCGGGTCGTCGTCGTGCGCCCGACCTGCAGCAGCGGGCTGGAGCGGCGCACGCCGAGCAGTGCCGCATCCTCGGTGGTCGCGGCAGCCGCCTCGATCCGGTGGTTCGTCGATGCGACGCGGATCCCGGCCTCGGCCAGCGCGACCGTGGTCGAGCGCACGTCGTCCGGCACCCGTGTGATGACCTCCGCCACCCACGGCGCCCAGACCGAGCGCTCGATCATGACGGGCAGCCCGTCCAGCGTGCGCAGCCGCACGAACCGGTGCAGGGGCTCACCGAGCCTGATGCGGAACTGCTGCGCCTCCCGTGCATCCGCCGGCCCCACCGTGCGGGAGGTGATCGTGCCGCCGGGGACGCGCCCGCCCTCGCTCGCCCATTCCGTGAACGACTGCATCCGCGCGAAGCCCTGGGTCTGATGCGCGGCCTGGACGATCCATCCGCCGCGCGGCCGGGAGACGACGAGCGACAGCCGGGCCAGGCGGGCGAGCGCCCCGCGGATCACGCTGCGCGTCGTGCCGTATTCGGCGCTCAGCGCCGCCTCGCTGGGCAGGCGGGTGCCGGCGGCGAACCCTCCCTCAGAGATCCGCCGGCGCAGATCTGCCGAGATCTGCGCCGTGCGCGAGTTCTCGCGAGCGGCCTCCGTCACTTCCCGCCCCCGCATGCAGGAGAAGGGATCGGCGGCCGGAGCATGCCCCCATTCTCGCTCACGCACGCCGGTGGCCCGCCATGCGCAGGCACGGCGGGCCACCGATCGGACTCACGTCCCGGTCGTCGACTCAGGCCTCCGGGCGGTTCGCGCGCAGCACCTCGAGCCGCGCGCGGTACTCGGTCTCATCGATGTCGCCGTTCGCGAAGCGGCTCGCGAGCACCTGCTCCGCGCCGCTGCTCTGCGGCTTGGCCGCCCACGGGGCCTGCCCGCCGGCTGCTCCCTGAGCACCCTGCCAGCCCCACGGACCCGGTCCGCCCCAGCGGCGCCGGCGCACGAGGAGGGCGACGAGCAGGCCCACGATGATCAGGAACATCAGCGGGCCGATGATGAAGACGGGCCAGAACGGGTGGAACCCCATGTGGCCGGGATGCGCGGCGACGGCCGCGACGGTTGCGAGCATGATGCCCTTCCTTCGATCGGATCGGCCGCATCTCGACCGATGCATCCAGCCTCGCGATCCGCACCCTCCGGCGAATCCGGCCCGGGGAGTGATTCCGCCTGCTCCCCAGGGAGTAGGGATCCGGATCCACACCGGAAACCGGCCGCTGCCCGAACTCAGGTCGCAGAAACTGCTGCAACTCCCTGGCCGCAACAGCCGAAAGTGCGACCCGAGCCGAAGAAGTGCGACCCGAGCGGAAGAGGGCTGCGGGGTCCGCGTCACCCGGGACCGTGCGGATCCGGGACCGCTACTGCCAGCCGGGAGCCACGAGGCCGGTCTCGTAGGCGATCACGACGAGGTGCACCCGGTCGCGGGCGTGCAGCTTCGCCATGATCCGGGAGACGTGGGTCTTCGCGGTGAGCGGGCTGAGGAACAGACGCTCGGCGATCTCGTCGTTGGTCAGCCCCAATCCGACGAGGCGCAGCACCTCCCGCTCGCGCTCGGTGATCCCGTCGAGCGCCGCGGTCGTCGGCGCCTCGCGCAGGCCCACCGCGAGCCGCTCGAGCAGTCGCCGGGTCACGCCGGGCGAGAGCAGCGCATCCCCCGCCGCGACCACCCGCACGGCCCGCACGAGATCCGCCGGCTCGGTGTCCTTCACCAGGAATCCGGCAGCGCCGGCCCGCACCGCGCGCGCCACGTAGTCGTCGAGCTCGAACGTGGTCACGATCACGACGTGCACTCCGGCAAGACGCGGATCCGCGGCGATCTCCTCGGTCGCCCACAGCCCGTCGCCCTCCGGCATCCGGATGTCCATCAGCACGACGTCGACCGGCGTCTCGCGGATCCGACGCAGCAGCTCCTCGCCACCCGCGGCCTCGACGAGCACCTCGATGTCGTCCTCGGCATCGAGCAGAGCGCGGAATCCCGCACGCACGAGCAACTGGTCGTCCGCGAGCGCGACCCGGATCATGACGCCCGCCCCCAGGGCAGGGTCGCGACGATGCGCGCCCCTCCGCCGTCCGCGGAGCCGAGCTCGATGCGGCCGCCGAGCAGCGCCGCCCGCTCCTGCATGCCCAGCACGCCGCCGCGCCCCGTTGCGGTCGGGTCGGCGTCTCCGAAGCCGCGGCCGTCGTCCTCGATCGCGACGACGAGGCGGGGATCCGGATCCTCTCGCCGCTCGAGCACCACCCGCACGTGCGCGGCGTGCGCGTGCCGCACGGCGTTGGTGAGTGCTTCCTGCACGATGCGGTACGCCGCGAACTGCACGGCTCGACTGGGCGCGTGGTCGCCGAGGCGGTCGTCGAGCGCGATGTCCAGACCGGGCGCGGTGAGGCCCGCGATGAGCCGGGGGAGCTCGGCGAGCTCGGCCTGCGGGACGAGCGGCACTTCACCGTCGCGGAGCACGCCCAGCACACCACGCACCTCTTCCAGTGCCAGCTTGGAGGTGTCCTTCACGTTCTGCAGCGCGGTGCGCGCCTGCTCCGGATCGCGCTCGAACAGGTGCAGTCCGACGCTCGCCTGCACGTTCATCTGCGACAGCGCATGCCCGAGCACGTCGTGCAGCTCACGCGCGATGCGCACCCGCTCGCGCTCCTCTGCGCTGCGGCGATGGCGCTGCGCGTCGGCGTGCAACGCGGCCATCCTGGCGCCGCGGGTGCGCACGAAGGCGCCGACGGCGAAGCTGGCGGCGAGCGCGAGCGTGGCCGCGACGATGAGCCCCGGATGCCAGATCCGGCCGATCATGACTCCGACGAGGATCGCGGCGACCCACGCCGTCGCGACCGAGGCGGCCGCCCAGACGGCGGCTCCGCGGGCCACGGCGAGCGCGATCGCGAACGCCAGGGCGAGGTAGGGCGGTCCGTAGACGGGCGTCGTGAGCACGTCGAGCAGGGCGAGCCCGGAGACGACGGCGACGGTCGGGCCGGGGAATCGCCGCGCGGCGAGAAGGGCGAGCGGCCCTGCCACCGCGAGCGCGAGATGCAGCAGGATCCGCCAATGCAGGCCGTGGTCGGCGTGCGCGGCGACCCAGAGCGAGGCCGGCACCTGCACGAGCAGGCACAGCGCGACCGGCGCGATCAGGCGGACCCGCGGCGGCGGTCCGGCCGGGATCCGTCCGGTGTCGGGTCCGAACCACGCCGCCGACGCCGTCGAGGTGTCATCGAGCGGCTGATCCGGCATCCTCCGATGCTAATCGCGCCTCTCGCGCGGCGGATCCGTCGGCGGTGTGCTTCCGGAGTACTCCCGAGGGAGTAGTGCCGCGAAGCCGAGCGGGAGCGGAGCTCAGCTCTCCCAGGAGCGCGAGCGCTTGGTGGCGCCGCCCGGCTCGCGCATCATGTACGCAAGGGCGAGGCTGATCGCAAGGATGCCCGCGACGAAGACCGGGCCCTGCCAGGCGGGCAGGCCGGGGGCGATGCCCAGCAGCGCGAATCCGCCGAGGAACAGAATTCCGAACACGATGTAGTGAAGGATCACCGGGCAACCTCCTGTTGAGCCTCTCGAGTCTATCGCGCCGCGCCAGGCGGCCTCGACCCGTCTCCGGATGAGCCTGACGCGATGTCGGATGCCGTGACTACGCTCGCGGGCATGAGCATCTCCTACCCGCACGTCCCGGGGCTCGTGAACAGCCCCGCGTTCAGCCACGTCGCCGTGATCCCGCCGGGATCCACGACGATCCACGTCGGCGGCCAGAACGGCGTCGACGAGACCGGCGCAGTCGTCTCGGACGACGTCGCCGTGCAGTCCGCGCGCGCCCTCGACAATGCCGCCGCCGCGCTGGCCGCCGCCGGAGCCACCCTCGCCGATGTCGTGAGCTGGACCGTGCTGATCCACCAGGACGCGGATCTGCGCGCGGCCTACGGCGCGGTGGGCCCGAAGCTCGCGCGCGAAGGAGCACCGCCGCTCGTCACCGCGGCCCGCGTGGCAGGACTCGGCGTGCCCGGAGCACTTGTCGAGATCGGCGCCGTCGCGGCACTCGCGCCCTGAGCCGCTGGATCCGGCGAACTCTGGTGGCTGCCCGGGCCGGGGACGAGTCGAAGGCGAGACGAAAGGCCCGCGGGTCGGGCGCTTCGAGGGGCTCTGCGACAGAGGCCAGCGGCGACTGGGATCTTGTGACCTGTTTGTGATCTTTTCGGGATCTGATCTGGCTCTTTTCGAGCCTGGAATGTCGGTGGCCCCGGGTTGAATGGGGGTATGACGAGCTCGACCAGCACGGTTC
>NZ_JBQEOQ010000007.1:0-213169 GCF_052045265.1 Microbacterium sp. 22303 | reverse complement strand
CCTACATCGACAAACCACCCGCACCCGTCACCTTCACCATCGACGAACCGGATCCGAATCCCGATCCGCCACCCGATGAAGCCGCACCGTTCTGAGCCACCGCAGCAAGGGCGAAGGTCAGGATCCGAGCCTCTCCCGTCCCCGCAGCGACGCCCCGTGCGGTGACGCCCCTCAAGTAAGAATGCTCAGAGGGGAGACTGGCCCCATGCCCGACAGGCCTGAGATCGTCTGCATCTGCGGTTCCCTCCGATTCGCCGAGGAGATGCGTGCGGCGTACCGCGAGCTGACGTTCGCGGGCGCCATCGTCCTCGCACCGGGAGAGGCAGGCGAGGTGATCACGATCGAGCAGAAAGCGCTGCTGGATGCGCTGCATCTACGGAAGATCGATCTGGCCGATCGCGTTCTCGTCGTCAACCCCGGCGGGTACATCGGCGAGTCCACTCGCAGAGAGATCGACTACGCACGCACCGCCGGTAAGTCGGTCTCGTTCACGGAAGCCGCCGACTGACCGCGGTCGAGTCCGCACGGAACGTCGGGCGCACAACCGGAACGATTCGGCCCCTCTCGTAGCGACCTGACCTGGGGCAATGCCCGAGGTCAGCGCTCGGTGAGCGCGGGCACGACCGGACGGTGCTCATAGAACGTCTGCAGTACGACGGTCGTCCTCGTGCTGACGTTCGCGGCGAGGCGGATGTCACGCACCAGCTGCTCGAGGTGCCTCGGCGAAGCGACCCGCGCGAACAGCATGTAGCTCGCGTCGCCCGCGATCGAGTGGCACGCCTCGATCGCGTCGAGGTGCTCGAGCAGCTCCGGCGCATTGTCGGGCTGGGCCGGGTCGAGCGGGGTGATCTCGATGAACGCCGCCAGCGGCTTTCCCACCGCCTCTGCGTCGATGACGGGGCGGTAACCCGAGATGACGCCGCGCGACTCGAGCCGGCGCAGCCGCGCCTGCACAGCCGAGACCGACAGCCCCACGGTCTCCGAGAGCTGCGCCAGCGTGGCGCGCCCGTCCTGAGAGATGGCGGCCAGGATAGCGAGGTCGACAGGATCGTCCATGCATGGAATAATATCGGAGTCAGAGAAGTTCCGCAGGAATATTTCCTGCACTATCCCCGATCGGAGGTCCCGATGTCCCTCATTTCCACCCATAGCAACGCTCTCATCGGCGAACCCGAGGTCGTCGAGGACGCGTCCACCGCTGAGCAGTCCGCCGCGTGGAAGCTCCTCAAGGACGCGGCCATTGCGATCCGCCCTCTGCAGATCAAGGACGGCTCCGTCCCGAACGCCGAGGACCACGACGCCGCGCGCGCACACGTCGCCGCGATCGTCGCCGCGATCCGCGCGCTCGCCCCCGCCTTCCCGCACGACGCCGAGTACCTCGAGGCCTCGGTGAAGGACTTCGAGCGCTGGGTCGATGAGGGCTTCGGCGTGCCGGACTTCCTCGACTCGCTCATGGCGTTCCAGCCGCAGCAGCACCGCGTCGACGGCATCCGTCACCTCGTCGTGTTCCCGATGTACACCCAGAACGGCTCGAGCGACCGCCTCGTCGAGGCGCTCATCGTCGAGACCATCTGGCCCGAGTTCATCGCCGACCTCGAGGCCGGCGACTACGGCAACAAGCTGTTCGTCTCGCTGCGCCTGGTCGACTTCACCCCCGGCTACGACACGAACTCCGCGGTGCTCTTCCCGGAGACCGTCGCGATGCGCGAGATCCCGTCGTTCACCTGGGGCGCGATCTTCCAGGACCGCGAGGCCGCCCGTTACCGCCGGGTCGTCCGCGCGGCGAGCGAGATCACCAACCTGGAGCTGCCCGAGCGCGCCGCCGCCATGCTCGACGACCAGGAACTCGCCGAGAAGACGTTCGTGATGTGGGACATCATCCACGACCGCACGCACATGCGCGGCGACCTGCCGTTCGACCCGTTCATGATCAAGCAGCGCATGCCGTTCTTCCTCTACTCGCTCGAGGAGATGCGCTGCGACATGACGGCGTTCCGCGAGTCGGTCAAGATCGAGCGGGCGTTCGACGCGCGCGTCGCGGCGGGCGAGCAGCTCACCGACAGCGAGCAGGAGATGCACGACTACGCGCACCTCGTGCAGTACGCGGTGATCTTCGACCGCATCTTCCGCTTCGCGATCACCGGCACCCGCACGCGCAACTACGACGCCGTCGGCGGACAGCTGCTGTTCGCCTGGCTGCACCAGCGCGGCGTGCTGCACTGGACCGACACCGCGCTCGCCTTCGACTGGGAGAACGTGCCGGACGCCGTGGTCGCGCTCGGCGACGCGATCGACGACCTGTACTGGCACTCGATCGACCGCCCGAAGACCGCCCACTGGCTCGCCGCCTACGAGCTGGTCCGCGGCACCCTGACGCCGCACCCCGCCTCGCAGTGGGCCCGCGGTCTCTCCGACGAGATCCTCGCCGGCGCGCCCAAGGGCTACACCGACGCGGTGCTGGACGACGAGTTCCCGCTGTCGATGTTCTTCGAGACGCTCGACAAGAAGATGAAGCCGGTCATCGAGTCGACCGTGGGCATCCGCGGCACCGATCAGTAACCGGCACCGATCAGTAACCGGCACCGATCAGTAACAGCATCGACGTCTGACCGTCATTCGGGGCGCGTCTCACCGCAGAACTGTGGCGAGATGCGCCCCGATTCGTCGGGAGGCACCCCGAGACGGGGCACGCACTGCAACAATGGCGCGCGGATCCGCAGAGATTCCGGATCCGCTTCGCCTTCGACTTCTTATCCACTTCGTCTTCGACTTCTCAGAGGAGCAACGACATGACCGTCACGGGACGCACCGTTCTTCTTGCCGGGGCCACCAGCCCCTCGGGCCTGGCCATCGCCCGAGCCCTGTTGGCTGCCGGGGCGCGCGTGATCGCCGTGGGACGCGACCAGGGCAAGCTCGACGCACTCGCGGCGGCTGCGCATCCGAACGCGGCGACCGGTGCGGGGTCGATCCGTACCGAGCGGTGCTCGCTCACGAACGAGGCCGAGGTGGCCATGCTCGCCACCCGGCTCGCGGATGGCGGGGAACACGTCGACGGGCTGGTGCCGCTGGTCGGGGGCTGGCGCGGCGGCGGCGGCCTCGCCGGGCAGACCGAGGAGGACTACCGCTTCCTCGAACAGGCCTTCACCGCGGTGCGCGTGACGAGCCGCGCGTTCGACGCCGACCTGCGCGCCTCCGAGGCGGGCCGGTTCGCAATCGTCTCCTCCACTGCTGTCGGCCGGCCGCTCGCCGGCGGCGCGAATTACGCCGCGGTGAAGGCAGCGAGCGAGGCCTGGACCCGCGCCGTCGCGCAGGGCTTCGCCAAGTCCGCCCGAGACGCGGAGCAGCCGCTGCGCGCCGCCGCCGTGGTGCTGCGCGTGCGCGGCCTCGACGACGTCATCGATGCGGTCGCCGCGCGGATCGTCGCGCTGTGGGCCGAGGATGCGGCGGAGCTGAACGACCGCGTCATCGACGTGGCCTGACCGGATCCGTCACCGGATCCGGCCGCCAGATCCAGACCGCCAGGATCCAGACCCCGGATCCCGCTAGTCGCGTGCGGCTCTTTCCTTCGCGATGGGGTCCTTCCGAGCGCTGCTCCTCCGCGCGCCGCCCCGGCGGGCGAAGAGCGCCTGAACGGGCCCCGAGAGCATCAGCAGGAACATCGCCCCATAGCCGATCGCGGGGACCAGCACTGCGATGAGCAGAGCGATCGCGAACATCGCGCTCGTCACGATCTCGGCGATGATGCCGCGACGCAGCGACTCCGGGTCGATCCGATGGAGCTCCGGATGGTTGCGCAGATACAGCCGGGTCGCCAGCATGAGCAGCGATGACGCCAGGAGCGCCCCGATGTAGAGCAGCTTCTGCGTCGTGTCGGGATCCATCGCTCCGAGCAGCGCCGTCGATACCGGCAACCAGACGATCGTGAGCATCCACCCGACCTGAAGCCAGACGAGCGGAGAGGTGACCCTCTCGACACGGTCGAAAACACGATGATGGGTCATCCAGAAGACGGCGATGATGAGGAAGCTCAGACCGAAGCTGAAAAGCTGGCTGTTCTCCTCCTGCACGAACTCGAGCGAGCTCTTGCCTTCGCGCGCGAGCTCGGAAACGCTCTCCAGCAGCGGCAGGATCAACAGCGTCATCGCGATCGCCACCACGGCATCGATGAAGGCCTTGAGTCGCTCCGCGGACAGGATCGGCCTGATCTCATCCTCTGGCGTCGGCGTCTCGGCATCCACGGCAGGCTGGCTCACTCCCGCATGCTCCCGTACTCGCCGGATCCGGTCAAGGCGCCGCGCCCGCCCGCCATGTCGTCACCCTCGCTCATCGGCGTCCTCGGTCACGGGTGTTCCGGTCCCGGCTCCGTCATCGCGTGCAACCGCAGGACCGCTATCGGTCGCGGGGCCGTCCAGAGGACGCTCCGTGGAAGGCGCCTGCTCAGGAGCCTGTGCGTACAGCTCGGTGAGCCTGCGGTACGAGCGCGTGAAGAAGGCGAGCCCGCCGACCAGCACCATGATGAGTCCCGCCCACAGGCAGATCAGGGCGATGCCGCGAGCCTCGCCCTCTCCGAGCAGCCATCCCCACTGCCGCTGCCCGGCGTCGCCCTTCATATAGGGGATGATCACGAACTCCGCCAGTGGGGCGATCAGGAACGCCGTGATGGGAGCGGCCGCCGCCTCCATCGCGGCCGCGACCCCGAACACGCGCCCCTGGCGCGCGAACGGCACCACCTTCTGGATCACGGTCTGCTCGGCGGCCTCGACCGGCGGCACCAGGGCCATGTAGATCCACATGCCGACGACGTACAGCGGCCACCACTCCCGCAGCATGAAGATCGCTCCGAGCAGCCCCATCGCCATCACGACCAGCAGCATGGTGCGCATCGGTTTCGTGCCGAGCCCGTACTTCGCCACGACGGCACCGCCGATCAGGAAGCCCGTCGACGAGAACGCGAGCGCGAAGCCCCACGTCTGCGCATCGAACAGGGTCAGACCGTAGGGATCCATGAGCGCCATATAGACGCCCCCGATGAGGTTGTTGAACGTGGAGAACACGATCAGCGCGAACAGTCCAGGAGCCTGACGGATCGCCTTCGCGCTGCCGCGGAAGTCGAGCGCGCCGGATGCGTCAGGATCCTGCTGCGGCCGATCCTCGGGGATCCGGACGAACAGCAGGTGGAGCAGGGTGAGCACCATCGCGGCGATCGCGATCGCGAGGGTCCATCCCATGCCGAGGAAGCCGATCGACAGGCCCGAGAACACACTCGTGACGAGGAAGGCGATGCCCTGCACGGTGCCGACCAGCCCGTTCGCGTTGGCGTGCTTCTCCGTCGGCACGAGCAGCGTGACCGTGGTGGAGAGGGCGATGTTGCGCAGCTGCTCGATCACTCCGCCGAACAGGATCACCGCGGAGAACAGCCAGAACCAGGGTCCGCCGAGGTCCAGCAGCGAGGCCTCGGGGCGCGCCAAGTAGATGGCTCCCGCGACGAGGAAGGCCGCAGCGGAGACCACACTCGACAGCACCATCACCGTGTGCTTGCGGTGCCGGTCGACGATCGTGCCGAACACCATGGCGAAGAACGCGATGAAGAGCATGTACGCGCCGCCGATGACGCCCGTGGCGAGCACCGAGCGCGTCTCGATGTAGACCCAGAACGTGAGGGCGAACCAGAGGAAGCTCGTCGTCACGTTGGCGATCAGCGTGTTGACGAGCACGCTGACGAATGCCCGTGAGGCGACGGTGCCCTTCATGTGCTCGAGCGTAGGGCGGGGTGGGGACATCCGGAACCCAGGCAGCGCTTCGGTGGCAGCGCCCCGCGGCCTCTTGAGCGGACTGCCGCAGAATAGACTGGGGCGGTGACCGTTCTGCACGATACAGCCCTGCGCGGCTTCGCGTCCGACAACTATTCCGGCATCCACCCCGAGGTGCTCGCGGCGATCGTGGAGGCCAACGACGGCCACCAGATCGCCTACGGCGAGGATCAGTACACCGAGCGGCTGCAGGAGGTCTTCCGGCAGCACTTCGGCGAGGGCGTGGAGGCCTTCCCCGTCTTCAACGGCACGGGCGCCAACGTGACCGGCCTGCAGGCGATGCTGCCCCGCTGGGGCGCCGTGATCTCGGCGTCGACCGCGCACATCAACGTCGACGAGGGCGGGGCGCCGGAGCGCATCGGCGGCTTCAAGATCCTCTCCGTGCCCACCGAGGACGGCAAGCTCACGCCCGAGCTCGTCGACCGGGAGGCCTGGGGCTGGGGCGATGAGCACCGCGCCCAGCCGCTGGTCGTCTCGATCACGCAGTCCACCGAGGTCGGCACGCTCTACACCGCGGACGAGATCCGGGCGCTCGCCGACCATGCCCACGAGCGCGGCATGAAGCTGCACCTCGACGGCGCCCGCCTCTCGAACGCCGCCGCCGCCCTCGACCTGCCGCTGCGCGCCTTCACGCGCGACGCCGGCGTCGACGTGCTGAGCTTCGGCGGCACCAAGAACGGCGCGATGCTCGGCGAGGCGATCGTCGTCCTCACCCCAGGGGCCGCCGACGGCCTGGTCTACTCGCGCAAGTTCAACATGCAGCTGGCCTCGAAGATGCGCTTCGTGTCGGCGCAGCTCATCGCGCTCCTCGAAGGCGACCTGTGGCTGCGCAACGCCCGCCGCTCCAACGCGATGGCCCAGCGGCTGCGCTCCTCGCTCGAAGCGGGCATCGCCGACGGATCCATCCAGGGCGTGGGCTTCACGCAGCAGACGCAGTCGAACGGCGTCTTCGCGACGCTGCCCGACGGCGTCGCCGACCGCCTGCGCGACACGTTCCGGTTCTACGACTGGGATGCCGCTCGCAACGAGGTGCGCTGGATGTGCGGCTTCGACACCGCCGAGTCCGACATCGACGCGCTCGTCGCGCTCGTCGCGCAGGAGACAAGCCGGTAGGGATCCGGATCCGCGCGCCTCGGTCGGCTCAGCGCGGCACGCTCAGCGCAGCAGGCCGAGGTGCGCGAGCGCCTGACGGATGAGCGTGCCGCGGCCGCCCTCCATCTCGGCGGCGAGCGCATCGCTGGCCGCCTCCTCGGGGCTGAACCAGGTCACCTCGAGCGCGTCCTGACGCGGCTCGCAGGTGCCGGTCACGGGTACCACGAACGCGAGCGACACCGCATGCTGGCGGTCGTCGTGATACGCGCTCACACCGGGGAGCGGGAAGTACTCGGCGACGGTGAACGGGGCGGGCGACGGCGGCAGCATCGGGAACGCCATCGGACCGAGATCGTTCTCCAGGTGCCGGAACAGCGCATCGCGCACGGTCTCGCCGTAGCGCACACGACCGGACACGATCGTGCGGGTCATCTCGCCGAGCGGTGTCGCGCGCAGCAGGATCCCGATGTCGGTGACCACGCCTGCTCCGTCGGTGCGCACCGGCACCGCCTCGACGTAGAGCATCGGCAGGCGGCGACGCGCCTGGGCGAGTTCGAAGTCGGTCAGCCAGCCGGGATTCGCCCCGCCCGACGCTCCGAGGCCGTCGAGCCCGCCGGACAGCCCGGACAGCGCGTCGGGGAGACCGTCGTCGTCGGCCGGATCGGGATCGGGTGTGCGTACCGCCATGGTCTCTTTCTACCAGCGTCTCCCCGTGAGTGTCGGACTGCCGCGGTTTCTCGTCCGAGGCGGGTGCCGCATCCGCCCTGTCGCTGCCTGCGGCAGGATGGAACCATGGCCGAATCCGTGGAGATCGATCGCAGCGCCGTGCACTGGGCGCGACAGGGCGAGGAGCTGCCACTGCTCCTGCTGCTGCACGGGTACGGATCCGATGAGCGCGACCTGTTCTCGCTCGTGCCGTTCCTGCCCGAGGGTGCGACCGTGGCGTCGCTGCCCGCACCGCTGCCCGCACCGTGGCCGATGTCCGGACGGTCCTGGTACTCGATCGACGAACTGGAGCGACGCGACCCGGCCTCCGTGACCGCCGCTGCGGATGCCGTGCTGCGCTGGATCGACGCCGAGGCCGCCGATGCGTCGTCGATCGCGCTGCTCGGGTTCTCGCAGGGCGCATCGGTGGCGCTGCAGGCGGCCCGCCAGGATCCGGAGCGGATCGCCGCGGTGGTGAACCTCAGCGGCTACGCGGCCCCCGGGGATCTGCCGGGCGACGCCGAGCTGCGCGAGCGGCGCACCCCGATGTTCTGGGGGCGCGGCTCGCGGGATGACGTCATCCCGCCCGCCCTCATCATGCACACCGCGCAGTGGCTGCCGGATCATGCGGAGCTGACCGGGCGCGTGTATCCGGGTCTCACGCACAGCGTGTCCGAGGAGGAGCTGGCCGACGTGCGCCGGTTCCTCGACGGCCGGCTGGAGAGCCTTCAGACTCCGGAGGCGCCGGAATCGCCGGAGTCGCCGGAGGGCTGATCCGGCTGCTCACCGGCTCGACGCCGCTGCTCCTCGCGCTGCATGCGCATGCCCGCCCAGGTGAACAGCACCATGACGGCGGCGCCGATCACGAGTCCGAGTGCGATCCCGGTGCCCATGTTGTGCAGCGCGACGCCGAGGGCCACCCCGACGCCCATGCCGATCGCGAGCCCGGCACCGAGCCCCACACGGCGGAGCGTCTCACCGGACGCCGGACGCTGTTCTTCCATGCCTCCAGGCTAGATCTCCTGCGGCGGGCCGGCATCCGCCGTAGGACGGATCCTGATCCGGATCCGCCACTGTCGGGGCTCGATCGACGCGGTTAGATGCTCGCGACACGCCCGGGTTGCACGAATCCCGGGGGCCCGGTATCGTCGTCCGGGTCCTGTCCGCCGTGTAAGGAAGTCCCTTGATCTGAGTCGTCGCCTCCGCGTTCCATCCACGCGCTGATCCGACACTCCTTCCTGCCCTCGCACTTCTCGGCACAGGCATCTCCGGTCCTCCGGATCCGTCCTTCTGCGACGGTCCCGCCCCTCGACGGGCTCACGAACCGGTCCGGCATCAGCGCACCCGAACATCTTCAGGGAGCCGCCCATGTCATTGCTCACCACCTCCTCCGCGGTCGTGCTCGACCGCGTCACCTTCACCTGGCCCGACGGATCCACGGCGCTCGACGCCGTCTCCGGCGCCTTCGGTGCGGGCCGCACCGGACTCGTCGGACGCAACGGATCAGGAAAGTCGACGCTGCTCCGCCTCATCGCGGGAGAGCTCACGCCGACGTCCGGCCACATCAGCGCGAACGGCGACGTGGCGTACCTGCCGCAGCGCCTTACGCTCGACACGCACGCACGCGTCGCCGAGCTGCTGGGCGTGGCCCGAGCGCTCGACGCAGTCCGGGCCATCGCCGCCGGCGACGTCGATCCCGCGCGGTTCGACGAGGTCGGCGACGATTGGGACGTCGAGGCCCGTGCCGAGGCGGCCCTGGCCGAAGCGGGCCTGGATCCGTCCTTCCTCGACCGCACCGTCGGCGAGCTCTCCGGCGGCGAGGCGGTGCTCGTCGCGATCGCCGGGATCCGCGCACGGCGAGCCCCGATCACCCTGCTCGACGAGCCGACCAACAACCTCGATCGCGACGCGCGGGCGCGGCTCGGCGAGATGGTGCGCTCCTGGCGCGGCACGCTCATCGTGGTCAGCCACGATGTCGGGCTGCTCGAGTTCATGGACGACACCGCGGAGCTGTACGGCCGCGAACTCAGCGTGTTCGGCGGTCCGTACTCGCAGTGGCGAGCCTGGCTGGACGCCGAGCAGGACTCCGCCCGGCAGGCCGAGAGGGACGCCAAGCAGGCCTTCAAGAAGGAGAAGCGGCAGCGCGTCGAGGCCGAGCTGAAGCTCGCGACCCGATCCCAGATGGCGAAGAAGGCCTTCGAGGAGAAGCGCGAACCAAAGATCGTCATGAACGGCCGGAAGATGGCGGCACAGGTCTCGGCCGGCAAGCTCCGCACCGAGGTCGCCGAGAAGGAGGGCTCGGCCCGCGCCGCGCTCGACGAGGCCGGACGGCGGATCCGCGACGATGCCACGATGAAGATCGAGCTGCCGGATCCGGGCGTCTCCCGGAGCCGCCGCATCGCGAGGATCGGCGACGCCGAGCGGTCCTGGACGATCCAGGGCCCGGAGCGGGTGGCGCTGATCGGACGAAACGGGGTCGGCAAGACCACGCTGCTGCGGCGGCTCGTCGACGGCGCCCGCAAGGCTCCGGACGACGGCGCGCCGAGCTCAGGCTGGACCACCGTCCCAGTCGCGGATCCGGTGCCCGTTCCGAATTCAGGTTCGATTGCCGATTTAGCGGATGAAACCGCGGATTTCCGCGGATCCACGGAATCCAGCCTCAATTGCGTCGCGCACACGGACCGCATCGGATACCTGCCGCAGCGGATGGACGGGCTCGACGAGACCGCGACCGTCGTGGAGAACGTCGCCGAGCGCGCCCCGGAGATCCCCGAGAAGGAGCTGCGCAACCGGCTGGCCCGGTTCCTGATCCGTGGCGCGGCCATGGACCGTCAGGTCGGCGCACTGTCCGGCGGGGAGCGCTTCCGAGTCGCCCTGGCGACGCTGCTGCTGGCCGACCCCGCACCGCACCTCGTGGTGCTGGACGAGCCGACGAACAACCTGGACCTCGACACCGTCGACCAGGTCGTGCAGGCGCTGCGCGCGTACCGTGGGGCGGTGCTGATCGTGAGCCACGACGACGCGTTCCTGCGGCGCCTGGACCTGGATCTGACGCTCGAGCTCGACGCCGAAGGCTCGCTCACGGAAGTCGCGCTCGGAACCTGACGGCGCGGCCCGGTGCGAGGCGCACCCGGCCGGATCCCTCGGGGCCGGTCGGGTGCGTCCCGTGAAAGCATCTCCGACACATCGGGAATGCGGCCGCCTAATCCCGCTGTTGCGCTCGTCATGACGACAATCGGAATCATCGGAGCAGGACACATCGGCAGCGCCGTCGCAGAGGCTTTGGCGGGTCTCGGCTACGACATCGTGATCGCGAACTCGCGCGGTCCGGAGACCCTCGACGCGCTCGTGACGCGACTCGGGCCGCGCGTCACGGCATCCACCGCGACCGGAGCCGCCGAGGCCGCAGACATCGCGGTGATCACCGTCCCGTTGAAGGCGGTGAACGATATTCCCGTGGCGCCGCTCGCCGGGAAGATCGTGCTCGACACGAACAACTACTACTTCGAGCGGGACGGGCACATTGAGGCCCTCGACCGCGGCGAGACCACCACGTCACAGCTCCTGCAGGACCACCTTCCCGACTCGAAGGTCGTGAAGGCGTTCAACCAGATCCGGGCCGCCGAGATCCTGACAACCGGAGCTCCGGCCGGCTCACCAGATCGGCGCGCTCTCGGCACGGCGAGTGACGACGACGACGCGATCGCGTTCGTGACCGACCTCTACGACCGGCTCGGGTTCGACACCGTGAGCGCCGGCCCGCTGAGCGAGTCGTGGCGCCTCGAACGCGACCGTCCCGCCTACGTCACGCGGCAGAACGCCGAGGAGCTGCGCGCCAACCTCGCCATCGCGAACCGCCTGCCCTGACGCGCCGGCGGCTCGGCGTGGCGCCTGATCGGTGACCTCGTTTCGAAGCGCGCAAATGGCTCCATTTCACCTCGAAATGCGGCCATTTGCGCGCTTCGAAACCAGACGTGGATCCAGCGGGCGTCCAGGGCACGGGGGCAGGATGAGGGCATGAGCACCCTCGTCCGCCCTCGCAAGGGCCGCATCATCGCCGGCGTCTGCGCCGCTCTCGCGCACCGGTTCGGCTGGCCCGTCCTCCTCGTGCGTCTGCTCCCGATCCTGCTGATGGTGTTCGCGGGCCTTCCGCTGTGGGTCTACATCGTGCTGTGGATCCTCATCCCGAAGGAGAAGTGACCTCCCCGGCTCCTGCGATTCAGGCGCGCCTCGACCGCATCGCCCGGGTGTGCCCGAGCGCCGGGTCCGCCGCGAGCAGGGCGTACTCCTCCGACTCCCGCGGCACCAGAGCGACCCGTCCCTCCGCGTCGCTGAGCACGCCCCAGCCGTAGCGCTTGCCCAACGGCGAGGCGCGCAGGCAGGCCTGCCCCTTCGCGAAGAACTCTTCCCGCGCCCCGCTGTCATCCGGATCGATGCCCCGACGCAGCGCCCACGTGGAGAAGATGACGTCATCGGAGGTGCGCTCGAAAGGGTGCTCCGCGATCATCCGGTAGTGCAGCGCGGCGATCGTGGGGACGGTCGCTGGGCTCGTCGAAGGGCCCGCCGGCGGCTCGTGTGCGTGCTCCACGGGACAGTCCTCGGCCACCTCGATGAACGTGCTGGTGTAGTTCGTCGTGTGCTCGGCCATGCATCCATGCTCGCATCCGCCGGCGGCGCCGGGCTTGGAGATCCGCGTCAGATCCCCCGTCGTTGCGCCGAGGGCGGATCCGCCCCCGAATGTCGGCGGCAGCCGCGAAGATGGACGGATGAGCGATGTGCTCGACCGCTTCACCCCGGCGACCCAGGACTGGTTCCGCGGGGCGTTCAGCGCACCCACCGCCGCGCAGGCGGGCGCGTGGGAGGCGATCTCCGGCGGGAAGCACGCGCTCGTCGTCGCCCCGACCGGGTCGGGCAAGACGCTGTCGGCGTTCCTCTGGGCGATCGACCGGGTGTTCCGCGAGCGCGCTGCGGAGGCGGGATCCGCGCCCGCGGCGCCGGCGCCCGCCAGCGCGAAGGGACGCAAGAAGAACGATGCCGAGCGACCAGGACGCACCCGGATCCTCTACATCTCGCCGCTCAAGGCCCTCGGCGTCGACGTGGAGCGCAACCTGCGCTCGCCCCTCATCGGCATCGGTCAATCGGCCCGGCGGCTCGGGATCCCCGCGCCCGCGGTGACAGTGGGCGTGCGCTCGGGCGACACGACCTCGTCCGACCGGCGCCGGCTCGTCGTGGATCCGCCGGACATCCTGATCACCACTCCCGAGTCGTTGTACCTCATGCTCACGAGCCGCGCCGGCGACACCCTGCGCGACGTGCACACGGTCATCATCGACGAGGTGCACGCCGTCGCGGCGACCAAGCGCGGCGCCCATCTCGCGGTCAGCCTGGAGCGGCTCGACCAGCTGCGACGGGCGGCAGGAGCGGAGACGCCCGTGCAGCGGATCGGCCTGTCTGCGACGGTGCGCCCGATCGACGAGGTGGCGCGCTTCCTCGGCGGCGCGCAGCCGGTCCAGATCGTGGCACCGCCCGCGTCGAAGACGTTCGACCTGCAGGTCGTCGTGCCGATCGAGGACATGCTCAACCCGCCGCCGCCTCCGGGCACGGAGGAGACGCCGCGGCCGTTCGGGGCGGATCGGATCGACCAGGCGGCCGGCGGCGCCGACGCGTTCGGCGAGAACACCGAGATGACCGGTTCCGTCTGGCCGCACGTCGAGGAGGCGATCGTCGACCGGATCCTGCAGAACCGCTCGACGATCGTGTTCGCCAACTCACGGCGCCTCGCCGAGCGACTCACGGGGCGGCTGAACGAGATCTACAGCGAGCGCATCGGACTCGATCTGCCGGCGGCGACCCTTCGCTCCCCCCGCCCCACTCCAAACGCCGCTTCGCGTCGCCCGGAGCCTCCGGGGCGCGGGGCCCCGGCTCAGGGACCGCCGGCCGCGATGATGGCCCAGGCAGGATCCACAGCCGGTGCGGATCCGGTGCTCGCGAAGGCGCACCACGGCTCGGTCTCCAAGGAGCAGCGGGCGATCGTCGAGGAGGAGCTGAAGTCGGGCGTGCTGCGCTGCGTCGTTGCGACGAGCAGTCTCGAGCTCGGCATCGACATGGGCGCGGTGGACCTCGTGATCCAGGTGGAGGCGCCGCCCTCGGCAGCCTCCGGACTGCAGCGCGTGGGCCGCGCCGGGCACCAGGTCGGCGAGATCAGCCGCGCGTCGCTGTTCCCCAAGCACCGCGGCGATGTGCTTCACACTGCGATCGTCACCGAGCGCATGCTCGCCGGGCAGATCGAGGCGATCAGCGTGCCCCGGAACCCGCTGGACATCCTGGCGCAGCAGACCGTCGCCGCCTGCGCGCTGGAACCGCTCGACGTCGAGCAGTGGTTCGACACGGTGCGCCGCAGCGCGCCCTTCGCCGCCCTCCCCCGCTCGGCGTACGAGGCGACCCTCGACCTGCTCGCCGGGCGCTTCCCCTCCGACGAGTTCGCCGAGCTGCGCCCGCGCCTCGTCTGGGACCGCGACGCCGGCACGCTCACCGGGCGCCCCGGCGCGCAGCGGATCGCGGTCACGAGCGGCGGAACGATCCCCGATCGGGGCCTGTTCGGCGTCTTCGTGGCCGGCGAGACCACGGGCGCCCGCGTCGGCGAGCTCGACGAGGAGATGGTCTACGAGTCGCGCGTCGGCGACGTGTTCACCCTTGGCACCACGAGCTGGCGGATCGCCGAGATCACGCACGACCGGGTGAACGTGATCCCCGCGTACGGGCAGCCCGGCAAGGTGCCGTTCTGGCACGGCGACGGCCTCGGCCGCCCGTTCGAACTCGGTGAGGCGCTCGGCGTCTTCAACCGCGAGGTGCACGGCGCAACACCCGCGAAGGCCCGCGAGCGTCTCGCGGCCGCGGGGCTGGACGAGCTGGCGCAGGCGAACCTCCTCGCGCATCTGAACGAGCAGAAGGAGTCGACGGGCACGCTGCCCACCGACCGCACCCTGACGGTCGAGCGCAGCCGCGACGAGATCGGCGACTGGCGCGTGATCCTGCACTCCCCCTACGGGCAGATGGTCCACGCACCGTGGGCCCTCGCCGTGAACGCGCACATCCGGGAGCGCCTCGGCGTGGAGGGCTCGGCGGTCGCGAGCGACGACGGCATCATCGTGCGCGTGCCCGACGCCGACGCGGAGCCGCCCGGGGCCGAGTTGTTCGTGTTCGAGCCCGACGAGCTCGAGCGGATCGTGACCGACGAGGTGGGCGGTTCCGCACTCTTCGCCTCGCGTTTCCGGGAGTGCGCAGCGCGCGCGCTGCTGATGCCGAGGATGAACCCCAACCGGCGCACCCCGCTGTGGCAGCAGCGGCAGCGCTCGGCGCAGCTGCTCGAGGTCGCCCGCAAGCATCCGACGTTCCCGATCATCCTGGAGACGCTGCGCGAGGTGCTGCAGGACGTCTACGATCTGCCCTCGCTGCGACGGCTCGCGACCGGCATCGCGGAGCGGCGCATCCGGCTCGTCGAGGTGCAGACCGCGCAGCCCTCGCCCTTCGCCCGCGACCTGCTGTTCGGCTACGTCGGCGCGTTCATGTACGAGGGCGACTCCCCGCTCGCCGAGCGCCGAGCCGCGGCGCTGTCCGTGGATCCGGCCCTCCTGGGCGAGTTGCTCGGCACGGTCGAGCTGCGCGAGCTGCTGGATCCGGACGTCATCGTCCAGTTCGAGCGCGAGGCGCAGCGGCTGGATCCGGCCAGGCGGGCACGGGGCGTCGAGGGCGTCGCGGATCTGCTTCGACTCCTCGGGCCGCTGGACGCGACCGAGGTCGCGGAGCGGCTCGAACCGGCGGAAGCGTCGGATCCCTCGGGGTCGTTGAGCGAGGACGGCGAAGCCGACCGAGACGAAACGCTGCCTCCGTCGGATCACCGCGTTTCGTCTCGCTTCGCTCGCTCAACGACCGATCAGGCCGCCGCCCACCTCACCGCTCTCATCGACGCCCGCCGCGCCATCGAGGTCACGATCGGCGGCGTGCGCCGGGTCGCCGCGATCGAGGATGCGGGACGCCTGCGCGACGCCCTCGGCGTTCCCCTGCCCGTCGGGATCCCTGTCGCATTCCTGGAGCCCGTCGCGGATCCGCTCGGCGACCTCGTGGCCCGGCACGCGCGCACGCACGGACCTTTCCTCGGATCCGTCGTCGCCACCCGCTTCGGACTCGGCACCGCGATCGTGCGGCAGACGCTGCAGCGGCTCGAGGCCGACGGGCGGGTCACGAGCGGATACTTCCTGCCGGCCCCTTCGAGCGCCTCCGAGGCGGGGGCCCGTGCATCGGCGACGTCTGCGGGCCCGGATGAGACCGAGTGGTGCGACACCGAGGTGCTGCGCCGTCTGCGGATGCGCTCGCTCGCGGCGATCCGCGGCAGCGTCGAGCCCGTGCCGCCCGCAGCGTTCGCGCGGTTCCTCCCGGAGTGGCAGCATCTGTCGCGGCCCCTCGAGGGCATCGACGGCGTCGCGACCGTGATCGAGCAGCTCGCGGGCGTGCCGATCCCGGCGAGCGCATGGGAGTCGCTCGTGCTGTCCCAGCGCGTGCGCGACTACAGCCCGGCCATGCTCGACGAGCTGACCAGTTCGGGAGAGGTCGTCTGGGCCGGGCATGGAGCCCTCCCCGGCCGGGACGGCTGGGTCTCGCTGCACCCCGTCGACCTCGCGCCGTTCACGGTGCCGATCGCCGAGGAGGCGCCGGAGGAGGGCTCGCTCGAAGCCCAGCTGCTCGCCGCGCTCGCCTCTGGCGGCGCATACTTCGCCGCACAGCTGCGCGAGGCCACGGGCGCCGAGAACGAGGCCTCCGTGGTGGAGGCCCTCTGGAACTTGGCGTGGTCGGGCCACGTCACGAACGACACCTTCGCCCCGATCCGGTCGTTGCTGAGCGGCGGCAACCAGGCGCACAAGGTGGCGCGCCGCGCACCGCGTACGCGCACGTTCCGTGGCATGTCGCTCGCCCGCCCCGCCTCCACGCCGCGACCTCTGAACGTCGGAGGGCGCTGGTCGCTGCTTCCGGAGGCGGAGACGGATCCGGCCCGCCGCGCCACCGTGTCCGCGGGATTGCTGCTCGACCGCTACGGCGTGGTCACACGTGGATCCGTGCAGTCGGAGGGGCTGCCGGGCGGGTTCGCGCAGGCGTACCGCGTGCTGGCGGGGTTCGAGGAGGCAGGGCACTGCCGGCGCGGCTACGTGATCGAGAAGCTCGGCGCCGCCCAGTTCGCCGCCTCCGCCACGATCGACCGGCTCCGCACCTTCGCCGGGCTCGCCGATCCGCCGCCGCGCACGGCGCGTACCCTCGCCGCGACCGATCCGGCCAACCCCTACGGCGCCGCTCTCGGCTGGCCCCGCAGGGACGACGTCTCGCACCGGCCCGGCCGCAAAGCGGGCGCTCTTGTGGTCCTCGTCGACGGCGGCCTCGCCCTCTATCTCGAACGCGGCGGAAAGACCGTGCTCGCCTTCACCGACGACGAGGACGAGCTGCGCGCCGCGGCGGCCGACCTCGCTGCGACCGCGAAGGCACGCGGGCTCGAGACGCTGACCATCGAGAAGGTGAACGGCGAGGGCATGTACGGCACCGCCGCGGGAACTCTGCTCGGACGGCTGCTGCAGGAGGCAGGATTCGTCGCGACTCCACGTGGCTACACCCTGCGGAAGAGGTTGTGAGCCGACCCGGATCCGCTGCGGGTCGGCGGGACGCCTACTCTGGTGGCATGATCCGTGAGTTCGCCGCTGGATTCGGCACCCTGATACGCGGATTCGGTCTGTGGCGCACGCACCCGCGGCTGCTCGCGCTCGGGCTCGTCCCTGCCCTGATCAGCTTCGCGGTCCTGGTCGCCGTGCTCATCCCGTTCGGCTTCTCGCTGGGCTCCATCACCGCCTGGATGACGCCGTTCGCCGACGGATGGATCGCAGGATGGCGCGAGGCGCTGCGCATCGCGATCGGCATCGTGCTGTTCGTCGCCGCCGCGGTGCTGTCGGGCCTCGTCTTCACCGCTCTGACGCTGACGATCGGCGACCCGTTCTACCAGCGCATCTGGCGAGGGGTGGAACAGTCGCTGGGCGGCGCGGCGCCTGTGGGTGAGACCGGGTTCTGGACCACGGTCGGCGAAGGCCTGCGGCTGATCGTGCTGGGGATTCTCGTCGCCCTGCTCACCCTCGTCCTGGGCTTCATCCCGCTCGTGGGCGGAGCGATCGCAACCGTCGTCGGCGTCCTGCTGTCGGGGCGGCTGCTCGCACGGGAGCTGGCCGGGCGCGCGTTCGACGCCCGTGGCCTCAGCCACGACGAACGGCAGCGGCTCCTCGCCTCCGGAAGGGCGCGCGTTCTCGGCTTCGGCGTCGCCACGCAGCTCTGCTACATGGTGCCGCTCGGAGCGGTCATCACCATGCCGGCCGCTGTCGCGGGATCCACCATGCTCGCCAGGACCCTGACCGACCGCACCGCGAGCGGTGCGGAGATCTCCGCGCCCGCCGACGAGGTCCGGCCCGCGGGTGCCAGCGGAGGGACATCCGCGCATGCCTGAGGGCGACACCGTCTACCGGGTGGCGCAGCGCCTCGACGCCGCGCTGCGGGGCGGCGTCGTCACCCGCTTCGACCTGCGCGTGCCCGAGCTGGCGACCGCCGACCTCACCGGATCCGTCGTGCACGCCGTGGTGCCGCGCGGCAAGCACATCCTCATGCGGATCGGCGACTCCACGCTCCGTTCGCACCTGCGCATGGATGGCGCTTGGCATCTGTACCGCCCCGGCGAGCGCTGGCGAGCGCCCGGCTACACCGCCCGCGCGATCGTGAGCACGGCGGAGGCGGAGGCGGTCGGCTTCGACGTCTCGATGCTGGCGCTCGTCCCCACCGCGCAGGAGGACACGCTCGTGGCGCACCTCGGACCGGATCCGCTCTCTGCCGACTGGGACCTGGACGAGGCCGCACGACGCCTCGGCGCGGACCGGCGGCCGATCCACGTCGCCCTCCTCGACCAGCGCAACGTGGCCGGGTTCGGCAACGAGTACGCCGCCGAGCTGCTGTTCCTGCGCGGGGTGCGTCCCACGACGCCCGCGAACGAGGTCGACGTCACCCCGCTGCTGGAGCTGGGGGCGCGCACGATCCGCGCCAACAGGGACCGTCTCGACCGCACCTTCACCGGCGTCGCCCAGCGCGGGCGCACGACCTGGGTCTACGGGCGGGCGCATCGCACCTGCCGGCGCTGCGGCGCGCTCATCGAGAGCGGCGAGCTCGGCGCGGATCCCACCGAGGAGCGCCGCACCTTCTGGTGCCCCCGCTGCCAGCGCTGAGCAGGACGCCGGCGGCGCCAGCCGGATCCCATCCGCTCACCTGTCGCAGATTGCCGTCATCGCTGCGGCAGGACCGCAATCTGCGACCACTGAGCAGGCCGGCGGCGACCGGAACGCGAAGACGCGCACCCCTCTGGGAGATGCGCGTCTTGTGCCTGCGACGGTGCCGTCGGTTCTCACCACGGCTTGGCCGGGGTGTTCAGGCCGCGAGCCACAGGCCCTTGCGGTCGGTGTCCAGCGTCATGCCGGCGGCGACGGTCTCGTCGTCGCCGATCTTCGCGCCGCGCGCGATGTGCGCGCCGGCCCCGACCTCGGTGCGCACCCCGATGGTGGCGCCGTCGCCGATCACCGACCCCTGCCCGATGTGGGCATGGGCCTCGATCCGGGCGTTCACGCCCACGATCGCCTCGGGCTCGATCCAGGCGCCGCGCGCGACATGCGCTCCGGCACCGACCTTCGCGCCCGGTTCGACATAGGCGCCGGCCTCCACGACCGCCTGCGGGTGCACCTTGGCACCGTGCGCGATCAGACCACGGCCGTTGGCGTGCTTGCGATAGCGCAAGGTGCCGCCACGGCCGTCCTCGATGTCGACGTAGTTCTTACCCACGAAAACCTCCCGTGCCCGGGACTTTCCCCGGATACATCTGCAACCGCGAACGAGACGGATCTATTCCCGCGCACGCACTTCGCGCGTGTCGCTGCGGGCTGTGGTCGCGATCCCGCCGAGATCGTCGCGCACCCGCCGGTACGCTGAACGCATGAGCAAGCGAGGCGCATCCGGCGGACGCAAGCCCGCGATGCGCTCCGCCAAGGGCGGCGCCCGCAGTACGGCCGCAGGTCCGGCCAACAAGGGCAAGAGCGCAGGCAAAGGATCCGGCAAGTCCGCGCCTCGCGGCAAGAAGGCGGAGAAGGTCGTCTTCGACGCTCCGGCCCCGCTCGCGGAGGAGCCACGCACGCTGCGCCTCGGCGCCGTCGCCGGTGCCACCCCGGGACGCTGGATCGACACGTGGAACGAGCGGATGCCGCTCGTGACCCTCGAGCTCGTGCCGGTCGCGTTCGACGCGCAGCGCTCAGCGCTGACCGACGGCGTCGTCGACCTCGCGCTCGTGCGCGCCCCGTTCGACAAGGACGGCATGCACGCGATCCCCCTCTACGAGGAGCTCCCCGTGGTCATCGCCTCGGCCGAGTCGCATCTCCTCGCCGCCGAGGAGCTCTCCCCCGCAGACCTGGAGGGCGAGACGCTGCTCGCCACACGTGAAGACGTGCTGGGCGACCTCGACTTGCCGACCGTCCCGTCGCGGATCCCCCCGTTGGCCTCCGTGGCGGACGCCGTCGAGACCGTCGCCTCGGGCGTCGGGATCCTGGTCGCGCCGATGTCGCTCGCGCGCCTGCATCACCGCAAGGACGTCGAATACCGGATCCTGCGGGACGCTCCCGTCTCCCAGGTGCTGCTGGCCTGGCCGGCCGACGCCACCACGCCCGACATCGAGGCGTTCGTGGGGGTTGTGCGCGGCCGCCGCGCCAACTCGTCCCGCGGACTCGGCGGCCAGTCCTAGGGTCGTCGAGCGACACTCCGACTCGCTGCGCTCGCTCAGTGCGGGTCTCCGCGAGACGAAACGCGGCGCCCTCGAAAGAGCACCGCGTCTCGTCTCGGTCGGCTTCGCCGTCCTCGCTCAACGACCGTTGCGGTCAGGCCGCCTGCGCCAGTTCCGCGGTCGCAGTGACCTGCAGCACGTCGCCCGTCGCGTCCACGACCACACGGCCGCCGTCACCCAGCTCGCCCGAGACGAACAGGTCCGCGATGCGGTCGTCCACCTCGCGCTGGATCAGGCGGCGCAGCGGCCGCGCACCGTATTCCGGCTCGTAGCCGTGCTCGCCGAGCCAGGCCACGGCCGCGTCGGTGATGTCCAGCGTCACGTCGCGGCCGGCAAGGCGGCGAGACGTCGCCTGCAGCAGCAGGCGCACGATGCGACCCAGCTCCTCGCGGCTGAGCTTCTGGAACAGCACGATCTCGTCGATGCGGTTCAGGAACTCCGGCCGCATGGCCTCGCGGAGCTTGCCCATCACGCGGGCGCGCAGATCCTCCTGCGAGGCGAATCCGTTCGCGGATCCGTCCTGCGAGGCCACGAACCCGAGCGCGCCGGAGCGCGACGCGAGGAACTCGGATCCGATGTTCGACGTCATCACGATCACCGTGTTGCGGAAGTCGACCGTGCGCCCCTGGCCGTCGGTCAGGCGACCGTCGTCGAGCACCTGCAGCAGCAGGTTGAACACGTCGGGGTGCGCCTTCTCGATCTCGTCGAACAGCACGATCGCGTAGGGGTTGCGCCGCACGCGCTCGGTGAGCTGCCCCGCCTCGTCGTAGCCGACGTATCCCGGAGGGGCGCCGACGAGCCGCGACACCGTGTGCCGCTCGCCGAACTCGCTCATATCGAAGCGGATCACGGCGGTCTCATCGTCGAACAGACGGTCGGCGAGCGCCTTGGCCAGCTCGGTCTTGCCGACACCGGTGGGGCCGAGGAACAGGAAGGATCCGACCGGCCGACGCGCGTCGCCCATGCCGGTACGGCTGCGGCGCACGGCCCGTGCCACGGCAGCGACCGCGTCGTCCTGCCCGATCACGCGGGCGTGCAGGTCGGACTCGAGGTCCGCCAGACGCTCCCGCTCGCTCTCGGAGACCCGGCTGACCGGGATCCCGGTGGCGCGCGCGATCACCGCGGCGATCTCGGCCTCGCCGACGACAGCGGGCTCGGTGTCGACAAGGCGCGCGGTGCTGCCTGCGTCGATCCGCGCCTGGACCGCGGCGATCTCGTCGCGGATCCGCGAGGCCTCCTCGTAGTGCTCGGCGCCGACCGCGGCGTTCTTGCGCGCTTCGAGGTCGGCCAGCTCGGCGAACAGCGCGGCCACATCGGTCGCGACGCCCAGGCGGAGGCGCAAACGGGCGCCGGCCTGGTCGATGAGGTCGATCGCCTTGTCCGGCAGCACCCGGTCGGGCAGGTACCGCGCGCTCAGCTCGACGGCGGCGCGGATCGCGTCGTCCGTGTAGGCGACGGCGTGGTGCTGCTCGTACGCGGGCTTGAGCCCTTCGAGGATGCGCACGGCGTCCTCGATCGAGGGCTCGGCCACCTTGACCGGCTGGAACCGGCGTTCGAGGGCCGGATCCTTCTCGATCCGGCGGTACTCGGCGAGCGTGGTCGCGCCGACCAGGTGCAGGTCGCCCCGCGCGAGGCGCGGCTTCAGGATGTTGCCGGCGTCCATGCCGCCGCCTTCTCCGGATCCGCCCGCACCGACGACGGTGTGCACCTCGTCGATGAAGACGATGATCTCGCCCTTGTGCGCGGCGATCTCGTCCATGGTCTGGGTGAGACGCTCCTCGAAGTCGCCGCGGTAGCGGGTGCCGGCGAGCATCGCGGGCAGGTCGAGCGCCACGACGCGACGGTCCTTGAGCTGCGCGGGCACGGCGCCGTCGACGATCGCGCGGGCAAGGCCCTCGACGATCGCGGTCTTGCCGACGCCCGCCTCGCCGATCAGCACCGGGTTGTTCTTGGTGCGCCGGCTGAGGATCTCGATCGTCTGCTCGATCTCCGAGGCCCGGCCGATCACCGGATCGAGCTCGCCGGAGCGGGCACGGGCGGTGAGGTCGAGACCGAACCGGTCGAGCATCGGGGTCTCGGACGCCGACTGGGTGTTCTCGGCCTCTGGCGCGGCACCCGCGGTCACGGGCTCGCGCAGGCTCTGGGTGAGCGCTTCGGCGGTGACGCCGGCACGCGCGAGGATCTGGCCCGCGGGGGCGTCCTGTCCGAGCACGAGCGCGAAGAAGACGTGCTCCGGCTCGATGTAGGTCGCACCCGATGAGCGCGCCACCTGGTAGGCGTGGAACAGCGCGCGGCTGGCGCTCGGGGTGATCGTCGCGGCGTCGATGTCAGAGGCGTCGCCAGGGGCGGGCAGGCGGGTGTCGACGGCGTCGACGATGGCCTGCGGGGTCACCCCGATGTTGCGGATCGCCTGGTCGACGGCGTCGTCCTCGACGATGGTGCGCAGGACGTGCAGGGCGTCGAGCTCGGTCTGGCCGCGCTCGAGCGCGAAGCGGCCGGCGCGCTGCAGGATGCGCTGGGTGCGCACGGTCAGGAACCGGCTGAGGTCGATGGACCGGGTCTGCCGGGCCTGCTCACCGGCCAGGTAGCGGGCGAGGAACTCGTCGAACGAGCCCGAACCCGCGTCGGTGAAATCGTTGGGCATTTCGCTTCCTCTCAAACTTGAGCGTTGTGCTGTCAAGTTCAACGCGACTCCTTCCTTCATATTCCCGTCCGTTGCATCCGGACTTCGACGGCCTCCGCCGCTCGCCTAGAATCCAGGGATGGCCTCGCTCCTGTATGTCGGCGTGCGCCCTGAGCTGGATGCGGCGACGGCGGAGCGCGCGTCGTTCCGTGTCGCCCTCGGCGTCGATGCTGACGCACTGGACCGCATCGACCTCACGACCTCCGCACTGCCGGACGACGTCTTCGACCGCTACGCCGGCTTCGTGATCGGCGGCTCTCCGTTCAACGTCACCGACGTCCGCAAGTCCGAGACCCAGCGGCGGGTCGAGTCGGATCTGGAGCGCATCGCGGAGCGCGCGATCGACGGCGCCACCACCGCGTTCTTCACCTGCTTCGGAATCGGCGTGATCACGCGCCTCCTCGGCGGAGAAGTCGGCATGGACAACCCCGAGGAGGCCACCGCGGCAGAGATCCGCACCACGGCCGCGGCGGTCACGGATCCGCTGTTCGGCCCCGCAGGGCCCGTGTTCCACGCCTTCACCGCGCACAAGGAGAGCGCGGTCGCCGTGCCGTCGGGCGCGGTGCTGCTCGCCGGCAACGACACCTGCCCCGTGCAGGCGTACCGCGTGGGGGCCGACCTGTACGCCACGCAGTTCCATCCCGAGCCGTCGCCGCGCGACTTCGCCGATCGGATGGTCTTCTACCGCACCACCGGCTACTTCGATCCGGACGCCTTCCACACCGTGCAGGAGGCCGTGCTCGAATCCGTCGTCACCGAGCCGGCGCGGATCCTGCACCGCTTCGGCGAGCGCGCACTGGCCCGCTGACCCCGCCGCCGCTTTCTGACCTCTGACCGCGAGACTGCAACTGGGCGACGAGACTGCACCAAATCAGCGCAGTCTCGTCGCGGAGATGGAGTCTCGCGGTCTAAAGGGAGGCGGAACGGAGGAGGGCGATGCGGTCGTCGAGGTAGGCGGAGAGCGGCATGAGGGAACCGGCCGCGGACCACCGCACCGACGGCACGCCGTCCACCAGCGCGAGCGGGCCGGAGGATCCCCCGGCCGCCACGGCGTCCAGGTCGATCGGCGTCCAGCCCACGTGCACGGTCTCGCCGTCGTCGAAGCCACCGCGGGAGGCCTCCGCCCGGCGCTCCGCCCTGGCTCGTGCCGACTCGGCCGCATAGCCCCGACGCACCGGGGCTGCGGCGCGCAGCACCTCGGCCGTGGCGTACACGGCATCACCGGCGACGAGCAGCACGCCGACGTGCCAGGCGGATCCGACCCGCACGATGCGCGGTGCCCGCCACCGCCCGGTCTTCTCGCGCCCGAGCGCCTCCTGCGGCACGCCGGAGAGAGCGGTGCGCGCGTCATCCAGGAGCGCGCCGAGCGGGGCGTCCGGTTCGGAGGAGATCACACGCTCAAGGCTATGCCCGCGCGGTGACCACCGTCCCGCGTCGCACACCTCCGCGCATGTGATCGATATCATGCACGTGTGCCGGGACGACCGCCCGCGCCCACCCACGATCGGACCCCATGACGACCGCAGCGACGCCGGATCCCCGCCGCATCCCGGGAATGGCCGACGTCGCGCGCCTGGCCGGGGTCTCGGCGCAGACCGTGTCCCGCACGCTGAGCGGCAACCCGAGCGTGCAGCCCGAGACCAGGGCGAAGGTGCTCGCGGCGGTCGAGCAGCTCGGCTACCGCCGCAACAACGCCGCCCGCGCACTGTCGTCCGGGCGGAGCAGGGCGATCGGCGTCGTATCGCTGCGCACGGGCTTCTACTCGCGCACAGCGGTGGCGGTCGGCATCGAGACCACCGCGTCCGAGGCCGGCTACATCGTGAACTCCGTCACGACGCCCTCCCTCGATGCGGGCGAGATCGAGCGCGCCATGTCGCGTCTCGCCGACCAGGGCGTCGAGGGCATCGTGCTCGCGGTGCCGCTGATCTCGACCACGCGCGCGATCGACGAGCTGACGCGCACGCTGCCGACGATCACGATCGACGGTTCGCGCACGGCGTCGACCCAGGTGGTAGCCGTCGACCAGCGCGAGGTGGGACGGATCGCGACCCGCCACCTGCTGGATCTCGGCCACGAGACCGTCTGGCACGTCGCGGGTCCGCAGCAGTGGCTGGATGCCTCGAGCCGCACCCAGGGCTGGCGTGAGGCGCTCGCCGATGCCGGCCGGGAGGCACCGCCCGAGATCGACGGGGACTGGTCCCCGGAGTCGGGCCATCGCGCGGGCCGGATCCTCGCACGCATCCCCGAGGCCACCGCGGTGTTCGTGTCGAGCGACGAAATGGCGTTCGGCCTCGCCCGCGCCTTCGCCGAGCTGGGCCGGTCGATCCCTGACGACGTGTCGATCGTGGGTGTCGACGACATCCCGCTCGCCGAGTTCTGCTCCCCCGCGCTCACCACGGTCGCGCAGCCGTTCGGCGAGGTCGGCCGCATCGCCGTGGAGCACCTGCTGCACGCGATCTCGCACCCGGGCGCGGTACCGCCGGTGGAGTCGATCACGCCTCGCCTCGTCGTGCGCAGCTCGACCCAGGCTCCGCGTCACTGACCGCGCACCGCGGCCGCGTCCGCACCCTGCGCGCAGCCGACACGGCGCACGCGGTGATGTTTGCGCTATCTCGTTACGACCAAGCTACGGCGCAATTCTCAGCATATCCTTGATGTTAGCGATAACTTGCAGGTACCGTGGCCGATGTTCTCCCCGCCTCGACGACGCAGCAAGGAAGACCGATGCCCCCACAGATCCTGTCCCTCCCCCGAACCTCGCGAGGCCTCCTCGCCGGTGCGGCCGCGCTCGCGATCGCCGCGACGACGCTGAGCCTCGGCGCCGTCTCCTCGGCGCACGCCGACACCGCACCTCCTGCCGGCGCCGCGATCCCCGATGTGGGCTACACCCTGCTCGACGTCGATTCCGAATCCGCGCCCTACCCCGCGCCGCCCTCTCTCGACGGCACTGCGAAGGGCGCGTTCGACGGCGACTACTCGACCCAGTGGGCGTCGAACTACAACGGCGGCACACCGGATCCGATGCCGCACTACCTCACGTTCGACATCGGCGCGGAGCACCCCCTCACCGGCCTCGGGTACTCGGTCAAGGTGCAGGGCAACGGCCCGGCGAAGAACGTGCAGGTGCTCACCACGAACGACGCCGCGGTCGCGAAGGACGGGAAGAGCAGCGGATGGACGCTCGCCGGCGCGGCGACGTTCTCGCAGCCGACCAGCAATACGCAGATCCAGTACGTGACGTTCGCCCAGCCGGTCTCCGCGCGCTACGTCGAGTTCCGGATCCTCGACGCCGTGAACGGCTCGAACAACGCCTCGGCCTCCGAGATCGTCGTCTACACGACCGACCCGATCGTCACGCCGACCCCGACCCCGACGCCGACTCCCACCCCCAAGCCCGCTGCCGCCACGGTCACCACCGACTCCGTCGACGACAGCACGTGGCAGTACCCCGACGACACCCCGGCCAGCCCGTTCATCGATACCGACGGCACGTTCCACTTCGGCGAGTCGCACGCGAACTACTACAACGAGCCCGACGGCAGCAATGGCGACATCCGCCAGTGGAACTGGTACACCGGCACGAACTTCGACACGGCGAAGCCGGACGACGCGCTGAACGCCGCGGGCACCAACCCGGACACCACGGACTTCTGCAACGCCAGCCCGACCGGCGTGGAGTCGACCAAGGCGCCGGCCGGATCCAGCTACACGCAGCCGAACTACTGCGACGTCACCCAGATGTGGGTCGACCCCGACTCGGGCGACTGGTACGGCCTCGTGCACAACGAGTTCACCCCCAAGCCCTTCGGCGACGGACTGCACTACGACGCGATCGACTACGCCGTCTCGACCGACCAGGGCAAGACCTGGACCATCCCCGGTCACGCGATCACCTCGCCGTACAGCACGACCCGTGGCGACACCGCCGCGTTCCCGCAGCAGACCTACTACTACGGCGACGGCGATCCCCGCCTCTACGTCGACCACGCCTCCGGATACTTCTACGCGTTCTACGGTTCCCGCGTCGTGAACAAGACCGGCGGCTGGGTGGCGTTCTACGAGCACGTCGCCCGCGCCCCGATCTCCGGGAAGATGGCCACCGGCACCTGGCAGAAGTGGTACGACGGCGCTTGGACGGAGCCCGGCATCTCCGGCAAGGAGAGCAACATGGTCCCCGTCGCCGACGACAGCGAGACCGGCTACACCCCGGTCGACGAGGAGTACGACCCGAACACGCCCGGCACCGCGCAGCAGCAGATCAAGAAGGGGCAGATGCCCCCGACCTCGCCGCTGTTCGTGATGGACATCACCTACGACGCCTACCTCGGGCTGTACATCGGACAGCCGCAGAACCCCGACCAGTCGGGCAACGCACCGCAGGAGTTCTACGCCACGAAGAACCTCGCGACGCAGAAGTGGTTCCGCCTCGGCGACACCGGATCCGCGTACACCACGGCCTCCTGGTACCGATGGTTCGTGGATCCTGCCAACAAGACGAGCTCGGCGATCGTGGGCAAGTCCTTCCGGTCGTACTGCTCGTTCGGGTGCATGGGCGATGCCTACGCGCAGCTCGCCAACGTCACGATCGACGCCGGCCCCTCCGTCTCGCCCGTGTCCGCGGTCGACACGACGAAGGCGTACACGATCGCCAACGCGGACGGGCGCAAGCTCTCCGCGTCCGGCAACGGAAAGAAGGTGACGACGGCCGGATCCGTGAACCGCAAGAACGGCGCCTGGACCTTCACGGCGACCGGCGACGGCGCATACACGATCGCGACGCAGGCAGGATCGCTCCTGGGCGTCGATGCCTCCTCGACCGCCGGTCGCGCATGGGGCGCCGGGCTGACGCTCACCGACAAGGCGGCGGCCGGCGTCGGGCAGCAGTGGTTCGTCGTGCCGAGCACCGATCCGACCAGCGGGGAGGCGACCGGATCCGTCCGGCTCGTGAACCGCTACTCGGGGCTCGTGCTGGGCATCGACACCTCCGCCGCGGCGACGACCCCGGGCCGCACCTGGGACAAGGCGGCGTCGCACGGAGCCTCGAGCGCCGGGCAGGCCGGCCTGTTCACCCGCCCCGGGGACCAGACGCTGAGCCTGGCCGAGTTCGGCGGCGGGAACTGATCAGCGAGGTGCTCTGACGAAGGATCCTCGACGGAGGGGGCCCGGGCCTTGCGCTCGGGCCCCCTCTGCGTCTGCGGATCCGCCCCGGCACTCGGCACGCGAAGGGCGGGCACGATTCGCCTCGCGCCCCGGGGCGCGGCAGAATCGACGCACACCCGCTTGCAAGGAGACGACGCCATGGCGCAGCCCGATACCGCACGACTGCTCATCGCGTGCGACGACCAGCCCGGAATCGTCGCCGCCGTCGCCGGAGTGCTCGCCGCGCATGAGGCGAACATCATCTCCCTGGATCAGCACTCGACAGACGCGGCCGGCGGACGCTTCTTCCAGCGCACCGTGATCCACCGCGACGGGCTCGCCGCCGCACGCCCGGCGCTCGAGGCGGACCTGGCCGCGGTCGCCGAGCGCTTCGGCATGGAGTGGTCGCTGCACGACGCCTCCAAGCGCAAGCGCGTCGCGATCTTCGTGTCCAAGTACGACCACTGCCTCATGGAGCTGCTCTGGCGCACGCAGCGCGGCCAGCTCGACATCGACGTCACCATGGTCGTCTCCAACCATCCGGATCTGGCCGAATCGGTGCGCTCGTTCGGCGTGCCGTTCGTGCACATCCCTTCCGGTTCGGGCGCCGAGGGCAAGGCCGAGATGGAGCGGCGCCAGCTCGAGCTGCTGCAGGGCAACGTGGATCTGGTCGTGCTCGCGCGCTACATGCAGATCCTCACCGACGACTTCATCGGGAGCCTCGGCGCCCCGGTGATCAACATCCATCACTCGTTCCTGCCGGCGTTCATCGGGGCGAACCCCTACGCGCGCGCCAAGGATCGCGGTGTGAAGCTCATCGGCGCCACCGCGCACTACGCCACGGCCGACCTCGACGAGGGGCCGATCATCGAGCAGGACGTCACCCGCGTGACCCACGCCGATTCGGCCGCCGAGCTGCAGGCCCGCGGCGCCGATGTGGAGCGCCTGGTGCTCGCGCGCGCCGTGCAGTGGCACGCCGACGATCGTGTCATCGTGCACGGCCGCTCGACCGTCATCCTCTGAGGCCGGACGCCCCGTTCAGACGCTCGGCACCCCTGCAGCCAGTTCGGCGAACGCCTCCGCGGCGGTCTCATAACGGGCCAGCGACGCCGACTGCCCCATCCACAGCGACTGCAGCTCTCCGTTGTTCTGCTGCCCGGCAGCCGTGCGGAAGCGGCCGGTGATCCAGTTCTGCGCCGGGAACGGGGCGATCGATCCGGCGGCCTCGATCTCGGCGACCACCCTGTTGCGTGCGCCACGGGCGAGCCGGCCGCTCATCGCGCGGGTGAGCATGGTGCCCTCCGCGGGCGTCGCCCGGATCGCCGCCCGATGCGCCTCGTTCGCGGCCGACTCCGCCGTGCCGAGGAAGGCGGTGCCGACCTGCACGCCCTGTGCGCCGAGCGCGAAGGCGGCGGCGACACCGCGCCGATCCGAGATCCCGCCGGCGGCGATCACGGGCACGTCGACCGCGTCGACGACCTGCGGCAGCAGCGAGAACAGCCCGACCAGCGATTCCTCGGCCGGCCGCAGGAACGACACCCGGTGTCCCCCGGCCTCGGCGCCCGTGGCGTCGATCGCGTCCACCCCGACCTCGGCGAGGGCGCGCGCCTCGGCGACCGTGGTCGCGGTGCCGACGACGCGGATCCCGCGGCCGTGCGCCTCGTCGACGAGCGACGCCGAGGGCACGCCGAACACGACGCTGAGCACGGCGGGGGCCGTCTCGAGGATCGCGCCGAGCTGCTCGTCGAGCGAGGGCAGATACGCCTCGGGACGGGCCGGAACCTCGACGCCGACCTCGGCGAAGAACGGAGCGAGCGCCGCCGCATAGTCGTCGTGCTCGGCACCGGGCTCGACCTCGTCGCCCCGGGGCAGCCAGATGTTCACCGCGAACGGCCGGCGGGTGGCCGCCCTGATCCCCGCGATGGTCGTGCGGATCCGCTCGCCGTCGTAGCCGTACAGCCCGTACGCTCCGAGGCCTCCCGCGGCGCTGACCGCCGCGACGAGCGGGATCGAGCTGAGCCCGCCGAACGGCCCGAGCAGGATGGGCGTGCGGATGCCGAGGACGTCGGTCAGGGAGGTCATGCTCCCGAGGCTACGCCTGGCCGTGGGCGCCTCGGCGAGTGTGACGGCACGGCGGCTTCCCCTCCGCTCACTGGTCGCGAAGTGCGGTCATCCGGCCGCCAGAACCGCATTCTGCAACCAGTGAGCGGACCGGCGGCGATCGTCGCCAACGGTCGATTCAGTCCGGCACCACCGAGATGGATCCGGTCAGCGGCGACGGCGGCTCCTCGTCGGGTCCGGCGCCGCGACGACGCCGCGCACCCGCCGTGACCCCGATGCTCGCGACCACGACCAGCGCGATCGCGGCGAGCCGCAGCGGCGACGCCTGCTGGCCGAGCACGAGCAGCCCGGCGATCGTCGCGAAGACCGGCTCCAGGCTGAGCAGGATCCCGAACACCCGCTGCGGCAGCCGGCGCAGGGCCGCCAGCTCGAGGATGTACGGGATGACCGACGCCAGCAGCGCGGTGAGCGCGGCGAGGCCCAGCACCCGCGGATCGCCGACCGCGGTGACGGCAGCCGGCACGCCGAACGGCAGCAGCAGTACGGCGGCCACGGCGAGCGCGACCGCCAGCCCCTCGGTCCCTGTGGTGAGCGCGCCGACGCGGGTGCTCATCCGGATGTACATGATCCAGAACCCCGCCGCGATCAGGGCGAACAGCACGCCCCAGGGGTCCAGCGCCTCCGCGCCGGTGAGCCCGTCGACCCCGAGCAGCGCCATGCCGACCAGGGCGATCCCCACCCAGATCGCGTCGGCCAGGCGGCGCGTGAGAAGGGCGGCCAGCACGAGCGGGCCGAGGAACTCGATCGCGACCGCGGGCCCAAGCGGGATGCGGTCGATCGCGGCGTAGTAGGTGCCGTTCATGGCGGCGATCGAGACGCCGAACAGGACTGCGGCAGTCCATTGCGCGCGGTTCCACCGGCCCAGGCGCGGGCGCGCGATGATCCACACCACGACCGCGGCGATGAGCACGCGCAGGCCGGTGACACCCCAGGATCCGAGGGCGGGGAAGATGGTCGTGGCGACAGCCGCGCCGAACGGCAGGGAGAGGCAGGATCCGACGACCAGCAGCACGCCGAGCGCAGGCTGCTGCCGCGGTTCCGGGGAGTTCACCTCTCAAGCCTGGCACGGTCCGGGCCCGCACCACGCCGCCGCACCCGCCGCACCCGCCGCACGCGCCGAGTCGCCCGTGACGCCGCCCGCGATCGCCCGCCCGCAACCGGGAGCGGCGCAGCGAGCCGGCGCTCAGCGCGGAGTGAGCCCGACCCGCAGCGGAGCCCCCGGCGCAGCGGCATGCACCAGGGCGGTGTCCACCTCGGCAAGCGGATGCACGACCCCCACGGCGTCGGCGAACGGGTGCGCGCGCCCGCGGCCCGCCATGAACGCAGCCGCGGCATGCAGCTCGGCACCGGTGTAGTTGTGCACCCCCGCCACCGTCACGAGCCCGCGGACGATGCGCTCGGCGTCGAGCGGCACCGGGTCCGCGGGGAAGACGCTGCCCAGCAGCACCACGGCGCCGCCCACATCGACGGCGTCCAGCGCCGCCCCCACGGCGTGCCCCGAAGCCTCGATCACCAGATCGAACCCTTCCTCCGTGACATCGTCCGGGGCGAGCGCAGTGAGCGCGAACCGCTCGGCGAACGCGCGCCGAGCCGGATCCGGATCCGCGATCTGCACGCGGCCGCCCAGCTCCGCGGCGATCACCGCCGCGGTCAGCCCGACCAGGCCCGCACCGAGCACCAGCACCCGCTCGCACGCGAGCACCTCCGCGTCCTCCCCCGCGGTGGGGGACGGATCCGGCAGCCGGCGTCCGCGCAGCGCAGCCCCGCGCGCGACGCCGGCCCAGGCGGTCGCCGTGGCGCACGAGACCGGCGCGAGCGCGGCGGCCGGCAGCGCCTCCGGCACGCGCACGATCCCGGTGCCCGCGCGCAGGTGCACGTGCCCGGCGAAGCCGCCGGTGAGCTCCCAGCGCGGTTCGATGCGTGCGTGCCCGTACTTCGCGAGATGGCGGCACTTCTGCGTGACCCCCGCGAGGCAGCGGTCGCAGTGCCCGCACGAGACGGTCACCGACCAGACCACGCGATCGCCGATGTGCAGTTCTCCGCCGTCGACCGCGCGTGCGCCCTCGTCGCCGATCGCGATGATGCGGCCGACGCTCTCGTGCCCGAGCACGAGGGGCGTCGGCGCATGGCGGCGGCCCTGCACGGTGTGGATGTCGGATCCGCAGATCGTCGACATCTCCACCGCGACCAGCACGTCGTGCGGTGCCAGGGCGACGCCGGGCACGGCCAGCGCCTCATGCGGGAGGCCGACGCCGAGCCAGGCCATCGCGACGGCGGCAGGGCGCAGCGGTACGTCGTGCCGATGCACCTCGTCGGCGGGGCGGACCAGCGCCGCACGCATGTCAGCCGGCCGCGATCGGCGCGAGAGCCGGGACGAGCCCGCGCTCGGTGAGCGCCGCGAGCAGTGTGGTCACGTCGGGTAGCACCGCATCCGGGTCGGCGCTCTCCAGCGCCACGGCGTCGTGCGCTCCGCTCAGCACGCCGGCCACGAAGCCGGCGCCGGCACGCCGACCCGACTGCACGTCGCTGACGGTGTCGCCGGCGACCGCGACGGCCTGCACCGCGGAGGCGCCCGCGCGCAGCAGGGCGGTGAGCACCAGGTCGGGCGCGGGGCGACCGCGGCCCGCGTCGACCGGGCTCAGCACGCCGTCGACGAGGTCGTGCCAGGCCAGCGCGTCCAGGAGCGCATCGCGGGTGACCGGGGCGAACCCGGTGGTCAGCCAGACCTTCAGGCCGGCGGCGCGCAGCGCGCGGATGGCGTCGGCCGCACCGGGAATCGCGGTCGCGCCCTGCTCCGCGACGATCTCGGCGTAGGCGGCCTCGAACTGGGCCGTGGCGCGTTCGGCGGCCTCCACGTCACCGTCGGCGAGGTGCGTGAACACGTCGATCTTGGACTGCCCCATGGTGTCGCGCACGTACTGCAGCGCCTCGTCCCAGCCGATCCGCGCGGCCACCCCGGTGCGCTCGGCGGCGCGTTGGAACGCCTGCTCCACGACGCCGTCATCGAGCACGGTGGTCCCTGCCATGTCGAGCACGACCAGTTCGATCGGGGTGTGCGGGTTCATGCGTTCTCCTCCTGTGCGATGCCGCCGACGATGGCGGTCGTTCCTGCGCCGCCGACGATGGCGGGGGTCTGGGTGCCGCCGAGGGCGGACGTGCCGACATTCGCGGATCCGGATCCGCCCCAGCCGAAGACGCGGGCGGTCTCGATCTCGGCGAGGCCGAGCCCGGTGGTCATGCCGATGCCGGTGGTCGCGGCGAGCGCGAGCACGCGCGGCGCGACCTCCTCGATGAGGAACTCCTCGGCCGCGGCGGCGTACACCCCCTGCCAGCGTTCGAGCACGCGCATGCCGCCGACGTCCAAGAGCTCGCACGCCTCCGCGAGGAACGCGTCGAACGCGGCCTCGGGCTGGAACGGATCCGGCTGCACGGCTTTGTGGTGCGAGTCGCCGAGCAGCAGCGTCCCGTCGGGCAGCTGGGTGTACATCTGGTTCAGATCGAGCGCGGCCAGCTCCGGGCGCTCGGCGTGCAGACGCTCGCGCAGCCCCGCCGCCGAACTGAGGCCCGCGAAGCGGCGGTACCGCACGAGCGACCAGCCGGTGAGCAGAGGTGCCTGCAGCGGCGACGGCAGATCGGCCGAGACGCGCATCATGTCCAGCGCGCAGCGGACCACACCCGCGCGCTCGGCGAGAGCAGGCAGCAGCTGGTCGACGTCGTGGTTCACGGCCACGACCACGTCGGCCGCCGCGATGTCGCCGCGGGTCGTGCGCACGAGCCCTGTCTGCACCGCGGTGACCGCGGTACGGAAGCGGAACTCGACGCCGAGAGCGGCGAGATGCCGCACGATCGCACCGGCGGCCTCACGCGGGTTCACCTGCAGGTCGCCGGGCACGAGCGCGCCGCCGCGCACGACCTCCGGGCGCACGGGGGCGAGCGCGATCACCTCGGCGGGCGAGAGCACGCGGATCCCCGCGGCCTCGTCATCCTCCGCCCGGGCGGCCTCCTCCAGCAGCGCCAGCTCGTCCTGCGCCCGCGCGACGACCAGCGTGCCGCTCTCCCGCGCCCAGAAACCGGCGTCGGTGGCGAGACGCAGCCAGATGCTGCGCGACGCCTCGCCGTAGACGCGCGCGGGTCCGTCCTGCGCGCCGATGCAGAGGTGGCCGAAGTTGCGGATCGTGGCACCGACGGGCCGCTCGGTGCGGTCCACGACCACGACGCGCAACCCGCGACGCACCGCAGCATACGCCGCGCCGAGGCCCACGATGCCGGATCCGACGATCGCGACGTCGAACCGATCGTCCGGCGTGACGGTCATGGCCTTCACGTCCCTCATCGGAAGACCCGCCGCATCCACATCGCGAGGCCCTCGACCACGAGGACCGTGGCGAGGATCATCAGCACGATCGCTGTGACGACCTCGTAGCGCGAGCCCTGCCCGGCGTTCAGCAGGTAGTAGCCCACCCCACCGCCGCCGACGATGCCGAGGATCGTCGCCGCGCGGATGTTCGTGTCGAGCATGTAGAAGCTGTGCCCGATGAGCGCGCGCGTGCCCTGCGGCACGGTCGCGGCGGCGTAGGCCTGCATCCGGGTCGCGCCGACCGCGCGGAGCGCGCGCTCGGGGCCGCGGTCGACCTCCTCGAACGAGTCGGCGACGAGCTTGCCGAGCAGGCCGATGCCACCGATCGCCAGCGCCACGATGCCCGCGGTCGGTCCGAGGCCGGTGACCACGATCAGCACGATCGCCAGGATGAGCTCGGGGATGCCGCGGATGCCGACGAGCAGGAACCGGGCGATGCCGCGCACGGTGCCGTTCGGAGCGACGTTGCGGGCGGCGAAGGAGCCGAGCAGCAGGGAGGGCAGCAGCGTCAGCACGGTGGCGGCGAGCGCGATCGCGATCGTGTCGCGCATGGCGCCGAGCATCACGGCCGTGTCGTAGTTGCCGAAGTCGGGCGGCCAGAACTTCGCTGCGGTCTCCGGGATCTTCGCCCACACCGTGATCAGGTCGCCCCACTGGATCTGGCACACGATCAGGCTGCCGATCACGATCGCGACGGCGACCCAGCCGGCGATGGCGTTGCGGCGGCGCTCGCGGGTCCAGGGGCGGCGCACGGCGGTCGCCGGTGACGCTGCCCAGGCGGGCTTGGCCGCAGTCGCGGTGGCCGCCCCGCTCCCGGCCTCCGCGCGGAGGCGCGGGTGCAGGATCCGGTCGATCCACGAACGCGTCTGCGCCGTCTCGCCGAGCATCGCGCCGCGCACGGCGCTGGAGACGATCTCCATGACGACGCAGAGCACGAAGATCACGAGCGCGATGCCCAGTCCGCGGCCGTAGTTGAGCGCCTTGAACGCGTACGACATCTCCAGGCCCAGGCCCGCGACGCCGACGTAACCGAGCACGACGCTGCCGCGCAGGTTGATGTCATTGCGGTGCAGCACGGTCGCGACCCAGCTGGGCAGCACCTGGGGCAGCACGCCCGCCGTGAACTGCTGCAGTTTCGTGCCTCCGGCGGCGCGGATCGCGAGACGAGGGCCCTCGTCGATCTGCTCGATCGCGTCGGCGAACATCTTGGAGATCATCCCGATCGAGTGGATCCCGATCGCGAGGATGCCGGGCAGCGTGCCGAGCGAGAACATGAGCACGAAGGCCATCGCCAGCACCACGTCGGGGATCGAGCGCGTGAGCACGCCGATGAACCGGGCGATGCCGCGCCAGACGGGGCCGGGAGTGGTGTTCGAGGCGGCGAGATAGGCGATCGGCACCGAGAGCGCCGCGGCGACGAGCGTGCCGACCAGCACCAGGCCCACCGTGAGAGCGATCAGCCAGAGCAGGTCGAGCGGTGCGGGGAACGTCAGGGCCCCCACACGGGTCATGAAGCGCTGCGCATTCCCCCAGCTCGACAAGACGCCGGCGAGGGAGAAGCCGCTCTGCACCAGCGAGGCGATGCCGAGCCCGACCAGCACGATGAGTGTGAGCGCCGCCGCGATGCGCTCCGGCGACACCGGACGCTTCGGCGCGCGCGCCAGCAGGCCGCCGACATAGCCCTCGCGACGAGGGGCTGCGACTGCGGTCACGAGCGCGCTCCGGAAGGCGCAGCGGGCGTCGCGATCCCCTGCGCGATGAGCTCGGTGGTCACCGCGGTGAGGTCGGCGGTGGTCGTGGCGACCCGGCCGTAGATCTCCATGACCTCGGCCTTGCTGAGACCGTTGGTCGAGGTGTTCAGCACGACTTCGCCATGACGGAGGCCCACGATGCGGTCGGCCCAGCTGATCGCGAGGTCGACCTGGTGCAGGCTGCACACCACGGTGAGGCCCTGGTCGGCGGCGATCTCGCGGATGAGCGCCATGACCTGGTCGCTGGACTCGGGATCGAGCGAGGCGACCGGCTCGTCGGCGAGCAGGATCTCGGGACGCTGCATGAGGGCGCGAGCGATGGCCACACGCTGCTGCTGGCCGCCGGAGAGGGTATCGCTGCGCTGGTAGGCCCGATCGAGCAGTCCCACGCGCTCGAGGTGGCCGAGCGCCCGCAGCTTCGCGTCCTTGGAGTAGCCCCAGAGTCCCAGCCGCGGGCCGCGCACGGACGAGAGCGAGCCGGTCAGCACGTTCTCCAGCACCGTCAGCGACGGCACCAGCTCGAACTGCTGGAAGATGAAGCCCACCCGGCTGCGCAGGCTCCGCAGCGCCTTGCCCTTGAGCGCGGGCACGGAGGATCCGAGCACCTCGACGGTGCCGGACGTCGGAGTCTCCAGGCCGTCGAGGTGCCGCAGCAGCGTCGACTTGCCGGATCCGGAGAGCCCGAGGAGCACGACGATCTCGCCGCGCGCGACCTCGAGGTCCGCACCCTTGAGGGCGGTGGTGGCGCCGAACTGCTTCGTGACGCCGGCGATGCGGATGACCGGCTCGGACGAGGCGGGGGTGCTCATGATGTTGCGCTCCTGGTTCGGGGTAGGCAGGAGGGCCGCCGGACGAAGCCGGCGGCCCGGGAAGGGATCCTCAGATCACTTCTTGCACTGGTCGGCCTTCGTCTTCTCGCAGATGTCACGGATGATGTCGTAGTACTTGTCGTCGACCGGCTTGGTGGCGTAGAAGGTCGCCTTGAACGCGTTGCTGTCCGCGCCCTTGATCCCGGCCTTCACGATGTCGTCGATCGTGATCTCCTTGAGGGCGGTCACGACCTTGTCGGCGGTCTCCTTCGGCAGGGCCGAGTTGTAGACCAGCGGGGCGCCGGGGACCATCGTCTTGTCGACGACGGTGACCTTGTCGCTCTTGGCGACCTCGGAGTCCTCGGCGAAGCCCGCCTCGCACTCGGTGCCCTCGCCGACCTTCTGCACGCTGACGTCGTGCTTTCCGGCGAAGACCGGGGAGACGCCCGTCTTCGGGTCGATGCCGTCCTTGAGCAGGTTGTAGCTCGGGAACAGGTAGCCCGAGGTCGAGGACGGATCGACGAAGCAGACCTTCTTGCCCTTGAAGTCCTTGATCGAGGTGATCGAGGATCCCTTCGGCACGATCGCCTCGGAGTAGTAGCCCGGCTCCTGGCCCTGCTTGGTGACGATCGAGGAGATCGGGGTCAGCTTGGCGCCCGCGTTGGTGGCGGTGATGTAGGTGAAGCCGGAGAAGGATGCGACGTCGACCTTGCCGGCGACGGCGGCCTCGATGAGCGCGGCGTAGTCGGTCGACTCGTGGTACTCGACCTTCTTGCCGGTCTCCTTGGCGATGTAGTCCATGAGCGGCTGGTAGTTGGTCTGCGTGTCGACCGAGTCGGGCACGACACCGAAGACGAGGGTGTTCGCGTCGACGGCGTAGCCGCCGTTCGCGGCGGCGGGCGCATCGGTGCCCGTGGCGGCGCCGGCGGTGCCGGAACACGCGGCGAGACCGAGAGCGAGCACGGCGGCGCCGGCCGCGACGGTGAGAGCGCGAAGCTTCATGAGGACCTTTCGGGTTCAGGTGCGGAGGGAATCCTCGAAGACTCTCTCAAGGCCGCGGCCGAGATGTATACCTACCTCGGCACTGTTCGCCGACTGTTCACCCGCGATTCGCTTGAGTGAACTCCACAGGAACAGGGGCGCGCCCGGCCGGCGCGACGAAGTAGTATGCCTACGTGCCTGAAGTTGTCTACACCCAGATCGCCGACGATCTGCGCGCCCGGATCGCGTCCGGTGCGCTGCGCCCCGGCGATGCCGTGCCGACCGAGGCCGAGCTCGCCGAGCGCTGGAGCACGTCGCGCGGCCCGATCCGCAACGCTCTCGCCGCTCTCCGCGCGGAGGGGCTCGTCGAAACCGCCCGAGGAAGGCCCGCGCGCGTCGTGGAGCGCAAGGCGACGCAGGCCGTCGACGTGTCCGTGCCGTTCACGCGCTGGGCCCGCGATCTGGGCGCCCGGCCCGGAGCCCGCACCCAGGAGCTGAGTCTGCGGAGGGCGGGAACCGAGAAGGGCCAGGCCCTCGGCGTGGACCCCGGCGACACGATCGTGAGCGTCGTGCGGCTCCGTTTCCTCGACGACCGCCCCACGATGCTCGAGCGACTGTTCTACACCGAGGAGGTCGGCCGCCTGCTTTTCAGCGTCGACACCGATGCGATCTCGATCACGGAGTTCCTGGGTTCGCAGGGCCACCCGATCGTGGGCCTCCAGCACGAGATCGACGCCGTCGCCGCCGACGAACAGGACGCGGCGCTGCTCGAGGTGCCGCAGGGCACTCCGATCCTGCGCCTCAGCCGCACCTCGCGCGATGCGGAAGGCCGCATCTTCGAGGCCAGCGAGGACCGTTACCTCTCCAGCATCGTGCGGTTCACGGTCTCCGGATCCGGCATCTCCCCCGACGGCCAGTATCTCCGCGCGGTGGGTGGCTGAGCGCGTCGCCGACGGTCGAGACCGCGCGGCCTCACACGGCGAGCAGCGCGATCCCGGCGACGACGACGGCCGAGGCGCCGACCCGCCAACCCGGGCGTCCTTCGCGCAGCACGAACGCGCCGAACAGGCTCACCAGCACCACGCTCACCTCGCGCAGCGGTGCGACGAGGGCGACAGGGGCGATCCTGATCGCGTGGAGCACGAGGATGTAGGACAGCGGCGAGAGGATCCCGAAGGCCAGGATCCGGCGCCACTCCCTGCGCCCGAAGGCGGCGAGCGCCGCCCAGCGCCCGCGCACCGCCACCGTGTAGAACGGGATCTGCACGAGGGTGGTGCCGACCATGAAGGCCACCGGGTTCAGCGCCAGAGAGCGCACGACGAAGGCGTCCCAGATCGTGTAGACCGCGATCGCGACTCCGGTGAGCAGGCCGAACAGCAGCCCGGGATCGATCCGGCGGCGAGCCAAACGCACGCCCGAGTTGCCGAAGTCGGCCGATCCCGCCCGATCCACGAAGCCGATCGCGACGATCCCTGCGATGACCACGGCGACGCCGACCAGCGCGATCGGCGCGGGCCGCTCGCCGAACAGCACCATCGCGATGATGACCGACAGGAACGGCCCCGTCCCGCGCGCCGTGGCATAGACCGTCGAGAGGTTGCCGACGCGGTAGCCGTGCTGCAGCACGACCATGTAGGCCACATGCAGCACGCTCGACACGAGTACGCCCCGCACGAACCCGCCGAGATCCCCCGTGCCGATGCCGCCGGTGAGCGGCACGGCGCCGAGCCAGACGAGGGTGCTGGAGACCGCGCCCCACCACAGGAACGGGTAGCCGGCGCGGCTCACGCCGTGGGCGAGCACGTTCCAGCTCGCGTGCGCGACAGCCGCGGAGAAGACGAGGACGAATGCGAGAAGAGACATGGGGAACCTTCGGTCCGGCGCGGGCGCGACGGACGTGGTTCCTCCAGGCTTTTGTCCGTTCAGATGACGCCAGGCCCACGAAAGCCCGACGTGGCGCCGCTCGGACCAGTCGGGCGGACCCCGGAACCCTAGGCGCTGTCGAGATCAGCCTAGCCGCGCCGGAGGCATCGGTCACAGACGCTTCCGAACCGCCGGTGAAATACTGAACAGGTTCCACGACAAGGAGGTCGCCCTGTGCCGGACACGAGGACCGAGAACGAGCGCGCGCTCGAAGAGGGCATCGTCACCGATCTGAAGGATCGGATGACCTACGGGTCCTACCTCGACCTGGATCGCCTTCTCGGCGCGCAGCACCCGGTCAGCGTGCCCCAGCACCATGACGAGATGCTGTTCATCATCCAGCATCAGACCACCGAGCTGTGGCTGAAGCTCGTGCTGCACGAGCTCGGCACCGCGCGCGACCGGCTCGCCGAGGACGACCTGCGCTCGGCTCTCAAGCACATGGCGCGGGTGAAGCACATCCAAGAGGTGCTCACCCAGCAGTGGTCGGTGCTCGCGACGCTCACGCCCACCGAGTACGCGCAGTTCCGCGGCGACCTCGGCAGCTCCTCGGGGTTCCAGTCCGTGCAGTACCGCGCCGTCGAGTTCGCGCTCGGCAACAAGAACGAGCGGATGCTGAGCGTGTTCCGCTCCCACCCCGAGAACCTCGCGATGCTCACCGCGGAGTTCGAGCGACCGACTCTGTACGACGAGTTCCTGCGGTTCGCCGCGCGCCGCGGCCTGCCGATCCCCACGGAGATCCTCGATCGCGACGTGCGCCAGCCGTACCGCATGCACGATTCGCTGGTGCCGGTGCTCACCGAGATCTACGAGAACCCGCACGATCACTGGGATCTGTACGAGGCGTGCGAAGAGCTCGTCGATGTCGAGGACAACTTCCAGTTCTGGCGCTTCCGGCACTTGCGCACGGTGACCCGCACGATCGGACGCAAGGTCGGCACGGGCGGGTCCAGCGGCGTCGACTTCCTGCAGCGCGCTCTCGATCTGACGTTCTTCCCCGAGCTGTACGCGGTGCGCACGGAGATCAGGCAGCCGTGACCGAGGGCTCCTACATCGGCGGTTTCACCGACCACCACGTGCACCTGCAACTGGCCGATCACGAACGCCTCAGGGGCGGTCTGCTCGGCCGGGTGCTGGATCTCGGATCCGCTCCCGCGACGATCGCGTCGATCGCCGCCGATCCGCCGGGCGTCGCGGTCTCCTTCGCCGGAGCGTTCCTGACCCCGGTCGGCGGGTACCCCTCCGACCGGAGCTGGGCGCCGGAGGGATCCTTCCGCGAGATCGCCGACACCGACGCGGCCGAAGCCGCCGTCGTCGAGATGAAGGCGGCCGGAGCCTCCGTCATCAAGGTCGCCAGCAACAGCACGGCCGGCCCCGTCTTCGGCGATGACCTGCTCCAGACGATCGTGCGCATCGCCGATCGTCACGGCCTGCCGGTGGTCGCGCATGCCGAGGGCCCCGGCGAGGCGCAGCGCATGCCGCGGCTCGGCGTCAGAGCCCTCGCGCACACCCCGTTCGCCGAGAGACTGAGCAACGCCGAGGTGTCCGCCCAGGCCGGCCGGATCGCGTGGATCTCCACACTCGCGATCCACGAGGGCGAGGCCCGCGCGATCGCCCTGGACAACCTGCGCCGCTTCCACGCGCACGGGGGCACGGTGCGCTACGGGACCGATCTCGGCAACGGCGATCAGCCGGTCGGCCTGAACCCCGCCGAGGTCGAGGCGCTGCGCGAGGCCGGCGTGCGCGGGGCTGCCCTGATCCGCGCACTCGTCCCAGTCGCGGCGACCGCGGAACGCCGGTTCCTGCTGCCCACCCGCGACGCGGATCCGTTCGGCCTCGAACCCGTGCCGCACCCGCACGGGGCGGCACGCCCGCACGGGCGCCCCCACGCGTACGGACCTACGCGGTCCGAGCATCTGACATCGCCTGAGGGCGCCCGATAGGCGCCCAGCCCGCGCTTCGGGCGACGCCGCAGGCGTGGGTCAGACCGCCCCCAGGTCGATGCCGGCCGCGGCCGGCTCCGCGTAGGCGACTTCGCGCCACACGTCGCCGACGCGCTCGAAGGACGTGACGCTCGACAGCGCGCACCGGCGTGTGCGCGGGTCGTGCCGCAACGGCAGACCCGCGACCGACAGGTGCGTGATCCAGATCGGCGCCTGATGCGAGACGAACACCACGTCGCCGCCCGGGGCCTCGTGCCACGCCTCGTCCATGGCGGCGCGCATCCGTGCGGCCACGGCGACGTACGGCTCGCCCCAGCTCGGCACGGAGGGTCGGCGCAGATGCCGCCAGTTCCAGGGGTTCATCAGGGCGCGGCGCATCTGCGTGCCCTCGAACACGTTCCAGGGCTCGATGATGCGCTCATCGAGCCCTGGAACCAGTCCGAAACGGGCGGTGAACGGCTCGGCCGACTCCTGCGTGCGCTCGAGCGGTGAGCACCGCAGCGCGGTCACAGGACGGTCCATCGCCGCGACGTGGTCGGCGGCGGCCTGGGCCATCCGCCGACCCGCCTCGCTGAGGTGATAGCCGGGCAGTCGCCCGTACAGCACGTGCGCAGGGTTGAAGACCTCGCCGTGCCGGACGAGGTGCAGACGTTCCGCGGGCATCAGCTCGGATGACGTCCGCTCAGGCGCGGCGGTACTGAGCCGAACCGAACCCGATGATGAAGTATCCGATGAACGAGAACAGCCAGAGCAGGAAGAACGAGAACACGCCGCTCTTGCCGAAGTTCTTGCCGAGTTTGATCGCCACGATGATCGACATCACGATGTTCACGATCGGGATCAGGTAGAGCAGCACGAACCAGCCGCTCAGGCCCGCGATCTTGATGAGGAAGATCAGGTTGACGATCGGGATGATCGCGAGCCAGCCGGGGTGACCGGCCTTGGTGAAGACCTTCCACAGAGCGATCACGACGATCACGTAGAAGATCAGCGAGACCGTGATGTTCGCGCCGGAGAACAGCGCGGCGTAGATGTTGCCCGCGGCGTCGGTCGGGTCTTCGGTGGGGAGGATGTGCATGTGTAGCGCCTTCCAGGGTCGATTCGATGGGTGGTGCCTGCCGCGAGTCTAGTGATGCGCTCGTCCTCCCCACGAGGGATTCCTCGCGTCCCCGTAGAATGGCGGGGTTCCCTTTTCCCTAGTTGGAGGCGTATTCCGTGCTTCGCACCCACACGGCAGGCTCACTGCGAGCCGAGCACATCGGTCAGACCGTCACCCTTGCGGGGTGGGTCGATCGCCGTCGTGATCACGGAGGAGTGGCCTTCATCGATCTTCGGGATGGATCCGGGATCGCCCAGATCGTGATCCGCGACGAGGAGATCGCGCACCCGCTGCGCAGCGAGTTCGTGCTGCAGGTGACCGGCGAGGTGTCGCGCCGCCCGGCCGGAAACGAGAACCCGAACCTGCCCTCGGGCGAGATCGAGATCGTGGCGCAGGACGTCGTCGTGCTGAACGAATCGGCGCCGCTGCCGTTCCAGGTCTCCACGGGCCTCGCCGAGACCGACCCGGTCGGCGAGGACGTGCGCTTCAAGCACCGCTACCTCGACCTGCGCCGCCCCGCCGCGATCGCGCCGCTGCAGCTGCGCTCGAAGGTCTACAAGGCCCTGCGCGACGTGCTGCACGAGCGTGACTTCGTCGAGGTGGAGACACCGACGCTGACCCGCTCCACCCCGGAGGGCGCCCGCGACTTCGTCGTGCCCGCACGCCTGCACCCGGGCAGCTGGTACGCCCTGCCGCAGAGCCCGCAGCTGTTCAAGCAGCTGCTCATGGTCGGCGGCGTTGAGAAGTACTTCCAGATCGCGCGCTGCTACCGCGACGAGGACTTCCGCGCCGACCGGCAGCCCGAGTTCACCCAGCTCGACATCGAGATGGCCTTCGTCGACCAGGAGGACGTCATCGAGATGATGGAGGCCGTCATCCGCGCGATGTGGGCCACCATCGGTGTCGAGGTGCAGACCCCGCTGCCGCGGATGACCTACGCCGACGCGATGGCGAAGTACGGGTCCGACAAGCCCGACCTGCGCTTCGGACTCGAACTCGTCGAGGCGACCGAATACTTCTCCGAGACGACTTTCCGCGTGTTCCAGGCCGACTACGTCGGCGCGGTCGTGATGCCCGGCGGCGCCTCGCAGCCCCGCAAGGTGCTCGACGCCTGGCAGGACTGGGCCAAGCAGCGCGGCGCCCGCGGCCTCGCCTACGTCCTGTTCAACGAGGACGGCACCCTGGGCGGCCCGGTCGCGAAGAACCTGAGCGAGGCCGAGCAGGCTGGTCTCGCGGAGTTCGTGGGCGCGAAGCCCGGCGACTGCGCGTTCTTCGCCGCCGGTTCGGTCAAGGACTCCCGTGCCCTCCTCGGCGCCGCACGCGTCGAGATCGGCCGCCGCCTGGGTCTGCTTGACCCTGACGTTTTCGCCTTCACCTGGGTCGTCGACGCGCCGATGTTCGAGCCGGCCGCCGACGCGGTCGCCTCAGGCGACGTCGCCGTGGGCGCCGGCGCCTGGACCGCCGTGCACCACGCCTTCACCGGGCCGAAGCCGGAGTTCGAGGCCACCTTCGACACCGACCCCGGATCCGCTCTCGCCTACGCGTACGACATCGTCTGCAACGGCTCCGAGCTCGGTGGAGGATCCATCCGCATCCACCGCGAGGACATCCAGAAGCGCGTCTTCGAGGTCATGGGCCTCGCCGACGACGTCGCGCAGGAGCAGTTCGGCTTCCTGCTCGACGCGTTCAAGTTCGGCGCTCCGCCGCACGGCGGCATCGCCCTCGGCATGGACCGCGTGCTGCAGCACCTGTCCAAGACCGAGTCGATCCGCGAGGTCATCGCGTTCCCGAAGACCGGCAACGGCTTCGACCCGCTGACCGCAGCCCCGGCGCCGATCACCCCGGAGCAGCGCAAGGAGGCCGGCGTCGACGCCGTGGCCGAGCCGGTCGACGCACCGGCGCTCGCGGAGGCCTGAGCCGATCGCTTCACACGGAATTGCGCGCTTCGCTCGGACGGATCCCCGGATTCCGTCCGAGCGAAGCGCTTTTCTCCGTGCGGAGCGCCCGCGATCGGGCGTGAAAGGATCGGACCATGCTCGCCGATCTGACGCTTCCGGTCCCGCTCGACACCCGGATCGGGCCGGTGACGCTGCGCCGGGCGCACACGGACGACACAAGCGCGATCGTCGCACTGCTCGCCGACGACGCGATCAGCGCGGCGCGCGGCGACACCGCCTCCGACGATGACCTGCCTGCCTACGCGGCGGGCCTGGAGTCGGTGCTCGCCGACGACTCCAACGACCTGCTCGTGGCCGAGCACGACGGCGCGGTCGTCGGCACCTTCCAGCTGACGCGCATCCCCGGGATGTCCCGCCGCGGCTCAACCCGGTTGCTGGTCGAGGCGGTGCGGGTGCATTCCGATCTGCGCTCGAGCGGCGTCGGATCCGCCCTCATGCGCTGGATCATGGAAGTCGCGACCGTCGAGCTGGGCAGCCCGCTGGTGCAGCTCACCTCGGATGCGCAGCGCGTCGAGGCGCACCGCTTCTACGAGCGCCTCGGATTCGCCGGATCCCACAAGGGCTTCAAGTACAACGCGCCCCTCAGGGGGTGACGAAATCGACCGGCGCTCAGGCCTCGTCCGGATCTGACAGGTCCTCGACCGCGACGGGGGTGCGGCCGGCGAACATGACGCCCACGCCGTACTCGTCGCCGATGCTCAGGCCGCACTCCGCGAACCGCATCATCCAGGTCCCGTCCTGCCACACGACCGCCTCGGGCGCACCGAACGGCGGCTCCGATTCTGCGAGCCGCGCCCGATCGGCGTCCGACAGCGCGCCGCGCGGCCCCGCCAACTCGTCCACCAGGTAGCGGATCGCGGACTCGGTGAGCGCCGCGAACTCCGTCACGACGCCCTGGGCCGTCTCGCGCGCCTCCGCGCTGGGTTCCTCGGCCGGTTCCGCGATGATGCTCACCGTCCAGCCGCCCTCCCCGCCCTCGACCCCCGCGGTCCAGCAGGCGATGTCCTCCGGCGCGTCGATCCGGATCAGGGTGGCGCCGTCGAGCTCGATGGCGTCGGGAAGAGTGCTCATGCTCCGATCCAACCAGACCGGGCCCCGACATGCAGTGCGCCGTTCCCGATGACGGATCAGGCCCGACGACGGATCAGGCCCGACAACGGATCAGGCCCGACAACGGATCAGGCCCGACGACGGATCAGACCCGACGAAGGATCAGGCACGACGACGGATCCGGGTCCCACCCGCCCTGGACTCGAATCGTTCACCCCGCATTCACCCCGGTCCGCCTCACCGGTAACTCCACCGCCGTACATTCCCTCTCGACCCGACCCCGGCGGCTGCGCCGGACACCGAGAGGAAAACATGCTCATCAGCAACCGTCGTGCGCGCATCGGCGCCGGCATCGCGCTCGCGACCAGCGCCGCGCTCCTGCTCTCCGCCTGCTCCGGATCCGCCTCCGCCGACCCGACCAGCTCGGGCGGTTCGGGCGTCAAGGCCGCCACCGCCACCTCCCTGAAGGACTTCGGCTCCCTGGCCGACCTCGAGAAGGCCGCCGAGGCCGAGGGCAAGCTCAACGTGATCGCGCTCCCCCACGACTGGGCCAACTACGGCGAGATCCTCGCGGCCTTCACCAAGAAGTACCCGAAGATCACCGTGAACGAGGCCACCCCCGACGCGTCCAGCGCCGAGGAGATCCAGGCCGCGAAGACGAACGAAGGCCTGGATACGGCTCCCGACGTGTTCGACCTCGGCCTCACCGTGACCCTGCAGAACACCGACAAGTTCGCCGCCTACAAGGTCGAGAAGTGGGACGAGGTGCCGGCCGAGCTGAAGGACAAGGACGGCCTGTTCACCGGCGACTACGGCGGCTACATGTCGATCGGCTACGACTCCTCGAAGTTCCCGGAGCCGAAGACCCTGGCCGACCTGAAGAAGTCCGAGTACAAGGGCGCCGTGGCGCTGAACGGCGACCCGACCCAGGCCGGCGCCGCCTTCGCCGCCGTGGGCCTCGCCACGGTGCAGTCGGGCGGGAAGCTCGACGACTACCAGAAGGGCATCGACTTCTTCTCCGAGATGCAGAAGGCCGGCAACCTGCTCAAGGTGGACGTCACCACGGCGACCGTCGCCAGTGGCGAGACCCCTGTCGTCTTCGACTGGGACTACCTGAACGCCGCGCACGTCAAGGACAACAAGAACTGGAAGACGGTCGTCCTGCCCGGCACCGGCTACGCCGGCTACTACAACCAGGCGATCAACAAGGCGGCCCCGCACCCGGCCGCCGCGCGCCTGTGGCAGGAGTTCCTCTACAGCGACGAGGGCCAGAACCTCTGGCTCAAGGGCGGCGCCCGCCCCGTGCGCATGGACGCGATGACCAAGGCCGGCACGGTCGACAAGACACTCGCCGCCGCCCTGCCCGCCGCTCCCAAGGAGACGGTCGTGCCGACGGAGGCGCAGAGCACCGCTGCCGGCAAGCTCCTCGGAGAGAAGTGGGCTGCGGCCGTCCAGTGATCTCCGACACCGCTGCGGCGCCCGCCGCATCCCGTGCCGGGTCGGAGCTGCGCGCTCCGGCCCGGCACGGGTCGTCCGGAAGGCATTGGACGAGCCTGTTCCGTCGCGGCCTCGCCGCCATCGGGCTCGTACCTTTCGCCGCCTACTTGCTGCTGTTCCTCGTGCTGCCGACCATCCTCGCCGTCGCGACGGGATTCTTCACCCGGGCCGGAGCGTTCACGTGGAGCAACCTCTCCGCCCTGTGGGATCCGACGGTGATGCTCACCTTCGCGAACTCCGCCGGGCTCTCCCTGCTCACTGCCGCGATCGGCGCGGTGGTCGGCGCCCTCGTCTGCTACGCCCTGCTGGGTCTGCGCGCAGACAGCGGAGTGCGCACGGTGGTGGATGCCGCGAGCGGCGTGCTGGCGCAGACCGGCGGCGTCATGCTCGCGTTCATGTTCATCGCCACCCTCGGACTGCGCGGCGTGGTCACCGGACTGATGAAGGACGCGTTCGGCATCGACCTGTTCGCCCGGGGCCCATGGATCTACGAGCTGCCCGGACTGATCCTGCCCTATCTCTACTTCCAGATCCCGCTCATGGTCATCACGTTCATGCCCGCCCTCTCGGCGCTGAAGCCGCAGTGGGCCGAGGCCAACGTCACCCTCGGCGGCACCCGCGCGAGCTTCTGGCTGCGCATCGGGATCCCCGTGCTCGCCCCGTCGTTCCTCGCGAGCTTCCTGCTGCTGTTCGCCAACGCGTTCTCGTCCTACGCGACGGCGGCCGCCCTCGCGAGCCAGGGATCGCAGATCGTGCCGCTGCAGATCCGCGCCGCGCTCACGAGCGAGACCGTGCTGGGCAGGGAGAACCTCGCCGGCGCCTTGGCGCTCGGCATGATCGTCGTCGTCGGGATCGTCATGTGGCTGTACTCACTGGTCCAGCGCCGGGCTGCGAGGTGGCAGGCATGAACCGGCTCGCCCCGTCCGCGCTCACTCGCTGGATCATCGGGATCCTGGTCGGTCTGTTCTTCCTCATCCCGCTCGTCGCGACGCTCGCCTACACGTTCCGGGGCGAGGACGGCGCGTTCACTTTCGCGCACTGGGCCGGCCTCGGCGATCCCGCGAAGGCTGCGGTCTACCAGCCGATCTGGACGGGCCTCGGCAACTCGCTGATCCTCGCGATCGTCACCGTCCTCATCGTGCTGCTCGTGCTCGCGCCGACGATGATCCTGGTGAACCTGCGGTTCCCCCGGCTGCGCCCGGTGTTCGAGTTCGTCGTGCTGCTGCCGCTCTCGATCCCGGCGATCGTGCTGGTGGTCGGCCTCACGCCGATCTACCTGCAGATCGGGCGCTCCTTCGGCACCGGCGCCTGGACGCTCGCGTTCGCGTACGGCATCACCGTGCTGCCCTTCGCGTACCGCTCCATCCAGGCGTCGATCGACGCCGTCGACATGACCACCCTCGCCGAGGCGGCCCGCTCCCTGGGCGCCGGGTGGGGCACGGTCGTGCTGCGCGTGCTCGCGCCGAATCTGCGCCAGGGTCTGCTCGCCGCATCCCTCCTGTCCATCGCGGTCGTGCTCGGCGAGTTCACGATCGCGTCGCTGCTGAACCGCGATGTGCTGCAGACCGCGCTCGTCGTCGTGCAGAAGCAGGACGGCTGGGCCCCGGCGATGTTCGCCCTGATGGCGCTGACGTTCAGCTTCCTCCTGCTCCTCATCATCGGACGGGCCGCCCGCGGCCGGTCTGGAAAGGCCGACTCATGAGCGACATCGCGCTCCCCCGTACCGCGGACAACCCCCTGCTCGCGGATCGAGCCGACGGCACCCGCGTCCAGTTCGACGGCATCGTCAAGAGCTACGGCCGCACCCAGGTGCTGCACGGCATCGACCTCGACATCGCGCCCGGCGAGTTCGTCTCCCTGCTCGGACCCTCCGGCTGCGGCAAGACCACCTTGTTGCGCGTGCTCGCAGGCCTCGAGGAGGCGGACGGCGGCGCCGTGCTGCTCGGCGGCAAGGATGTCTCCGGCGTGCCGACGAACAAGCGCGACCTGGGCATGGTGTTCCAGTCGTACTCGCTTTTCCCGCACCTGCGCGTGGTGGACAACACCGCGTTCGGCCTGCGCCGGCGCAAGGTCGCCACCGCCGAGGCCCGGCGGCGCGCTCTGGATGCGCTGGCCCTGGTCGGGCTCGACGCGCATGCCGACAAGTACCCGCACCAGCTCTCGGGCGGTCAGCAGCAGCGCGTGGCCCTCGCCAGGGCGCTCGTGACCGAGCCGCGCGTGCTGCTGCTGGACGAGCCGCTCTCGGCGCTGGACGCCAAGGTGCGCGTGCAGCTGCGCGACGAGATCCGCCGGCTGCAGCTGCGACTCGGGATCACGACGGTGTTCGTCACGCACGACCAGGAGGAGGCGCTGAGCGTCTCCGACCGGATCGCCGTGATGAACGCCGGCCGGATCGATCAGATCGGCACGCCCGAGGAGCTCTACCTGCGCCCCGCCACGGCGCACGTCGCATCCTTCGTCGGGCTGTCCAGCGTGGCGCGCGGTGTCGCCGACGGCGCGAACGTGCGGGTGTGGGGCGCCGAGATCCCGCTGCAGCTCCCGGCGACCGGCGAGGTGGACGTGCTGCTGCGGCCGGAGAACGTGCGCCTGGTCGAGCCCGCCGGGGCCGCCGTGACCGGAACGGTCGAGGAGAGCATGTTCCTCGGGAGCATGCGACGCACGCTGGTGCGCACCGAGGACGGCCTGCTCGTGCGCGTGCAGCACGCGGCGCGGATCCACCCGCAGTACGGCGACATCGTGGGGCTCGCGGTCGATCCCGAACCGGTGGCGGTGCGTCAGGCCGGCTAGCCTGCGGCAGGCGCGAGGCCGAGGTGCGGGTAGAGCGCGCCGAACGTCATCAGCAGCCCCTGGGGGAGGGATCCGACGTGGTCCTCCCCCGGGACCGTGAACACCTGCGTCTCGAATCCCGCCCGAGGTTCAGCCCGCGAGCGACCGCGCCAGCGCCATGTACTCGGCCGGCGACGCGTTCGGAAGGTACGCACGGCCGATCGCCAGGCCGATCGCGGGCAGCTGCCCGTTGTCGGCGTAGAACAGACGCATCGGGCGGTACTCGGGGTTGAACTTGCCCTTGTAGCGCAGCAGCGAGGCGAAGCCGTAGGCGGGCTCGAGCACCCGGCTCAACCAGCCCAGCAGCCGGGTGATCGCGGGGTCCGCGTCGGCGTCGCCGTCGACGGTCTGCGCGAGCGGCGCACCGGAGAGGCTCATGACCTCGAGCCCCTGCTCCTTCATGTGCAGCGCCGCCGAGGCGATCGCGAACTCCATCACGCCCGGCATCGCACCATCCGCGCGGCGCATGAAGTCGAGGGTGCGTCCGATCAGCCGCCCCTCGCGCCATACGGGCATCCAGCTCGTCACCGCCTGCAGCTCGCCCTCCGGTCCGATCGCGAGCAGGATCTCGACCTCCGGATCCCTGAGCTCGTCCATGCCGCCGAGGGTGAAGCGCATCTCCGGCAGCGCCTTCTCCGCGATCCACTGCTCGCTGAGCGCGTCCAACTGGGCGACCAGCCCGGCGGGCAGCTGCTCCCACGTGGTCCACAGCGTGGTCAGCCCGTCGCGCTGTCCGCGGTTGTACGGCTGGCGCACCTTGGTCCACACCTTGCCGGTGAGCTCGAAGCGCTCGAGCGGCACCACGGTCTCCTCGGCCACCGAGATGCTCTTCCAGCCGAGCTCCCGGAAGGCCGGGGCGAACTCCTCATGCGTGCTGTAGAAGACGGGCGTCCAGGCGTTCGCGTCGCAGAAGTCCAGGAACCCGCGGATGGTCTGCGCGGTGTCTCCCGCGGTGCAGACCGGATCCCCCACCGCGATCGCGATGTCGTTGACCACGCGGTAGGCCACGGCACCGCGGCCGTCCGCCGTGAACCAGTGCTCGTTGCCCTCCCACGTGCCCATGAACCCGAGGGTGCCGCCGTCCGTGGTGCGCAGCTGGGTGCGGAAGCGCTCCGCGTGGTCCGCCGTCCTGCGCGAGCGTCCGAGCAGGAGCCCCACCATGGCGATCGCGAAGACGAGCCAGAACAGCGCTCCCACATCGCGGTGCAGCGCGAGCGCGAATCCGGTGAGCGGAGTGCGCCCGCCGGGGTGGCCGATGATGGTGGGCAGGAAGCGACGCAGCGTGGTGCCCAGGGCGGACCAGAACGACGGCGAGTGCGAGACGACCGACACCAGGATCATGTTCGCGGTGGCCAGCACGACGAAGGCGATCCCGATCGTGAGCGAGAACCGCCGTACCGCGCGGCGCGATGCGCGCACCGCGAACCGGCGATGGGTGATCGCGAGCACGATGCACATCCCGACCGGGATGAGGATCGCCAGCACGGAGAAGCCGGGGAACTGGCGGTCGATCTCGACCACGTCGGTCGGCTCCTTGAGCGAGTGCGCGGCCACGCTGAGCCCCGTGAGCAGCGCCATCACGGCGTTCACGCCGATCGCGAGGAACCAGGCCGCGCGGCGTCCTGCGCGCAGGCCCCACGCGGCGATGAGGCTCAGCAGCAGCGGCACCAGGCTCATCAGCACCACACCGGTGCCGGCGGCGACCGCCGTGCTCACTCCGGCGACGCAGTGCGCCGACGCGTTGTTCCGCGCGCAGGCGTCGGTGATCCCGGAGATGTCCACGCCGCGGAGGCCCGCGACCACCGGCGCCAGCGGCCCGATGCCGACCCCCGTCAGCAACACGATCAGCGGGCCGAGGCCGGTGACGGCGACCATCGCCGCGATGAGGGTCCTGGTCTCGCGGTAGGAGCTGCGGTACCAGGCGGGCCGAGGCCGGCCGCTCGTGAGGATCACGCCCAGCACAAGGCCCGTCAGCCCGGCCAGCAGCCGGTACACGCTGTCCGCATCGCCACCGTAAAGCGTGTAGGTGACCAGCAGCGAGAGGCCGAGCAGGCGGATGCGCCGTCGATACAGCGCGGGGGCGAAGGCGCTGCCCGCCATGATCGCCCCGAGTATTCCGATCGACGGATCGAGCACGGCGCCTCGCGCGTCCACGCGCGCCCACACCTGCCCCCAGGACCACGCCAGCGACTGGATCCCCAGACCGAGCAGGCTGCCGAGCATGCCCGTCATGAGGAAGGCGCCGACGACGCGCCACGTTCCCATCAACCGCTCCGCGTAGGCCAGCAGCGTGAGCGCGAGCAGCACGGCCAGCAGCAGGCCGCCCCACGAGTCCGGCACGAGCAGCGCGGTCAGCGGCGTCCACCACTCGCGCTCCCGGCCGAACGCGAGTGGACTGAGCCCGACTCCCACGGGGCGATGACCCCGCAGCGGACCGAGCACCAGACCGCTGACCAGCAGCAGGACGCTCAGCACCATCGCGAACGGATGACTGCGCGCATAGCGCCCTGCCCGGCGGCCCACGGCCGCCGCAGTCTCGCGCCAGGCGGTCATCGGGCGAGCCCCAGGTGCGGATACAGCACGTCGAAGGCCTTCTCCAGGCCGCCTCGCAGCCCCGGCCCGGTGTGCGTGGCGTTCGGCACGAGGTAGTAGGTCGTGGTGAATCCGGCCGCTTCGGCGAGGCCCGCCGACACCTTGTTCGCGGGTCCGTACTTCTTGTCGAGCGCTCCGGCGGCGAAGATCGCGTAATGCCCGTCGTAGGCGCCGGGGTGCTCGGCGAGGATGGCCTGCGGCTTGCTCGCCTCGAACAGGGCCTTGTCCCCCCGGAACGCCTTCTCCACCGACTTCGGATCCCCGAAGCCCGACCATGGTTCACCGGACGCGGTGGCGATGTTGCCCCAGATGTCGGGATGCCGTGCGCCGTAGATGAACGCGCACGCTCCGCCGTTGGAGTAGCCCGAGATGGTCCAGTACTTCGGATCCTGCAGGACGCGCAGATGTCCGCGGATCCACTTCGGGATGTCGGTGTTGAAGTACGTCTCGACGCCCCCGTAGGCGGCGGAGTCGATGCAGCCCGGATTCTGATCCTGCGCGCCGAGCTGGTCGGCGATGATCACGATCGGCGCGAGGCCGTCGTGCTTCGCGGCGAACTCGTTCATGACGTCCACCATCGGATGCGGGTTCGGATAGCCCGGAAGGCCCATCATGAACACGACGACGGGCAGCGGCGGCGGATCCTTGACCAGGGCGGCCGGTGGCAGGTAGATGGTGGCCGCCCTGGGCCGGAAGCCCGCGGAGGACTTCAGCGCGTTGGCGCCGATGAGCGCGCCGTAACGGCCGTGCGCAGGCATGTCGGCCGGCGGTGTCCACGTGTCCGCGAGCGGCTGGGCGGGATCGGCCTTGCCGGGCAGCGGAGGAGCGAAGTGCGTGAGAGGACCCAGCGTGTTGATGCCGAGGATGTCGCCGAGCGTGCGATCCAGAGCGAACGCCTGGTTGACGCCGATGCCCATGGACAGCACGGAGCCGATCACCGTCACGATCGCGACGACCTTGCGCCACCAGTGCGAATCCCACAGGCTCGCGATCGCGAGACCGATCGCGGCGAACCCTGCGGTCGTCCACCAGTGCACAGCGCCCGGCATCGGAACGCCGAAGACGTCGGCGGCGTCCACGAACACGACCAGGAACCAGCCGATCAGTGCGCCTGCCACCACCGCGATCGAGGCGCGCACGATCCAGCGCCGTCGCAGCGGCCGGATGAGAAGGGCGACGAGGCCCGCGGCAGCGAGCCCCCAGATGATCCACGGCACCGGCCCGTCGGCGAGATCCAGCTCCAGCAACCAGCGCGGCATGAAGGGCGTGCTCCGTTTCCCGCCTCCGGACGGGGCGACGACCCATCGTAATCCGTGCCGACCTGGCAGAACCGGTGCCGGCGCTCTGACCGGGCTTGGAGAAGCCTATGAGACGCGCCGGGGGCGCATAAGTCCCCCGGCGCGTCTCACAGCGTCCGGCTCCCGCGCCTCGGGGGTCGCCCCGAGGCACGGGTTCACAGCACGCGCGCGAGGAAGTCCTTCGTGCGCTGGTGCTGCGGGTTCGCGAGCACCTCGCGGGGGTCGCCCTCCTCGAGGATGTGCCCGCCGTCCATGAAGATCAGGCGCGAGCCGACCTCCCGGGCGAAGCCCATCTCGTGGGTGACCACCATCATGGTCATGCCCTCATCGGCGAGCGTGCGCATCACCTGCAGCACCTCTCCGACGAGCTCGGGGTCGAGCGCCGACGTGGGTTCGTCGAACAGCATCATGTCGGGGTTCATGCACAGCGCCCGTGCGATCGCGACGCGCTGCTGCTGGCCGCCGGAGAGCTGACCGGGAAAGGCATCGGCCTTGTGCGCCATGCCCACGCGCTCCAGCATCGCCTTCGCGACCTTGTCCGACTCGGCCTTGCTGCGCTTCTTCACCTGCCGCTGCGCGATGGTGAGATTGCCCAGCACCGACATGTGCGGGAACAGGTTGAAGCTCTGGAACACCATGCCGATGCGGGTGCGCACCCGGTCGATGTCGACGTCGGGGTCGGTGACGTCGATCCCCTCGATCAGGACCTCCCCGCCGGTCGGCTGCTCCAGAAGGTTCACCGAGCGCAGCAGCGTCGACTTCCCGGATCCGGAGGGGCCGATCACGCAGACGACCTCCCCGGCATGCACGGACAGGTCGATGCCCTTGAGCACCTCGTTGTCGCCGTAGCTCTTCACGAGCCCGCGGATGTCGATCGCGGGCGCGCTCAGGTTGATCAGGTCGGTGCTCATCGTTCCCTCCCCATCCGACGCTCGAGCCACGCGGTGAAGCGGGTCAGCGGAATCGTCACGATCAGGTACAGGATCGCGGCCATGATCAGGGGCGTGCCGTTGCTGTTCTGCGTGCTCGCGTCACGGGCGAAGGTCGTGAGCTCCTTCGACCAGATGAACGTGCCCACCACGAAGAGCAGCGACGTGTCCTTGAGCAGCAGCACGAACTCGTTCGTGAGCGGCGGGATGATGATCCGGAAACCCTGCGGCACGACGATCCAGAAGGTCGTCTTCATGGGCGACATGCCGAGCGAACGCGCGGCCTCGGTCTGGCCCTTCGGCACCGCCTGCAGCCCTGCGCGGATCGTCTCCGCCATGTAGGCGGAGGCGACCAGGATCAGGCCGACGAGACCCAGCACGACGGGGCCGCCGAGTTTGGTCCCCGGCACCCCCGCCGCGATCGGCACGATGAACCCGATGGCGAAGATCGTCAGGATCGCGGGAAGACCGCGGAACAGTTCGATCCAGGCCGTGGCGATCCACCGGAAGGGTCCGATGCTGCTCATCTTCAGCAGCGCCAGGAACACGCCGAGCAGCAGACCGCCCGCGAACGCCACCGCCGTGAACCACAGCGTGTTCACCAGCGCCACGGTGACGATGCTCGGGAGCATCTTGGCCGCGACCGCCGGGTTGAAGAACAGCGGGCCGAGCTTGGCCCAGTTCGCGGTGAACGCCACCCACAGGACGATCGCGATCAGCACGACGTAGACCGTGTAGCGGTACAGCTTCTGTTTCTGAGTGCGTCTCAACGCCATCGCCGAGATCCTCCCGTCGCCGACCGTGTGGCGATCACTTGGCGGTGAAGTACGTGTCGTAGATCTTCTTGGCCTCGCCGCTGTCCTTGAGGTCCTTCAGCGCGCCGTTGACGGCCTTCAGCAGAGCCGTCTTCTGACCCTTCTGGAACGCGAAGCCGTAGGACTCCTTGGTGTTGTACGTCTCGACGATCTTGTACGACTTGTCGGCCTTCTCGTGCTCGAGATTCACCGGCTGGTCCTGCAGGATGGCGTCGATCTGCCCGGCCTGGATCGCCGGCCACAGCTCGCCGTCGGAGGGGTACTGCACCAGGTTCGCGCCCTTGGCGTGCTCCTTGGCGTAGCTCTCGCCCGTGGTTCCCTGCTGCACGCCGACGTTCTTGCCGGACAGACCGTTGATGTCCTTGATGCCGGAGTCGGTCTTCACCAGCAGCGACTGCAGGGAGTCGTAGTAGGGGTCGGAGAAGTCGATGTTCTTCTTGCGGTCCTCGGTGATGGTCATCGCCGATGCTCCCACGTCGCAGGTGCCGGAGGCCAGCGTGGTGCCGGACTGCAGCGCGTCGAAGCCCACGTCCTGGACGGCGAGCTTCAGGTCGAGCTTCTTGGCGATCGCGCCGAGCATGTCGATGTCGAACCCGGTGTAGCCGGTGCCGTTGTCACCGCCCTCGAACTCGAAGGGCGGGTAGGGGATGTCCGAGCACACCGTGAGCGTGCCGGCCGTGACGAGACCGTAGTCCGCGCCGGCGGCTGCGGTGGACCCGCTTTCGGACGGGGTGCCGCTGCCGGAGCAGCCGGCGAGGGCGAGGGTGGTGGCCGCCGCGAGGGCGAGTCCGTAGGCGATCTTCGAGCGACGTTCCATGTGCGACTCCTGTGTCGAGGACGCGGGCGTCCTGGTGCGGGTTGCCGACAATCTTGACATGGTGCGGTTACCGCCGTGTAACACCGAGAGTCTCGAAGGCGTCTCGGTTCGGTATCGGCAGGTCGGAAGCCCCGGATTCCCGCGGTTCTCGGCTCTTCCGGGCCGTCCAGAATGTCTGAGATCCGAGACGATGCCTGGGGAGACTGTCCGGTGACACCCGATCCCCCCGCTAGTCAGACCTCGAAGTCGACGGCCGAACGTCCGCCCGAGACCGAGCGCACATAGCCCACGACCTCCTGGTGCGCCGGGTGCACCTGGTACGCATCCAGGCCCGCGGCATCGTCGAAGTCGGCGATCAGGGTCACATCCCAGTTGCCGTCGATCGCGAGAGAGTTCACACCGGCGGTGAGCGCGCGGATCGACGGAACGACGCCGACGAGGCCCTCCAGCCGTGAGGCGACCCCCGCGGCATGCTCCGCACGCTCGGCGGGATCCGTCGTCGCCATCTTCCAGGTCACCACATGCCGCAGCGTCATCGCTTCTCTCCTTCCGCCGCGTCCGCGGCTCGTCCTGCATCTCCCGCTGCGCCGGCCTTCTCGGCGAGGGCCTCGCGCAGCCGCTCCGGCGAGATGCGCCAGTGGCCGTGCAGCTCGCCGTCGATGAGGAGCACGGGGATCTTCTCCCAGTACTTCTCATAGAGGACGGGGTCGTCGAGGATCGACAGCTCGGTGATCTCCATGTCCTCGGCGAGCGCATCCGGCAGCTCGGCGACGACCGCGTCGACCACGTCCGACGCCACGTCGCACAGGTGGCAGTCGGGCTTGCCGATCAGGGTCAGTGCGATCACGGCGCGGGGGTCTCGATCGCGCGTCCGTCCGCGATCCACTCGGCCGTGCCGCCCTCCACGTTCGTGGCGTCGTAGCCGCGGGCCTCGAGGGCCTCCACGACACGAGCCGAGCGCCCGCCGAGCTGGCAGATCACGTCGAACGCGCCATCCGGAAGCTCATGCAGCAGGTCTCCGAGCTCCGACATCGGCAGGTTCACGGCGCCGGGCACGTGCCCGGTGGCGAACTCGTTCCTCTCGCGCACATCGATGAGGGGCGTCTCGGTGCGCTCGGCCAGCTGGGCGACGGTGATCGTCTTCATGGATCCGATTCTTCCAGACGCCCGTGTCCGCGGGCGCGCCGGACCATCGGTGCCGGAAATGCACGAAGCGCCCCGGCGATCCGAAGATCGGGGGCGCTCAGTGACTTGCGCGCTACGCGCGGCCGCTTACTTCTTGTTGCGGCGCTGGTGGCGAGTCTTGCGAAGCAGCTTGCGGTGCTTCTTCTTCGCCATGCGCTTGCGGCGCTTCTTGATGACAGAACCCACGGAAACCTCACTAAGTCAGGGGCTGGGCGTCGCACACGGACGATGCCCGGGATCGGGGCATGAAAAAATGCCTCGGAACAGTCTAGCGCACGGCGCCGCCGACGTTGACGCACGAGCGTTCGAGACGCCGGACGCCAGCCCGGGCGCGGCCTGCGCGCACTCAGCCCGCGTCGGCGATCGGAGTCTGCAGGGCCGCCGTGACGGCGGACTCGGGCACTCTGTAGCTGCGGCCGAAGCGGATCGCGGGCAGTTCGCCGGCGTGCACCAGCCGGTACACGGTCATCTTGGACACGCGCATGATGGCCGCCACTTCGGCGACGGTCAGGAACTTCACGTCCGGAAGCTGTTCGGGCATCCCCATCCACCCCTCTCCCGTCGCGCGAGCTGCACGGCGGGTTGCGACAACTGTAGGGGCTGCTGGCGACACGTGTAAACCCATGTGAACGCTGTGACAGAGGACGCTCAGACCGCGGCCGATCTCGCGATGCGCTCCGCGGCGTCCTTGCGCACCTGGCGCTCGTTCTTCTGCGCCGCCCGCAGCGCCTTCTCGGCCTCGCGCACGCTCTTCACCGCCGCACGCACGCGCTTGTCTGCGGCGAGCGCGGGGTCTTCCGGGACGAAGACGGGAGAAGTCCGAGCGCCGTCCGGCCGCGCGGCGTCGAGACGATCGATATGGGCGGCGATCCCGTCCAGGACGCGTTCGATGCCGAACAGCATCGGGTCCCGGTCGCCGTCGATCGCCCCCTCGTCCAGCGCGGCGCGCGTGTGCGGATAGGCGTCCGCGTCGATCAGCGCCCGGAACAGGGCCGCCTCCTGCGCCCCGACCTCCTCGAGCGTCCGCCCGCTCGAGCGCGCGGCCTCCGCATAGCCTGCCGCCACCGTGCCGAACCACCGAGCCTGTCCCATGATGGCGAGCATCGCACCCATCCGCTCGTCCTGATCGAGCGGCGTCTCTGCGAAGGCCGCAAGGTACGCGTCCATCCAGGCGGCGGTCCCCGGAGTGACCGGGGTACCACTGATCGGCAGGCTGAGCAGCCAGGGATGCCGCAGGTAGACGTCGAGATGCGCGCGGTAGAGCCGCTCCGCCTCCTCCCGCCAGCCCGGATCGGCCGCACCGGGTTCCGGGAGCGGCGGAAGTCCCGACGCCTCCTCCTGCATGAGCAGCAGAAGGTCGTCCTTCGCGGTGACATAGCGGTAGAGCGACATCGGCGTGAATCCGAGCGCCTTGGCGACGGCCGCCATCGACACGGCTCCGAGCCCGTCGCGGTCGGCGAGCGCGACCGCCTCTTCGACGATGCGCTCCACGCTCATCTCGCGCTTCGGCCCGCGTTGCGGACTGGCCGCCATACCCCAGGCCAGTGCGATGCCGCGCGGCAGATCAGGCAGGTCGACGGGATCCGGCTCTTCGGTCATGAATCCAGAATAGGACTGTTTACGTTGTAAACAGTGTGTTATGGTCATAAACAGTTTCATCCGTACACAGAAAGGAACGGCGATGACCACGGCCATCGAAGTCGCAGGACTCACCAAGCAGTACCGCGGCACCCCCGTGCTGCGCGGCGTCGACCTCACCGCAGAGCAGGGCGAGATCGTCGCCCTGCTCGGTTCCAACGGCGCCGGCAAGACCACTACCATCTCGATCCTCACCACGCTCACCCGTGCCGACGCCGGCACCGCCGTCGTCGCCGGGTGCGACGTGCGGCGCGACCCCGAGGGCGTGCGGCAGCGCATCTCCCTCACGGGGCAGTCCGCCGCGGTCGACGACGCGCTCACCGGCGTGGAGAACCTCGTGATGCTGAGTCGGCTCTCCGGGCTGAGCCCGCGTGCCGCCCGCCGCCGTGCGGACGAGCTGCTCGCGCAGTTCGCCCTCACCGAAGCGGCGGGGCGCAAAGTCTCCACGTACTCCGGCGGCATGCGGCGCCGGCTCGATCTCGCGCTCAGCTTCGTCGTCACCCCGCAGGTGCTCTTCCTCGATGAGCCCACGACCGGCGTGGATCCGCGCAGTCGCCTGGACCTCTGGGCGGTCATCCGAGGTCTCGCCGACGCGGGCACCACCGTCTTCCTCACCACCCAGTACCTCGAAGAAGCCGACCAGCTGGCGGATCGCATCGCGGTCCTGCACGAGGGGCGCATCGTCCGCACCGGCACCGCGTCGGCGTTGAAGGCGCAGTTCGGCAGCGACGTGCTCGTCGCGGAGGGCGCCGACGGGGCCTCGCTCGCGGAGATCGCGACCGACGGATCGATCGACGGTATCCGCCGCGCGCTGGACGAGCTCGAGGCCGCGCATCCGACGGCACGCGTTCAGCTGCGCCGCCCCACGCTCGACGATGTCTTCCTCACCTTGACCGCGACCGGCGACGCCGACCGCACGACCATCCGGGAGTTCGCATGATCGCTCTGTCCGCCCCTGTCGCCCCGCGCCCGCTGGATCCGGTCCCGTCGCCCGCGTCGGGGATCCGCCCGCGCCTGCGCGGCTTCGCCGCCGAACGCGTGTTCGTCCGCCGCAGCCTCATCCTGTCGCTGCGCGACGGCGAGACCCTGTCGATGTCGATCATGCTGCCGGTCACGCTCATGCTGCTGTTCACCTTCGTCTTCGGCGGGGCGATCGAGGACGACGGCAGCTACGTCGACTATGTGGTGCCCGGCATCATCCTGCTGTGCGCCGGCTTCGGCGCCGCGTCGACGGCGACATACGTGTCGCGCGACATGTCCACCGGGATCATCGACCGGATCCGCACCATGCCGCTGCGACCGGGATCGGTGCTCACCGGCCACGTGATCGCGAGCCTGGCGCGCAACCTGGTGTCGACCGCCGTCGTGTTCGGTGTCGCGCTGCTGCTCGGCTTCCGCCCGAGCGCGGGTGTTCTGCAGTGGATCGCCGCGTTCGGCGTGATCGCGGTCTACATCCTCGTGATCACGTATCTCTACGCCGCCATCGGCCTCGCCGCGGGCAGCCCTGAAGCCGCCGCGGGATACGGGTTCATCCTGATGTTCGTGCCGTACCTGTCCAGCGCGTTCGTGCCGGTGGACACGATGCCGACCTGGCTGCAGTGGGTGGCGGAGAACCAGCCCATCACGCCGATCATCGAGACGATCCGCGGCCTGCTCATGGGCACGCCCCTGCACGCCCAGCCGTACTGGGCACTGGGCTGGTGCGCCGCGATCCTCCTGATCTCCGTGCTGTGGGGTCGCTGGCTGTTCGGCAAGGCGCGGCGCTGAGCAGCTGCTCGCTCACCCTCGCAGGATCGACGCGACGCCCGGATCCGCCCGGATCCGGGCGTCGCGCGCGTCAGGCTCCGAGCCGCTTGAGTGCGGTCTGCACGACGTGCTTGGCGGATGCCGCGGCGCGACCGACCACCTCGGCCGCGTGCGCGGCGCCGTCGGGCAGGGGCGGGACCCCGATGAGCCCGGAGATGTCGGGCGCGGAGTCCCCGTACGCGTCGGCGAGGAACGGGACGAGCCAGTCGTCGACCTCTTCCAGAGGCGCGGCCTCGATGCTGTAGAAGCGGCGCTGTCCGTCTTCGCGCACGGTGACCAGCTCGGCCTCGCGCAGCACCTTGAGGTGCTTCGAGACGGTGGGCTGACTGATGCCCAGCTCGCTGACGATCTGCGTCACGCTGGTACCGGCGTCCCCGTCCTCTGACCGCTGGCGCAGGAGTTGCAGGATGTCCCGTCTCGTGCCGTCGGCGATCACGTCGAAGATGTCGGTCATGCCTTCACAGTAGCCGCGCCGAGGGCGGAGTACCATGACGAAGGCTTGGCGGACGGAGGATCGGAGGGGCTCGACCATGGCGCGCACGGCTGCCCCGCGATCCTTCTCCGAGATCGCCCGACGGACCATCCGTCTCGGCAAGACCCTGACGACCTCATCGCCCTCTCGGTTCGCGATCGTCGTGTTCTCGGCGCTCATCCTGATCACCACGGCGCTGCTGTCGCTGCCGATCGCGAGCGCCGACCGCACGGTGACGCCGCTCGCGGACGCGCTGTTCACGGCGGTCTCCACGATCTGCGTCACCGGCCTGTCCACCGTCGACATGTCCACGCACTGGTCGGGCTTCGGGCTCGGCGTGATCTTCGTGGGTGTCAACATCGGCGGCCTCGGCGTGCTGACCCTTGCCAGCGTGATGGGCCTGGCGATCTCGAAGCGGCTGGGGCTGCGCGCCAAGCTCATCGCGGCGGGCGACACCAACCCGATGCGAGCGCACGGCGGCCCCGTGAACGAGAGCCAGACCGTGCGCCTCGGCGAGGTCGGATCCCTGCTGCGCACCGTGGCGATCTCGGCGTTCACGATCGAGGCCGGGCTCATGGTGCTGCTCTACCCCGCGCTGCTGACCGCGGGGGTGCATCCGGTCAACGCCCTGTGGGAGGCGCCGTTCTACGCCGCGATGGCATTCACGAACACCGGATTCACCCCGAACCCCGGGGGGCTCGAGCCGTTCGCGCAGAACTACTACGTGCTCAGCGTGCTCATGCTCGGCGTGTTCCTGGGCAGCCTCGGCTTCCCGGTGATCTACACGCTCACACGGCAGCGCTGGCACGTGCGACGCTGGTCGCTGCACGCGAAGCTGACCATGCTCACCACGATCGTGCTGTTCGTGGTCGGCGCCGCCGTGTTCCTGCTGCTCGAGTTCGACAATCCGAAGACCTTCGGATCCATGGATGCCGGCGACACCACGTTCCAGGCGTTCTTCCTGTCCGCGATGACGCGTTCGGGCGGCTTCAGCGTGGTGAACATGGGGGATCTGAATGGTTCCTCGATGCTCGCCGCCTCGATGCTCATGTTCGTCGGCGGGGGCTCCGCATCCACGGCCGGCGGCATCAAGGTCACCACGCTCGCCGTGCTCGCCCTTGCCGTGATCAGCGAGGCCAAGGGACGTCCTTCGGTGCAGGCGTTCGGGCGCCGGATCCCTTCGGACGTGCAGCGCGTCGCCCTCAGCGTGGTGGCCTGGGGGGCCACGACGGTCGCTCTGTCCACGATCGCCATCAGCCAGATCACGAAGTACCCCGTGGAGGAGGTGCTCTTCGACGTGGTCTCGGCCTTCGGCACCGTGGGCCTGTCGACGGGCGTCACCGAGAGGCTGCCGGATGCGGCGACCTACATCCTCGCCGCGACGATCTTCATGGGACGCGTCGGCACTGTGACCCTCGCGGCCGCGGTGGCCGCGACGTCGCGCAATCAGTTGTACTCGCTGCCCGTGGAGCGGCCGATCGTCGGCTGACCCACAGCAGCCGCGGTCGGCGGAGTCGCGGGGGGCGTCACGTCCTCCCCCGATTCGGCTGACGCGGAACGCCCCAGCGGCGGACAGTAAAGTGGGCGGCATGGTTGAAGTGCTGCGCAACGACGCTCCGGTGCTCGTGATCGGCCTGGGCCGCTTCGGCGCCGCCTGCGCCGGCGAACTGGACCGCCTCGACCGGGAAGTGCTCGCGATCGACACCAACCTCGAGCTGGTGCAGAAGTGGTCGGAGCGGGTCACGCACGCCGCGCAGGCCGACACCCGCAACATCGACGCGCTGCGCCAGATCGGCGCCCAGGACTTCCAGGTCGCCGTCGTCGCCGTCGGATCCTCGATCGAGGCCTCGGTGCTCATCACCGCGAACCTCGTCGACCTCAAGGTGCCGCAGATCTGGGCGAAAGCGGTGTCGCAGTCGCACGGCAAGATCCTCGCCAGGGTGGGTGCGAACCACGTCGTCTACCCCGAGCGCGAGGCCGGGGAGCGCGTCGCGCACCTCGTGTCGGGCCGCATGCTCGACTTCATCCGGTTCGACGACGACTTCGTGCTGGCCAAGATGTATCCGCCGAAGTTCATCCGCGGCGTGGGGCTGAACCAGTCCGGTGTGCGCAGCAAGTACAACGTGACCGTGGTCGGCGTGAAGAGCCCCGGCAAGCCGTTCCGCTACGCCGAGGCCGACACCGTCGTCACCAACCACGACCTCATCATCGTGTCGGGCACGAACAGCGACATCGAGCGGTTCTCCTCGCTGGATCGCTGAGCCTGCGCGGCACCGGGCCGGCACCTCCGTCGGTACGTGGCGCCCGGCGTGCCCGGCGTGCCCGCGAGACCGGACCCTCGTCCCGAGACCGACGTTCTGATCTGCTGTCTCGGCACGCAGATTCGGTTTCGCGGTCACGGCATGTCCGTCGCGAGGGGGATGCCGACCGCGTCGGGGCGTGGTCGGATGGAGACATGACCGACTTCACAGCGCCCTTCGCCGCCGCGCCGCCGGTGCTCTCGCTGCAGGGCCTTCGCAAGCAGTTCGGGCAGAAGGTCGCTGTCGACGACCTCTGGCTCGATGTCCCCGCCGGGTCCATGCTCGGCCTCCTCGGCCCCAACGGCGCCGGCAAGACAACGACCCTCGCGATGACCACGGGACTGCTGCGCCCCGATGCCGGCTCCGCCCAGGTGCTCGGTGCGGACGTCTGGCGGGATCCCGCCGCTGCCAAGGGCCGCATGGGGGTGCTGCCAGACGGCGTGCGGATGCTCGATCGCCTCACCGGCGCCGAACTGCTGCGCTACACCGGTCTGCTGCGCGGCATGACCGAGGCCGAGGTCGTCGCCCGGACCGGCGAGCTGCTGGACGCGCTGGGGCTCGCCGACGCCGGCAGCACGCTGGTCGTGGACTACTCCGCGGGCATGCGCAAGAAGATCGGCCTCGCGTGCGCGCTCATCCACGCGCCGCGCCTGCTCATCCTGGACGAACCGCTCGAGGCGGTCGATCCCGTCTCGGGCGAGACGATCCGGCAGATCCTTCGGGCGTTCGTCGACGGCGGCGGCACGGTCGTGCTGTCCAGCCACGTCATGGAGCTCGTCGAGTCCCTGTGCGATCGGGTCGCGATCGTCGCCGATGGGCGCCTTCTCGCGAACGGCACCCTCGACGAGGTGCGCGCGGGCGAGACGCTGCAGCAACGCTTCCTCTCCCTGGTCGGCGCGCACGAACTCGGATCGGAGACGCTCGCATGGTTGCGCTCCTCGTAGGCCTGCGCTGGCGCCAGCTCGGCCATCAGCTCGGTCGCAACCCGTGGATGATCGTGTCCCTGATCATCTCGGGGATGATCGCCCTCGGCCTTCTCGCCGCCCTCGCGGCGGGTCTTGTGGCGCTGCGGATCGCGGCGCCCGATGCGGCCGTGCGCACGCTGGTCGTCGTCGGCTCCGGCATCGTGCTCGTGTGGTGGATCGGCTCGATCGTGGTGAGCGTCGACGACTCACTCGCCCCCGAACGCTTCGCCCTGCTGCCGGTCACGGCACGATCGCTGCTGCCGGGGCTCGTCGTCGCGGGCGCCACCACGATCGGCGGCATCGGCACGACCGTGGCGCTGCTGCTCATGCTCGTCGGGTGGTCGGTGAGCCCGCTCGCGCTCGTGGCCGCCGTGGTGCTGATCCCGCTCGCGCTCGCGACGTGCGTGCTCGGCGCCAGGGTGGTCAGCGGCGTGCTCGCCGGGTGGCTGGCCGGACGGCGGACGCGCGACCTGGTGATCACGCTCGGCGTGCTGCTCGTCGCCTGCTCCGGTCTGCTGATCAACGTGCTCGTGCGCGCTTTCGCCCGGCTCTCGGACCCCTCGGCGGTCCTGCCCGCGATCGCCGACGCCACCGGATGGACGCCGCTGGGCGCCGTATTCGGCGTCTCCGCCGCGCTCGCCCAGGGCGATCTGCTCGCAGCGGGCCTTCGGCTGCTCATCGCCCTCGCGACGGCCGCGGCCCTGTGGTTCGCCGCGCGCGGACTGCTCGCCGCACGCCTGGTCGCGCCGATCCAGAGCCGCAGCGGCGGCCGCGTGCGCTCGGGCGGACTGCTCGATCGTGTACTCCCCGCCTCCCCGGTCGGAGCGATCGCGGCCCGCACCCTGCGCTATGCCACGCGCGATCCGCGCCAGGTCATCAACACCGTGATGATGGTGCTGCTGCCCGCGCTCCTGATCGGGATGACTCTGATGAACGGACGCGGGGAGGGCTCATTCGCGCTGGGCCCCGCCGCGATCCTCATCCCGGCGATCAATGCGCTGCTGATCGGCACGATCCTGCAGCTCGGCATCGCCTACGACAACGACGCGATCGCCCTGCATATCCACAGCGGCGTGCCGGGACGGGCGGATCGCGCGGGCCGTCTGCTCGGGTTCGGGATCATCGCGGTGCCCGTGACGATCGTGCTGTGCGTCGCGGCGAGCATGCTCGCGGGGCGGATGGACCTCATCCCGGCCAGCCTGGGCGCGGCCCTGGGCCTTGGCACGGCGGCGGCCGGCCTCGGGGTGTGGGTGGGCGCATTCCTGCCCGGCCGCGCACCCGCCCCTGAGGCGAATCCGTTCGGACGCGGATCCTCCGGCGGGGTGCAGTCGATGGTCGCGATGATGATCATCACGCCGCTGAGCCTGGCGATAGGAGGGCCCGCGTTCGGCCTTGCGATCGCCGCGATCTGGACGCCGTGGCTCGGCTGGCTGAGCCTCGCATTCGGCCTGGTGTGCGGCGGCCTCGCCATGTGGGGCGGCGCGGTGCTGGGCGGACGGATCCTGGAGCGGCGCTGGCCCGAGGTGCTCGCCGAGGTCGCCAGCGAGGCGTGAGGACGGAGGGCCCGGTACATCGGGCCCTCTGCGTCAGGCCCCGGCGGCGAGTTCGCGTGCCCGCGCGAGCGCGGCGTCGGTGGCGCGGGCGAACAGGCCGTCCAGAGCGGCGTCCTGCAGCACGGCGATGGCGCGCTCAGTGGTGCCCTTGGGGCTCGTCACGCGTCGGCGCAGCTCTGCAGGATCCTCGCCCGACGCCTCCAGCAGCGCGGTCGCGCCGATGAAGGTCTGCTCAGCCATCAGTCTCGCCTCGGGCTCGGCGAAGCCCTTGCCGATCGCAGCCTTCGTGAACTCCTCGATGAGCAGGAAGACGTAGGCGGGACCGGATCCGGAGATCGTGGAGAGCGGGTCGATCTGCTCCTCCGCGACCTCGATCACGGATCCGACCGTCTCGAACAGCCGGCGCACGAGGGCGCGCTCCTCGTCGGTGACACCGGGAGCCGCGGCGAGACCGGTGACCGCGCGGCCCACAGTGGCCGGTGTGTTCGGCATGGACCGGAGCACGCTCGTGCCGGCCGGCAGGTGCGCGGCGAAGGTCGCCAGGGTGACGCCGGCCGCGATGCTCACGACGATCGCGTCCTCCCGCAGATGCGGGGCGATCTCGTCGAGCAGGTCGGGCACCATGGCCGGCTTGACGCCCACCACGACGATCCGCGCGCCCGCTGCCACGTCGTTGCCGGAGGGCTCCTGCTCCAGCGCGATCGAGCGCACACCCGGCAGACCTTCGAGCTCGGCCGCGCGCACCGAGGTCCGGTTGGTGGCGGTGATGCCGCCGTCGACAGGAATCCCGCTCGCGACGAGGCCGCGCAGGATCGCGCCTCCCATCGAACCGGCACCGAGGAACGCGACAGAGGGAAGGGCATCGACCATGCCGCCATCCTACGAGCCCGCTCCGTGCGGTGGCAGGGCCGGCGTCCGCCCGCTGCCGATGCCGGTCGGGCCGTCATGCGTCCCGCCGCCGCGCATAGACTCGTGGCATGAGTGCATCCGGTGGTGGCAAGGCGATCCTGGCGGCGTTCCTCGCGAACATGGGCATCGCTCTCGCGAAGCTCGTGGCGTGGCTGCTCTCCGGATCCGCCTCGATGCTCGCGGAGGCCATCCACTCCGTCGCCGACTCCGGCAACCAGCTGCTGCTGATGCTCGGTGGCCGCAAGGCGCAGCGCCGCGCGGATCGCGAGCACCCGTTCGGCTACGGCCGCGAGCGCTACGTGTCCGCGTTCGTGGTGTCGATCATCCTGTTCTCCGTCGGCGGCGTGTTCGCGATCTACGAGGGCGTGCAGAAGCTCATCGAACCGCACGAACTCGACAAGACCTGGTGGTGGCTGCCGCTCGCCGTGCTGATCGTGTCGATCGTGCTGGAGTCGTTCTCGCTGCGCACCGCGATCAAGGAGAGCAACCACGTGCGTCCGAAGGGGCAGTCGTGGATCTCGTTCATCCGGCGCGCGAAAGCCCCCGAGCTGCCCGTCGTGCTGCTCGAGGACACCGGCGCGCTCGCGGGTCTGCTCTTCGCCCTGCTCGGCGTGGGGCTCACCCTCCTCACGCACAATCCGGTCTTCGATGCTCTCGGCACCCTGATGATCGGCCTCCTGCTCGTGCTCATCGCGATCGTCCTGGGCATCGAGACCAAGAGCCTGCTCGTCGGCGAAGGGGCCAACGAAGCCGACTTCGACCGCATCGTCGATGCGATCCACGCGGGCGACGAGGTCGAGAAGCTCATCCACATCAAGACCCTCTACCTCGGCCCCGACGAGTTGCTCGTCGCCGCGAAGATCGCCCTGACCTCGGACAAGACCGTGCGGGCGGCGGCCGACGACATCGACACGATCGAGGCGCGCATCCGCGAGGCGGTTCCGGCCGCACGGGTGATCTATCTCGAGCCCGACATCTACCGGCCGGCTCAAGACCCCTCCCCCTCCACCGACGCGTTCGTGCTGCGTTCGGCCGACTGACCGGGCGGATCCGTCGTGGTCGACCCGCTCGCGGCCGCACTCGCCGACCCCACGGTCTCCGCGGACGCGCGGCAGAAGCTGCAGCACGTGCAGGATGTGCTGCGCGAGGATCCGCAGGCTCGCCTGATCTCGCTGTTCTTCGAGGGCGAGGAGCCCCGCGCCGCCGTGGCGTTCGGCGACGTCGACGCGGCGGAGCTGATCGTGGTCGTGCTGCACGGGATCGACACGGATCTCGCCGCGTTCGCGGGCTGGGCGGGCATCACCCAGCGGCTGTGCGCCGACACGATCCGCGCGAGCACGCTGCGCGGGGGGACCGCCCGGATCGCGACCGTCGCCTGGTTCGGCTACGACTCCGGCACCCACCTGTCCGCGCTGGCGACGAAGCACGCGACCGTGGGGGCGGCGCGGTTGGCCGGCGATCTGGTGCGGATGCGGCACGGCCATCCGCAGGCGCACATCGCACTGCTCGCATACTCGTACTCGTCGACGCTGTTCGGCGAGCTGGTGCTCTTGGACGGCGCGGGCCCCGTATCCATGGCGTTCTCGATCGCCTCGGCCGGAATGACGCACATGGCCGCGGATGCAGTGGCCGAGGCGATCTCGAAGCGCTCCTTCTCGTTCTACGCGACGGAGGCCTCGAGCGACGCGACCGCTCCCCTCGGACGGCTCGGCGCGCATCCGGTCGATCCCCGCAACATCGAGGGCGCGATCGTCTACTCCTCCGATGGCGGCCCCATCCCAGGGTCAGGTGGCGAGCAGGGCGAGTCCACCGACGGGCATGCCTCGCAGACCGAGGTCGACGAGCACGGCGAGCGTCACCGCGGCTACTTCGACCCGCGTGCGCAGGCGTATCTGTTCGCCGTGCAGCGCCTGGCCCGACTGGCGTCGCGACGCCCCAGGGCCTGATCCGGAACCTCGCGAGCGTCTCGTGCGCCGGGGTCAGCGCCGCTCTGCGAAGAACGCGCGCAGCTGCTCCACAGCCTCGTTCTCACGGACGCCGCCGATGACCTCGGCCCGGTACGGCAGCCGGCGGTCGCGCAGCACGTCGTAGAGCGACCCGGCGGCTCCTGCCTTGTCGTCCCAGGCGCCGAACACGACCCGGCCGATCCGGGACTGCAGGATCGCGCCGGCGCACATCACGCACGGCTCCATGGTGACGACGAGCGTGCAGCCGGTGAGGTTCCAGGACCCGTGTGCGGCGGCGGCCGCGCGCAGGGCGATGATCTCGGCATGGCCGGTCGGATCCGTCGTCTCCTCACGGTTGTTGCGCCCCTCCCCGATGGGCCGGCCCTCCGGGTCGAGCACGACGGCCCCGACCGGGATCTCATCCGCGGCGGCGGCTTCGGCGGCGAGGGCGAGGGCGCGCCCCATCGCCGTGTCGTCCGTCACGGGTCGTGCTGCGTTCACCGGTCCTCCCGACGGTCGAGCCTAGCCGCATGCCCCTCACCGGATACGCTGTCCCTATGCGCGTTCACGTGGCCGACCACCCCCTCATCACCCACAAGCTGTCGGTGCTGCGCGACGCGCGCACGCCGTCGCCGGTGTTCCGCCAGCTCACCGAGGAGCTCGTGACGCTGCTCGCCTACGAGGCGACGCGCAACGTGCGGGTGAGCCCGATCGAGATCACGACTCCGGTCACCACGACGATGGGCGTGAAGATCTCGGAGCCGCGGCCGATCGTCGTCCCGATCCTGCGCGCCGGTCTCGGGATGCTCGAGGGCCTCGTCAAGCTGCTTCCGACCGCCGAGGTCGGCTTCCTCGGCATGGTCCGCGACGAGGAGACTTTCGAGCCGACGACCTACGCCGAGCGCCTGCCCGATGACCTCAGCGGACGCCAGTGCTTCGCGATCGACCCGATGCTCGCGACCGGCGGATCCCTCGCCGCCGCGATCCAGTTCCTGTTCGATCGCGGTGCGGACGACGTCACCGCGATCTGCCTGCTCGGCACGCCCGAGGGTGTGGCGGCGATCGAAGCACTCGTGGGCGACCGCAACGTCACCCTGGTGCTCGGCGCCCTCGATGAGCGTCTGAACGAGAAGGGGTACATCGTGCCCGGCCTCGGCGACGCGGGCGACCGCCTGTACGGCACGGTCTGAGACCGGCGATCACACGGCCAGCACGTAACAGCGATCCTCGCCGTAGGCCGTGAACCCGCAGCGCGCGAGGATCGGCGCCGAGGTCTCGACGCGCCCCTTGACGAGCGCCGTGGTCGCCCCGAACTCGGCACCGATGTGCAACCGCTCGGCGAGCACCGCCCGGTAGGCGCCGCGCCCGCGGAACTCGGGCAGCGTCGCCGCGCCCCAGAGACGGAGGAAGCCGCCGACGACGGTGCAGCCGCCAGTGCTGATGGGGCGCCCGTCGATGCGGGCCAGTGCGCGGGCCCCCGTGCGAGCTTCGAGCTCGGCCGTCACCTCGGCGACCTCGGTACGCAGGCCGGCCTCGCTCAGCGGCTCCTGGCCCCAGACAGGGAACGTTGACAGTGTCGACATCTCGAACGTCGAGCACGGTGCGCACCGCAGCGACCTCGACGCCGACCGGCACTGCGATCGGATCGCCCGGGATCGGGCGCGCGAACACGGTCACGGTGTCGTCGTGCACGGCTCCTCGCCGTCGCAACTCGTCCTCGAGGTCGGGACGGTCGGCGGCGTTCGTCCAGAACGTCAACCGGTCCTCGCCCCACGCCCGGGTGCGTGCGATCGCGTGGTCCAGCACCGACGGTGCGTCGAGGTCGGATGCGACCTGCGAAGCGCGCACACCGCCGCCGAACCGGGCCGGGTAGCGGACCAGCTGCAGAGCGGACCTCTCCTGCTCGCTCCCACGCGGGAACCACACCCAGGCTGCCGAGGCGCGGGCGATCTCGGTCTCAGAATGCATCGGCATCCCGGGAGGATCCCGCCGCGACGAGCGCATCGCCGGCGACATCGTGCTCATCGCCCTGTGCCTCTGCGTCCTGATCGGCGCCGACGAGGTGCGCGAACGCGCTGAGCCGGACCACGCCCTCGGGCGTCCAGGGCAGGTCGTCCAGCAGGGCCGGCGAGTGGACCAGGTAGGCGGCGACCTTGGCCCGCGAGATCGCGACGTTCAGCCGGTTCTGCAGCAGCAGGAACTCCGGCCCGCGCGGGGCATCGCGTCCGCTCGATGCGGCCAGCGACGTGATCGAGACCACCGCCTCCCTGCCCTGGAAGTTGTCGACCGTGCCCACCGCGACCTCCTCGAGGCCGGCATCCGCGAGCGCGTCGAGGATCAGCTGCTTCTGGGCGTTGTACGGCGCGACGACGATGATGTCGGCCTGCTCGAGCGGGCGCGGCAGTGCGCGCGCCATGCCGTCGGTGTAGTCCCGCCCGATCAGGGCGCGCACGATGCGGACGACCTCCGCGGCCTCCTCGGGCGACTGCGTGGCGTTGCCGCGATGCCGGATCGGCCGCACGTGCAACCCTGGCTCGATACCGTCGATCACGCGGCGCTCCGTGCCGGGCGCCGACGCCAGCGCGCCCGCGTAGGCGAGCTGCGAGACCGGGGCGGCGACCTCCGGATGCATCCGCCAGGTCCGGGCGAGGAACGCTCCGTGCGCGGGGTCGATGACCGCCTTGTCGTGCATGACCCAGCCCAGAGCCGAGGTGTCGACGGGCTCGGGGTGCGTGCCCTGGCTCACCTGCGGCAACTGCTGCGGATCCCCGAGCAACAGCAGCCGCTGCGCGGCCACCGCCACGGCGATCGTGGAGGCGAGCGAGAACTGCCCCGCCTCGTCGATCACGAGCAGATCGAGCTCGCCGCGCTGCACGCGCCGGGTGCTGGAGAAGTCCCAGGCCGTGCCGCCCACCACGCAGCCGAGGCCCGCGGCGCGCTGCTCGGCGAGATACGCGGCCATGCCGTCCTTGCGGATCGCGGTGAAGACGGGCTCCGACCCGTGCGGATCCTTCGGCGCCTTCGCCACCTGGGCGGCCGGAACCCCGGCAGCCACCACCCGTTCGAGCAGGTTCTCCACGATCGCGTGCGATTGCGCGACCACGCCGATGCGGTAGCCGTGCTCGTTCACGAGCCGGGCGATGACGTGCGAGGCGGTATACGTCTTGCCGGTGCCGGGAGGGCCCTGGACAGCGAGGTAGCTGCGGTCCAGGTCGAGCACACCTCGCGCGATCGCGTCAGCAGCCTCCGGCAGACGATCATCCGGTGACGTGGCGCTGTCCGCGGTGTCGGCGTTCCCGCCGGGATGCCCGTCCGGCCCTGTCCCCAGGACAGGCAGCGGCTCGCCCGAGACCGTCCGCGGCACCACACGGCGCAGCACGTCGGTCGCCGCATCCTGCGGGAACGCGGGGGCCGCCGACAGCACGGATCCGGCCCACTCCTCGATCGCGCCCTGCAGGGAGTTCACTCGGGGCGGCGAGGCCGGGGTGAGGGCGAGCGGCAGCTCGTCCCAGGTCTGCCCGCCGATCGAGCGCTCGCGGATGCGGTAGCCGTCGTCGAGCACCTCGACGATCTCCACCTCGTGCGGCACGTGGATCACACGCGCGGGGAACTCACCGAAGAACGGCGCGGGAGCCTCGTAGAGCGCGAAGGGGCTGCTACCGACGTTCAGGGTGCTGCCGGGCGCGACCTCACCGTGCAGGTCGACGAGACGCGTGACGGCGCGGGCGCCTTCCTCCATGCCCCAGTCCTGCGCGACGGCCGAGCGATCCGGGTCCACCCGCAGCACATCGCGCGTCGACTCCCACAGCGTCACCGGTTCGCGCAGGCGCTGGAAATGCGAGATCCAGAAGCTCTTCGCCTCGCGCGGGAAATAGTCGATCGCGGCCGCCGCGACTCGATGGAACTGACCGGCCTGCTCGAGTGCGGCGCCCGTCGCGCCCGTTCCCCGAGCCTCGTCCTGCTCGCGCTGCCCCTCGGCCTGCAGGGCGAGCGACAGCGGCGCGGGCTCGTAGGCGCGCGTCTCGGGCTCGTCCGGCGGGGCCGGCAGCACGCCCGCCTCGCGCGCGAGGCCCACAAGCCAGTTGCGCAGCCGCCTCGTCGAGACGCAGTCGTAGCGGTTGTAATCGGCGAGGTCGGCGAGGATCCCCTCGGCCTCGGCGGTGCGGCCCGAGGCGGCGAGCCCCCGCGCCTGCACGTACTGGACGATCGAGTCGTCACCCTTCTGCACGTCGCTCGTGCGCACCTCGGCCCCCATGTAAAGCGGCTCGAGCTTCTTGATCGAGTACGACCGCGATCCGATGCGCACCGTCCGCAGCACCAGCGGATACAGGTCGACGAACACGCCCTCCCGGAGCAGCCGGTCGACGTCGGCCTCGCCCACGCCGTAGCGCTCCGCCATGTTCTGCAGATGCGAGGTCTCGTAGGGGGCGTAGTGGTAGATGTGCATATCGGGGTGCGCCGCCCTGCGCGCCTTCACGAAGTCCAGGAAGTCCTGCAGCGCCTGCCTCTCGGCCGCGAAGTCGTGCGCCCACAGCGCGGTGTACTGCTCGGCGTCGTCGACCCAGCCGAACAGGTAGTCGAGCCCCCAGTGCTTGTTCTCCCGAGCCTGCCCTTCGCCCGGCTGGGTGTAGAGCGGATCCCCCTCGAAATCGAAGAACAGGTCGCCGCGGCTGGGCCGCGGCATCAGTCCGATCGCCGCCGCCGAGACGACCTCGAACGGCGGCGTGGGGTGTGCGCCGTCCCGTCCAGGCTCGCCGGCGTCTTCGGCCGCCATCGCGGCGAGCTGCAGCCGGGCCTGCGCACGGAGCGCCTGGAACGTCTCGACGTTCATGCCCTCCGGCGCATCCTCCGCCGCGGCAAGGTCGTCGATGGTCCTGATGCCGGAGGCGCGGAGTCGCGCCCGCTGCACCGGGCGCATGCGCGCGACGAGCAGCAGATCCCGGTGGGCGACCACCTCGAGCTCGCAGGTGGCGCAGCGCCCGCAGGCGACGATCTGCAGATCTCCGCGGTCGTCGCCCCAGGCGAGCGGCGCACCCGCCGCGCCCTCGTCGATGCGGCGGTCGGCGATGAGGGCGCGCAGGCGCGCACGGCGCACGTGGAACAGCGGCAGCAAATCGCTCACCGCATGCGTCGAGATGCTGCGGTCGCCGAGGATCAGATCCACTTCGTCGGAACGCGGGATGCCGACGCGGTCGAGTTGATCGACATATGCCGCCAGCTGCATGAGCGCCGTCACGCGCGCGGTGCGGGCGAGCTTGGAGTCCTGCACGCGCCACCGCCCATCGGGGTCGCACCGCAGGAAGTCCGCGAACCCGACGAACTCGGGCGTGGAGAACGCGGCCTGGTAGATCACCGTCGCGTCGGACCGCAGCGCGCGCAGCGTGTCAGCGACGACCTCCGCCAGCGCCTCGGCATCGGTCGAGGACACCTTGGGCAGCTCGATCACGCCCGGCCCGCCGTCGACGGATCGCCCGAGCTCCGCGATGTAGTCGTCCAGCACCACGAGCTCGTGCGCGTCGCCCATCGCCGCGGCGCGGGCGAGCGTCGCGTCCTCCGGATCCTCGACCGGCTCGACTCTCCCGAGCTTGGCGTCGACCGCGCGCGCCCAGGCGAACTCGCACTCGGCCGCGAGCTTGAGATCCGTGGCACTCCAGATCACGCGCTTCCGGTCGGATCCGACGTTCTGATCGGATGCGGAAGCGGTGATCACGCGCACGAGGGCTCCTGTCGTTCGGGGGCGACCGATCGGGCCGTCGCTTCGACCCTAGACGGGACCCCCGACATCACGGGCCGGCGTCAGCGCCACCAGGAGTCGTCGGGCGTGACCGGCTGGCGGCGCTTGTGCGAGGTCGCGAGGTAGCGCGCCTCGATGCGCTGCGCCACGTCGGCCGCCACCTCGCGCCCCTCCAGATAGTCGTCGATCTGCTCGTAGGTGAGGCCCAGCTCGTCCTCGTCGGCACGGCCGGGCGTGCCGTCCAGCAGGTCGGCCGTGGGCACCTTGTATGCCAGGCGGTCCGGCGCGCCGAGCGCCAGCAGCAGCGCCCTGCCCTGGCGCTTGGAGAGCCCGGCGAGCGGGGTGAGGTCGCAGGCTCCATCGCCGAACTTGGTGAAGAAGCCGGTCACCGCCTCCGCCGCGTGATCCGTGCCGATCACGAGCATGCCGCGCTGGCCGGCGATCGCGTACTGCGTGACCATGCGCAGACGCGCCTTGATGTTGCCGCGGTGGAAGTCCGCCACGTCCTCCAGGCCCGCCGCCTCGAGGTCGTTCTCGAGCCCGTCGACACCGTGCTCGATGTTGACCTCGACCCCCTCGTCCGCGGCGATGAACGCCATCGCCGCGGTCGCATCGTCGGCGTCGTGCTGCACCCGGTAGGGCAGGCGCACGGCGATGAACGTCGCCTCGCCGCCCTCGGCGCGCACCTTCTCGACGGCGAGCTGCGCGAGCCGCCCGGCGAGCGTCGAGTCCTGTCCGCCCGAGATGCCGAGCACATAACCCTTGGCGCCCGTGTGCTGGAGGTAGTCGACGAGGAAGCCGACCCGGCGGTCGATCTCCGCGGCGGGGTCGATGTCGGGGCGCACCCCGAGGCCTGTGGCGATGTCCTGCTGCAGGGTCATGCTTCTCCTTCGGTCGTGGAACCAGTATCTGCCTCGGAGGTTTCGGACATGTGACGTGCGGGAATTACGGTCGCGCTCGTCACGGGCGCGGTTCTCTGAAACGACGTGTCGATTGGGGATGTTCTCGCCCCAAGCAAAGCGCTCATCATGACTCCAGATTGCGCTGCGGTCATGAACTGTCCGAGATATGCGTCTCGCCCAACGAATCGTGCGTGGTTCATGAAGCGTTCGAAGGTGTCGACGGATTCCCGGTCACACGATCCGTACTTGCGCAGGAGTCGCCCGGCGATCCGGATCTTTAGGCGAGCTGCTGACCGTGCGAGTCTAGCCATGCTTCGATGTCCACGGATGCTGATGACAAAGCGCGGCGGCACCGCACCGTGAACCGGCTCAATTGCGCCATCACGCCAGACCAGGAGACGGCGCACGACAAACCTGTCCGCGAAATAGGCCGGCCTCCTCACCCGCACTCTTCCTCCGCGCCGGTAGGGGCGAATGGGATCCTCACCTTCATACCCCAGCGCCGTTTTCACATACGCCGAATACTCAGCGAGCAAGTACGTCTCGCGTCCTGCGCGAGTCTTCTCGAACGCGATGCCGAACAAGACATAGCTGAGTCTCTTCGTGAGCCATCGCCATGGTCCGAGTCTCTGCTCTTTGGCCTGTCTGAGGTGTGCGGTCACCGCCTTCGCATACCGCATCCACGGCACGTGGAGAGCAAAACCGAGACCGATTCCGGCGACGCCCGTCGCGATCGCGAAGTCAAACGACCACGTGATCACACCGAGAACGATGGCGATCGGAGCAGCAAAGGCGACGAAACGGAACACTCCGTATGACAGCGGTGCGACGTCCACCACATCAAGATCGACCGCCTTCGCGAGCCTGCTGAACAGGTCGGAGTTCTCCCAAGTTGCGGGAGCGCGCAACGAGTGACGATCCAAAGCCATCGGAGCCGATCGCAAGCGGACCGCGACTCCAGCACCACGCATCCGTCCGATGACGATCTCGGTCGTGGAGCGGGCTTCCCATGTCACGCTCCACACCCTTACGTCATCCGGCACGCGCGAAGCCAACGGCTTCGACAACGATTCATCGGTATCCGAACTCTTGCGCCTGGCCGCCAGCATCAAGCTGCTGATCTTGCCGATCGCTACATATGCCACTCCTCGCGGCACCTGGATGGTGTGTTGAAGACGCTTCGCCCAATGCTCTGAGGACACAAGCGCGCTGCGGACTCCCGCCCACACGTCCTGGTAGCTCACCAAGGCCGCGCAGATCTCACGCTCCGCATCTCCATCTGCCGCCCACACCGCCACCACGAGCTCGTCGCCGAGCTCATGCAGCCCCGCTTTGGACAGCGAGATTTCCGAAGACTCCGCAACCTCATTTGCGCTTGTCATCCTGCCCCCTCTTTAGGCCACTTTTCCGGGCAGGGTACGCGTTGGCTCAGACACCAGACTGACGCCATGACCGCCTCCGGGAGAGATTATGCATATGCGCGAGGATGGAGCCATGAGACTTCTCGTCGCCGCCCTCGCGTCCGAACTGCAGGCCTTCCCCGAGGAGCTTCCGGGCTTCGACCGGCTCGTAACCGGCCCCGGCAAGCTCAAGGCCGCCTACGGCCTCACCCGTGCGCTGGATGCCACCGCCTACGAGGAGATCATCGTCGTCGGCACCGCGGGCGGCGTGGATCCCGCGCTGCCCGGCGGCGTCTACGAGATCACCGCGGCGATCCAGCACGACGTCCAGGACCTCGACGGCGTGATCGGGCAGCACGTCTCGCTGCCGCCGCGTGTCGCGACCGGCCGCGACGGACTCGTCATCGCGACCGGGGACAGCTTCGTCGATGACGTCGCCGTGGTCGAGCGGATCCGCGGCCTCGGCGGGGTGCTCGTCGACATGGAGACCTACGCCTACGTCTGGGTCGCCGACCAGTTCGACGTGCCGATCCGCGTGCTGCGCGCGATCTCCGACACCGCTCAGGACGGCGCCACCACCGTCTGGGACGAGACCGTCGCGGCCTGCAGCGTACAGTTGCGCGAGCAGATCCGGGACGAGTACGGAGTCTGAGAACGCACCGCAGTCGACCGGTCGTGGACATTTCAGTTAACGCTCGCTAATCTGAATCACGAGTCCACGACCGCTGCGAAGTCGCCCAACGGAGGGTGCCGTGTCCGAATCAACCGCGCCGAGCATCGGTGCGCCGACCTACCGCGAGCTCGTCGACGAGCTGCGCGCCCGGCGCGCCGAAGCCGCCCTGGGCGGACCGGAGAAGAGCCGCCTCCGCCACACCGAGCGCGGCAAGCTGCTCGCCCGGGACCGGATCGATCACCTGCTCGACACCGGCAGCCCGTTCCTGGAGGTCGCACCGCTCGCCGGCTACGGTCTGTACGGCGGTGACGCCCCCTCGGGCGGCGTGGTCGCCGGGATCGGGCTCGTGCACGGGCGGCACGTCATGGTCGTCGCGAACGACGCCACGGTCAAGGGCGGCACCTACTACCCGATCACCGTGAAGAAGCACCTGCGCGCGCAGGAGATCGCGGCGGAGAACCGGCTGCCCTGCATCTACCTCGTCGACTCGGGCGGCGCCTTCCTGCCGATGCAGGATGAGGTGTTCCCCGATCGCGATCATTTCGGGCGCATCTTCTACAACCAGGCCAGGATGTCGCGGGACGGGATCCCCCAGATCGCCGCCGTGATGGGGTCGAGCACGGCCGGCGGCGCCTACGTGCCGGCGATGAGCGACGAGACGGTGATCGTGCGCAATCAGGGCACGATCTTCCTCGGCGGCCCCCCGCTCGTGAAGGCCGCGACCGGCGAGGTCGTCACCGCGGAGGACCTCGGCGGCGGCGAGGTGCACACCCGGGTCTCGGGCGTCGCCGACCACCTTGCGGAGAACGACGAGCATGCGCTGCAGATCGTCCGGGACATCGTGGCGACGCTGCCTCCCGCGCCGCAGCCCTTCGACAGGCTCAGGGACCGGGCAGATCCGACCGCCGCGGTCACGGATCCCCCCATCGTCGACCTGCTCGACGTGGTCCCGGTCGAGCTGACCGTGCCCTACGACGCGCGCGAGATCATCCGCGGCATCGTCGACGGCGGCGCCTTCACCGAGTTCAAGACCGAGTACGGCACCACCCTGGTGACCGCGTTCGCGCACATCCACGGCCACCGGGTCGGGATCATCGCCAACAACGGCGTGCTGTTCGGGGAGTCGGCACTCAAGGGCGCGCACTTCATCCAGCTCTGCGAGCAGCGCCGCACCCCGCTGCTGTTCCTGCAGAACATCACCGGCTTCATGGTCGGTCGCGAGTACGAGGCGAACGGCATCGCCAAGCACGGCGCGAAGATGGTGAACGCCGTCGCGACCGCGACGGTGCCCAAGCTCACCGTCGTCGTAGGCGGATCCTTCGGCGCCGGAACCTACTCGATGTGCGGAAGGGCGTACTCGCCGCGGTTCCTCTGGCTCTGGCCGGGCGCCAGGGTCTCGGTCATGGGCGGACCGCAGGCCGCGTCGGTGCTGTCGACCGTGCGACGCGACCAGATCGAGGCGGCGGGCGGATCCTGGTCGGCCGAGGAGGAGGCCGAGTTCCAGGCCCCGATCCGGGCGGCGTACGACGAGCAGGGCAGCCCCTACTACTCCACCGCCCGACTGTGGGACGACGGGATCATCGAGCCCGGCCAGACCCGCGATGTGCTCGGCCTCGCGCTCGACGTCGTGATGCGGGCCCCTTCGACCGACCAGCCGGCCGCCGGCGCAGCGGCAAGCCGGCAATACGGCGTCTTCCGGATGTGAGTGAGATGCACCGCACTGAGCCTTACGTGTTCGACACCGTCCTCATCGCCAACCGCGGCGAGATCGCCTGCCGCGTCATCGCGACGCTGCGCCGTCTGGGGATCCGCTCGGTCGCCGTCTACAGCGACGCCGACGCGGGCTCCCGCCACGTCGCCCTCGCCGACGTCGCCGTGCGGATCGGCCCCGCACCCGCGGCGCAGAGCTACCTGAACATCGACGCCGTGCTGGACGCCGCCAGGGCGACCGGCGCGCAGGCGATCCACCCCGGCTACGGGTTCCTCGCCGAGAACGCCGCCTTCGCGCAGGCGTGCGCCGACGCCGGGATCGTATTCATCGGTCCCACCGCCGAAGCGATCTGCACCATGGGCGACAAGATCACGGCCAAGCTGGCCGTCGCGGAGCGCGACGTGCCCACGGTTCCGGGGGTTGCACGCCCCGGCCTCACCGATGCCGACCTCATCGCCGCCGCCGGAGGGATCGGCTACCCGCTGCTGATCAAGCCCTCGGCGGGCGGCGGCGGCAAGGGCATGCACGTGGTCACGGACGAGGCGCACCTGGCTGACGCGATCGCCGCCGCTCGGCGCGAGGCCGCCGCGAGCTTCGGCGACGACGCGCTGTTCCTGGAGCGCTACCTCGCCACCCCGCGGCACATCGAGGTGCAGATCCTCGCGGACGCGCACGGCAACGTCGTGCACCTCGGCGAGCGCGAGTGCTCGCTGCAGCGCCGGCACCAGAAGGTGATCGAGGAGGCTCCGTCCCCGCTGCTCGACGAGTCCACGCGCGCGGCGATCGGCGCGGCCGCGTGCGAGACCGCCCGGAGCGTGGACTACCGCGGCGCCGGAACCGTGGAGTTCATCGTCGAGGCGGCGAAGCCGGACGAGTTCTTCTTCATGGAGATGAACACGCGTCTGCAGGTCGAGCACCCCGTGACCGAGCAGGTCACCGGGCTCGACCTCGTGGAGCAGCAGCTGCTCATCGCCGCCGGTGCTCCGCTCGGTTTCGGGCAGGAGGATGTCGTTCTGCGCGGGCACAGCATCGAGGCGCGCGTGTACGCCGAGGATCCGGCCTCCGGCTTCCTACCGACGGGCGGCCGTGTGGGGCGCGTGATCCACCCCGAGGGCGAGGGGATCAGGGTCGACACGGCGATCGCCGACGGCCTGGACGTCTCGATCGACTACGACCCGATGCTCGCGAAGATCATCGCGCACGGCGCGGATCGTGACGAGGCCCGCCGCCGACTGGTGCGAGCGCTCGACGGGACGGCGGTGTTCGGCTTCCCGACGAACGTGGAGTTCGTGCGGGCGCTGCTCGAGCTTCCCGAGGTGGTCGCCGGCGACCTCGACACGGACCTCATCGCCCGCCGCTTCGACGATCTCGCCTTCGCCGAGGCCGGCGCACGCGTGTTCGCCGAGGCGGCGCTGCTGTTCGATGCCGCGCCGCGCTCCGAGGCCGCGACGGTGTCCGGCCCGTGGGCTCGCCGCGATGGCTGGCGCCTCGGCGTTCCTGCCCCGCGTCGCTACCGACTGGTCTGCGGCGAGCACCGTGCCGAAGTGCGCGTGACGGGATCCGGATCCCGCCTGTCGGTCGAGGTCGACGGATCCGGTCCGGTGGCCGCCGCCTCGCGCGCCGAGGGAGCCTCGCACCGCACGATCACGATCGATGGCACGACGCGGACGGTCGCCGCGCTCGAGATCGAATCCGGCCGGGTTGCCATCGCGCACAGCGGTGCAGTGTTCGAGGTCGCCGTGGAGCGGGTCTCGCATGCGGGTGCGACGGCGGCCGAGAGCCGCCCGCATCTGGACTCCCCCATGCCCGGGACGGTCGTGCTCGTGCACGCCGCCGACGGCGCGCACGTCGCGGAGGGCGATCCGGTGCTCGTGGTCGAGGCGATGAAGATGGAGCACGTGCTGCGCGCCGGGGTGGCGGGCACGGTCGCCGTCCACGTCGCGCAGGGCGACACGGTGGCCCGAGGGCAGACCCTCGCCGTGATCACTCCGGACCCTTCGGCAAGCTCAGGGACCGAACCGGGTGCCGGTTCGGGGACCGATGTCGAGGAGGACGCGAAATGACGGGGAAGCGCATCGAGCAGCGGGGACTCTACTTCGAGGAGTTCGAGGAGGGCGCGGTCTACCTGCACCGCCCGGGGCGCACCGTGACCGAGGCCGACAACGTGCTCTTCACGACCTTGACCATGAACACCCAGGCCCTCCATCTGGACGCGGCGTGGAGCGCCGGAACCGAGTTCGGCGAGCGGCTCGTGAACAGCATGTTCACCCTGTCCACGCTCGTGGGGCTCTCCGTCGCGCAGCTCACGATGGGCACGATCGTCGCGAACCTCGGCTTCTCCGACGTGTCCTTCCCCGCGCCGGTGCGCATCGGCGACACCCTCTACGCCGAGACGCTGATCGTGTCGAAGCGGCTGTCGGCATCGCGGCCGGGGCAGGGCGTCGTGCAGTTCGCGCACACCGGGCGCAATCAGGACGGCACGGTGGTCGCCCTCGCAACGCGGTCCACCCTCATGCAGTGCCTTCCCGCGGAGGCCGCGCGATGAGCGCGCTGCAGGGCCCCGCGCTGCTGTTCTGCCCGGCGGACCGCGACGAGCGGTACGCGAAGGCCCTCGCCGCCGCCGACTCCGTGATCCTCGACCTCGAGGACGCGGTCGCCCCCGCGGACAAGCCCGCCGCCCGTGTGCGCCTCGCCGCCGCCGACCTGGATCCGCAGCGCACGATCGTGCGGGTGAACCCGGCGGACACCCTCGATCACGCGCTCGACCTCGCCGCCCTCGCCGGCACCGTGTACCGCACGGTGATGCTGGCCAAGGCCGAGTCCGCCGCCGACCTCGACGCCCTGCATGCTGCGGGGCACCGCGTGCTGGCGCTGTGCGAGACCGCGCGCGGTGTCGTCCACGCCGAGGAGATCGCCGCGCACCCCGCGACGATCGGGCTCATGTGGGGCGCGGAGGATCTCGTCGCGAGCATGGGAGGACGCTCGAGCCGGTTCACCGCGGGCGCCCACGCGGGCCGCTATCGAGACGTCGCACGCCTCGCGCGCTCTCGCGTGCTGCTGGCCGCGAAGGCGTTCAGGAAGGCCGCGATCGACTCCGTTCACCTCGACATCGCCGACGTCGACGGTCTGCGCGCCGAGGTTCTCGATGCCGCGGCGAGCGGCTTCGACGCCACCGCGTGCATCCACCCGAGCCAGGTCGCCGTGATCCGCGAGGGCTATGCCGCCACCCCGGCCGAGCGCGACTGGGCCGAGCGCGTGCTCGCCGAAGCAGAAGGACAGCCGGGGGTGTTCCGGTTCGAGGGCCGCATGGTCGACGAGCCCGTGCTGCGGCAGGCCAGGGCGATCCTCGGGCGCTGATCGTCGCGCCCGAGCATCGCCCACCGTCGACCCCGACCTCACCCCTATCTCGTCAGCGCCCGTTCCTCGAGCAGCTCCCGCACCCGCTCGATCGGCAGTCCTCGCACGCTCTGCCGGTGCCCGGCCATGTCCTCCCCCGCGACCAGAACGTTGAGCACCGCCTCCTCCGTCGCCTCGACCACCGCCGTGTAGAGCGGATCCATCCGCCCCCAGGGCACGGCGCGCAGCTCGTCCAGCACGACCTCCTCGCCCTCCGCCGGGAAGCGGCTGGCGAGCGCACCCGGATTCGCCGTCGAGAAGGCGAGGAAGATGTCGCCCGAGAAATGCGATCCCGCGGTCCCCGTGCGCGCGAGGCCGAGAGAGACTCTCCGCGCCAGCGCCGTGCATTGTCCGGGCAGAAGCGGCGCATCCGTCGCCACGACCACGATCACGCTGCCGGCGCCCTGCGGCGGCGTCGCCGATCCCGCCGCGGACGATGCGAGGTCGCCCGCGTCCGCGGCCGCCTCATCCTTGAGCACCGAACCCACCGGCTCCCCGCGCACCGTCAGCTCCGACATCTCGCCGAAGTTCGCCTGCAGGAAGACGCCGACCGTGTACTCGGCATCTCCCAGCACGACCCGGCGCGAGGCCGTCCCGGATCCACCCTTGAATCCGTAGCAGATCATGCCGGTGCCTCCGCCGACGGCTCCCTCGTCGACGACTCCTGACCGGGCGGCGTCCAGCGCCGCGACGGCGTGCCGGGGCCGCACATGCAGGCCGTTGATGTCGTTCAGGCGTCCGTCCCAGGTCTCCGCCACGACCGGCAGGAGCCATTGATCCGCCGCGCCCGGAACCGTGTCGAGCATCCAGCGGATGGCGCCCTCGTGCGCGGCTCCGACGGAGTGCGTATTGGTGATGAGAACCGGGGTGCCGAGGCTCCCCGACTCCGCGATCCACACGGATCCGGTCATCTCGCCGTTGCCGTTCAGCGAGTGCACTCCGGCTGCGACAGGAGTTCCGGCGCCGGCGCGGCCGCGCGGCAGGATCGCCGTGACGCCGGTGCGGACGACGACGGCCTCGCCGCCCTCGATGAGAGCCTCGCCGTCCTCGATGAGAGTGGTGTACCCGACTTCGACGCCCGGCACGTCGGTGATCGCATTGTGCGCACCAGGGATCCCCCCGCGCACCAGCCCGAGATCCCGCGCGCGTGCCCGGCTCATCCGCGCACCTCGTCCTCGAGCTCCTCGTCCGCGGGCAGCGGCAGCGTCCAGCGATCCGGCTTCCCGCGCAGGTAGAGCGCGTAGTAGAGCATGCCGAGGGCGAAGATCCCGACGGCGACCGCGACCGGGATCCAGTCGGCGATCAGGCTCATCACCAGGATCACGAGGGTTGCGAGCGTCATCAGGATCGGCGCGACCGGCCACATCGGCATCCGGTACTCGGCGGCGTCGGTCGTGTGGTTGATCCGGCCGACGAACGCGGCGAGACCGACCAAGGCGTAGAGGATCACGATCCCGGCGCTGGTGGCGACGAGCAGGACGTTGAATGGGACCAGCCACAGGCAGAGCGCGGCGATCACGCCGACGATGATCGTCGCGATGACCGGGGTGCGCAGCGTCGGATGGATCCGGCCCAGCGGCCGGTTGATCGCGTCGGGCCAGGAGCGGTCGCGTGCCGAGGAGAACAGGGTGCGGCCGAACTGCAGGATGATCGCGAGCACCGCGTTGATCACGGCGACGGCGATCCCGACGCTGACCAGGGTGTTGACGACCGGCCCCGCACGCTCGGTGAGGAACTGCGTCATCGGCGAGGGAGAAGCGACGAGGGCCGCGAGGTCCTTCGAGCCCAGCAGCACGGCGATCGTGGGGACGATCTCCGCGACCACGGCGATGAGCAGCGACCACAGGATCGCGCGACCGATCGTGGAGCGGGCGTTCTTGGTCTCCTCCGCGTAGTACACCGCGGCGCCGTAGCCGTTGAAGGCGAACAGGGCGGTCGCCGTGTAGGAGACCACGAGGCCGGCGGAGGCGCTCACGAGCACGCCTCCCGGCCCGCTCGTGGCCACCGTCCACAGCGTGGAGATCGGCTGGCTCACGTGCAGGAAGCCCACCACTGTGAGCACCACCAGCGCGCCGATCTCCAGGATCAGGAAGACGCCGGTGACCCACGCATTGGTCCTGATCCCGAGGCAGGCGATCACGGTGGTCACCAGGATCACCACGATCCCGACCCACCCGCCCCCGAGAGCCTCCGAGAGCACCCCGAGGTACTGGCCCGCCCCCGAAGCGATCACGCCGATGATGAGCACGCCGCTGACCAGGTTCAGCAGGAACAGTCCGAAGCCCCAGGGCTTGCCGAGCGTGCGCGCCACGAACGCGTACTCGCCGCCGGTGATCGGGAAGGCGCTGGACAGCTCGGCATAGCAGAGCGCGACGAAGACGCCGACGAGAGCGCCGATCAGGAAGGCGAGGGCCGACGCCCCGCCGATGCCGTTGATGATCGCGGGCACGATGATGAACACGCTCGACGCGGGCGTCACCGCCGAGAGCGTGATCAGGATGTTCTCCTTGAAGGTCAGCCCCCGGGAGAGCTGCTGTTCGTACTTCCCCGCGTCGGGCACGACCCCTGGAGCCTTCGCCCCCAGCGCGCCGGCCGCCTCGCCGAGCTCTTCCTGCAATCCGTCGCTCATCATCGAGCCCTTCCTCGAATGGGTTATTTGATTGCCCAGTCAAAAGTAGGATTCCTGTTAAGTCAACGGTTGGCCGCGAACTTTTGACTCACGAATCAAACTCGTAACATTCGGAGAGGATCTCGATCGGATCCGCGGGACGACTCCCCACCCTGAGAGGATGGGCGCATGGCTAGCGCGAAGAAGACGCCGGAGCGTCGCGACCAGCTGATCCTGGCGACGCTCGATGCGATCCGCGACCGCGGGATCGCGAACCTGCGCGTCCAGGACGTCGCCGAACGGGCCGGGGTGTCGACCGGCACCGTGCACTACCACTTCAACGACCTCGATCAGCTCATCGACGATGTCTACACGTGGGCGTGCGAGCGGTTCTACACGACGCGCCTGCAGGCCCTCGCCGACATCCCGGATGCGCGGGAGCAGCTCGTCGCGATGATCGACGCGGGCATCCCGAAGAGCGAGGACGACGCGCTCGTCATCGCCATGCACGACATCGACCTGTTCCGCAGAGGCAGCGCCACAATGGGTCCATTGCTGCAGGCGCTGTACGACCGACAGGTCGCGCTGTACTTCGCCGCACTGCAGCTCGGCGTCGCGCAAGGGCACTTCCGACTCGCCGGCCCCATCATCGACCTCGCGCAGAACTTCGTCTCCCTCGAGGACGCCTACGAGCTGCACATCATCAGCGGCAACCGCTCAGCGAGCCCCCGTCGCGCGCGCGAGCTCGTCCTCGGCTACGCCCGCATCGTGACCGGCTGCTCCGAGCTGTCCCTGTGACCCTGAACGGCGGGGCTCACCCTCCGACGAGAACGCACCGGGCGGCCGCCGCGAGGATCGCGCGCTCGTGCACGGATCCGGCGACGGAGTTGTGCGCGGTGGAGTTCAGCAACCCGAACACCGCGTGCATCATCACTTGGCGGTCGGCCTTCTCGAGCTCGGGCCGGATGCGCCCGACGACCTCGGCCCACAGGTCGAGGTACTGGCGCTGCAGCTTGCGCACCTGACGGTTCGCGGCCTTCGGCAGCGTGCCGAGCTCGCGGTCCTGCACCCGGATCACATCCCGGTGCGCCAGGGCGAACGTGAGGTGGAAGTCGATCAGGTCATCCAGCAGTGCCCGATCGGACGAGTGCAGTGCGCCGGCGATCTCGGATCCGCCGCGCAGCAGGAACTCGCTGGTGCCGAGCAGGATCTCCTCGAGCATCGCCTCCTTGCTCGGGAAATGCCGGTACAGAGCGGGCCCGCTGACCCCGACCGCGGTGCCGAGCTCGCCGATCGAGACCGCGTGGAACCCGCGGTCCGCGAAGAGCCGGGCGGCGGCGTCGAGGAACAGCTGCCTCGTCCGCGCCTTCCCCTGCGCCCTCGCGGTGGTCATCCCGTAAGGATAGCGATCCTGGACAGTCGAGTGAACGCGCGCTAACATTTATTTCAGTTACCGATCGTTCACTGAGGAGCTGATCAGCGTGTCCGAGGCGATCCCGTCCGAACTCCCCGAGGAGTACCGCGAGCTGTCCGCGACCGTCCGCGATTTCGCCGAGCAGGTGGTCGCTCCCGTCACCGCCCAGCACGACCGGGAGCACAGTTTCCCCTACGAAGTGGTCGCCGGCATGGCCGAGCTGGGCCTGTTCGGCCTGCCGTTCCCCGAGGAGTACGGCGGCATGGGCGGCGACTACTTCGCGCTCTGCCTGGCGCTGGAGGAACTCGCCAAGGTCGATCAGAGCGTCGCCATCACCCTCGAGGCCGGCGTCTCGCTCGGCGCCATGCCGATCTTCCGCTTCGGCACCGAGGAGCAGAGACAGCGCTGGCTGCCCTCGCTCGCCGCCGGCACGACTCTCGGGGGCTTCGGCCTCACCGAGCCGGACGCGGGCAGCGACGCCGGCCGCACCCGCACCACCGCGCGCCTCGACACCGCTGGTTCAGGCGCAGACGAATGGGTGATCAACGGCTCGAAGCAGTTCATCACCAACTCCGGCACCGACATCACCGCGTTCGTGACCGTCACGGCCGTGACCGGCGAGACCGAGCGGGGCAAGGAGATCTCGACGATCATCGTGCCCTCGGGCACGCCGGGCTTCACCGTCGCGCCGCCGTACGACAAGGTCGGCTGGAACGCCTCGGACACCCACGGACTGTCGTTCGACGACGTGCGCGTGCCCGCCGGCAACCTGCTCGGCGAGCGCGGGCGCGGCTACGCGAACTTCCTGCGGATCCTGGATGAGGGACGCATCGCGATCGCGGCCCTCGCGGTCGGCGCCGCGCAGGGCTGCGTCGACGACGCCGTCCGCTATGCGAAGGAGCGTCAGGCCTTCGGCACGCACATCGGCGGGCATCAGGCCATCGCGTTCAAGATCGCCCGCATGGAGGCGCGCGCCCAGGTCGCCCGTCGCGCCTACTACCACGCGGCCGCGCTCATGCTCGCGGGCAAGCCGTTCAAGCAGGAGGCGGCGATCGCCAAGCTCACCGCGAGCGATGCGGCGATGGACAATGCTCGTGACGCCACCCAGGTGTTCGGCGGCAACGGCTTCATGAACGAGTACCGCGTGGCCCGGCACTACCGCGACTCGAAGATCCTCGAGGTCGGCGAAGGCACCACCGAGGTGCAGCTCATGCTGATCGCCCGCAGCCTCGGACTCTGAGAACTTTCGTTTCGAAGCGCGCAAATGGCTGCATCCGGAGGTAGATCCAGCCATTTGCGCGCTTCGAATTGACAGGCGTCGGGCGGATCGGCCCGACAACCGACGAGATCTGCCCGAATTCGGGCAGATTCTTGTCATTCGGCGAGTTGGATCCGCATACTCGTGTGATGACCGACGATGACCTGATCCACCGGATCTCGGCGTCGACCGGTCTGCCGGCGAGCGTCGCCGCGCGGGTCGTCGACGACGTGCTCGCCTGGTACAACGAGCCGGTCGAGGCCTTCGTGCGGCGCCGCCACAGTGAACTGCAGCTCTACGGCACGCGCAACGCCGAGGCGTTCGCCCTCATCGCCGCGGAGCTGCGGGGGCGTCGCGTCGCGGCCCCGGACCTGTCCGAGCGGCAGCTGCGCCGCATCGTGTACGGCTGAGCACCGCCCGCCCAGCCCGCCCTGTTCATCCACCACGGATCTCCATCCACCATCGACCTCTGAGGAGCCCACCATGTGCGGAATCGTCGGATACATCGGCCACCAGGCCGCCGCCCCCGTCCTCGTCGAAGGCCTCACCCGCCTCGAGTACCGCGGCTACGACTCGGCCGGCGTCGCCGTCCTCGGCAGCAAGGGCACCACGGCGATCCGCCGCGTGGGCCGTGTGCGCGAGCTCGAGGCCGCCCTGCCGAAGCGGCTGACCGGCACGGTCGGGATCGGCCACACGCGCTGGGCGACGCACGGCCCCGCCATCGAGCAGAACGCGCACCCCCAGCGCAGCCAGGACGGCCGGATCAGCGTCGTGCACAACGGGATCATCGACAACGCGGCCGCCCTCCGATCGCAGTTGGCCGAGGCAGGCGTCCCGCTCACGAGCGACACCGACACCGAGGTCATCGCGCACCTCATCGCGCAGTCGGAGGCGGCGACCCTCGAGGAGGCCGTGCTCTCCGCGCTCGGGCGGATCACCGGCACTTACGCCCTCGCGGTGCTCGATGAGCAGCACCCCGAGCGGATCGTCCTGGCGCGCAGCGGATCCCCCCTGATCATCGGCATCGGCGACAAGGAGATGCTCGTCGCCAGTGACGTGGCCGCGCTCGTGCGGCACACCGACCGGGTCGTGCACCTGAACGACGGCGAGCTGGCGACCGTGACCGCGACCGGCTTCCGCACCTTCGACCGCGGCAACACCCCGACCAGCTCGGAGCCCGTCGAGATCAGCGTCGCCGCGGAGGACCTCGAGCTCAGCGGCTACCAGCACTACATGCTCAAGGAGATCCACGAGCAGCCCGACGCCGCCGCGATGGTCCTGCGCGGCCGGCTGGACGAGCGGTTCGCCACTGCCCGCCTGGACGGACTCGGACTGGATCCGCGGGAGCTCCGCGGCTTCCGGCGGATCAAGATCCTCGGCTGCGGATCCGCCTACTACGTGGGCCAGCTCGGCGCGCAGCTCATCGAAGACCTGGCGCGCATCCCCGCGGACGCGGAAGCCGCATCCGAGTTCCGCTACCGCCAGCCCATCATCGAGTCGGACACGCTGTACGTCGCGGTGAGCCAGAGCGGCGAGACCGCCGACACCGCCTTCGCCGTCGAGGAGATCAAGCGCAAGGGCGGCCGCGTCATCGGCGTCGTCAACGTGGTCGGCTCGACGATCGCCCGCACGGTCGACGGCGGGATCTACCTGCACGCGGGGCCGGAGATCTCCGTCGCCTCCACCAAGGCGCTCACCAACATGGCCCTCTCGTTCGCCCTGCTGGCGCTGCACCTGGGCCGTCTGCACGACCTGTCGCACGCCGATGGACAGCGCATCCTGCGGGGTCTGCAGCGCATCCCCGAGCAGATCCGGGACATCCTCGAGAATGCGGATCCGATCGCGGACGTCGCCGAGGACATCGCGAAGGCCAAGAGCGCGTTCTACATCGGTCGCGTGCGCGGGTTCCCCGTGGCGAGGGAGGGCGCGCAGAAGCTCAAGGAGATCAGCTACATCCATGCAGAGGCCTATCAGACGAGCGAGCTCAAGCACGGTCCCCTCGCGCTGATCGACCCCGACATGCCGACGGTCGCGCTCATCCCGGAGGACGAGCTGACCGACCGCAACCTCGGTGCCGCGGAGCAGATCCTCGCACGCAAGGGGCCGCTCATCGCGATCACCCATGCCGGAGTCGACCTCGCGCACCTCGACGCCCGCACGATCGTCGTGCCCAAGAACGAGCCGGAGCTGGATCCGATCCTGCTCACCATCCCCACCCAGCTGCTCGCATACTTCGCTGCGGTCCGGCTCGGGCACGACGTCGACAAGCCCCGAAACCTCGCGAAGTCGGTGACCGTGGAGTGATCGCGGGGCCGCCGCACGCGCCCGGCCTGCCCGGCAGAGGGACAATGGTTTCATGAGCAGCAGAGACGCCGTCATCGTCGCCGCCCGCCGCACGGCGGTCGGCATCGGCAAGCCCGAACGCGGCGTCTTCAGCGGCGTCCATCCGGTCGATCTCTCCACGCATCCCATCCGAGCCGTGCTGGCAGACACGGGTGTGGATCCCGCCCTCGTCGACGATGTGATGTGGGGGTGCGTGTCGCAGGTGGGCGAGCAGTCGTTCAACGTGGGCCGCAACGCCGCCCTCGCGGCGGGGCTGCCCGAGCATGTGCCGGGGATGACCATCGACCGGCAGTGCGGCTCGTCGCAGCAGGCGATTCAGAGCGCCGCCGCGGCGATCATCGCGGGCTACGCGGACATCGTGGTGGCGGGCGGGGTCGAGGTCATGTCGCGCGTGCCGATGTTCTCCAGCGTCGCCGGCGCGGATCCGTACGGCCCGCTCATGCACGAGCGCTTCCCGGATCTGGGCAACCAGGGCGTCGGCGCCGAGCTCATCGCGCAGAAGTGGGGCCTGACCCGCACCGAGCTGGACGAGTTCGCGGTGCGCTCGCATCAGCGCGCCGCGTCCGCGACCGCTTCCGGCTTGTTCGCCGATGAGATCGTTCCCGTCCCCACCGCCGCGGGCGTCGTGACCACGGACCAGGGGATCCGGCCCGACTCGACCGTCGACCGCCTGGCGACTCTGCCGACGCCGTTCCTCTCCGGCGGTGTGGTGACGGCCGGCAGCGCCTCCCAGATCTCCGACGGCGCGGCCGCCGTGCTCATGATGACGAGCGCCCGTGCGGCGGAGCTCGGACTCACCCCGATCGCGCGCGTGCACAGCGTCGCGGTCGTGGGCTCGGATCCGATCCTCATGCTCACCGGTCCCATCCCGGCCACGGCGAAGGTGCTGAAGCGCGCCGGCCTCGACATCGCCGACATCGGCGCCTTCGAGGTCAACGAGGCCTTCGCCCCGGTCGTGCTGGCCTGGCTCGCCGAGACCGGCGCGGATCCCGATCTCGTCAACCCGCGCGGAGGGGCGATCGCCCTCGGGCATCCGCTGGGCGGATCGGGCGCACGCCTGGCCACGACCCTGCTGCACCACATGCAGCAGAACGGGATCCGCTACGGCCTGCAGACGATGTGCGAGGGCGGCGGCATGGCGAACGCGACGGTGTACGAACTGATCTGACGGCGCTCGGCCTCCACGATTCGGACGCGCGCCGGCCCGTCAGGACTCGATCACGCTCGGGCCGTCGGGGGTCGCGCGGACCGTGATCTGGGCGGGGATCTGCTCCTGCATCGCCTCGACGTGACTGATGACGCCGACTGTGCGGCCACCCGCGCGCAGTTCGTCGAGAGTGCGCATCGCCACGTCGAGCGTCTCGCCGTCGAGGGATCCGAAGCCCTCGTCGATGAACAGGGTGTCGAGCTGGATGCCGCCGGCACGAGCGGTGACGACTTCGGCGAGGCCGAGCGCGAGCGCGAGCGACCCGAGGAACGTCTCCCCGCCGGAGAGCGACTGCGCGGGCCGAGTCTGGCCGGTGAACGCGTCGAACACGACGATCCCGAGACCGGAGGCAGCCCCGCGTGCGGCCCTGGCGTCGCTGTGCTGCAGCTGGTAGCGGCCCGATGACATGTCTGCGAGGCGCAGATTCGCCGCGGCGACGATCTCCTCGAGCTCGGCCGCGAGCACGAAGGTCTCGAGGTTCATCCGGTAGGTGTTCGCCCCACGGCCGGCCACGGCATCGGCGAGCTGCTGCAGCACCTCGTGGTCCGCGGCGGCCGCCGCACCGCGGGAATGCTCGGCCACCGCCGTCTCGAGGAGGGCTCGGAGCTGAGCGGCGATCGCGTCGGCCCGGCTGGCGGCGTCGACGGCGGCCGTCCACGCCGTGCGCGCGGTGGATTCGGTGGATTCGTGGGGAGTGAGGTCGATCGGCTCGTCGGGGAGGGTGCGCAATTCGAGATCCAGGAGGATCGCGCGCTCCTTGGTGCGCTCTGCAGCGTGCACGGCGATCCGCTCCTCGAGCGCGGCCCGGTCCGCCGGGCTGCGCAGCGCGGCTCCTGCCGCAGTCACGTCGTCGAAGTGCGACGCGGTCAGCGCCTCCTGCTGCTCGACGAGCGCGGCGGCTGCGGACTCAGCGCGGGCCTCACGCTCGTCCAGCGCCGTGGCGAGGGCCTGCGCGGCGGAGATCCGGACCGCCGTATCGTCGAGCCGCGCGGCGACGCTGTCGAACCCACCACGCGCCTGCGCGACGGACTCCTGCGCCGTGGCGAGAACCTGACGGGCGAGAACCAGGCGCTCACTCGCCTCGGCGTGACGGGCGGACAGGCCGGCGATCGTCGCGTCGAGCCGGTCGCCCTTCCCCCGCAGCTCGGCGAGGCGCTGCTCCGCTTCTGCGGCGGCCGTCTGCGCGGCCGAAGCGGCGTCCTGCTCCGCGCGCGCAGCGACGAGCTCCGCGTCGGCGGTCTCGACCGTGCGCCCGTCGGCGCGTACGGTCGCGGCGGCCAGGTCCGCATCCAGCGCCGCCAGCGCCTTCGTGGCCGCCCGCACGAGCTCGGTGGCGCGTTCCCGCGCGTCCGTGGCCTCGGCCACATCGTCCGCCGAGACCGGATCCGCATGCGCGGCCGGCGCCGGGTGCTCGGTGGAGCCGCACACACTGCAGGCCTCGCCCGGGACCAGTGCCTCGGCGAGCTCACCGGCCATCCCCGCGTCGCGGCGGCGGCGCAGGTCCGCGGCATGCGCGAAGGCGGCCGCGGCCTCCTGCTCACGGTCGGCGACCGTCCGCTCGACCGCAGTCCGCTCCTGAGTGCGCGCCGCAGCGTCTCTGGCGCCCTCGAGTCGCGCGGCCGCCGATGCCACGGCGGTCTCGAGGTCTGCGGTGCGGTCGGCCCGTCGACGCAGATCGTCGCGCTCAGCGGCCAGGGTCTCGATCGCGGCAGGCAGAGCCGCGCGCTCCGATTCGTGGATCGCGCGGTCCGCTGCCGCAGCCGCCTGCTCGCTCAGGGCGGTCTTCACCGCCGCCTCATGGCCGGCGAGCTGCCCCTCGGTCGCGGCAGCCTGCTGCCAGGCGCCGCTGGCCCGCGTGAGGTCGGATGCCCACGTCCGCAGTGCTTCCGCGGAGGAGCCGTCCGGCGCCTGGCCATCGTCCGCGACGATCCCGCGCCATGCCGCTCCGGCCTCGGCGGCCACCGCGGTGGCGGCCGTGGCGGCGGCCGCGGCGCGCTCCGCCGTGCTCAGCACGTGCCGGAGCGCTTCGGCGGCTCTGGCGTCGTCCAGAGTGCGCCGATCTGCGGCGATCCGGGGGGCTTCGGCGTCGAGCGCAGCGAGCGCGGCGCGCGCGCGATCCCGCTCCGTCTGCGCCTGGCGTTCCTCTCGCGCCGCGGCGAGCGCGGTGGTCGCGGTGCGATGCGCAGCCTCGGCCAGGTCGCGTTCCTGGCGGCGCTGCTCGGAGCGGTAGTCCGCCCGCGCCCCTGCCCGGTGCAGCGCGTCGAGGCGTGCGTCGACCGAGGCGTCGGCGTCGACCGGCACCGTCTCGGCACCGGCGCTGGCGCCGTGCAGGTCGTTCTCGGCGACGAGCTGCTCGGCCTGCTCGACGCGGGCCACCACGGTCGCGCGTCCCGCGCCCAGCGCCTGCTCGGACGCGCGGCGGCGCTCGTCGAGGCGGGCCTGGTAGTCCTCGAACCGGCCAGTGCCGAAGAGCCGACGCAGCAGAGATTGGCGCTCCCTGCTGTCCGCGAGCAGGAATCGCGCGAAGCGCCCCTGCGCGAGCAGGATCACCTGCAGGAACTGCTGCAGGTTCAGCTGCAGGATCTCATCCAGCTCGTGCGCGACGTCGACCTCCCGCGCAGCCCGGCCGATCCAGTTCCCACCGACGAGCTCGTCCAGCGCCACGGCGGACGCCTGCTTGGTCAGCCCGCCGCCGCGCTTCGCCGGGCGCTGATACTCGGGCGATCGCGTGACCCTGAATCGGCCGGCGACGGTGCTGAACTCGACGACCACCTCGGTCGGATCCGCGGGCTCGCAGTGGTCACTGCGCAGGCGCTTCTCGCCGCCCTCGTAGCGCGGCACGTTGCCGTAGAGCCCGAAGCACACGGCATCGAGGATGCTCGACTTGCCCGCGCCGGTGCGACCGCCGATGAGAAAGAGGCCGTCGTCGGCGAATGCGTCGAAGTCGATCGTCTGCCGCCGCAGGAACGGGCCGAACCCCTCGATCTCGAGTCGATGCAGCTGCACTAGACGAGGGCTTCCGCCAGCGCGCGGTCGTCGAGCACTTCACGGATCAGCTCCTGCTCGCGTGCGGTCGCCCCCGCGCCGTCCCGCACATGCGCGAGGAAGGCGTCGATGCGCTCCTCGTCGGTCGCGGCGGTGCGCAGCCGCTCGCTGTAGGAACGCTCCTCGACCGCAGACGTGCGCGCGGGCTCGTGCTGCACGAGTGCGCAGAACGGGTACTTCTCGCGCAGGCGCCGCATCGGCTCGGTCTGCGGCAGATCATCGGTGTAGACCGCGCACACCCAGTCGTCGTGGTGCGCTGCGACGTTCTCGGCCGAGAGGATCTCGTCGAGGGGCCCGGTCAGGGTCACGAGCCGGCGCGGCACGGGCAGCTCCAGCCACTGCGCATCGACCGTGCCGTCGGCCGCCAGGTCGATGAGCCAGGATCCGCGGAGCTTGTGCTGCTCGCCAAAGCTGTAGTGCAGGGGCGCCCCCGCGTAGCGGACGCGCTCGGTGAGCGCCTGACGCCCATGGATGTGCCCGAGCGCGACGTACTCGGCGCCGTCGAACACGGACACCGGCACCATGTCGATGCCGCCCTGCCGGATCTCGCGCTCGAGACCGACCGTCGCGTCGACGCCGGCGGCGAAGCAGTGCGCGATCACGACGGCGCGCCCCGGATGCTCGGCCATCCCGGCCCGGACGAGCCCCATGGCGTGCGCAAGCGTCTGCGCCTGGGTGCGCAGCGGGCGCCCCTCGGCGTCGCCGGAGAACACGGCATGCTGCCGCACGATGGCGGGCTCGAGGTAGGGAATCCCGAAGAAATGGACCGGACCGTCGGCGTCTTCGATCGTGATCGGCTCGCCGATGCTGCGCGGATCCGTGACGACGTGGATCCCCTCGCGCAGCAGGCGCGCCTGGAAGCCCAGCCGGGCCGCCGAGTCGTGGTTGCCGCTCGTGACGATCACGCGGGCACCCGTCGCGTGCAGCGCGGCGAGGGTGTCGGTGAGCAGGGTGTAGGCGGGGGCGGCCGGGGTGGCGGAGTCGAACACGTCGCCGGCGACGACGACCACGTCGACGCCGTTCTCCTGCACCTGCACGACCAGGGCGGCGAGCACCTCGGCGAGCGCTTCCAGGGTGGAGTGCCCGTGGAAGGTCCGGCCGATGTGCCAGTCCGAGGTGTGCAGGATCTTCATGCCCTCAACGCTACGGACGGGGTCCGACATTGCCGCCGAGGCGTGCCGGAGACGCGGCTGGAGAGACGCCCGGCGAACTGTCCTCGCTGCGTGTAACAGAACGTCACACTCGGCGCGCGTGACGATAAGGCTCAGCGCACGCGCAGCAGACCGGCCCGCTCGGGGTGCGCGCCGAACCAGTCGGCGACGTACCAGCAGACCGCGTCGATGCGCCGATCCCCTCGCGTCGCGATGTCGTCGACGGCACCCGCCACGACCTTGGCGGCGTAGCCGGATCCGCGGAAAGACGGGATGGTGAAGGCCCTCGTCAGCGCCATCGTGCGTCCGTCGTCGTGATAGTCGAGCACGCTCACCAGGACGCCGTCGCGCGTCAGCGTGTAGCGCGACGCATCGTCTTCGCGAGTGAGTACGAAACGATCTGAGCCTGCGGAATTCCCCACGGTTTCACGCTACGCCCGAATTGTTCGACCGGGTCCGTTTTGACATGGGAGGTCACCGTCGGTAATAATCGGGCCCATGACCACCAACGCACGCCCCTTGTCCGCCCAGGAGGCGAACGGGACGACCGGGATGATGATGCCCGGTTGCGTTGGTATGTGTTGCCGAATGTGTCGCTGAAGCCACAGAACTCCGTCTGACTCGCTCGTCGTGATCTTCGCGAGCTGAGTCTCCGAGCACCCATCCGCGTGCTCGACCCCTCCGGCTCGCCGGTCATTCGCAACACCTTCCGAGTCGTCGACCGACTCCCTCCTTTCAAGGACCCATCATCATGTCGAACACCGCCCTCCTCGAGCGTCCCGTCACCGTCTCCCCCGTCGCCGCGCCCCGCCTGCACGCCGTGCCGCGCACTCAGATCGATGCGCCGGCTCCTGCCGTCGACGCACCGCCGGCGCGGTCGCCCCGCGGCTTCGCCCTCTACGTCGGCATCGACGAGCTCAAGGCCGCCACGAACGGCGTGAGCCTGCCGCTGCTCGTCGACGCCCTGCGCCGCACGCTCGCCGAGCTCGCCCCCGACGCCGAGACCCACGCCACCGTCGCCCTCGCCCCGCAGGGGACCGGCGGCCGCGACCTCGACGTCGTGCGCCTCGCTCTGCACGAGCCCGGCGCGATCGCCCGTTCCAAGGCCGAGGCCGAGGAGCGCGAGCCGGAGGACGGCGGCGGCGTCGTGGTCGACATCTCCCGCAAGCGCGTGCTGATCGACGGCGACTCCGCCGCGTTCACGTACAAGGAGTTCGAGCTGCTGCAGTACCTCGTGCTGCGCGAGGGTTCGACCATCGAGCGCAGCGAGCTCGTGGGCGCCCTGTGGCAGACCTCCGACGAGGAAGCCCCCGGCGAGCGCACGATCGATGTGCACGTGCGGCGTCTGCGCGCCAAGCTCGGTCGCTACGAGGACATCGTTCGCACCGTGCGCGGCGTCGGCTACCGCTTCGACCGCCACGCCGACGTCGTCATCCGCTACGGAGTCGGCACGCCCTCCCCCGACCGGTTCTGAGCGCTTCTCCGGTTCGCATCGTGTGAATCGGATCCGTGTGAATCGGATCCTGAATCCCGCTGTCGGCGGACGGATCTAGGGTGTTCCCATGACCCTCGCCGCGGATCCCGCGCCACGCGCGTGGCCGATGCGCGAGAGTGCGTATCGGCCGGGGCGACCGCTCGATCTGCACGCCACGGTCGGCATCCTGGGCCGCGGGCCGCGCGACCCCACGGTCGCGCACGACGGCGCGGTGCTCTGGCTCGCGCTGCGCACCGACGCCGGCATCGCGACGCTCGCGCTGCGCACGGGGTCGGGTGAGGTGCGGGCGAGCGCCTGGGGCCCCGGCGCCGATGCCGCCCTCGACCTCGTTCCCGCGCTCTGCGGCGCGCACGACGACCCCGACGGGTTCGACCCGTCCTCCCACCCACTGCTCGCGGCGACCGCACAGCGACACCCCGGCGTTCGCCTGACACGCACGGGTGCGGTCTTCGACGCCCTCGCCGGCGTCGTGCTCGAGCAGAAGGTCACCGGCCTGCAGGCGTACGGCGCCTGGCGCTCGCTCGTCACGCGCTTCGGCGACGCCGCTCCCGGCCCCGCCCCGCGCCCGATGTCCGTCGCCCCCGATGCCACCGTCTGGCGTCGCATCCCGTCGTGGGCGTGGCACCGCGCCGGCGTCGAGCCGCCGCAGTCCCGCACGATCGTGCGTGCGGCCGAGCGCGCCACCGCGATAGAGCGCGCAGTGCATGCGGCCGCAGACGGGGCCACGCGCGACAGGGCACTCACGAGCCTTCCGGGCGTCGGATTGTGGACGGCCGCAGAAACACGGATCCGCGCCCTCGGCGACCCCGACGCGGTGAGCGTCGGCGACTACCACCTCCCGCACGAGGTCGGCTTCGCCCTCACCGGCCACCGCACCGACGATGCGGGCATGCTCGAGCTCCTCGAACCCTGGGCGGGGCATCGCCAGCGCGTGGTGCGACTCATCCGGATGAGCGGCGCCCTGGAGCCCCGACGCGGCCCGCGCCTGGCCCCGGAGGACCACCGGAAGCGGTGAGCGCACGTCGCGCGGCGGCTAGTGCCAGACGGCGAGCGGACCGTCCGGACCGTCGATCACGGTGACGGGCGTCTCGAACACCCCGGTGAGCACCTCGCCGCGCATGATCTCGGCGACCGGACCGAAGGCGACCACCGCGCCGTCCTTCATCGCGCAGATCCGGTCGGCGTAGCGCGCGGCGAAGTTGATGTCGTGCAGCACCACGACGACGCTCTTGCCGAGCTCGCCCGAGATCCGCTGCAGATGCCGCATCATGCGCACCGCATGCTTCATGTCGAGGTTGTTGAGCGGCTCGTCCAGCAGCACCGTGCCGGTGTCCTGCGCGAGCACCATCGCGACGTACGCGCGCTGCCGCTGCCCGCCGGAGAGCTCGTCGAGGTAGCGCTTCTCCAGCTCCCCCAGCTCGAGGAAGTCGATCGCACGGCTCACCACCTCCTCATCCGCGCGCGTGAGCCGACCGCGCGAATGCGGGAACCGCCCGAACCCGACCAACTGGCGCACGGTGAGCCGCGTGACGAAGTGGTTCTCCTGGCGCAGGATCGAGACCACCGTGGCCAAATCCTTCGACTTCGTGGTCCCGACATCGAAGCCGGAGATCCGGATGGATCCGTGGTCCATTCCGAGCAGTCGCCCGATCATGGTGAGCAGCGTCGATTTGCCGGCGCCGTTCGGGCCGATCAGCGCCGTCACGCCCTCGGCGGGGATCTCCAGGTCGACCGGACCGATCGACACCTCGTCGCCCAGCCCCGCCCTGCCGCCGTACCGCTTGCGCACCCGCACGATGGAAACTCCGCCTCGCCCCACGCCCCCGCTCCGGCTCCCGGCCCCGGCCCCGCTCCCGGCCCTCTCCCCCTGACCGCGAGACTTCATCTGGGCGACGAGACTGCGCTCCCGGACCGCAGTCTCGTCGCGGAGTTGGAGTCTCGCGGATCTGTCGTTGGCGTTCATAGACGTCCCTTCCTGAGCAGGACGAGCAGGAAGACGGATCCGCCGACCAGCTCGATGATGATGGAGACGGCGCCCTGCGCCGCGAAGACGTGCTTCATCACGAAGTACGCGCCGCCCAGCACGGCGATCGCGGTGAGGACCGCGACCGGGAGCACGAGGCGGTGGTCGTGCGTGTCGGCCAGCTGATACGCGAGCGTCGCGACGAGGAAGCCGAGGAACGTCATGGGTCCCACGAGCGCGGTCGAGGTCGCCATGAGCACGGCCACGAGCAGCAGCACCCTCAGCTGCTCACGCCGATGGTCGACGCCGAGTGCGTTCGCGGCGTCGGATCCGAGCGCCAGCACGTTCAGTCGGCGGGCGCGCAGCAGGAGCAGCACGGATCCGGTCAGGCACAGCGGGATCGCGAGCGGCAGGTAGGACGCCTCGGCATTGGCGATGCTCCCGAAGAGGCGCGCGGAGAGCACGTCGAACTCGCTCGGCGTGAGCATCCGCTGCAGGAACGTCGACACTGCGCCGAGCCCGCCGCCGATCACGATGCCGACCAGCAGCATCACGTGCATGCTGCCGCGCCGCCCCGACAGCAGCCATCCGTACAGCGCCACGGCGAACCCGGTCATCAGCACGATCTGCAGGGCGAACTGGGGCACGCCCTGCAGCGCGGCGACGCCCGCGGCGCCGAGCGCGAACACGGCCGCGGTCTGGATCGCCGTGTACAGGGACTCGAATCCCATGATCGACGGGGTCACGATGCGATTGTTCGCCGCGGTCTGGAACGCGACCGTCGCGGTGGCCTGCGCGACCGCGACCACGAGGATCACGACCACGCCGGTGACGCGCAGCTGCACGATGCGCCAGAAGCCGTCGGTGCCGAACGGCATGGGGTTGCCGTGAACGAGCAGGCCGATCAGCGCCGCCCCGGCGACGACCGCGAGCATCGCGACCACGAGCCCGTAGCGGCGTCGCGCGCGGGCGGTCGGGAACGCTCCGGACGTGCGCTCGGCTGCGGAGCCGGCCCGGGCGGGACTCGCGGTCAGCACCTCAGCCACGGGGACGCGTCCTCAGGATCAGCACGAGGAACACCGCGCCGCCGACCAGGCCCAGCACGAGGGAGACCGGAACCTCGAACGGCATGATGACGGTGCGCCCGATCAGGTCGCACACCGTGACCAGGCCCACGCCCAGCACGCACACCCACGGCAGGTTGCTGCGCAGGTCGTCGCCGCGGATCATCGACACCACGTTCGGCACGATCAGTCCCACGAAGGGCAGGTTGCCGACGACCACCGTCACCACGCCCGTGGTCGCGGCGATGAGCACGGTGCCGAGCAGCACGACCCTGCCGTGGTTCAGGCCGGCGTTGGTCGCGATCTCCTCCCCGAGCCCCGCGATCGTGAAGCGGTCGGCGACGACGAAGACGATCACGCCGACGACCGCGACAATCCAGAGCAGCTCGTACTGCCCGCGCAGCACGGAGGTGAAGCTGCCGGCGAACCACAGGCCGAGGGTCTGCAGGGTGTTGGTGGCGAGGGCGAGGTAGGTCGAGACGGATCCGATCACCGCGCCTAGCATGATGCCCACGATCGGCACGATCAGCGAAGAGCGCAGCGAGACCCGGCGCAGGAAGGCGAAGAACACCAGCGTGCCGACGAACGCGCAGAGCACCGCGCCGGCCATCCGCAGCGGGATGCTCGGATGGGGCACGAGCACTGAGACGGCCAGCAGCCCGAGGCCCGCCCACTCCGTCGTCCCGGTCGTGGTGGGCTCGACGAAGCGGTTCTGCGTGAGCATCTGCATCACGAGGCCCGCCATCGTCATCGAGGCGCCGGCCAGCACGAGCGCGGTCGTCCGGGGGATCCTCGTGATCGCGAACATCTCCGCTCCCTCGGCGGATCCGGTCACGTCGTAGACGCCGACGAAGAGCGACAGCACGAGGAGCCCGGCGACGAGGAGGATGCCGACGAGCAGGGCGGGGTCGAAGAGTCGCACCCTGCCCCGGGCAGCAGCGGAAACGCTGCCCGGGGCGGGGCGGGTGAGCGGAGTGGTCATGGCCTGATGCGACGAGGCGTCAGCTCTTCTTCGCGCTCTTCTCGAGAGCGTCGGCGAAGGAGTTCAGGAACGTCGTGTAGGTCTGGATGCCCTCGTTGAGGTAGGTGTCGGTGGGCATGTAGACGACGTGCTTCTGCTGGATCGCGGTGACGGCGGCCAGCGCCTGGTTCTTCTCCAGGATGTCCGCGGCCTGCACGTAGGAGGGGTCGTCCTTCGCGAACACCGCATCGCGATCCATCACCAGGATCCAGGACGGGTTCGAGGCCGCGATGGCCTCGACCGAGATGTCATCGCCCTTGTGATTGTCGTCGGCGCCCTCAACGGTCAGCGCGGGCTTCAGTCCGAGGAGGTCGAACACCGGGCCGAGCGTGCGGCCGACGGTCGGCGCGAGGTAGCCGATCTTCCCACCGGAGGTGGTGACGGCCATCACGCCGGATCCGTCATAGGCCTTCTTGGCGCGGTCCACCGCCGCCTCGAAGTTGGAGACGAGCTTCTTCGCGTCCTTCTGCTTGCCGAAGACCTCGCCGAGCACCGTGACCTGACGCTTCAGCTCCGCGTCGAACGGCTTCCCGTCGCGCGGGTCGAGCTCGAGGATCGTCGCGTCCGGGACGAGCGCGGCGAGCTTGTCGTGGTGCTGGGTGAAGCGCTGCCCGTTGACGATGAGGTCGGGAGCGACCGCGACGACGGCCTCCAGGTCGGGCTCCATGTGCGTGCCGAGGTCGACGATGCTCTTGTCGCGGACGTACGAGACGGTCTCGGGCATGAGCGACACCGCGGCGGCCTTGACCGGGATGCCCCAGTCGGCAAGCGTCTGGAACGTGCGGTTGTCCGTGGCGACGACCGAGGCCGGAGGCGCGGAGAGCGTGTGCTCGCCGTTGTTGTCCTCGACGGTCACGGTGCGCGCGGTCGCGCTTTCCGTGGGCGCGGCGGCGGGGCCGGAGGCGCAGCCGGCGAGGGCGACGGCGGCGACGAGGCCGAGCGCGGTGGCGGTGAGGATCCGAGGCACGGACATGGAGATGCTCCTGTTCTGCGGGATGTGCTGTGTTGACCACCGGTCCACCGGGTTAGGGTTACCTAACTTCGACCGAGGCCGTACACAGGTTAGCCTTACCTTATGAACAACGCGAAATCCGGCTTCGCCCTGGGGCGACGCCCGCTCGAGCTGCGCTTCCGCACGCTGACCCTCTCCTCCCGCGAGTGGATCGCACCCGATTTCGTGCGCGTGCGGCTGACCGGATCCGATCTCGCCGGCTTCGATTCCCTGGGCGCCGACGACCACATGCGGCTGTTCTTCGCTGACGGTCCGACCGAATCGGTCGAAGAGCTGCGGGCGGCTCCGAGTCGTGAGTACACGCCGCTCGCATGGGGCGAGGACTGGCTCGACGTCGAGTTCGCGGTGCACGGCGACGAGGGCGTCGCGGCCCCCTGGGCGGCGAGCGCCCCCCTGGGCTCGACCGTGGGCGTCGGCGGTCCGCGTGGCTCGATGGTGCTGGATGGCGAGCCCGACGGCTGGCTCCTCGCCGGAGATGAGACCGCGATCCCGGCGATCCGCCGCTTCGCCGCGCAGATCCCCGCCGGCACCCCCGCCCGCATCGCGATCGAGGTGCGTGGCGCCGAGCATGAACTGGCTCTCGACGCACCCGTGCCGGTCGAGTGGATCCATCGCGGCGACGCTCCGGCCGGAGCCGCCCTCGTCTCCTTCCTGGAGTCGCTCAGTGCGGACGAGCGCCCGGGTGAGGCCCCGTTCGTCTTCGTCGCGGCGGAATCGTCGATCGTGAAGCCGGGCCGCGCCCTCCTCGCACGCTGGGGTGTCGACACGGCCCACGCCGTCGTGAAGGGCTACTGGAAGCGCGGCGAGGCCGAGTACCACGCACCGCACTGAGCCAGGGTGCGGTTCACGCGAACGACCCGCGTCCCCGGGTCCGGCAGACTGAACCCATGCCTCTTTTCGACCACATCGGCCTCACGGTCGAAGACCTCGACCGCGCCTACGCCCAGTGGGACCCGGTGCTCACCGCGCTCGGCTGCCTCTCCGACGGCAGCGAGCTGGAGGGCGGGATGGCATGGTCCCGCGACGACGAGACCGAGCTGATCCTCTACCGCGCCCCCGAGCCCGACGGCGAGCCGCACCGGTACGGACGGATCGGCTGGCAGCATCTCGCCTTCGCCGTCGACTCGCGCGCCGAGGTGGAGCGCCTGCACGCCATCGCCGTCGACGCCGGCTGGACGACGGTGCGGGATCCGAAGGTCTTCACGCGGTTCTCGGATCGCTACTACGCGTCATTCGTCGAGGACGACAACGGCATCCGGATCGAGTTCATGTACAACCCGCCGCGGGAGTCCGTCGAGGGCTGAGGCCCGCCGTACTGACCGGTCCTCGCGCATTGTCCCCGGCATCCGCGATGCTGGGGGGCATGGCCACTCTCGATCATCTCGGCATCAGCGTCGACCACGTGCCCGGCGCCTCCGCGCAGTTCGATCCGGTGCTGAGCGCACTCGGCTACGTCCGCAGGCACGATGCTCCCGATCTCGCGTACTGGCGGCAGGACGGCCTGCCCGAGATCCTGCTCTACCCCGCGCGCGACAACGCGGATGGCCCGCACGAGCACGGGCGCGTCGGCTGGCAGCACCTCGCGTTCGCGGTCGATTCGCGCGCCGAAGTCGACCGCGTGCACGACATCGCGATCGACGCGGGCTGGACCGCCGTGCGCCCGCCGAAGGAGTACCCCCGCTTCAGCGATCGCTACTACGCGTCCTTCGTCGAGGACGACAACGGCATCAGGCTCGAGATCGTGCACAACCCGCCGCGCGACGCCTCCGTGAGTTGATCCGCGACACACCATTGCCGATGTCGGAGGCCGGCCTCAGACTGAGTGCGGCGCCGATGCGGCGTCGTCGATCCGAGCACGGAGGACACCGATGACCAACCTCAATCCGTACATCTCGTTCCGCGGCGACGCCCGCGCCGCGATGGAGTTCTACCAGCAGGCCCTCGGCGGCGATCTGCAGGTGATGACCTTCGGCGACATGCCGGGCATGCTGCAGGATGAGGCCGAGCAGACGCTCGTCATGCACGCTCAGCTGACCACTCCCGGCGGCCTGGTGCTGATGGCCTCCGACACCCCCGGATACATGGAGTACAAGGCCCCGCAGGGTGTCTCCGTGTCACTGAGCGGCTCCGACGAGGCCGAGATCCACGCCGCGTGGGACAAACTCGCCGACGGCGCCACGGTCAGCCAGGCCTACGGTCCCGCGCCGTGGGGCGGGCAGTTCGGCATGCTCACCGATCGGTTCGGCGTCGACTGGATGTTCTCCGGCGGGGAGGGCAACGCCTGATCCGCACGCACGACCCCGCGGGGCGGAGCCAGGCCTGACCGCGCCGACCGCTCCCCGGGGCCGCCGTGATTCAGAGCTCGGGCTCGGCGGTCGCCCATTCGACGCCGTCGAGCGCGAGTTCCTTGGTCATGTCGCGCAGGAAGCGGATGACGACCTCGCGCTCCGCCTCCGTCAGGCGCGCCGCCGAGTGGAAGCGGCGCGCCTGCTGGCGTCCGACCGTCTCCATGGCCGCCTTCTTCGTCTCGGGCGTGATCGAGATCGCCAGCGCACGTCGATCCGAGGGGTGTGCGGAGCGCACCACGTGGCCGCCGCTCTCCAGCCTGTCGAGCAGCTTGGTGGTCGATGCCGTCGAGATGCCCAGGTGCTGTGCGATCCCGCCGGGGGTCGCCACCGCGCCACGGTTCGCACACACGATCAGGTAGTGCAGCGCCCGCATGTCGGTCTCGTTCAGCTTCATGTACCGGCGGGACGCCTCGGCGAGGCGCTGCTCGGCGTCGCGCAACTCGCCGAGGGACGCCATCAGCTCTGCGATCTGCCGGATCGCGCTCTCGTCGATGCCGGCGCGATCGAGCAGCACGCCGTCCGGATCGCTCGCCTCGATGTCGTAGACGGCGCCCGCCTCGACGCCGTCACGCGCAGTCGCCCCGGCGCGCGTCCCGAGGCCCCGCTCATCCGCCTCGTCGCGCCGCTCCGCCATGCCGTCATGCTACACCGAGCCTTTTTCATGCCAGGATGATTACTTGCCAAGCTAGCTAACTCGAACTATCCTGCCGAGGACGGAAGGAACCCGATGACCGCCTCGCAGCACCTCGCATCACCGCACCGCCTCCGCCGCGCTCTGCGGATCCTCCTACCCGCCCTCATCATCGTCGCGTGGCTGGTCGCGGCATCGCTCGGCGGCCCCCTGTTCGGGAAGGTCGACGAGGTCTCCTCGAACGACCGCACGGCGTACCTCCCGTCCTCCTCCGACTCCGCCCGGGTGCAGGAGCTGCAGACGCGCTTCGCCGGATCCGATGAGATCCCCGCGATCGTCGTCGCCTCCTCCGGCGACGCACTCACGGAGGCGCAGCGCACCGCCCTGTCCGATGCAGTCACGGCCACGACGGACATCGCGGGCGTCGGCGACGACGTCTCCCCCGCGCTGGTCTCGGATGACGGCAAGGCCGTGCAGGCGTTCATCCCGATCCGCTCCGACGCAGAGCTCGGCGATGTGGTCGCGGAGCTGCGGTCATCCCTCGACAAGGCCGCCCCGGAGGGGGTGCACGTCTACATCACCGGGCCTGCCGGGTTCAGCGCCGACCTCGTCGCCGGTTTCGCCGGCATCGACGGGATCCTGCTCGGTGTGGCCCTCGCCGCGGTCTTCGTGATCCTCGTGCTGGTCTACCGCTCGCTGCTGCTGCCCGTCGTCGTGCTCCTGACGAGCCTGTTCGCCCTGTGCACCGCGCTGCTGCTGGTGTGGTGGCTCGCGAAGTGGGGCGTGCTGCTCCTCAGCGGCCAGACCCAGGGGATCCTGTTCATCCTCGTGATCGGCGCCGCGACCGACTACGCGCTGCTGTTCGTGTCGCGTTTCCGCGAAGCCCTGCGCGTCGAGCAGGATCGCGCCAAGGCGGTGCTCTCGGCCTGGAAGGGCTCCTTCGAGCCGATCCTGGCCTCGGGCGGCACGGTGATCGCCGGCCTGCTCTGCCTGCTGCTCAGCGATCTGAAGTCGAACAGCGCGCTGGGCCCCGTCGCGGCGATCGGGATCGCGTTCGCGATGCTGTCGGCGCTCACCCTGCTACCCGCTCTGCTCATGGCGTTCGGGCGCGCGGCGTTCTGGCCGCGCCGACCGGCGTACGCCCCCGAGGTGGTCGCGGCCGAGGGCGGCATGCCCACGACCGGCGTGTGGGCGCGCTTGGCCGAGCTGATCCGGCGCCGCTCGCGGGTGATCTGGATCGCGACGACCCTGGTGCTCGCGATCGGCACGCTCGGCGTGCTCCAGCTCGATGCCTCCGGCGTGCCGCAGTCCGACCTCGTGCTCGGCTCGTCGCAGGCTCGCGACGGCCAGAAGGTGCTGGGCGAGCACTTCCCAGGCGGATCCGGCAGCCCGGTCCAGGTGGTCGTCGCCAAGGACTCCCTGCAGAGGACGGCCGACGTGCTGCTCGCTGACAAGGGCATCGACGGCGTCACCGTCACCGCGAAGGATTCGCCGAGCGGCTCGGCACCCGTGACCCAGGACGGCGTCCAGCAGGTCGGACGACCCGGCACTCCCGCCCCGGAGGCGACCGTGGTCGACGGCGACGTGATGCTGCAGGGCACGCTCACCTCCGCGGCGGATTCGACGGCCGCGGAGGACACGGTGCGGCGGATCCGCACCTCGCTCGAGGGCACCGGTGCGCTCGTCGGCGGCGTCACCGCGACGGCGACCGACACGGACGACGCCTCGCTGCACGACCGCACCCTGATCATCCCCGTGATCCTCGTCGTGATCATGCTCATCCTGATGACCCTGCTGCGCGCGGTCGTCGCGCCCGTGCTGCTGATCGTGACCACCGTGCTGTCGTTCGGCACCGCGATGGGCGTCTCGGCGCTCGTCTTCAACGGGATCCTTCACTTCCCGGGGGCGGATCCGGCCGTGCCGCTGTACGGCTTCGTCTTCCTCGTCGCCCTCGGGATCGACTACAACATCTTCCTCATGACCCGAGTGCGGGAGGAGAGCCGGATCCACGGCACGCGCGAGGGCGTACGCCGCGGTCTTGCGATCACCGGCGGCGTCATCACCTCGGCGGGCCTCGTGCTCGCGACGACGTTCGCCGCGCTCGCGGTGATCCCGATCCTGTTCCTCGCGCAGCTGGCCTTCATCGTGGCGTTCGGCGTGCTCCTGGACACGTTCGTGGTGCGCTCGCTGCTCGTGCCAGCACTCGTGCACGACGTGGGTCGCGCCGTGTGGTGGCCCTCGAAGCTGTCGCGCGGGGAACGCTGAGCGTCATCCGCCCCGGGCGTCAGCCGATCGCAGGTTCCGTGGCGGCGGCGTGGCCGGCGCGATCGGTGAATGCCTGCTTCGGGACGAAGAGCAGCAGGACCGCAGCGGCGAGCGCGGTCACGCCGCACACCACCCACACCGTGACGTAACCCGAGAAGGATCCGGCGGTGCCTTCGGCCGCGGCGGATCCGGCGACCGCGTGCATGAGCGCGATCCCGAACACGCACGAGGCGATCGCGCCGCCCACGGTCTTCACCGAGTTCGTGAGCCCGGTCGCGACCCCGGTCTGGGTGTGCGGCGCCGCCGAGGCCGCCGCAGCGGGCAGGGCGGCGACGAGCGCTCCGGATCCGATCCCGACGATCACCATGTTCGTGATGACTTGCCCGTAGGCCGCGTGGAACGGCAGGAACAGCAGGAACCCGATCCCCACGAGCACAGAGGCGCCGATGAGCGTGATCCGGGGCGTCGCGAACCGGGCGATCTGCGGGTAGCCGAGGGCGCCCGCGATCATCGCGACGAGGTAGACGCCGATGATCAGAGAGGTCGCGAAGCCGGTGGTGCCGAGGCCGTAGCCGTAGACCGCCGGATCCGTGCGGGCGAAGGTCGACAGCGGCGCCTGCGCGCCGAGCACACTCACGCCGAACAGGCCGGCCGTGAGGAACACCGGACCGAGCGCGGGGCTGCGGAACATCCGCACGTCGATGAGCGGATCCTGCTGGCGCAGCTCCCACAGGGCGAACGGCACGATGAGCAGCACGCCGATCACGATCACGATCCAGGACAGCGGGTTCGCGACGCCGCCGGGCAGGCGCAGCAGGCTGAGCCCGCCGGTGAGGCCGATGAGCGACAGCGAGATCAGCACGAGTCCTGTCGTGTCGAAGACGCCGCCGGTCTTCTCCGGCGACTCCTGCACGCCGAAGAGGATCACGAAGAAGCACGCCGCGATGAGCACCGCGGGCACGAGCAGCACGACCGTGAGCGGCAGCACGTCGACGAGAGCCCCGCCAATGAGAGCGCCGATGATCGCGCCGCCCTCGAGGGCTGCGACCAGGATCCCGGCCGCCTTCGCGGTGATCGCCGAGCTGCCCTCGATGCGCCGGGCGCGCGACCAGATCAGGGCGATCTCCAACGGCAGCCACACGACGTAGAAGCCCATCAGCGCCCATGCCACGAGGAAGACGCCGAAGGTCGCGGTGAACGGCAGCACGAAGGCGGCGACCGCGGTGAGGGCCGTCGAGATCAGCAGCATGCGCTTGCGGCCGACCATGTCGCCGAGCTTCGCGAATGCCGGCACGACCAAGGCGGACAGCATGAGCTGCGCGCCCTCGAACCAGTTCACGTCGGCGTCGTGGATGCCCAGGTGCCGCGCGATGTCGCTGAGCATCGGCGTGTAGTAGCCCTGCAGCACACCGCTGGTGAACTCGACGAAGGCCAGGAAACCGACCACGGCGACCAGAGTGCCGAGTGTGGCGGTGCGCGTCATCGCGACTCCTTCGTGCAGTTCCGCGGTGTCGGCGGAACGTGGTGCGGACGCGCCGACGTGCTCGGCGTCCGCGTGCGGGTCAGCTCACTGTAACCGTTCGATGAGCGCGCGGTGGAACAGCTCCCCGCGCTCGAGCGCTGCGATCTCGACGCTCTCGTCCACGCCGTGGATCGTGGCCCGCTGCGCGTTCGACATCTCCAGCGGCGCGAACCGGAACACCGCGGGCGAGAACCGGTGGAAATGCCGGGAGTCGGTGGCCTGCATCGTCACGTACGGCACGGCGGGGATCCCCGGGTGCGACGCAGCGAGCGCCTCCGCAAGAAGAGCGAAGGGCGCCGTGTCCGTGGGCGACTCGGGCGACGGATCGCTGCCCTCCAGTACTTCGACGGTCACGAGCGGATCCGCGATGCGCCGGCGTACGCGTGCGGTTGCGCTCCGCACCGTCTCGCCGAGGGCGATCCGCAGGTTCACGGTGGCCGAGGCCTGCGACGGCAGCACGTTGGCTGCGGTGCCGCCGGATTGCATCGTGGGGGCGACGGTCGTGCGCACGAGGGCCGCCGCCTCGCCGCCGAGCGCGGCGAATACCCGCGCAGACACGGGCGGGAGCGCTCCGAGCGTGCGCAGCAGCAGGCGCGCGGGCCCGGAGGCGGAGCCTGCGAGCTGCGTCAGCATGCGCGAGATCGCCCGCGGCGTGCGCGGACGGAAGGTGCCGGGGCCCAACCGGTCGACCGCACGCGCGATGCGGCGCACGGCGGTGCGCGGCGGCGGGGCCGAGGCGTGACCGCCCTCGCCGCGCGCGCTGAGCCTCACCGTCATCACGCCCTTCTCGCCGACACCGATCATCGCCGCGCTCCCCGGCACGAACGGCAGGGGCGCGTCCACCACCGCGCCGCCCTCGTCGAGCACGAGCCAGGGCACGATCCCGCGGTCCTTCAGCACATCTGCGATCGCGATGGCGGCGGATCCGAACGTCTCCTCGTTGCCTCCGAAGGAGAGGTAGACGTCGCGGGCGGGCGTGAAGCCCTCCGCGAGCAGGTTCTCGACGGCTTCGAGGATCACGATGAGCGGCCCCTTGTCGTCCAGGGCGCCGCGGCCGTAGACGGATCCGTTCTCGATCACGCCCGCGAACGGCGGGTGCGTCCATGCGTCGGACTCGTCCACGGGGACGACGTCGTAGTGCGCCATGAGCACGAGCGGCCCATCGGCCGCCGTGCGCTGCCCTGCCCAGTGGAACAGCAGCCCGAAGTCGGTGTGGCGCTCGAGAGTCAGCTCGGCGTGCACCCGGGGGTAGAGCTCGGCGATGAGCGCCACGAAGTCCTCGAACGGCGCGGATCCGCGCTCGTCGAGTTCGGCGGACACCGTGGGCAGCTGGATCATCCGCGACAGGCGTTCGGCGATCGGGGGCACGTCAGTCATCGTGGCCATGCTAGCCGCGCATGCGCATCCGTCGCGGCGGCGCAGACGGGCGCGCGAGGTCGGGTCAGAGCGCCTGGTGGTACCCGCGTCGCACGGCGACCGCGGTCAGCACGATGCCCCAGGTCAGCTCGGACACCATCACCGCGATCTGGTACCAGAGCGGGGCCGCACCCGGGGAGAGCACCTGGGTCCAGTCCCCCAGGGCGTGCAGGAACGCGAGTGCCCAGATCGACCCGATCATGAGCCGGGCGCCGGCGAAGCAGACGCCGAAGGTAGCCGCACCGAGCACCTGCCACCACGTCTCCTCAACGCTCTTGCCGAAGAACAGCCCGTTGCCGAGGTGCCACAGGCCGAATACGAGCGACGTCGCGGCGACGCCGAGCCAGGGGTGCCGCCTCATCACCGCGCCCAGCGCGAGGCCGCGTGCCGCCGTCTCCTCGGAGATCCCCACGGCGAGCATTCCGGCGGCGACGCTGAGCAGCATTCCCGGCGAGCCCGCGATCCCGGGGATGCCCTGCCGTCCGATCCAGATGTAGGAGAGCTGGATCGCCAGCACCGGCGCGAGCCAGCCGAGGGCGTCGACCCGGCCGGAGCCCCACCCCGCGATCCGCCGCAGCGGAGTGCTTCCCCACCATCCGGCGCGGAGAACCAGGGCTGCGACGAGCCAGGCGACGGCGAGGCTGAGCCCGTTGGTGACCACGACCCCCAGCTGCGGGAACCAGCCCGGCTGCAGGGCAGGGATCGGGACGGAGCCGAAACCGTAGGTGGTGACCCACCAGGCGAGCATGATGAGGAGCGCGCCGGTCCACGTCCGCCACCCGGCGGGATCGATCGGCGTGCGCGCGGTCGTCACGCCAGGAAGGCTACCGGACCGGATCCGACCGCAGGCCCGCGACTTAGGCTGGGCGCATGAGCATCCCGCAGTCGTCCTCCGGATCCGCCCGCCCGCTCGCCGTCATCAGCGGCGGAGGCACGGGCATCGGTCTCGCCTCGGCCCTGCGCCTCGCGCGCGACGGCTTCGACCTCGCGCTCATCGGACGCCGCGCCGGCGTGCTGCAGGAGGCGGCCGACCGCGTCCTCGCGCAGACGCCGGACGCCCGGGTGCAGACGATCACGGCCGACCTGCAGGATCCGGACGCCGTCGAGCGCGCCGCCGGCGAGATCGCCGGCGACGTCGAGGTGCTGCTGAACAACGCCGGCGGCAACGTGCTGGACCGCGGCGAGGGCCTCGCCGGCATCGCCGCCAATTACGAGGCCAACATGCGCCTGAACGTGCTCACCGCGGTGCTGCTCACCGAGGCGCTGCTGCCCCGCATCGCGCGGCCGGGCGGCCGGATCATCTCGATCAGCTCGATCGCGGCGCTTCGAGGAGCGAACGGCTACGGCGCGGCGAAGGCTGCGATCCATGGCTGGATGATGGGCCTCGCCGCCGACCTCGCCCCTGAGGGCGTGACGGTCAATGCCATCGCGCCCGGCTACGTGCCCGACACCGGGTTCTGGGACGGCCGGCGCACGCCGGACATCGTGGCGTCGCGGCTCGCGCAGGTGCCGATGAACCGTGCCGGCACGCCGGACGAGGTCGCCGGCGCTGTGTCCTACCTCGCCGGCCCCGAGGGCGGCTGGACCACCGGGCAGATCATCCAGGTGAACGGCGGCGCTCTCTTCGGGCGGGGCTGACGATCGGTCGCTGAGCCCCGGCGGAGCCCGGATCCGCTGAGCTCGAGTCCGCGCGTCGGGAACGCCGGTGCCCCGTCACCCGCGACGCGTGTAGCGGTGTTCCGGTCGTCCGGTGGCGCCGTAGCGGAGCCGCACCTCGACCTCCTCGCGGTCGGCGAGCGCGGCGAGGTGCCGTTGCGCCGTGGCCCGGGAGATCCCCACGCGCTCGCCGATCTCTGCGGCTGAGGCCTCGGCCTCGCCCAGCGCGGCGAGCACGACCTGCTCCGTCGCCGATCGCGAGGGCGTCGCAGCCTCTCCCGATCCGTACAGGATCGCGAGCGCGCGGTCGAGGTCCTTCTGCTGCAGGGCTCGATCGCCCGCCATCAGGTTGCGGAAGCGGGCGTATCGATCCAGCGCCCCGGTGAGGGTGCGTCTCTCGAAGGGCTTGATCAGGTAGGACAGGGCGCCGGAGCGCAGTGCGCGCCGCACCGTCGCCGGGTCATCGGCGGCCGACACGAGGATCGCATCGATGCCCGCCTCCCGCACGAGGCCGATCCCGTCGCCGTCGGGCAGGTAGACGTCGGCGAGGAGCAGATCCGGAGACAGGTCCCGGATCGCGGCGCGGGCCTCGGCGAGCGTGCGCACGGGCTCCAGCGCGACGAACCCCGGGCGCTCGTCGACGATCGTCTGATGCAGCCGGCCGACCCGGAAGTCGTCGTCCAGCACGAGGGTGCGGATCGGATCCGTCATCTGCTCTCCTCCTTGTCGGGGCGGGTACTGGTTCGTTCGCCGTCGGTGTCCGCGCGGCCGGCCCCTCCCAGCGGTGCGACCGCCCTGTCGAGACGCGCGGCGAAGACTGCTCCGTGCTCGTCGCCGCCGCGGTCGATGATCCACAGATCGCCGCCTCCGCGCCGGGCGATCTCGCGGGACAGAGGCAGGCCCAGCCCATGACCGTGCACGGCCCCGGCGTCGTCGGCGTCGGCACCCTCGGGGTCGGTGTCGCCCGGCGCACCCTCCTCGAGCGCCGCATCGAGGCCTGCCCCCGAATCCGCGACCGTGACGACCAGTGCCGCACCGTCGTCGAGCACGGTGACCTCGACCCAGCGCGGAGCGGCGCCGGCGACCGCCGCGGTCACGGCGTTGTCGACGAGGTTGCCCAGCACCGCGGCGACGTCCTCGGCCTCGACCACGGCGCCGAGCAGGTGCGTGTCCTCGGCGATCCGCAGGACCACGCCGCGCTCGGACGCCTCGAGCGCCTTCGCGCCCAGGAACGAGCGCAGGAACGAGTCGGTCAGCCGCTCCCGCCCCTCCACCGGGAAGTCCACGGATCCCCGGACCATCAACTCGGCGAGGAAGTCCCTGGCGTCCTGCACGCGCTCCGCATTGATGAGCCCGGCGGCGACGTGGATCCGGTTCGCGAACTCATGGCGCTGCACGCGGAGGGCGGCCGTCATCGTGCGCACGGTCTCCAGTCGCTCCGAGAGTGCGACCAGCTCGGTGCGATCGCGGATGACGGCCACCGTGCCGAGCGGTCGCCCGTCGCGCTCGACGGGCCGGGTGTCGAGGTAGAGCACCCGGTCGCCGTGCACCGCCTCCGAGAGTGCCCGTCCTCCGGAGACGGCCTCGCGCACCGCGCCCGGAAGTCCGGCCCGGTCCAACGGCACGCCGACGAGGTCCTGCACCGACAGCAGCCGCTCGGCGGCGGCGTTGCAGACCCGCACGACCCCGTCCGGGTCGACCGCGAGCACGCCGTCGTCGACGCCGTTCAGCACCGCGGTCTGGTTCTGCACGAGCGCGACCAGTTCCTCCGGCTGCACGCCGAGGGTGAGCCGCTCCCAGCGCCGGCGCAGCATGAGCGCGGCGACGCCGGCCAGCAGCAGCGATCCCACGGCGGCGACGCCGATCACGGCGAGCAGCGGCGGCAGATCGTCGAACACGCCCGCGCGAGCGAAGCCGACGCTGACCTCGCCGATCGGGGTTCCTCCGCTGTCCCGCACGGGCACCTTCGCCCGGGCCGAGTCGCCCAGGGTGCCGGTCTCCCATTCGATGACCTCGTGGCCGGCGAGCACGTCCTGGAACGGGGTGCTCACCTCCTGGCCGAGACGAGCCGGATCCGGATGCGCGAGCCGGATCCCGTGGTCGTCGGTGATCACGATGAACAGGGCGCCCGTGCGGGAGGCGGTCGTCGTCGCGGTGCGCTGCAGCACTCCGTCCCGCAGGTCGTCCGCCTGCGGCGTGCCGGGGTCGGCGGAGGCGCGGGCGACCTCGGCGCGGATCTCCGGATCCTCCGCCAGCGTGCGCGCGATACCGAGTGCCGAGGACTCGGCCTCGGCACGCAGCTGCTGCACGGCGAGCAGCAGATACACGCCGGTGCACAGCGCGACGACGAGCACCACCGTCGCGAACTGCAGCAGGAGGGTCCGCGTCGCGAACCGCATCCGGTTTCTGCGGGGCATCCGTCCTCCTTGAGCAATATGCGCAGAAGTCACGCTACGCGCACAACGCGGCGGAATGCGACTTTCCGGATCCGCAGCGCCTGCGTTCCCTAATCTCGGCGAGGTCCGTCGAAGACGACAGGCGGATGACGAAGGAGTCACCTCATGCCCACGGTTCTCACCGGTCTGCTCGCCGCAGCCGACGAAAAGCCCTCGTACGACATCGCCTTCGCGCCGCCCGAATGGGTCCTGGTGATCCTCGGCTTCGTGATGGTGCTGGTGTTCATGACGCTGATCATGACCAAACGCCTCACCCCGATGGTGGCGCTGATCCTGGTCCCCACCGTGTTCGGCCTCTTCGCCGGTGCCGGACTGGGCCTCGGCGACATGATCCTCGACGCGATCGGCAAGATGGCGCCGACGGCGGCGCTGCTGATGTTCGCGATCATGTTCTTCGGCATCATGATCGACGTCGGCCTGTTCGATCCGCTGATCCGCCTGATCACGCGCGTGCTGGGCGATGACCCGGCGAAGGTGGTCATCGGCACGGCTCTGCTCGCCGGCGCCGTGTCGCTGGACGGCGACGGATCCACGACGTTCATCATCACCACCTCGGCGATGCTGCCGATCTACCTGCGCCTGGGCATGAGCCCCGTGGTGCTGACCTGCGTGGCGGGCCTGATGAACGGCACGCTCAACATCGTGCCGTGGGGTGGCCCCACCGTGCGCGCCGCGACCGCGCTCGGTGTGCAGCCGACGGACATCTTCGTGCCGATGCTGCCCTCACTGGGTATCGGGCTGATCGTCTCCCTCGGCTTCGCCTGGATGCTCGGCCTGCAGGAGCGTCGCCGCCTCGGTGCGCTCGACGAGAGCCGCCTGACCGGCACCGCCGAGGGCGGACTGCTCGCCGCGGTGCCCGCGATCTTCCGCGGCTCCGACGCCAAGCCTGGCGCGCGCGCCTCGCTGCGGACCGGCAACATCGTCACCGTCGCCGGCGGTCATGGCGCCGTCGCCGCGGCCGGGGTGGACCCGACCGACACCGCGATGGCCGACACCATGCTCGACCCGAACAGGGCGACGCTGCGCCCGCGGCTGATCTGGTTCAACCTCGCCCTCACGGTCGCCGTCATGGTGCTGCTCATCGCCGACGTGCTGCCGCTGCCCTACGTGTTCATGGTCGGCGCCGCCCTGGCGCTCGTGGTGAACTTCCGAAAGCTCAAGGATCAGGCGTCCGAGATCGTCGCGCACGCGCCCAGCATCGTCGGCGTGGTGTCGATGGTGATCGCGGCGGGCGTGCTCGTCGGCGTGCTCACCGGCACGGGCATGGTCGACGCGATGGCGTCGTGGATCACGAATGTGCTGCCCCCGGCGCTGGGCCCGTTCCTCGCGCCGATCACCGGGATCCTGTCGATCCCGTTCACGTTCTTCATGTCGAACGATGCGTTCTACTACGGGATCCTGCCGGTGCTGTCGCAGAGTGCCGCGCACTTCGGCATCGACCCCGTCGAGATGGCCCGCGCGTCGATCACCGGCCAGCCCGTGCACCTGCAGAGCCCGCTGGTTCCGGCGATCCTGCTGCTGGTCTCGCTCGCGAGCGTGAACCTCGGCGACCACCACCGCAAGGTGCTGTGGCGCGCGCTCGTGGTCTCGCTCGTGATGCTGGCGGTCGGCCTCCTGACCGGCGCGATCCCGTTCTTCGTCGCGCAGTGACCACCCGGGTGATCGTGGTCAGCGCTCGCTGACCACGATCGGCCCGTCGGCTCCCGCGATGAGGCGCAGGCGGGGCGTCTTCTCGCCGGCGGTGATCCTCGTCCGGATCCGGTTCGACCGCGGCGCCAGCGCACACGTCGTCATGTCGCTGTACGCGCACGGGAGGTTGCTGGATCGGGTGAAGTCGATCATCGCCGTCTCGCCGTCCAAGACCGGGTCCACCACGACGTCGCGGCCCCAGACGGTCGTCTCACGGCCCGAGGTCGCATCGGTGAACGGCAGGCGCCAGCCGTTGCCGGACACGCTTTCGAAGACGGCGAGTTCGTGCCCACGCCCGCCGATGGTGAACCGCAGCGTGCCCGGAGACTGCAGGAGATGCAGGAAGTCGCCGACTGCGGCGTCGACCTCGTACGCACGCGGATCCGCGTGGAACACGGCGGGGATCACCCACGCCTCGTTCGGGCGGAACGCGGGAGTGCCTCCGAAGCTCTCCAGGAACGGACTCGGCTGCAGCCGGCTCCGCAGCACCGCATGGCCGCCGAGCCGGGCGAACTCGGCCGTGCCGCCGGCGAACTCGAGGGTGCCGTTCTCACCGGGGTCGATGCGGGCTTCGCCCGTGAGGTCGACGCCCGAGTATCGGGCGCGCTCGTCAGGATCGAGGGAGAGGAGCACGGATCCGCGAATCGCGCGGAACGATCCTGGCACCCTCGGCACGCGCTGCGGGCGCGCGCTCAGCCAGTGCAGTCCTGTGTACGCGAGAGGTCCGTGCGGATCCCGCCTGCGCTCATCGAGATCATCGTGCCAGTGCTGCCAATCCTGCGCGAAGACGTACGAGCCCAGGCTCTCGAATCCGAGGTCGTCGATCGGCGGATCGGGCGACAGCGAGGCGGAGGAGAGCCCTGCGAACGTATCGTCCGCGAGCTCTGAATACCATTCACCGGTCACCATGATCCCTCTCCGTCCGCGTCGCTGTGTCTTGTCCCTCTCACCGCGACGCTAGATCGCGGCCGTGCGCTGGGCGCCGGATGTCGTCACCCGACGTCATCCCGCGCAACAGTTCTGCACCTGACGACACAGAGGCTTCCGCGTGCCGTCGTGACGGCAGGCTGGGCGCCACGGAGCCGGCATGTGCCGCGCACCGCCGCATCGTCTCGAGCAGAAGGAGGGATCCGTCATGTCGACCCAGCAGATCGACCGGCCGCGGAGCGTGGAGAGCCACCGACTCGAGGACAGCAGCCCCGACCGGGTGGAGGCGCTCTCCGCGGAGGAGTTCAGACGCGTGTTCCGGGAGCACCCCGCGGGCGTCGCGCTGGTCACGGCCGAAGCCGGCGACGGGCCGGTCGCGCTGACCGCCACGAGCGTGTCCTCGGTCAGCGCGGAACCGCCTTTGCTCGTGTTCTCGATCTCCGATCAGTCGTCGGCGTCGACCACGATCAACAGCGCGGACACCGTGATCGTCCACCTGCTCTCCTCAGCACAGCTCGGCCTGGCGAAGCTGGGCGCCACCAGCGGCATCGACCGGTTCGCGGATCGCGCGATCTGGAGCCGCCTGGATACGGGTGAGCCCTACTTCCCCGCGGCGCGCACCTGGGTCCGCGGCCGTGTGCTGCATCGCCTGCGGGCGGGCACGTCCACGGTGGTGATCGTGCACGCGCTCGACGCCGCCCTCCCCGAGCCGTCCGAGACCGGGAACGCCGCAACGCCACTGGTCTATGTGAGCCGCACCTGGCATGCCCTGGGAGAGCCGTCCCGGATCGAGTGACGGCGGCCGGTCAGGTGCCGCAGTAGGTGAGGTGTCTCGGCGCGCCGTCCGGTGCGGGGCGGGTATAGCGGCGGTGCTGGTCTCCCGCGCGCTCGATGAAGGGTGTGCGCAGCAGGCCCAGCAGTTGCGTGAACGGCGCGATGTCGCCGTCGACCGCCGCCGCGAGCGCCTCGTCCAGGATGTGGTTGCGTGCGATGTACACGGGGTTGGCCCCGCGGATCAGTTCGTCGTCGGGGCCGAGGGCACGCCACCGGTGCAGCCACGCATCGAGCTCGGGGACGGGACCGAGGAAGCGGCCTCGGAGCGGGCGCTCATCGCCGGCCGCGGCCGCGGCGAGATCCCGCCAGAATCCGGTGAAGTCGACCGCGTGCTCGGTGAGGATCCCGAGGGCCGCGTCGGTCAGGGCATCGATCTCCGTCTGGTCCGCAGCCCGACCGATGCCGAGCTTCCGCCGGAATGCCAGGGATCTGCGAGCGTGGTAGCCGCTGTCGAAGGAGGCGCTGATGTCGGCCGCGATCCGCTCGGCGGTGGCCGCGTCGTCGTCGAGCAGCGGTGCGATCGACTCGGCCAGGCGTTCGAGATTCCACCGCATGATGGCAGGCTGCCTGTCGTAGGCGTAGCGGCCGAACTCGTCGATCGAGCTGAAACGAGCCCCGGGCTCGTAGGCGTCCAGGAACGCGCAGGGCCCGTAGTCGATGGTCTCGGCGGAGACCAGGACGTTGTCCGTGCTGAGCACGCCGTGGACGAACCCGATCCGCATCCAGTCCGCGGTGAGCGCGGCCGCTGCCTCCACGATCTCCGCGAGCAGGGCGCGGTAGGGGTGCTCCGCGCGCGCGGCCTGCGGGTAATGCCGGGCGATGACGTGGTCGGCGAGGCGCCGGAGCAAGCCGGGATCCTCGTGCGTGCCGGCGTACTCGAACGAGCCGAAGCGGACGTGGCTTGCGGCCGTGCGGGCGAGCACAGCACCGGGCAGCACCTGGCCGTCGCGTTCGCGCGGAGCGCCCGTCGACACGACCGCGAGCGCTCGGGTCGTGGGAACGCCGAGGGCGTGCATCGCCTCGCCCATGAGGTATTCGCGCAGCATCGGGCCGACCGTGGCGAAGCCGTCGACGCGCGACATCGAGGTCGGGCCGATGCCTTTGAGGTGCAGGTCGCGCAGCCGTCCCCGCCGGTCGCGTCTCTCCCCGAGCAGGGCGGCGCGGCCGTCGCCGAGGATCGGCCGGAACTCACCCCACTGGTGGCCCGCGTACACCTGGGCGACAGGGGCCGTCCCGTCGGCCCGCGACTCGCCGGTGAGGAAGCGCGCCCCGTCGTCGGACCGGAGCCAGCCGGGTTCGAGGCCGAGCTCACCGGCGATCTCCTCGTTCAGCGCGATCAGCCGCGGATCCGGCGTGCGCACGGGGGACGCAGGGCGGGAGAGCTCGGGCAGGAGCTCCGCCCAGGTCTGCTCGAGGACCGGCGGGCGACGCGCGGCGTGGGGGGCGATCGGATGCGTCATCCCACGAGTCTCCGCTCGCGCCGCGGAGCGCGGATCCCGAGCGAAATCCGGCGACATGCGGCGGAACATTCCGTCGTCGAAGACGCCGCGAGTCGCCCGATGACGGTGCGCTTCGGAAGCATCGCGCCCCCGGATTAGCGTGAGGGCGCGCCGTGCCCTCGCGCGGCCTGGACTCCGAGGAGAGCACGTGTCGGACTACTTCGATCGCACCGCAGACAAGACCTTCACCCGCGTCTACAAGCGCGAGACGCCTGACATCCTCGCCGCGTTCGCCGCGTTCGATCAGGCGGTCTTCGCCGAGGAGGGGCGCGCCATCCCGCTGAAGTTCCGCGAGCTGATCGCCCTGGCGGTGGGCATCACGACGCAGTGCGCCTATTGCATCGACGGACATGCGCAGAACGCGGTGCGCGCTGGCGCCACCGAGGCGGAGCTCGCCGAGGCCGCCTGGGTCGCGACCGCGATCCGCGCGGGAGGCGGCTACGCCCACGGCAGGCTCGCATTCAAGCTCGCCGGCGACGCGCGCGTCGAGCACGCGCACGGGCACGAGCACGCGGGCGCGCAGTGACGACTCCTTCGCCCGTCGAGGCGGAGGCCCTCGAGCTCATCCGCGACCTCATCCGCATCGACAGCGTCAACACCGGCGATGCGGCCACCATCGGCGACGGGGAGACTCGGGCGGCATTGTTCGTGAAGCAGAAGCTCGAGGAGGTCGGCTATCACGTCGACCTGGTCGAACCGCGACCCGGCCGGGCGAGTGTCGTCGCCCGGCTGGCCGGGACGGATCCGGACGCCGGGGCGCTGGTGGTGCACGCGCATCTCGACGTCGTGCCCGTCGTGGAAGCGGACTGGGCCCATCCGCCGTTCGGCGCGGAGATCCACGACGGCATCCTCTACGGACGCGGCGCCGTCGACATGAAGAACTACGCGGGGACCATCCTCGCTCTCGCCCGGGCCTACCGCAGGGAGGGCGTCGTGCCCCGCCGCGATCTCATCTTCGCGTTCTTCGCGGACGAGGAGGCAGGCGGCGTGTGGGGCGCGCGGTGGATCGTGCACAACCGGCCGGAGCTGTTCGACGGCGCCACGGAGGCGATCAGCGAGGTCGGCGGGTTCTCCATCCCGCTCACCGACGAGCGGAGGGCCTACCTGGTCGCCACGGCTGAGAAGGGCGTCACGTGGGCCACCCTCACCGCGCGCGGACACGCGGCGCACGGCTCGCGGCCGACGTCGGACAACGCGGTGGTCCGTCTGTCCCGCGCTGTCGCCGCCGTGGGGGCGCACCGCTTCCCCGTCGTGGCGACCCCCGCCCTGAAGCGCTTCCTGCAGGTGTTCGGCGAGCATCGCGGGATCCGGTTCACGGACGACGGCCTGGACGACGAGCTCGCCGGGCTCGGATTCGTCTCCTCGATCGTCACGGCCTCCGCACGCAACACGGTCTCACCGACGGTGCTCAGCGCCGGGGGCAAGACCAACGTGATCCCCGCCGAAGCCACCGCACGTCTCGATATCCGCACCCTGCCAGGGGCGGATGCCGCACTGCAGCAGGAGCTGGCGGCTCTCGTCGGCGACGACGTCGATCTCTCGTGGGGGCGCCCGGTGCCCGCGATCGAGTCGCCGATCGACTCTCCGCTGCTCGAGGTGCTTCAGGATGCGATCGCGACCGAGGATCCCGACGGCCTCGTCGTGCCCTATCTGCTGCCGGCGAGCACCGACAACAAGCACCTGGCGCAGCTCGGCATCCACGGGTACGGCTTCGTGCCGCTGCGGGTTCCGGCCGACTTCGACGTGTTCGGGGAGTTCCACGCCGCGGACGAGCGGATCCCGGTGGACGCCGTGTACTTCTCGACGCGCGTCACGGATCACATCCTCCGCAACGCCTGAACCGACCTGCCGACGGGGCGCCGATCCGACCATGGTTCGGCGCCCCGTCTCTGCGCCTGGGTGACGCCGGACATCGCTCCGTTACGCCGTATATCAGCCGGTTGCATCGGATATCAGCCGGTTGCCGCGTGTGAATCCCCGGCTGTGGAGGCAGCCGAGGGTGCTCCTACCGTGACTTTCACGCAGCACCCGCTGCGCTGAGGAACCACGAGGGAGCATCATGACCGACATCGCCGCACCGCCTCTCGGCCGCTCGGTCGACCACGAACCGAGCCGACCGGAGGATCGCACTCGGACCAGGGTCGACATCAGTGCCGTCCCCGTGGTGCACACCCGTCACTGGTGGCGCTGGACGTTCGCCGCGCTCATCCTCTTCGTCGTCGCCCAGTTCGGCTGGAGCCTCGTCACGAACAGCCGCTACGAGTGGGGGACGTTCGCCGAGTACTTCTTCTCGGGCCCCGTGCTCATCGGCATCGGGTACACGCTCGCGATCACCGCCGTCTCGGCGATCGTCGGCTTCGTGCTCGGCACGATCATCGCGCTGGGACGGCTGTCGAAGTCCCCGCTGCTCAGCTCCGCCGCGTGGGCGTACATCTGGTTCTTCCGCTCGGTGCCATTGGTCGTGCAGATCATCGTCTGGTACAACCTCGGCTACCTGTACCCGAAGCTGGGACTCGGCACGCCGTTCACCACCGACTTCTGGATCGTGGAGTTCCCCACCGTCCAGCTGGTCAGCGCGTTCGCCGCAGCCATCCTGGGCCTCGGGCTGCACCAGGCCGCATACTCGGCGGAGATCATCCGCGGAGGGCTTCTCTCCGTCGACCAGGGGCAGTCCGAGGCGGCGGCCGCCCTCGGCATTCCGGCGGGCCGGCGGCTGTTCCGGATCATCCTCCCGCAGGCGGCGCGCTCGATCGTCCCGAACGCGACGAACGAGGTCATCGGCCTCGTCAAGGGCGCGTCCGTGGTGTTCGTGATCGCGATCCCCGAACTCTTCTACGCGGTGCAGGTCATCTACAACCGCAACAGCCGGGTCATCCCCCTGCTCCTGGTCGCGGTCGTCTGGTACACGATCATCACCACGATCCTCAGCATCGCGCAGTTCTACATCGAGCGGCACTTCGCGCGCGGCTCCGCCCGGGCGCTGCCGCCCACCCCTCTGCAGCAGGCCCGGCGCTGGGTCGGTTCGCAATGGGCCCGGCTCGGCGATGATCCGACACCGGCCGGTGCCGCGATCCGCTCCACCGGAAAGGCGAGCGCATGAGCACCATCAGCGCGGAGACCGCCACCAGCGGACTCGTCGAGATCCACAACGTCCATAAGAGCTTCGGCGGGCTCGAGGTGCTTTCGGGGATCGATCTCACCGTGCAGCCCGGCGAGGTCATCGCGCTGCTCGGCCCGAGCGGCTCCGGCAAGTCGACCCTGCTGCGCACCATCAATCACCTGGAGAGCGTGGATCGCGGATCGGTCACGGTCGACGGCGAGCTGATCGGCTACGAGCTGCGCGGTGAGAAGCTCCATGAGCTGCACGAGCGGGAGATCCTGCGGCGCCGCACGCAGGTGGGGATCGTCTTCCAGCACTTCAACCTGTTCCCGCATCTCACCGCGCTGGAGAACATCGTCGAGGCGCCGATCGCTCTCAAGCGCCTGGCCGCCTCGGACGCCAGAGAGCTCGCCCTCGGCCTGCTCGATCGCGTCGGCCTCGCCGACAAGGCCGACGCCTACCCCCGGCAGCTCTCGGGAGGCCAGCAGCAGCGCGTGGCGATCGCCCGCGCACTCGCCCTGAAGCCCAAGGTGCTGCTGTTCGACGAGCCGACCAGTGCGCTGGATCCAGAGCTCGTCGGCGAGGTGCTCGAGGTCATCAGCGACCTCGCCCGGTTCGGCACCACGCTCATCATCGTCACCCACGAGATCGGCTTCGCCCGCCAGGTCGCCGACCGCGTCGTCTTCCTCGACCACGGGACCGTGATCGAGGAAGGACGTCCCGCCGACGTCCTGGACCACCCGAAGCATCCGCGAACCCGAGAGTTCCTGGCCAAGGTCCTGAACTGATCCGCACGACCCGAACGCGGCACGGCCGCATCATCGCAAGGCCCCTCACCACAAGGAGAAACACAGCATGGCACTCAGCAAGAAGCAGGGCGCGGTGGTCGGCATCGCCGCCGTCGCGGTCGCGGCGATCGTCGCCGTCGGCGCCGTCGTCGCCCTCAACCAGCCGGCGGCGGCGACCGCTGCCGACAGCACACCGCAGCCCACGAAGAGCGCGGCGAAGGTCTCGGCCGACGACGTGAAGTGGGTCGAGGGCGCCGTCGTTCCGAAGGCCGTCGAGGCTCTCAAGAAGAGCGGCTTCCACCCCGTCGAGCCGGGCAAGCTCACCGTCGCCGTGGGCGCCTTCGTGCCGCCGCTCAGCTACGTCCCGGACGGCAAGACCCTGCCCGCCGGCACCGAGCCGAACATCGGCAGCCTGATCGCGCAGGGACTCGGCCTAACCTACAACCCCGTGGTGGTCGCCTGGGCCGATTGGCCGCTCGGAATCCAGTCCGGCAAGTACGACCTGATCACCTCGAACGTGACGGTCACCGAGGCGCGCAAGGAGCTCTTCGACTTCGCCAGCTACCGTCAGGATCTGCTCGGCTTCTACGTGAAGTCCGACAGCACGATCTCCAAGATCCAGAAGGCCGCGGACATCTCCGGCCTGAAGATCGTCGTCGGATCCGGCACCAACCAGGAGCAGGTGCTCCTGAAGTGGAACGAGGAGCTCAAGACCGCGGGCAAGGCACCGGCCGACCTGCAGTACTACGACGACAACGCGGCCGCGACCCTCGCGCTGCAGTCGGGCCGCGTCGATGCCACCTTCGGCCCGAACGCCTCCTCCGCGTGGGCGGCCAGGGAGACCGGCGCCACCAAGCTCGTGGGCATCGTCCCGGGCGGGTGGCCGCAGGCGGCCGCGATCGCGGCAGGCACCGCGAAGGGCAACGGACTCATCGAGCCCGTCAACATCGTGCTCAACGAGCTCATCGCGAACGGGAAGTACGCCCAGGTGCTCAAGGGGTGGGGGCTCGACTCGGAGGGGGTCACGACCTCGGAGATCAACCCGCCGGGGCTGCCCAAGTCCTGAATCCGAGGTGCGGGCCGGCGGCAGACGCCGGCCCGCACCTTTCCGTGTATCCGCACCCGAGAAAGACGAACACATGACCAACCGTGCACCGCTCAGCATCCTCGAGCTCTCCCCGTTCGGCGAAGGGTCGACCGCGGGCCAGGGCCTCCGTGACACGATCGCGCTCGCGCAGACCGCGGAACGACTCGGCTACCACCGCTTCTGGCTCGCCGAGCACCACCTGAACCCCGGCGTCGCCGGCGCCGCCCCGCACGTGCTGCTCGCGGCCATCGCCGCGGCGACCGAGCGCATCAGGATCGGCACCGCCGCGACCATCATCGGCAACTACGCGGCCCTCCAGGTGGTGGAGGCCGCGGGCGTCGTGGCCGCCCTCCACCCCGGGCGCTTCGACCTCGGCATCGGCCGATCCGGATCCACATCGCGCCCCTCGGCGCCGAGCGCATCGGCCCCTGCGGAGGCCCGCATCGTCGACGGCCTGCTGCTTCCGGCCGCCAAGCCGTTCGCCTTCGACTCCGCCCGGTTCGCCGCGCAGGCGCGCCTGCTGCGCCGCACCGCGGGCGACGCCGATCGGTTCGAACAGGACGTGCACGACATCCTCGCCCTCATCGCGGGCACCTACCTCGCGCCGGAGGGCGTGCCGATCCATGCGACACCGGCCGAGGGACAGGACATCCAGGTGTGGCTGCACGGCAGCACCGCGGGCATCAGCGCAGAGCTCGCCGGGCGCCTCGGGCTGCCGTTCGGCGCCAACTTCCACGTCGCGGGCAGCTTCGTGCTCGACGCCGTGCAGGCCTATCGGCGCGCGTTCCGGCCCGGTGCCATCGCCGAGCCGCGCGTGATCGTCTCGGCCGACGTGCTCGTCGCGGACACGGCGGCCGACGCGGAGCGCATCGGCCGCGGGTACGCCGAATGGGTGCACAGCATCCGCGCGGGCCAGGGCGCGATCGCCTACCCACACCCCGACGATGCGCTCGTGGCGCCGTACCCCGCAGATCTTCTCGACGTGGTCGGCGACCGTCTGGACACGCGCTTCGTCGGCGACGCGGAGACCGTCGTGGAACGTCTCGACACCCTCCAGCGGGTGACGGGCGCCGACGAGCTGCTGCTCACCACGATCACGCACGACCCCGAGGATCGCGCGCGCTCATTCGCGCTGCTCGCCGACGCATGGGGATTCGAGAGCAGCGCACCCCGGGTCCTCGAGACGGCGCGCGGGCGATGAGCCCGACAGCGACGGCGCTCGCCATCCGGCTCGCCGCGCCCGAAGAGTACGGAATCGTCGGGCGCCTCACCGAGGACGCCTACGTCACGAGCTATTCCGAGCTGTCGGCCGCATACCTCCAGTCGCTGCGCGACGTGGCCGCGCGTGCGGCGCTGGGAGACATATGGGTCGCGCTGGAGGCGGATGTGATCGTCGGCAGTGTCTGGGTCCCGCGCCCCGGTGCGCATCTGTCGGAGGTGGCGCGCGACGGCGAACTCGATTTCCGCCAGCTCGCCGTCGCACCGACGGCCCGGGGACGCGGCGTCGGGGAGGCCCTCACCCGGCATGTCATCGCCCTCGCCGCCGAGCGGCGGGCCGAACGAGTGGTCATGAACAGCGGACCCGAGATGACGGGTGCGCACGCCCTCTACGCGAAGCTCGGCTTCCGCAGGCTGTACGAACGCGAGCAGAGCGTCGAGGTCGAGCCAGGGGTGTTCCTCGAGCTTCTGGCGTTCGGTCTGGAAATCGCGCCGACGGAGACCTCCAACGCATGACGTAGCCTGCGGAGAGCACTGTCGACGCGGCACCCAAGACTCAGCGCCGAGGTCGGGTACTCAGAGCGATGGGTCCGAAAGTATTGGGGTCGTTGAGCGAGGACGCGCGCAGCGCGACCGAGACGAAACGCGGTGCCCTCGCGAGAGCACCGCGTTTCGTCTCGCTGCGCTCGCTCAACGACCCCCGGGGTGTTCGGCTGGGATCAGGCCCTCGGCGGAGACCTCGCCGTGCACCCGTCGGTCCGGCGTCCGCTCCCCCGCGGTCACCGCCACGCGGAGCCTGTTCTCGGCAGGAGGCAGCGGGCAGGTGGCGAAGTCGGTGTAGGCGCACGGCAGGTTCGTCGCACGATTGAAGTCGATCACCGTCGTGTCGGATCCCTCGGCCACCTCGAACGACACGGTCCGGTTCGCGGCGTACGTGGTGACGCCGCTGGTCGCGTCGGTGAACAACGCGAACAGCGAACCGGGCCGGTGCCCGTCGAACGCGAGCAGCCGGAACGGCTCGTCGTCGACGAGGAACTCGACGTAGCCCGGGGAGTCGTACACGTGGCTGATGCCGTCGACGGCTGCACCGACCTCGATCGCCCGCGGCGCGACGAACCGGACGAACCGGCCCGGGATCCGCCAGCTCGGGTCCGCCGGGAACGCGGCCGTCCCCGTGTAGGTCGCCAGGAAGGGGAAGTCGGGACGGCGCGGACGCAGGATGTCCCGCCCGCCGCGCTTGGCGACCTCGACGACGCCGCCTTCGAAACCGACCGTCACGCCGTCGCGCTCCGCGAGGGGGCCGAACGCATGCGTGCCCGTGACCTCGGCGCCGTCGACGGTGAGCGTCTCGTCGTCCCCGAGGACCACGACGGGTCCGGTGACGCCGGTGAACCACTCGCCGGGCAGGCCGGGGTAGCGGCGCGGTTCCGCCGTCAGCCAGAACAGGCCGGTGACGGCGAGGAACCCGTGCGGGTCGGCACGGCGCTCCTCATGCGTTTCGTGCCAGTCCTCCCACTCCCGCGCGAACGCGTCCGCCGTCTCGGCGGGTGCCGTCTCGACCGCGGCCGGGAGCGTCATCGTGCCGTCTCCGTCGCTGCGGAGGCCAGGGCCTCGGAGCGCGCCGGCAACGGCAGACGCAGGTTCGCGCGCAGCGTCGTGCCGTCGTACTCGGTGCGCAGCGAACCGCGCTCCTGCAGCAGCGGCACGACCTCGTCGACGAACTCGTCGAGCCCCGAGGGCACGAGGTGGGAGCCGAGCACGACCCCGTCTCCGCCGTCCTCCTGCACGAAAGCGTCGAGCTGATCCGCGACCTGCGCGGCGGTGCCCACGTATCCCGGTCCGCGGCTGATCTCGTGCGCAAGGCCGCGCAGCGTGAGACCCCGCTCGTCGGCGAGCTCACGCCATCTGCGCACCGTCTCGAACCGATCCTGGAACACGAATGCGCGGCCCTGGATGATCGGCGGCGCTGCGGGGTCCGGGTCCACGTCCGGCAGCGGTCCGTCGGGGTCGTAGGCCGACAGATCGCGGTTCCACACCTGCTCGAACGTGACCTGGATGGTCTTGTCCGTCAGCTGCTGCTCGAGGATGTGGCGCGCCTTCTCCTCGGCGTCCGCGGCCGAGTCCCCGATCACGAATCCCGCCGCGGGCAGGATCTTGATCTCGTCCGGTCCGCGACCGAAACGGGCCGCGCGCTCCCGGATGTCGGCGGAGAACGCTTTGCCCTCGGCGAGCGTCGCGTAGGGCGAGAAGATCGCATCCGCCGTGGAGGCCGCGAAGTCGCGGCCCTGCGGCGAGACCCCGGCCTGCACGATCACCGGGCGCCCCTGCGGGCTGCGCGGCACGGTGAAGCGGCCCGCGATGTCGAACTGCGTGCTGGACTGGGCGAATGCGCCGGCGTCGGCGTCCGCGAGGAAGACGCCCGTCGCCTTGTCCGCGACGATCGCCTCCTCGGCCCACGAGTCCCACAGCCGGCGGATGGTCGCGACGGTCTCCTCCGCGCGCACGTAGCGTTCGCTGTGCGGAAGGAAGCCGCCACGGCGGAAGTTCGCGCCGGTGAAGGCGTCGAACGAGGTGACGACGTTCCATCCGGCCCGGCCGCCCGACAGGTGGTCCAGGCTGGCGATCTGGCGGGCGAGCTCGTAGGGCTCGTTGAACGTCGCGTTCAGCGTGCCCACCAGGCCGATGTGGTCGGTCACCGCGGCCAGCGCCGCGAGCACGGCGAGCGTGTCGGGGCGTCCCGCGATGTCGTGGTCGAAGATGCGGCCTGCCCTGGCGCGCAGGGCGAGCCCCTCCGCCAGGAAGAAGTAGTCGAAGCGCCCGCGCTCCGCCGTCTGCGCGACGTGCCGGAACGTGGAGAAGTCGATCTGACTGCCCGCATCCGGGTGCTCCCACAGGGTGTGCTCGTTCACTCCGCCGACGTACGCGGCGAGGATGATCTGCTTGCGTGCTCTCGTGGTCATGGTGTTCTCCTCTGATCGATCAGACGGCGGCGTAACGACTGGGGACGTGCTCGGGCAGGCCGAGCAGCCCGCGCAGGGTGCCCGCCTCGTAGGCGTCGTGGAAGAGGCCTCGTGCGCGCAGCTCCGCGGCGAACGCGCCGGCGATGCGGGGCAGGTCGTCGGTCAGCACCCCGGGGCGCAGGCGGACCCCGGCGTAACCGAGGGCTCCGAGCTGGGCGACGAGGTCGGCGAGCTCGGATGCGGAGCCGGTGAAGACACGCGCGTCGCTCGCGAGCGGGCGGCCGAGCGCGTCGAGACGCCGGAGTCGATCGGCGGCGGACTCCCCGTCCGGATCGTCGAGGAACACCACGAGATCGGCGAAGACCTGGAGGGGCTCTCCCCCGCGGCCGTCCGCGGCGGCGGCGACCTCCGTCAGGATCCGCTCCGCGTGCGCGGCGTCGGCCGGGGTGACGAAGACGAGGTCCGCCGAGCGCGCGGCCAGCCGGTAGGGCACCTCGGCGTGCGCGAGCGCGGCGACGACCGGCTGGCCCTGGGGCGGGCGCGGGGTGATCGACGGCCCTCGCACACTGAACCAGCGGCCCTCGAAGTCGATCTCGTGCACCTTGTCAGCGTCGAGGAACCGGTCGGTCGCGACGTCGCGGATCTCGGCATCGTCCTCCCAGCTGTCCCAGAGCCGCCGAACGACCTCGACGTGGTCGGCGGCCTCGTCGAAGAGCTCGCCGACCAGGGCGTCGAAGGCAGGATCGCCCCAGGCGATCTGATCGCCAGGGTGCGCGCGGCGCCCGAAATGGGCGGCCTCGTCGGCCCGCCCGGACACCTTCACCTGCCACCCCGCGCGGCCCTCGCTCGCGAAGTCGAGCGTGGCGATGCCCGTGGAGACGTGGAACGGCTCGGTGTGCGTGGTCGTCACGGTCGGGATCAGCCCGATGCGAGAGGTGACGGGCGCCACACGGGACGCGATCAGCAGGGCGTCCAGGCGTCCGCGCACCTCGTCGGTGCGTTCGTCCCCGCGGACGGGATCCGAGGACTGCAGCGCGAGGGAGTCCTCGATCGTGACGAAGTCGAGGAGCCCTTCCTCCGCGGTGCGGACGAGGTCGGTCCAGTACCCGGGGGTGAACAGCTCGGCGGGCCGCGATGACGGCTCCCGCCAGGAGGCAGGGTGCCAGCCGGCGCCCTCGAGGGCGACGCCGACGCGAAGTCGTGAACTCATGATGTGCTCCTTGTCTGGGACGGTCAATGTGTCTGGGACGGTCAATGTGTCTGGGGCGGTCGAGGGGACGATCGAGAGGGGACCCGCTACGCGGCGGCCGAGGCGAGCGCCCCGGCGGCCGGCACCCAGCCGAGTCGGGGCAGGACCGCGTGGCGGATGTCGGAGAGGATCTGCCGGTAGTCGTCGAGCGACAGCGCGTACGGCAGCGCGATGCGCAGCTCGGTGAGGCCGTCGATCGCGGGGTCGGAGGCGAGCCGCTCGACGATCTCCTCGGCGGTGCCGAACAGGTCGCGTTGGAACAGGTGCCCGTTCGTGGGCTGCTCGGTGCGCGCCTGCCTGCTCTCTGCGAACGCGGTGTACCGCTCGCGCTGATCCGCCGTGGCGCTGTCGACCGGCAGGATCACCCGCTCGACGCCGACCGATCCCGTGCCTGCGCCGGCGAAGTGCGCGTGGTAATCATCGATGTGGGCGCGCTGCGCGTCCTCGAAGGAGGCGGCTCCCGCGGCGGCCGTGATGTTCCCGAGCAGGAGCTTGAGCCCCTGGTCGGCGGCCCAGCGCACCGAGCGGGCGGATCCGCCGCCGAGCCACACCCGATCCCGCAGGCCCGCGATGTGCGGCTGCACCCGCGGGGTCTGCGGGCCGTACGGCGTGGGGATGTCCGCGCCGAGCGCGTGGCCTTCCAGCGCCTCGAGGAAGCGTCCGATCAGGACGTAGGCGTCGACGTCGCCGTCGTCCTCGATGCGGCCGAGGTGTCGCAGCAGCGCCCCGTGCGGCGCGGACGAACTGACTCCGACGTTCAACCGCCCGTTCGACAGGGCATCGACCGTGCCGAAGTCCTCAGCGAGGCGGAACGGCGTCTCGTAGCCGAGCGGCACCACCGCCGTCTCCAGGCGGATCCGCTCGGTGCGCTGCGTGGCTGCGGCGAGGAAGGTCAGCGCCGACGAGACGCCGCGCTCGAGATGGCGCTGGCGGATCCCGGCCACCTGCAGACCGATCTCCTCGGCGAACTCGAACAGCCGCAGCGTGTCCTCGAGCCCTGCCGTGGGATCGGCCTCGGGGTAGTTCCCGGCCAGAGTGAAGCCGGCGGAGGCGATGGTCGCGGTGCTCATCAGTGTGCGTCCTTCCAGGCGGAGACCAGCGAGTCCAGACGTGAGTCCGCTCCGAGCCGGATGCCGTGCACGGTGGACTGGGTCGACAGGATCGAGGTGAGCTCGTGCACCGGGATCTGGTAGTACTGCGCCGCGATGCGCGCCTGCGCCTCGGCGAGGATCTTGTCGCGCGCGGCGGGGTTGCCCGCCGCCAGCTGCCCCTGCAGCAGCGTCTCGAGCTCGGGGTCATCGATATGCAGCTTCGTGGTGGCCTTGGAGTACTGCGTGCGCAGCACATCGCCGTCGGCGCGGGAGAGGTTGCCCCACACGATGTCGAAGTCGCCCGACGCCTGCTTCGCGAGGAACTCGGGCACGGTGCTGCCGGAGAGGACCACGTCGATGCCGACCTTCTTGAGCTGCTGCTGGATGAGTTCGAGCGAGGTCTGGTTCGGCCCGAAGTTCGTGATCCACGCCAGCTGCAGCGTCAGCGGGGTGCCGCCCTTGGTACGGATCCCGTTCGCGCCCTTGGTCCAGCCCGCCTTGTCGAGGAGCGCCCCGGCGCGCTTCGGGTCGTACGAGAAATGCTTGCCCTCGTCGGCCCAGGACGGCGTGTTCTTCGCCAGCGTGCTCGTGGCGACGTTGAAGAGCTTGTTCAGGGCGGTGTCCCGCACGACCGTCGGATCGATCGCCGCGGAGATGGCCTCCCGCACGGCGATGTCCGAGACGATGGGGCGGGCCAGATTGAACGAGAGTCCGAAGCTGATGCCCGGATTGCCGCGCGAGATCAGCGGGTACCCGGCGTCCTGAAGCGTCTGCACATCGGTGGGCTGGACGCCGCCGATGACATCGACCTGGTCGCTGGTCAGGCTGCCGGTGCGCACGCCCGCCTCGGGCGCGACCTGGAACGTGACGGTGTCGAGGTGGGCGCGACCGGTGTTGCCGAGCGCTTTGGGCGCCCAGGCGTAGTTCTTGCGGGCGGCGAGCACGGTCGAGACGTTCTTGGTGTAGCTGTCGAGCGTGAACGGGCCGGTGCCGACGATGGCCTTGCCGTCGGCGCGGTTGGCGAAGGGCACGGCGAGGGTGGCGTTGCCGACGATGCCCAGGCCGACGCTGGCCGTCGAGTTCGGGAACGCGGCGTTCGGGGTGCTGAAGTCGACCTCGACCGTGTCGTCGTCGATGACCTTGGTCTCCTTGTAGCCGACGAAGTTGCTGGTCGTCTGCGTCAGGGCGCCTCCGGTCTGGATGTCGTCGAAGGTGGCCTTGACGTTCGCCGCGGTGAACGGCGTGCCATCGGAGAAGGTGACGCCGTGACGCAGCTCGAAGGTGAACGATGTCGCGTCGGCGTTGCTCTTGTACGAGGTGGCGAGCCACGGCTCGAGCTCGTCGGTCTGGGGGTTCTGGTAGAGCAGGGAGTCGACCAGCTGCCGGGTGACGTACCAGGTGTCGTTGCCGGAGCCGATCCCGGAGGGGTTCAGTGAGATCGGGTCGTTGGCGATCGCGAACGTGAGCGCCCCGCCGTCGACGGGCTTGGCTCCGGCACTCGTCGGTGCGGCCGCGGGCGCGGCGGGCGCGCAGGCGCTGAGGGCGAGGCCGGCGATGACGGCGATCGAGGCGAGCGCCGTCGTTCGCAGGCGCAGGGCGGCGCGCGGGCGCGACGCCGTTCGGGTCGGGTTCATGGTGGCTCCTTGGTGGGGGTGCCGTCCGGTGCGGGACGGAGGGGGAATCGGGTGGGAGATGGTCAGAGGGCGATCCGCAGGCCGCCGGGGATCGCGTCGAGCAGGGTGCGGGTGTACTCGGTGCGCGGGTAGTCGAAGATCTCCCGCGCGATGCCGGACTCGACGATGCGACCGCGCTGCATGACGCCGACGGTGTGCGCGATCTGCCGGACGACGGCGAGGTCGTGCGAGATGAAGAGGTAGCTGAGGCCGAATTCGCGCTGGATGGTGCTGAGCAGCGTGAGGATCTGGTGCTGGATCGACACGTCGAGGGCGGAGACGGGCTCGTCCAGCACGATGAGCTCGGGCGAGATCGCGAGCGCACGGGCGATCGCGACGCGCTGCCGTTGCCCGCCGGACAGCTCCGATGGCTTGCGCTGCAGCACCGAGGAAGGCAGTGCGACGACGTCGACGAGTTCCGCGGCGCGGGCGCGGCGCTGGGTCCGGTCTCCGAGGCGGTACGCGATCAGCGGGTCGCTGATGATGCGCTCGATGGTCAGTCGCGGATTCAGCGCGGCATAGGGGTTCTGCTGCACGAGCTGCACCCGGCGGCGCAGCTGTCGCAGCTCCGCGCCGTGGAGTGCGGTGACGTCGGCGCCGTCGAACCGGACGGTGCCGGAGGTCGGGTCGGTGAGGCGCAGCGCCAGCCGGGCGGTGGTCGTCTTGCCCGACCCCGACTCGCCGACCAGGGCGAGCGTCTGGCCGCGTTCGATCCGGAAGCCGACGCCGTCGACGGCGCGCTGCACGGCCCCGCCCGTCCCGGGCACCGCGAACTCCTTCACGAGCGCGTCGACTTCCAGCACGGGCTCGACGACGGCCGGGCTGGTCGGCGGCACTCCCGCGTCCCGGGCGGCGAAGGGATCGCCGGGGCGTCCGCGCAGCACGATCGGCGCTGAGGCTGCGGCGATCACCGGCTCGTGACGCGCGTTCAGGCCGGGGGCGGCCGCGATCAGCTGACGGGTGTACGGATGCTCGGGCGCCAGCAGCACCTGCTCGGGGGTGCCCTCCTCGACGATGCGGCCCTGGGACATCACGATGATGCGATCGGCGCGGTCCGCGGCGACGCCGAGATCGTGCGTGATGAGCAGCAGGCTCGCCCCGCGCTCGCGCTTGAGCCCGTCCAGATGGTCGAGGATCTGCCGCTGCACGGTGACGTCGAGCGCGCTCGTCGGCTCGTCGGCGATGATCAGCTGCGGGTCGGCCGCGATCGCGATCGCGATGAGAACGCGCTGCCGCATCCCCCCGGACAACTCGTGCGGATACTGGCGGGCGCGCAGCGCGGCATCGGGGAGCCCGGCGCGCTCCAGCGCCTGCACCGCGCGCTCCGCGGCGCCCTGCCGATCGGCGAGCCCGTGCACGCGCAGCACCTCGGCGACCTGCGTGCCGATGCGTTGAACCGGGTTGAGGCTCACCGTCGGGTCCTGCGGCACGAACCCGATCCGGCGTCCGCGCACCGAGCGCAATGCCGCGTTCGACGCCGCGGCCAGGTCGGTTCCGTCGAAGCGGATGGCGCCGGAGGCGATGTCCGCCGCACCGGGGAGCAGCCGGATCACGGCGTGCACGGTCGTCGACTTGCCGGATCCGGATTCGCCGACGATCGCGACGGTCTCGCCGTGCGCGACCGACAGGCTCACGTCGCGCACTGCTTCGACGCGTCCGCGCGACGTCCGGTACGCCACCGACAGCGACTCGATCTCCAGCAGCGGGCTCTGCGCGTTCATGATCCGTCCGTCCGTTCGGTGTCGAGCCCCCGTGCGAGCCGGTTCGCGGCGAGGACGGTGAGGGCGATGACGAGTCCCGGGATGGTGGTGAGCCACCAGGCGTTGCGGAGGAAGTCGCGGCCGCCGGACACCAGGGCGCCCCATTCGGGCGCAGGCGCGGGCGCGCCGTATCCGAGGAAGCTGAGCGCGGAGACGGCGAGGATCGCGCCCCCGAACTCGAGCACGCCGAGGGCGATCACCGGCCCGGTGGAGTTGGGCAGGACGTGCCGGAGAAGCAGCCGGATCCAGCTGTTGCCCGAGGCGCGCGCGGCCTCGACGTAGGCGGAGCCGCGCACCTTGATGACCTCGGCGCGCATGATGCGCGACACCGAGGCGACGCTCGCGATACCGACGGCGATCGCGACGTTGACGGTGCCGAAGCCCAGAGCCGTGATGACGGCGAGCGAGAGCAGCAGGCTCGGGATCGCCAGGAGCACGTCCGCGGCCCGCATCAGGACGGCGTCGGTCCGGCCACCGGCGAAACCGCTCAGCAGGCCGATCGCGGATCCCGCGATCACACCCACGGCCACGGCCAGCGACGCGGCGCTGATCGTCAACGAGGTGCCGTGCACGACCCGGGTGTAGAGGTCGCGCCCGATCTGGTCGGTACCGAACCAGTGCGCCGCGGAGGGCGCCTGGAGGTGATCGGCGGGGACGCCGGCCAGCGGATCGCCAGGAGCGAGCAGAACCGGTGCGACCGCGGCGACGAGCACGACGACCAACCAGAGCAGGGAGGCGGCGGCCGCCGGGCGCCGGGCGAACCAGCTCCGCCTGCGCGAGCTGGACGCCTCGCGACCGCGGTGCGAGGCGCGCTCCGCGACCGCGTCGTCGAACCGGTTCGCGGCCGTCCCGCCGAATCCGTCCGCGGGGTGCTGGGTGCCGTCGGGCAGCAGGGCGACGGTGTCGCTCATCGGACTTCCTCCAGGACGGCGTCGATGTCGACCGAGGTCGACGCGGCGGCAGCGGGGGTCGTGGTGGGGGTCGCGGCGCGCGGGCGACGCCGGCGGCGCGGCGCCGATGTCAGCTCGATCCGCGGATCCAGGAGCGGATAGATCAGATCCACGACGAGATTCACGGTGACGAAGACGACAGCGGCGAACAGCACGACGCCCTGGACCACGGGGATGTCCTGCTGCTGCACGGCCGTCGCGGTGACCCGGCCGATGCCCGGTCGGGAGAAGACCGTCTCGGTGACGACCGTGCCGCTGAGCAGCTGACCGACGATGAGTCCCGTCACCGTCAGCGCCGGCAGCGCCGCGTTGCGCAGCGCGTGGTGCAGATGGATCCGTGCACGGCCCGCGCCCTTGGCTCGGGCGGTGTCGATGTAGGGCTCGCGCAGCGCGGCCGTGAGGCTCTTCGACAGCAGCTGGGCGATCATCGCTCCGGTCGGCAACGCGAGGGCGACGGACGGGAGCACGAGCGAGGGGAAGCCGCGGTCTCCCATCGCGGGGAACAGCGGCAGCTGGAACGAGAACAGCTGGATGAGGATCAGTCCGAACCAGAACGCCGGAATGGCGACGCCGAGCGGCGGCAGTCCGAGCAGGAAGGTCGACAGCGCACGGCTGCGCACGAACGTCGCGACCACGGCGAGCGCGGCGCCGGTGAGCACGGCGATGGCGAAGCCGAGGCCCGCGAGCTGCAGGGTCGGCGGGATCGCCTCGCCGATCACCTGCGAGACGGGTCGCCCCGTGTCGATCGACGTGCCCAGGTCGCCCGTGAGCGCGTGGCCCAGGCGCAGCACGTACTGCACGAGGAGGGGCCGATCGAGCCCGTACTTCGCCTTCAGCGCGGCGAGCTGCTCCGGGGTGATGTCGCTGGCGTCGCCGCCGGTCTTGAGCGCCACCGGATCGCTGGGCAGCGCGTAGAGCACGAGGAACGACACCGTATACGCGGCCCAGAGCACGATCACTGCCTGGCCGAGTCTCGATGCGACAAAGCGCGCAACGGCCGATCGAGACGAGTTCGCAGTCGACATGGGTGCTCCTTTCGCGCTTCGCAGCATGGATCCGGGGAATCGGCGGAGCACGAGGGCTCCGTTCGAGCGATGCTCCCATCGGCGGCGGTACGGGTCGCGAGAAGGGGTCATCGGCTGATGCAGACGGTCAAGAACCGTCGTGCTCCGTCACGCGGCGTCGCATCGTGTCACCGGGCGACACAGTCGGCTGCAGCCCTCGCCGAGAGCGCCACGCGGTACCTACTGTTGGTGTCCCTGACCCATCGAATGCAGGAGAGGGATCCGCATCATGGCATCCACAACCTCGGGCGACCACGTGCTCGACAACCCGGCGTGGCATGCACTGACCGGCCCGCACGCCGCGTTCGCGCTCGGCGGCGACCTGGTACGCCGGTATCCGTCCGACGTCGCCCCCTTCGTCGCGGTGCGCACCTGGGAGGACCCGACCGTATGGCAGGCCCTCGCCGAGCTGGTCGGCCCCGGGCAGGAGATCGGCATCTCGGGCGCCGATCCCGCACTCCCCGTGGGGTGGGAGGAGCTCGGCCGTGGCGAGGGAGTGCAGCTGGTGCAGACCGACGCGCTGCGACCGGTCCCGGACGACGAGGCGATCGAGCTGGGTGCTGACGACGTTCCCGAGATGCTCGCCCTCGTCGAGCGCAACCAGCCGGGCCCCTTCCGTCCTCGCACGGTCGAACTGGGTCGCTACATCGGGATCCGGCGCGGGGGCCGCCTCATCGCGATGGCCGGGGAACGACTGCATCCGCAGGGGTGGACGGAGATCAGCGCGGTCTCGACGGATGCGGAGCACCGCGGTCAGGGCATCGCATCGCGTCTCGTCCTCGATGTCGCCTTCCACATCCAGCGGCGCGGAGACAAGGCGCTGCTGCACGCGGCGGCGACGAACGTCGGAGCCATCCGCGTCTATGAGCGCCTCGGGTTCGTCCTGCGCCGGCACACCACTTTTCTCGCTGTCCGCACGCCCGCCGCCGCGGACGACCGCGTGCTTGCGGAGACGCGATGACCCGTTCCTCCGGCTTCGGCTTCGCGACCAGGCAGCTGCACGCGGGCGCCGACTCCGCTGATCCGCATCGGCCGCGTGCCACGCCGATCCACCTCAGCGCGGGTTTCGTGTTCGACGATTTCGACGAGGCGCACGCACGGTTCGCGGGGTCCGCGGACGGGTTCTCCTACACCCGGGTGTCGAATCCCACGAATGCCGCTGCGGAACGTCGCATCGCCGATCTGGAGTCCGGTGCCGGAGCCCTCCTGGTGGGCAGCGGGCAAGCGGCCGTCGCGGTCACGCTCCTGTCCCTCGTCTCCGCGGGCGATCACATCCTCGCCTCACCGAGCATCTATGAGGGCACCCGAGAGCTTCTGCGCGACGACCTCTCCCGCCTGGGCGTGCACACCTCGTTCGTCTCGGAGCTGAACGACCTCGCCGCCTGGGAGGCCGGGATCCGGCCGGAGACCCGCGCACTGTTCGCCGAATCGATCGCGAACCCGAAGAACGAACTGCTCGACATCGCCGGCGTCGCCGCGATCGCCCGGCGGCATGGGATCCCCCTCATCGTCGACAACACGCTGGCGACGCCCTACCTGCTGCGTCCGATCGAGCACGGCGCGGACGTCGTGGTGCACTCGGCGAGCAAGTTCCTCGCCGGTCACGGCACCGTGCTCGGCGGTGTCATCGTCGACGGCGGACGCTTTCCCTGGGATGCCCAGGCCACCCGGTACCCACAGCTCGCCGTCGACCGCGGGGCGGACGGACTGACCCGGGTCGAGCGCTCGGGAGCGGGCGCGTTCCTGGAGCAGGCCAGGCACGTCGCGATGCGCTACGGTCCCACCCCCTCTCCGTTCAACGCCTTCCTGATCCTGCAGGGCATCGAAACGCTGTCCCTGCGCGTGCAGCGGCAGTCGGCGACGGCCCTGCGCCTCGCCCAGTGGCTGGAGAGCCACCCGGCGGTCGCATCGGTGGACTACAGCGGCCTGTCATCGAGCCCGCAGCGACGGCTCGCCGAGCACTACCTCCCACGGGGCCACGGCGCCGTTCTCTCCGTCACCGTGCACGGCGGACGCGATGCCGCGCGCGCGTTCACGGATGCGCTGGGCCTGTTCACCCGGATGACTCATCTCGGCGACACCCGTTCGCTCGTGCTGCACCCGGCATCGACGACGCACGTGCTGCGCGGCGAGACCGAGCTCGCCGCGGCCGGCATCGGGCAGGGGCTGCTGCGCCTGTCGATCGGGCTGGAGGATCCGGAAGACCTCATCGCCGACCTCGATCAGGCGCTCACCGTGGCGTCCGAGGCGGAGATCCTCACGAGAGCAGGAGTGAGATGACCCGTCCCCAGCACTTCGGCTGGTTCTTGTCACGCGGCTTCGGCCCGCACGGCTGGGCCCGCCCGTACCAGGAATGGAACTACGCCTGGCAGCGTCCCGACATCTATCAGCAGTCCGCTCGGGACCTGGAGCAGGCCGGGTTCGATTTCGTCCTCATCGAGGACGCACTGTCGGTCGGGATCACCCCCGCGACGCTGGATCTGCGGGTGCGCAAGGCGTACGGCGGCCCCAAGCACGACCCCTGGACACTTGCCCCGTACCTGTTCGCGGCGACCAGCCACCTCGGTGTGATCCCGACGGCGAATCCCGCGGCGTACCCGCCCTACCTCGCGGCACGGCAGTTCGCATCGCTCGCACATCTGAGCGGCAACCGCCTGGGTCTCAACGTGGTCACGGACGTCGGCAGCGCCCATCACTTCGGCACCGACCGGCTGCCGCACGATCAGGCCTACGACAGGGCGCAGGAGTGGCTGGACGCGTTGCGGCTGCTCTGGCACAGCTGGGACGACGACGCGCTCATCGCCGACCCGATCTCGCAGGTGTACGCCGACGGATCCAAGATCCGAGCTGTGCAGCACCGCGGGCATTACTTCTCGTTCGATGGGCCGCTCAACGCCGAACCGCTGCCGGCCGGGGATCCCATCGTCGCCTCACCCGGCGGGTCGCCACGCGGGATCGATTTCGCCGGACGCAACTCCGAGATCCAGCTCGCGCTCTCGAATCTCGACGTCGAGAGCATCCGGGCGTACCGCACGCGCGTGCACGAGGCTGCGGCCGCGCAGGGGCGCACCCCGGAGGACATCTCGATCCTGTTCGTGTTCAAGCCGATCGTTGCGGCGAGCGTCGAAGAAGCCGACCGCATCGTGCGGGCGTCGCTGTCCCCCAGCGAGGCGGCGCTTCGGGAGGTCGCGGAGGCCTGGTCCAGCGACCTGGAGACGGATCTGACGGCGTTCGATCTGGACAGTCCCCTGGATCCCGCCGCCGCATTCGGCGATCACGTGTCGAAGGGCACGATACGGGGACTCCTCGGCCACCACGACTCCTTCGACGGGGTGCCGCTGCGGGAGATCCTGGCCGGCAAGGCGCGGCTGGGCCGCATCACCGACGGTCGCGGCGGGACGGTCGGCACCGCGGAGGAGATCGCCGATGTCATCCAAGCGCTCGGCGACGACGCCGACAACGACGGCCTCATCTTCTCCGGCGACCTGCACCCGGTCACGATCCACCGCACGCTCGATGAACTCGTGCCGGTGCTTCGTCGCCGCGGCATCCTGCGCGACGGCTATGCCGACGGCGGTCTGCGCGCCAACCTGACGTCATTCTGACCAAGACATCACTCTCGGAGGCAAGCCCATGACCCGGATCGCAGTGCTGGTGGGAAACCCCCAGCCCGCTTCGCGCACCCGTCTCGTCGCGGAGGAGGTGGCGGCCCTGCTCGGTGCGCGCAGCGGCGCGGACATCGACGCCACGATCGACCTCGCGGACGTCGCGGACGCGCTCTTCCGCTTCCCCGAGCCCAGGCTCGACGACCTGCTGAACCGGGTGGCGACCGCGGACGTGGCGGTGATCGCGAGCCCCACGTACAAGGCCGCCTACACGGGCCTGCTGAAGGCGTTCCTGGACCGCTACGGATCCGACGGGCTACGCGGTCTCACCGCGGTGCCGGTGCTCACGATCGGGGCCCCGACGCATGCGCTCGCGGTGGAGACGACCCTTCGGCCGCTCCTCGTGGAGCTCGGCGCGAGCGTACCCACCCGCGGGCTGGCGTTCCCTGCCGCTGCCGTCGAGGATCGTGCGAGCGTCGTCGGCGAGTGGGTCGATTCCGAGTGGCCGCGGATCCGCCACGCGTTCGGCATCGGCGCGGAGACAGAGCGATGAACGACCGCTTCCGCCCGGCCGAGTCGCTGGCCTCTGTCGCCGTCGCCGCGTCCGAGACCATCCTGGGCCGCGGATCCGGAGTGACGCCTCGCGCGGAGACGCCTCGTACGGAAACGCCTCGTGCGGAGACGCCTCGTGCGGAGACGCCTCCCACGAAGACGCCTCGTACGGGAACGCCTCGTGCGGAAACAAAGAGCGTGCAGCTCGAGCCGGCCTGCCTGGAGGTCGCGCACCGGGCGCAGCTGTTCGCCGCCCGGTTCTGACCCGGTCGGGTCGAGTCGGCTGGTGGCAGGCGGCTTGCGGGGTGATGGCGGTCACCACGGGGTGATGACAGGGTCGACGCCCGCGTGTTTCAGGCAGCGTCGGCCCTGCTGTCTTCCGCATCCGTGAACATCACGCGCGGCGGCGGTGCGTCGGTGTACTCGACGCCGGACGGACTGGTCCAGACGATGACGCCGCCAGGACGCTGTCGCGCGGTCCAGCGCCAGCGCGGGTCGAGGTCGGGATGCTTGAGCGCGTGGTGGGTCTCGCAGAAGCACGCGAGGTTCACGGGATCGGTGGGCCCGAACCGGGCATAGTCGTGGTTGTGGTCGATCTGGCATCGCCGGGCCGGCATCCGGCAGTTCAGGAACCGGCAGTTCCGATCTCGGGCGCGGAGGTACCGTTTCATCGCTTCCGGAGGCCGGTACGGGCTGGTCCGGACGATCATTCCGCTGCCGTCGAGCTCGAGTCGTTCCCAGCTGAACGCGGCGGCGGCGAAGCGGCGGGCGAGGTCGGGATCCATCGGCCCGCGTCCGTCGAGTTCCGCCATCCGGTCATCGTGGCCGGAAAGAGTGGTCTCTGCGACCGTGACCTGAACAGTGGCATGGACGCGGTCGAGGAGGTCGGCGTCGTCGGCGATGCGGCCGGTGAGGATCTTCAGCAGGAACCGGTCGAAGCGCACCTGGTCCAGCCGTCGCATGTCTTCGACGGCACCCTCCTGCTTGGCGGCGTCGAGGACGGCACGGCCTTCCTGCGTGAGCAGGTCGAACGCGGCGTGGATGAGCGCCGCCGGCCCGGTCGCGTGCATCGTGGCCTGCCCGGCGCCGTCGTCGGTCACGCTCACAGCGCGATCATCGTGGGCGCGTCGGTGCAACTCGGTCAGGGCGACCGGAGCGACCGCCGCGGCCACGGTCTCGGCGAAGGCCTTCGTGCGCGCCCGCGATTCGGCGGCGGCGAACGGCACGACCTGCGCCTCGTATTCGGCCAGCGCGCCGGTGTCGTCATGGGGGATGTCCGCGGCGGCTTCGAGGATCGCCTCGACGTGACCGAGCGAGACCTCCCCCGTCTCGAGCGCCGCGCAGGTGACGGGGAATCGTTCGTGCAGGGAAAACCCGGTGGCGAGGAGCTTTGCGGCGGCGTAGCGGGACAGGTGCATGCCCACCGAGAACTCACTGATCATCGACCGCTCAGCCGGGTCGAACCCGTCGGATCCGGGGCGGATCTCATCGAGCAGCAGCGCCACGCGCTCGTGGGCGAGAGCCGCCTGGCGTGCCTGCAGTCGAGCGATCTCGCGGCCCAGTTCTGCGCACTCCCCGACGATCTCCGCGCTACGGCGGAGGTAGTGATCGCGGGGCTTCTCCATACGTCAATTGTAGAACATATCTTCGATGATTGGAAGAGTTCTCCACAGCCGGATCCATCGCGGAACGGAACCCGACGAGGATCGGATCCGGCTCAGAACAGCGCCTGCGGCAGCGCCCCCTCATGCTCGAGCAGCCAGCGCTTCGTGTGCAGTCCCTCGCCGGGCGCACCGCCGGAGTAGCCGCCGAGGCCGTCGCTCGCGACCACGCGATGACAGGGCACGATGATCGGGATCGGGTTCGCTCCCATGATGGATCCGATCACGCGGGCCGGGACCGACGTGCCGCTGCGCTCGGCGAGCTCGCCGTAGGTCACGGTCTCGCCGTGCAGGACCGTGTCGTAGAGCGCGTGCAGCACCGCGTTCGTGACATCGGACTGCGGTCCGAGGTCGAACGGCAGGTCGAACACGGCCCGCTCCCCCGCGAAGTAGGCGCCGAGCTGGGCGAGGGCATCGGCGAGCAGCGGATCCCGCTCGGCGTCGGACGGCATGCCCGGAACCGCCGGCGTGGAATGCCCGCGGCGCGGCCAATGCACCCGGCGGATCGCCGTGCCGTCGCTGTGCACGGAGAGCACGCCCACGGGCGTCGCGATCGAGCCGGAGAAGGTCACGCGCCGATCGTACGCCGGGGATCCGACATCGCGACCCGCCTCTCCGCTGGACATGATGCGGCCTCGCCACCCGGCATGAGGTCAGCCCGACCAGCACCGAAAAGGACAGCGGTTGGGCTTCCGACCCGGCGCACGATGTCGGCTCGGCCGGCGCCGTGACGATCAGCACACCATGTGACGATCAGCACAGGGATCCGGCGATTCGATGTGCTGATCGTGCCAATCTGTGCCGATCGCGACAACGTCCGCCGGTCATCGCACGACCCGCAGATCGTGCCAACCTGTTCCGATCGCGACAGCATCTCGCGGATCCTCCCAGCCTCCGCGAGTCGCCCCAGCGTCCGCGGACCGCCGCACGCATCGCGGATCCGGCGACGAGCGCCGGGCCCCTGTCACACTTCCCTCGCCCGATCCGACATCCCCGATGAGAGCCGCACGAACGCCGACGAGATCCGCCGACGGCGTCGGCAAAGGAGAGGAACGACGATGACCAGGATCGACATGGGCCGCACCAACAAGCTCGGCTACGCCGCGGTGCTCGGGCTGGAGGCGTACTCCCGCAAGAGCGTGGAGCCGCGGCTGTACGAACTGATCAAGCTGCGCGCCTCGATCCTGAACGGATGCGGGTTCTGCGTCGACATGCACGCGACCGAGGGCGCCAAGCGTGGCATCCCGCAGCGCACTCTGCATGCGGTCGGCGCCTGGCAGCACACCAAGGGCTTCTACTCGGAGCGGGAGCTGGCGGCGCTCGCGCTGACCGACGCGGTCACGCAGCTCGGACCGGAGACCGTGACGGACGAGATCTGGAACGCCGCCGCGCAGCACTTCGACGACGGCGAGCTCGGCGCCCTCGTCCTGGCGATCTGCACGATCAATGTCTGGAACCGCGTGGCCATCGCCACCGAGATGGCGCCGCCGATCGACGACAAGCACCCGATCGTCTGAACGGTGCCCGAATCCGGGCGTTACCGTAGGCCCATGACCCTCGTCTCGCCTGCCACGCGCGCGTGGCAGGCGGAGCGCGGGCGCCTGATCGGCATCGCGTACCGGATGCTCGGCGACCACGGCCATGCCGAGGACGTGGTGTCGGAGGTCGCGATCGAGGCGCTGCAGCAGGAGCGCGCCGAACGATCGAGCCAGGACGACGCCGTGGCCGACGGGGCGTCGACGAGCCGCGTGCGTTCCTGGCCCGCGTGGCTGACGACCGTGTGCGTGCGCCGCTCGATCGACCGCGTGCGCGCGCTCGCGGCGGTGCGGGAGGACTACGTCGGCCCGTGGCTGCCGGAGCCGGTCGCGACCTCGCGGCTGCCCGAGGATGCGGTGGCCGATCGCGAGCTGCTCTCGCTCGCGCTGCTGCACATGGCCGAGCAGCTCGCGCCCGATGCGCGAGCGGCGGTCGTGCTGCACCGCGCATTCGGGATGTCGGCCGTGGAGATCGGCCGCATCCTGGAGAAGTCGGCCGCCGCCGTGCGGCAGCTCGTCTCGCGCGCCGAGCGCCGGCTGCGCCTCGCCGACGACCCCGCCCTCACGCGAGCAGCGGATCCGACCGCCCTCGGCGCGCTGCTCGTCGCCGTCGAACACGGCGACGTCTCCGGGGTGCTCGCCCTGCTCTCCGACGACGCGATCCTGTGGAACGACGGGGGCGGCAAGGTGAGCGCCGCACGCAATCCGATCTTCGGCGCCGACCGCGTGCGGCGCTTCCTCGTGGGAGTGCTGCAGAAGGCGGCCGCCGACCCCGCGCTGCCGTTCTCGGTGAAGCGCCTCGACGTCAACGGGGAGCCGGCGATCGCGTTCCTGCGTTCGGGCCGCGTCGACGTGCTCGCGCTCGAGTTCGGCGCCGACGGGCTGATCCACGGCCTGCGCCAGGTCTGCAACCCGGACAAGCTCGCGTACGTGCTCTGACCGGCCGCCTCACGACGGAGCCGCTCCACCGGTCGAAGCCGACGCCACCATCCACAGCGCCTTCATCGGATCCTTCTCTACCTTCGGGCCGTGCCCGCCGATCGTCTCCGTCTCCGGCGCGCCGGCATCGCGCTGGAAGTCGTCACCCTGGCCTGGAACGTGGTCGGCGTGGCACTGCTCGCGATCCTCGCGTATCGTTCCGGATCCGTCGCGCTGCTCGGCTTCGGACTGGACAGCCTGATCGAGATCGGCGCATCGACGGTGGTGATCTGGGAACTGACCGGGTCGGACGAGCGCCGCCAGCGTCTCGGCCTCCGCCTGATCCGCGTCGCGTTCGCCCTGCTCGCGGTCTACCTTCTCGTCCAGGCGGTCTTCGCCCTCGGGTCGGGCCACCGGGCGACGCCGCTCCTGGGCGGCATCTGGTGGACGGCGCTCACGGCGATCGCGATGTTCCTGCTCGCGTTCGGCAAGCACCGCGTCGGACGTGCTCTGGGGGATCCGGTCCTGCTCACGGAGGGCAGGGTGACGCTCGTCGACGGGATCCTGGCCGCCTCCGTCCTCGTCGGCATCCTGCTGAACGCGCTGTTCGGGCTGTGGTGGGCGGATCCTGTCGCCGGTCTCGTCATCGTGTTCTACGCAGTCCGCGAGGCGCTGAGCGCCCTTCGGATCTGACCATCCATTAGTATCTGCGTATGAGTGCAGATAAGCAGGCTTGCGGCTACTCGCCCGAGAGCTCCTACGTGGAGCTGGCCGTCGAGGTGTTCTCGATGCTCGCCGATGCGACCCGCGTGCGGATCGTGCTCGCACTCGGCGAAGCTGGCGAGCTCTCCGTCAACCACCTCGCCGACATCGTCGACAAGTCGCCGGCGGCGGTCTCCCAGCATCTTGCAAAACTGCGCCTCGCCCGCATCGTCTCGACCAGGCAGGACGGCCAGCGCGTGTTCTACCGACTCGAGAACGAGCACGCCTCCCGGCTCGTCGCGGACGCGATCTTCCAGGCCGAGCACTCGCTCGGAGGAACTCCCCGCCACCACCACGCCGACCAGGACTCATGATGCACGACCACCCGCGGGGTCGCCACGACCACGACCACGACCACGACCACGACCACGAGCACGAGCACGAGCACGAGCATCCCACCGGCTTCCGGGGCGTGCTGCACGGCCTTTTCGTGCCGCACACGCACGACGCGGCGGATGCGATCGACGATGCAATGGAGGCCTCCGACGCCGGCATCCGGGCGCTCAAGCTGAGCTTGGTCATCCTGTTGGTCACCACGATCCTGCAGGCGGTCGTCTTCTTCCTCAGCGGATCCGTCGCTCTGCTCGCCGATACCGTGCACAACTTCTCCGACGCGCTCACGGCGATCCCGCTCTGGGTGGCCTTCGTGCTCGGTCGCCGTGCGGCCACGCGCCGCTACACGTACGGGTTCGGGCGGGCGGAGGATCTCGCGGGCCTGTTCATCGTGTTCGTGGTGCTGCTGTCGGCGGTCGTCGCCGCTTGGCAGTCGATCGAACGTCTCCTGAACCCGCAGCCGTTGCACAACGTCGGCTGGGTCATCGTCGCGGGCGTCATCGGCTTCCTCGGCAACGAGGCCGTCGCGATCTACCGCATCCGCGTGGGCCGCCGCATCGGCTCCGCGGCGCTGGTCGCCGATGGCGTGCACGCCCGCACCGACGGCTTCACCTCGCTCGCCGTCGTCTTCGGCGGGCTCGGGGTGCTCGCAGGATTCCCGTTGGCGGATCCGATCGTGGGTGCGCTCATCTCGGTCGCCATCTTCGTGCTGCTCATCGGCACCGCGCGCAGCATCGGCAGGCGGCTGCTCGATGGCATCGAACCGGCGCTCGTGGAGCAGGCCCGGCACGCCCTGGAACAGGTCGAAGGGATCACCGCGGTCGAGCAAGTGCGTCTGCGCTGGGTCGGCCACCGGCTCGAGGGCGACGCCGTCATCTCGACCACCGGCGATGCCGCCGCGATCGCCGCAGAGGCGGAGCAGAGCGTCCGCACGCACGTTCGCAACCTCGACGGATTCCTCGTCGGGGTGCGCGCCACGCGCTGACCGTCGATCCCGGGGCTTCAGTCCAGCAGGTGCCGGGTGTAGCGTCCGGGTTCGTCGAGGAAGGACCGCCAGTGCCGCACGAGCTCCAGGTCCTCCCAGACCGCCGGGCGCAGGCCCCACTCCCCGACCTCGAGGATCGTCGCGCCCGGCAGCGCGGCGAGCACCGGCGAGTGCGTCGCGCAGAGCACCTGCCCTCCCTCGTCGGCGATCCGGCGCAGCACGGCGATGAGGCTCAGGGTCGAGGAGAACGAGAGCGCCGCCTCGGGCTCGTCGAGGCAGTAGAAGCCGGGATCGTCGAAGCGCGTCTCGAGCACGGCGAGGAATGACTCGCCGTGGCTCATCTCGTGGAACAGCGGCTCCGGTCCGGTTGACGGGTTCTCCTCGAGGTACGTGTAGAACGAGTGCATCGTCTCGGCGCGCAGGAAGAAGCCCCACCGGTTCGCGCCCACACCGCGCTGGATGCGGAGCCACTCCGACAGCGGCGACTCAGTCGGGCGGGTGCTGTGCCGGGCCTGGCGGGATCCGCCCTCCGGCGAGAGCCCGTAGGCGACCGCGATGCCCTCGACCAGCGTCGACTTGCCGCTGCCGTTCTCGCCGACCAGGAACGTCACTCCCGGATCCAGGTCGATGCCCTCCCGCAGCATCTGGGCGACCGCGGGAATGCTCGCCGGCCAGGTGTCGCTCGTGGAGGGGGCGTCATCGGCCGGGTGCACCGCGACGACCGGCTGCTGCCGGCGCCGGCGGCTGCGCGGGTCCCAGAACGGATCCATGGCGCTCCCCTCCGGCGATCGGCTCGGATCCATTGTGCCCGGCCTGACCGACACGGGGCCCGAGCCTGGGCGGCCGTGCCGCTCGCACGACTGACGAGACCAGCAGCAGCACCCGGATCCGGACCGTCAGCCGTTCCTCAGACCGGGACCGGAAGGATGGATCCGTGAGTCAGGCGACGCGGGACCCGGTCAGGACGACACGCGCCGCGCCCCGCCGCGGCGCCATCGTCGCACTGCTGCTGGCCGCCATGGCGCTGACCGTCGCCGTGCTGCTCGGATCGGTCCCCGGCCCGCTCGGCACGGCGATCGCCGTGGCCCTGCCCTGGCTGGGGCTGTTCCTGGCCCCGCTCGTGATCGCCGCCCTGCTGATCCGGCCGCGGACGGCATGGATCGCAGCGGTGCCCGTCGTCGCCTGGACCGTGGCGCTGTGGGGGTTCCTCCCCGTGCCGTGGCAGGGCGATCCGTCGCCCGGCGCCTCCGGCCTGCTGGTCGCCACGCAGAACGTGCAGGCAGGATCGGGCACCGGGGCGGCGTCCGCACGCGCCCTCGCCGGCCAGGGCGCCCAGATCCTGGCATTCACGGAGCTCGACGGCGATTCGGGGGCGGCGATCGCGGACGAGCTCGCCGATGCGTACCCGCACGCCTACCGGGTCGGCACCGTCGGGGTCTGGAGCCGGTACCCGATCCTCGACGAGGAAGCGCTCGACCTCGGGCTGGGTTGGAAGCGCGCGCTGCGCGTCGAGGTGGACGCACCCGGCGGCCCCGTCAGCGTCTACGTGGTGCACGCCGCCTCGCTGCGCCCGGGCGCGCAGAGCGCCAGAGATGGGATGCTCTCCGCGCTGGGCGAACAGATCTGTGCGGATCGGAGCCATCGAGTGATCGCCCTCGGCGATTTCAATGCCGTGTCGACGGATCCGGCTCTCGCCGCGATCGCCGGGAGGCTCGGCGAGGTGCGGTTCGGCGGGATCGGCCCCTCGTTCACCTGGCCCGCCTCGTTCCCCGCAGTCCGGATCGACCATGTCTTCCAGCGCGGCTTCGCAGCCGCCTCCGGACGGACGGAATCGGCCGGCGCCAGCGATCACCTCGCGATCCTCGCCGCCCTGAGCGGCTGATCCTGAGCGACTGATCCGACGCGGCTGATCCGGCCGGCTGAGGGCCGCCGGTTCGAGGCGGCCTCAGCCGACGACCATGAGGACCCGGGCGTCATCGGCGACGATCCCGGGTCCGCGAGTGACCGCACTGTCCCCCGTCATTGCGGACGGCAGCACCAGCGCTTCCATCGCCGATGCCGTGCTGCCGCCCATGCTCACCCGCCCCGAGCGCACGACCACCGCGCGCGTATCCTCGGGCAGATCGGATGCACCGTGCAGGTCGGCGAAGACCAGCGCCGGCCTCGCCCGGGATGTCACCGTGGACAGGACGAGGATCCGGCTCAGCTCCGCGGCACGGAGCCGGGGCCGGCGCAGTTCCAGGAGCGGGCCCGTGTGCCGCAGCACCCGCTCCTTGCGGAGCCCGACCGGCGCGCCAGGACCGACGTCGACCTGCGGGCCGCCGATCCCGGCGAGCACGTGCGTCGCCTCGTCCACCAGATGCAGGATGCCCACCGGGCCCCGCAGCTCGACGAGCTGCAGGGCCCAGTGCAGCTCTCCATTCGGACCGCGCAGTCCGCAGATCTCGCGCACATGGCCGCCTCCTGCGGCGAGCCCGCGCCTCGGCAGGTTCCGCAACTGCAGGAGACCGGCCGTGGCGGAGCTCGCCGCGAGGAAGGCGGGGTTCACCGGCTCAGACCCGCGCGCCGATGAGGACATAGCCCTCTTCGCCGTGCACCACGGTGTCGAGCCCTGCGATCTCGTCCTCGTTCTTCACCCGGAATCCGAGGAGCTTCTCGATGACGAATCCGATCCCGAAGGCGAGTGCGAACGAGTAGACGAGCACTGCGCCTGCTGCGAGCGCCTGGGCCGCGAGCTGTGCGAAGCTGCCGCTGAAGATCAGGCCGGTGCCGTTGGCGAACACGCCCAGGTAGAGCGTTCCCAGGATGCCGCCGATGAGGTGGATGCCGACCACGTCGAGCGAGTCATCGAAGCCGAGCTTGAACTTCAGGTCGATCGCGAGCTGGCAGACCGCACCGGCGAGGAGGCCGAGCACGACCGCCCAGATCGGGGTGAGCGCGGCGCAGGCCGGGGTGATCGCGACGAGACCGGCGACAGCACCGGATGCGGCGCCGACCGAGGTCGGCTTGCCGTTGCGGATCTTCTCCATCACCAGCCAGCTGAGCAGAGCGGCCGCGGGAGCCGCGAGGGTGTTCACGAACGCGATCGCGGCGGTGCCGTCGGCGCCGAGCTCGGAACCGGCGTTGAACCCGAACCAGCCGAACCACAGCAGGCCGGCGCCGAGCAGCACGAACGGCGGGTTGTGCGGCACGTCGGCTCCCTTCTGGAAGCCGATGCGGCGGCCGAGCACGAGGGCGAGCGCGAGACCGGCGGCTCCGGCGTTGATGTGCACCGCGGTGCCGCCTGCGAAGTCGATCGCGCCGACGCCGAGCCAGTCCTGAAGGCCCTTGGTGACCCAGCCGCCGTAGGCGAAGGTGCCGTCCTTGTTCAGGCCGAAGTTGAAGACCCAGCTCGCGACCGGGAAGTAGACGACCGTCGCCCAGATGCCGGCGAAGATCATCCAGGATCCGAACTTGGCACGGTCGGCGATGGCGCCGGAGACGAGGGCGACGGTGATGATCGCGAAGGTCGCCTGGAACGCGACGAACGCGAGCGGCGGGTACGCTGCGCCCTTCGGAACCTCGAGCAGGCTGTTCAGGCCGATCGCGGACCAGTCGATGGTCCACGGGGCGATCAGGCCCTTACCGCTGGGGAACGCGATCGCATAGCCGAAGACGACCCACAGCACGCCGATCAGACCGATCGCGCCGAAGCTCATCATCATCATGCTGATCACGCTCTTGGCCTTGACGAGGCCACCGTAGAAGAACGCCAGACCTGGCGTCATGAGCAGCACGAGGGCTGCACAGATCAAAACGAAGGCGGTGTTTCCCTGATCCATGGGTCCGCTCCTCTCTCAGTGAGAACGCTCCTGCAGCGTCGGGTGAGGTCAGACTGTCACCCGTGCGTTTCGCCTCGACGCGCGCTGTGTTTCCATTCCGTTTCGTCGAACGCACCCGACGTGAACAAGCTGTAACGCGGGGCCCGCCGCCTGGCAGGATGAGCCCATGCGTGCAGTGGTGTTCGATGCGGTCCGCTCCCAGCCGGAGGTGCGTTCGGTTCCCGAGCCGGACGTGCCCGATGACGGCGTCCTCGTCCAGGTCATGGCCACGGGGATGTGCCGCAGCGATTGGCACGCCTGGGCCGGGCACGACGACATCGCGTTCCCGCATGTGCCGGGGCACGAGCTCGCCGGGATCATCACCGAGGTGGGGCCGCGGGTCACCCGCTGGCAGGTGGGCGACCGCGTGACCGTTCCGTTCGTGTGCGGCTGCGGGCGTTGCGAATGGTGCCTCTCCGGCAACGCGCAGGTCTGCCCCGACCAGCAGCAGCCCGGCTTCACGCACTGGGGATCCTTCGCCGAGGTCGTCACCCTGCACGCAGCCGACGTGAACCTGGTCGCGCTGCCGGACGAGGTGGACTTCGCCACGGCGGCGAGCCTCGGCTGCCGCTTCGCCACCGCGTTCCGCGCGCTCGTCGGACGCGCGCAGGTGCGCGACGGCGAATGGGTCACGGTGATCGGAGCCGGCGGTGTCGGGCTCAGCGCCGTGATGATCGCCCGGGCGGCCGGTGCGCGCGTGATCGCCGTGGACCGCAACCCGGAGGCCCTCACCGTGGCCGCCGAAGTCGGCGCCGCGCACACGCTCCTCGCGGACGGGACCGACATCCCGGCCGCCGTGGCCGCGCTGACCGGAGGCGGAAGCCACGTCTCCGTCGATGCGGTAGGCAGCGAGCAGACCCTCGCCGACGCGATTCTCGGGCTGCGCCGGCGCGGCCGGCACGTGCAGATCGGCCTCCTCCCACCGATCGACGGGCATCCCCGCGTGCCGATGGACCGCGTGATCGGCTGGGAGCTCGACCTGCTCGGCAGCCACGGCATGGCGGCCGCCGACTACCCCGCGATGATGGCGCTGATCGCCGAGGGGCGCCTCGCCCCGCAGCGCCTCATCGAGCGCACCATCGGTCTCGAGGAGGCCGCGGCGCTGCTGCCGGGCTTCGACCGGGCCACCGTGGCGGGCATGACCATGGTGGATCCGCAGCGGATCGGCTGATCGCCGCGTGCCGCCGAGACGCGGCTCACGTCGCTGTCGTCGTCGCGTCCAGTCCGGGCGATCGCGCCCCCTTCGGGAGGCCGAGCCGGCCGCGGGTCACGAGGATCAGCACGAGAGCCGTGACCGTGAAGCCGATCAGCACCGGCAGAAGCCCGTACTCGTTGAAGATCGGCGCGGGGAAGAGCGGCGCGCCCACCTTGTTCGCGAAGGTGTTGAAGGAGGCGTGCATCAGCATTGTGATCAGCACGCTGCCCGCCGCGTGGTTGAAGACCCAGGTCATCATGATCGTCAGCGCCGTGATCATCACCACGAACATCACCATGTTCGTGAGCGTCGGCGGCGTCCACACCCCGCTCCAGAAGAGCGGGAAGTGCCAGAACGCCCACAGCAGGCCGAGGATGACACTCCCCGTCAGCGGACCGTAGCGGTCCTGCAGCCGCGGCAGGGCGAACCCTCGCCATCCAGGTTCCTCGCCCAGCGGGCCGCCGAGGAGGAACGTCATCAGGAATGCCAGCGGGTAGGCGGCGAGCAGCGGCCCGACGATCGGCTGGAACGACGACAGCGCCCCCGGCACGACGATCGTGCCCAGCACGATGATGATCGGCACCCCGACGAGCAGGAACAGGTACCAGACGATCCCGACCCGCCATTGCACGTACCGGTGGAGCAGGTGGGTGATTCCTGCCTTCCCCTCCAGCACGCCCGTCATGACGAAGGCACCGACCGTGGGTCCGAAGGTCGCGGCGACGACCGCGATCGCGATCACCGGTTTCGGCAGGGCCGGCAGCACGCCCTGCGCCGACAGCGCGACCGGCACCTCGATCAGCCACGAGACGAGGTAGGCGATCACGAAGTAGGAGGTGAGCGGATTCCGGGCGAGCAGCCCGCGGGGCGCCGCGTGGGATGACCGACCGAGGTTGCCGACGACTGCCATGATGCTGACCTTTCCGCCAGCGACGGGCCCGCGACGACGCGGGTCAGCCGTTCGCCATGCCTCAGTGTGGCACTCGGCGGGGCACGCCACCAGAGGCTCCGCCAGACCCGGATCAGTCCTCGAGCAGGTGCCGGATCGCGGACTCGGGAGTGACGGTCGTATCGAGCACCCGACCCCGGGCGTAGCGGCGGAACACCCGCGGATCGATATAGCTCGCCCGCGCCACCGCGGCCGTGTTGCCGAGCGCCGCGGCGGCGGCCTCGACCGCATCCCGTTCCGCACGTCGGCGCTGAGCCGCGTCGTCCGCCGCTCCCGCGGCTGCCAGCGCACTCGCCGCCGCGATCGTGCCGCGGAGCGTCCGGAAGTCCTTCGCCGTGAAGGCCGTGCCGGTGAGGGCGCGCACGTGCTCGTTCACTTCCCGGGCCGTCACCGCGACCCGCCGCCGTCCGCGGCGATAGGCGAGCAGCGGCGCGCTCGGGCGGGAGCCCTCCACGAGGCTCGCGAGCACCGCCGAGAGCGCCGGATCCTCGACCTCGAGATGCATGCGACGCCCGCTCTTGGCGGGGAAGGCGAGCACGGTCGTGGCCCCGTCGATACGCACATCACGGCAGCGGAGAGTGGTGAGCCCGCGACTGCCGTGGCGTGCCAGATAACGCTGCGAGCCGACGCGCGGCGCCGCATCGTCCAGCAACCGGAAGGCGGCGGCCAGCACCCGCTCCCGGTCCGCCTCGTCGTCCTGCACGAGCACGCGCGTCACCCTGGCGCGCGCCCCCGGCAGCGCCGCGGCGAGCGCCATCGCGCGGCGGAACTTCCTCCGGTCCCGGCGCTGCCGCCATTGCGGGTGGTACAGGTACTGCCGCCGCCCCGCCGCGTCGACGCCCACCGCCTGGATGTGGGCGCGTGGATCCTTCGCGATCCAGACGTCCTGCCACGCCGGCGGGATGGCGAGCGCGCGGATCCGCTCGAGGTCGGCGTCCGACACCGCGTGCCCCTGCGCATCCGTGTAGCGGAACCCGGATCCGGACCGCCTCCGCCGATAGCCCGGGTCGCTGTCGGGACGCGCACGGACGAGGCCCGACCCCGCGGCACCGCGCGTCATCCGCCGGCTCCGTGGAACCAGGACCCGCCGTCGAGCCGCCCGGCCATCCGCGCCTCCTCTCGCCCCGGCGGCACTCCGCCCGGTCACGATGACTCTGCCGCGCCGTCGGTCGCCCGGGAAGGGGCTGGTGGCCGATCTTCTCCGTCGGCTACGATCCTTCGGCGCCGCGTCGGGGGATCCGCTCCGCAGCCGGCGCCGAGCCGGCGGGTCCGGGGATCCGCTCCGCTCCGGCGCCGAGCCCGCCCGGACCGAAGCTCAGTCCCGCAGTCGTGCGGCGCGAGCCCGCAGGTAATCGCGTTCAGGGACCGAGAGGGTCGCCCGGGCCGCGTCGAGGTACTCGGCGATCGCCTCCGATGCGCGCCCCGCGCGTTCCAGCAGGTGCGCGCGCACCGACGCGATGCGCCGGCGGTCACCGCGCACCCTCGGATCCGCGATCCCGTCGATCACGGCCAGACCCGATTCCGGGCCGTGCACCATCGCCTGGGCCACGGCGCGATTGATCGTCGCGACCGGGTTGCCGGTCTCCCGTTCGAGCAGGCGGTACAGGGCCAGGATCTGCGGCCAGTCCGTGGTCGCAGTGCTCGGGGCGTCATCGTGCAGCGCCGCGATCGCGGCCTGGATCGCGTAGGGTCCGTGGCGGCCCGCGGCGAGCGCCGCGTCCAGGATCTCGATGCCCTCCTCGATCCGGTCCCGGTCCCAGCGGGTGCGATCCTGATCGTCGAGCGGGATCAGCTCGCCGCGGGTGCCGGTGCGCGCGGCCCGGCGGGCGTCGGTGAGCAGCATCAGCGCGAGCAGGCCCGCGACCTCGACGTCGTCCGGGCGTTCGCAATGCAGCATCCGGGCAAGGCGGATCGCCTCGTCGCTGAGCCGGACGTCGTTGATCTCCGCGCCCTCGGTCGTGGTGTGCCCCTCGGTGAACATGACGTAGAGGACGGCGAGCACCGGATCCAGACGGTCCTCGGGGTCGGACGGCTCAGGGAAAACGGCCCCGGCGGCACGGATCCTCGCCTTCGCACGGCTGATCCGCTGGGCGATCGTCGCCTCGGGCAGCAGGTGTGCGCGGGCGATCTGCGCAGTCGAGAGGCCCGCGACCGCGCGCAGGGTCAGCGCCACCTGGGCGGGCATGCTGAGCGCGGGATGGCAGCACAGCCGCAGCACCTGCACGCTGTCGTCGGCGTGCGCGGCCGAGGCGTCCTCGAGCGGCCTCCACGCGTCGGCGTAGGCGTGCTCGCGTTCCCGGCGCTGGTGCTCGCTGCGGATCCGGTCGATCATCCGGCGGCGTGCGACGGTGAGCAGCCAGCCTTTCGCGTCCGTCGGGGCGCCCTCGGACGGCCACTGCTGATGCGCGGCGAGGAGCGCCTCCTGCACCGCGTCCTCGCAGAGGTCCAGCTGCGCGGCGCCGTAGCGGCGCAGCAGCGCGGCGAGGACCTGCGGCGCGCTGCTGCGCCACAGGTCCTCGTAGCGGCGATCGGTCACACGTCGGACCCGGCGGAGAACATCACGGGGCGGACCTCCAGCGCGAGACCGTCGATCGCCGCGTCCGGGATCTGCTGGGCGAGCTCGACCGCGCGCTCCTCGGACTCGACCTCGATCAGGTAGTACCCGCCCATGAACTCCTTGGTCTCGGCGAAGGGTCCATCGACCACTTCGGGAGCGCCCGCCGAGGCGCGCACCACCTTCGACTGGCTGGGGTCGGCGAGCGCGACGGTGCCGAGCATCTCGCCCGAAGCGGTGATGGAATCCATGAACGCCTGGTGGCCCTCCCCGATCGCCTGCATCTGCTCCGCCGTCAGCGCATCCAGCACGTCCTGACGCACCTGCATGAGGATCATGTACTTCATGGTCGTTCTCCTTCTGTTCGTCGGGCGACCCGATGTCCGCCTCGGTATGTGGTCGGAGTCGATGCGCGTTTCTCGACAACATTCTGCGCGCCGATTCCGACAACCGCGCTCCGGCGCTCTCCAGCGGGCTGTGTCCCCCGGATGCGCGGGGTTTGTCGAGGCCCTGCTGGTGCCGCTCAGCCGCCGGCCGTCGTGCGCAGCGCCTGCTCGAGCGCGGTCCGCGCCGCCGCGCCGACGGTCGGCGCGGTGACGAGGAAGATGCGCCGCTCGAACACGGCGTCGGCGATCTCGACGGTCGCCACGGTGTCCAGATGCGCGGGAAGCGCCAGCTCCGGCACGAGGGCGGCACCGAACCCGGCGGCGACATAGGCCGCCACGACGGCGTAGTCGTCGCTGCGCATCGCGATCCGCGGGGTGAAGCCGGCCTGCTCGGCGGCTCGGGTCAGGGCCGCGTCGACCGGATCCGCCTCCGTCGCACCCGCGATCCAGGCTTCGTCGTCGAGATCCGCAAGGGGAACGCCGGTGCGCCCGGCGAGAGGGTGCGCCCGCGGGACGATGACGGCGAGGCGCTCCTGGCGGACCGGGATCATCCGGAAGCCCGGCGGCAGGATCGTGGGCCGGCCTGGGGCGTCGTACACGATCGCGGCATCGAGGCGGAGTCCGACGACGTCCGCCATCAGCGGGTCGAGCTCGGCCTCGCTCACGTCCGGGTCGAAGCCGGCCTCCTGCAGTGCTCGCACGACCTGCGGCAGCAGCCTCGCTCCTGCGGAGGGGAACACGCCGATCGCGATGCGGCGGCGGTCTGACTCGACCAGCGCCCTGAGCTCGTCGACGGCGCGTTCGGAGCGGTCCAGGATCGCGATCGCGTGCGGCATCATCGCCTCTCCCACCGCCGTCAGCCGGGTGCCGCCGGATCCGCTCGTCACGACCGCGGCGCCGAGTACGCGCTCCAGGCCGCGGAGGTGGTGGGTCACGGTGGGCTGGCTCCACTGCAGAGCGTCCGCCGCACGCAGCACGGATCCATGCTCGGCCACGGCCTCCAGCGCCTTGAGCTGCCTCAGATCGAGCATCCGCGCTCCATAGTGAGTATTGAGGAATGAAGATATGTCGTCATTCCTCATCGTATCCCTCGCCGTCAGAATCGATCCGTGACGACATCCACGCCCTACGCCGACGCCATCCGCCGATTCGCCGCACGCGACCTGCAGCGCCTCAACGTCCCCGGGCACAGCGCCGACCCCACCGCCGCCCCGCTGCTGGCGGAGTTCTTCGGCGAGGACGTGCTGCGCTACGACGTGGAGCCGCTGCTGGACGGCATCGACAAGGGACCCGTGAACCCGCTCGCCCAGGCGCGCGAGGCCGCCGCCCGTGCGTGGGGCGCGCGGCGCACCTGGTTCCTCACCAACGGCGCCTCCGAGGCGAACCGGATGGCGGCGCTCGCGCTGGCCGCGTTCCGCGCCCCGGACGAGATCGTCGTCGCGCAGCGCAGCGCGCACTCCAGCTTCTTCGACGGCATCCTCCTCGGCGGCCTCGACCCCCGCTTCGTGCAGCCGACGATCGATGAGCACCATGGCATCAATCACGGCGTGACGCCCGCCGCGATGCGCGAGGCGCTCACGGGCGTGGACGCGAAGGCCGCCTACATCATCAGTCCGAGCTACTTCGGCGCGGTCGCCGACGTCGAGGGCATCGCCGAGGTCTGCCACGAGGCCGGCGTGCCGCTGGTCGTGGACGCCGCATGGGCCGCGCACTTCGGCTTCCACCCCGACCTTCCCGCGAACCCGATCGCGCTCGGCGCCGACCTCGTCGTCTCGTCGACGCACAAGATGGGCGGCAGCCTCACCCAGTCCGCCATGCTCCACCTCGCGGACGGCCCCTACGCGGACGAGCTCGAGCCGCTGATCGATCGCGCCTTCATGTTCACGCAGTCCACGAGCGCCAGCTCCCTGCTGCTCGCCTCCCTCGACCTCGCCCGGGCGACGCTCGAGGACGGGCACGACCGCATCGCCGCATCGCTCACCGCCGCGGCTGAGCTGCGCGACGCCGTGCGCGCGACGGGACGCTTCCCGATCGTGAGCGACGGTTTCGGCGACTTCCCTGACATCGTCGACCACGATCCGCTGCGGGTGTCGATCGATGTGGGCGCGGCCGGCCTGGACGGCCACGCCGTGCGCGAGGAGCTCCTGCGCACCGCGGGGATCATGACGGAGATCTCGACCGGATCCTGCATCGTCGCGTTCGTCGGCCCCGGCACGACGCCCGACGCCGCCCGGTTCGTGGCGGCGCTCGAGGCGCTGCAGCCGGTCGGCGACCTCGCCGCCCGCGGGGAGCTCGGCTCGATCGCATTGCCCAAGACCGGCCCCGCCGTGATGCGCCCGCGGGATGCCGCCTTCGCGCACACCGAGATCGTCCCGGCGGCGGACGCCGTGGGCCGGGTCTCGGCCGACGCGCTGGCCGCCTATCCGCCCGGGATCCCCAACGTCCTGCCCGGTGAGATCCTCACTGCCGAGACGATCGCGTTCCTGCGCGGGATCGCGGCGATGCCCGGCGGCTACGTCCGCGGTGCCGCGGACGCCCTCGTCGACGGCGTGCGCGTCGTGGTCGAGGCCGGCGCGCCGCAGGTCGCGGTTCGACCGCAGGCCGCGCGTGCCTGCATCGTTGATCCGCACCTCAGCACCGGCGCGCGGCGTGCGGCGAAGCCCTCGCCCAGGAAAGAACTCGTCGCCGCATCCTGAGCCGGTTCCGGATCAGGAGCCAGGGCCCGCGGCGCGGGCTCGCGCCACGACGATGCCGCGCTGCGAGGTCCAGAAGCGCTGCAGCATCGCGCGCAACTCGGCAGCGTCGACGTCGGCGCCGAAGGCCTCCGCGCCGGGCTCCAGCATGATGCCGGCGGCCAGGCCACCGGCGACCACCGGGTCGAACCCGAGGTCGTAGACCAGCTGGGACACCTGCGCGACGTCCTCCGGGCCATCCCCGGCGACGGCGATCGCCTTGCGTCCGGGCACGCCGGCCGGGCGGGCCTCGTCCTCGAGGTCCTGGTAGCCCATGTGGTTGAACGCCTTCACGACCCGGGATCCGGTCAGGAAGCGCTGCACGACCTCGCTCGTGGATGTGCGCGGATCGTCCAGATCGCCACGGAGCCCGTCGCCCCACCAGTAGTTCATGGCGTCGATCACGAGCTTCCCCCGCAGCGGCTCGACCGGCAGCGCCGTGTGCCGTGAGAGCGGCAGAGCGAGCAGCACGGCATCAGCCTCGCGCGCCAGCTCGGCCACATCGACCGCCGTCGCACCGAGCGCCCGGACTGCGCGCGCGATCCGGCCCGGATCCGACGAACCCGCCACCAGCACGCGGTATCCGGCGGACGCGGCCAGCCGCGCGAGCACGCCGCCGACCCGACCGGCACCGATGATGCCGAGCGTCTGGATCGGGGATGCCGCGTCCGTCACGGCTCTCCTATGCCGAGGGAAGCGGCCCGAGGCGTCGGACTGCGCTCACGCCGTCGTCCACGCCGGCGGAGCGAAGACGCAGTCGCCGGTCTCGTCCCACTGCGAGACCTCCGCCTGCAGGTAGGGCTGGATCCGCGGCGCGATCGTCGCGTTCATCGCACGCAGCGCCGGCGCGAAGCCGTCTCCCGGCCAATCCTGCGGCAGCAGCTCGCCGGGCAGCCGCGGGTCGTCCATACGGAGCACGATGATCCGGGCGTACATGCGATGCCAGATGTCGAGCAGCGCCCAGGGGTCGTGCTCGACCGTGCCGTTGACGACGAGATCGTGGCTCTGTGCCACCTCGGAGATCGCGGCCCGATAGCGGTCCGCGATCCCGTCGAGATCCCAGGCCTTGGCCGTCATCCGCACCGCCTCCTGCTCGCTCCCCGGTACGAGGCGGATGTACGAGTACCAGCTGTCCTCGGGCGCGCGGCCGACGCCCTCCGCGATCGGCTGCCAGCGGTCCTCCGGATGGATCAGGACGCCAGGGCGAAGCAACCCGAAGCCCGCGTGCTCCGCCAGCCGGCGGAAGCGATCACGGAACTCGGGATGCACTCCGGCGATGTCGAAGACCACCCCGTGGAAAGCCCCGGTCCAGTGCGGCACGGGGGTCGTGCCCTCCAGCTCCCGATACCTGACGAGCGCTGCAGGCGACAGACGGTGTGCGACGACCGGACCTTCGCCACCGCGGTCATCGATCAGCCAGCCCAGGCGCTGCATCCGCGAGATGGTGCCTCGCGCGTCGGAGTCGGTGAGCCCGAGGCTCTTCAGCACCTCGATGAGCACGGGATCCGGGATCACGGCGGCGGAGAGAGCACCGAAGACGAAGCCGACGGTGGTCGAATGGGGCGCATGCCGGGTTCGAGCGTCCGCTTCGCGTAGGTGCATGGCTCATCCCAACGCTCGAGAGGATCGTGTCCCCGAGGATGCCACGAATCACCCGAAAGGGCCACCGGCCCGCCAGGACCTCACCGGTGACGATCCTGCTCCCCCGGATCTGCTGCCTCAGCGGATCGGACGCTCGATCCGCGCGCGAGCCTCGCGCTCGACGAGGACGGGCACGAAGTCGCGCACCCTCGCCTGCTCGAACGAGCGCTGCGCGTCTCGGACCGCACCGTCGATGTCGATCTCCGCAGTCTGCGGGAACCTCGCCTGGAGACGTTCGATGACGTCGGCGATCGCCTTGTCCTCGTCGGACGATTCTCGGGTCATGGCGCCATCGTCGGCCTCGGTCCGAACCGATGTCAAGCAGGACCGGGGATGCACAGCGAGTTGGCGGCAGCGTCAGCGTCGCAGCGCGGCGGGGCGCGGCAGTCCGAGGTCCTCGACGAGATCGCCGAGGGCCCGGTCGAGCTCGGCACCGGCCTGCGTGATCTTGTTGACGCCGAAGCCGGCGAGCCGGGCGCTGGGCACCTCGAAGCTCACGGTCGTCCCCGGCGCCGTCGAGGTGTGCGCTTCGATGCGCAGCGGAGCGTAGAGCATCGTGCCGGGGTCGTGCCGGAACAGCCGCGCGGTGATCCCGTGATGCGCGATCAGCCACACCACGCTGCGGGCACCGCTGCCGGCGTGCTCCATGAGCGCATCGGGACGCGAGGTCCAGACCCGGACGAACCCGCTGGGCGCCTCCCACTGCAGCCCCCGCACGAACCCCGCCCAGTCGCCGCCGCGCACCTCGGCCAGTGCCTGCTCCTCCGGCAGCGCGGGGACCGCAGCCTCGAACGCCCCGACCAGGGCATCGAACTGCGCGTTCGTCTCGAGCCGGATCCGCCGTCCCGCATGTTCGAAGACGGTCTCGTCCGCGTCATAGCTCACGAGACCATCCTCGTGCCTGTTGAGCCTGCCCGCCTCGAGCGCGGGTCTTCTGCCAGCTGTGCGATGGCAGAGGTCATCGCCCCGATGTCCGGACGCGATGACCACAGCGCGACGGTCAGCGGCTACAGCTCAGCGGACAGCCCGCCGTCGATGACGACGTCGGCTCCCGTGATGTTGCCGGCGACGAGATCGCTCGCGAGGAACGCGACGAGAGCCGCGACCTCTTCGGGCGTGGTGAAGCGCCCTGTCGCCATCGTCGCCTCCGCGCCCGCCACGACCTGCGCGCGGTCGACGCCCGCCGCGGCGGACACGGTCGCCGCCACGCCCCGTCGCCGATCCGACCGAGCTGCAGCCGGTCTACCCCTGGTCGATCGCGTGGCGGGACGAGCCGCTCACGCCCGAGGTGCAGGGCTTCCTCGACGTCGCCGAAGAGCAGCGCGACGTCCGGGGCTGGCTGCATCCCGAGGCCGTAGGTCCGCTCTGGCGGACCGGGGTCGAGTAAGTCGTCCTCACCCCAGCCGCAGCTCCTCCGGCTCCAGGACGAGGTCGATCAGCGCGCCGTTGCGCAGCACTGTCATCTCCATCCGCCGTCCGATCGCCGCCTCCACCATGACCCGCTGCAGCCCCGTCGGGTCGAACACGGGCGTGCCGTCGATCGACAGCACGATGTCGCCGGGGCGGGCGCCCGCGAGGCCGGCAGGGCTCCCCGGAACCGTCGACATGACCTGCATCCCGGTCGCGGATCCGACCTTCGCGGCGGCCTCCGGGGTGAGCGGAGTCTTCGCCCCGGCCACGCCGAGCCAGGCGCGGCGCACCCGACCGACGGCGGCGAGGGTGTCGATGATCTCCAGCGTGGTGGCGTTGATCGGCACGGCGAGTCCGAGCCCGACGCCCGCGACGGCGGTGTTCACGCCGACGAGCCTGCCGGCACTGTCGGCCAGCGCTCCCCCGCTGTTGCCCGGGTTCAGCGCCGCGTCCGTCTGGATCACCTCGTCGATCACGCGGCCCGACGCGGTCGGCAGCGAGCGGCCGAGCGCCGACACGATGCCCGCGGTGACGCTGCCCGCGAGCCCTCGGGGGTTGCCGAGGGCGACGACGAGCTGCCCCACGCGCAGTCGCGCGGCGTCGCCGAGCGGAACCGGATCCGGCGTCCGCCCGCGGGCGCGCAGCACCGCCAGATCGCTCAGCACATCGGATCCGACCACCTCGGCCTCGACCGAGGTGCCGTCGCCGAATGCGAGGCCCACCTCTCGTGCCCCGGCGACCACATGTGCGCTCGTGAGCAGAAGCCCCTCGCGGATCACCGTGGCGCTGCCCGCGCCCGCGCCACCGGCCGTGCGCACGCTGACGGCCGCGACCGCGGGGAGCACGGTCTCGGCGACGCGCACCACGATCGTCGAGTACGCGTCGAGCGCTTCACCGTCGTCCATGGTCAGCAGTCTGCGTCCGCCGCGGACCGCCTCGGCGGACGTTCGCCGAGGGCTGACGGCGGACGACGCGGGTTCCGTCCCGGGCGGGCCCGCCGGTCAGGGCGCCGGGATCTCGATCGCACCCGTGCCTGTGAAGTTCACGAAGGTGCGGTCCCCGGTCTGCACGATCGTGAGCAGCACCTGACCGCAGGCGGGGCACCGGGCGACGGTTCCCGCGGCGCTGCGGAACACCATCGTCGTCGCGATCTCACCGACGTTGCCGCACCCGTTGCATCGCGCCCGCGCCGTGGTCGCGTCGAAGGCCAGCAGGTCCGACAGCGCTCCCGCCAGCAGATTCCCGTCGAAGTACTGCATCAGGTACCTCCGTAGCGCTCGGTGCGGATCGCACGCGGATCGTGCCCCAGGTCGACGAGCCACGTCGCGACCTGTTCGACGAAGCCCGTGGCCCCGCACACGTAGACGAGGGGCTCGCTCTCGGGGCCGAACGTCGCCGCCGCCACGCGCTCCCGGGTGATGCGTCCGACCGGTTCGTCGGCGCCCGCGGGCGCGCGTCGTGTGTAGACGTAATCCGCGACGAACGGGACGGGCCCCTTCGCCGCTGCTTCGAGCTCCTCGGCGAAGAAGACGTCATCGGGCGTGCGCACCGAGTACAGCAGGCGGAACGGCGTGGCGTCGGCGGCATCGATGTGCGCCTGCGCGATCGCGTAGAGCGGCACCACGCCGGATCCGCCGGCGATGAGCTGCACCGGACGGCCGGATCCGCCGTCGACGGGGGCATGCCAGACGAAGTAGGCGCCGAGCGGCCCGTGCACCTCCAGCCGATCCCCCGCCCTCAGCTCGTCGATGAGGAACGGGGACACCTCGCCGTCGGGAACGCGGGCGACGGCGAGGACCACCTGTGATCTGTCGCCGGAGGAGGCGATCGAGTACGACCGCGTCGCCGTGTACCCGTCGGGCGCCGTGAGGCGCACGTCGAGGTGCTGGCCCGGTAGGTTCCCCGGCCAGCCCGCCACGTCGAGGACGATGCGCGCGGCCGTCGGAGTCTCTCGTCGGACCTCGACCACCTCGGCCACGTGCCAGGCCGTGCGCGGGAGCACGCGCTCCGTCAGGTCGCTCACCAGTACCGCTCCTCCTTCCACGGATCCCCGTGGAGGTGGTACCCGTTCTGCTCCCAGAAGCCCGGCTCGTCATCGGGCAGGAGCTCGAGCCCGCGGATCCATTTCGCGCTCTTCCAGAAGTACAGGTGCGGCACGAGCAGCCGGGCGGGACCGCCGTGCTCCGGGTCGAGGGGCTCGCCCTCGAACTCGAAGGCGACCCAGGCTTTGCCGTCCCGGAGATCCTCGAGGGGAACGTTCGTGGTGTAGCCGCCGTAGCTGTGCGCCATCGCGTACTCGTCCTCGGTGTCGACGTCGGCGAGCAGCGTGTCGATCGAGACGCCGCGCCAGCGGGTGCCGAGCTTCGACCAGTGCGTCACGCAGTGGATGTCGACGTCGATGTCCTCGATCTCGAGCTGCTGGAACTCATCCCAGTTCCACCGCCGCTCGCCCGCCGCGCTGCGGATCGTGAACTCCCATTCGTCCGTGGAGACCTGCGGCGTGGGGCCTGCGGAGAGCACCGGGAAGTCGTGCACCAGGGTCTGCCCGGGCGGGAGCCGGTCGTCCTGATCCCGGCGCCGGCCGGTGAAGCCTCGGGTGATGAACGACATCGCGAACCCCTCTCCAGGGACGGCGCCTACGTGAACAGGCTCAGCCTGTCACCCGCACGCGGCCTGCGCCAGTGCGGTCCCGGTCCAGAATGGTGCCATGAATGCGCAGAGCGTCGACACGACGGCGGCAGGTGCCACGGCGGGCGGGTCGGCGTGGGCGCCGTTGCGACACCCGATGTTCCGCGCGCTCTGGCTGGCGCAGACCGGATCCAACCTCGGCGGATGGATGCAGACGGTCGCCGCGCAGTGGTTCCTCATCCAGGCCGGTTCCGGATCCGCGATCGTCGCCTGGGTGCAGGCGGCGAGCCTGCTGCCCGTGCTGTTCCTCTCGCTGTTCGCGGGCGTGCTCGCCGACCGGTTCGACCGGCGGGGCTGGCTGCTCGCGATGAACATCGTGTCGGCCGCCCTCGCCGTCGTGCTCACGGTGCTCTCCGGGATCGGCGTGCTCGGCGCCCCCTCGCTGCTGCTCATGACCTTCCTGCTCGGCTCCTCCGCCGCGCTCAGCGCTCCGGCCTGGCAGGCGATCCAGCCCGATCTCGTGCCCTGGGAGGAGATCCCCGCGGCCGCCGCACTCGGCGGGATCACGGTCAACGCCGCGCGGGCAGTCGGGCCTGCGATTGCCGGAATCCTCGTCGCGTGGACCGGCCCGACGTTCGTGTTCGCACTCAACGCCGTGTCGTTCCTCGGCGTCGTGATCGCCCTGGTGCGCTGGCCGCGCCCGGAGCGGACCGCGCGGACCTGGACGGAGCCGTTCGGCGACTCGCTCGTGGCCGGGCTCCGCTACTCGCCTCCGGTCCGATCGTGCGCCGGCTGCTGTTGCGCAGCCTGTTGTTCGCGCTCCCCGCGAGCGCCCTGTGGTCGCTGCTCCCCTCCGCGGCAGGCGGCCTTCTCGGCCTCGGAGCGACCGGCTACGGACTGCTTCTGGGGATGCTCGGCGTCGGATCCATCCTCGGCGCCGTGCTCATGCCGTTCCTCACCCGGCATCTGTCCTCCTCGGCCACGCTCGGCCTCTCGGCCGCCGTGTTCGCGGTAGGCACGGTGAGCGTCGCCTGGTGGCCGCTGCCCGTGGTCGTTCCGGTGCTGCTGATCACCGGCATCGCGTGGACCGCGACCCTCACCACGCTGAACGCGGCCATGCAGCTCAGCGCCGCCCCGTGGGTGCGCGCCCGCGCGATCTCGGCCTACCTGCTCGTGCTGCTCGGCGGACAGGGCCTGGGCGCCTTCCTGTGGGGTGCGGTGAGCGCGATGGCCGGCGTGGCGGTCACGCTGGCCGTGGCGGCGGGGCTGCTGCTGCTCGTCGCGGCGAGCGTGCTGGTGCTGCCGCTGCGCCCCGAGACCGGGCGTCTGGACCGGTCGATCCAGCCGTACTGCGCGCCCGAGCCTCGGCTCGTGTTCGACCCCGAGCCCGACGACGGCCCGGTCACCGTGACGATCGCCTACCGCGTCGCGCCCGAGCGCGAGCAGGCATTCCTCGCCGCGATGAGGCCCTTGCGCGACAGCCGCCGCAGAACGGGGGCGGCGGGCTGGATGCTGGAGCGCGCCGGGGAGGAGACGGGATCCTTCCAGGAGGTGTTCCGCGTGCGCTCGTGGGGCGAGTACACGGCCTCGCGCACCGCACGCTGGACGGGGAGCGACGCCGCCGTCCTCGACCGCGTGCTGGAGACGGCGGAGGTCGGATCGGAGTCGCACGCCTTCGCGGTGCGGCTGCCGCGGCGCTGAGGGCTGGGCCGCCCGAGGCCGCCTAGCGCGATGCCCGATCGGCGGGGATCGCGGGCGCCTGCGGCGCCGGCGGCCAGTCCGCGAGGTTTGCCGCAGCAGCCGATGTGGCCTGCAGGAACGCGCCCACGAGCGCGTCCGGATCCGGCGCCTGGCGCACCGTCTCATAGGGCAGCAGGAACTCGCCCAGGGCCGCGTCGAAGGACGCGCCCTCCGGCATCTCCGCGGCCGCGTACCCGTCCGGCGCCGGGTACGCATAGGCGTAGAACGCGCCCTCCGCGCCGCCGCCCGGCCAGAACCCCGCGCTGCTGAGTTCGTCGGAGTAGCCCTCCACCATCACGCTGTCCGGACAGTTGGGCGCGCCGCCGGGATGCACCGGCGCCGGCCGTCCCGAGAAGCGCGTCACGGCGAGATCCATCGCACCCCAGAAGTAGTGCACGGGACTGACCTTGCCGCGGAACTCGGACCGGGATCGCCGCAGCACGCGATCCGCCTGCACCAGCTGCTGCCAGAACAGCCGAGCGTGCTCGGCGACGTACGTCGCGTGCACGGTGTCATCGGGGAACGGGATGGCGTCGGCCACCTCGTTCGGCACCGGGTGGATGCGCACATCCACGTCGAGCCGGGACAGCAGTGCCATCACATCGGCGTAGAAGCGCGCGACCGAGCCGCCGAGGACGAGCGTGTCGCCCCGTCCGTCGCTGGTGCGCGCGACGAGGACGTGGTCGACGAAATCGAAGGAGAGCTCCAGGATCCGATCGCCGACCGGGATCGCGCCGGTCGTCAGTCCGCGCGAATCGACGAACAGCGTCACGTGCCACCAGTGGTTCACCGGAGCGGCGAGCACCATCTTGACCTTGCCGACGATCTGCGTGTACATGTGCAGCGTGTCCCGCGTCGGCGTCCAGTCGTCGACGGCGAGAGCGGGCCAGCCGGGGTTCGTGAGCACGACGTCCTCCTCGATCGGGGACACTCTACCGAGCCCGCCGCCGTGGTCTCGGATCACCGGATCCGGACCAGTCCACGCGAATCCTCTCCCCCGTGTCCGGATCCGCTCACCTCGTTCGACGGAACAGATGAAGGGGCCGAAAAGCGGCCCCGCACCGGAAGGAAACGCACATGCGAAAGATCGTGGCTTTCGACCACATGACGCTCGACGGATACGTGTCATCGGGCAAGGGGATGGGGTTCGAATGGACGAACCGCGCGTACGACGAGGAGCTGTCCGCCTACGCGCAGCACATCCAGGAGGACATCGACCTCCCCGTCTACGGGCGCGAGACGTATCTCGGGATGTCCGGGTACTGGAGCACGCAGCCCACCGCTGACAGCACCCCCACCGAGCGCGCGCACGCGGAGTGGGTCAACGCGGTCGACAAGATCGTGGTGTCGACGACCCTCGGATCCGCCGACTGGAACAACACGCGACTCGTCCGCGGGAACCTCGCCGAGGAGTTCGGGCGGCTGAAGGAGCAGCAGGGCGGCACGATCGCGATTTACGCGAGCCCGAAGCTCGTGCACTCCTTCCTCGACCTCGGTCTGATCGACGAGTTCCGCATCGTCGTGCATCCCGTGGTCATCGGCGGCGGCACGCCGCTGTTCCCGGCCGGCACCGACCTCGCGCTGACCCTCGAGGAGTCCCGCTCCTTCGCGGCCGGTGCGACCTACCTGCGCTACGGCGTCGCCTGAGAGGATCGGACCATGCGATACCTGCTGCTGATCCGGCCCGACATCGAGGATCTTCCCGCCGACTGGAGTCCCGACCCCCGGCTCGAGGAGGAGATGGGCCACCTACTCGAGGAGATGACGAAGGCCGGCGTGCTGCTGGACACGGCAGGGCTCCGCCCGCCCGAGGAGGGCGCCGTGCTCCGGCTCGCCGCGGGCGACGTGACCGTCGTCGACGGACCGTTCACCGAGTCGAAGGAGATGGTGGGCGGTTACTGCCTGCTGCAGACCCGCACGCGCGACGAGGCCGTCGAATGGGGCACGCGGTTCCTGCGGATCCACGGCCCGGAGTGGACGATGGCGCTCGAACTGCGCGAGCTCGACGGCGAATAGGTGACCACTGCCCCGCTCATCGACCGCGCGGTGCAGCGCGCGGTCGATGCGGCGTGGCGGATCGAGTGGCCGCAGCTGGTCGCCGTGCTGACCCGGCTCGTCGGCGACATCACGCTGGCCGAGGATCTGGCCCAGGACGCGCACCTGGCCGCTCTGGAGCAGTGGCCCCGGGACGGCGTCCCGAACAACCCGGGCGCGTGGCTGACCGTCGCGGCGAAGCGCCGGGCGATCGACCGGATCCGCCGAGACACGACCCTGGCCCGCAAGCTGCCACTGCTGGAGGGCGAGCTCCTCGTCGACGCCTCCTCGGCACCGGATCCGGCATCGGTCGTGGACGGCGAGATCTCCGACGACCTGCTGCGGATGCTCTTCACCGCCTGCCATCCGGTGCTCTCGCGCACCTCGCAGGTCGCACTGACGCTGCGCATGGTGGGCGGCCTCACGACCGAGGAGATCGCACGGGCCTACGTGACCGCGACCCCGACGATCGTGCGCCGCATCTCACGCGCGAAGAAGACCATCCGCGACGAGCGGATCCCCTACGAGGTGCCGTCCGGCGCTGAGCTCGCCGAGCGGCTCGATGCCGTACTCGAGGTGATCTACCTCGTCTTCAATGAGGGCTACGCTGCGACGGCCGGAGACGACTGGATGCGGATCGACCTCTGCACGGAGGCGCTGCGCCTCGCCCGGATCCTGACCGCGCTGATGCCCGCCGAGCCGGAGGCGCACGGGCTCGCGGCGCTGCTCGAGCTGCAGGCCTCCCGGCTGCGCTCCCGGCACGACGTCGCGGGGCGCCTCGTGCTGCTGCGCGACCAGGACCGCACCCGGTGGGACCGGCTGCTGATCCGTCGCGGCTACGCGGCCCTCGCCCGCTCGCACACCCTCGCCCGGGATCGCGGGCGGGCTCCCGGCCGCTACGCGCTGCAGGCCGCGATCGCCGCCGCGCACGCGATGGCCGCGACGCAGGCCGACACGGACTGGCGCCGGATCGCGGGCCTCTACGCCGTGCTCGCCGCGCGGTTCCCCTCGCCGATCGTCGAGCTCAACCGCGCCGTGGCGGTCGCCGAACTGCACGGCCCGGCCGCGGGACTCGAGCTGGTCGACGCGGTCGTCGCCGCGGGCGCCCTCGACGACTACCACCTGCTGCACGCCGTGCGCGGCGATCTCCTGGAGCGCCTCGGGCGCACGACCGCGGCGCGGGCGGAGTTCCGGCGGGCGGCGGACCTCACCGCGAACGCCGCCGAGCGGGCGATGCTGCTCGGCCGGGCGGACTGAGGCTCAGTCGTCGAGTTCGATCTCGATGAAGCCGCCGACGATGCGCGTGCGGAACGTCCGCAGCAGCAGGGCCGGATCCGAAAAGCACTCCCCTGTGCCGAGGTCGTAGACCTCCTTGTGCAGGGGCGACGCGACCGTGGGACGATCACCGCGGGATCCGACGATTCCGCGCGCCATCACCGGGGCGCCGTCAGCCGCGGGATCGGCGTGCGAGACGGCGTAGACCTCGCGCGGCGAGAGCAGGAACACGGCGATCTGCCTCATCCGGATGAGGACGGCCTCGCCCCAGGACGGCTCGAGGTCGTCGACGCGGCATGCGCGCTCCCACACGGTGCGCGCCGGGGCGGTGTGCGAGGAGACGACACGGGACCTGGTCTGCGTGATGGTGGTCATGCCACGACGGTAGGTCGCGCGTGTTTCAGCTGCGGTCGCGGCATGTGTCGGCCGTGTGAAAGTCCCCTCACAACCCTCCGCTCGTCGTGTGCGGGCGCTGTCATGTTACGGATACATTGCCGAAACGGTCGGGAAATCGCGCGCTCGTACGCTCGGGAACCACCGAACCGGAGGGGGCACGCATGACGTCCCGCAACACGCTCATCGTCGGAGGCGGCCCCGCCGCCCACCGGCTCGTGGAGGCCCTGCTGTCGCGCTTCGCCGATGAGCCGGCCGCCGCGCACCGCATCACCGTCGTCGCGGAAGAGCCGTATCTTCCGTACGACCGGGTGCAGCTGAGCAAGCGGCTCGCGGACGGATCCGTCGATCTCACGCTGGATCCGGCGTCGTGCTGGGAGCACGCCGCGGTCTCCCTGCGGGTCGGCGAACGGGCGCAGGCGATCGACCGCGCCGCGAAGACCGTGACGACGTCGACCGGCGACGTGCTCGGCTACGACGATCTCGTGCTGGCGACTGGATCCTCCGCCCCTGTGCCCGAGATCCCCGGTGCTGCGGCCGCCCGCGTGTACCGCACGATCGACGACGTGGACGCCCTCGTCGCCGAGGTCGCGGCACTCCGCGACGAGCTGGGCCGTTCTCCGCGCGTCGCCGTGGCCGGAGGCGGTCTTCTCGGACTGGAAGCTGCAGGAGGCGTCGCCGCACTCGGTGCCGACGCCGTGATCATCCACTCCGGCGGGTGGCTGATGTCGGCCCAGCTCGACGAGGGCGCGGGCCAGGCCCTGGGGCGGCTGATCGCGGCCCGCGGGGTCGACCTGCACCTCGGCACCCGGCCGCAGAAGATCGTGCTCGGCGCTGGCGGCCGCCCCGTCGAGGTGCTCTGCACCGACGGCCGCACCGTTCCGGCCGACATCGTCGTGTTCGCCATCGGCATCCGAGCGCGCGACGAACTCGCCACGGCGGCGGGGATCGAGACCGTGCCGCGCGGCGGCGTGATCGTGGACGAGGCCTGCCGCAGCGCTGATCCGTCGATCTGGGCCATCGGCGAGGTCGCCGCGATCGACGGCCGCACGATCGGCCTGGTCGCGCCGGCCAACGCCATGGCCGAGACTGTCGCCGACCGGCTGCTCGGCGGCGATGCGGCTTTCACCACGATCGACGACGCCACCAAGCTCAAGCTGTCGGGCGTCGACGTGGCGAGCTTCGGCGACGCGTTCGCCCGCGATCCCGGCGCCCTCGAGATCGTGTATGCGGATCCCGCGCGCGGGCTGTACCAGAAGCTCGTCGTGAGCGACGACGCCCGCACGCTGCTCGGCGGCGTCTTCGTCGGCGACGCCACGCCCTACCTCGGTCTGCGACCGCTGCTCGGTCGCACCCTCGACGCCGAGCCGGCCGCGTACCTCTCCGCCGCCGGTGCCGAGCCGCCCACGAGCGGCGCGCTGCCAGACGACGCGCTGGTGTGCTCCTGCAACAACGTCGCCGCGGGGACGGTGCGCGCCGCGGTCGGCGACGGTTGCCACGACCTCGGAGAGCTGAAGACCTGCACCCGCGCGGGCACGCAGTGCGGATCCTGCGTGCCGCTGGTGAAGAAGCTGCTCGAAGCGGAGCTCACCGCCGCCGGCGCCACGGTCTCGCACGCGCTGTGCGAGCACTTCGACCTGTCCCGGCAGGAGCTGTTCGAGTCCGTCCGTGTTCTGGGGCTGACGAGCTGGGACGAGACGATCACCCGCCTCGGTCGCGGGCGCGGCTGCGACATCTGCAAGCCCGCGGTCGGATCGATCCTCGCCACCCAGCACGGCCAATATCTGCTTGACGGCGGTCGCGGCCCGCTGCAGGACACGAACGACCGCGCCCTCGCCAACATGCAGAAGGACGGCACGTACTCGGTCGTGCCGCGCATCCCCGGCGGCGAGATCACCCCCGAGAAACTCGGCGTGATCGCCCGCGTCGCGCAGGACTTCGGCCTGTACACGAAGATCACCGGCGGACAGCGGATCGACCTCTTCGGCGCACGGCTGGACCAGCTGCCGGACATCTGGCGCCGGCTGGTGGACGCCGGCTTCGAGTCGGGGCAGGCGTACGGCAAGGCGCTGCGGAACGTGAAGAGCTGTGTCGGATCCACCTGGTGCCGGTACGGCGTGCAGGACTCGGTGGGGATGGCGATCGCCCTGGAGCTGCGCTACCGCGGCCTGCGCAGCCCGCACAAGCTCAAGTTCGGCGTCTCCGGCTGTGCCCGCGAATGCGCCGAGGCGCGCGGCAAGGACGTGGGCGTGATCGCGACCGATCTGGGCTGGAACCTGTACGTCGGCGGCAACGGCGGATTCCAGCCCGCCCATGCGCAGCTGCTCGCGTCGGACCTGGACGATGAGACGCTGGTGCGCTACATCGACCGATACCTCATGTACTACATCCGCACCGCCGACCGGCTGCAGCGCACGGCGCGCTGGATGGAGGATCTGGACGGAGGCCTCGACCACGTCCGCGACGTGGTGGTGAACGACTCGCTGGGCCTCGCCGCCGAGCTGGAGGCCGCGGTCGCCCTGCACGTCGACACCTACGCGGACGAATGGGCGGCTACCCTCGACGACCCCGAGCGGCTGCGCCGGTTCCGCTCCTTCGTGAACGAGCCGGGCGTCGCGGATCCGTCCATCGCACGCGTCGCCGAGCGCGGGCAGCTCCGCCCCGCGACCGCCGAGGAGCGCGCGGCCGGCATCGTGCCGATCGCCGGCACGAGCATCCCCCTGCGCGCCGACACGGTGCCCGCCGAGGAGCTGTCGTGACGGCCGCTGTCGGATCGGTCACTCTCGTCGGCGGCGGCCCGGGCGACCCGGACCTGCTCACGGTCGGCGCAGTCCGTGCGCTGCGGGACGCCGACGTGGTGCTGTACGACCGCCTCGCGCCTTACGCGCTGCTCGCGGAGTTGGCGCCGCAGGCGGAGTTGGTCGATGTCGGGAAGCGCCCCGGCCATCATGCGATCCCGCAGGAGGAGATCGAACGCCTCCTGCTCGACCACGCGCTCGCGGGTGCCAAGGTCGTGCGTTTCAAGGGCGGAGATCCGTTCGTGTTCGGCCGCGGCGGCGAGGAGGCGGCCGCCTGCCGCGCGGCCGGTGTGCCGGTGCGCGTCATCCCCGGGGTGACGAGCGCGATCGCGGTGCCCGCGTCCGCCGGCATTCCGGTCACGCATCGCGGGGTCGCCCGGCTGTTCACCGTGATCTCCGGGCACGCACCGCTCACAGAGTCGGAGGCCGAGCATCTTGCCGGCCTCGGCGGTACCATCGTCGTGCTCATGGGTGTCTCGAATCTGCCGTCGATCAGTGCCGGGCTGGTGCGCCACGGCATGGATCCCGGCACCCCCGTCGCGATCATCGAGCGCGGTTTCACCCCCGGCCAGCGCACGACCGTCTCGGACCTCGCGGGCATCCGCGACGCTGCGGAGGATGCGGGGGTCCGCTCCCCCGCCGTGATCGTCGTGGGCGACGTCGTCCGACTCGCCGGACACGGTGATCGGGAGGCCGTCGCGCTGCTCAGTGACGCCGTCGCACTCGCGGGGGACGCCCCATGACGCCCTTCGAGCGCATCGATCCGGTGACCGGGTTCGGTCCGGATCAGCTCGCCGGCTTCCGGATCGGCGTGACCAGCGATCGCCGCTCCGCCGATCTCATCGACGCGTTCGAGCGCCGCGGCGCGTTCGTGCTGCACGCCCCGACGGTGCGGATGCGGCACGCGGACGACGACGGGCCGGTCATCGCCGACACCCGCGACATCCTCGCCGCACGCCCCGATCTCCTGCTCGCCACGACCAGCTACGGCATGCGGCGCTGGTTCGAGGTCGCCGATGCGGCGGGGCTCGGCGCCGCGCTGCAGGACGCGCTGTCCGCGGCGACGATCCTGGTGCGCGGTCCGAAGGCGCGGGGCGCGGTGCGCGCCGCGGGGCTCGACGACGAGGGCATGAGCGACGAGGAGACGACGGCGTCTCTCGTGGACAGAGTCGTCGCCGAGTTCGGAGCGGGAACCACGGTCGCCGTGCAGCTGCACGGTCAGACCGATCATGCGCAGCTCGCACGGCTCGCGCAGGCGGGGATGCGCGTACTCACGGTCGCGCCCTACACCTGGTCGAACGTCGAAGACGAGGACGAACGGACCACCCGCCTCGTCGACGCCGTCGCGGCCCGGCAGCTGGACTGCGTCACCTTCACGAGCGCCCCCGCGGTGGACGGCCTGTTCATCGCGGCCCTGGCCCGCGGTCGCCACGACGAGGTCGTCGACGCGCTGCGGCAGGACGTGGTGGCCGCGAGCGTGGGCCCGGTGACCTCCGCGCCTCTGATCGCCGCGGGCATCCGGGTACTGCAGCCGGATCGCTTCCGGATGGGCGCACTCATCCGGCTGGTCTGCGAGCACCTCGAGGACCGGGCGACCCTGCGCGTGCGCACCCGGCACGGCGAGGTGCAGCTGCGCGGCAGCGTCGCCGTCGTCGACGGCACGCCGGTGCGCCTCACCCCCACCTCCGTGACGCTGTTCCGCGCGCTGGTCGCCGCCCGCGGCGCGGTGGTCTCGCGCCGGGCGCTCTCCGGATCCGTGGACGGCGACGAGCACACCATGGAGGTCTCGCTCAGCCGATTGCGGCAGAGCCTCGCGACCCCCGGCCTCGTCGCCACGGTCGTGAAGCGCGGATACCGCCTCGACGTCTGAGCCCCCAGTCGCTGAGCCTGTCGAAGCGCCCCAATCTCGTCCGGGCCCTTCGACGAGCTCAGGGACCGGATCGCCCCGGCTCTCACACCGCCGGCACCGCCGCCAGCAGCGCGGCGATCCGTCCCTTGCAGCCCCCGCACCCGGTGCCGGCGCGCGTGCAGCGGCCGACCTCCTCGACGGTGCCGCACCCGTCGGCCACCGCGTCGGCGATGCGGCCCGCCGTCACGCCGTTGCACCAGCACACGGTCGCGTCGGGCCCGAGCGGGTCGTCGGCGGTCACGGCCGAGCCGGCGTCGGCCGCGTCGAGCCGCAGCAGCGCCGCCGGATCCGCGACGAGGCCCGCCCCTCGCTCGTAGCGCAGGGTGAGCTCAGCGCCGGCCTGGGGCAGGCCGACCGAGACGAACCCCGCGAGCACGCCGTCGCGGACGACGGTCTTCAGATACGCGCCCCGCGCGGCGTCCACCCACACGCTGACCTCGGCGTCGGCGTCCCACGGCTCGGCCGCATACGACCCGCCCGACACCACGTCGATCCCGGTCGCCTTGAGCATGAGCGCCGTCGGGCGCTCGTGCCGCGCGACGGTCGCCTGCGCGCCGGCCGCGAATCCGGTCGACTCGGCGTGCAGCCGGCTCGCGACGGCGGCGGCCTGCCGCCATCCGGGTCCGATCAGACCGCTCGGCGCCCCCGGCACGCGCCCCGTGGCGTCGGCCTCGTCTGGATCCGCGATCTGCGCGCAGTCGCCGATCGCGAACACGTCCGGATCCGTCCAACTGCGCAGATCCGCGTCGACCAGCACGCCCGTCGAACAGGCAAGGCCGGCGGCGAGCGCGAGCTCGACCCGTGGAGCGACACCGCAGGACAGCACGAGAAGATCCCCGCGCAGATAGGTGCCGTCGGCGCACACGATGCCATCGAACACCGGCCCCGCCGGGGAGTCCCTGAGCTCGACGGTCTCGGCGCGCGCATGCGCCGCCATCCGCAAGCCCGCCGCGCGGGCGGCACGCGCGAGCATCCGCCCGCCGGTCTCGTCGAGGTTGCGCGCCATGGGGGCCGTGCCGTGGTGCACCACAGTGACCCGCGCCCCGTGCTCGGCGGCGAGCAGCGCGAACTCCATGCCGAGCACGCCGGCGCCGAGCACGACGACCGCTCCACCCCCGGCGACCACCGGCGCGACCGCCTCGGCGTCGGCCACGTCGCGCAGCGCGAGCACGCCCGCGGGCAGCGCCCGGCGTCCGCCGTCCCGGCCGGGCACCGGCGCAGCGCCGCGCTCGTGCCTGGTGTGCTCCAGGCCGGCCAGGGTCGGCACGTTGGCACGCGCGCCCGTGGCGAGCACGAGCCGGTCCCAGGCGAGCTCGTCGCCCGCCGAAGTCCGCACCCGGCGTGCAGCACGGTCGATGGCGATCGCGGTCTCGTCGAGCCTGATCCGCACCCCGGCCGTGCGCGCCGCCGCGGTGTCCGCGATTTCGAGGCGCTCCCGTGAGGTGGCGCCCACCGCGTACTCGGCCAGCAGCACGCGGTTGTACGCGTCCTCGGCCTCCGCACCCAGCACGGTGAGCGACACCCGCCCCGCCGTCACCGCGGGCAGCAGCTCCTCGACGAAGCGGGCGCCGACCGGTCCGTAGCCGATCAGCACGATCCGCATCGGGCCGCTCATGCCGGCACCTGTTCGGCGTTCACGGATGCGACTCCGTTCTCCCCGACCGCGGGGGTGACGACGACCATCGTGCGCTTGAACTCCGGCATGCCCGAGATCGGATCCGTGACCGCGGCGGTCAGCCGGTTCGCGCATTCCGCATCCGCGAAGTGGAACGGCAGGAACACCGTGTCGAGCCGGATCCGCTCGGTCAGCAGAGCGTCCGCCATGACGCGTCCTCGGCGATTTCGGACCACGATCGGATCCCCGCCCGTGATTCCGAGCCGGGCGGCCGTCGCGGGGTGCAGCTCGGCGCGGGCGCGCGGGTGAGCATCGCTCAGCTCGGCGATCCGCCGGGTCTGTGCCCCGGACTGATAGTGCTCGAGCAGGCGCCCGGTGATGAGTGTGAGCAGCGCGGAACCGGACCGCTCGCCTGCCGCCCCGCCGTCGAGCGGCTCCTCGTCGGGCGCCTCCGGATCGCGCTCCTGCGGCTGCACCGGCACGAGCCGCGCCCGGCCGTCCGGGTGGGCGAACCGCTCGGCGAACAGCCGCGGCGTGCCGTCCGAGCCGGCGGGATACGGCCAGTGCGCGGCGACGCCTGCGGCGAGCTGTGCGTCGAGGAGCGCGTGGCTGAGCCCCGAGTAGTCCGCGATCCCGCCGGCGGAGGCGCGGGCGAGCTCCGCGAACACGATCGCCGGCTCCGTCGGCCACTCCGACGGAGCCTCCAGCCGGGCGGCGAGATCGGCGAGGATCTCCAGCTCGCTGCGCACCCCGGGCGGAGGGGTCAGGGCGCGACGACGGCGGATGACCCGTCCCTCGAGCGTCGTGAGGGTGCCTTCCTCCTCGGCCCACTGCGTCACCGGGAGGACGACATCGGCGAGCGCGGCGGTCTCCGAGAGCACGAAGTCGCACACGACGAGCAGGTCGAGCGCACGGAGGCCCGCGGCGATCGCTCCCGCGTCGGGGGCGGAGATCATCGGGTTCGCGCCGTGCACGAGCAGGGCGCGCACGCCGCCGGGTTCGCCGAGCATCCCCAGCAGCTGCACGGCCGGAACGCCCGGCCCGGGCAGACTGTCCGGATCCACGCCCCAGACCGCGGCCACAGCCGCCCGGTCCGCGGGATCGGCGATCTTGCGGTACCCCGGCAGCTGGTCGCTCTTCTGCCCGTGCTCGCGGCCGCCCTGGCCGTTGCCCTGGCCGGTGAGTGTGCCGTATCCCGAGTCCGATCGGCCGGGCAGCCCGAGCACGAGCGCGAGGTTGATCGCCGCCGTAGCCGTGTCGGTGCCGTCGACGTGCTGCTCGATGCCCCGCCCGGTGAGGATGTACGTGCCGCGGCCGCGTGCGAGCCGGTGCGCGGTCGCGCGCAGCACCGCGACCGGGATCCCCGTCGTCGCCTGCACCCGCTCGGGCCACCATCGTGCGACGCTGCGGCGCAGCGCGTCGAGACCGGTCGTGCGCTGCTCCAGATAGGCGCGGTCGGCGAGCCCGTCCGCCAGCACGAGGTGGATGAGGCCGAGCAGCAGCGCGAGGTCGGTGCCGGGCGCGGGCTGCAGGTGCGAGCCCGCACCGTCCGCGGTGAGCTCGGCGGTCTGCGAGCGGCGCGGATCCACGACGATCAGGCCACCGGCGGCGCGGGCGCCCGCGAGGTGCGAGAGCAGGGGTGGCATGGTCGCGGCGACGTTCGAGCCGAGCAGCAGGATCGTGTCGGCGTCGTCGAGGTCGGAGACGGGAAAGGGCAGGCCGCGGTCGATCCCGAACGCCCGGTTGCCCGCCGCCGCGGCGGACGACATGCAGAACCGGCCGTTGTAGTCGATGCGCGAGGTGCCCAGCGCCACCCGGGCGAACTTGCCGAGCAGGTACGCCTTCTCGTTCGTGAGCCCGCCGCCCCCGAACACTGCCACTGCGTCGGGTCCGTCAGCCGCGCGGATCGCGCGCAACGACGACGCGATCCGCGCCAGCGCCTCGTCCCAGCTCGCCGGGCGCAGAACACCGGCATCGCGGATCAGCGGTGTGGTGAGCCGCTCTGGGGACGCGAGCAGGGCGGCTGAGGTCCACCCCTTCTTGCACAGCCCGCCTCGGTTGGTCGGGAACGTGCGCCCCTCCACCCGCACCGGGGCTGAACCGGCCGGATCCGGGGTGAGCGTCATGGCGCACTGCAGCGCGCAGTACGGGCAGTGCGTGTCCGCCGCGGCAGAAGAGGCGGGAGCCGTCGGGGGCGGGGATCCGGTTGCCATCGCGGCCGACTCAGATCCGCGCCCCGCGGCGGCGTCCGCGCAGCAGCACGGCGGTCGTGATCCCGCACAGCACGACGTAGGCGACCACGAACCAGCCGAGGCCGGCCGCGTATCCTCCGGTCGCCGCCTTGGACAGCCCGAGCGCCTGCGGGATGAGGAAGCCGCCGTAGGCGCCGATCGCGGAGACGATCCCCAGCGCAGCGGCCGCGGCGCGCTGAGTGGCGACGTCGCCCGATGAGGAGTGCCCGTCAGCCCCGGACCGCAGCGCGAACAGCGTCGGGATCATCCGGTACGTCGCGCCGTTGCCCGCGCCGCTCGCGACGAACAGCAGCAGGAAGAAGCCGAGGAACAGCCAGAAGGAGTGCAGCGGCAGCGTGAGCACCACGGCGAGGGCGCCGAGCGCCATGACTGCGAAGGCGGCGATCGTCACGGCGCTGCCGCCGAACCGGTCGGCCAGCCGTCCGCCGAAGGGACGTGCGAGCGACCCGACCAGCGCCCCGACGAACGCGAGCGACAGCATCGCGCCTCCGACGGGGAAGGCGGTGAACGCGGGGAACTGATCGGCGATGAGCTTGGGGAACACGGCAGAGAAGCCGATGAACGATCCGAACGTGCCGATGTACAGCAGCGCCATGAGCCACAGTTCGGGATAGCGCAGCGCGGCCAGAGACGCCGAGATGTCGGCACGGGCGCTCGTGAGGTTGTCCATCCGGCGCCAGGCGCCGAAGGCCGCGATCAGGATGAGCGGCACCCAGATGAGACCCGCGAGCGGCAGATGCAAGGTCGCGCCGGCTCCCAGTGTGATCACGATCGGCACGACGAACTGGGCGACGGCGGCACCGAGGTTCCCGCCGGCGGCGTTGAGCCCGAGGGCCCAGCCCTTCTGCCGCTGCGGGTAGAAGGAGGTGATGTTCGCCATCGAGCTCGCGAAGTTGCCTCCGCCGAGGCCGGCGAGCGCCGCGACGGTGAGCATCACCGGGAACGGGGTACCGGGGTTCGACACGCACAGCGCGAGCCCGAGCGCGGGGACCAGCAGCAGCAGCGCCGACACCACCGTCCAGTTGCGTCCACCGAAGCGCGGCACCATGAACGTGTACGGGAAGCGCAGGGTCGCTCCGACCAGGCTCGGGATCGAGATCAGCCAGAACGTCTCGGAGACGGTGAAGTGGAATCCTGCCGCCGGCAGCGCCACGACCACGATCGACCAGAGCTGCCAGACGACGAAGCCGAGGAACTCGGCGAAGATCGACCAGCGCAGGTTGCGCCGCGCGATCGCAGAGCCCGCGGTGCGCCACTGATCGTGGTCCTCGGCGTTCCATCCGGAGATCCAGCGTCCCGGCAGGAAGCCGAGCGCGGAGCCGGTCGCGGGCCTCTCCGCGGTGGGCGTGGTGGTGCTGTTCGTGGCGATGCCGGTCATGCGGACCTCCCAGGAGTGCGTGTGCGATCACGCTAGGAAGTCCGTGTTTCCGGCTGTCGTGTGCGCCGTAACGTCTGCGTGTCGAACTCCTCTCCGCAGCAACCAGGCTCTGTGAGATGTCGCGATGCGCTCCCGGTGCCGCCCCGGGGATGAACGTCGCGAGCGGGGTGGAGTAGGACGAGACGGCAGACCAGTCAGGCGGGTGATCCGGAAGCGGCCGGCTCACGTCTCGAGCGCCCGGGACATCACCGCCTGCTGCACCGTCGTGAGATGGCGTTTGAACCTGTATCCGACGAAGGATGGATGATCAACGGCGTCCTCGGAGACTTCGCGTCCTCGGATGAAAGGCGGACAAGGAGCGAACCGGACATTGTCCGGCGCAGTATCCAGAAGCTCCCCCGTCACGCGATAGGGTGCGAGCGCATCCGCATCGCGACGGGGCCCGTCCGTGATTACGACGTCTGCTCCGCGCATGGCGTCGCGAAGATCCTCGTTCCAAGGCATCCCCGGCACCCGAAGCTCTGCGGGACAGCTCTGCTCGATATCGATGCCGAAAGCGACTCCTGCCTCCCACCACGCACGGGCAATATTCCCGTCAGCGCCTACGAACAGGAACTTGAGCCCGAACGGATCAGCGTCCTGAGCCAGCGCATAAAGGTCTGAGAGCACCTCGCACGGATGGTTCACGTTCGTCATCGCATTGATCACCGGGAGCGTCTCCGCCCCTGCCAGACCGCGCAGCACTTCGATATCAGGGTGACGCACGACGAGGAGATCCACCCACGAGGCGAGGTAGCCGACGACATCGATCGGGTCCTCGTCCTTATCGAGTGTCTCCGGCGGGAACACAATCGGCTGCAGTCCCATCTCGGCGGCACCACGCTCGAAGGAAACGCGCGTTCGCAAGCTTGATGCGGGAAAGAAGAGGGCGGCAGCTCCATCCATGATGGGGCCTCTCCCGCCTTCGAAGGACTTGGCGCGTGCGAATATGTCGCTCAGGTCGTGCCGGCTGAGGCCTGACAAGGAAAGTAGATGTCGCACTCATCTAGTATCCAGAAGATCCACGGACGGGCGGGCCCCACGGAGGAACACACCCAGATGCCGGCCGGAGCCCGACGTAGCGCCACTCGCCAATGCTGCCGGCCGACAGAGTGAGCTCGCGAGCTCCTCCCGTCACAGGGAGTGTGTGCCCCTCAGGATTCGGATTTCCCGAAGGGCTTACACCTCCGTTGCGGTCGTCTCGCGCGGGCGACGACGTTCAGCTGCGTTTCGCTGTCATCACACCGACGATGAATCCGATGACGGCCGCGCCTGCGGCCACCAGCAGAACAGTGCGCGTCGGATGGTGCTTCACGTGGGCGACCGCATCACCGCCCATCCCCGCCACGAAGTCCGCGGCCTGTCTGGCTCCCGCGATGACCTCCTCGCGTCGGGCGTCAATCGCATCCGTGACCGCACCTGCCACCGCGCCCACCGCATGCGACGCCGTGTCGGATGCCTTGGAGATCACATCCGACGCCGCGCCCGCAGCCTTGTCCACGCGTTCCTCGACGGCACCGGCAGCCGCGTCGCTGATCCTGCGCACGCGATCCTCCGGCTCGCTCCCTGTCTCGGCCATGCTCATCTCCTGACCTTCTTGGCTTGCTTCACGGCAGCCTGTGCGGCCGCTTCTGCGCGTTTGAGGGCCTCTTTGCGCGCCTTCTTCACCTTGGGGTCGTTCCATACGGCATCGAGGCTCGCTCGAATGTCTCGGTACCGGCCCCGACCCGCCTTCGCACCATAGAAGTAGGCCACCATCGCGACAACCCCGACGCCGAACCAGAAGAAGTACTTTCGCATTTTGCTCTCTCTTCCCTCACCACGTCCGCAGTCCCGTCGATCTCCGCACAGAGTGCGTGGTCGCCGGGCATGCCTGCACGATCACGCTGCATCGGCCAGAAAGCCAGATCATTGACAGATGCCGCTCGCGCTCGCTATAGGCCACGAATACTCCGTGGCGATCATGCGACGTCGCCTCGCCCGCGGTTCACGGGTTTGCGCCGAGAGTTGCACTCACCTACCGGCGACGGTGTACCAGATGCCATAAGCGCCGGCGACGCACATGAGCACGGTGGTGGCCCATCCCAGCGTTGCTGCCAGTTTCCCGTTTCGGTGTCTACCCATGATGGTGCGGTCGCGGGAGATCAGCATCATGATGATCAGGAACGGACCGGCGGCGATGCCGTTGACGATCGCACTGAGCACGAGCAGCCCGATCGGGTCGGTGGAGACGACGGCGAGGATGGTGCCGCCGATCATGCCGATGCCGAGCAGAACATAGAAGAGCGGCGCCCGGCGTGGGTTCTTGTCCAGACCCCAGTTCTTGTTCAGCAGAGCCGAGAGGCCCGCAGCTCCCGCGGCTGCGAGGACAGGTACGGCGAGCATGCCGGATCCGATGAACCCGAGGGCGAAGAGGATGCTCGCGAAATCGCCTGCAATGGGCTCAAGGGCCTTGGCCGCTTCCGCAGCACTGGAGACCGTCTTGTGGTGCGCACCCAGGGTCGCTGCGGATGACGCGATGATCGCGAACATGATGAGGACGCTGAAGGCCATACCGGTGAAGACATCGATTCGTCCGTTGCGCAACCGGCGGTGCGCCTCGCGTGCGGGACGTTCGTCGAGAGCGGGCGCATCGTCTCCACCTCGTTTCTCTTCGCGCATCTCCTCGACTCGCTGCGCCGACTGCCAGAAGAACATGTACGGGGACACGGTCGTCCCGAGCACGCCGACGGCGAGACCCAGGTAAGCCGGCGAAAGCTGGAATTGGAAGCCTGCGAGGCCGGCCGCGACGCTGCCCCAGTTCACATGTGTCGCGAAGAGGACGCCGAGGTAGACGAGCAGCACAAGGCACAACCACTTGAAGATCCTGCCGATCAGCTCGAACGAGCCGAGCATGACCGTCACGAGGATCGCGACGCCGGCGACGATGCTCCAGATCCATGCAGGTCCAGCGTGCAGAAGCTGCATGCCCTGCCCGATCGCGTTGAGGTCTGCGGCGAGGTTCAGACAGTTCGCCGCGATCAGCGCAACGATCAGAACACCGATCGATGCACCGATGCCCCGGCGGAACTTGCGGCGAATCAACGCGCCGAGGCTGTCGCCAGTCGCGAGGGCCATGCGATCGCAGATCTCCTGCACCGCCATCATGAGCGGCAGCGAGAGCGGAACGGTCCATAGCAGCCCGTTCCCGAACGTGGCCCCCGCCTGCGAATACGTGGCGACGCCTGAGGGGTCATCGTCCGCGGCGCCTGTGACGAGACCGGGACCCAGCACGCGCAGGAAGCGCATAACCGGATTGCTCTTCGGTTTCTCCTCTTCGCCGCTCATGGGACTCCTCGCTGTCACGGCGCCGCGGCCGCGCAGCGGCGCGGCCCTGTGTCTGTCGAGTTCGCAGGCTATGCGCTCCGTCACAGGCGCGAAACGGGGTTGCAAGGCGCCCGAGAGATGGACTACGCGTCCTGTCACGGTGCGGATCCGATCCCCTCACCGGAAGACCTCGGAGGACGACGCGAAACCGCTCCCGCCCCTGCCCGCAACGGGCTGGAAACACGGGGGTGCGACCCTGGGCATGGCGAAGCTCCTCGAGTCGGCGTCGCGATGGCGGGATCCTGTTTCGCCGCATCGTCCCGTCTCCCGAGAGGACTGCTCATGGATCCGCTCATCACCTTCGTCCTGGTCGGCTCCCTCGTGGTGGCGGCGTCCTGGGCCGCGCCGCGGCTTCGCGTTCCCGCGCCGCTGCTCCAGCTGCTCCTCGGGCTGCTCGTCGGGTTCATCCCGGCGGTGCGCGACATCCATCTCCCGTCCGATGCGGTACTGGTGCTGTTCCTGCCGGCGCTGCTGTTCTGGGAGGCGCTGATGACGCCGCTGCGCGAAGTCCGCCGCGATCTGCGGGTCATCCTGCTGCTGAGCACGCTGCTGGTGGTCGCGACGACGTTCGGAGCGGCGGGCATCGGCGTCGCCTTCGGCTGGGGATGGCTGCCCGCGCTCGTCCTCGGCGCCGCGCTCGCGCCCACCGACGCCACCGCCGTGGGAGCCCTCGCCCGCGCGCTCCCGCACCGCAACATCGTCCAGCTGCGGGCCGAGAGCCTGGTCAACGACGGCACCGCGCTGGTCATCTACACGATCATGATCGGGATGGCCGCGAGCGGCGCACCCTACTCCGCAGGGGAGATCGCGACCCTCGTCGGTGTGGCGTACGGCGGCGGGGCCGTCGTCGGCCTCCTCGGCGGTCTTCTGGGGACCGTCGTGCTCCGGCGCCTGCACGATCCGCTCCTGCACAACGCGGCCCTCGTGCTGGTGCCGTTCGCCGCGTTCCTCGCCGCCGAGCAGATCCACGCCTCCGGTGTCATCGCCGTGGTCGTCGCGGGGCTGTATCTGAGTCGCACCGGTCCGCGCGCCGGCACCCCGCAGTCCCGGCAGCAGCGGGACGGTTTCTGGACGCTGGCGACCACGACGCTGAACGGCGCGCTGTTCGTCCTGATCGGGATCGAAGCGCAGTCGGCGATGCGCGCGGTCCCCCTGCAGAGCATCCCGATGCTGGTCCTGCTGTGCGTGCTGATCTGGGTCGCGATCCTGCTGATCCGCTTCGCGTTCCAGATGATCACAACCTGGGGGATCCGGCTCGTGGACCGCAGCCCCGCCCAGCGCAGGAAGCGGATGACGCATCGCGCCAGGGTCGTGTCGACCGTCGCGGGGTTCCGCGGTGCGATCTCCCTGGCCGTCGCACTCGCCGTGCCTGCCGCGATGCCCGGTCGCGCCGAGATCATCTTCGTCGCGACTGGGGTCGTGGTCCTCACGATCCTCGCGCAGGGCATGCTCCTGCCGGCCGTGATCCGCTGGGCGCGCCTCGAGCCCGACACGATGGTGTCCGCCGAGTTCACCCGCGCGCACCGCACCGCGCTGCGCTCGGCGATCGAGGCGACGCCTTCCCTCGCCGAGGGGATCGAAGCGCCCGATCACGTGCGCGAACGAGTCGTCAACGAGTACCGGGAACGGCTCGAGCGGATCGACGCCTCACCGGAACCCGGACGCAGCACCCGGCGCGACCTGGACCACGACTACGCCGCGCTGAGCCTCGCCCTCGTCGACCACACCCGGGACGTCGTGATCCGCCTCCGCAACGACGGCGCGATCAGCGACGCCACACTCCACCGGCTGCAGACCCGGCTCGACCGCGACGCGCTGCACTTCACGCCGGCGTCGGCAGATCGGCACGACTGACCGCCTGGTGTCCTCCGCGACGCACCGGATCGGCGCGCCGCGGAGGAGGATCAGGCAGCCGTCAGCGCGCTCGCGAGTTCCACGGCGGTCGGCGGCATCGCGCCGGCTCGGGCCACGGTGAGACTCGAGGAGGAGGAGGCGATGCGGCCGATCTCGGCGAGCTGTTGGACCGTCAGCGTGCCCGAAAGGGCGGCGTCGATGCCGACGCGCTCGACGATCGCGGCGATCAGGCCGGACATATACGAGTCCCCGGCGCCGATCGTGTCCACGGCGTTCGTCGCCCGCACGGGCACCCCGACCCGGTGGGTCGCGGTGTGCAGCTCGCTCCCGGCGGCGCCGTGGGTGACTGCGACGAGCCGCGCGCCGGCCGCCAGCAGCCGCCGAGCCGCGGTCCCGGCCTCACCCGGGTACAGCCATTCGGCGTCCTCGTCGCTGAGCTTGACCACGGCGGCGCGCGCGGCGTAGCGCTCCACGAGCGCCCGACTCTCGGCCTGCGGCGGCATGAGTGCGGGACGCACGTTGGGGTCGAACGTCACCAGCACGCCTTCGTCCAGCGACTCCACAAGGGCGAGCACGCCCTCCGCTCCGGGCGCGCGGAGGGCGCCGATCGACCCGACGTGCACCACGGACGCGTCGCCGACGGTCGGCGGGTGTCGCAGGGTCCAGTCGATGTCGAAGTCGTACACGGCGGATCCGTCGGCCTGGATCCGCGCCCGCGCGGTCGCCGTGCGCCGGGCACCGCCGGCTGTGCGGACCACGGCGACCCCGGCGTCGGCGAGATGCGCCGTGATCGCCGCGCCGTCCGCGTCGTCGCCGTACTCGGTCGCGAACACCGTCGGGATGCCGAGCCTGCCGAGACCGAAAGCGACGTTGAGCGGACTTCCGCCGACGTGGCGAAGAGGCCCGGATCCGTCCCCGCGATCCACGATGTCTATCAGCGCCTCGCCGATCACGAGCGCGGGCGAGCGCGGGCTCTCACTCATGCGGGGATCGTCTCCAGCCAGGTGAGGGCCGAGCCGCCGCCGACGACGAGTGGGGCGAGCGCCTCGTTGAACGCCGCGCAGTACGCCGCAGTGACATGCGCCTGGAAAGACGCCTCGTCCACGTACTCCTCGTACACGAAGAAGCGGTCGCGGTCCTCCCGCAGTCGGTGCGCGTCGAAGCGCAGGTTACCCGGCTCGGCCGCCACGCTCCGACGGTACCCGGCGACGAGGGTCGCGACCGCGTCCCCTGCTCCGGGCACCGCCTGGAACTCGGCGTAGAGATGTGTCGAGGTCACAGCGTCTGCGCACCCGTCATGATGGCCACGGCTTCGCCCATGGTGTGCGACTGCGGCGTGATGGTGCCGGCGCGCTTGCCGAGGCGCTGGATGTGGATCCGGTCCGCGACCTCGAACACGTGCGGCATGTTGTGGCTGATCAGGATCACCGGCACGCCGGTGTCGCGCAGGCGCTTGATGAGCTCGAGCACCTGGTTGCCCTCGCGCACGCCCAGCGCCGCGGTCGGCTCGTCGAGGACCACGACCTTGGACCCGAAGGCCGCGGCGCGCGCCACGGCGACGGCCTGACGCTGACCGCCGGAGAGGTTCTCGATCGGCACCGTCACGTCCTGCAGCGTGGAGATTCCCAGTCGCGTGAGCTCGTCACGGGCGTTCTTGCGCATCGCCTTGGTGTCGAGCATGCGCAGCGTGGATCCGAGGAAGCCCGGGCGGCGCAGCTCCCGGCCGAGATACATGTTGCTGGCGACGTCGAGTGCCGGCGAGACAGCGAGCGACTGGTACACCGTCTCGATCCCCGAGTCGCGGGCGTCCTGCGGGCGGCGGAAGTGCACCGGCTTGCCGTCGAGCAGGAGCTCGCCGCCGTCCGGGATCTCCGCGCCGGTCAGGCACTTGATGAGTGTGGTCTTGCCGGCGCCGTTGTCACCGATGATGGCGAGCACCTCACCGGCGTACAGGTCGAGGCTGACGCCGTCGAGGCCGACGACATGACCATACGTCTTGACGAGCCGCTTCGCCGACAGCACCGGCGTGCGGGTTTCCGTGGTGGCTGCGGCGTTCACTTGCGCACCTTCCGAATCCACTGATCGATGGAGACCGCGACGATCACGAGGATGCCGACGGCGAGGGTCTGGTAGAGCACATCGAGACCGGCGAGGGCGAGACCGTTGCGGAACACGCCGACGATGAGCGCCCCAAGCAGGGTGCCCCACACGTTGCCGCGACCGCCGAACAGGCTGGTCCCGCCGATGACGACGGCGGTGATGGCGTTCAGGTTGGCGTCGACGGCGGCGTTCGGGCTGGACCCGAAGTCGCGGCCGATCTGGATCCAGGCGGCGAGCGCCACGATCGCTCCCGCGACCACGTACACGCTCAGCAGCACGCGGTTCACCCGGATGCCGCTGAGTCGGGCGGCCTCGGGGTCGTCGCCGACCGCGTAGACGTGGCGCCCCCAGGCGGTGCGGCCAAGTGCGAAGGCGACGACGACGTAGAGCAGGATCATCATGAGCACGCCGTAGGTAACATCGACGCCGAGGTGGAAGGTGGACCCGGTCCACGTGATGATGTCGGGCAGCTTGTTGCCCTGCACGGTCGCGCCGTTCGAGAGCAGCAGCGTGATTGCGGTGAAGATGCTCAGCGTGCCGAGCGTGACGATGAACGGCGGCAGGTTGAGGCGGGTGACCAGGAAGCCGTTGACGACGCCGGTGAGCACACCGGCGATCAGACCGATGACGAGGGCCAGGATCCCGGGCAGTCCCAGTCCTGCGGCGGCGTTGCCGATCACGACCGAGCTGAGCACCATGGCCGCGCCGACCGAGAGGTCGATGCCTGCGGTGAGGATGACGAGCGTCTGCGCGACGCCGAGGGTGCCGATGACGGCGACCTGCTGGGTGACCAGGGACAGGTTGTTCGGGGCCAGGAACCGCGGGTTGATCACACCGAAGATGATGATCGTCACGACGAGCACGATGGCGGGGCTGATGGCCGGGTAGCGATAGAGGATCGCGCGGATCCGCTGCACCGGCGTCTGGCGGGCGAGGAACTCGTCGGCGAGATGCAGCGCCGAGGTCGGCGGCCCCGCCTCGGGCGTGGTGGTGGTGTCTGACATGGTGGCTTTCCCGTTCGGAGAGGAGGTGGGGAGAGGGCGCCGGCGACTCCGCCGGCGCCCCGGGAGATCACTTGCCCCAGCAGGTGCTGCCGGCGTCGGCGGAGGTCAGGCTCTCCAGACCGGTCTGGGCCTGGTCGGTGACGAGCTTCTGACCGGTGCTGAAGAAGTCCAGGCCGTCCGTGGTCTTCGGCTTCTCGCCGCCACGGGCGATCTTCGCGATGGCCTCCATGCCGAGCGAGGCCATCTTGGACGGGTACTGCTGCGCCGTCGCGCCGATGATGCCGTCCTTCACGTAGCCGACGCCGGTGCAGCCGCCGTCGATCGACACGATCGTGACGTCCTTCTCCTTGCCCGCGGCCTTGAGCGCCTGGTACGCGCCGTAGGCGGCCGGCTCGTTGATCGTGTAGACGACGTTGATGTCGGGGTTCTTGGAGAGCAGGGTCTCCATCGCGGAGCGACCGCCGTCCTCGGCACCCTGGGTGGCCTGGTGACCGACGATCGTGTACTCGCCGCCCTTGCCGCCGGTGTAGGAGCCGCTCTTGGCCTCGGATCCGTTCTTGCTCTTGTCCGGCACCTCGATGCCGAGCCCCTTCAGGAAGCCCTGGTCGCGGTTGGTGTCGACCGAGACGATCTGATCGCTGAACAGGTCGAGCATCGCGATGGTGGCCTTCTTGCCGTCGAGCTTCGCGGCGGTCCACTTGCCGATCAGCTCGCCGGCCGCGAAGTTGTCGGTCGCGAACGTGATGTCGACGGAATCGGCCGGGTCCGGAACCGTGTCGAGGGCGATCACGTACAGGCCCGCCTTGCGCGCCTTCGCGATCTCGTTGTTGACCGCGGAGCCGTTCGGCGTGATCAGGATCCCCTTGTCGCCACGGGAGATCGCATTCTCGATCGCCTGGATCTGGCTGTCGGTGTCGCCGTCCTTCTTGCCCGCCGCGAGGGTGAGCTTGACGTTGGCCTTCTTCGCGTCGGCCTGAGCGGCGTCCTCCATCGAGACGAAGTACGGGTTCGTCGTGGTCTTGACGATCAGGGTCACGCCGACCTCGTCATTCGGACCGGCGGTCGCACCGGCCCCGCCGGTCGACGAGCACGCGCTGAGGGAGAGAGCGGCGATGGTGGCGAACGAGGCTGCGACGGCGAGCTTCGCGCAGCGGGTCATGTGGATTGGCATCTTTGCTGTCCTAACAGGATTCGGGGCGACACCCCTGACAACGGTGTCAGAGGTATGTTTAATGCATCGGTTCGCGCAGCGCAACCGAAACGTCAAGGAAACACAACGGGTATATGACATCGTTATCAGCGCCGAAACCACCACGGGTCACCATCCGCGAGGTGGCGCGGCACGCGGGAGTCGGCATCAAGACCGTCTCCCGGGTGGTCAACGACGAGCCCAACGTCGCACCCGCCACCGCCACCCGTGTCCGTGCATCGATCGAGGCACTGCACTGGGAGCCGGACGCGCACGCAGCGAACCTACGCCGCACCACGACGCGGACGCGCTCGGTCGGACTGCTGCTCGGCAGCGTGTCCAACCCGTTCGCGGCGACCATGCACCGCGCGATCGAAGACGTCGCGGCGCACCGCGATGTCGCCGTGTTCGCCTCCAGCCTCGACGACGATCCGGAGCGCGAGGTCGCCGCCGTCGAGGCGTTCGTGCGGCGCAAGGTCGACGGCCTGATCCTCACCTGCGTCGCCGAGAGCCAGGACTACCTCGCCGAGCTCGTCCCCCCGGAGATGCCGGTGGTCTTCGTCGACCGAGAGCCGAGCGGGTACGCCGCCGACAGCGTCCACTCGGACAACCTCGCGGGGGCCGGCGTGGCCGCGCGGCATCTGCTCAGCTTCGGACATCGCCGCCTGGCTCTGCTCATCGATCGCCGTTCCATCTGGACGGCCCGGGAGCGAGAGCGCGGGTTCCTCGCCGCGCTGGCCGACTTCGGCGTGCCGGCCGACTCGGCGACGATCGTTGCCGACCTGTCCGATCAGGATGCCGCCGAGCGCGCAGTGATGACGCTGCTGGGCGCTCCCGATGCGCCGACCGCGATCGTCAGCGGCCAGAACCTGATCACGATCGGCGCCGTGCACGCGCTGCGCAAGCTCGGGCGGCATCGCGACGTGGCCCTGGTCGGCTTCGATGATGTCGAGCTCGCCGATCTGCTCGAGCCGGGCCTGACCGTGGTCGCGCAGCGCCCGCGGGAGATGGGGCGCGCTGCCGCGGAACGCCTGTTCACCTCCCTCGACGCCGGCCAGCGTCTGGCCGCCGAACGCATCGTCATCCCGGTGGATCTGATCCCACGGGGCTCCGGCGAGATCCGGCCGCCGCGGGCCTGAGCAGGCAGCGGCGCGAACGCCGGGACGTCGGAGGACTGACGAGCCGACCACGTCGCTCGCGCCCAGCGCCGAGCCCTGCCCGACAACGGTGTCGCGAATGAAGGCGAGAGGAGTCGCTTCGCGAGGAACACTTGCGCAATCGCACGGTTCTCACTATTGTCGGCGCGGGTGACATCGTTGTCAGCCACTTCACAGGAAGGCAACTCTCATCGTGAGAAGGCAAAGAAGCCGCAGGTCCTCCACGCTCATGACGGGCATCGCAGCGTGTGCGCTGCTGCTCAGCACCTCGGTCGCCGTGTCCGCTCAGGCTGCCGACGCTCCGCCGCCGGCGTCGCAGCAGTATCGGCCGCTGGTGCACTACACGCCGACGACCAACTGGATGAACGATCCCAACGGTCTCGTCTATGTCGACGGCACCTATCACCTCTTCTATCAGCACAACCCGTCCGGCACACGCTGGGGCAACATGAGCTGGGGCCACGCCACGTCCGATGACCTGGTGCACTGGGTCGAGCAGCCGCTGGCCATCCCGCAGACCCTCAACGATCAGGGCCAGTCCGTCGAGGACATCTTCTCCGGATCCGTCGTCGCCGACGTGGACAACACCTCCGGATTCGGCGCCCCCGGTGGGCCGACCCCGCTCGTGGCGATCTACACCTCGGCGTACACGGACAAGAATCCGACCTATGCGGGAATCCAGGCGCAGTCCCTGGCCTACAGCCTCGATCACGGGCAGACCTGGACCAAGTACGGCGGGAACCCGGTGCTGAATCGGAACTCGGCGAACTTCCGCGACCCCAAGGTGTCCTGGTACGACGGGCCCGCGGGCAAGTACTGGGTGATGGTCGCCGTCGAGGCCACCGATCACAAAGTGGTGATCTCCAAGAGCACCGACCTCAAGACCTGGACGCATCTGTCGGACTTCGGGCCCGCGAACGCCGTCGGCGGCCAGTGGGAATGCCCGGATCTGTTCCCGCTTCCGGTCGACGGCGACCCCACCCGCACCAAATGGGTCATGGTCGTCAACCTGAACCCCGGAGGCCCCAACCAGGGCAGCGCGGGACAGTACTTCGTGGGCGACTTCGACGGCACGACATTCACCAGCGAGACGACGGACGGCCCCGGCGCCCTACCCGCGGGGACGACCTTCGCCGATTTCGAGAACGGCAGCTATGACGGCTGGACCGTGAACAACGAACCCGGTAACCGGTTCAACGGCCCGTGGGGATCCGCCCCCGCCACCGGCGCGCTGGACGGACAGAGCCCGGTGACCGGCTTCGTCGGATCGGGGCTGGTGAACAGCTTCATGGATCACGATTGGGCCGTCGGCACGCTGCAGTCCCCCACGTTCACCATTACCGACGACTACGTCAACTTCCTCGTCAGCGGGGGCAAGCACCCGCACGTTCCCGACTCGCAGCTGACCAACAACCCGCCCGCCGGCCGGACCCTGTTCGACTTCGAACTGCCGGACGGCCAGAACCTCGCCGGCTCGGGATGGACCCTCACGGGAGACTTCGCGACGGATCCGAACCGCAACCCGTCCACAGCCGGCGGCGACTACTACCTCGGTGCGAAGCGCATCAACACCTTCGAAGGAGGCCCCAGAGGCGACGACAACACCGGCGACATGACCTCCCCCGCCTTCACTCTCGACGGCTCGTACGTCTCGTTCCTGATCGGCGGCGGACACCGCGACGACGGCAGCCTCGAAGCCGAGCTCATCGTGGACGGGGCCGTGGTCAGGACGGCGATGGGCAAGGACGACGGCGCCCTCAACTGGGCCTCGTGGCATGTGCAGGACTATGCCGGCAAGCAGGCGCAGATCCGGATCCACGATGGCGCGACGGGCGGATGGGGGCACCTCACCTTCGACAATGTGGTGATCGGTGACGAGCCGGCGCAGGTGCGCTCCGACGAGACGGCGGTGAATCTCATCGTCGACGGAAAGGTCGTCCGCACCGCCACCGGGGCGAACAGTGAGAACCTCGACTGGGCGTCGTGGAACGTCCGTCAGTTCCGGGGCAAGCAGGCGAGCATCCAGGTCGTCGACAACAACCGGTTCGGCTGGGGTCACATCCTGCTGGATCAGGTGATGTTCGGCGACACGTCGGCCGCGTCGGCGCTCGACGGCTACGACTGGCTCGACCACGGGCGCGACTACTACGCGGGCATCTCCTACGGGGGCACTCCGGCCAACGGAACGCGCATCATGCAGGCCTGGATGAACGACTGGGACTACGCCGAGAACATCCCGACATCGACGTGGCGCAGCTCGATGGCGCTGCCGCGCGAGGTGAACCTGGTGAGCACTCCCGACGGTCCGCGGCTGAGTCAGCGCGTGGCGCCCCAGGTCGATGCCCTGCTCGATCAGCCGAATGCCCAGACGCGTTCCGCGGTCGCCGTGAACGGAGCGACGGACCTCGGCCTGTCCGGCGAGGTCGCCAAGGTTCACGTCGTGCTGAATCCCGGAGCGGCGACGAGAGCCGGTATCACGGTCTTCGGCGACGGCGGCAGCGGCAGCGGCAGCGGGACGAAGATCGGCTACGACACCACCCAAGGCCGCCTGTTCCTGGACCGCACGAACTCGGGCAACGTGGGCTTCGACAGCAGGTTCCCCTCGGTTGACGGCGCCCCCGTCTCGTTGCAGAGCGACGGGAAAATCGCGCTCGACCTGTATCTCGACCGGGCCTCCGTGGAGCTGTTCACCGCGGACGGGCGCACGAGCCTGACCGATCAGGTGTTTCCGAACGCGGGAGCCACCGCGATCAGCGCCTGGTCGGAGGGCGGAACGGCGACGATCGACAGCATCACGGTCACGCCTCTGACGCAGAGCATGTTCGTGAACCATCCCGCGCCACGGGCCTTCGCGACGGTGGACCGACGCACGGTGTCACTGACCGCCACCGCGACGGACACCCGGATCGCTCGGATCGAGTACTCCGTGAACAACGGCGCGTGGCAGCAGTACTCGGCCCCGTTCGCCGTGGACGGCGATCAGTCGGTCCCGGTCGCGTTCCGGGCGACGGACCTTCGCGGAGCGACGAGTTCACCGGTCGCCGTGACCGTCGCCGCCACGCGCGTCGGAGCCGATGCCGTGCTCAAGCCGTTCGGCGCGACGAAGACGATCCTGACGGGGCAGGCGACCAACGGGTTCGCGGCGCAGATCGTCGACGGCAACGGCGGCGGCGTTCTGGGCACCGACATCACCTTCACCCTCACCGGCGGGACGTTCGCCCACGGTGCGACGACGGCCGTGGCCACGACGAACGCGGCCGGCATCGCGATCGCCCCGGCAGCATCCTCTTCGACCCCGGGGACCATGTCGGTCACCGCCGTCGGGGCGGGTCAGTCGATGACACTGCCGACGGTCGCCGTCGTCGCGCCGGTGCCCACGCTCAGCGCGGAGAGCACGGCCGAGTCGAAGATCGTGTCGGGCAAAGTGTCGGTCCAGGTCACGGCCAGGAACACGGGCGCGAATCCCGTGACGATCAAGCTCTTGACGAAGTACGGCTCCAAGACCTTCACAGCCGTGGCACCGGGGGCGTCCGTGACGAACGAGTTCAAGACCTATCTCGCCTCGATCCCGGCGGGAGAGGCCACGATCTCGCTCAGTGACGCATCCGGCACCGCGATCACCACCACCCCCTACGCATCCCGATGACATCCCGGACAACGGTTCACCCGCGGAGAGAAGACATGCCTGAACACGATTCCCCCACCGCGCCTGAGGGCTTGACGCGACGTGCCGCGCTCGTGGCGGGCGCCTGGTCGGTGCCCGTCATCGCCGCGGCGGTGGCAGCTCCCCTGGCCGCCGCCTCGACACCCCTCCTCGACGCGACAGCGTTGAACGGAGCGGGGCGGGCGTTCGACTTCGATGGAGTCTCCCCCGGGGACTCCATCGCGCTGATCATCCAGGTCAGCGACAACGGCACTCCGTACTCGGGCAGCGCATCCGCCGTTCTCGCCGGCGCCTCCGGGATCGCCACCTGGGACGGTGACGTCCTCGACGTCGGCGCCGATCCGAACAGCGCCTCCGCTCCCGTCGACGGCGGCGAACTGTCGCTGCCGATCGTGGTCGGAGCGCTTGGGTCCTTCTCGGTGACGGTGCTGATCGCAAGCAGCACCTGGACCTTCTCGGTCACGCTGAGCTGACGATGCGCACGCGCCCACTCACCGCGGTCCTGTCCGTGCTCGCGGTCGCCGTGCTCGTGTCCGGCTGCACCGCGCCGTCGGACACGAGCCGCGTCGCGACGCCGACGCCGACGCCGACGGCCACACACGGCATCAGACTCGTTTCGCCGGACGGCCCTGTCACGCTCCGCGACGAGGTTCGCATCATCGTCGAGGTGACGAACGGCCGGGCACCCGTCGCCGGTGCGCATGTCACCTTCGACGTCCTCTCGGGACCCGGGATCTACCCGGACGGATTCGAGACGGACACCACCGACGAGGCCGGTGTGGCGACCTCTCTGCAGCTCCATGCCGATTCGCCCGGCACCATCGCCGTGCGCGTCGCCGCGGATGCGCAGTCGAAGGAGATCGACATCACGGTCGCGCCGTGACCGTGACCGTGCCTGCTCGACGGGCGCCGGTGCCCGGCCGGTCGCCGACGGCGGTCAGTCGGCGACGATGAGGTCCGCGACGCCCCGGCGCGCGCGGATCCGCTCGGCGTTGGGCTCGTCGACGGCCGCGACCCAGGCCTCGGCCTCGGCGGGCGTCTTCCCGAACGCGACGTGCCGGGCGACGAGTCGCTCCCGGCGCAGGTCCTGGGGCGTCTCGGCGAACCAGACCTCGGCGAGCAGACCGCGCGCGACCGCCCACGGCTCCTCCGCGTCGAGCAGGTAGTTGCCCTCGGTCACGATCAGGGCGGGTCCGGCGGCGATGCGCCGGTCCGCGGCGATCGGCTGCTCCAGAGTCCTTTCGAATCCGGGGACGTAGACCGCGTGGTCCACCTCGGTGAGCGCCCGGCGCAACGTCGCCGCGTACCCCCATCCGTCGAAGGTCTCGATCGCCCCTTTGCGGTCGACCAGCCCCAGAGACCGGAGGCTGCCGTCGCCGAGATGGAACCCGTCCATCGGGAGCCACGCGACCGCGACCCCTCGTTCCTCCAGCGCCGCGATCAGGGCCAGGGTCAGCGTCGTCTTGCCGGATCCCGGCTCCCCTACGATGCCGAGCGCCACACGGTCCGCGCGCCCCGCAAGACGTTCGGCACGGTCGATGAGGGCAGGGGCGACGGTCGGCACCCGGGAATGGTACCGGATCAGGCCTTGCCGGACCGGTGCCCGCCGTCCGCCCGGCCTCGGGAACCGCCCGGGCGGACGGCCAGGATCCCGCCGCGTCCCGGCCGTCGCGCGGCTGGATCGCCGGCGCCCGCGGTTCAGGCGGTGCCGAAGGGGTTGTCGATGACGTAGCGCCATCCGTGCCGCTCGTCGTGAACGGCCACGTCCGCCGTCGTGCCGGCGAGGTGGATCTCGGACCCGTCGGGGCCGGTGCCGCTGATCGTCCAGTCGGCGATCGCCAGACCGGTGCTCCCCGTCTGGAACACGTGGCGCACGGTCATGGTGATGGGCAGGTTCAGCCCGAGGAACTGCTCCAGCGCGCCGCGCACGGCGTCCTGGCCGGTGACGGGGGTGCCCGGCGCGGGCACGAACACGACTTCCTCGGTGTTGAGCGCCATCAGTCCCTCGAGATCGCGTGCGTTGAAGCGGTCCGCGAAGGCGAGGTTGAGCTGGTCGAGAGCGGTCACGGTCATGAGGTTTCCCTTCTTCCGAGACCCGCACGGTGCGGGCCTTCAGAGAGGAAGACGCCCCTGACGCAGAAGTGTGACAAAGCCGACGAGGTGGCAGCAGCCCGGGTCAGGCCCCGACCCGCGAGGCGTGTTCGGACATGCCGGAACGCCGGCAGCTGTTCAGCGCCTTGCGCGCACGAGCGATCCGCTGCCGCGCCGTCACCGGAGTGATGTCCAGCCGCTCGGCGATCTCCGCGGCCGAGAGCTGATCCACGACGTTCAGCAGCAGCGGCTCGCGCAGCGCCTCGGGCAACCCGTGCAGCGCCTCGAGTGCCCCGTCGAGGATCACCCGCATCTCGACCTCACCGCTCACGTCTTGCTCGTCGCGCACGTCCTCCGGAAGCATCGACTCCGGCCGCCGGTGCCGCAGACGCGCGAGATCGATCGCGGCGTTGCGCGCGATCGCGTCGAGCCAGGAGCACATCTGCCCCGGCTCCGGCGCATGCAGCTGTTCGATCGATCGCCACGCCCGAAGCAGCGCGTTCTGCGCGACGTCGTCCGCGTCGTCGACCGGGACGCCCAGAGAGATGCTGCGGCGGCGCAGCCGCTGCGGATCCGCTTCGATCATCGCCGTCAACGACGCCCGACGCGCGTCATCCGCCTCGCGCTCCCCTGCCATAGAACTCCCGTGATCCGACTGCCGTGATGCGCTGCCGTACGGCTCGCGCGCGTCTGAGGAGACCGTAGCGCACGGAGATCATTTCGATCTCAGGGCCCGTTCGCTCGAATCTCCGCCACAAGCCTCCGACGCAGATCCAGCCGTCGCAGAATCATGTCACCGGCTGGCACTCGCAAGACCCTGAGCACGAACGCGCAGAGCAGACGTGACGACCTGAGTGAATCTCAGGGTGGGCACATACGTGCGCAGCAGCGCCGGACCGATCCGCGGAAGATGGAGCGGCTGCGGGTAGCTCATCCAGAGCGGCTCGTGTCGGGCGCCGAACTTGGCCTTGAAGCGTTCGAGTGAGGCGAAGCCGTAGCTGGGCTCCAGCAGCCGGGACATCCGACGGGACAGCCAGCCGACCGAGTGGCCTTCGTGCGCCGCGAGCGGGGTGCCGGACAGACCCACGATCGGGAGCCCTTCTTCCGCCGCTCGCCGCACGGTGGAGACGATCGTGAACTCCATCGCACCTGGCATCGCGTCACGATCGCGGCGCATGACGTCGAGGGTCCACCCGATGAGCTCACCGTCCCGATGGCGCGGAAGCCAGCTCGTCACGACCTGGACGCGTCCATCGGCGCCGATCGCCAGCATCAGACGGACCTCGGGATCGGTCAGCTCGGCGAGCCCGCCGAGCGTGAACCCCATCTCCGGCAGGACCTTCTCGTCGGCCCAGCCTGCGCAGAGCGCGTCCACTTGGGCGCGCACCGCAGCGCTGCTGTCCGCATAGGTGGTCCACACGGCGGAGAGTCCTTCGCGGTCCGCGCGATTGACGGCGGTGCGAAGGTCCTGCCGGCGGCGGCCGCTGAGGGAGAAGTCCGGCACGTCGATCACGGCGTCCGTACCGACCGGGGTGCGCGCCCAGCCGTCCTCGTGGAGTGCCGACGCGGCCTCGTCGTGGATGCTGTAGAAGACCGGGGTCCAGCCCCGCGTTTCGCAGAACTCGGCGAATGCCCGCAGTGCGGGTCGCGGGTCGTCCGAGATCGGATCCCCGACGGTGAAGGCGACGCCGTCGCGGACACGGTAGGCGATCGCCGAGCCGTCCTCGCCGAACCACAGCGAGTTCCCCGCCCAGGTCGCCATGTGCGCGAAGGTCGCATCCCCCGACGCCTTGAGCACGTCCTGCAGCCGTCTCCGATCCACCGGCGTCGCCACGGGAGCCGGTCGGCGGATGACCTTGCGCGCCCCCAGTGCCAGCAGCAGGGCGGCCATTGCCGGCAGACCCCCTGAGAGCAGCAGCACGATCTGCCACTCGGTCTCGGCGCCGGTGAGCCCCTGCCAGACGATGCCCCCCTCGAGAATGGGACGCACGACCAACTCGATCATGGAGACCACCGCGACCGCGGCGAGCGCGGCGCCCCCCAGGAGGATGCCGGTGAGCCGGCCCCGCATGACGAGCACCGCACTCACGATCAACAGCGCCGAAGCGATGGGGGCGACGACCGGGTCGAAGACGGCGCCCGTCCAGGCCAGAACCCCGGTGGCGTTTGGCATGACGGTTCCCAGAGCCAAGGCGCTGGCGACGACCACCAGCACCGATGCCAGGACGCTGCGCCAGCGGGTCTGCACGGTGGGTCGCCAGTCGGCGCCGGGAACAGCGGAGCGACCGACCGTCGCGACCAGCCCGGCCGCCAGCACCGCGAAGACGCGCGCCACATCCGATGCATGTCCGGTCATGAGCAGCAGCACGATCACAGCGGTCCCGACGCCCCAACGCAGCGTCCGGCCGGTCGCCAGCCGGAGCCTGCTGGACACGGCCATGAGCAGTGCGGCACTGGTCACGGACGGTGTCCATGCCTGAAAGCGCAGTGCCTCCTGAGACAGCGGCTCCCCGAAGGCCGCCGCCGCCGACAACACGCCCCACGCAGCCACGACACCGGCCGCCGTCGCGGCGGCCGCGACGCTGAACGCCCATCTGCTGCTCACCCGCCGCTCGGCGACCGCGACCGCGACGACGAGAAGGATCCAGGACAGGACGCTGAAATGCGCACCGTCGAGTTCCACCTCGCCGGCCCAGGTGAGCCTGGCGAGACCCGCGCCCAGCGCGGCGGCGGCGAGGGTCGACGACAGCGGATACCGCGGGGAGCTCCGGGCGAGACGAGACAGTACGAGGCGCATGAGGACAGTCCATCGGTTCGCCGCCGCGGAGTCGTCAGCCGATCGGGGTATCCGCATCCGTCGATCGGCGGGGATCAGGTCCACCTGGCGGCGGTGATCGGGCATCCGCGCGCTTGTGTGCCCTAGCGTTCTCTGGGAGGAGAAGAGGAACCCATGATCCGTGTCGTGATCGTCGACGACGAGGCCCTGGTGCGTTCAGGATTCACCATGATCCTGAACGCCACCGACGACATCCGCGTCGTCGGCACCGCATCCGGCATCGAAGCACTCGATGTGATCAAAGCCGAGAAGCCTCACGTGCTCCTGCTCGACATCAGAATGCCGCAGGTGGACGGGCTCACGTTGCTGGGCATCATCTCGACGCTGCCCGAGCGCCCCGCGGTGGCGATGCTCACGACCTTCGACGCCGACGAGTACATCATGACCGCGCTGGGCTCGGGTGCGTCCGGATTCCTGCTGAAGGACACCGAGCCGGAACAGCTCGGCCAATACGTGCGCGCCCTGGCGGCGGGCGGGGTCGTGCTGTCTCCGCGAGCATCCCGCACTCTGCTGGACACGCACCCGGGTCTGGGCGCTGTGCTCGACGAGGAGGCCGAACGCGTCGGCACGCTGACCGACCGCGAGCGCCAGGTGCTGGCGCTCGTCGCCGAGGGCCTCTCGAACGCCGACATCGGCGGGCGCCTCTACCTCGGCGCCGGCACAGTCAAGGACCATGTCAGCGCCATCCTCGCCAAGCTGGGCGTCGCCAGCCGGGTGCAGGCGGCGCTCGCGGCGCAGCGCGCGGGGCTGCTCGATGAGCGGCCTTCCGGACAGTGAGCGGTCTCCTCGCGATCTGGCGGCGCACGCCTCCCTGGACGACAGACCTCCTCGCCGTCGCCATCGCCGTCGCCGACGCGTACCTCACCTACACCGACGACGGCGCGCTCAGCATCGGCACCAGCGCGCTCGCCTGCGCGGCCCTGCTGATCCGCCGCCGTTGGCCGCTGCTCGCCTTCGCACTGACTCTGCCCGCTGCCCTCATAGCGAACATCCTGGCCGCACCGATCATCGCCCTGCTCGCGCTCTCGAGCCGCACCCGTCGGCGCTGGCTGCTCTTCGTCTGCGGGGCGCTGTTCGCCGCGGCCGAAGCCGTCGGCTGGCCCCTCACGAGCCAGCTCACGACCGACCAGAACTGGACGGCCGTCACCTTCGTCTACCAGCTCGCCACGGCCGCGGCCCCGATCCTGCTCGGACAGCTGACCCAGGCCGCATCGGATCTGCGGGGCAGGATCGCCGAGATCGAGGCGACCAAACAGCACGAACGCGAGCTGTACGCGCAGAGCGTCCTCACCCAGGAGCACAACCAGCTCGCCCGGGAGATGCACGACGTGGTCTCGCACCAGGTGAGCCTGATCTCGGTGCAGGCGGGCGCACTGCAGGTGACCGCCACAGACGCGGACGTGCGCAGTGCCGCCAGCTCCATCCGCACGATGGCCGCCACGACGCTCAGCGAACTGCGCTCGATGGTGATGCTGCTGCGGGCGGCCGGCACGCGGAGCCCTGGCCTGGCCCCGCAGCCCACCATCGCCGACCTGGCCGACCTCATCGCGGCGAGTGGGCTGCCTGTGGCCACCACGGGAAAGCTCCCGCGCGATCTCCCGTCCGCCGCGCAACGAGCCGTGTACCGCACGGTGCAAGAGGCGCTGACGAACGTCCGCAAGCACGCCCCCGGATCCGCGATCCGCGTGCAGCTGTGGGCGGACGACAAGTCCTACGGCGTCGTCATCCGTAACTCGCGGCCCTCCGAGCCGCCGTTGAACCTCCCGAGTGCGCAACTCGGGCTCCTGGGTCTCAGAGAACGCGCGGAGCTGCTCGGCGGGACTCTCGTCGCCGGGCCCGACGGCGAAGGGTTCGGTGTGCGCCTCTCCCTTCCCCGCTCCTCCGCCTGACCCGCCGACCGGGAGCGGGCTTCCCGCCACACGGCGGATCCGCTGCCTCGCCGCGACGAACAGCATGGGTATGTCAACACCGATCGACGTCGATGAACACCTCCATCGCCGTGAGAGAAGGGAACCCTCATGCAGACCTCCGATGCGCGCCTGATCATCGATCTCGCGGACTCCGTGCGCAACGCCGCTCCGATCCAGAAGGATGCCGAGGCCGCGCAGCTGATCTCCCAGCTGATCGGCTCTCAGCCCGATGCGCTCTACTTCCTGGTGCAGACCGTGCTCCTGCAGAAGGAGGCGCTCGCGGCGCAGCAGACCGGCTCGGGCCCCGCGGCCGGCGCCTCGTACGCCGCCCCCGCCGCTGCGTCGGCTCCCGCGCCGCCCCAGGCCGAGGAGCAGCGCGGACGATGGGGCGGGCTGTTCGGTGCGCGTCGCCCGTCCGGCCCGGCCGAGGCCGGCTCGAGCGGAGGCAGCTTCCTCAAGACAGCCGCAGCGGGAGCCGCCGGCGTCGCCGGAGGCGTGCTGCTCGCGCAGGGGATCTCGGGCCTCATGTCCGCTCCGCACGACCAGCACCACGCGGAGGCCGATCACGACGACTCGGACTGGGATGACGATGGCTGGGACTCGTTCTGATGATGCGAACGATGAACGACGCTCTTTCGATCACGCTCGTCCCCGCCACCGCGGAGGAGCTCCCTGATCTCGTCCCGCGGATCCAAACGGCCTTCGCCGTCGCGGTCGTCGAGAACTCCGGAGAAGAACTGACCGAGCCGATCCCCTCCGATGAAGAGGTGTGGGAGGCCTTCGACGACCCCCGCGCGGAGATCCTGCACATCGTGGCCGAGGGCCGCAGAGTAGGCGGTGCGGTGATCAGCATCCATACCGAGACGCAGCACAACAGCCTCGACTTCTTCTTCGTCGATCCCGAGTTCCACGGTCACGGACACGGGCGGAGAGCGTGGCAGGCGGTCGAACAGCGCTACCCCCAGACCCGGGTCTGGGAGACCATGACCCCCCACTTCGAGACGCGCAACATCCACTTCTACGTGAACGTGTGCGGCTTCCACATCGTCGAGTTCTTCCATCCGCGTCACCCGGATCCGCATGAGCCGCCGCCCCGGACGCAGGAGGCGGATCCCACCGGGCGGACAGATGACGACCTCATGTTCCGGTTCGAGAAGACGCTGCCGCCGAACGACTGAGAGGAGCTCACGGCGCCGCAGGGACCATCCCGGCGGCGCCGTGTCCGTTCCAGTAGAGTGCAGGACGCCGACGAAAGACTGACCGTCGATCGGCGGATTCCTCGACGCGAGTAGGACCTCGATCCGCATGCTGATGATCTCACTGCTGGTGGCGGGCCTCGGGCTGCTGGTCTGGGCCCTGTGGAGCCGCACCTTCCGACGTGCCACAGTCAACGGCCCGGTGGTCATGACGGCGCTCGGCGCCGTCGCGGGAGCGCTCCTGCCCTCGCAGGAGCCGCTGTTCATGGAGTCCAAGACGACGCTGTTCCTCGCAGAGATCGTCCTCGCCTTCCTCCTGTTCGTCGACGCCCTGGACGTGCGCGGATCGCTGAGCTCGCAGTTCCGCGGGGTTCCCCTGCGTGTGCTCGGGCTCGGCCTGCCGCTCTCCCTGTTGCTCGTCTTCGCCGTCGGACTGGTGCTGCCGCTCGGCCTCTCCCTGGCCGTGATCCTGGCGATCGCATGCATCTCCGTCCCGGCCGACTTCTCACCGGAGACCTCTCTCGTCCGCGACGAGCGGATCCCCGCGCGGGTGCGCCGCTGGCTGAGCATCGAGAGCGGCTACAACGACGGCCTGGTCTCGCCGCTCCTGCTCGGCGCCCTCGCCTTCGCCAGCGCGGGCAGCACGAGCGACGCGGGCCGCGCACTCGCCGTCGCCGCGCCTGCCGGCCTGATCGCCCTCGTCGTCGGCGGTGCGCTCGGCGCCGCGATCGGAGGCGCCACGCGATTCGCGGACTTCCGCGGGTGGACAGAGCCGCAGAGCATGCGCATCGCCTTCATCGCCGCGCCGGTCCTCGTCTTCGCGGCCACGGTGCTGCTGCACGGCAACGGCTTCGTCGCCGTGTTCGTCGCCGGGGTGGTCATCCGCGTCGCCCGCGGCAAGCGCGGCATCGAACACACCGAACTGGCCCTCGTCGAAGACCTGTCCTGGCTCGCGAATCTCCTGCTGTGGCTCGCGTTCGGATTCGCCTCCACACTCCTGCTCAGCCAGACGTACGACTGGTGGCCCGCCATCGTCCTCGCCCTGGTCGCGCTCACCGTCGGCCGGCTGGTGCCCGTCAGCATCGCCCTCATCGGCAGCGAGGCCACGCGGGCAGAGCGGTTCTTCATGGCGGCGATGGGACCGCGAGGCGCGGCATCCATCGTGTTCGGCCTGATCGCAGCGAATGCTCTCCCCGGCGAGGAGGGCTTCATGATCCTCGCTGCCACCTGCATGGTCGTCCTCGGCAGCGTCGTGATCCACGGCATCGGTGGCCCGCTCCTCGTCCGCAGGCTCTGGCCGGCACCCTCGACCGCGACGGAATCTTCCGCCCCGCGATGAGCCGGCCCCGCGGCCGGCGAAGCCGCGAAGCAGCGGCCCAGGGATCGTCTAAGGGCGGGCGACGAACCGGTCGCAGGGCACCCTGACCTCCCAGCCGAGGGTCTGCGCCAGGGCGACATCGCCACGACCGAGCGCCTGCGCGCAGTGCTGCCGTGCCGCCGCGACCTGCGGGCCCCACGCCGGCCCCTGGGATCGCCGCGTGTCCCACGGCACGAAGTGCAGCACCAATGACACGGCGAGCCCCGCGATGGCGACCCGGGCGAGCACGGTCTGCAGGCGTGCCGCGCTGCGCCCGCTCCGATGCCGGGCCCGCACGGCGCCGTCTGCCGCCACCACGATCGCAGCCGCGATGAGCATCGAGGGCAGGACGCCGTATCGCGGAAGCCAGATCGAGCGCAACTGTTGCGCCGTGTGCCGCGCGTAGTCGTAGTAGTCCTCGGGGTTGGCGTACACGCTGCCGCAGTAGATCACCAGGGCTCCCGCCAGCAGCCCGGCGACGAGGATCCGCTGCGACCATGACGACGACCGCAGCAGCACGGCCAGCAGGATGACAATCATGGCCACCGCACCGAGCACGACGATGAGGCTGCGTCCCGCGAGCACCGGCCCGATCTGCTGCTGTGGAAGGGCGAACGGCAGCACCGCGTTCACGATGAGCCCCTTGGCGTACGACAACGGCTCGACGTGACCGAAAGCGGTCTGCCGACGCGGGCTCAGCAGCGAAGCCGCCAACTGCGCGGCCAGGCCGGCGAACAGGCCTACGGCCACGATGCGGCGCATCGGATCACGCACCCGCCACAAGGCCACCGGGATCAGCAGCAACGCCTGGATCTCGGTCAGAGCGGCGAGCGCGGCCACGATCGCCGAGGCGACCGCGAGAACCGGGCGGCGAGGCGTGACCAGGACCAGCCACAGGAGCGTCCACATCATCAGCGTGTGCAGGTTGGCCGTGTTGCCGAGCACTTCGCGCGCGGCCAGCGGCGCGAGGACGGTGAGCGCGGCGACGACGGCCGCGTGAGCCGGGAGGAGGATCCGGCGCGCGCACAGCCAGACGATCGCCGTGCAGGCGCCTGCGACCAGACAGCTGCCCGCCGTCATGGCGACCGCCATGGACTCGACCGGCAGCGCGGCGGCGAACCCCGCGATGATTCGGGGGATCACGTGCAGATAGCCCCCGTAGGGCACGAACACCTCGCCGAACCCGGAGTCGATCGCGCCCTGCAGGAAGTCCCGCCCGTCTTCGGCCCAAAGAGTGTCCCGCGCCATCGGCGGCAGCCGCAGCCAGGCGGCTGCCGCGCCCGCCGCGCCGATCAGCACGGCCACCGCGAGCACGATGACGCCGTGCGGCGGCATCGTGATGCGGCCGTCGCGACGCTGGTCGACACGAATCGCTTGCGTCGCCGTCATCGTGCGGCTGCCTTGACTGTCATGGGAATCCCTGGATGCGGGTCGTGGTCGTCGTCAGTCCTTCCAGCGTCTCCGCGCACCGCGATGGGCGGATCCCCTGACCGGGGGTGCACGTGCCGCCGGTCAGGGGGAAGAAGCGGAGGCTCTCCGGGTTCCCCTGGCCTCGTTCCTCGCGAGGATCGGAACGTGACCGACTTCTTCTCCGCGCTCTGGCGCGGGTTCCTGCACGTCCCGATCGTCGACGGCATCGTTCCTGTGCTCGTGTACCTGCTCGCCGCCGCCGGCGTCGTCGCGACGCTCCTCTGGGGGGCGACGAGGCGCTGGATCCTGACCGCGGCGCTGGCCGCGCTCGGAGGCGGTGTCGTCGCGGTCGGCCTCTGGCTGGTCTGCGTCCGATGGCTCGACCTCTTCGGCGGAGGGCTGGGGATGCCCGCCTATCTGTGGCTGGCCGCCACCCTCTCCGCGATCGGCGTCGCCACGGCGTCCCTGTTCCGGCGAGGCGCCTGGCGACGCACCGTCGCGATCATCGCCATCCTCTCTTCCGCCGCTGCCGGCACACTCGGCATCAATGCCGCGTTCGGCCTGAATCGCACCATCGGGAACCTGCTCAACGTCGTCGCGGAGAATCCGCTCCGGCTCCCCGCCCCGACGGCCACTCCCCAGAACTCCGCTTCCGCCGCCCCGGCGCGGCCTCTCTGGCAGACCTGGACACCGCCTTCCGGCATGCCCGGCAAGGGCAGCACAGGCACCGTCTCCATTCCGAGCACCCACAGCGGCTTCAACGCTCGCAGTGCCGGCGTGTACCTTCCGCCCGCCGCCCTGACGGCGGCCCCTCCACGTCTGCCCGTCGTGCTCATGCTCATGGGCCACCCCGGCAACCCCGACCCCCTGCCCATCTCCCAGGTCCTGGACGCGTACGCCGCCGGCAACCACGGTCTCGCTCCGATCGTTCTCGTGGCCGACCAGGTCGGGGTGGAGGTGAAGGACACCGGATGCGTGGACTCCGCCATCGGCAAAGCCCGCACGTATCTCCTGCAGGACGTCATCCCGTGGATGCGCGCCAACCTCAACGTGTCCCCGGATCCGCGGCTCTGGACCATCGCCGGCTACTCCAACGGCGGCCAGTGCGCGATCTCGCTCGGCGCCGAGCACCCCGAGATGTTCGGAACGGTGATCAGCGTCTCCGGAGAGGAGTTCCCCGGGGCCACCAACCCCGCGGACGCCGTCAAACGGCTTTTCGACGGCGACCCCCAGCGCTACGAGCAGGCGAGGCCTCTCACCCTTCTGGCGCAGCGCCGCTACTCCGGGACGACGGCCGTCTTCACCGCTGCCAAGGACGACCCCCACTACCTCTCGGTCGCGCAGAAGTTCACGGCCGCGGCTCAGGCGGCCGGCATGAACGCCCAGCTTCGCGAGCTCGCGCACGGCGGACATGGTGCGGCGGCGCTCACCGGCGGGCTGCAGGCGGCGTTCGCCATCGCCTATCCGGCGCTGGAGCTCTCACGGCCCGGCCGAGAGGCGACGTCGAACGGCCCCTGACGAAGCTTCCTCGCGGGCCGATCCGCGCGCCTTCGGCAATGGTCCGCATCACCGTTGACCCCGTACTTGGACTGTGCTTGATTGGCGGAGCGCTGAGGTTATCCTTCGAAGGAGAAGTGGCGATGGCGACGGTTCTGTACATGTCCGTATCCCTGGACGGATACATCTCGAAAGAGGACGACTTCCTGGGCGGCGACGACGGCAACCGCCTTCACGAGTGGTACGCGCCGGGGGGCGATCCCGGAGCTCTCGTCGGCGAGGCGAAGGACCTTGCGGCCGAGCTCGACCGGATCGGTGCCGTTGTAACGGGCCGGCGCACGGCCGAGCTCATGGACCATTGGGGCGGCGATGTGCACAACGGCGTCCCGATCTTCATCCCGAGCCATCGACCGCCGGGCCCAGCGGCTCGGTGGGGCTACCCGAACGTGCACTATGTGCAGGATGGGATCTCTCGCGCGATGGAGGAGGCAGTAGCCGCGGCGGGCGAGCGGGATGTCTACGTGCAGGGCGGCTACACCGCGCGGAAGGCGCTGGAGACGGGGGTTCTGGACGAGATCCAGGTGCACCTGATCCCGGTCCTCCTCGGCAGCGGGCATCGGCTGTTCGACTCTCTTCCCGCGGAGATCGAGCTGGAGGTCGTCAAGGTCATCGACACTCCGCATGCGACGCACATCCGGTATCGCGTGCGGCGCTGAGCTCCCGGGCTCACCGGATCAGATGCGCGGCGACCGCGATGAGAGGAGCCGGCCGGTGGCGAACCGGCCGGCTCTTCGGAGTACCACGGCTTGGCGAATGACCAGAAGTCTGGAGACCTCGCCCGCACAACGCGATCCTCGTCATGCAGCCCACGGAGGCGCGCGTGAACCGCTTCCACCACCGCCGTCAACTCGCTGCTGGAGCGGGACGAGCGTTCTATCGTGATGTGTGGGAAGGTTCCACAGCACCGCCCTTGCCGCAGACGGAGATCCTCGGAGCACGGTACATCGCTCCGCCACAGCAGCCATCGATGCTTTGGACGGCAAGGGCCACCGGCGCATCTATGTCGACGGAGGCGAGACCGTTCGGTGGTTTCCTGCCACGGGACTCGTCGACGAACTCACGCTCACCCAGGTGCCCGTGCTCATCGGCGAGGGGCCCTCCCTGTTTGGGCCGCTCCGTGGAGACGTGAACCTTGAGCATGTCCGCACTGTCGTCCTCGGCAGCAGGCCCTGCCTGGGCGCAATTACTCATCGCCGGGCTGATCCTGCAAGGAATCGGCCTCGTGTGCGACCTCACCGCAGTCGCGACGCCGGCATCGTGGCGACGTGGAGCAGGTACTCGAGCGGGCCTCGGCGGAAGAACCGCGACCAGATCGCCGCGAACACGATCGTTCCGAGGATGAACAAGATCACCGGCACCCAGGACTGCTGCGGCTCCTCACCTGCAGGGCTCAGCAGGAGCGGCTGAAGGACGAAGGGCCCCACGTACGCCGTCAGGGACATCGCTCCGACGGCGATGACCGGCGCAGCGAGGCGGCGCAGCCAGGTCAGCCGCTCCACGAGTTCCGTGGCCGCCACGATGACGAGCATCGCGACTCCGGTGCTGCCGACGATGTCGAACGTCGTGCCGCTGTGCGGGCCGGCGAGCAGCAGGGATCCGGCACCGTCCGGCATCTCTCCGCCTTCTGCGAGGCTCGCCAGCGCGTTCTTCCCGGCCAGCAGCAGCGAGGCTCCGTAGGCGACGACGGTGACGGCGGAGCCGACGATCGCGACGCGCAGCCGCACGACTCCGGATCGGAGGTCCAGTCGCCCGAGGGCCATGCCTGCAAGGACGAACGGCATCCAGGTGATCGCGGGATAGAACCCGTTCAGCAGCAGTTCGACGATCCCGACCTCGCTGAGCTGCTTCAGAGGATCGACCGCGCTGATGCCGTCCAGCACTGCAGGGGGCAGCAGCGCATTCAGTGCGAAGGCCAGTTGCGGCCCGACGACCGCCGTCGCCGCGGCGAGGATCCCGACCGTCTTCGCGCTCATCCGCACGAGGGGAAGCGCAAGGAGGAAGTAGACGCCGTAGAAGCCGAGGATGATCACACCGCCGAACTGCATCGCCAGCACCGTTCCCAGGCCGAGGAGCACGACGGCGCGGATGGCGATGCGGAGCGTGGCCTGTCGCCCCGCCAGTCCCTCCTTCGGGTGTCGTCCGCCCGAGAGCAGCGCAAGGGAGGATCCGGCGAGGGTCGCGAACAGCACGGACGAATGACCGTCCGCGAGATACCGGATCCCGCTCCCCACGCCGTCCGTGGCCGACAGCGGAGGGCCGATGTGAACGATGAACATCCCGAACACGGCGAGCGCCCGGGCGAGGTCAATGCCGAGCAGGCGCCCCGTGCCGCCGGCTGGGGCGTCACCGATGCTGCGGCCGATAGGACGGGACTCAGCCTGAGATCCCTCCTGGATGGCAGCGGGCTTGTCATCGAGAGGCATCGAGGAGGTCATTCCCTCAGGCTCGCAACCCCACGGAATCCGCACACCCGCCGGGTATCCGCGACCACCCCGCCGCGTGGCGGACATTCGGGCGGTGGTGCCGGGCGCAGGCCCGACTCCACCGCCGCGCGCTCAGGCGAGCTCCGCCGCGGCTTCCGCGGGGGCGACGCGCACGAGCATCTTGCCCGTGTTGGCGCCGCGCATCATGTCGAGGAACGCGTCGACAGTGTTCTCGATGCCGTCGACGATCGTCTCGTCGTAGGCGATCTTCCCCTCGGCGAACCAGGCCGCCATCTTCTCCTGGAACTCCGGCGCCAGGCCGAGGTATGCCGCGAGCGTGAAGCCCTTCAGCGTCAGAGCGCGGGTGATGATGTTGGCCAGGTTGTCCGGCCCCGGCGTGCGGTCGGTCGTGTTGTAGCCGGCGATCGCGCCGCACAGCGCCGCGCGGCCGCCGTCGTTGAACGCGTCGAGTGCCGCCTCCAGGTGATCCCCGCCCACATTGTCGAAGAACACGTCGATGCCCTCCGGTGCTGCGGCCGCGAGCTGGGCGCGCACGTCGCCGTCCTTGTAGTTGAAGGCGACGTCGTAGCCGTATTTCTCCGTCAGCAGTGCCACCTTCTCGGGCGTACCCGCAGAGCCGATGACCCGCCCGGCGCCGAGCAGCTTGGCGATCTGGCCGACCGCGGTGCCGACCGCGCCGGCCGCACCGGAGACGAACACGGTGTCGCCCGGCTTCAGCCCGGCGATCGCGGTGAGCCCGACGTACGCGGTGAGGCCGGTCATGCCGAGGATGTGCAGGCGCAGCGAGGATGAGAGGCCGGGAACCTCGGGCACGGCGCGGAACGTCGATGCCTCGGCCTGCACCACGTCGGCCCAGCCGTGCTGGTGCAGCACGAGGGTGCCGACCGGGAGCTCGGGGGCCTCCGAGGCGACCACACGCCCGATCGCACCTCCGGTGATGGTCTCTCCGAGCGCGAAGGGCGGGACGTAGCTGCGGACGTCGTTCATGCGCCCGCGCATGTACGGGTCGACGGAGACGAACTCGTTGCGCACGCGCACCTCGCCGGTGGCGGGAGCCTCGTAGACCACCTCCGCGGTCTGGAAGTCGTCCGGCGTCGGCCAGCCGACCGGACGCTTCGCGAGCTGGATCTGGGTGCTCAGGGCAGTGGACATGGAACTCCTTCGTGAGGGGATGGGTGTGCGGGACAGGGGGCGATCAGAGCGTGATGCCGAGGGCCAGAATGACGACCGCGATCGCGGGGATCACGCCCTGCTTCAGCGCCGCAGCCCGCTTGTCGGGGCTGGACAGCAGCAGCACCAGCGCCGCAGCGGCCATCGATCCTGCTCCGACGAACACGAGGGTCGCGCCGACGGCCGGCGCCCCGATCGCGAAGACGACGATGCCCACGACGACGGCGATCGCGAGGAAGAGGTTGTAGAACCCCTGGTTGAACGCCATCGACTTCGTCGCGAGCGCTTCCTCCTCGCTCGTGCCGAACGTCGCGCGCACACGGGGCGTAGTCCACGCCAGCGACTCCATGACGAAGATGTAGACGTGCACGAGCGCCGCGACTCCGGCGAAGATCAGACCTGCGACAACCACGATGGGACTCCTCTGGGTGAACCTTTTCTGTAACGACCTGTCCAATATATACTAGACCGACCGTTACACTAAAGGAGCGCCCATGGCACGCACGCAGAGCTTCGACCGCGACACGGTCGCGCGCGCGGCACGCACGCTGTTCTGGTCGGTCGGCTATGAGAGCGCCTCGATCCCCGAGCTCGAGTCCGCGACAGGCCTCAGCCGCTCCAGCATCTACAACGCGTTCGGCTCGAAGCGCGGACTGTTCGACGCCGCCGTGCAGAGCTACCTCGACGAGGTCGTCCGCCCGCGACTGCGGCCCCTGTCCGGCGAGAGCGTCGAACCCGACGCGATCATCGTCTACCTGCAGGGCCTGCACGACGCGTTCGGCACCCTGACCTCGATGCCGGCGACGCACGGCTGCCTCCTGGTGAACGCCGCCGGCGCCCCGATCGCGCAGGATCCGAAGGTCGCCCGCGTGATCGCCGACTATCGCGAGGAGCTCCATGACGCCTTCGCCCGGGGAGTGGAGGCGCACGACCCTCGCCTCGATGCGGACGATCGCGAACGGCTCGTCACCGCGATCACGAGCAGCGTCGTCGCGGCGTTCGCCCTGGCGCGGATCGACGCCGCCGAAGCGGCACGCGGCGTGGCGTCGGCGATCGAGCTCCTCACGCTCCGCACGCGAGCCGCAGCCGGATCCTGATCGTCTCGGCTGCACCTGGAGTCTTGTGATCGGGTGGGCCGTCCTCCCGAGGCCGGCATCATCGCGACGTGATTGGATGTCAGCAGCCGGCCGGCCAACGCAGCGGAGGGAACGCATGAGCTTTTTCAGTGGCTTCGATCTACCAGGGAGCCCCGGCTACCGACGGCGCGAGGAGTTCCGCACGCATGAGGAATTCGTTCGCGCGAACTGGCGGCGACCAGGTGTCGTGGCAGACGGCGTCACACTGGTGGATCTCTACGACCGCATTGCCGCCCTGGAGGCCCGGATCCGCGAGCTGGAGCAGCGCGCGAAATAGCCGCGAGTTCTGCGGGATCCCGGATCCCGTGAACCTACGACGTCGTTCTCTCGTGGTTCGCACGGGGGCCTCCGTCCCCTGTGCGCGCCGAGCGATGGAGATGAAGACGATGAACGCGACTGCCGACCGATCGACCGACACCCCTGCTGCGGAGACGGCGAGCCCGCTCCGCGCGCCCTCCGACGAGACCGCATCGCCCCTCCGCGTGGTGTGGCCCGTCCTGCGGATCACGATGGCGCTGGTGTTCCTGTGGGCCTTCCTCGACAAGACGTTCGCCCTCGGATTCAGCACGGGCCGAGACCCCAAGACCGGAGCCGTCGACCTCTTCGGCGCCGCCGCATGGATCCACGGCGCATCACCCACGACCGGATTCCTGCAGTTCGGGACCCAAGGCCCGCTGTCCCCCCTGTTCCACGGGCTGGCGGGCAACGTCGTGATCGACTGGCTGTTCATGCTCGGCATGGGCGGCGTCGGCATCGCACTCCTCTTCGGGATCGCCACCCGGATCGCGACGCTCTCTGGCGTGGCCCTCATGGTGCTGCTGCGGCTCGCGGTGTGGCAGAGCGCGACCAACCCGATCATCGACGAGCACCTGGTCTACGCCCTGGTCCTGATCGGGCTCGCCATCACGCCCGCCGCACGCACGGCGAGCCTCGACGCGTCCTGGCAGCGCCTGCCGGTCGTGCGGCGGGTTCCGATCCTGCGCTGACCTGTTCGATCTCACGGAAGTTGTCAGAACGTGAGACAGGAGATCGACATGGTCCCGCGGTTCGGCGGTGGATCCTTGTTCGCAACTTGTCTCATGACAGGTGTCAGTGTCGGCGATGGTTGAAAACGAGGCCATAGTGACGGGCGAAAGCGAGGCCACCCA
>NZ_JBQEOQ010000006.1:0-383126 GCF_052045265.1 Microbacterium sp. 22303 | reverse complement strand
AGGTGGCCTCGTTTTCACACGTCGCAATGGCCTACTTTTCGAACGTCGTCGACAGATGATACGGACAGCGCGCAATCGCAGCGGCAAGATTCGGGCGATCGGAACCGTCCGGGCCTATCGCGGGAAGGTATCCGGCTACCTCGTTCCGGAGTTCGGCGATACGCCGCTCCGGGATATCGACGTCGAGCGCATCCGCGTGATGATCGATCGCCTTGACAAGATCCCGGCGCCACTGAATCCGAAGTCGAAGTTCAACGGGATCACCCGGCCGGTGCTGATCGTGCTCATGATGATCTTGCGCCAGGCTGCCCGTGACGGCGTGATACCTGTGGCGCCGAACATCGTCGTATCTGTCGATGCTGGTGACCACTTCGTCCTCCATCCAATCGGACGGCAACCGCAGGCGGTGCGTCTCGGCATCCACGTTACGAACGGCCTCGAGCGACGCTCGGGTCCAGCCCCTATCAGCGATCACGCACCGCCAACCAGGCCCGGTGACAACACCCCCAGATCATCAAGGACAGGGGGCAGCAATCATGCCGAGCCTGGCAGGCCGTCACCCTTCAGGATCTCTCCACCCGGGCTACGAAGAAAGTAACGGGGCGTCGCGGCCCGCGACCGACAGATCTCCGGGTACATCGAGCCCGGCCACGCGCGCGGCGGCGACCGCGTCGCTGTATGCCCCCGCGCAAGTCGACGCGGTTCAGGCATCACACCAAGCCCCTGAGCGCGGATGCCACGGTTCCCCGGCTCGCCCCGGCGTTGCCGGACCGCGGCCGGAATGGCGGCGTGCGCGCGTGCCGCCATTCCGTCGCCGCGTCAGCAGACGAGGTTGTGCGTGTAGGTCGCGATCGGGTCGGTGCCGCCGTAGAGGTGCACGACGGCGCTCGTCACGCCCGTGTCGAGGACGATCGGAGCGTTGGCTCCGGCGTTGTAGTAGACCAGCCGGCCGTCGGGGGCGAGGTAGGTCGCGTGCCCGACGACGACGGAGTTCGCGGGGACGCCCGTCGCCGTCTGGTACGTGCCGTTGGTGACGCTGTAGACCGCCGGGATGCCGGTGGTCACGTACGTCACGTAGGGATCGGTGCCGCCGTAGAGCGCCGTCGTCGCGCTGGACACCCCTGAGCTGACCACGGTCGTGGTGTTGGTGGCGGCCCGGTAGTAGTACAGGAGCCCGTCGGGTGCGAGGTACGTGGAATGGCCGACCGCGGTGGTTCCGGCCGGGACGCCGGTCGCGGTGACGTAGTTCGCGGTGGTGGCGTTGTACGCCCTCGCGACACCGCCCGCGACGAACGTCAGCACGGGCTGCGTGCCGGCGAAGAGCGACACCTTCGCGCTCGACACCCCGGACGCGACGAGGACGGATGCGTTCGTTGCGGAGTTGAAGTAGTACAGATCGCCGTTGGCGGCGAGGAACGTCGCGTGACCGACGGCGGTGGATCCGTTCGGCACGCCGGCCGCGGTGATCGTGGTGCCCGTCGCCACGTCCTGCACCATGGCGACCCCGCCCGACACGTACGTGGAGTAGGACTGGGTGCTGCCGATGAGGACGGTCGTGCCGCTGGTGACATTCGTCGCGAGCGGCATCGCCTTGCCTGCGACGGTGTTGAAGTACACGAGGCTGCCGTCGGGGTTGAGGAAGGTTCCGTGGCCGACGGCGACGGAACCGAGCGGGATCCCGGTCGCGGGCGGGTTTCCGGCCGAGACGACGTCGTAGATCTTCGCGCCGACCTGAGCCGTCACCGCCACCGGCGCGGTCGCGTTCGCCCCGGTCATCGACGCGCCCATCGTCGGAACGGAGGCCGCGTTGGGCGTCGCCTTGATCGCAGGCAGGACGACCTTGCCGTTCGGGTCGGTGGTGAAGCTGCGGGGGCCGGTGAACCCGTCCGCCCAGGTGAGGCCGCTCGGCAGGACGACGCTCACCGTCGTGCTCGCCGCGGGAGTCGTGCCGTTCGTGGTCGCGGCGAGAGTCACGCCGGTCAGGTTGCTGCACCCGCCCACGGTGTAGGGGCCGTTGACGAACTTCAGCGTTGGTGCGCCCGCCGATGCTGCAGCCAGCGGCATGGCGGCGGCGGTCGCGATCACGGGGACGCTCCATGCCGCGCCCCGAACGATCGTGCGCCGACTGATCCGTCCCGCCGTGGCGCCCTCAGGCGCGCTCGGCTCCTGAGCCTGTCCCGCTGCAGGTCGTTGCAACATCGTGGTGCTTCCTTTCGCTGTGTTCTCTCGGCTTCGCTTTGCGGGCTTCAGCACGCGACGGACTCGACGTAGGTGACGCCGTCGACGCCGGCGGTGAACTCGCCGCCGACCGCGCTGACCACGTTCGACGCCGCGAGGTCGTTGCCGTGGAAGAGCCCGCCGTCGGGGGCGAGGAAGAAGCTCCAGCCGACCGGGGTGGCACCCGCCGGCACGGTGGCGAACGTCGTCGTGATGGGGGTCGACCCGTCGGGGAACCACTGGTACGACTTGGCGACTCCGCCTTCGATGAAGGAGACCCCGTCGGTGGCTCCGGTGGTCAGGTCGCCCAGCTGGTCGCCGACGGCGGCGCTGACACCGGTCCCGACCAGCTCACCCGAGCTGTGGTACAGGTCTCCGCCCGCGGTGAGGACGAAGTTGTGGCCTACCGCCTTCACTCCTGCGCCGTTGGGGACGGCCGGGAAGTCGCGCTGGATCGCGCTGGAGGGATCTGCGGGGTTGATGAAGTAGATCCGCGCCTGGCCGTTCGTCACGTACGTCACGGACTCGGCGCCGATGATCTGCTCGCCGATAGCGCTCGTGACGCCCGTGTCGATGAGGTCGTTGCCGTGGTAGAGCCCGCCGGCCGCGGTGAGGAAGAAGTTCCAGCCCACCGCGCGCGCCCCCGTGGGAACGCCGGTGAGGGCGGTTGCGCTGATCGCGTTGGTCGCCGGATCCCAGCTCCAGATGTGTGCGACGCCGTTCTCGTCGACGTACGCGACGCCGTCCAACACCCCGTTGGTCGCATCGCCCTGGGTGTCGCCGACGGCGCTGGAGACGTTCGATGCGATCAGCGTGTCACCGTGATACAGCTTTCCGCCGGGGCCGAAGAAGAAGTTCCACCCGGCCGACGTCGCGGCCGGGTTCGCGAACGTCACGATCGTGCCATCACCGGCACGCCAGTCCCGTGCGACGAGATTCGGGGTGACGGTCACTGGGGCGGTTGCCGTGGCGCCGGTGCTGGACGTCGCGGTGAGCACCGCGCTGGTTGCGGATGCGCCGAGGATCTGTCCGGAGGGGATGGTGATGCTGCCGGTCGCGTCCGTCGGAGAGAAGGACCTAGGGGCGGTCGACCCATCCGCCCACCGCAGCCCAGCCGGGAGCGTGACCGTCACGGTCTTTCCGGCGTCGGGCGTCGCGCCGTTCGACGTCAGATTCAGAACAACATCGCCCAGAGGCCCGCACCCGGTCGCCGTGTAGGGGCCGTTGACGAACTTCAGGGCCGGTGCGGCCACGGACGCCGCAGCCAGCGGCATCGCCGCAGCCGTGGCGATGATGGGGAGACTCCACGCCGCGCCTCGGACCACCGTGCGCCGACTGACCCGGCCGTTCCGAACGGCGCCGCCGTCGTCTGTGGCCTCCAGCGATTCGCCTGCACGTCCTTGCAGCATCTCGGCATGTCTCCTTCGTTCTTTGCGCTCTGGAATCCGGATTCACGGCGCGGACAGCAGGCGCGAGGATCGCACACCGCAATCGGTCATGAACGTCTTGCGCTCACGCCGGCGGAGCTGCCGCACTCCCGCGCTCGGCAGGTATCGGATACTGAACAGACTGTCCGAGCAGCCCGGAGGAAGCGACGGATTCCGGGGTGAAACGGGGGTGAAAAGGGGTCACCGCGCCTCTGCGACGGGCCTTATGCGCCGCTGGACGTTCGGCCGGATCACCGTGCTCCTGTGCGTCGCGGGCGGAGGATCGCCGTGAGTGCGACGGCGATCCAACTCAACGGGATGAGGGCGAGCAGCAGGAACAGTGCGGAGTAGTCCGCAACGCTCCTGATCGCGATCACGGCCCCGAGGACGAGCGACGGACCGATGAGCGAGCCGATGCCGATGACGGCGCTGTACACGCCCAGCCTCCAGCCCGCCCTTTCCGATGTCGTGAGCGCCAACGCTGCGGTGAAGAGCAATGTCGTGCTGATGCCGATCGCGATCCCGCTGAGAAGGCCCGCGATCGCCAGCAGCGCGAGGGAGGTCGTCATCGCCCGGAGGACCAATCCCGACACGAGCAGCACACCGGCGATGGTCAGGAGGGGCAGCGTGCGTCTCAGCATGCGGGGGAAGATCAGCATGACGACGGATGCTCCGACGAGGCCGAGGAGTGCCACGGCCAGGACGAGGGTCCCCGCCTGCGTCGCCTGATCCCATTCGAGACCGAGACGCGTCACGATATCCAGCGGGTGGTAGGTCAGGTACGCCGACAGGGCGACCTGCGAGCTGAACCCGAGCACGAGCACGGCGCCCCATGACATCCGCGGCGCCGCCGATGGCTCCGACTCGGGGGCGGGCGCGGAGGTCCTCGGGTGATGCTGAACATCTGCCGGCGCAGAGGTCCGCGCCAATGCGATCGCGACCACGGCCACGGCGCACAGCGCGAGGCAGATCGACGTCCCCCACGCAGATCCGGGCAGCAGCATCAACAACGCGATGGGGATGAGCAGCCCCACCGACGACACCGCGATCATGATCACCGCGCTGCGCTCCCGCCGAATGGCCGGCACGTGCGTCAGCAGGGCCCGAGACACGGCGATCGCTCCCGAAAGGCCTGCCTGTGCCAGGCCCCAGCCGGCGGCGAGCTCCCATCCCGAACGGGAGAGGCTCATCCACGCGAGCGCGAGAACCCCCACCGCGGTTCCACCGAAGAGCACCCACCAGCGGCTGCGGGCCGATCCCGTTCCGAGGTCGGCGGCCCGCCCTGCGAGGAGCGCGCCTACGATCGCGCTGCCGGACCCGACGGCGATGGTGGCCGCCGTCCAGCCTGCGGCGGCGTCCGCTCCCTCGATCTCCGAAGCCCGTCGCGCGATCGCCACGGTCGCCGGGGGAACGAGGGCGGCCAGCAGGAAGAACTTCGCGACGTTCGCCTTCAGGCCGAGCAGCCGTGACTCGTCGGCCGGTGTTTCCTGGTGATCACGGGGCAGCGGTTCTCCCGCGACATGCGTCATGACAGCCTCTCGTGCGGCGTGCCACCTCTGGCCTGGGCGGCATGATCGGGCGGGCGCACCGGCGTGCGGAGCATGGCGCCGCGCCCGCTGTCGGTCGGGACGCGGCGACTCCGGCAGAATATCGGATATGGAGAGCATGCCGGCTCTGGGAGACGGACAGACGAGCGACGCACACCGCAGAGAAGCTCCTTTCCGGAACCCTCCTGAGCTGGCCGTGCCGGCGACCGTGCAGGAGATCTCGGACGCCGTCGCGATCGAGGACTACGACGCCGTCATGGACCTGCTCCGGGCCGAGTGGTTCGCGCTGATCGCCGCCCATTCGGACGATCTTCGCGAGCTTCTCCGCGACCTGCCGCCGTCCGACCTCCAGAGCCGTCCGCTTCTCGGATTCGTGTACGGCCTGTCGTTCTACGGCCTCCCGCACCACCGCCTCAGGTCCGCCCGCATCCTCGTCTCCGTCCTGCGGGCGGCGCATGGCAGGAAGCGCGAGCTCCCCGCGATCGATCGCGCTCTCATCCGCGCCAGCGAGGCGGTCGCATATCGCCTCCTCGGCCGTCCCCGCCTCGGGCTCCGCTCCGCGCGGGCGGCCGTGCGCGCGCTCGACGGCCTGAGCGACGCCGAGCGCGAGGAGGTCGGTGACGTCCCCCGGATCTACAGCCAGATCGGGACGTCGTTCTACCGCGCGGGAAACGTCGACGAAGCGCTCGGGACGCTGGAGAAGGGTTACGCCGAAGCGGCGCCGGAGCGCCCGCAGAACGGGTTCTCGAACATCTCGATGCTGGCGGGCATCCACGCGTTCCGCGGCGACATGGGGCTGGCCGCGCGATACACCGAGCTCGCGCGTGAAGACTCCTGGACGGACGTCCAGAGATCGATGTATCCCGGCACCTTCTACCGCCTGGCCGAATCGATGATCGCGCTCGAGCGCTTCGATACCGCCACGGCGCGCGAGCATCTGGCGAGCATGGTCAACGACCCCGACACGATCGAGTTCTGGGTGGAGATCGCGATCGTCGAGGCCTGGACGGAGCTCGTCGACGGGCGACCGGGGGAGGCGATCGCGCGGCTCGACGCGTTCGTCGCGAGGCGGGGCGCCGAGGGACGATCCGTCGCGTCCCGGCATCGGCTCGCCGGCATACGCGGAGTGATCCATCTCGCCCTCGGCGACGCCGATGCCGCCTCGGTCGCCCTCCGTCACGATCCGGGCTCCGACGCGGACGCGCACGTCCAGCGGGCGCGTGTCGCTCTGGTGCTCGGGCGCATCGACACGGCTCTCGGCGAATCGCGGCGCGCCGCCGGCGCGGGGCTCTCCTCCCGCTCGGAGGCAGAACGGCTGACGATCGAACTGGCCGCCCTTCTGCGTTCCGCGCCGTCGGCGCGGAGCGCAAGGCTTGCTCTCCAGCTCGCCGCCGTGCTGGAGCACAGCGGTCAGCGTCTGGCACTCGTGCTGATCCCGCCATCCGACCTGGAACGGGTGCGAAGAGCGCTCGCGGACGCCGGTCGCGCCGACATCGCTCAGGACCTTCCGGCGCGATCGCTCCTGCTGCACGGGGAAGACGAGGCGAACCTGACCGAGCGCGAAGCCGTCGTGCTCGGCGAACTCGTCCGCACCTCATCGATCAAAGCCGTGGCGTCGACTCTCTACGTCTCCTCGAACACCGTCAAGTCCCAGGTCAGAAGCCTCTACCGCAAGCTCGGAGTGACCAACAGGGAAGACGCGATCGCCGTCGCCCGAGGTCGCGGCCTCCTGCACGACGGCGAACTCTGACGACTCTGACCACGCGATCCCGCGAAAGCACGGCCAGCGGGCACGCGCTCGCCGGTGATCACCGGCACGGGGCCGACCAGCGGCGCGTGCACGACCGGGTCGTCGAGGGCAGACTCGAGGGCGAGCGTCGCATCTGCGGGGATCCGGTCGAAGCCTTCGGGACTCAACAATCCGGCACGGTAAGCACGATGGCGTAATCGTGCTGGCGCACGGGTTAGCTCCACGCGTGCAGCGGTCCGACGGCACCGGCACCGGGCGAGCTCAGCGGCGTACGCAAGCCGCTGAGATCGCCCGGAACTGTTCGCTAACAGAAGTGTCGGCGTCAGCGCAGGCTGGGCACGCGTCGCACCAGGGATAGTTGCTGCCACCGGGCGTTCAGGCTCAAGCGGCGCGCGGCTGGCGTTATCGAGAGGGCGACGAGTACCAATGCGTAGATGATTTGCTCGTCGACGATCGGGTTGTTCGGGCTCTCCCACACCGCGATGCGCAGGGTCAGCATCAAGGCGATTCCCGAGACTGTGGCGATGCGTGTTGCGACTCCAGCGAGGAGTGCGATGCCGACTCCCCCCATGCCGAGCATGAAGAGCCAGTCGACGATCGGGCTTCCGGCGATGGAGGCAAAAACGGGGGCGAGTGGCCCCTGCGTCCCGAACTGAAGGAACCCGGTCGTGGGGGACCCCCCATGGATCCAAGCTTCGGGACCGAACGGTGTGACGGCGCCAGTCTTAGGATCTCGTCCGGTGGCGAAGCCGAACCCGAAGGTTTTGTCGAGGAACGTCCACAGGAAGACGAACGCAATGCCGATGCGCAATACCGGCCAGACGGCGTGCAGCGGATTAGGCTGCACGCCGCTCGTCTGCTGAGGGGATGTGGTGAAAGTGGGGGCTGTCATGGCGTCTCCGGTCTGTACCGCTTGCTTATCCTGAGCTCGTGTGAGCTCCGTCACTGGCAGAACACGACGTGGGCCTGCCTTGAGTTCATCGATATCGCCTTGAGTCCAAATATGACCGCGCGCGACCCAGTCCTCGCCGATCGTGCCGCACCGTCAGCCACCCGGCCGCTCCCATCGTGCCGGCACTGAGCCCCGCCCGCATCGTCCACCACGCCGACGGTGGTGCCGACCGGGCGTGACCGGCTCGGATCCGGGATGGCCGGACCTACTGGCAGGCGCCGTTCTGAAAGTGCGTGTTGAACGTATGCACCTGCACCCAGGCGATCTGCTTGTCCGGGTCGGTTGGCACGGTCCAGGAGGTCGAGCCGGCCGTTGGCGCATTGCCGAAGTTGGTGCCGAACGAGATGCTCGACCCGTCGGCATAGTGCACGTTCACTTCGTAGATGTCGGGAACGCGAGCGTAGGTCACCGCGACCATGTTCTGGTCGACGACGTAGCGGCCGTTGTCGCCGTCCTGGACGTTGCCGCACACGACGGCGGCTTTGCGCGTCGAGGCGGCCGCCATCGGCGCTGCGGCCGCGACCGCGATCACCGGGATTGACCACGCTGCTCCCTTCACGATCGTCCGCCGGCTCAGCATGGTCTTCTTTGTCTCGTTCATCGGTACTCCTGGGTGTGGGCTGCGCAGCTCAGTCCGGGCGGCGCTCACGGTCAATAGCCGTGCGACCTCGGATGACCCACCGCGCTGTTCTGCAGGCGGCGCTCGAGTGCGACGGCTCGGAAATCGAACCCGCAGGGCATGCCCTGACAGTCGAATGGCTGGTGACGCTCGGGCGCGTCACCGGTGTAAAACCCTGTCAGCCCTGAGATGACGGAGAAGGTCCGCGAGTTCCAAATCACCCCATTGCGCTTGTACCGCTCACCCGGTGACTCACCCTCAGGCCGGACGGGGCCCGGACCGCTGCCCTTCTGCTGGAGCGCGGCTGGGAGCTCCGCCCGACGGCATAGGATGGCCGTGCGGCGGTCCGTCAGGACGCATTCGCAGGGGATTTCGTGGGGACGAAACGTGGATATCGCGCAACGATTCATCGATGCGGCATTCGACGGCAGAGACGCTGAAGCCGTAGCGCTCATGGAGACATGGCCAGTCACGCTTTGGTACTCGATCGCGCCGCACCAACTGGGCCGTCTGCTCGCGCGACTCGATCCGCGGGCGCGGCGGCGCTCTCCGACTGTCGCTCTGATAGCCGAAGCACTCTCGCCCAAGGGGAGCCGTCCGCGCGCGCTGCAGACGAAAGGCCCGGTTCCAGATGATTTCTATCTGTGGGCGACCATCGCGGAGGCGCTACAGTTGCGGCTGTCGGGCGACCCAGTCGCCGCCTACGAGCTCTTATCCGAACTCTATGCGCAACTGCTCGGCCCGAAGCGCTACGGCATTGGGGTCTCCGACCCGATCCTCTCCTTCGTCCTGCGTCATGCCGCCGAGTCCGCGCTGCTGGCAGGACGGCTCCATGAGGCGCTGGTGCTTTTCGAGCGGCTCGCAAGCACCCCCAACGATGGCGAACTCGTCATCTTCGCGCGTGAGGCGCACCTCCGAGCCGCCCTCATCCACCAGCTCTACGGCAGCACCCGAGCGGCCGGAGCGCATCTGCGACAGGCAGAGAACGTCCCGCGCACCACCGGCTGGGCTGAGGCGCAGCTCGATCTGGACCGGCAGTTGATCGATGCGTTGCGACAGGTCGAGACCCCGGATGCGGCTGTCTCCGCGATCTTGGATCTCAGTTACGCGAGCGTGGGTGAGCTATGGCCGTTCATCGCCATCGGGTTGCATGCGTGTGCCGCGATCGCAGGGCGTCGCGACGATGCGCGGTCACGCATCGATGAACTGTGGACCGCTGGCTACGGACGCAGCGGCACCGGTTTCGTTGGTACGACCCTGCCCGCGCTTCTCGCCTATGACGCAATCCTCAGCGGCGATGTCCCGCATGCTCAGGCCGAGATTGCCGCCCTGCCCGCAGACACGTGGCTTGTGGTGCTCGTCCGCGCGCTGATCGATGTCGGATCAGGAGCGCCGATGCGCGCTCTCGCCGCCCTCGATGATGCGGAGGCGATGACGAGCGGGCTGAGGCAGGCGAATCGGCACCGCATCCTGGTCACCAGCCTTGCCCACTATCTCACCGACGACCCCGGCAAGGCAGCGCTCACCTTCCGCCGGCTTCCTGCCAAGGCACGACGATGCGGTGCCTACGAGATTTCGATCCTCACGATCCTCGCCCCCGGCGTGCTGAGCGTCGTCGCCGACCATGTGCCGGACCTACTGCCAGACGGATTCGCGACGGGCGATGCCGGCGTGCTCGAGAAGCCGCGTCTCACGCGCCCCGAGCTTGAAGTGCTGACCGGGCTCGCCCGCGGTCTGAGTCGTTCGGACATCGCGAAGGACCTGTTCCGCTCGGTGAACACGGTGAAAACCCACCAGCGCTCGCTGTACCGCAAGCTCGGCGTCTCCTCAGCCGCCGAAGCCGTGGATCATGCCATCGAAACCGGGCACCTATGGAACCGCAGCGCTCGGAGAGCACCTCTCTCTTGACAGGATGTTTCGGGACTCGGCACTCGGCATCGCCGTCCGCATGGGCCATGCCATGACGAGTGCTCAGCCGCCGATTCCGCGCCCGAGCACCAGCCCGTCGATCGCGGCGGCTCATCATGGCACGGAGGCAAAGAACCGCAGGGACTCGGAAAGGAACCACTCCGGCGCGTCGCGCCGGACGAAATGTCCCGCATCCGGAGCGACTGCATAGGTCGCGCCGCACTCGACGGCGAGTTCACGATGCGCTGCAGTCATACCGATCCGGTCCGTGCCTGTCAGGATACGGACTGGAACGCCGGCCCGCGTCACCGTGGCGAGCAGCTCTGGCCATGGTCGGGTCGGGATGATATCGCCGTTCTCGACGATCCACGGATCGGTTTCGGCCTTCGCACGTGCCCAGGCATCGATCTCATCGTCTGTCCATCGTGGAAAACGGCCACGGCCTATCGTTCTCCGCGCCTCGAGGTTGGCGTGCTGCAGAAGAACCAGATCATCGACCGCCGCGGCGGCAGCTCGCCGTTCCTGGTAGCGGGTCGGCGGCAACCGCCAGAAGGGGTCCTCAAGCAGCACGCCCGAGAACAGCGCGGGGTGATCTGCGACCGTGGCAATCACGGCGCCGCCGGCGGAATGCCCGTAAGCGAAGCGGGGGAGTTGGAGATCGACGACGCAGCTTTCCAAGGCGACCGTGAGGTCGTCGGCGATCACATCACCTGGATGCTGAGATGCGGCGGAGTCCGCCCAACGGGCGGAACCGCCATGACCACGCAGGTCGACGCGAACGACATCGAAGCCGGCTGAGGCCCAGGCCGCGGCGAGTGGGCGGAGCGTGTCTGCTGACTCCGCGAGTCCGTGCACGGCGAAGATCGAGCCCCGCGATGAACTGGCGGCGTTCATGCGCAGCATGTGGAGGGGCGATTCCGTCATCCGCGCAGCGCTGGTCCCGTAGACCCTCGCACGATCAGCTCCGGTTGGAGCATCACGTGTCCGCGGCGTTCCTGCGAGAGCGCGATGTCCGCTGCGGCGACTCCGACGTCGAAGAACGGAGGGCGAACGGTGGTGAGTCCTGGTGTGAGATCGCTCACGATCGGGACGTCGTCGAAGCCAACGACGGACATGTCGCGCGGGATGGAGATACCCGCCGCGCGCAGCGCGCGCAGCGCGCCGATCGCGATCACGTCGGTCATGCACACGAGCGCCGTCGCCGTGGCCTCGCTCTGCAGAAAACTGCGGACCGCGACTTCCGCTGGACCTTCGTGGTTCGTCGTCTCGATGACCAGGCCTGGATCGTATGCGAGGCCGTGGGAGCGCAGACCCTCGACGTAGCCGCCGTGACGCAGGTCCGCGGTGGTCATTCCTCGGCGCTCCCCGACGTACGCTATCCGTCGATGTCCGAGGGCGGTGAGGTGCTCGACGACGCTGAGAATTCCACGACGTTGGTCGTAGTCGGCGCTGGGGATCTCGTCGTGTCCATCAAGAGGGGGGCGGCCGCAGAAGACCAAGGGCGCGTCGACATCGGCCAATGAACGTGCGTACCCGACCGCGGCCCCCTCGAATGCATCATCATTCTCCGTCGACCCCACCAAGAGCACGCCGGCGGTACGCTGCTCCCGCAGCGACTTCACCAGGTCGCCTTCGCGCGCCCGATCGCCGTGGGTGGTGCAGATCATCAAGAGGTAGCCGCTGGGCGTCGTCCGAGACTCGACACCGGCCGCAAGCAACGCAAACGTCGGTCCGATCATGTCACGAACCACGAACGCCATGGTTCGCAGGCCCCGGCCGGTCATGGATCGGGCGAGGCCGTTGACGACATATCCCAGTTCATCCGCGGCATCGAGTACGCGTTTGCGCGTCACCTCGTGAACGTTCGAGGCGTCAGAGAAAACGCGCGAAGCCGTGGCCGCGGACACGCCGGCTCGTGCGGCGACGTCTCGAAGGTTGACAGTGCCGAGCCGTGCCGGCCCTGGACGCGTGCGGGGTTCACTCTCGGCGGGAACTTCTCGGTCGTTCACGGTCTCGATGTTAGGGGAAAGGTGTCAGCGAAGAAACTGGTTACATGTCGAGGGGCGGTAAGTCTGGGCGGTCACAGCAACATGTGGAACTAGTTACATTCTGCTTGACTTGAGCGGTGGCGTGGTCTACTTTCGAGCATGAAACTAGTTCCAGCACCTGCTGGAGCTAGAACCCGAGGAGACTCTCCGTGCAACGAGGCACCGCAACGACCGCGCGCCGGCGAACCAGAACGTCGAGCCGTGGCACTCTCGCACTGCTGCTACTCGCGCTTCCCGGCATCGCGTGGTTCCTGGTCTTCGCCTATGGCCCGATGGCAGGGCTCATCGTTGCGTTCAAAGACTTCAACGTCACCGACGGCATCTTCGGGAGCCCCTGGAACGGGTTGCAGAACTTCGCGTACTTCTTCGCGAGCGGTGACGCACCCCGCATCGTCATCAACACCATCCTGCTCAATGCGATGTTCCTCACCGCATCGATGGCCGCGGGCCTGCTTCTTGCGCTGATGCTCAACGAGATTCGGGGGAACCTCATTCGGCGGTTCGGCCAGTCGGTGATTTTCTTCCCCTACTTCGTGTCCCCGATCGTAGTGAGCATCATCCTCCAGGCGGTGCTGGCCGGCGTAGGTGGGCGGGGCGGCATGCTGAACGACTTCCTGAACGTCTTCGACATACCTCAACTCAACTGGTACACGACGCCGGGAGTCTGGCCGTGGATCCTCACCATCGTGAAAGTGTGGCAGCTCGGCGGATACACGTCGGTGATCTTCCTTGCGGCGATCACGTCCATCTCGGAGGACGTCTACGAGGCCGCGGCGCTTGACGGGGCCAGCCGTGCACGCATGGCGCGCTCCATCACGACACCTTTGCTGCTACCGACGTTCGGGATACTGATCGTCCTCGGCGTCGGGCGGATCTTCTTCGGAGACTTCGCCACCATCTACGCCATTGTCGGTGACAACGGGACGCTGTTCCCGACGACAGACGTGATCGACACCTACGTCTTCCGATCGCTGCGCACCGTCGGCGACTTCGGCACCACCGCGGCGATCGGTCTGTTCCAGTCGCTGGTCGGGTTCGTGTTCGTGGCCGCCGCCGTCATCGTGCAGCGGCGCATCGACAAAGAAAGCAGCATCCTGTGAGCGCTCTCACCTCGACTCGTCCTTCTACGCCGCGCGAGACGGTGTCGGCCCCGAAGGCAAGCGGCCCGGCCCGGCGGACACGCAACCGCCCCGAGGCGTTCCAGATCATCAGCTATCTCTGCATCGGGACCTTCTCGGTGTTCTGCCTGGTACCGCTCTGGATGATCATCGCCGGGTCCTTCACGGACGAGACAAGCCTTGCCGCGCAGGGGTACAGTTTCTGGCCGGCGCCGTTCTCGCTCGCGGCGTACCAGATGCTGTTCTCCGGACAATCGCTGCTGCTCGGTTATGCAGCGTCTCTGTTCATCACCGTCGTGGGAACAGCGCTCTCACTCTCCTTTACGGCGCCATTGGCCTGGGTGATCGCACGACGACTTCCGCGCGTGAGTCGGCCGCTCACGATCTTTGCGTACATACCGATGCTCTTCACGGGCGGGCTGGTACCGCTTTACCTCCTGGTGACCCAGGTGCTGCAGTTGACGAACAGCTGGTTCGCGGTGATTCTGCCCGTCATGCTGGCGCCGTTCCTCATCTTCGTGTCGGTCAGCTTCTTCCGGCAGCTTCCCGAGGAGATCTTGGACTCGGCGCGGATCGACGGCGCGGGCGAGCTGCGGGTCTTCTTCCAGATCGTGTTGCCTCTGTCGAAGCCGATCCTCGCGGTGGTCGGACTGTTCTACGCCGTCACCTACTGGAACGAATGGTTCATGGCGCTGCTCTTCCTCTCGGACCCTGACAAGTTCCCCCTGCAGTTGATCCTGCAGAACCTCATCTCCAACGTTGCGAACGCCGCGAGTCTCCCCGGTGCGTCCGCCGCTCAGGCCGCGGCGCCCGTGTATCAGCTGCGGTTCGCGATGACCGTTCTCACGATCGCGCCGATCCTCTTCGCCTACCCCTTCGCCCAGCGCTACTTCGTCAAGGGCCTCACTCTCGGAGCCACCAAGGGCTGAGAGGCCCACCGCACTGATCCCTGCCACCTGTTTTCAAAGGAGTTCACAGACATGTCAACATCCATCAGCCGCCGTGGCTTCCTGGCAATGGGCGGCGCTGCCGCCTTCTCGATCGGGCTGGGCGCAGCTCTCACCGGCTGTTCTCCGTCCGGTTCCACCGGTTCGGTCTCCGGCACCTCGCTCTCCATCCTTCCGGGCACCGCGCCCACGAACTGGAAGACAGTGCTCGACAAGTTCAATGCAGGACTGAGGAAGGAGCACGGGTTCGCTCTCGACGCGCAGTTCATCAACTGGACGAACTACGGGCAGCAGTCGCTGCTCAAGTTCACTGCCGGCGCGAAGTTCGACAATGCGCTGCAAGCGCTATGGCTGAACCTGGCGCAACTCCAGCAGCAGAAGGCGCTCGCTGATCTCACGAGTGAAGTGGCGAAGTGGCCGAATCTTTCCAAACAGCTCCCTTCCGACCTCATCGACGCCAACAAGTGGAGCGGCCATCTGTGGGGGATTCCCCAGGCGAACAGTGCCGGTCGCGTGCAGCACTTCAGCATCCGCAAGGATCTTGCCGAAAAGCACGGATTCGGCGCAATCGAGGATTACGACACCTTGGAGAAGTACTTCTACGACGTCAAGCAGAAAGAATCGGGCGTCACTCCGTTCGCAGTCGCCTCGAACCAGACCTTCGAGCTCGCGATCGGCCCGCAAGGGCCGGTCGGACTCTTCGATCAGGCAGGATGGGCCGCCCCGTCGAGGTACTTCAACACGTTGTTCGCCGGATCCGGGCTCTACTTCAGCTTCGACGAGCGCAAGCTTGCGAGCGGAACCGCCGACCCGATCCCGTTCTGGGAGAACACGCAGATCGTCGACACCCTTCGCCGTATTCGCAAGTACTACCAGGACGGCATCATCAACGCAGACGGGCTGAATACTGACAGCGCGACGATCACCGCACAGTTCCAGGCGGGAAAGTTCGGCGGCCAGTGGGCGATCACGGACGGCACGGCCAGCAACGCGCTCGTCGCTCTGCGCAAGGCTGTGCCCACGGCGGATCTGCAGGAGGTGCTGCCGTTCGGCGGCCCCCTCGGGTCTCAGAAGCCGCTGCAGACTTTCCAGGCGGACAATCTCGTGGTTGTGAGTGCCCGCGGCGGCGATCTCGACCGGGCGATGGCGCTCCAGGACTATCTGTCGATTCAGAAGAATCATGATCTGCTTGGATACGGCATCGAGGGAACGGACTGGTCTCCGCAGGGTGAGAACGGTATCAAGCAGCTCAGCTCGTACAGCTTCCCCGGGTTCGCGCTGTTGTGGCGTTCGAAGCTCGAGCGACGCTCGTCGTACATGACAGAGTCCGAAAGCGCAGTGTTCGACTGGGCGCAGAGCTACGACAACTTCACAAGGGCCACGCTCGCTTCCTTCATTCCTGACGTGACGCCCGTGAAGCAGGCGGCGGCAGCGATGAACAACGTGATCACGCAGTTCGCCAACCCCCTGTTCTACGGGGTGGTCGATGTGGACAGCCAGCTTGATCAGCTCAAGGCCGCGGCCGACGGCGCCGGCCTCAGCACGCTTCAGAACGAGATGGCCAAGCAGGTGCAGGCCTATCTGAAGGCTCGCAGCTGACAGCCAGCGGGTGCGGATGATGAGTCTTCCGCCGCTTCCCGTATGCAGATGGTAACCACGCAGGGCCATCGATGCGCCGTCATGCCTCGGCGCCGCACGGAACCATGATTCGCCATGACCGACGTCGAACAGACAGGAAACCCATGAGCAAGGACATCAGCCGCCGTCACCTTCTCACCACCGCGGCCACCGGCGCGGGACTCGCCATCGCGAACGCGGTCGTCTGGCAGTCGATGCCCGCGAGCGCCGATCCGCGGCCCGGCGTCGCCGCCGCGGGTAAGCCTGTCGATGGGCCCGCAATCGATCGGTTGGTCTTCGGTGATGCCGGATCCGAGGCGGCGCATGGTCTCACGTCGACGCTGTCGGATGTCGTCCCCGGCGCGCTCAGTCAGTCGGCACGCGTCCTCAATCCCACGGCGCAACCGGGGTGGTGGGGAGGGTCGCTGACATTCACCGTGCAGGTGGACCCGATGGCGACCAATTACGTCACGGTGAAGCTCTGGGGCGGCGACCACGGCGATGCTGCTGACGAGTCGCACAACTGGCGCCTGCAGCTCTTCGTCGATGGCGAGTCCGTCGGCTGGTACGACGAGGGCTCGATCGACAACCTTGACCTGTTGGGCATCGATCCGAGATCTCCGGAGCGGTTCTTCCTCCACACACTCCCGCTGCCCGCTGCGAAGACCTCCGGTAGAACGTCCCTTCAGGTCGAGATCCGGTCGATGGGGCGGATCTGGTCCTACGGCCAGGCGAACAACTTCTTCTACGACCAGACCGAGCCCTCGCGGCCGATCTACGGTGTCTACTCACACTCGACGCCCTACTTCGTCCCGGCATCCGACGACGTCTTCGGCGCGGCACCCGCGGCACCGGCCAGGGAGAACACGGATGACGACGCCATCGCCCAAGTACGCTCCCGAGTGCTCGCCGAGCAGCAGCGCCTGGTATACGGGGGTGGCACGCAGAACATGGACGCGTGGGGCTTCAATGCGCTGGCCGAGGGGTACGCCTGGAAGGACAGCACCGCGTTCCAGAACCCCGACGCGCTGTCGGCGATCTGCGAGGCGATCGACGGCCGTTACCTCGCGTGGAAGGCCGACGCCACGGTGCTCACGGCCTCAGATCAGCAATGGCAGGGGTTCGGTCGAGTCGGACTCGTCCTCGCCTATCTGTGGCAGGACATCCAGACCGAACTCGCCAAGAACGTCGTACCCGGGACGACCCGGTTGGTGAATCCGGGATTCGAACTCGGAACAGATGTGCCACTGGGCTGGTACGTACAGCCGTGGGCCGCGAACGGCCGTCTCTCTCGTGACGCGTCGACAGCGCACGGCGGACAGGCATCGGCAAAGGTCGTCTCGAACGGTGCGGGGATCGTTGTGTCTCCGACCGATTCGGTCCTCGTCGGCCCCGGCACCTTGACGCTGTCAGGATGGTGTAGGACCGACGGATCCACGGCGTCCTTGACCTCGGCGAAGCTGGATGTGCTGTTCTTCGACGATGCGAATCGCCTCGTAGGATCCGACAACAACTTCTTCCCTGGTTCCCGCGTGGACACCTGGCAACAGATCACCGGATCGGTCCAAGTGCCGACCGGTGCGACGCGATATCAGCTGTGGATGGTCGCGATGAACGGAGCGACGGCGTGGTTCGATGACCTGACGGTCGATGCGCCCGAGCCGATCGTCGCATCACCGGTGGCGCGCAGAGACGCGTATCGGGACATGCTCGTGTCGAGTCGGGACTACTGGATGCAGAACTCCCGCTTCTACACGAACCAGGCGCAGATCGCCGCGATCGGCATCTATCAGGCGAATCGTGGCTTGTCCCTGCTCTCACCGGGGGATGCCTGGTCAGAGACGCGCGCGCGGCGCTGGATCCACGAAAGCATCGGTTTGAAGCCCTTCCTCGGCTCCGAGCTCCCGGACGGCACGCGCACCGTCCCGCTCGGGACGGACTACGCCGTCGTCACGCCCAAGGGGTTGACGCGTGAACTGGGCTATGTCGGCAACTACGGCGAAGTGACCGACTGGCTGGTCATGATGTACGAGTCGTTGACGCGTGGTCATGGGGCTGTGGAAGCACCGGAGGTGCGCGAGCAGATCCTGAAGATCATCAAGACGCGCGCCTACTTCCGGCATTTCGACGTGGACGCCGAAGGGAAGCGGATCAGCCGTCTGGAGACCGAGATCGGCTGGCGAAACGAGGTGTATCCCGGCATCGCCGACTACGTGCAGCCGACGCACTGGGATTCGAGCCCGGTCATGGCTGCGGGGGCCTTCGGCGATACGGACCTGGTCGGCTGGACGCAGGAGATGTTCGATGACGGGCAGTTCGGGCCGCAACTGCAGCTCCTGACCACGAACCTGGGGACGAGGGTAGGCCTCGCTGCCACAAGGACCCTGGCGCGTGATCTGCCGGACTTCCGTGCCGCGGCTGCGTCATCTGCCCGCATGCCGGCCGGATGGTCGGCGCCGGACTACGTGTTCACGGACGAGGTCGCCGGGGCGATCGCGGTCAAGAACGGCCAAGAGCTCTTCTTCGCCTCGCTGTATTGGCGTGCTCGGGCAGGTGTCAACGGCTGGGGCCGTGTGCACCTCGTCACCCCGTCGTTGCAGCGCTCTGCAACGGTGCGGGAAAGGACAGACGGAGAACTCTCCGCCACGACGTTCACCGTGCAGGACTGGGTGACCTGGGACTACGCGATCAACGATGCGACCGGCGGCCCGTCTCCGATCCCCGCCGGTGGCTGGTCAGCTCCAGGCGATGTCGTGCACCAGGCCTTCTCCGGTGAGGTGATGCAGCAGGCCAAGCTTCCTGCAGGCGTCGATCCGACATTCGGCTCGCCCACTCTGGGCACGGAGGCTGCCCTCGTCGGTCTCGCGCCGTTCTATCAGCTCGAGTACGGTCGCTACATCGTCGCGATGAACACGACCCTTGACCAGACGTTCCGCCTGGGCACGTCGCAGAAGGGCAAGGCGCGGGTTCTCTCCGCGGGACCGCACGGGCGCCAGGATCTGAACTCGACGGTCGAACTGCAGCGGCCGATCAAGATTGGCCCGCGCAGCACTTTGGTGCTCTACCGCCTCTAATCCGAACCACGATCGAGAAGAGGGAGGGGGTATGCCGATGCCTGCTGTCAACCCGGTGATCCGCGGCTTCGCACCGGATCCTTCGATGCTCCGCGTGGATGAGTGGTTCTATGTCGCAACCAGCTCGTTCGAGTGGTATCCGACCATCCCCATCCGTCGCTCTCGTGACCTCGTCGAGTGGGAGTACGTGGGGAGCGTGGAGGGTGCGGTCCCGGAAGGACACCTGCATGGTGTACCCGACTCCGCCGGGATCTGGGCGCCCTCCATGAGCCATGATGGCGAACGATTCTGGATGGCATACGCGATCGTTCGGACTTTCCTTGGCAGACAGCTCGACGTCGAGACGTATGTGACGACGGCACCGGCGGCACAGGGCCCGTGGTCTACCCCTGCGAGGGTTAGCGGCCATGGATTCGACCCCTCGATCTTCCACCATGAGGGGGCGCACTATCTGCTCAATCTGCAGTGTGACTCGCGCTCCGGCGGGAGTCGTTTCTCCGGCATTCTGATCGCGCGGCTGAACGATGAAGGCACTCGTATCGCTCAGCCCCCGGTCCTCTTGCTGCAGCATGCGACGTTGATCGAGGGACCGAAGCTGCTCCACCGTGACGGCTGGTTCCATCTCATGCTCGCACAGGGGGGCACCGGCGTGGAGCACGGCGTTCTGATGGCACGCAGCCGGGAACTGTTCGGACCGTACGAGCTCGACGAGCAGCCACTTCTGACGTCGCGCGACGACTCAGGGCTTCGGCTGCAGAAGGCGGGCCACGGTGAGCTGCTCCAGGATGAACAGGGCCGGTGGTTCTTAGGTCATCTCGCTTCCCGGTGGCTGGACACGGCGCAAGGGCGCCAGTTCCCCTGGGGTCGTGAGACCTGCGTCCAGGAGATCGAGTGGCGGGACGGCTGGCCTCGACTCGCCTCGGGCGGGTGGCACCCGGCCGACACGTTCACACCGCCGGTCGTGGTCGGGGATGCCGCCCCAAAGCCCGTACCGCCCCTGGGCGCGCCCGGCTGGCCATGGCGGACATCGCGCAGTGACGGCACAAGCTGGGCCGTCACTGCGCCCGACGGGTTGCGGATCCGCGGCAGACATGGGCTCGAGTCGCTCTTCGGCGCGAGCTTGGTCGCGCAGCCCCTTCGTGAACGTTCCGTGCAGCTCGGCGCCATCGTGGACGCTGATCCTCGCTCGTACACCGAGGGCGCCGGTATCGTGCTCTGGTACGACTCAACAAGCTACTACTCGTTGGCGATCACCTGGGTCGAGCCGGACGGACAGCAGCAGCGCGGACAGCAGTGGCGCGGGGAGGGCAGCCGCGCTGTAGTGCTCACTGCACGCGACGCCATCGGGGCACGCGTACTGGCGACCCGCCGCTTGAGCGATCGGAAACCGGTCGAGCTGGTTGCTGTCATCGACGGCGCATGGGCGCATTTCAGCGTCGATGGCGAACCGATTGGACCGTCGTTGGATGTCGGAATCCTCTCGGACGACTATGCCGGAGGTCTTCGCTTCACCGGTGCCATGGTTGGCGTATTCGCGTTCGATGTCGTGAGTGCGGAGTTCTCCGCCACGTTCCGGAACCTCAACGCTGTTCAGTACAGCCAGGAGCCGTGACATCGGATGCGATGAGGTCGGCTGCCCTCGAGGGGTAGACGACTTCATCGCCCACGGGGTGTATCGCGCGCGGCGCGATGTCAACCGTTCTCGGGAAAGGCCAGCGGAAGCCCGTGGGCCAGTCTGTTCAGCTCACTCGCGACGTGCTCGCCGAGACGTGCCAGCTCGGGGCCGGTGGAGCCCGCCATGTGTGGGGTCAGCAGGACGTTGGGCAGGTCGTAGAGCGCGTGATCAGGTGGCAGGACCTCGGGCGTTGTCACGTCCAGCATCGCATCGATGCGCCCCGTGCGGAGCTCGTCCACGAGCGCGTCCTGGTCGACGAGCAGTCCTCGCGCCGTGTTGATGAATGTCGCTCCGTCGCGCAGGGAACGCAGGAGCTTGCCCGTGATCATGCCTGCCGTGTCGACGGTGAGCGGAGCGTGCAGGCTGACGACATCGCTGGTCGCCATGATCTCTTCGAGAGATGCGAGACGGACGCCGAGCGCACGTGCGTCCTCCGCGACGACGTACGGATCATATAGCGCGACATCGAGTTCCAGGCCGAGCGCGTTCAGACGCTCCATCACCATGCGGCCGATACGGGATGCCCCGATGATACCCACGGTCTTGCCGCGGTTACCGGCGTCCAGGAAGTCCTGCTCCCGATCGATGAACTCCCGTCGCCGCTGGTAGAGCCGAGCCGATTGCAGTGCGCGCTTGTTCGCGAGCAGAATCAGCGCGGTTGTGAACTCCGCCACGGGCACAGCATTCGCGTGTCCTGCGTTCGAGAGCAGGATGCCTCGGTCTCGAGTGGTGGAGGGGAGCAAGCTGGCAGCGCGGCCACCCGCGAAGAGAATCGCCTTCACGTGGGGAGCAGCGTCAAGGTCCGCCTCGGTCAAACTCGGTGCGCCCCAACCCATGATGAGCACATCGCTTTGCAACAGCGCTCGGCGCGCGTGCTCATCGATCTGGGCAAGCGGGCGTCCGACGACATCTCTCGCGGCTGCGCTGCGCAGGCCCGATCTCTCGGTGCCGAACAGGTGGTCGGCGAGCGAGGGAGGGCTCATCAGCATCGTGTAGTCGAGGACAGTTGGAGCTGTAGCGACAGGGTCAGCGCCAGGGAACGTCGATCCCATGGGGGAGGCTCTCATCGGCTTCTCTTCTGCTTGTCGGACACCGCTTGCTGCGGCTGCGTTCGACGCGCCATCTCGCACACTGTTCATGCGTGCCCCAGATGGAACATCGCAGCGGAGTGGCCTGCCACATAACCGCTTGGCGCTTCGATCTGCGCGAGGACCTCGGCGGATGCGAGCTGGGGAACAGCGACTGGGCTCGAACGATGGTTGACGATGACTAGTCGATCGCCGAAGCGAGCGAACTCGACCCCCTTCTGAGGCGGGACCACGACGGAAGGTCCGAGCCCGATGAAAATTTCGACGGGCGTCTTCCGCAACAGCGGAAGAGGGTGCATCTCTCTGCGGCCGTATCGTGGTGGGACGATGGGCATCGTTTCGCGAGCGTACGCGTAACCGTATTCGAAGCCGATGGAGTAGACGATGCCGGCGCCGAAGCGTGTTCTGATCATCGCCGGGTCTCCAGACGCCATGTACGTCGCCACCGACTCCCCGGAGCGGAACGCGGTGTTCGACCATCCATGCGGGATAACGGGTTCGACCCAGTCGATGCAGTCGAATTCGACCTCGTGCTCCGTGACCTCGAAGACCTTGTGCGCGAGTTCGCAGTGCGGCCCATGGAGCAGCGTGCCGCCATCGCGGACGAAGGATCGGATGGCATCCTCCAACCCCGTGTTCTCGCCCACGTCGTACAGCGTGTTCGTGGAGATCGCCAGCACGGCGTACTCCGTCAGCGCGCCTTCGGTGATCTGATCGGGGTGGAGGACATCGACGTGCCAGCCGAGATCGGTGAGCTGCCGATGCCAGCCAAGCAGATCCATCCTGTGTCGGCCGCCCTCATCTACCTCGAGTGGCTCGAACAGGCTCATCTCCCTGGGGAAGAGCAGTGCCGCCTCTTTCGGACGTGGTTCCTCCAAGAGCGGGATCGTCTGCGAAGCCCAGTCCAGGCCCGTGCGTAGTGACGCACGGAAGACCTCATCCGCGCGGAAGAGCACCCCGCCGTCGTCGAGGCCGCTATAGCCGTATGCGTGCAGAGCTCCGGCGCCCGCGGCGACCTGGGTGCCGATGGCTTCGGCGGGTGGAACGACGTCGTAGACATCGACATTGACATGCCGGCCGAGATAGAGGCCTGCAGTGAAACGGCGGTGCGCGTTGGCCGTCCGCATGATCGACGCCTCGACGCTCAATGCGGACGCATCGGGGCGATTCTCGGCATTCAACGGGGCGCCGATGAACAGCACTCCGTCCACGTGCTTGGCGCAGCGGTACACGTCGAGTGCGCGCTGCCCGGTCTGCCAGTCCGGCTGGCCGGGTGGGTTGAAGAAGTAGCCCCATTGGTGCAGGACGGGCTCGGCGAAGATCGGCTGCGCAAGGGTGCGCCAGCGGTCCTTCATCGAGGCGAAGTAGTTCTCTGTCACTTCGGCGAGGTATGACTGGTTGTCTATCCAGCGGTGGAAGTCTGCGGTTCGCGCCGCGAAGTCAGCGGCTGTGGGGCGCGCGCAGCCGACCCAGTCGAGCGCGTCGGGGCGCAGCCAGTACTCATTGGGTGTAAGCGCATCGAACGCGGAGGCGCGTGTCTCGTACGCATGGTTGAGTTGGGCGATGTCGGCATACCGCGTTTGAAGCCAATCGAAGTAGTGGCGCCGACCCTCCGCGTCGAAGCTGGGCTTCGAGATGGGGTCGAACATGGTCTGCATCAGGATCCTGCCGTCGTCCTTGCGATGCATCCGATCGCCGTAGAGCCGCAACAGCCCCTGCACATGATCGACCATGCTGTCCTGCGCGCGAGGGGACCAGTACTTGTACGTGCCCATGGACGAGCCATCTGGACGCACCGCATCCTCGCCACGAACGGGAGGGACATCGCGGATGGTGGGGTAGAGGTTGTCGCCGCACAGGTACAGGGCTAGACAAGTCACATCAAGGCCGTTGAGTGCGGCCTCGCTCATCATCAGTTCCTGCATGGAGACGTATCGGCTCGCGTCTTCGCCTTGGTAGCGCGCGAAGAAGTCCTCCCAGGGCTTGGAATCGAGATTCACGCTCGTGAAGCCGAGCGCGGCGATATCCGCGATCCCTCGCCTGGTAGCGGACTCGTCGCTGTAGAAGGGCTCGAAGAAGTTGCCGAACCAGAGTCCGAGCATGGGCTGTGCTGGTGTCGTCATCGAAGTGCTCCGGTGGGAAGTGATTAGCGTTCTCGAGCATAGTTGTAACTAGTTACAAAGTCTATGCCGACAGTACGTGCTGTCCAGTAAAGCGTGGCCGCTATGCTCCTTTTGGCGGGTAGCTCGTTGGGAGGGCCGGGGCGCGGTATGTGTGGTCTCTTTCGGTTCGCGTGTATTCCCGTACCGTTCGACTGTCCGCGGCGGCCGGCCGTATGACTCCCGTTCGTCGCAACGCTGTCGCGGTGCTGGTCGCGGGATGCTTCTTCATGGAGAACCTCGACGGCACGATTGTCGTCACCGCAGCACCCATGATCGCTCGCGACCTGGGCGTCACCTCGGCGGCGGTTGCCGTCACCGTTACTGCGTTCCTTCTGACAGTCGCCGTGCTGATCCCGGCATCCGCCTGGCTTACCGACCGATTCGGTGTGCGTCGCGTGTTCACCGTGGCGATTGCCGTGTTCACGCTCGCAAGCCTGCTCTGCGCGCTGAGCGCGACCCTGCCGATGCTCGTAGGCATGCGCGTTCTGCAAGGCTTCGGAGGTGCGCTCATGGTGCCAGTAGGGCGGCTCGCCGTGCTACGGGTCACGCCGCGCGGCGGGATCATCCGGGCTATCGCCATCCTCGTCTGGCCGGGCCTCGTCGCTCCGGTGATCGCGCCGTTCCTCGGTGGGTTCTTGAGCACCTACCTGTCGTGGCACTGGATCTTTCTCATCAACGTTCCGCTCGGCGTGGTGGCGTTCGCCGTCGCCCTGCGGGTCGTCCGAGATGTGGAGCTGCCCGAATCGAGCCGTCTCGACGTCGTCGGGTTCGCGCTTGTCGCGATAGGCCTTGGGGTGCTCGTGTGGGGATCGAGCTTGGTCACCAGGGAGGGCGTTGACGTGCCCGGGACGCTCGTCGCAGTGTCGGTGGGGCTCGTCGTCACCGGCGTTGCGGTGTGGCATCTGTTGCGTACGGCCGCGCCGATCCTGGATCTGCGGGTGTTCCGCTTCGAGTCATTCCGTATCGCGAATGTCGGTGGGGCGGTCTACCGCGCCACGATCAGCGCCGTGCCGTTCCTGCTGCCGTTACTGTTCCACGACGCCTTCGGTTGGTCGGCCGTGAATGCCGGCACCGCCGTGCTGACCCTGTTCGTCGGAAACATCGGCATCAAGCCGGCCACCACGTGGATGCTGCACACCTTCGGGTTCCGCGCGGTGCTCGTCGCCTCGAATGCCGTCGGGATCCTGTGCATGGTGGCGATGGCCTTCCTTACCGCTGCAGTGCCGGTGCTGCTCATCGTCGTTGTGCTGGTCGGCAGCGGCGCTGCCCGCTCCACCGGCTTCACGGCATACTCCACCATCACGTTTGCCGACATCGACGACGACATGGCCGCGGCCAACACGCTCAACGCCACGCTGCAGCAGATCGCTGCCGGCTTCGGCGTGGCGGTCGGAGGCATGATGCTCGCCGTCGGATCCGCCCTTGGGCCTGGGCTCGTCCCATACCGGATCGCGTTCCTCGCGATCGCTGCGATCACCGTCTTCCCGCTTGTCGAGGCGTTGCTGCTGTCGAGCCACGCCGGGCGCCGGCTGACCCAGGGGTGATCGCAGCGGTCGTGCCCCTCGAACCTGAGCAGCTTCGTCGACCCCGGAGCAACAACGGTATCCGGGCCGCGCTACGAGTCCTGGTCACCGCCCGCGAGCACATGACGGCCGAGCGCACCGCGACCGTCAACGGGCTCACCCGGCCCTTTCCGCGTCGCTTGGGGCCGTGAGCTAGTCACGTGTCGAGGATCGAGCTCTCCCACGGGATCGTGTGGTTGTAGAGGTGGTTGTTGCGGGTGTCTTTCATCGCGCCGCGCAGGAACAGCGGGAGCAGGGCGTCGCGCATCAGGATGGCGAGCTTCGATGAGGTCACGGTCTTCTGCCGGCCGATCGCGCGGGAGTATGCCACGACCTCCTCGGCCCGGTGCTGGCGCAGCTGCTGGTACCGGGCGAACGCCTGCTGATGGTCCGGGTGGTCGCGCAGGCAGAGTGCGAGGGTCACGGCGTCCTCCAGGGCGAGCGAGGCGCCCTGGCCGGCGCTCGGCGAGGTGGCGTGCACGGCGTCGCCCACGGCGACGACGCGACCGCGATGCCAGTGCGGCACGTGGGGCAGCTCGTAGATGCCGTACGCACCGATGGCGCCGGTCGTGTGGTCGAGGATCTGCGGGACCGGGTACGGATCCCCCGCGTGCAGGCTTCGCAGCTCGTCGATCCACGTCGTGCTCGGCACCGCCCGCAACTCATCGCGGTCCCTCTCTGCCCTGGCGGGGTTCGCGAACCAGTACGCCGTGCCGTCGTCGCGCACGAGGTATCCGAAGAACCCTCGGGATCCGAACACCATGTGCTGTGTGAGCGGGGTCGGCGCGAGACCCTCGACGCGCGCGAATCCGCCGATGCTGAGCAGGCCGGCATACGTCGGATCCGGCGCGGTCGGGTCGATCCACCGCCGGGTCGGCGAGCCGACGCCGTCGCAGCCGATGAGGATGTCGCCGATGGCCCGGGTGCCGTCGGCGAAGTGCGCGGTGACGCCGGACGCCGTCTCCTCGATGCGGTCCAGTCTCGCGCCCCAGGTGAGCGGGATGCCCGCCTCCGCGGTCGCCTCGCGCAGCACGCTGTTCAGCCATTCCCGTCGCACCACGACGCTCCCGCGCTCCGGTTCGCCGGCGGGGCCGTTGGGCACGGTGCCGAGCATGCGCCCGCGCCCGCTGGACATCTCCATGTACGGGCAGAGGTGGCCGGCCTCGAGCAGGCGATTCTTCAGGCCGAGCGTGTCGAGCACGGCGAGCCCGTTGGTGGCGACGTTGAGGAACAGCCCGCCGAAGGCATCGGGCGCGGGGCGGGCCTCGAAGATCTCCGCCTCCCACCCGGCGCGTCGCAGGAAGAGGGCGGCGGCGGGTCCGGCGACTCCGCCGCCGATGATGATCGCCTTGGGCATCGGATCGGCCTTTCGATAGTCTTGAAGAGAGCAGAGAGTCTCGTTTCTAGAGTCTCTCGATATTAGAGAGATTATCAGATGGTCGAACCGTCCGCACGTCGTGCTGCCGCGATCGCCCGCCAGGGCGAGGCGATGCAGGAGTTCATGGCGCGCGCAGTGCTGTTCCAGGACGCCGTCGCCCGCTCGGTCGGCCTCAACAGCACCGACCTGCAGGCCGTGGGCCTGCTGCTGAGCAGCGGTCCCGCGACCCCCGGCGAATTGGCGGCACGCACCGGGCTCACCGCGGGCGGCGCGGTCACGGCGATGATCGACCGGCTCGAGCGCGCCGGCTACGTGCATCGCGCGCGCGACGAGGCCGACCGCCGCCGGGTGATCGTCACGGCGGATCCGGATCCGATCATGGCCGGTGTCGGACCTGTCTACGGCCCGGTGACGGAGCGGTGGAATGCCTACCTGGAGACGCTGAGCGACGAGCAGATCGAGTTCGCCGCGGAGTTGCTGACCCGGGCTGCCGAGGTGAACCGGGAAGAAATCGACGAACTCCGGCGGTGAATGCAGAACTGAGCCGCACGTCTGGTTGCTGTTGGCGAAGACGTTCTTGACGCGCACTCGTCACATGTATGCGATACGCAGATACCGAGTCCTGGAATCGGTACTGGAAAGGCAATCAACGAGTGGCATTAGGTGTGATGTCCAGGCAGGTTGTTGAGTCTGCTGATGGGGGTGGCTCCGAGGCTGAGGCCGCGACGTACGAGCTCGCCCCAGGCGTGCGCACCAGTGATCTCATCTTGGTCTCCGGACAGCTCAGTATCAGCCCGGACGGGACGACCCCCGCCGGCGGAGCCGCGTCGGTGTGGCCGACATCGGTGGAGATGGCGCCCTCATCGAGATCGGTGCCGTCGCCCGCGTCCGCGCCTAACACCGGAGCACGTGTCGCAAGCACGTGGCACCCGCCTTGGTCCTTTGTCACTGCCAAGCCAAGCCAACTCACCCGCCACAGGCGGGACACCTCAGCGACGTCGATGATCGATGGGCGCTACGCGGCGGCCGACGTCATCCGTCTGGTCTGTCCCGATGCGGCACAACCCCGGATCTGCGCTTCATGTTCGGATGAGCTAACGCGGGAACCTCGCAACCTGAGGAGTTTGGAAATGAGCAATCTGAAGTGGACGAATTGGGCCGGCACCGAGACCTGCCGGCCCGAGTCCATCGTCAAGGCGGTCTCGGTAGACCACGTGCGGGAGATCGTGACCGACGCCACGCAGCGAGGGGTTTCCGTCCGCCCGGTAGGCAGTGGTCACTCGTTCGCCCCCCTCGTACCGACCGACGGCATCGTTCTCGACATCTCGGCGCTGTCCGGCGTGCAGTCTGTGGACGACGGCGCCGCGTCCGCCCGGGTCTGGGCTGGCAGCCGGCTCGCGGACCTCGGTGAGCCGCTGTGGGATGCGGGCCTGACACTGCGTAATCAGGGCGCCATCGACGCGCAGACGATCGCCGGTGCGATCAGCACCTCGACGCACGGGTCTGGATTGCGGCTGCAAGCGATGTCGGCAGGCGTGATCGGTGCCGACGTCGTCACGGCGTCTGGTGCCCTGATCCGAATCGGTGCCGACGATCCCCGCCTGCCTGCGCTCCGGGCGTCGATGGGGACGCTGGGCGTCATCGTCAGCTTGGACCTTCAACTTGAGCGCGCGTTCAAGCTGAAGGAAACCCTTGCATTCTGGCCCTTCGCGGAGGTCGTCGACCGCTGGGACGAGATGAATCACGCCCATCGGCACTTCAGTTTCGTTCGCGGGCGCATGTACGACATGTCTGCAGAGCTGCCTCCGATCCCGGATGGCATGAAGGAACCGACCCTCGTCCGGATCTATGACGCCGTCGACGTGGATGCCGAGGACGATGCCACGCCCGCGGCGCGCCTGAACCGGCCGTACAAAATCTACCCCGACGTCTACACCGGGTCGTGGGAGGAGATCGAACCGCTCGTCCCGTACGACACGTCGATGGACACGATCCAAGACTGCCTGGAGCTCCTCCAGCACTACCCGAACGAGTACCCGATCGAGGCGCGGACCGTGGCGGGGGACGACACCTGGCTTTCTCCGATGTACGGGCGCGATTCGGTGGCGATCGATGTCTGCCGGGCCGTCGGGAAGGACAACACCCCGTTCTTCCGGGCGGTGGACGAAGTCGTGGGTCGCTACGGCGGGCGGCCGCACTGGGGGAAGCAGCCGTACTTCCGCGACACCGAGACGTACCGTGCCATGTACCCGCGATGGGATGACTTCGCGGAACTCCGTAGGCAGCTGGATCCGACGGGTACGTTCCTGAATGCCCAACTCCGGACCCTCTTCGAAGAGGAGCGTTCGCTCGCTGGCCGTGGATGACACGCGAGCCTCTGCTTGACCCGAAGGGTTGCGGTCGAGGGCGCCCCATTCCGGGGCGCCCTCGACCGTTTGCGTCCCCCGGGGCCTCAGTGTGTTGCGCGGGGCACGTGCCGCTGCTGGGATGTCTACGGGCGCGGCCTTGTCTCGATCTGGTACACCCTCACGGTCTCCAACCTCTCTTTACTGGCACCAGCGCTGCGGTGGCGATGCTGCCCCCGCATGGATGACTTCGAGCGCGAACCATCCCGAATGACAGGAATCAATGATGATGACAAACGCTACCCCCGTGGCGCCGGACTCCACCCGAGGGGCCGCCGCCGAACGCGAGAACCTGACCGGCAACATGCGCACGCTGTCCCTGGTGCTGAGCGTGCTGGCGTTCTCCGCCCCGCTCGTCACGGTCGCCGGATACCTGGTCTTCGTGATCGCACCAGTCGGTGAGTCCGCTCCCGTGGCATGGATCATCGCCACGGTGGTGCTTCTCATCTTCTCGGTGGGGTACACCACAATGACCCGTCACGTGCCGCGACCGGGCGCGTTCTACGCGTACATTTCGGCCGCGTTCGGCCGAACGCCCGGAGTCGGGGGCGCCTACCTCGCAACGCTCTCGTACATCCTGATCGCCGCCGGCCTCTACGTCTTCGCCGGCATCACGGTCACCGGACTGATCTCAGGTCTAGGCGGCCCCTCGACGCCGTGGTGGCTGTGGACACTCGTCGCGCTGATCGGCGTGAATTTCCTCGGCTACATGAACGTCGACCTCTCCGCTCGGGTGCTCGTGGTCGTGATGATGATCGAAGTACTGATCGTGGTCATCTTCGATGTCGTCGTCATGGTACGCGGCGGCGCGGAAGGGCTGTCCTTCGCCCCGATCAACGTCGCTTCGTTCATCAATCCCGGTGCGGGTGTTGCGCTTCTCATTGCCTTCGGCAACTTCCTCGGCTTCGAGGCGACGGCGCTCTACCGAGACGAGGTCCGCAACCCGAACAAGACGGTGCCTCGCGCGACCTACATCTCGGCCATCTTCATCGGGCTCCTCTATGCTGTGTCGGGTTACGCGCTCATCACCGCCTACGGATCGGGTGCGGTGGCCGCGGCCCAGAACAACCCGAGCGAGATGTTCGCACTGGCCATCAACAAGTTCGTTCTGCCGGGATCGTCGGCGTTCGTGAACATCGTCGTTGCCACGTCTGCGTTCGCGTCGCTCCTGGCCGTCCACAACGTGGCCTCGCGCTACATGTACAACCTGGGTGTGGATCGTGCGTTGCCGAGCTTCCTTGGCAAGGTGAACCCGCGACACAAGTCGCCGAGCCGGGCATCGATGGCGGTCGGCACCATCATCCTGATTCTGCTCGTCGCCGTCGCCGGCCCATTCGTCGTGGCCAACTCGGACCCATCGGTTCTCATTGGCGCCGGAAGTGGGGTCGGCTCGGCCGGCGTCCTCATCCTCATGGCGATCGTCAGCCTCGCGGTCATCGTATGGTTCGCGCGCACGGGTGTTCCCTCGAAGGAGAACGCCTGGAAGGTGTTCATCGCGCCTGCAATCGCGTTCCTGTCCCTCGCGGCGATGGTGACGTTCGGTCTGGTGCGGTTCGATCTACTCGTGGGTGGAACGCCCGGCGAGTTCACGTGGCTGATCGCGGTGCTGCTGGGTGTTTTCGCTGCAGGGTGCGCGGTGGCCCTGTACCTCCGTTCCAACAAGTCTGAGATCTACGCACTTCTCGGACGACGGGACCGCACGATCGACGAGGAGCGACTCGAGGCGGAGATCACCACTACTCCGTAGACGACCTCGAAGCGCTGGGCCGTCGACGGAGATCAGCGGTCCACAGTCAGCCCGCGGCATGTGCCGCGGGCTGACTGTGGCGTGAGGGCGAGAGATTCGGCCGCCGTGCGCGCACGTTGCTGCCGGGCGCCCGTCCGGAATTGGAACACCTTCGTCCTGACGCCGCTCTGTAGCGTCGTAGACATACGGTGACGATGGGGAATGCTTCGAGGAGTAGTCATGACAATCAGCGCAACGGCGGACGAGGTCGCCGTCGGCGGTCCGACAGAATCGGCGGATGGTGCGAGCACCCTCGCCGCCGCACGCGAGCAGCTCGCAGCTGCGGCCGCGCGGCTCGGCCTGGACGAGGGCATGCACGCGATGTTGTCCCGCGCACGCCGGGAAATGACCGTGACCGTGCCGCTTCGGCGGGACGACGGCTCCACGACCTGCTACGTCGGCCATCGCGTCCAGCACAATCTCTCCCGTGGCCCCGGAAAGGGCGGACTGCGCTTCAGCTCGGCCGTCACCCTCGACGAGGTGCGCGCCTTGGCCATGTGGATGACGTGGAAATGCGCCCTGGTCGACATCCCCTATGGTGGTGCCAAAGGCGGTGTGACGATCGACCCACAGCAGCACTCGGCCATGGAGATCGAACGGGTCACCCGTCGATACACCAGTGAGCTCGCCGAGTTCATCGGCCCCGAGCGCGACATCCCGGCTCCAGATATCGGGACCGACGAGCAGACCATGGCCTGGATGATGGACACGATGTCCGCCAACCGCGGGTACACGGTGCCGGGCTCCGTGACGGGCAAGCCGCTGCTCATCGGCGGCTCGCTCGGGCGCACCGATGCCACGTCGCTCGGCGTCGCCCAGATGGCACTCGCCGCACTGCAGCACGTTGGTCTTCGTTCCGGGCAGACGACGGCCGCTGTGCAGGGATACGGCAAGGTCGGGCGGGGCGCTGCGCGCTTCCTCGCGGAAGCGGGTGTCCGCGTCACTGCGGTGAGCGATCAGTTCGGCGGCGTGTCGAACCCTGGCGGCTTCGACTTCGATGCGCTTGACAGGCACGTCCGCGAGACCGGCACCGTCACCGGTTTCCGCGAGGGCGATCCGATCGGCAACGACGATGTCCTGCAGACGGAGGTGGATCTGCTTCTCCCCTGTGCGGTCGAAGGCGTGATCACCGCCGCCAACGCGGACCTCGTCCGGGCAAAGGCAGTCATCGAGGGGGCCAACGGCCCGACGACGCCGGCAGCGGACCGCATCCTCGATCATCGAGGCGTGCTGGTCGTCCCGGACATCCTCGCCAACGCCGGTGGAGTGATCGTCAGCTACTTCGAATGGGTGCAGGCCAATCAGGCGTACTGGTGGACCGAATCGGATGTGCGTGGGCGCCTTAGAGAGCGGATGGTCGCGGCGTGGGCAGACGTTGCGCGTACTGCCGCACAGGCGGGGTGCACCCTTCGGGAGGCTGCGATGTCTACCGCCGTGGGCCGGGTCGCCGAGGCTCACCGTGTCCGCGGACTATACCCCTGATCAACACTTGGGACGCCGGCCGGTCCTTCGACTACGGAGAAGGCGGGTGTCGTTGCCGTGAACGGGATCGAAAGGAGTACGCCATGATATGTCCTGTGTGTGGTCTCAGGCTGAGCACTCATTGCGACAAGCATGGTTGGCCGCCATCATTGGTGCTCAGCCAGCACTGGCGTGCGGGCGAGGGCTACAGAACGCCCGGCGTCGCAGCAGTCGCCCCAGCGCAGGCCGAACGGGCGATGGCCAGCTGAGTGGTGCGGGTTGCCAACTCACACTGGATGGCGCATGCCCGGCGCCAAAAGGATAACATCGTACCGAACGTTTGTTAGGTCGCTATTGAGGCTGGCCAAAGGGGGAGGAGGCGCTCGTGAGCACTGAGACGCGTACGAGGCGCGCTGCAGCGCGTCAGGTTCTTGTCGACCACCTGGCGAGTCAGGAGCACAACGGCTGGACCCCATCGCAGGCCAGGATCCTCGATGCGTTCCTCCGGCTTGCGATCACGAACGGATTCGACTCCGTCACGATGCGCATGATCGGCAGATCCGTTGGCATCAAGGCGCCGAGCATCTATGCGCACTTTCCCGGCGGCCGAGAAGAGATCGTCGCCGAGTCGCTGCGCTGGCATTTCCGTCAGTTCGGTCTGGCGCTCCTCGACGCAACGGGCGGCCGCCAGAGTCCCGACGAATTCTGGGAAAGCATGGTACGGCTGCATTTCGTGCGACAGAGCACGCTGCCCGAGAGCAATCTCTGGGATTTGTTGGTGCAGACCGATCGCATGGCGGCGATCTTCCCGCCCGACCTGCGTCACCGCGTCGCCATGTGGGTTGAGATCCACGAGGACATGTACGTTGCGGCGGCCGAGGATCTGGGATTCGAGGAACCACGCGAGGCTGTTCGCACCGTCATTGCGCTTCTCGAAGCGACGACGCGATGGGCGTCTGCGGGGTCATCGCTCGACGATGCTTCCACGCGCGCGATAGCCCTCTCGCGGCACCTCCTGAGCTTCAACGCTTAGGTCCCGGGGCCTCATCCTGGCGGGTCTGTGATGCGTACGGCTCGTCGGCACGGTCGATCGCGCCGCGACGGGCACTGTGCGAACAGCCGACGCGATTGCCTCCTTCCGCTCGGTGGCGCATTGCAGTAAGGTGAGGAGCCAACCTAACGTTCGTTAGGACTCACTGTCGAGATACTGCCGATGCGAAGCTCGTCGCCGAGCGCATCGGCGGAGAGCGAGGAATCATGAACGGGATACTCGGTGTGTATCACGAGGTAATTCGCGTGCGCGCACAGGTCGTTCGGGAGAATCCGGGCGAAGGCGGCACCTCAACAGGCGAACGGCAGGGCGGGTCCGGTGGACTCGGCCCCTGCGCGACAGTCTTGGAGTCGCATGGCGGTCGCCAGCTCATCGATTACGTCGGTTGAACCCGTTCCTGCGCTCGATGGCAGTGCTCCTTCGCCAGACCTTGCGGGACGGAATTGCGTCTCGATATGGGACAACGAGTCGAGAACAAGTCCTGCCTACACTGCTCCGGTAACGGATCGATTGGAGAACTCCCGATGGCGAAAGTCCTCATCGTCGGTGGAGGATATGCAGGCTTCTACGCGGCATGGAACCTCGAGAAGCGCCTCCGGAAGGGTGAGGCGGAGCTCACGCTGGTGGATCCACTGCCGTACATGACGTACCAGCCCTTCCTCCCAGAAGTCGCCGCCGGCTCCATCGAGGCGCGTCATGCGGTCGTGGGGCTGCGTCGTCATCTGAAGAAGACGAAGGTTATCGCCGCCAGGATCACGGCCATCGACCACGCCAACAGAGTCGCGACGGTGACGCCTCGTCAGGGTGAGTCGTGGGTCGAGGAGTATGACCACATCGTTGTCACGGCAGGGGCGGTCTCGCGAACCTTTCCCATCCCGGGGATCGCCGAGAACGCCATCGGTCTGAAGACGATCGAAGAGGCTGTCGCGATCCGCAACCGCCTGGTGTCCAACTTCGACAAAGCCGCCGCGATGCCCGCGGGCGAGCAGCGGGCCCGGCTGTTGACAGTCGTGGTGGTAGGTGGTGGATTCGCTGGGATCGAGGTGTTTGCTGAGCTGCGTTCACTGGCTTCGGCACTTGTTGCCAAATACCCGACCCTGACGCCGGAGGACACGCGTTTCCACCTCATCGAAGCGATGGGGCGCATCATGCCGGAGGTTTCGCAGGCGACTGGCGAATGGGTGCGGCGACGGCTGGCCGCTCGAGGCGCCCAGGTGCACCTCGACGCGCAGGTGAAGGATGCAGTGGGCGGTGACGTGGCCCTTTCGACCGGCGAGATCATTTCGAGCGATCTCATCGTCTGGACTGCGGGCGTGATGGCGAATCCCACGGTCGTGCGCGGAAGCGATCTGCCGCTCGACGAGCGCGGTCGTATCCAGACGCAACCCGACCTTCGCGTGTCTCGCGACGGAGACGTCGTCGATGGGGCGTGGGCTGCTGGAGACATTGCTGCCGTGCCTGACCTGTCCGGAGGCGGGGTGGGCGGACACTGCGTACCCAATGCGCAGCACGCGGTTCGGCAGGGAAAGCAACTCGCGAAGAATCTCACGACGGTGCTTCGTGGAGGCGAGCCTCAGAAGTACCTGCACAAGAACTTGGGCGCGGTCGCGGCGCTCGGTCTCTACGACGGAGTGTTCCAATCCGGGCGCATCGCAATCAAAGGCTTCCCGGCGTGGGTGGCGCATAGGGGATATCACGGCCTGGCGATGCCGTCGTGGGAGCGAAAACTGCGCGTGATCGGAGGGTGGTGGAACAACCTCTGGCTCGGCCGCGACTTCGTGGATCTGAGCGCTGTTCACGACCCGCGGCGAGCGTTCGAGGAGTTTGCTGCGCGCCCGCGCGAAACTGCGCCCGCGCCGGAGGCCCACAAGCCAGAAGCGGATGCGCGGCTCGATGTCGCTGCAGCACCGGCAACCGCCTAGCAGCGGACGATGCGGAACAGACTGACCCCGCGGTGCATCGGGCGGAGGAGATGCTTCCTCAACGCCATCCGCGGCCTGCACATCGAACAATGATGAGGATCAATTGACAAGCCAACTATCGACACGCACCCCGGCCTCTCCGGACACCACTGCGATCAACCGCCTGAGCGGGAACATGGGAACGGGGGAGCTCGTGATGAGCGTCCTGGCGTTCTCGTCGCCGCTGGCTACCGTCGCCGGAACGATGCCCGTTCTACTGATGTTCGGGGGAAGTACTGCGCCCGCGATCTACGTGATCCTCACGGTCATGCTGCTGATCTTCTCAGTGGGCTTCGTGGCGATGAGCAGGCACATCGACAACCCGGGTGGGTTCTACTCGTTCGTGACGGCCGGCCTCGGTAAGCCCGCTGGCCTCGGAGGAGCCTTCCTCGCGCTGGTTGGGTACTTGTTCATCGGATTCTTTGCCCCGAGCTTCTTTGCAGTGACAATGCAGAGCTTCGTCGCGGGGCTCAACGGCCCGGACATCCCCTGGTACTGGTACGCGCTGGGCATCATCGTCGTCACAACCGTGCTGGCGTATAGCCGAATCGATCTGTCGGCAAAGGTTCTGACGGTCATCATGGTTCTGGAGGTCGTCGTCATCGTCGTCTTCGACGTCGTGTCGTTCGCATCGAGCGGCGGCGAAGCGAAGAGCCTCTCGCTCGCGATGCCGGCGTTGAACGACCCCACGCTCGGGCTCGCGCTACTGTTCGCGGTGGGCAACTTCTTCGGTTTCGAGGCGACGGTGATCTACCGCCAAGAGGTCAAGGACCCCGATCGCACGATCCCGCGGGCGACCTACATCGCGGTCGTCGGCATCGGCATCTTCTACGCCGCCACCGCCTGGGCCTATGTGGCCTTCTTCGGCACCGACGGAGCACAGTCAGCCGCGCAGCACGACCCCGTCAACTTGTTCAACACCGCAGTGACCGCCCTGATCGGGAAGATCTTCGCGGACATCGTCGTCGTGCTGCTCATCACTTCGACCCTTGCGTGCATGCTGTCCATCCAGAACATCGCGGCGCGGTACGGCTTCTCCCTCGCCCGCGACCGAGCGCTGCCGCGCGCGCTTGGTCGCGTGCACCCGCGTCACAAGTCCCCGTACGTCGCCGCCATCGCGATCGGCGTGCTGTGGGCGGCAGGTTACGTGGTCTGTGCCCTGCTCGGCGTTCCGGCTCAGCTCATCTATCCGATCGCGAGCGGGAGCGGCACCTTCTCGATCCTCCTCCTGCTGTTCATCGCGAGCGTGGCCGTCCTGGTCTATTTCGTGCGAGAGCGCCGAGTGCGGAGGGAATCGGTGTGGAAGACGATCCTGGCGCCGGCGATCAGTTCGGTGTTCCTGGGGTTCGTGACGTACGTCGCCGTCACGAACTTCCCAGAGCTGATCGGAGGGTCCGGACTGTTGACAGTGATCTTCATGACGTTCACATTCGCGCTCTTCGTCGGCGGGGTCGGGTACGCCCTGTTCCTGCGGGCGAAGCGCCCCGATTCGTATGCGAGGCTCGGGCGCCAGCGCTTCTGATCGCGCCCCGTTCTCTTTCCAGGCACAGTGATGCGACAGATCATTCCCAACCTCCGCGATCAGCCGGGGCCGTTCTTCGGCGACTTCGGCGGGCGGTTCATGCCCGAATCGCTGATCGCGGCGATCGACGAGCTCACCGTGGCCTACCGCGCGGCGATCGCCGACCCCGCTTTCCAGTCCGAGCTCGCGACGCTGCTGCACTCCTACGCGGGGCGTCCGTCGCCGATCACGGAGGTGCCGCGGTTCGCCGAGCACGCGGGCGGCGCGCAGATCTTCCTCAAGCGCGAGGACCTGAACCACACAGGTTCGCACAAGATCAACAACGTGCTGGGTCAGGCGCTGCTGACCAAGCGGCTGGGCAAGACCCGGGTGATCGCGGAGACCGGGGCCGGTCAGCACGGCGTCGCCACCGCGACTGCGGCCGCACTGTTCGGCCTCGAGTGCACGATCTACATGGGCGAGGTCGACACCGAGCGTCAGGCGCTCAACGTGGCCCGGATGCGCCTGCTCGGCGCCGAGGTCGTGCCCGTCACCACGGGGTCGCGCACGCTCAAGGACGCGATCAACGACGCCTACCGCGACTGGGTGGCGTCCGTCGAGACCACGAACTACATCTTCGGCACGGCGGCGGGCCCGCACCCGTTCCCTGCGATGGTGCGCGACTTCCAGAAGATCATCAGCGAGGAGGCCCGTCAGCAGCTGCTCGACGAGGCCGGACGCCTGCCGGACGCGGTGCTCGCGTGCGTCGGCGGCGGATCCAACGCGATCGGCATGTTCGGCGCCTTCCTCGACGATTCCGGCGTGCGCCTGTACGGCGTCGAAGCCGCCGGCGACGGGGTCGATACCGATCGTCATTCCGCGGCCATCGAGCGCGGTCGGCCCGGCGTGCTGCACCGCGCCCGCACCTACGTGCTGCAGGACGAGGACGGGCAGACCACCGAGTCACACTCCATCTCGGCCGGGCTCGACTACCCCGGCGTCGGGCCGGAGCACGCCTGGCTGGCGGCGATCGGCCGCGCCGAGTACATCCCGGCCACCGACGACGAAGCGATGCAGGCGCTGCGCCTGCTGAGCCGCACCGAGGGCATCATCCCCGCCATCGAGTCCGCGCACGCTCTCGCCGGGGCGATCCGCATCGGCAAGGAACTCGGCCCCGACGCGATCCTCGCCGTGTGCCTCTCCGGCCGCGGCGACAAGGACATGGACACCGCGGCCCGCTACTTCGGGCTGTACGACGACGTAGATCAGGGGGGCGGGGAATGAGTCGTGTCGCCGACGCGCTGGATGCCGTCGAGGCCGAGGGGCGGGGTGCTTTCATCGGCTATCTGGTGCTCGGATACCCCGACCTGTACACCAGTGTCGAGGCAGCCATCACCCTCGCCGAGAACGGGGTCGACGTCCTCGAGCTCGGCCTGCCCTACTCCGACCCGGTGATGGACGGCTCAATCATCCAGGAGGCCACCCAGACCGCCCTCGCGAACGGGTTCCGTCTGAGTGATCTGTTCCCCGCGGTCAAGGAGATCGTCGAGCGCGCGGGGGTTCCCGTACTCGTGATGACCTACTGGAACCCCGTTGTCCAGTACGGCGTCGACCGCTACGCCGACGACCTCGCCGCGGCCGGCGGCGCCGGGCTCATCACGCCCGACATCACTCCGGATGCCGCCGCGGAGTGGATCGCCGCCTCCGAACGCGCCGGTCTCGATCGCGTTTTCCTTGCCGCCCCGACGTCCACCGACGATCGCATCGATCTGATCGTGCGCTCGAGCACTGGTTTCGTCTACACAGTGTCGACGATGGGCATCACGGGGGAGCGGGCCCAACTGGATGCCGCCGCCCGCACGCTCGTGGGGGGCCTGCGCGAGCACGGCTGCAAACGCGCTTGCGTCGGCGTCGGCATCTCGGCCGCCGGCCAGGTCGCCGGCGTGCTCGACTACGCCGACGGCGCGATTGTCGGCACCGCGCTGGTGCGCGCCCTGCGCGACGGCGGTTTGGAGGGCCTCGCGTCCACCGCACGGACCCTCGCCGCGGGCACCGTTCGCGCGCCATCGTCGCCGTTCTGATACTGAGCGGCGTCGAAACCGTCCTTGTATGGCTCTTTCCTACCTAACTAACGTGTGTTAGGCTCACCGCGACGCCGTGGTTACGCCCGAGACGCGGAGGTACTCGAGATGGCTCTTACTGCAATGCCGCTGTTGGCCCACGAGAGGGTCGATCATGCACGCGACCTGTTTGCTCACCGAGGAAGCGAGGACCTCTCGGGCATTCGCCCGATTGTCGCGCGCTCCTGGTACCGCTGCCGGGCGGCGGGCGTGGATCCTGAAGTTGAGAGGCCCGTTCTCGAGAGTGCCCGCGTCGATGAGTTCACGATGCAGGCGGCCGAGCAGCACCTGCGAAAGCTCGACGAGTTCGCAGCGGATCTCGGCGGCTATGTGAATCTCACCGGGCCCAATGGTGCACTTGTCCACCCCGCATTCCTACGCGACGACGATGGGTTTCCTGACGGCTACTCACTGCGCGAAGAGTACAGCGGCAGCAACGGTGAGGGCCTCGCCCTCGAGGAGGGGCGCTCGGTGTGGCTCGCGCCCGAGGAGCACTACCGCAAGGACATGCAGCGCAATTGGTGCTTCGCGGCCCTCATCCGAGATCCCTTCCACAACCGCGTTCGGGGGGTCATCGGCTTGACCCTCCCAGCGGATCGTGTCGGCCACGTCGAACCCTCGTCCACTCTGCTGATGCTGAACGGCGTCGCGTCTCGGATCGAGCGCGACATCGAAGAGAGGACGTCTTCGCGCGAACGGAGTCTGCTGCATGAATACCTGACCATCTCTCGTCGGCGCAGCAACTCCGCCGTCATCGCCATGGACGGCAAGAACCTGTTCATGAACAGCTACGCCGCGGCAGCAATGGATGGCGCGGACTTCACCGTCATCAGCAGCTACGTCAAGGAAGTCATGGCGAGCGGCGGTCGGATGCATCGCAAGATCGTGTTGCAATCCCTGGGCACTGCAACGCTCGAGGTTTCCGCCGTCACAGCCCCCGCCTCGGCTGTGGGCGCGGTGGCCGTGTTCCGGTCGCTCGAGAAGAACGAGGCTGTCCTTGCGGACACGCGACGCGAGTCCCGCACTGAAACCATGTCCGACACGCTGGACGAGGGGCCGCTGCGGGCTATCCACGGTGTCAGTGCCGAGTTCCGGGCCACCCGCGATCTCGCTGCGGCCGCCATCGCGCAGTTGCGTTCTGCGACGATCATCGGCGAACGGGGGTCCGGCCGACGGCGCATTGCGGATGCGATCGCGGCAGCGCACGGCCGCGCTTCCGTGTACGACGCCGCGGACAGGTCCAACGGCGCGGCCCGCCTCGTGGACTTCCTCGCTGACCTCGATGACACTGCAGCGCCGGTGATCATCGAGCACGCGGACGAGCTGGCGATGCTCGACGCAACGCAGGCCCGCGATCACTTGCTGATGAACCCCGGGCTCTGCGTGATCCTCACCGTCAGCCGCCCGACGGACGCCACCCAGATGATCGGCGAAGCAACTGATTCGCTCGAGATCCCGACGACGCCACTTCGCAGCCGCCGCGAGGACATCCCCGTCCTCGCCCGCACGATCGTCGCCGAGATGAGTGAGCGAGTCCTGTCTCGAAATCTCGTCACCGTGCTCACCAATGCGGACTGGCCCAGGAACGTCGATCAGCTGCGAGCGGCCCTCGCCGAAGCGGTCCTCCGCGGAACCGGCCGCGAGATCACGGTCGACGACCTTCCGCGCGGGTTCCAGCGGATCGAGACAGGGGCTCGACTCTCCCGTCTGGAGGACGCCGAGCTCAGCGAAATGCGCATCGCCCTCCGTGAAGCGAACGGCAACCGCCGTCTTGCGGCCGAGATGCTCGAGATCGGCCGTTCCACCCTCTACCGCCGCATGGACTATTTCCGTGCACGGGGGTTCGACCTTTAGATTTCCAAGCCGCCTCGCCCGGCGGCGCGAGGTTTACCGATGTGTGTCGATCTGGCACGCACAGCCGGGTCCTTGGGCCCCTGTAATTGAAAGAGAATTCGGTCCAATCCGCGCGCACGCGAGGACACAAGAAAGAGATGGCAGGAGAAAGATGAACCGTGATGATCGGGGAACCATCCTGGTGGCGCCCCACCACTTCCCGGGTCTGGAGCGCGAGCACTCCCTTGCGGAGTCGCTCGGCTTCCAACTCGTGGTCGCGGCCGACGTGGACGAGTTCCGGCGTGAGCTTCCGGAGGCGGAGATCGTCATGGTGACGCCCTACGCCCGCCTCACGGCTGATGACTTCCCCAACATGGGCAAGTGCCGCGCCGTGGTGCGCTACGGCATCGGTTACGACAACATCGACGTCGACGCTGCCACGCGCGCCGGGATCCCGGTTTCGATCGTCCCGGGAACGGCATCCGAGGAGGTGGCATCCCACGCGTTCGCGATGGGCCTGTCGCTCGCACGCCGACTACCCGCCGGAGACGCGGCCATCCGCAACCTCGGTTGGAACGGCGTCATCGGATTCGACACGCCGGTTCTTTCGCAGCTTCAGGTCGGCGTGGTCGGCATGGGGCGGATCGGCCAGCACGTCGCGCGGATGTACTCCAGCGTCGGTGCCAAAGTCCGGGGCTACGACCCGTTCGTCACGGAGAGCTTCGTCGAGCTCACGGACCTCGCTGACATCCTCGAGAACTCGGATGTCGTCTCGCTGCACCTTCCGCTGACCAGCGAGACGCATCATCTCGTCTCGGCCGACGTGCTGGCGCGGATGCGCCGCGGTGCTGTTGTCGTGAACGTCTCGCGCGGCGGTCTCATCGATGAGACGGCTCTCGCGGAGGCGCTGACCTCCGGCCACATCGCCGGCGCCGGAATCGACACGTTCGCCGAAGAGCCGCTCGCCGCGGACCACCCCATCCGGACCGCGCCGAACACCATCCTTACCCCGCACATCGCGTGGCGCTCGGACCGGTCGACGGATGCCCTGCAGGACGGAGCGGTCGAACGCGTCCGTCTGGCGCTCACCGGCCAGCCCATGCTCGACCTCGTCAACTGAAGCGGAGAAGAACACCATGTCGACCACGAACCTCGGCGGCCTCGCCTCCGCTCAGACAGTGACCGAAGATCCCCACCTGCGTCGGGGCTCGCGCGGCTTCCCGCTCCTCCCGGGTGGGTACGGCCGCTCGACCTACTACACCGGTGCGCCCAGCCCCTACGCCGTCCGTGGCGACGGATACCGAGTCTGGGACGACCGCGGGCGCGAACTCATCGATGCGAACAACAACTTCACGTCGCTGATCCACGGCAACGCACACCCCGAGATCGTCGAGGCCGCCACCAAGGCGCTGTCCGAGGGGTCGAGCTGGGGAATCCCGAACCTGTACGAATGGGAGCTTGCGGATCTGCTCGTTTCGCGCCTGCCTGCCCTCGACCAGGTGCGATTCACGAACTCCGGCACCGAAGCGGTGATGTCGGCCATACGTATCGCTCGGGCCGCGACCGGCCGGGACAAGGTCATCGTCACCAAAGGCGGCTACCACGGCACGTCCGAGGTCGCCCTCGTGCCAGGCGGCCCGAGTTACACGCGCGGCGTGCCCCAAGGAGTCATCGACGACGTCACCGCCGTCCCACTGAACGACACCGACTTCCTCCGGCAGGCCATCGAGTCGGCACCGGACGCCTACGCAGCCATCATCCTGGACCTCCTGCCCAACCGGGCCGGCCTGCTCCGGATCACGGAGGACTTTGTCCGGGCGGCGCGGGAACTCGCGACCCGACACGGGGTCGTCCTCATCATCGACGAAGTGATCAGTCTGCGTCTGGGATACAACGGCTTCAGCGGCGCCTACGGCGTCGAGCCCGATCTGCTCACCACGGGCAAGCTGATCGGCGGTGGCTTCCCGGTCGGAGCCGTGGTCGGTCTCGGCGATCTCATGGCGGAGGTCGACCCCACCCGCAAGGGCAGCCTGCCGCACGGCGGCACCTTCTCGGGCAACCCGGTGAGCATGGCCGCAGGCGCCGTCGCGCTCCGGCTCTACGGCCCCGACCAGGTGGAACGACTGACCCGCCTGGGCGACACGGCCCGCGAGGCGGCGAACGCCCGCGTCGCCGACGCCGGTTGGGAGATTCGCGGAAGCGGGTCGCTCCTGCGCGCGGTTCCCCGCGGCGCCGAGAAGGTCGACGAGCAGACGCAGCACGAGCTGTGGTGGGCGTCGTATGACCGCGGGCTGCTCGGCTCGCCCGCGAATCTGCTGTCCCTGTCGACTCCGATGGACGACACCGTCGTCAACGACCTCACCGAACGTCTCGTGGACGCGGTGCTGGCCGTTGCCGCGTCGTCCCGGTCCTGACCGCAGAAGGAGGAGCACCAATGAAATTCATCTCGTATGTACACGACTCGGGTGTCCGCGGCGGCATCCTCGCCGCCGACTCGGTCTACGACCTCGAACGGCTGCTGGAGGCCGCAGACCTGCCCGGCGGGGCGACCTCCTCGGTGCGCGAATATCTCGCGCGGTCGGAAAGCATCTCCGAGCTCTCCGCAGCGGTCGGTTCCCTCATCGTCGACAATCCGGCCACTCGCGTCGGCGCCCGCTCCGACGTGACGCTGACCGCGCCGATCACCGACCCAGGGAAGGTCCTCTGCGTCGGGCTCAATTACAAGGATCACGTCGCAGAGACCGGACGGGCCCTTCCGGAGTATCCGGATGTCTTCGCCAAGTTCGCATCCACGATGGTCGGGCCCGATGACGAGATCGGCGGCGCGGACGTGAGCGCCGACCTGGACTTCGAAGGCGAGGTGGCCGTGGTCATCGGTCGTCGTGCCTCGCGCGTGGCCGAAGAGGATGCGCTCGACCATGTTGCCGGGCTCTCCGCACTGAACGACATCTCGGCACGCGATCTGCAGTGGCGGGGAACGCAATGGTTGCCGGGCAAAGCGGTCGACGGCTCGACGCCGTGGGGCCCCGCCCTCGTCACGCTCGACGAGGTGGGAGATCCGCAGACGCTCGAACTCGTCACCCGGGTCAACGGCGCGGAAATGCAGCGGTCGAACACGAAGCTCCAGATCTTCACGATCGCGCGCATCGTGTCGTACCTGTCGAGCTTCCTCACGCTCGAGCCCGGCGATGTCATCGCGACGGGCACGCCGCAAGGGATCGGCGCGAAGCGCACCCCTCCCGTCTGGCTCCGGCCGGGCGACGTCGTAGAGATCGACGTCGAGCGCGTCGGGCTCCTGCGCAACCGCGTCGGCGCGCAGTGATGCGTCGCCCCCGTCTCCGCTCAGCGGAGCCATCCACATTCACGTTCGAGAGAAAAGCGAAAGATTCATGAGCGCAGTCCAGACACAACCCGGCGGCGGAGAGACGCGGTATCGCATCGCCGTCGACACCGGAGGCACGTTCACGGACGTCGTCGTCGGGTCGAGCACTGGCGACATGGCCGTCGGCAAGGCACTGACCACCTACGACCGCGTCTTCACGGGGTTCGAGGGAGCCGTGCGACGGGCAGCACAGTCCGTCGGGTGGGATGGCGATGAGGTGCTGCGGAACGCCGATGTCATCGTGTACGGCACCACACATGCCACGAACGCGGTGCTGACCGGGCGGGTCGCCAAGACAGCGCTGCTCGTCACAGACGGATTCGCGGACACGCTGCTGCTGCGCGAGGGCGGTCGTCGCGATGCCTTCGATTCCAAGGCGGCGTACCCTCCGCCCTACATTCCTCGCCAACTGACATTCGAGATCACCGAGCGTTTGTCTGCCGAAGGGGAAGTCCTCACCCCCCTCGATGAGGAGCAGGTCCGCTCCGTCCTCCGCACCTTCCCGGATCACGGGATCGAAGCCATTGCGGTGGCCTGTCTGTGGTCCATCATCAACGACGTGCACGAGAGCCGGATCGCCGAACTCATCGAGGAAGTGCTTCCGGGCGTCCCGTACACGCTCTCGAACGACGCGAACCCCACCATCCGCGAGTACCGGCGTGCGTCCGCGGCGTCGATCGATGCATCGCTGAAGCCGCTGATGGCGGATCACCTCGGCAAGCTCCGCGGCGACCTTCTGCAGTTCGGTTTCGATGGCGACCTGCTGGTCGTCACCTCCGAGGGCGCTGTCCTCGACGTCGTGGACGTCCTCGACCGTCCGGTCCTCCTCCTGAACTCTGGCCCATCGATGGCACCGCTCGTGGGTGCCGCGGCTGCACCTGAGCGCGAAACCGTGGTGGTGTGCGACATGGGCGGCACGACCTACGATGTCTCGCTGGTCGAGAAGGGAGTCGTGCGGCACACTCGTGAGGCCTGGCTCGGTGAGCCGTTCGTCGGCCACCTCACCGGTCTGTCTTCGGTCGCCGTCACGAGCATCGGCGCCGGCGGCGGAAGCATCGCGTGGATCGACGCGGGTGGACTCCTCCGGGTCGGTCCGCAGAGTGCACGCAGCACGCCCGGCCCCGCAGCGTATGGCCTCGGCGGCGAAGAGCCGACCGTGACCGACGCCTGCGTCGTGCTCGGCTACCTCGACGCTCAGGGATTCGAGGGCGGATTCACCCTCGATCACGATGCAGCAGTCAAAGCAATCGAGACTCGTATCGCCAAGCCACTGGGAATGGACGTGCTCGTTGCAGCTCAGGCCATCCTGGATGTCTCCGGACACCAGATGGCCACGGCGACGCGACAGGCGGCACTCGAACACGGCGTCGATCCCCGGGGCGCGCTCATCGTCGCCGGCGGTGGCGCCGGCGCGATGGTGGCTGCGATCATCGGCAACATCCTCGAGGCCGATACAGTCCTCATCCCGGCGACCGCAGGCGTCTTGGCCGCCTATGGCGCTCACCGCGCCCCGATCGCAACCGAATTCCTGTCACCGCTGCACAACGACACGCGCAATTTCGACAGCGCGTCCGCGGCCAGTGCGGTCAAGGAGCTCGGCAAGAAGGCCAAGTTCTTCGCGGCGCGGTTTGAGACGGTCAACCCCGACGCGCAGTTCTCGTACTTCGTCGACGCCCGCTACCCCGGTCAGGCCTGGGATCTGCGCGTGTACCTCGATGGTGCCCCCGACGCAACCGGTGACGCAGCCCGCCAGATCGAGGATGCCTTCCACGCCGAGCATGATCGCCGAAACGGCACCCACGATCCCGCGAGCCGAGTGGAGATCATCACGTGGGGTGTCCGAGTCGAGATCCCGAGGCACGAACTGCTGAGCGACGAGGTCACTGTGACGGGCGAAAGCGTCGTGCACCGCCACGACCCGATCGTCTTCGGCGGCGAGAGCCACGTCACTCCGCGCTATCGCGGCGTGACCCTGTCGCCCGGTCAGCACATCGCGGGTCCTGCGATCATCGACCAGCCGACCACGACGATCGTCATCCCGCCCGAGTGGGACGCGGATCTCGACGATCGATCCAACATCTATCTGAACCGTAAGGAGGCGTAACCGTGACACGCCAATTCGACCCCGTCAAGCTGTCGGTCCTCGCCAACGCGTTCGACGGCATCGTCCGCGAGATGACGAACGGACTCCTCCGCTCGGCGCGGTCTTCCGTGATCAACACGGCGCGCGACTTCTCCTGTGCTGTGCTGACTGCCGACAACCAGCTCCTCGCCGCCGCGGAAGGCGTTCCCGTGCACGTCTTCGGTGCCGGCCCGCTCGGCGAGGACATGATCGAACTGCACGACGACATCCGCGAGGGAGACGCGTTCCTGCACAACGATCCCTATCGGGGAAACTCCCATGCCGCGGACCACTGCATTCTCGTACCGATCTTCGTCGAAGGCCGACACCTCTTCACCGCGGTGACCAAGGCGCATCAGGCCGACTGCGGAAACTCGCTCCCGACCACCTTCTTCGCGACAGCGCGCGACGTGTATGAAGAGGGAGCGTTGATCTTCCCCTGTGTACGAGTGCAGCGGGACTACATGGACATCGATGACATCGTCCGGATGTGCCGCGCCCGCATCCGCGTGCCGGATCAGTGGTACGGCGACTACCTGGCATCGGTGGGCGCGTCGCGCATCGCCGAGCGGCGGATCAAGGAGCTCTCGGAGAAGTTCGGCGTCGACGACCTCCTCGCCTTCGTCGACGCATGGTTCGACTATTCCGAACGCATCACCGCGAGCGCGATCGAGACCATGCCGGAGAGTACGCTGCACGGCAAGTCGGCTCATGATCCGTTCCCGGGCACCGGGCCGGACGGGGTCGAGCTTCAGGCAACCATCCACATCAAACCGTCGGACGGTCGCATCTCCATCGACCTGCGCGACAACCCGGACAACCTGCCGAACGGCCTGAACCTGACGCGGGCGACCGCGACAGGCGCCGCGCTCGCCGGAGTGCTTTCGGGCATCCCCGAGACGCTGCCGAGCAACGCCGGCACGTTCCGCCGGATCGAGGTGCTCCTGCGAGAGGGCTGCGCCGTCGGTATTCCGCAGCACCCGTTCTCGTGCTCATCCGGAACGACCAACCTCGCAGACCGCATCGTGAACATCGCCCAGGCAGCGTTCTCGCAGATCGAGGACGGTTACGGAACGGCCGAGGGCGCGGCCGGCCAGGCGCCGGCCAAATCGGTGATCTCCGGCACGGATGAGCGCAACGGCAACGCCTACGTCAACCAGATCCTCGTCGGCGGGGTCGGTGGCCCTGCAACGCCGTACGTCGACGGTTGGCCGACATATCAGCGGCCGGTGTGCGGTGCACTCCTGTACCACGACAGTGTGGAGGTCGACGAGCAGCGGTATCCGATCCTCATCCACGAGCGCACTCTGATCGCCGATTCGGGTGGGGCCGGACGCCAGCGCGGCGGCCTCGCGACCCGCGTCTCCATGGAGCCCCGGGCTGACGCCGTCACCCTCACCTACGGCATCGAAGGCAAGCTGAACCCGCCGAAGGGCGTACGCGGGGGAGGCGGTGGTGCGGAGCCCGACGCGTGGGTCGAAGATCTGACCACTGGTGAGCGGCGCGCGATCCCGGTCGTTGGGCGATACGACCTCAAGCGCGGGGAGAAGGTCGTATCCATCACCCCCGGCGGTGGCGGCTACGGCAACCCGCTCGAGCGGGATGCCGAGGCAGTCCTCGACGACCTGCGCGAGAACCGCGTGAGCGCGGAAGCCGCTCTCTCCGAGTACGGCGTCGTCATCACTGACGGTGCCCTCGATGCGGATGCGACCACCTCGCTGCGCCGGGAACGCCTGGGCGTGCACTGACGCCTACCGTGGCGTCGATCAGGCGACGGGCCGAATCAGGTCGGCTCCGGGGCTTCGGGCGGGTGCACACACTCGCCCGAAGCCCCGTTCTCGTTCCTGCCGGCGTCTCCCGGCTCTCGTATCAAACTGGCACAACCCGAGCGGATGACACGGTGTGAGGCTCGATTGCAGGCCGGGATCGATTCTCACCGGCCACCAGTCTGAGGAGTAACCATGAGCAGCACCGCCACCGTCGAGGTTCCAATCGACGCATCGGCCAATGCAATCCGCCGCCGCACCGTCGCGCAGGCGATCGTCGAGTACCTGCAGGTGCAGTACAGCGAGCTCGACGGTGAGCGCCGTCGTCTCGTGCCGGGACTCTACGGGATCTTCGGCCACGGCAATTCGGTGGGCCTCGCGCAGGCGACTGATGAGTATGGCACCGAATTCCCCTTCTACCCGGCCAAGAACGAGCAGTCGGCCGTCCACGCGGCTATCGGCTACGCGAAGGCCACCAACCGGATGTCCACACTGGCTTGCACGGCGTCGGCCGGTCCGGGCTCGACCAACATGGTCACTGGTGCGGCTACTGCCACGACCAACCGCCTGCCGGTGCTGCTGTTCCCTGCAGACATCATCAACAACCGTTTCGGTGACCCTGTGCTCCAGCAGGTCGAGCACCCGATCGAGCGAGATGTCTCGGCTAACGACTGCTTCCGCCCGGTCAGCCGCTACTTCGACCGGATCACGCACCCGGCACAGCTGCTCTCGACGCTGCCTGAGGCCATGCGTGTACTGACAGACCCGGTCGAGACGGGCGCCGTCGTGGTGTGCCTGCCCCAGGACATCCAGGGCGCGGAATTCGACTTCCCGGAGGCGTTCTTCGCTCCGCGTGTCTGGCCGATCCGTCGTCGTCCTGCCACGGAGGACGAGATCCGCGACGCGTTCGAGATCATCAAGGGTGCCAAGCGTCCCCTCATCGTCGCCGGCGGCGGCGTGCGCTATTCGAAGGCGGTCTCCGAGCTGCGCCGCTTCAGCGGTGAGTTCGGCATCCCCGTGGCCGAGACCTACGCGGGCAAGGGCGTTGGACCGATCGACGAGTTCGGGGTCGGCGGCCTGGGGGTCACGGGTACCGTCGGCGCGAACCAGCTCGCCGACCAGGCCGACTGCGTGATCGCCGTCGGCACGCGTCTGCAGGACTTCATCACCGCGTCGCGCTCGCTCTTCCAGAACCCCGAGCTCCGTATCGTGCACCTCAATGTGAGCTCGTTTGACGCACACAAGATGGGCTCGTACGCCGTCGTCGGCGACGCGAAGGGTTCTCTCAGTTCGCTGCAGGAACGTCTGGAGGCGGCCGGATATGCCACCGATGCGGACTACCGCGACGAGATCGCATCCGCGCAGAAGTTCACACGCGAGCGCCTCGAGCACGATCTGCAGGACTTCCCCGGCGAGACCCTCAGCCAGGCGCAGGTCACGCACGTGCTCAACGAGCACACCGACGCGCGAGATGCTCTGGTGCTCGGCTCGGGCGGCGCCGTCGAGCTGGTCCACAAGGCGTGGAACCCGGCGAACGGGACCGAGATCCACTTCGAGTACGCGAATTCCTGCATGGGCCACGAGATCCCGGCCGGCCTCGGCTATCGCCTCGCGACGCCCGACTCGACGGGCGACGTGTTCGTGCTGATCGGTGACGGTACGTACTTCATGCAGCCCACCGAGCTCCTCACCGCGACCCAGCTTCGGGAGAAGGTGACGGTCGTCGTCATCGACAACCGCGGTCACCAGTGCATTTGGCCGCTGCAGGTAGCCAAGGGCGGACCCGATGCGGAGTTCGGCACCCAGCTGCGTGAGCGCGGCGAGGCGACCGGCAATTTCGACGGCGCCGTCGTCGACCTCGATATCGCGGCGAACGCAGCCAGCATGGGAAGCGCGGCCTGGACGGTGACCACAGCCGACGAGCTGCGTGCGGCTTTGGTTGAGGCGCGCGAGGTCCATGACCGCCCCGCGGTCATCGTCGCCAAGGTCGAGCCGTACCGCTACCTGTCGGGCAACGGCGCATTCTGGGACGTCGGCGTGCCGATGACCTCGGAGCGACCCGGAAACCAGGCGGGCACCGCGGAGCACCTCCGCGGACGCGCCCGCCAGCGCTTCTTCGCAGCGACCACTGGGCCCAGCGAGGGCTGACCGATGAGTTCATTCGCAGTCACGGATCCAGCCACGGGGACGGTCGTCGCGCAGTATGTCGAATCGACGGACCACGAGGTCGAGGCGGCACTCCAGGCGACTGACCGCGCGTATCGGGGCTGGGCTCGCGAGACAACGGTTCGCGAACGCGCGGCGCTCGCGAACCGTCTGGCCGAGCTGTTCCTCGAGCGCGAGGACGAACTCGCGTCGATCATCAACCGAGAGATGGGAAAGCCCATCGACCAGGGGATCGGCGAGGTGCGTTTCTCCGCCGGCATCGCGGCCGCGTTCGCACAGAACGCAGAGGAGTGGTTGGCGGACGAGGTGCTGGAGGTCGCGGACGGGCTTCGCTCGTTCCTCCGCTTCCAGGGCACTGGCGTCATCCTCGGCATCATGCCGTGGAACTACCCCTACTATCAGGTGGTCCGCTTCGCCGTGCCCAACCTGATCCTCGGCAATACGATCATCCTGCGTCACGCCAGCCAGTGTCCCGAATCGGCGCTCGCGCTGCAGGAGCTGTTCACTGACGCAGGGTTCCCCGCGGACGCGTACGTGAACCTGTTCGCGACGCACGGCCAGATCTCCACGATGATCGCGGATGACCGCGTCCAGGGGGTGTCACTGACCGGATCCGAGGGCGTCGGCGCCATCGTCGCGGAGCAGGCCGGTCGCGCCTTGAAGAAGTGCGTCCTGGAGCTCGGCGGGTCGGATGTCGTCCTCGTGCTCGACACGGCGGACATCGACCATGCGGTGGAGCAGGCGGTTATCGGTCGGATGGACAACACCGGACAGAGCTGCAGCGGTTCCAAGCGCATCGTCGTTTCCGATGCTCATTTCGATGAGTTCGCAGCGAAATTCGCCTCGGCGATCGGTGCGAAGTCCTACGAGAACGGGGACTACGGACCGCTCTCGTCGACCTCGGCGACCCAGACCCTCGCGGCGCAGGTACAGGGCGCGCTCGATCAGGGAGCCCAGATGCTCGTCGGCGACAACCAGCCGCAGGGCAACCGCTACACGCCGTCGATCCTTACCGATATCACTCCGCAGATGGATGTCTACAGCGAGGAACTCTTCGGTCCGGTCGCGCAGCTCTACCGGGTCTCGAGCGATGCAGAGGCCATTGCACTGACCAACTCATCGCCGTACGGTTTGAGCGCCGTGGTGATCTGCGACGACCTCGAGCGCGCCGAGCGGATCGGCGATCAGCTCGAGGTCGGCATGGTCTTCATCGGCGCCGGCATGCTCGGCGGCCCCGATGTCCCCTTCGGCGGCGTCAAGAAGTCTGGCTACGGCAGAGAGATGGGCAAGGTCGGAATGCTCGAATTCGCGAACAAGAAGCTGTTCCGCTTCGCGAACTGAGCGCATGTCGGCGAAAGCGGTGCAGACCAACCCGGTCTGCACCGCTTTGCTCATGAATGTCGCGACGGGCCGGCCTCGAAAGTGCGCGCCCTTCAATGAGTCGAGGTTGCGAAGACGCGGTCCATGAGAGAAAGAACCCACACGATGCACTCGAAGAGTCGCCACCGAAGTTCTCGACCCAGAGAACGCCGATATGATGCTCGTCGCGTCAGCTGAGTTCAATGCCCATTGCCAGCGAGAGCCTCACGATTGCCGACCTTGTCGCGATGCCAAACCTCGGATTGAGGCTAGTGGCGGGGAGCAGCGGAGCGACGAACGAGGTGCTCTGGACGCACACCTCCGAGCTCCAGGACCCCGGACCCTGGTTTGAGGGCGGCGAGCTCCTCGTCGTCAACGGGCTCGGGATTCCGAGGGATGGGAGGAGCCAAGTCCAATACGTGACGCGACTCGCAGATCATCGCCTCGCCGGGATCGCGATCAGCGTTCTGGGGCCTGAGCTTACGACTGAGATGCTTGCAGCGGCGGATCGGCTTGATTTCCCGATCCTGCGGATTCCGCAACGGATTCCCTTCATCGAGTTCTCGCATCTGGTTGCGAACTCAAGCGAACGCGCAGCGCGTGGCCGCCTGTCTCGGCATCTGCGGATCCTGGAAACGCTCAGGCTTCGAAACAGTCTTGAGAGTGATCCGGTGCAGATCTATACCCAGTTGGAGCAAGCATCGGGTTACCGGCTCTCGCTGATCTCGCCCGCTGGGCGTCCGCTCTTGCGGGCCTGGCCCTCGGTTCCTGACGACGTTGAACTGCAGCAATCCGCGCAGGGCGCGGATCTTCAGGTGATTCCGAACGGGTACATGCTCCCGCTGTTCGTGGGCGACCGTGTCACCGCATACTTGGTCGGGGTGGAGAACCCCGAGACCGAACCCGGGGGACTCGCGGCACTCCAACACGTCAGCAGCCTCGCCGTCCTCGACGCAATCGATGATCAGCGGCGACGGGAGGCCTTGCATCGTGAAGGCGGCTTGCTCCTGTCACAAGCATTTGATGAGGACCGCGAGGAGAGTCGCCTCGACGATCGGTTCTCTGCTGCGGGGCTCTCGCTCTTCAATGGGGTTCGCATTCTTGCAATCGAAGCCGCTCATACATCCGCGGTCGATGAAATCGAAATAAGAGATTGGCTCGCTGATCGTGGTCTTCCGCATCTCATCCTGCAACGGGACGCGCTTTACGTTGCAGTCAATTGTGGGCTGGGGCAGCTCGACTCGCTCGCGGTTGGCTGTGGGGTGAGGATCGGAGTGAGCACGGAGGCTCGCACCATCTCAGAGCTTGGCCACAATCGGCGTCAGGCGAAATGGTCATTGAGGCTTGCACGGGAATCACCGGGAACAGGCGTAACGGTTGCCGAGCAGCAGTTCGGCCTGGCTCGGTGGCTGAATCCCGACTCGGAGTCGCTCGAACAGCTTGCCTCGGGCATACTGCACCCGCTCGTTCAATACGATGCCCAAAACGGCGCCGACCTGTTGGGTACGCTGCGTGTGTATTTTCGCAACCAAGGCAGGTTGCGTTCGACAGCCGCACAGTTGTTCGTCCACGAGCACACGCTGGCTTACCGTCTCAAGCGCATCGAGCAGATCACGGGACGCGACCTCAAGAGTTACCGTGATGCGTTCGAACTCTGGCTCGCCGTCGAGTCGGGTCCTTTTGCCAGTTGAAGCTGACGTCGCATCTGAGAATTGGAGCGACGAGACGCCTGGCCTGGACCTGGCGCACGGCGCCGGCGGACTGGATCCAGCTCGCCGGCGCCGTGCGGAGAGCCTCACTCCGGCAGATTTCGGCCAGCCGTCTCACGGGAGAGGAATGTGCCTGTCAGGCCGAAGCCGGTGGACACGGCCCCGAGCATCGTGACGGCGACCCAGCTGCCCGTGGCACCCAGCAGCGCGAATGAAAGCAGCGCGGTCAGGCCGGCGAAGGCCGAACCCCCCTGAAAGCCGATGGACATGCCGGTGTAGCGAACATTCGAGCCGAAGAGCTCAGATAAATACGCGGACAGCGGCCCGTAGGTCGCACCCACGAACACGAGCTCCCCGCCGACGGCCAGAATGATCGCTCCGAACGAGGCATCCGGCGTGAGGAGGTTGAAGAAGACGAAGAGCCAGAGGAAGCACCCGATGAAGCCGATGGCGAGCACGGGACGACGGCCGATCCTGTCGCACACAAAAGCCCAGGTGAGCGACGACGCGATGTAGATCACCTGGGCGACGGTGATCGCCCAGAGGACCGTGGTCGCCTGCAGGCCGAGATACGTCGTGGCGTAGGGCGTGACGAAGACGAGCGAGAGGTGGAAGTAGATCATGGAGAGGGACACGGTGATCGCGCAGAACACTTGCCGACGGTACGACTTGAACAGCCGCGCCACCGGGAGCTTGGCGATCCCGGCCCCGGAGTCCTCGGCTTCCTTCTTCTGCATCTCGAGGAATGCGGGCGTGTCCGCGATGCGCGTGCGGATATAGGCGCCGACGATCAGCAGAAGCGCGCTGATGAGGAATGGGATGCGCCACCCCCACGCCTCCAGTTGCGCTTCGCTGAGCATTCCGGTCAGAACCGCCAGCAGCGCCGATGACAGAAGGAACCCGAAAGAGGCGCCGACGTTAGCGACGGTCGAGAAGAGAGCACGATTTCGAGAATTCGCCACGTTCTCGATGACCAGGGTCGCCGCACCCGCATACTCACCACCCACCGCGATTCCCTGCGCGAGGCGCAGCAATACGAGCAGGGCGGTGGCCCACCCGCCGAGCACGGCGTACGTCGGAAGCAGACCCAGAAGCACGGTGCTCGCGCCCATGAGCCAGACGGTGACCACGAGCATCTTCTTGCGTCCTATCCGGTCACCGAAATGGCCGAAGACGATGCCTCCGATGGGTCGGGCGAAATAGCCGACGGCCAGGGTGCTGAAACCGAGCAGGATTTCGGAGATCGGATCGCCAGGCTGGAAAAAGAGGCGGCCGAGGATCAGGCCTGAGAGAGATGCGAAGATGTAGAAGTCGAACCATTCCAGTACCGCGCCGATGGTGCTGGAAATGACGACGCGTGCAATCGATGTCCGCGATTCGGCGGTTCTGATCATGACATCGGTGTCCATGTGCTCTCCGTTCCTCAGGCCGGCAACCTTGTCGATCTGATGATTTGCCTGGGCGGCACCTTGCCGTCCCGGCGCTGACTACGATGCGCCGACCCGACGGCAGAAGCCCCGCCGTCTCAGAGCGTTGGAGCGTCCTGTTCGCACGTGTGCCCTTGTTCGACCATTGCGGTTGGCGCTCTCACGACGGTAACGGCCAGCGGATCGACAACGTATTGGCGAAAGTCCCAAACGTGCTTTCCAAGAATGGCGAAAACGAGATGTCTCGGAAAGGTGTCTCGTGCCCTGACTCCCGGTAATGTCGGCCCTTGTCGTGCACTCTCGGTGAGATGAGAACGTGCCCTCGCTGCCTCGATCGCGGCAGACCAGCCCGCGGGACCAAGGACAAAGATGACTGAGATGAACGCGCTCACCGTGAGCGTGCCGACCACCGAGCTCGCGCACGATCTCCGAGGGCTTCCGGAGCGCGTTCGCGTACTGGGCTGGAACTTCGACGGTGATCCGCCCGTCCCGCACGTTGACATCGTCGTGCTGCCATACCTGTCCAGCCTGGAGCCGCTGCACGCACTCGGTCGCGTCTCCTCGCGGCTCGTGCAGAGCCCCGCGCTCGGCTTTGACGGAATCGAGGCGAGGCTCGTCCCGGGAATCACGTTCGCGAACGGAGTGGCCGTGCATGAGACATCCACAGCCGAGATGGCGCTGGCGCTCGTGCTGGCTTCGCAGCGCGATCTGCCCCGAATGCTCGTGGATCAGACGCGCGGCCACTGGCCGCAGCGGGACATCTTCGTCCCCGGCCTCGCCGACCGCCGCGTTCTTCTGATCGGCTACGGCGGGGTCGGGCGTTCGATTGCGCATCGGCTACGAGCCTTCGAGGCCGACACATCGGTAGTCGCGTCCCGGAGCTACTGCGCCGACGACGGGACGGAGATCCACGCGGTGGATGAACTGCCTCGGTTGCTCGCCACCACCGAGATCGTGATCGTCGCTGTTCCGCTCACGCGTCGCACTGAACGGCTCATCGACGGGGACTTCCTCGCCAGGCTTCCCGACGGTGCCCTCGTGGTCAACGTGTCGCGAGGGCGTATTGTTGACACAGGTGCCATGCTGCGTGAGGCCGGGCGCCTCCGCTTTGCGCTGGACGTTACGGATCCCGAGCCGCTCCCTCTCTCACACCCGCTGTGGTATGCCCCCGGCGTGATCATCACGCCGCACGCCGCGGCTGGGACGATGGCAATGCGCCCTCGGATCGCCGGCTTGGTGACGCGGCAGATCGAGCGGATGCTCGCAGGTGAGGAACCTCTGAACGTGGTGATCCGCACCTAGTGCTCGCCCGTTCATCCAGGAGCAGCGAACAACGGGGGAGGGGGATGCGGCGCGGGACGATGGAGCGGGCGAGGCGCAGGGCGGCGAGGATCTCACCGCCCCGCGTATCAAGGGTTGATTTTCGTCGGCAGGTCACGCGTCGTATGTCGTCGCCCCATCAACGGCGGCAAGGTCGACCCATGCTCCCGTCTCAGCACTTCGGAGAGATGCATCGACGAGCTCGGAAGCGCTCCACCCGTCTGCCGCAGACGGGGCGAGCTGTCGTCGCTCCGCCACAGACTTCAGGAACAGTGCCGCCTCGATGACCTTGAGGTCGTTGAATCCGATGCCAGGGCCGGCGTTCGGCTGGAAGCGGCTGAATTCGCCGAAGGCTGGTCCGGTCATGATCGTTCGGTAGCCGTGCCCGTCATCGGCGAGCTCGAGCTGATTCATGCGCTCGAAGTTCCATCGCAGAGATCCCTTGGTCCCATATACCTCGATGATGTACTCGGCGTGGGGTCCGATCGCCACCCGAGTCGACTCGAGGATCCCGATCGCGCCACCCTCGAAGCGCGCGAGGATGGCAGCATAGTCTTCGTTCTCCACCTCGCGGGTGGTGCCGCCGGGGACCGGGCGATCCTTGATGAAGGTCTCGGTTACTGCGTTCACCGAGGCGATTCGTCCGACCAGGTACTGTGCCAGGTCGAATCCATGGCTGAGCACGTCGCCGAGCACCCCCGAGCCGGCATAGGCCTGCTCGTATCGCCAGGTGAACCCCTGGGTCGGATCGGACGCGTAGCTTGTGAGAAGGCGGATCTGCACGTTTGTCACGGTGCCCAGCGCACCCGTGGCGATGAGGCGCCGGGCTTCGGCCACGGCGGGAGCATGTCGGTAGTTGAATCCCACCGCCGTGATCAGACCGGCCTCCGTCGCGCGCTGGGAGATGTCGCGCGACTCGCCGGCGCTGCGGCCCATCGGCTTCTCGATCCAGAAGTGCTTGCCGGCTTCGATGGCCGCCAGCGCGATCTCGTGGTGCAGGAAGTTCGGGGAGCAGATGGAGACGACGTCGACATCCGGATGAGCGAGCACTTCTCGATAGTCGGAGGTGGTTTCGCGATACCCCACATTGACCTCGGCATACTGGCGTGCTGCTTCGTCGGGGTCTGCGGCGATCACGAGTTCCGGGTGCTGAGGCAGCTCCGGGAAGAACTGACGGGTTCCGAGATAAGCCCGCGAGTGCAGGCGTCCCATCCAGCCGACCGAGATCAGCCCGACCCCGATCTTCTTCTGGTCTTCCACGTTGACTCCTTCGCGTCGTTGCATTGGCAGTTGTGTCGCGCGTGATGCCGTAAGGCTGGGGCGCGCTGATGCCACGCTAAGAAGCCGGTGGCCCGGCAAGTTGTTCCAATCTGGAACAGCTCAGGAGCGTGAGCTCGGGATGGAATGAGATCAGCAGGCACCGAGCCCGAAGGAGCGCCGTCCTCTCATGTCACTCAATCGAGCCGAGTTCGCACGCGTCCTCGTCACCGGAGCCACCTCCGGCGTAGGAGAGGCCGCAGCCAAGCTTTTCGCCCGACGGGGGGCGCGGGTGGCCCTGGTTGCGCGCCGCGCGGACGAACTGAGCCGTGTCCAAAGCGAAATCGGTGATTTGGGGAGCGCCTTCATCGCAGACGTTGCCGACGCGTCAGCCGCAACGGGTGCGGTGGATGCAGCGATCGCGTCGTTCGGAGGTCTGGACGTCGTGGTGAACACGGCAGGGATCGCGACGCAGACGGCTATCGAAGACCTCGACGTCGATACCTGGCGGCAGACGATCGACACGAATCTCTCGGGGACGTTCTATGTGTCGCGCGCGGCCGGCCTGCACATGGCCGAAGCCGGTGGCGGCTCGATCGTCAACGTTGCGTCGGATCTTGCGTCGACGGGGGTCGCGGGCCTCGCCCACTACAGTGCGTCCAAGGCCGGTGTCGTGGGTCTCACACGGGCTCTCGCGATCGAGCTCGCCCCCACCGTTCGCGTCAACGTGATCTGTCCCGGTCCGATCGACACCCCCATGATGCGGGCCGAACTCGCTCTCGCCGACGACCCGCAGCACGCCCGCCGGGAGAAGGAAGCGACCGTGCCGCTGAATCGACTTGCCGATCCGCTCGAAGTCGCGAAGGCGATCTACTTCCTTGCGATCGACGCCACCTTCGCCACCGGGACCAGCCTGGCGTTCGATGGCGGCACTACCGCCGCCTAGCAGCCGCATCACCACCTCCATTCCGCGCCTGCGCGGAGCCCAGAACAACCACGAACGATCAGAACACCACTCGCAAAGGAGTACCGAGGTCATGGCCGACGTCAACAACAGCGACCTGCGCAGCGCTCACTGGTTCGGTCCTCACGACCTGACCGGGTTCATCCACCGGACGGCCATTCAGGCGGAGGGCTTCTCGAACTTCGCGATAAAGGATCGCCCGGTCATCGGCATCGCCAACTCGTGGTCCGAACTCGTTAACTGCAACATCCACTTCAAGCTCCTTGCCGAAGCGGTCAAGCGCGGTGTCCTGATGGCCGGAGGCCTGCCACTCGAGTTCCCGACGATCTCCCTCGGCGAGAGCCTCATGAAGCCGTCCGCGATGCAGTTCCGCAACCTGATGGCGATGGATGTCGAGGAGTCGATCCGGGCCTACCCGCTTGACGCGATCGTGCTTCTGGGCGGGTGCGACAAGACGGTGCCCGCGCAGCTCATGGGCGCGGCCAGCGCCGACATCCCGACGATCATGCTGACCGGCGGTCCGCAGGAGCCGGCCTTCTTCCGTGGTCGTCAGCTGGGCGTCGGAACGGACACCTGGAAGTACGCGGACGAGCTTCGCGCCGGCAAGATCACGCAGGATGACTTCAACGAGCTCGAGGCCAGCGCCAAGCCCACGGCGGGGCACTGCAGCGAGATGGGGACCGCTTCGACGATGACGTCCCTCGCGGAGGCACTCGGCATGTGCCTTCCCGGCACCGCGTCGATCCCCGCGGTCCACGCGCGGCGTGCCGCAGCGGCCGAAGAGACCGGCCGCCGGGCAGTCGAGATGGCGCTGTCGCAGGGCCCGAAGCCGAGCGAGGTGCTCACCGAGCAGGCTTTCGACAATGCGATCACGCTGCTCATGGCCGTCGGAGGCTCTACCAACGCGGTCGTCCATCTTCTTGCCTTGGCACGCCGCGTCGGGTACGAGTTGCAGCTGGACCGGTTCCACGAGATCTCGCAGCGCACGCCGCGAATTGTCAACGTGCGCCCCTCGGGCGAGCACCTGGTACAGCAGCTGTTCCACGCAGGCGGCATCCCTGCTGTGCTCAAGGAGCTCGCGCCGCTGCTCCACGGGGACGCGATCACCGTCAGCGGGCGCACGATCGCGGACGGGTACGAGGCTGCGCCGAGCCCCGACGGGGACGTGATCACTACCCTCGACGCGCCGTTCGATGCGTCCGGCGGCATCGCGGTCGTGCGCGGTAGCCTTGCTCCCCGCGGTGCCGTCATCAAGCGCAGCGCCGCCTCGCCCGAGCTGCTGAGCCACCGCGGCCCCGCCATCGTCTTCGAGGACATCTACGACCTCGGGCGCCGGATCGACGACCCGGAACTCGAGATCGATGAGAACTCGGTCCTCGTACTGCGCAACAGCGGTCCGAAGGGGGCGCCGGGGATGCCTGAGTGGGGGATGCTCCCGATCCCGGAGCGGTTGCTCCAGCGTGGCATTCGCGACATCGTCCGCATCTCCGATGCGCGCATGAGCGGCACTGCGTTCGGGACCACCATCCTGCACGTGTCTCCCGAGTCGGCCGTCGGCGGGCCATTGGCCGCCGTGCGGGACGGCGACATCATCGTGCTGGATGTCGAGAATCAGGTGCTCGATCTGGAAGTGCCGGCGGAGGAGATCGCGCGTCGCCTTGCGGAATCGGTGCTGCCGGCACCCAAGTACCGGCGGGGCTACGGGCGGCTGTTCCTTGATCACGTCCTCCAGGCCGATGAAGGGTGTGACTTCGACTTCCTACAGAAGCTTCCGGACGAGGATCCGCAGCGCCTCCCGTACGGCCTGACGAGTGGTTGGCAGGGGGGCTGGTGACCTTGCCGCTCAACGACAAGCCGGCTCCGCTGGGGGCTCGCGAAGAAGGGAATGCCATGTCTCGGCCCAAAGCCATTGTGATCGTGCCGCAGGGGCGCCCGGTCCCGCCGATCGAAGCTCTGTCAACAGAGGCCGAATTGGTGGTCGTCCGCACGGCGGACGAGCTTCGCGCCGCGCACCCGGGGGCGCAGATCCTCTTCCTCAACGATTTCCGCAGCAACCTCCTGCGGGAAGTCGGCCCGGGGGAGCTGCGGTGGATCCACACGTCCAGCATCGGGGTGGACGCCCTGCAGACCGAGGAGATCGTGCACGGTGACATCGTCGTGACCAACTCCCGCGGCGTGTGCGAGCGGCCCATTGCGGAATGGATCCTGGGCGTCATCGTCATGTTCACGAAGGACCTCCGTCGCACGATCGAGCTTCAGCAGGACCGCGTCTGGCTTCACCGCGAAACGCAGCCGGTGCTCGGACGACGCGTTCTGGTCGTGGGCCCCGGGCCGGTCGGGCGCGAGACGGCGCTGCTGCTCCGTGCCGCCGGCATGGACGTGAGTATCGTCGGCCGGAGCGCGCGCGACGACGACCAGCTGGGGCGGATCGAGTCGATCGGTGACCTCGACAGCCTGCTGGGGAGGGTCGACGATGTCGTGCTCACGCTGCCGTTGACGGATGACACTCGGGGACTGTTCAATGCGGCCCGCATCGCGCAGATGCGCGTCGGCTCACGGTTGATCAACGTCGGCCGCGGCGCGGTCGTCGTCGAGGCGGATCTGCTCAGCGCGATCGACTCCGGGCACCTGAGCGGTGCTGCTCTCGACGTGTTCGAGCAGGAACCGCTACCGCAGGACAACCCGCTGTGGAGCAAGGACAACATTCTGGTGTCCCCGCACGCTTCCGGCGATCTGGTCGGTTGGCGCGGGCGAGTCGTGGAGTGCTTCGCCGAGAACCTGCGGCGCTGGAAGGCGGGCGAACCACTCCGCGATGTCGTGGATGTCGCCAGGCTCGGCGTCACCGCGCCGGCGCTCACTCCGGACGCCCCATGAGGACGGTGCGGGCCTCCCACTGGTGCCCGCGCCGCATGGAGTGGCATTCGAAGCAGCACCGATGAAAGCCCCATCGGACACGAAAGAGGATTCCCCGATGTCGACAGTCGTTCACGATGTGGTGCCCCTTCGCCGACTCATCGATGACCTTCGCGAACGCGCGGTTGAGGTCGACGACTCGCCAAGGCGTCGGTCGGAGTACTCGTACGATGCATCCAATTACCGCGTGCGACCCGTCGCGGTGGCGTTCCCGCGCGATATCGAACAGATCCGCGAGATCATGCGGCGATGCGCAGACACCGGTGTCCCCGTCATCACGCGAGGCGGGGGCACCTCGATGGCGGGCAACGCCGTCGGTGCGGGCCTGGTCATCGACGTGTCGCGGTACCTGAACACAATCCGCGACATCGACCTCGACGCGCGCACCGCCATGGTGGATGCCGGGGTTATTCTGGGCGAGCTGCGGGCAGAGGTCGAAATGCGCTCGCATGGCGCGCTGACTTTCGCGCCCGATCCGTCCTCGATCTCGCGCGCCACAGTCGGCGGCTCCGTCGGCAATGACGCGTGCGGCAACCACTCCGTCGCCTACGGTCGCATGACGCACCACGTCGAGGAGCTGGAAGTGGTGACCGCGGACGGAGCGTATCTGCGCACCGGCCCGGACGGCATTCAGGCCGTGGATGCCGACGATCCCGTGTCGGCCGCCCGGGCGCTCGCGCTGAACACCGACCTGGGCGCGCTGATGCAGACTCATCTCGCGGTGATCCGCACGGAGTTGGAGACGATCCCGCGCCAGGTCTCGGGCTACCACCTCGGCGGGCTCCTCCCAGAGCACGGATTCGACATCGCGTGCGCCCTCGCCGGCAGTGAGGGTACCTGCGCAATCGTGGTCGCCGCGCGGGTCCGTCTCGTGCGCCGGCCCCAGGCGACGGCTCTGCTCTGCCTGGGCTACCGCGACACCATCGATTCCGCAAGGGACGTTACCGCCCTCCTCGAATCGAATCCCACGGCGATCGAGGGGCTTGATTCGTCGATCGTCGAGATCATGCGGCACCGGCGCGGTGAGGCCAGTGTCGATCTGCTGCCGGAGGGGGACGCCTACCTCCTGGTCGAGTTCGCGGCAGATGACCTCGAACAAGCGCGGAAGCAGTGCGCTGATGTCATCGAGAGCCTGCGGCGACACGGTCGCCTTGTGGACGGACGGATCATCGTGGATGCCGCACAGCGGGCGAAGCTGTGGCGCGTCCGAGAGGATGGCGCCGGGCTCTCCTCCCGCCGGATCGATGGCATTCAGACCTGGCCGGGGTGGGAGGACTCCGCAGTCGCACCGGAGCGGCTCGCCGGTTACCTCGCCGAGCTGCTCCCGCTCGTGCGCAAGCACGGCTACACCGCGTTCCTGTACGGCCACTTCGGCGCCGGGTGCGTGCACATGCGACTCGACTACGACCTGCGCACGCCCGAAGGCCTGCGCAACTTCGAAGCGTTCACCCGCGCTGCCGCCGCCCTCGTCGTTGCCCACGGCGGCTCGCTGTCCGGCGAGCATGGCGACGGCCGAGCCCGCAGCGAGCTGCTGTCCTTGATGTATTCGCCGCAACTGATCCGAGCCTTCGGCGAGTTCAAGGAGGCGTGGGATCCGCGCGGGGTGCTGAACCCCGGCATCATCGTCACGCCAGAGCCATTCGCACAGTCGCTCGCCCTCGAGGGGGTTCCGTTGCCCGACCCCGTGCACGCGGGGGTGCGTTCCGGGACGCTCGGGTTACTCGCGGCGAGCAGTCCGTTCGTGGGCAACACCCACGCCTGCATCGGTGTGGGTCGCTGCCGGGCCTCCTCCGGCGGTGTCATGTGCCCGAGCTATCGCGCGACGAAGGACGAGAAGGACTCGACGCGCGGACGGGCTCGCGTCTTGCAGGAGTTCGTGCGCAACCACGGGAGCAGCTCCGGGGCATGGGCAGACCCGGAAGTCCGCGAAGCCCTCGATCTCTGCCTGTCTTGCAAGGCGTGCTCCACCGACTGCCCGACAGGCGTGGATATCGCAGAGGCGAAGTCGGAGCTCATCGACGAGCACTACCGCGGACACGTCCGTCCGTTCACGCACTACTCGATCGGTTGGCTCCCCCGCTGGCTTCCCGGTCTGACGCGGATCGCCCCACTCGCGAACCTCGGAGCCCGCAGCACTCTCGCGCGTCGCATCGGAGACATGCTCGGGGTGAGCGCCCGCCGCCGCCTTCCCTCGTTCGTCTCGGCGAGGCAGATCCGACGGCGCATCCGCGAAGCAAAGTTCGCGGATGACGGGAGCATCCTGATCTTCGCGGACAGCTTCACCAAGGCGTTTCGGCCCGAGGTGGTTCCGGCGGCGGCAAGAGTGCTGGGCGACGCGGGCGAGCAGGTGGGCTGTACTCCCGACGCCTGCTGCGGACTCACGTGGATCTCGACCGGGCAGCGGTCCGGCGCTCGCCGGAGGCTTGCAAGACTCATCGAGCGATTCGACGATGGAACCGAGAGGCCGATTGTCGTCCTGGAGCCCAGTTGCGCGGCGGCGATCCGAGACGAGGGCCCGAAACTAGTGGGCGGGCCGGCGGCGCAGCGTGTTGCGGCGCGTGTCCGATCCTTCTCCGTGGCGATCGCCGAGGCCCTGGCACGAGGGTGGACGCCGACGGTGCCCGCTCCGAGCCAAGCGGTGCTGCAGACGCACTGTCACGAGCACGCCGTCTTCGGAGCGGACGCGCAGCGCAACGCTTTGCACGGTTGGGGCGTCACGGACGTGATCGAGTCGTCATCGTGTTGTGGTGTCGCGGGAAATTTCGGGTTCGAGGCCGAGCACTTCGAGACGTCGATGAGGGTCGCCGAGCACTCGCTACGGCCGGCGATGGACGCGGCATCCGACTCGACGCCGATTCTCACCGACGGCTTCAGCTGTGCGATGCAGGTCGGCCAGCTCAATCCTGAGAGGGCGAGCTCTCACCTTGCGATGCTCATGGACCCCTCGCGAGAGGGCGCAGTGCGCGAGTGATGGCCGGCACCGTCTCGCGGCGTCCCGCTTTGGGACAGCGGCGGGGTGTCATGACCTGCTGAAATGGCGCAAAGGCCAGAACTCCGACCGTTGTCGGTCGGAGTTCGACGACCGCTGACGAAGTGGCGCGGCATCCGATGGTGCGCAGCATTCACGTGGCCAGGAACAAGGTGGACCTCGCGTCGTGCCTTGTCGCAGAACAGGAGTTGAGGACACATGAGCAATCCGACGTGGACGAACTGGGCCGGCACGGAGACCTGCCGCCCAGAGACGATCGTCAAAGCCGTGTCAGTCGAGCACGTCAGCGAAGTGGTCGCCGACGCGACCAAGCGGGGGATCTCGGTTCGACCCGTCGGAAGCGGTCACTCGTTCGCCCCGCTTGTTCCGACCGATGGCATCGTGCTCGATGTCTCTGCTCTCTCGGGTGTCGTGTCTGTCGACAAGGAGGCCGCTCAGGCGCGGGTGCTCGCCGGCAGCACGATCGCCGCCTTGGGGGAGCCGCTGTGGAACGCCGGGCTCACTTTGCGCAACCAGGGCGCGATCGACGCGCAGACGATCGCGGGTGCGACGAGCACCTCCACACACGGTTCTGGCCTTGAGCTCAAGACCATGTCGGGGAGCATCATCGGTGCGGAGCTGATCACGGCTTCGGGAGAGCTGATTACGATCGGGCCCGACGACCCCAGGCTCCCGGCCCTGCGGGCTTCAATGGGGACATTCGGCGTCATCGTCAGCCTGGATCTGGAGCTCGAGCCTGCCTTCAAGCTGAAGGAGACGCTCGACTTCTGGCCCTTCGAGGAGGTGCTGGCGCGTTGGGAAGAGGCGACTCACTCCCACCGGCATTTCAGCTTCGTGCACGGACCCATGTACGACTCGTCGGAGGAGCTGCCGCCCATCCCGAGCAACATGAAGAAGCCGACCCTCGTGCGCATCTACGACCAGGTGGATGCGGACGCCGAGGACGACGCAACGCCGTCTGCCCGTCTGGATCGCCCCTATCGGATCTACCCCGACGTGTTCACCGAGCCGTGGGAGGAGATCGAGCCGTTCGCCCCCTACGACACGATCCTCGACACGATCGGGGAGTGCCTCGAGGTCATGGAGCGCTACCCCAGCGAGTTTCCCCTCGAGGCGCGCACCGTCGCAAAAGACGACACCTGGCTCTCGCCCGCGAATGGCCGTGACTCGGTCGCGATCGACGTCTGCCGTCCTCTCGGGCAGGACAACCTTCCATTCTTCCGCGAGATCGACGCGGTCATGGCCCGCTACGGCGGTCGCCCGCACTGGGGCAAGCAGCCGTACCTCCATGACCGTGAGACGTACCGCAACTTCTACCCGAAGTGGGATGACTTCATTGCGCTTCGGCGGCAGCTGGACCCGAGCGGAACATTCCTGAATGGTCCGCTGCGAGCCATCTTCGAGTAGACGCAGGCTCTCGAGATCCCTCCCTCGGGCGAGCCAAACGAAAGACCTTCCGCTCTGCGGACTGAGCAAGGAGAACGAAATTGTCTGAAGCTGTTCGTAGTGCGCGAGTCGCATTCGACCACGTCGGCCTGTCAGTGCCCGACCTCGAAGAAGCCATCGCATTCTTCGTCGACGCCTTCGACTGCGAACTGGTGTTCACGGCCGGGCCTTATGAGAACACGGGATGGGTGTGGCCCGGGGAGACCGAGCCCGAGTCCTTGACCCTGCGCCTGGCCGTCCTGCGGCAGGGGGACACGACCAACATCGAGCTCCTGGAGTACAAGGACCGGACGCGCGAGGAGCCCAACCGGGCGCCTCGCCCGGCGGATCCGGGAGGCAACCACATTGCCTTCTTCGTCGATGACATCCACGGATTCGAGCAGCGACTTCGTGCGCGGGGCGACGTGCATTTCATGAACGCGACCGAGACCGAGGAAGGCGGTCCGATCGGCGGCGCTGAGTGGTGCTACTTCCTCACCTCGTGGGGTCAGACGATCGAGCTCATCCGATGGGATCCGGGCCTGCCGTACGAGCAGACGACGTCGCGCCGGATGGTCCCGCCGCCGTGGATAGGTCGAGCTTAGCGACGACCTCCCCGAACGGCACGTGTCCGCTGCGGGCGGTGTGGCTGCGCCCGTCCGCGGGAACGCGCCACGCCCAGAACGGCTCGTTTGTCGAGGTGGGAGTTCGCGGCATGCGGGTCCACAGCGGGGCCGGTCAGTTTGCCTGAGGCGTGATCGACGCGACGGCCACTCCGGGCGAGGGAAGGATCGTGGGTTGTCCGTTCGTGGTGGCGCCGACGACGGTGTGCGGGCGCGCATAGGCGCTCACGTCCACCGCTCGTGAGGATCGGTTGATCAAGAAGGCCGTTTCGCTGACACCGTCGGTACGCACGGCCAGTTCGACCTCGCCTCGCAACTCTCGGGGGAGCTCGCTGTCTACGCCGGTATCGGTCGTAAGACGTTCGATGAGACGGCTCCGACCTTGTTCGTCGAGGTCTGCGGAGACGTAGGTCGCCGTGCCGGCGCCAGAGACTCGTCGTGTCACAGCCGGATGTCCCATCAACGCGCCGTCGTTGTATCTGGCCAGTGTTTCCACCGAAGTCCCGGTGATGTCCATGCGCTCAGTCCATAGCGTCGCGTAGGCGCCGTCGCTCAAGCGGATGCGCTGCCCCGCGAGCAACGGATGGATCTCTTGCACGCGAATCCCCAGAACATCGCGGAGTAGGCCGGGGTAGCCGCCGAGCCAGACATGGTCGTTCTCGTCCACCATTCCTGTGTTGAAGGTGACGAGAAGGTGGCCTCCCTTCTCGGCGAACGCGATCAGTCGCTGCGCGAGGCTCTGAGGCAGGACATGAAGTGCGGGCGTGAGGAGGATCCGATACCCGTCGAAGGAGCTTTCTGCGGGGAGCACATCGACCCGGTGGCCGGCATCCAGCACGGCACTGTACCAGCGCAGTACTTCGTCTCTGTAGTCGAATCGAGTGGTGTGATGGGAGTCCTGTTCGCTGGCCCACCACGACTGCCAGTCGAAAAGGATGGCGATCTTTGCAGGCTTCCGGCGGCTGCCGGCAACGCTGCTCAGATCTGCAAGCGTCTCGCCCAGCTGTGTCACGGCTCGGAAGAGATCCGTGTCCTCGCCTGCGTGGGGGAGCATCGCCGAGTGGAATTTCTCCGCTCCGGCGCGCGACTGCCGCCATTGGAAATAGCACACCGCATCGGCACCATGGGCGACGTGGGACAGCGCGTCCGCCGCTAGAGCGCCGCGCGGTTTCGCCAAGTTGACGGGTTGCCAGTTCACCGCACTGGTGGAGTGCTCCATCAGGAACCAGGGAGAGCCGCCCGCCAAGCCGCTCGTCAAGTTGGCGGAGAACGTGAGCTCGTCACGCGCGGAGGGATCGGCGACGAGGTAGTGATCGTTCGAGACGAAGTCGACGTGCGGGGCCCAATCGGCGTAGTTCATCGCCTTGATATCCGTCATAACCATGAAGTTCGTGGTCACGGGGATCTCGGGGCTCCACTGCCGAAGGACCGCCGCTTCCGCCTGCAGATGTTGATGCAGCGCGTCTGAGGAGAACCGTTTGAAGTCGAGCTGCTGAGTGGGGTTGGGATCCGCGGCGGCCAACCGCGGTGTGAGGATCTCATCGAAGCTGGTGTATCGCTGCGACCAGAACGCCGTGCCCCAGGCGTGATTCAGGGCACCGATATCGCCATAGCGTTCGCGCAGCCAACGTCGGAACGAGGCTGTGGCGTCAGTGGAGTGATCCCAGGCGTTGTGGCAGCCGATTTCATTGCTGACATGCCAAGCCACGACGGCGGGATGCGAGCCGTAGCGCTGCGCGAGCGCTGTTACGAGCGCGAGCGCGTATTCGCGGAAGACCGGGGACGTCGGACGCCAGTGTTGACGGCCACCCGGGGAGAGGACCTCTCCCCGTTCGTTCACGGGAAGGATCTCGGGGTGTCTGGTGGTCAGCCACGGCGGTGGCGACGCCGTGGCTGTAGCCAGATCCACCGAGATCCCGTTCTCATGGAGAAGGTCGAGCACATCGTCCAACCAGCCGAAGTTCCACTCATCCTCGGAAGGCTGCAGTTGGGACCACGAGAATATGCCGACCGAGACGATGCTGACGTGTGCCTGCCGCATCAGCCGTACATCCTCGAGCCAGACATCGCGATCCCACTGGTCAGGGTTGTAGTCGGCGCCGAACAGCAGGCGACGGGGCGAACCGGACTGTGGTGCGACCCAGCGCACCGCATTGCGGTTGTCAGACATGGAGTTCCTTCGTATCGATGGACATGTGGAGCGGGCGCGTCGTTGGCCTAACCCACCACAGACCAAGGGCTGTCGGCGGTACCGGGTGCCTTATTGCGGCTGTACCACTTCGCGACATACATCACGCCGTCATACTCGGCGCGGTCTCCCGCGACGAACACGCGACTCGGCGTCCACACGGTCGCGCCGCTCTCGGTCAGCGCGAGCTGCTGCCAGGCGCCGGTGCTGCCCGAGCTCGGTTGTTCGCCTTTCGAGTACCAGCCCGCCTTGTAGACCTGGTCGCTGAAGCTGACCACGTCCCCGGCCCGGTAGGTGCTCGACTTGTTCCACGCCGTCGGGAGGGAGACGGTGACGGTCACGGACGTGCTCGCAGCGGCGACGGTATCGCTGCCGGAGTACGCAGCCGTCAACGTGTGGTCGCCTCCGGCGAGCCCGGGCGGCAGGGTGAATGTGGCTTCGCCGTTCTCCAATGCCGCAGTGCCGCGGTCGGTCGTACCCTCGGTCAACTCGACGTGACCTGTGACAGGCAGCTGTGAAGAGACGGAGACCGTCACCTTGGCGGCCGTGCCCCAGCTGGCGGTCGCGGCCGACGCGCTCACCGTCGACACCGCCTTACCGGAGTTTCCAGTGCCCCACATCAGCGGGGAGGCATCGAACGCGACCGCCACGGAGTATTCGACATTCGGAGCGAGGTCCGCAGGGAGAGCCACCGTACCTGTCTGGTCACCCCCGAACGCAACAGAGCCGAGGTCGGTCGCCGCGCCGGATCCGGTGAACAGGTAGGCGTGGCCGGTCACGTTGGCGTGCAACGCCTTCCCTGACGGGTTGGCCGCGCTCGCATTCAGCGGCAGGGCTCCGCCTGCGCCCACCGGGTTCGCACCGACCAGGTCGGCCGCTCGAGTGGCCGGGGTCAGGTCGTTCGCCGCCGGTGACTGCTGTACGAGCGTCCAGTCCTGGGCGCCGGCTCCGCCGTCTGACGGCTGGAGCGTCAGACTCGCGCCCGCGCCGGAGCCGGTGAGGTAGAGAGAAGGGTTCTGAACGCTCTGGAAGTACACGACTCCGTTCGACTTGGTGAACAGTTTGAACAGTCCGTTCGGCACGTTATCGACCCACTGACCGATGCGTTGACCCTGCGTCGCATTTCCCGTCCAGATCGACGCGGCTCGACCGCCGGACTTGTTGAGCAGCATCACGTTGCCGTCGTTCTTGGTCGTGATGTGCCACAGCTGGGTGTCGGTGTTCTGTGCAGAGCCTGCATCCTCCAATCGAACATCCGGGATGTCGCGGTTGCCGATGTTGGCGTCGGTCGTGTTGTTCGTGGTTCCGATCACCTGTCCGGTCTTGCGATTGACGATCCGGTAGTAGGCGCCGTCCGAATGACCGAGGTCGACCTCGCCGTAGCGGATGATCGATGAGCTCGTGGCACCGCCCCAGGTACCCTGAAGGATCGAGATCCGCCCGGTTCCTGCGACGTATTGAAGGGGGCGGCTATAGCCGGCGCCGACGGTCGTCTGATACTCGGTCCACGTGCCATCGCTCCTGCCGCTGCCGTTGACCCAGATGTCGCCGCTGCTGCTGGCGTTGTAGGCAATTCGTCCGTCGGGGAGGCCGATGATCACTGGGCTTCCGCCGGTTGCCAGCGCTTTTGATCCGGCCGTGAACGGCAGGCCGGTGATCGCGGAACCGGCCGGATCGTTGTCCCGCCCGAATGAGAGCGGGTCGGAGGCGAACTTGTAACGGACGTTACTGCCGCCACCCCAGTACTCGTAGGTGAGCATCCACTTGCCGTCGGTGGTCGGCACGACGTTCGTCATGCCGGGCCGACCGCCACCGATCTCGGTCTTCCCGCCGCCCATGCTCTGCGTGAGCCCGGAGACGTCTACGACCGGCGAGCTCCACGACGTAGTGGTGCCGTCCCAGGTTCGGTGCGCGAGGATCTGCCCGTGTGAATCGGTAGACGTATCGTTCTGCGGGTCGAGGATCGGCTGACCATTTCCATCGATTCCGACGTAGTCGTTCTCGTCAGAGTAGTAAGCCACGAGCTTGCCGTTGTACGCGAGGAGGTAGGGTTCCCACACTGGGTCGACCTGGTGATAGGTGTTCTCCGGCGCGATGTTCTTGCCGATCGCGCCCGCGCTGCCACCCTGCCAACCACCCGTGGTGATGATGTTCACCACCTGCCAGGTGTTGCCGTTGTCGGTGCTGGAGTAGAGCGCGAGCGCGAGGTCGCTGCGATCGCCGTCGTTGTTCGGCACCCAGTTCGGGTTCGCCGCCTTCTGCTCCTTGTAGTAGTAGTCGTCTCCGGATACAAGGCTCGCGAGAAGCAACGTGCCCTTCTTCAACGCTCCCACGTCCTCCGGGAGGGTGTACAGATAGGGGCTGGTCCAGTTGCTGGTGTACTTCGCGTATGCCGGATCGCTGGAGAGGTATGCGGGTGCTTTCACCTCGGACAACGGCTGCCAGCTTGTGCCGTAGTCGTCGCTCTTGAAGATGGGGAGTGTCTGGCCGTCGGCGCTCCCCGAGGAAGGCACGACGGTCGACTTCTCGAAGGCGGCCACGAGGCGGCCATCAGGCAGCTGAGTCGATTTGGGGTACACCGCACAGTTGCCGAGGCCTTTCAAGCACTGTGCGTTGCCGAGGTCGTACAGCACCCCGCCCGTCGGGCTGTACGCCTGCGCGTTGATGACGGGCATGACGGCGAGTGCCGACGTCACCAACGCGGCACTCAATACTGCCGCAAGTCTGTTTCTCTTCATTGCCCCTCCTTTGGGGATGGTCGAGCGAAGTCTGCGGCAGGGGAGCCGCTGGGGAGTGCCGGCCCGTCGTCAGCGGGCCGGCACTCGGGTTGTCTACTTGTTGACGGTGAATCCCTGGCTGTTTCCGTAACCGACGATGTTGTCCTGCCAGGCCTTCAGGCCGACGTTGAGATCGCTTTTGCCGGCGTACGACTTGCCGACGGTGTCGGCGAAGACGCTGTTCGCGTAGACCTGGAAAGGCAGGTACTGCCATCCGGTCGACACATTCTTGGACGCGTCGACAAGCACCTTGTTGATCTGCTGGCCACCGAAGTACTCCGGAGCCTCATTGAGGAACGAGTCGGCGTTGAGCTGGGCGTTCGTGGATGGAAATCCGCCGCTCTTCAGGAACACGTCGATGCTGGAGTCCGAGCTGTTCAGCCAGCGCAGGAACGCCGCCGCGAGCGCCGGATTCTTGCTCTGCTTGAGCACCGACTGCGCACTGCCGCCGTTCTCGGCGGTCGTGGGGCTGCCGTCGTAACTGGGCAGCGGAGCTACCCGCCAGGCGCCCTTGCCGTCAGGCACGGATCCTTCGAGGATGCCCGGCATCCAGGCTCCGGTGATGATCGTGGAGATCGTCCCGTTACCGAGGGCCTTGTACCAATCGTCGCTCCACGTCGGGATATCGGACAGCAGCCCCGGCTCCAGGAGCTTGTTCCAGGTGTCCGCCCACTTCTTGGTTCCCTTGTCCTGGAGATCGATGGTGACCTTGGTGCCGTCTGTCTTGTACGGACGCCCGCCTGCCTGCCAGATCAGGGGGTTGGCGAAGCCGGGGTCGCCAGCGTCGTTGGTGATGAACTTCGACGGGTCGGCCTGGTGCAGCTTGTCAGCGTCGGCGATGTACTCGTCCCACGTCTTCGGCACGGTCAGCCCGTACTGGTCGAAGATCGTCTTGTTGTACAGGAGCACCATCGGACCCGAGTCCTGCGGGAGACCGTAAAGGCCATTGTTGATGTTGACGGCGCCCCAAGTGGAGGCGGTGTACTTGTCCTTCAGCCCGTCGAGGCCGTACTTGGTCAGATCGAGGAGCGAGTCCGAGAGTGCGTACTGCTGCAGCGCGTAGTACTCGATCTGCGCGACATCAGGTGCACCGCTTCCGGCCTTGATGGCATTCTGAAGCTTGGTGTACTCGTCGCCACCCGTTCCCACGTTGACGACCTTCACCTTCACTCCGGGGTATTCCTTCATGAACGCGTCGGCCTGATCCTGCCCAGACGGAGTCCAGGTCCAGTAGGTGAGCTCGCCGCCCTTCTTCAGAGCCGCATCCAAATCGGAGGCGGAACCGCTGCCGCTCGCGCCTGCGGTTCCACCGCAGGCGGTCAGAGCGACCGTTGCGACCGCAGTGACGGCGAGTGCTGTGAGTCCGCGACGCCGAGCGTCCTTGCGGAGGTTGAACATGTGATGTCCTTTCACTTCATTGTGCTGAGGGCGCGGGTGACCCTGGGGAATCGAGATGATGGAACGACGTCAGACAAGGTTTCTCGGGTCATTGCTTGACGCTTCCAGCGCTCAGGCCGGACTGCCAGAAGCGCTGCAAGAACAGGAAGATCACGACGATCGGCATGATCGTGATCAGTGAACCGGTGATCACCAGGTTGTAGATCGGCTGGGCCGCGACGCCGCTGGCCTGCGCGCTCCATTGGTTGAGGCCGACCGTCAGCGGGTACCACTTCGGGTCGCTCAGCATGATCAACGGCAGGAAGTAGTTGTTCCAGGTCGCGACGATCGAGAACAGGGCCACCGTGACGACGCCGGGAGTGAGCAGCTTGAGGGAGATGGTGAAGAACGTCCGCATCTCGCTCGCCCCGTCCAGGCGTGCGGCCTCGAGTAGCTCGGTCGGCACCGAATCGATCGTGTACACCCAGATCAGGTACAGGCCAAATGGGGTGATCAGCGACGGGATGATGATCGCCCATGGCGTGTTCGTCAATCCCATCTGACTGAAGAGCAGGAAGGTCGGAACTGCCAGCGCCGTCCCCGGCACCGCCACCGCGCCCAGCACGACGGCGAAGTACGCGCGCTTCCCGGGAAACGTGAACTTGGCCAATCCGTAGCCTGCGAGCGTCGCCAGCAGGGTTGCTCCGCCGGCTCCGACGATGACATAGAGGAGGGTGTTGCCAAGCCACCGGACGAAGATGCCGTCCTTGTAGGTGAACGTCTGCACGATGTTGTCCCACAGCGCGAAGCGGTGGCCGAGGCCCAAACCGAAAGTGCTGAAGAGGTCCGACTGGGTCTTGCTGGCATTGATGACGAGCCAGGCCAGGGGCACGATCGCGTAGAGCAGGAACAAGATCATGACGATGGTCAGGACCACGGACTTGCGAGGCCGGTCGAAGGTGTATCGACGTCGGGCCTGCGGTCGAATGGTGCGGAGGGCGGTCATCGGTCTTCCTTCCGGGTGCCGCGAAGCTGGACGACGTAGGCGATCACCGCGGTGATCACGCCCATCACGATCGCGACGGTCGCGGCGTAGTTGAACTGCTGCCCGGCGAAGGACAAGTTGAAGGCGTACATGTTCGGGGTGAAGTACGACGAGATGGCGTTGTTCGCCAGCGGTTTGAGCACGTTGGGCTCGTTGAAGAGTTGAAAGCTTCCGATGATCGAGAAGATCGTGGCGATGACGATCGCGCCGCGTGCGGCGGGAAGTTTGATCGCGCGGATCACCTGGAAGCCGCGTGCACCGTCGATCTCGGCGGCTTCGTAGAGCTCGGCGGGGATCGTCTTGAGCGCGGAGTAGAAGATCAGCATGTTGTAGCCGATGAACTCCCAGGTGACGATGTTGCCGATCGAGACGAGGATCCACTGTCCTGAGAGGGGCTTCAGCACGTCGGATCCGAGCAGGTCGTTGATGTTTGCTGTCAGCCCGAAGTTGTTGCCGTACATGAAGCCCCACAACAGCACGGCGACCACGGCAGGCACGGCATACGGGAGGAAGATGATCATCCGGAACAGGCCGGTCGCGTACAGCCGCGCGCTGTCGATCGCGAGCGCTGCGACGAGCGCGAGGATCAGCATGATGGGGACCTGGACAAGCAGGAAGAGGAGCACCCGCAGGAAGCCGTCCCAAAACTGCGGATCGCTCAGCGCATGGATGTAGTTGTCGAGGCCGACAAAGCTGTTGCCGCCGATCAGTTTGTTCTGGAACACACTGAGGTAGAGGGCGTAGAACAGTGGCGCAATGAACACGAACGCGAACACGACGGCGAAAGGCCCGGTGAACTGCCAGCCGCGCCAGTCCCGCCGTGCCGGGCGGCGTCTGCCCCCAGGCGTCGCGGTCTGCGTCGCACGCGTGCGGTCCTTGATCATGGCCATCAGTGCACTTCCCCTTGTTCCGTGCGGAACACGCGCACATCCCATGCGCCGAGTTCCACATCCGTTTCTGCAGGAATGTCTATCCCCGCCACCGCGTCAGTGACGGGAGTTGCCACCGTGATCCGTTGCGGCGCCCATCCCCAGTTGAAGATGAACCAGAAGCGTGCCGCACCGGTGGTTCCCGACGTGACGGTGAGGGGCAGGCCCACGCGGCCGAAAGGCGTGGGACGGTCCGTTTCCACTGCCAGATCACAGATCGATGCCGCGAACGCCGGGTCGGGTACGGTTCCGATCGTGGTGATCTGTCCCAGCCCGTGAGCGTTGGTCGTCACTGATGAGAAGTCCTGGAACCGGGGGTGAACGTATGCCGCGCGCGACCGGGCACCGGCCGGGACCAGGCCGTCCGCCCAGAGGGTCCCCTTCGCATTGACCGGAATCACGGAGTTCCTCTCAGGCTGGATCGCGAGTGGCGACTCCAGGTTCGAGAACTCCTCGTACCGCACGCCTGCGGCCTCGGCGAGCCCTGCAGGGGCGACTTCGACGCGGGCCCGCGCCTCGTCGTCTGCGTACGCGGTGCGCGGACCCAGGATCAAGTGCCCACCGGCCGCAGCATAATCGCGCATCATGGCGAGGTCTTCATCGGTCGTGATGTAGAGGCCGGCGGCGACAAGTACCGGGAACTGCGCCGCGAGGCGGCTGCCGCCAAGCGCGCGAGCTTGTTCGACGTGCAGAATTCGAGCCTGCCGGCCGGCGTCCACGATGCCGCGATGGAAGGCGTCCACGATGCGCTCATACGACTCGTCGTCTGGCTCGTTGTTCTTTTCCAACGGGGGCATGAACTGCAAGGCGTACCGACTCGAGTTCGACCACAGCACTGCGACGTCGGCATCGGGTGTGTACCCGTCGAAGGCTCCGCCGATGGCTTTCAGCTGGGCTCCGATTCCGCTGACCTCGTCATAGACGCGTCCGGGAATCAGGCTGTGCGGGAGCACCCCGCCCCAGTAAGTCTCCGCTCCGTAGGGGAGACTGTGCCAGTGCCAGTACTCCAGCAGCGCGGCACCGCGGGAGACGAACGCGAAGGCCGCCTGCCGAAGCTGCCCGGGATACGGCGGGAAGTTGGATGCGGAGCCATCGATGGCTTGCGCATTCGTCTCGGTGACGAGGTATCGCGCCTGCTTCGAGGAGTACAGGCGATCAGCCTGGCGGAACAGTCCTGCGACACCGGTCGTGGTCCAGTAGTTGAGTTGATCCAGCTCCAGAGAAGTGTCCAGGCGGTCTTGCATGCCGTAGTACGGATTGCCCGAAGTCACATCGAGGGTTTCGAATACTGTGCGGTCGTCGACGCCGCGGCGAGGGTATTGCAGACACGTGGTGACGAACTGGTCGTCGCGGGCGTACTCGCGCACGATCTCGGCCTGCCAGGTGATGAAGTCGGCAGTGACTGCAGCCTGGTAGCGACGCCACGCCAAGTCGTATTGGGGGAACGTATTCCCGTCCGGTCGCCAGAGTTCACTCCAGTCATCGATTCGGTGGGACCAGTAGGTCAGTCCCCATTCGCGGTTCAGGGTCTCTACGTCGCCGTACTGCTCACGAAGCGATCGGACGAACCCGGCGAAGACGCCGTGATTGTGGAGCAGCTCAAGGCCCGGCTCGTTGTCGACCTGGTAGCCGATCACCGCAGGATGGGACGCGTAGCGATCGATGATGCGGCGAATCACGCGCTCCGCGTGAAACCGGAACGCCGGGTGCGAGTAGTCCACTTCCTGGCGAGCGCCCCAGGCGATGCGTTCTCCGGTCTTCCTTTCGCCAGCGATCTCCGGGTACGCCGTCTGCAACCACGGAGGTACGGCATACGTCGGCGTGCCCAGGATCACGCGGATGCGTCGAGCATGAGCTTCGTCGAGAATCCGCGCCATCCAGTCGAGTTCGAACCGTCCGTCGCTTGGCTCCCATGACGACCACACGGACTCGCCGACGCGGATGACATTGATTCCTGCGTCCACCATCAGGTCCAGATCCGTCGTCAGCCGGTCCGACTGGTGGTACTCGGCGTAGTAGGCCACACCGAACAGGATCTCCGGGGGGAGTGCGGGGGTTGCTGGGGGCATTGCGCGAAACTCCGTTGTATCGAGTGAAACTGTTCCCGATAACAGTTAGCGGGATGCGGTACATTGTTACCGATAAATGTCGTGGGCGCAACCGTGGAGTGGAAGCGCTTGTAGCTTGCCGATTCAGAGACCACGCGGGGGCGCTACGAGGCGTTTCCCAGAAGGAGACGGATGCCTGGCGACCTGGACGCAGGCCGGCGCACTGCCAAGCCGATTCGGAAGAGTGCCACGATCTACGACGTCGCACGCGCGGCGGGCGTTTCGCATCAGTCGGTGAGTCGATACATGCGCGGCCTGGACATGCGCGCATCGACCAAAGCAAAAATCGAAAAAGCCCTGGAGACGCTGAGCTACCGCCCGAACCTCAGTGCTCGTGCTCTCATCACAGGCCGGTCGCACCGGATCGGAGCGCTGACTCACGAGGTGAACCAATACGGGCCTGGTCTTATCATCCAAGGAGCGACCTCCGCTGCGCGTGAAGCCGGCTATCTGCTGGATGTGGTCACACTCGACATGGGCGACGTTGGGGAACTGAATGAGGCTCTCGAGCAGCTGCTGCAGTACGACCTTGACGGCATCCTCGCCTTCGCTTCGACGGATAGCGTGAAGTCGGTGTTCGAGCAGACGGATTTCGGGGTGCCTGCGCTGATCGCTGCTGAGGAGGAGGAGTTCCAGGTCGACGCGTCGTTCGATCGCCCAGGCATCGGTCAACTGGTGGCTCATCTCGTTGGCTTGGGCCACGAACGTCTCCTTCATATCGCGGGACCAGAGGCCTATTCGGCGGCCAGGAACCGGCAACACGCGTTCGATGCGGCGGTACGGCACTACGGCCTCGAGCCTTCGGGCAGAGCGCGCGGCGACTGGTCGGCACGGTCTGGATACGAGGCCGTGATGGCGCTCCCGGAAGGGGATATGCCCACCGCAATCGTCGCGGCCAACGATCAGATGGCATTGGGCGCGATGCATGCGCTCGCCCAGCGCGGCCTGGAGGTTCCGGGCGACGTCAGCGTGACCGGAATGGACGACACCCCCGAAGCCCCGTACTTCACTCCGGCGCTGACGACGGTGCGGCTCGACTTCCGGGAACAAGGAAAGAACGCACTCACTGCGCTTCTCAATGAGATCGGGCAGGGCGAGGAGCACCCCAATTTCTTGCCTGCCCCCACACTCGTTATCCGTGACTCGACGGGATCGGTCAACCCTTTCACCACCTTGCCGGGATCGCAGTGAAGTGATCGATTAGGAGTGGGAGCTGGTCGCGTCCCCACCGGTGAAGAGCCTGACCGCCGTTTCGATGCTCTGCGCGGCCTGGGCGGAATCGATGCGGGCGAGCGCGAATGCCGCGACCACGAGGTTCGTGACCGCGTCGGCGAGCTGCGGTTCGCCTGCGGCGCTTCTGGTGCTGTGGTGGGCGCGGATGCCCTGCGCGATCGCGTCGTGCAGCTCCGTCCGGTAATCCGCGATCAGCCGGGAGACCTGCGGGTCGCGGGCGATCGGGGCGCCGGCCGCGTTGATGAGGAGGCAGCCGTTCGACGCGGGCATCGAGCTCAGGTTGTGGAAGGCGCCGTGCAGACCCAATAGATAGTCGACGATCGCCTCGGGCGCAACAGTCTCGGCCTTCAACGGCTGCAGGCGAGGTCGGATGACCTCGTCCAGGTAGCTCTGCACCGCCGCGTCGAAGAGTCCTCGCTTGGAGCCGACTGCTCACGACCCTCGATGATCTGGAGTCGTATGAGAAGGCACCGATGTGGCCGACGGCGCGATCGTGTTTGGTGAGGGCCACCGGATACTCGGTGTGAGGGTCGCAGTTCTGAGCTCCTTCTGGATCAAGACCGGCGAGCTGAACATGCGCGAACGCACCGCCACCGCGGACTGACCCATGACCGAGTGCCGATCATGCCGTGTCGGCGACGGACCCTGGAGCGAGCACTGACCTACGCCGCTCAGCCATCAGAGCCGAAACTCCGATCAGTCGACTATCCTTGTCGCCGTGCCTCTTCATCCGCGGCCGGCCAATTAATTGGTGTCGCGGTAAGTGGCACGCGGGAGGCACGAGCGGAGCGTGGTGCTGCAGGACCCGCGGAATTTAAGGCTTGATGGTCCAGCGGGCCAATACTGGGACTTCTGAGTCGCAGGCCGTGAGTAAAGGCCCGGGTCCGCGTTCATCGCGGATCCGGGCCTCTTGTCATACCGGTGAGGATCAGCCGTTGCGCAGGCGGCCGTTGATCCCGCTGAGGTGCGCGCAGAGTGCTGGGTCGGGAACGACGGTTGTGTCAGGGTTGAGCGATGAGCGGGTTGCTGTCGATCGGGGACTTCTCGCGCTACGCCGGACTGAGCATCAGAATGCTGCGCCATTACGACGAACGCGGACTGCTCGAGCCCGCCGAGGTGGATCCGGTCACGGGCTACCGCCGCTACGCGCCGTCGCAGCTGAGCAGGGCCGGACGGATCCGGAGCCTGCGCGACGCGGGGTGCGGCATCGCTGAGATCTCCGAGCTGCTGCCGCTCTTCGATGATCCGGCAGCGCTCTCGGTCCGCATCGAGCGACATCTGCAGCGACTCGACGAGGAAGCCCTCCGGCTGAGACGGCAGCGCGCCGTCGCGGAGTCGCTCGTGGATGCGGCAGGCAGTCGTGGTGGGCCGATCACCGTGCAGGAACGGGACTTCCCGTCCCTCCGGGTGCTGATGACACGGCGTACCGTCGCCGACTATCCCGCGGAAGGCGAGCTCTGGGCCGACCTTCGACGGATCCTCGCGCTTCCTGGCGGTGTGGACAGCGCCGAGCTCGGCGAGACCGTCGGCGCCACCTATTTCGACGAGGAGTTCCGCGACGAAGACGTGGAGATGGCGATCTGGCGGGAGTTCACCGGAGAGGCGCCGAAGGCGACGGGCTTCGAAGTCGTTCTGCTCCCCGCGCAGCGCGTCGCGTGGGCGACGCATCGCGGCGGATTCGACACCATCGCGGTCACGACGGAGGCCATCGGCGCTTGGGTCGCGGACCGAGGGCTTGAGCGGACGGGACCGATGTTCAACGTCTACGTCGTCGGCCCCGGGGCCGAGCCGAATCCCGACGCGTGGATCACGGAGGTCAACGTCCCGCTCGGCTGATGTCCTCTGCGTCGACAGTTGACCCTCACACAGTGGCAGGCCCGAGGCTCGATCGTGGCGGACGAATCGGACGCCGAAACACGAAAGGGCAGGGACATGACGGATCTGGTGAACTACTTCGAGATCGGAACCCCGGATCCGGAGGCGGCACGCGCGTTCTACGGCGGCGTCTTCGGGTGGGAGTTCAGCTCGCCGAGCCCCGCGGGATACGGGTTCGTGAACGGGAACGCGGGCGGGCTGTGGGACACGACGGAGGCGGGCGGCGGGCACTGGGCCGTGTTCTATGTCGAGGTGGCCGACATCCACGCGACTCTGGAGGCGGCCCAGTCGGCAGGGGCGGGCGTCGTGCTGCCGCTCGTGGACAACGGCACGATCCTCTTCGCGCATCTCAGCGACCCGGCGGGCAATCGATTCGGGGTGTGGCAGCGCAAGGCGGATTGAGGGACCGGCGCGGCCCCGCCGCTGAGCGTGCCTGATCGGCACGCTCAGCGCCGGCGCCGGGCCACGACGGAGCACTCACACGAACGTCTGGCTCTCGTCCTGGTGAGGATCAGCCGTTGCGCAGGCGGCCGCTGATACCGTCTCCTGACGGCAGACGAGGGGAGAACCGGTGACCGACGACCCGACCCTCGGTCTGACCCTCAGCGGCGGCGGCGCCTACGGGGCTGCCCAGGCCGGGGTGCTGCAGGTGCTCGCGGAACGCGGCATCCGCCCCGGCATCGTCGCGGGCACGAGCGCCGGCGCCCTCCTCGGCGCGGCGTACGCGGCCGGCTTCGACGCCGATGCGATCGAGCGCGCGGTCCGCGGCTTCCGCTGGGGCGAGATCGCCCGTTGGTCGCTGCGTCCGCGGTGGGGGCTGCTCGACACCCATGCCGTGACGGGCGCGATCCACCGGATCCTCGGTCGTGATCCCCTGATCGAAGACCTGCCCCGCCGGTTCGGCGCCTATGCGACGGATCTGCGTGCACGGCGCGGCGTGATCCTCGACCGCGGCCCGCTCAGCACAGCCCTCCGCGCGACGGTCGCCGTCCCCGGAGTGCTGCCGCCGGTCCGCCGCGACGGCGCGCTCCTCGCCGACGGCGGGATGATCGACAACGTCCCCGACACCGTGACCCGTGCACTCGGTGCCGAGCGCACGATCGTGGTGCGCCTGCACGCCAAGTGGGAGAACGTCCGCATGATGCGCACCGTCACCGCCACGGCGGACCTCGTCGCCGACCCGTCCGTTCTCCTCATCCAGCCCGAGATGGAGCGCATGGCGCAATGGGTGATGAAGGACGTCCCCCGGCTCGTCGCCGAGGGACGCCGGGCCGCCGAGGAGGCCCTGGACGCCGCCCATCGCGATGGCCGCCTGATGTCCATCGCCTGAGCGCAGTTCGCCCGCTTCCCGGGAATCTGCGGCGAGAGCTTTCGGGGCGGATGCACAGGCGTCGCATGCCCATCCACGCATATGGATCCGCGTAGCGTGGGACCAGCGAGGGGCGCCCGCCTTTGGCTCCAGTTCCGGCCTCGGCCGGACTCAGGGAAAGTGCTCATCGATGACGTCAGTACGCACCGAGATCCCCTCGCGTCTGGGGCCCGTCCGCCAGACCTACGCCCGCCAGGAAGATTTCCCCCACGTGGCGCGTGCGTTCGTCGAGGTGTCACGAGTGGTGCGGGAGACAGGGCTGATGCAGCGCACTCCGAGGTTCTACACTCTCGTGGCCACCGCCCTCGCGCTCGCATTCGGTGCAGCGATCACGGGATCCGTGCTGCTGGGGGACAGCTGGTTCCAGTTGCTGATGGCCGCGGTCTTCGGAATCCTCTTCACGCAGGTGGCTTTCCTCGCCCACGAGGCAGCGCATCGGCAGATCCTCAGCACCGGACCGGCGAACGACCGGCTCGCCCGCATCCTTGCCGCCGGTGTTGTGGGCATCAGCTATTCGTGGTGGGACTCCAAGCACAGCCGTCACCACGCGAACCCGAACCGCGTCGGGAAGGATCCCGACATCGAAGTCGACACGATCTCGTTCCTCGAGGAGGACGCCGCACAGGCGCGGGGCGTGATGCGGTGGATCACGCGCAAGCAGGGCTGGCTGTTCTTCCCCCTGCTGACGCTCGAGGGGCTGAACCTGCACTACCTCGGCATCAAGCACCTCATGGGTCGCGAGCCGGTGAAGGGCCGCTGGACGGAACTGGGACTGATCGCCGCTCGCTTCGCGCTCGTGCTGACACCCCTCTTCCTGCTGCTGCCGCTCGGCAAGGCCGCCGCGTTCGTCGGTGTCATGCTCGCCGTCTTCGGCGTGTACATGGGAGCGTCCTTCGCGCCGAACCACAAGGGCATGGCCGTGATCGCCCCTGATGCGCGTCTCGATTTCTTCTCGAAGCAGGTTTACACCTCGCGCAACATCCGCGGCGGATGGTGGGCCACCTGGCTCATGGGCGGGCTGAACTACCAGGTCGAGCACCACCTGTTCCCGAGCATGTCCCGGATGCATCTGGCCCGGGCCAGCGAGATCGTCCGCGAGTTCTGCGTCACCCACGACATCCCCTACACCGAGACGTCGCTGGGCCGCTCCTACGCGATCGTCATCGACTACCTCAACCGTGTCGGTCTCGCCGCGCGCGACCCGTTCGACTGCCCCATGGTCGGGCAGTACCGGCGCGCCTGATCCGCGCCCCTCTCGTCGCCGTCGGTCGCCGCGGGTGACCCGCCGCCCGATGTCCGGGCGGAATGCCGCTCAGGCGAGATCCGCGAAGAGTGCCATCGTCTCCGCACCCATCTCGATCTGGGTCAGGATCACCCGGAACGATCCGTCGGGATCGATGTACACGTCGGTGCCCAGCCCTCCGGACCACCCGTAGCGGCCCCGGTGCGGCCCGTCCGTCTGCACCGCGACGCCGTAGCCCCAGCCCAATCCGTCCCAGAAGCCGGGGAAGAAGCTGTCCGGCGTCTTGAGTCGCGCCGGAACGCGGTCGGTCCGCATCTCGTCGAGCAGGCCCGGCTGCACGATCGTCCGGCCGCCCGCACGGCCGCCGGAAGCCAGCATCCGAGAGAACGCCGCGTAATCCGACGCCGTCGAGACGAGCTCGGCGTGACTCAGGTCGAACGGTGCCGGTGCGACGTAGAAGCCGGATCCGGCGGGTTCGATCTCAATGAGAGCCCCGGCGCCGTCATGACGGTGGGCCGCGGGGAGGCGATGCGCCTGCTGCTGCGGAACGGTGTATCCGGTGTCGACCATGCCGAGCGAGTCGAAGATCTCGTCGGCGAGGTGATCCGGCAGGGGGCGCTCCACAATGCGGCCGAGGAGGATCCCGAGAATCCCGAAGGAGTGGTGGTACCGCCATCCCGCACCGGGCTGGAACATCAACGGGAGCTCGGCGAGGGCATCCAGCCAGTCCTGTGCGCCGAGCGCGACCGGGGCCTGGCTCGCGTGGGTGCGACCCCGCACCATCGCGTCCCGCAGCGGTCCGGGAGCGGTCGTCATGCCGTAGCCGGAGGTGTTGGTGAGCAGGTGCCGGACGGTGATGGGTGATTCGGCGCGGACGACCTCGTCGAGCGCTGACTGCGGCGTGCGCAGAACGCGGCGATCGGCGAGCTCCGGCACCCACCGCTGCACCGGAGCGTCGAGGTCGAGCCGCCCCTCCTGCACCAGTTGGAGCGTCGCGACCGCCAGCACGGGCTTCGTCATCGACTGGATGCGCACGATGGCGTCGACCGAGAGATCGCCCGAGGAGAGGATGTCCAGCCGGCCTGCGGCATCCCCGTCGGCGACCACGATCCCGGGCGCGGTTCCGCTCGCGACGTGCCTGTCGAGGAGCTCCTGCAACGATGGCGTCATCGATCTCCCCTTCTCGTTCGCAGCCCCACGACGATGCAGGACAACCTGCCCGCTGTCAAGCCCCCTGACCTCCCGCATGACCTCACCTACCGTGAGGGTCTGCGGCACCCGGCCGCGGATCGGAGGCTTGAACCTCATGGGTATGGGAGCGGGCATCGTCCTCTTCGTCATCGGCGCGATCCTCGAGTTCGCGCTCAACATCCAGGTCACCTGGATCGACCTGCATCTCGTCGGATACATCCTGATGATCGCCGGTGCGGTCGTGTTCCTGTTGAGCCTGATCCTGATGCTCACGCGGCGCGGGCGTCGCACCGGGCCGGTCAGCGACGAGGATCTTCTCTGACGCGCGACCGAGCGCGCGGGAGGCATCCGCGAAGGCCGCGATGAACGGCGGCGTCAGAGGCCACGGTGCGCGGCCCAGCGTCGTGCAGCCCCGGTCGCCGCGTCCGTGATGAGCGCGTCGATCTCGGGGGAGTGCCGCACCGGGCGAGCGTCCCGTCGGGCAGCAGTCGCACGGTGACGGATTGCAGCTCGAACCGCTCGCCGCGGCGCTCACCTTCCCACCGCAGCTCTGGAGGGATCGCGACGTTCAGCGCCAGTGCGCCGATCTCGACCTGATCCTCGCCGATCACGGCGCCTCAGGCCTTCCGGTGCTCACGGTAGTAGGCGAGCAGCGCACGGGTGGAGGGGTCCTGCGCGGCGATCGCGTCCTGATCGCCCTCGATCGCGGGGGCGATCTGCAGGGCGAGCTGCTTGCCGAGCTCGACGCCCCACTGGTCGAACGAGTTGATGCCCCAGATCACGCCCTGTGTGAACGTGATGTGCTCGTACAGGGCGATCAACTGACCCACCACGGCCGGAGTGAGTGCGGGCGCGAAGATCGACGTCGTCGGACGGTTGCCGGCGAAGGTCCTCGCCGCCACGAGCGCGCCGGTCGTGCCCTCGGCCTCGACCTCCTCCGCCGTCTTGCCGAAGGCGAGTGCCTTGGTCTGCGCGAGGAAGTTCGCCAGGAACAGGCCGTGCACGTCGCGGCCGTCATCGGCGAGCGGATAGGCGGGGTTGGCAACGGCGATGAAGTCGGCAGGGATCAGCCGCGTGCCCTGATGGATGAGCTGGTAGAACGCGTGCTGTCCGTTCGTGCCCGGTTCGCCCCAGAACACCTCACCGGTGTCGGTCGTCACCGGCGTGCCGTCCCAGCGCACCGACTTGCCATTGGATTCCATGGTGAGCTGCTGCAGATACGCGGGGAAGCGGCTCAGCTGCTGCGCGTAGGGGAGCACCGCGTGCGACTGCGCGCCGAGGAAGTTCGAGTACCAGACGTTGAGCAGGCCCATCAGCACCGGCACGTTGCGCTCCAGGGGAGTGGTGCGCACGTGCTCGTCGACGGCGTGGAAGCCGGCGAGCAGCTCTCGGAACACGCCGGGGCCCAACGCGATCGCCAGCGACAGGCCGATCGCGCTGTCCACGGAATAGCGTCCGCCGACCCAGTCCCAGAAGCCGAACGCGTTGGCGGGGTCGATGCCGAACGTGGCGACCTTGTCCAGCGCGGTGGAGACGGCGACGAAGTGGTGCGCGACCGCATCGCTGCGGGCATCGTCGGTCGCGACGTCGACGCCGGCGGCCGCGAGACGCTCCCAGAGCCAGTCGCGGGCGAGCCGCGCATTGGTGAGGGTCTCGAGAGTCGTGAAGGTCTTCGAGGCGACGACGAACAGCGTGGTCTCGGGATCCAGATCCGCGGTCTTCTCGGCGATGTCGGTCGGATCGATGTTGGAGACGAAGCGAGCCTGAACCCCGGCATCGGCGTAGGGCCTCAGCGCCTCGTAGACCATGACCGGGCCGAGATCGGATCCGCCGATACCGATGTTGACGACGTGCGTGACCTTCTTGCCGGTCACGCCCCGCCACTCGCCGGAGCGCATCCGGTCGGCGAAAGCACTCAGCGCGTCGAGCACCGCGTGCACGTCGTGGTCCACGTCCTGGCCATCGACGACGAGCGCGGGGGAGGCGTCCGCGGGACGCCGGAGCGCCGTGTGCAGCACGGCGCGGTCCTCGGTCGTGTTGATGTGCTCACCGGCCAGCATCGCGGCGAAGCGCTCGGCGACGCCGGTCTGCTCGGCGAGCTGCACCAGGGCCGCACGGATCTCGGGCGTGATGAGGTTCTTCGACAGATCGACGCGGAGGTCCGCAAGGTCGAAGGTCAGACTCTCCACGCGCTCCGGGTCTGCGGCGAACCAGCCGCGCAGATCGGGAGAGAACGACTCCCGCAGCGCGGTGAGTGCGGTCCAGGCGGGCGTCGTGGTGGCGTCGATCGGGGAGCTCATAGAGCCCACGCTAGCGCGCCCGGGGCACGCCGTGCGGACGAAGTCGCGCCGCCCCCGCGTGACCCGGAGCGGGGCGCGCGCCGCGCCCCGCTCCGGGTCGGGGATCAGGCCTGAGCGCTGCGGTCCGGCAGCTCCTGCAGCGTCCAGCGGTTGCCGTCGGGATCGGCGAACGTGACGAAGCGGCCCCAGGCCTGCTCATCGACATCGGTCGCTTCTGCGCCCACACTGCGCAGATGCGCCAGAGCCTCGTCGGCGTTCGGCACGACGACCTGGATCGTGTTCTGCTTGCCCGGCTCGAGATCGACCCCGAGGTTGGTTCCGAACGCGATCGAGCAGGCGGATCCGGGAGGCGTCATCTGCACGAAGCGCAGCCCCTCGAACGGCGTCTGGTCATGATCGGCGTGGAAGCCGATGCGCTCGTAGAACTCCTTCGAACGATCGACGTCTGTGACCGGCACGAAGATGAGCTCGATCTTCCAGTCCATGCTGCACGCTCCTTTGAGAGGGAAACCGTAGCGGGGGATCCGCCGTCGTTCCGACGCTACGCCGGGCGTCCGACATTCGGACTCGGCCGCGAGCCGGACGGCGGGAACCGTGAAGGCGCGGTCAGCTGTCGTCGCGCAGGGCCTCGGTCGCCTGGCGGTGCGGGAGCACGGAGTGCATGCCGGTGTAGCCCTCGCGCTCCTGGGCGGCTGCGAGGATCCTCTTGCGGGCGGCGAACCACCCCACGATGAGGGCCGGGACGATGACGATGAGGGAGAGCAGCACCCAGCGGCCGGTCTCGGTGAAGCCCATGGTCACGAGCACGAACAGCAGGAACGCGAGGGTGAGGTATCCGGTGTAGGGGGCGCCGAACATCCGGAATGACGATCGCTCGAGCAGGCCCTTCTTCGTCAGCGCGTGCAGGCGCAGCTGGCAGAGGATGATGGTGGCCCACCCGCCGATGATGCCGAGCGCAGAGACCTCGAGCACGATCTCGAAGGCCTGCGACGGCACCACCGCGTTCAGGACGACGCCCGCGAGCGTGATGACCGAGGTGAGCAGGATGCCGCCGTACGGCACGCCGTTGCGGCTCATCCGTGCCGTGAAGCGCGGCGCCGACCCGTTCACCGACATGGACCGCAGGATGCGGCCGGTCGAGTACAGCCCGGCGTTCAGGCTGGAGAGGGCGGCGGTGAGCACGACGAAGTTCATCACCGATCCGGCCACGGCGCCCGTCTCGGCGCCGCCGAGGTGGGTGAAGAAGGTCACGAACGGCGACTCCCCGGCCTTGTAGGTGTTGAACGGAAGCAGGAGCGAGAGCAGCAGGATCGAGCCGACGTAGAAGATCGCGATCCGGATCACGACGGTGTTGATCGCACGGGGCATGATCTTCGCAGGCTCGGCCGTCTCGCCCGCAGCCGTGCCGACGAGCTCGATCGAGGCGTACGCGAACACCACGCCGGAGATCGCGATGAGTGGGGCGAACAGGCCCATCGGGAAGACTCCGCCGTGCTCCGCGATGATCGAGAAGCCGGTGGGCCCGACATCGGTCGGGGCCTGCATGATGAGGATGACCGTCCCGATGATCAGGAACGCCACGAGCGCGACGACCTTGATCATCGCGAACCAGAACTCCATCTCGCCGAAGAGCTTCACGCTGACGAGGTTCAGCGACAGCACCACGACGAGCGCGACGAGTGCGATGAGCCACTGCGGCACGGCCTGCAGCGGGGGCCAGTAGTGCGCCCAGAACTTCACATAAAGCGCCGCCGCGGTCACGTCGACGATGGACGTCATGGCCCAGTTGAGGAAGTAGAGCCAGCCGCTCACGAAAGCGACCTTCTCGCCGTAGAACTCGCGGGCGTACGAAACGAAGGATCCGGAGGACGGACGATGCAGCACGAGCTCGCCGAGCGCGCGCAGGATGAGGAACGCGAAGAAGCCGCACACCGCGTAGACGATGATCAGCGCCGGCCCGCTCGAGGCCAGGCGCCCGCCCGCTCCCATGAACAGTCCGGTGCCGATGGCGCCGCCGATCGCGATCATCTGGATCTGACGGGGCTTGAGGGCCTTGTGGTAGCCCGCGTCCTCGCTGGAGAAGTCCTCGACCGCCATGAGGCGATCGCCGGTGAGCTCGCGCTCGTTCTCGAGGGCGTCCTCGGGATCGACCGCGTGGCCGGGGTTCTGATCGCTCATCTGCGATGCCTTTCCTCTGGGCCGCCCCGGGACGACAGCCGATCATCGTGCATCGGAGATCATGCCTCGGATCCGGTGCGCAGGGCAACGAACGAACCGGCGCGGGGGACAATGGGCCATGACCGAAACCAGCCTCGCCGGCGACACGATGCTCTCCCGGGCGGAAGGGCTGGCCGCGGGCAGAGCCGCTCGTGACCGCATGCCCCGCACCGCCCTGGCGACGATCACCACGACCGGACGCGACCCGCTCGGGATCCTCGATCGCCAGAACAGCACGAGGTTGCAGGATCTCGTGCCGCTGCGCACGGAGCGGATGGCCGCCGATCCGTTCGCGTTCTACCGGGGCACGGCCGCGATCATGGCCGCGGACTTCGCGCGCGAGCCGCACACGGGGATACTGGTGCCGTCCTGCGGCGACGCCCACATCGGCAACTTCGGCTTCTTCGCGTCTCCCCAGCGCACGCTGATGTTCGACCTGAACGACTTCGACGAGGCCGCGTGGGCGCCCTGGGAATGGGACCTCAAGCGGCTCGTCGCGAGCGTCGTGATCGGCGCTCGGGGAAACCGTGGGCAGGCCCTGGCCGACGATGCAGCGCGGCGATGCGTCCTCGCGTACGCGAGAGCGCTGCGTGCCGCCGTCGACGCGGATCCGCTGCAGCGGTACTTCGCCCATTTCGATGCCACCGCGGCAAGGGACGGACTCGACGTCGACTCGCAGCAGACCCTGCAGAAGGCGATCGCCGCCGCCGAGAAGCGAACCGGGGCCCGCGCCGCACGCAAACTGACGGTCCGTGGCGACGACGGCCACCTGCGGTTCGTCGAGCAGCCCCCGGTCATGACGCACGCCGATCCCGAGATCCGCGAGGTCAGCGACACCGCCTTCGAGCGGTACGCCGCCACCGCGAACATCGACATCCAGCTGCTGCTGCGCCAGTACCGGGTGCGCGACGTGGCGCGCCGTGTGGTCGGCGTGGGCAGCGTCGGCACACGCTGCTTCCTCGCCGTGCTCGGCACCGCTGACGCCGAGCCGCTGCTTCTGCAGGTGAAGCAGGCGGGGCGCAGCGTGCTCGAGGAGTACGGCGGGATCGAGCAGCCCGCCGACCTTCAGGAACGGATCCGCGAGGGCGGCGAAGGAGCGCGCGTCGTCGGCGTGCAGCGGGTGCTGCAGGCGTTCTCGGATCCCTTCCTGGGGCACATCAAGGGTTCCCGTGATGACTACTACGTGCGTCAGTTCCACGACATGAAGGGCTCGATCGACACGGACGAGGTCGAGGACGAGGGGTATCGCGAATACGCGGTGGCCTGCGCGATCACGCTCGCCCGCGCGCACGCGCAGGCGCCCGCGGCCGCACAGATCGCCGGATACGCGGGCAAGGGCGCCCAGCTCGCCGATATCCTGGTGAGCTGGGCCAACGCCTATGCCGAGTTGGCGGATGATGACTACCGGTCGTTCGTGGCACGGGCGGCCGAGCAGGGCGTGACGCACGCCGCACCGGACACAGCGCAGCACGCTGCGCGGGAGGAGAGCAGATCATGAAGCAGGTCCGATTCGGATCCGGATCCGCTCCGGCGGTCGTCGCCGGGATGATGCGCATCGACGGGCGCACCCACACTCAGATCCGCGAGCTGTATGACACCGCGCGAGCGAACGGGATCGACTTCTTCGATCATGCCGACATCTACGGCGGTGCGATGCACGTCTGCGAGGACCGTTTCGGCGCCGCACTCGGGCTGTCCGCTGCGGAACGCGACGAGATCACCCTGCAGACCAAGTGCGGCATCGTGCCCTCGGAGGGGATGTTCGACTTCTCCTACGAGCACATCATGGGACAGGTCGAGGGCTCCCTGAAGGCGCTGCGCACCGACCGCATCGACGTGCTGCTGCTGCACCGCCCCGACGCCCTCGTGGAGCCGGACGAGGTCGCGCGCGCCTTCGACGAGCTGCACACCTCCGGCAAGGTGCGCTCCTTCGGCGTCTCCAACCACACGCCGCGGCAGATCGATCTGCTGAAGACCGCGGTGACGCAGCCGCTCATCGCCAACCAACTGCAGCTGTCCATCACGCACGCGCCGATCATCGCGCAGCCGCTCGCGGCGAACATGGCCGGCCTGGATCAGAGCATCGTCCGCGACGGCGGCGGGATCGTGGAGTACTGCCGTATCGAGGGCATCACCATCCAGGCGTGGTCGCCCTACCAGGCGGGCTTCTTCACCGGAGTGTTCCTGGACAACCCGGCCTACCCGGAGCTCAACGCGGTGATCGACCGGATCGCGGCCGCGCACGGCGTCACGCCCACGGGCATCGCCACCTCGTGGATCACCCGGCACCCCGCCGGCATGCAGGTCGTGCTCGGCACCACCACGCCGTCGCGCGTGCAGGAGGCGGCGGAGGGCGCCGACGTCGAGCTCAGCCGCGCCGAGTGGTACGAGCTGTTCCGCGCCGCCGGACACACCCTGCCGTAGGGGCTGGGTCGGAGCGCGTCCGCGATCTCTTAGGCTGTCGGCATGGGCCTGGTGTTCTCGATCCTCGTGCTGTTGCTGTTGATCGGCGCGCTCATCGACATCATCACGCGCCGCGACGACCAGGTGAAGCACCTGCCCAAGGTCTTCTGGATCATCCTCGTGATCATCGTGCCGCTCGCCGGATCCCTGATCTGGTTCCTGGTCGGTCGCGAATACGACGGGGAGGGGATCCGGCTGCCGCGTCCGCGCGAGCGCCGCTCCGGCCCGCCGGCGCCCGCCGCGCCGTCGCAGCCCCGCGACACACGCAGCACCGAGGAACAGATCGCCGACCTGGATCGCGAGATCGAGGAGTGGCGACTGCGCGCCGAGATCGAGAAGCGCAAGAAGCAGCAGGGCGAGAAGGGCACGGAATGAGCACCGCACCGCAGCGTCCCCGCGCCGTGATCGGCGGCGGCAGCGGCTATCTCGGCACCGCCTTGCGTGATGCGCTGCGGATCGACGGCTACGACGTGCGCACGATCGGGCGGGGTGTCGATGCCGATGCGCGCTGGGATGACGAGGACGGGATCCTCCGTCTGGTCGACGGCTCCGCGCTCGTGATCGGCCTGGCCGGCCGGCGCATCGACTGCCGCTACACCGACCGCAACCGCGACGAGATCCTGCGCTCGCGCGTACGCACCACGGCGGCCCTGCACCGCGCGATCTCGTCCGCCGCCGATCCACCGGCGGTGTGGATGAACGGCAGCTCCGCCACCGCCTACCGTTACTCGCTCGCCACGCCGCGGACGGAGGCGGATCCGCTCGAGGAGCGGGGCTTCTCGCCCGACGTCACCCGGGAGTGGGAGGCCGCGCTGTTCGCCGGTGAGCTTCCGGGAACCCGCCGGATCGCCCTGCGGACGTCGCTCGTGCTGGGCCACGGTGCTCCGGTCATGACGATGCTGCTGCGCCTGGCTCGGCTGGGTCTCGGCGGATCGCAGTACGACGGCTGGTGGTTCCCGCATCGGCGTTACCGAGGGATCGGCCCGCATCCCACCGAGCCCGCGCGGCCCGACTATGAGCACTCGCGGGGCCGGCAACGGCTGAGCTGGATGCACGAGCAGGACTTCGTGCAGGCGGTGCGATTCCTCCGCGACCACGACGAGATCACGGGGCCCGTGAACATGGCGTCGCCGAATGCGGTGACCAACATCGAGCTCATGCGCACGCTGCGCAGGGCCGTGCGCGCGCCGTTCGGGCTGCCCGCGCCGCGCTTCGTGCTCGAGCCGGGGATGGCCGTGCTGCGCACCGAATCCGAGCTCATCCTGAAGAGCCGGTGGGTGCTGCCGCAGGTGCTCGAGGACGCCGGATACGTGTTCCGGTTCCCGGAGCTGTCCGGGGCTGTGCGTCAGATCCAGGGGCGCTGAGCCCGGCTGCTCGCGGCGCCAGTTCGAAGGACGCTGAGCCCGGCTGCTCGCTGGTCGCATATTGCGGCTTCGGCCCTTGGGTGACGGCAATCTGCGACCATTGAGCGCGGCGCCAGAGGGCGTCAGGCGCGGGCGGCGGTCGTGAACGAAGCGCGCACGGCCTCGTCGAGGTCGGGGTGCGCGAACGCGTAGCCCGCGGCGAGGAGCTTCTCCGGCGCGACCCAGCGGCTCTTCAGGATCAGTTCGGTCTCGGTGCGGATCCCGATCGCGCCGAGCTCGAGCATCCAGCGCGGCTGCGGCAGCCCGAACGGCACGTCCAGGGCGCGGCGGATCGTCGCCATGAGCGTCCGGTTGTCGCCGGCCCCCGGGGACACCACGTTGACGGGGCCCTCCAGCTCGGGGTGAGCCTCGAGGAAGGCGATGATCCCCGCCACGTCGTCGAGGTGCACCCAGCTGAATCGCTGCCGCCCTCCCCGGGTGCGGAACTCGTGTGCGGTGCCCGCCGCACGACGGGCGCGGCCGATCGGCCAGTGTCCGTCGTGCTGCGTGCCGCCGAGGCCCCGCCGGGTGAGGGTGCGCAGGGTGGCGAGCACGCCGCCGTCACCGAGCACGATCGCGGTGCGCAGCGCCACGCGGCGCGTTCCCGGCAGTTCGCCCGTGAACAGTGCGCGCTCCCACGCCCTCGCGACCTCGACGGAGAACCCGGTGCCGAGCTCTCCGGTCGATTCGGTCTGAGCCCGGTCCTCCGCATGCCGGTAGATCGTCGCCGTCGAGGAGTTCACCCACAACGGGGGCGGGGTCGCCGCACGTCCGATCGCGGTGCGCAGGGCGGCGGTCGTCTCCTCGCGCGAACGGAAGATCTCGGCACGGTTCGCCGGTGTGTAGCGGCAGTTCACGCTCTTGCCGGCGAGCCCGACCACGAGATCCGCGCCGTCGACGGCGGCATCGATCCCGGCCTGGTCTCCCCAGGTCAGGTCGGCGCCGTGACGGGAGATCGTGATGACCTCGCGTCCCGCGGCGCGCCAGCGCCGGGCGAGATCCTGGCCGATGAATCCCGTGGATCCGCCGAGCACCACCCGTCCGCGGCGGGTGTCCGCTCCGTTCATGCGTCCTCCTCGATCCGGTACTGGAACGTGCCGGCGTACTCGTGGATGCGGCCGAGCAGCGGTATGTCCACGGTCAGAGCGACCCGCTGCGCGCCGACCGCGTCGTCTGCGCTCTCCCGTAGTCGAATCCGCGGAGCGAGCCACTGCGGGAACCGGATCCGCACTCGTCCCAGTCGCAGGCCCACCCGAGTGCTCCGCAGTTCGAGGGCGCCGTCGGATGCCGTCACCTCGAAGACCGCGGCGACCACTCCACCCCGTCCCAGGCGATCCACGACCCGGCCGTGCGGCAGCGGGTGCACCTGATCGCGCATGGTCCAGGGGTCGGTGCGAAGGTGCAGCGTGCGCTCTGCGGATCGGCCCACTCCGTCGCGGTTGCGCACCGTGAACGGGACTGCCTGCGCCCAGCCGGCGTAGACCGCACCGCGTCGCTGCAACATGCGCAGCACCGGGCCGAGCAGTGTCCGCAGGACGGGGTTCCGGCAGCCGACCCGCTCGAAGACGCCGTCGCCGACGCCGACCCTCCCCGCGGGGATCGGCTGGACGTACGCCTGCAGACGCGGATGCAGCGCGGTGATGCGGTTGCCGAGAGCGATCGCGTACGGGGATCCGATGGTCACGGGTTCAGATTATCGAACATGTTCAATTATGCAAATGGGGCTTCCGGAAGAGAACTCCGGGCCTTCGGGAGGACAACTCTGGCCCTTCAGGTCGCAGAAACTGCTCTTCCAGACGCTCGGAACGAGCAGATATTGCGACCTGAACGCCGAAGCGCGAGCGCGGCGAGCGGGGAAGACCGGTGGCGCTGAACCCTCAGGCGTCCTTGAGGCGCACGAGGCGCTCGTGGCCGGACTCCTCGAGCTCGGCGATGTCGGCCCGCGACTTCACGAAGGCATTGAACGAGCGGTAGCCGAGCGCCTTCTCGCTGAACGAGGGGTCCATGCGCCGCATCTGCGTCTTCACCGCCGAGCTGTGCAGCCATTCGTCGCCGTCGCTCTTGTCGTGCCCGAGGCGCAGCGCGCGCACGAGGGTCGCCGTGGCCTGCTCCTGATCGGACGTGCTGGGCACGTCCTTCTCGGTGGTCGCGCGGGACTGCTTGCGTGCGCCCTGGGTCTGCTTGGCAGCCGTCTTCTTCGGTGCCGCCTCTTCGGCCGGCGCTGCCGGCGTCACCGCGCGCTCGACGCCGGGAAGCGAGTCGTAGGCCTCGAACTCGTCGCAGGCCGCGGCGAGCGACTTGGCGGTGGAGCCGGCGACGCCGACGCCGATCACGTACCGGCCCAGGCGCTTGCACCGCTGTGCGAGCGGCACGTAGTCGCTGTCGCCGGCGACGATGACCACGTGGGTGAGATCGGGGAGGCGGAACATGTCCTCCACGGCGTCGACCGCCAGGCGGATGTCGGCGCCGTTCTTCGCGTAGGCGGCGGCTGGGAAGAGCTGCACGAGATCGACGGCCCGGGCCACCAGCTGCGACCGGTACTCGGCGTTGACCGGCGACGACCAGTCGGCATATGCGCGCGTGAGCACCAGCGTGCCGAACGAGGAGGCGTAGTCGATGATCGCGCCGACGTCGATCATCGCGGCCTTGAGCCGCTCCGCGACCTCGGCGTCGGCCGGATTGTCCTGGATCCGCTGACGGTCCTTGCTGTACGCGTTGCGTCCGTGCACGCGGTCGTACCAGGAGATGACGATGTTGTCGAAGTCGAGATAGACGGCGACACGGGTGTCCTGCGGCTCGGCCATGGGGCTCCTTCGGTTCGGAGGTTCTCGGGTATCAGGCGGTCTCGCCCGGATACTGCACGCCGATCTGCCCGCGGATCTCATCGAGCAGACCCATGATCGCCACCGACTCCGCGACGGGCAGCAGATCGCTGTCCGGCGCCGAGCCGCGCTCGGCGGCCTCCGCGACGTACCGCTCGGCGGCGAGCGCCTGGTACTGCATGCCGCGTCCGCCACCGCGACCATGAGCGGTGGTGCGACCGTCGAACTCCTCGAGCACGGTGCCATCGGCGGCGATCACGCGGAAGGTCGTGGGGGAGTACCAGACCCGGTCGATCTCGATGCGGGCCCGGGTGCCGAGCACGACGGCTGTGTTGGGGCCGGCCGCGCGCGACGAGGAGAGCGTCGTGGAGATGGCGCCTCCGGCGTGCGTCATGACGGTGGCGACCTCCGCGTCGGCGCCGGTCTCCACCAGGCGCCCCGTGGCCTGAACGGTCACCGGCGCGCCGAGGACGTCGTGCACGAACGAGATCGGGTAGATCCCGAGGTCCAGGAGCGCCCCGCCGCCCAGCTCGAGGGCGTTCAGACGATGGGCCGGATCCGTCGGCAGCGACTGCGTGTGGTCGGCCGAGACCGCGCGGATCTCACCGAGCGTTCCGGCGGCGATGATCTCGCGCAGACGTGCCATGTGCGGCAGATACCGGGTCCACATGGCCTCCATGACGAGCAGACCCTTCTCACGACCGAGGTCGGCGAGATCCTGCGCCTCGGCGCGGTTGAGGGTGAACGCCTTCTCGACGAGCACGTGCTTGCCGTGCTCGAGAGCGAGACGGGCGTCGGCGTGGTGCATCGGATGCGGGGTGGCGACGTAGACGATGTCGACCTCGGGATCCGCCACGAGCGCCTCATAGGATCCGTGCGCCCGGGCGATGCCGAAGCGCGCGGCGAAGGCGGCGGCGGACTCCTGCGACCGGGATCCGACGGCCACGAGGTCGAGCCCCGCCGTACGCAGGTCGGCGGCGAAGGCGGCGGCGATGCCGCCCGTGGCGAGGATGCCCCAGCGAAGCGCTGGACGGGGGGAGTGGCCGGTCATGTCTCCAGCGTAGGGGGTATCGGATCGCCCGGCGGAGGCGCCGGGCGCCGCCCGTGCCGCTCACGAAGGAGGTTGGCATGATGGGACCATGGCAGACCTCATCACCGCCGCCGAACTCCGCGCCCTTCTCGAGAGGGAGCCGGTCGCCGACGACGGCGCCGATCCGCGGATCCTCGATGTGCGCTACCGCCTCGGCTTCGCGGACGGGCACGCGAACTACCTCGCGGGACACATCCCCGGCGCGGTGTTCGCCGACCTGGAGGCCGATCTCGCGGGTCACGGTGCGGCGTCGGAGGGCCGGCATCCGCTGCCCTCCGACGATGCGTTGGCGGAGGCGGCGCGACGGTGGGGTATTCGACAGGGGCAGACCGTCGTGGTCTACGACGACTCCCGCTCGCTGCCCGCATCCCGCGCGTGGTGGGCCCTGCGCCGGGCGGGGATCGCGGACGTGCGCGTGCTCGACGGCGGTCTCGGAGCATGGCGCGAGGCCGGGGGAGAGATCGAGGAGGGCGAGATCATCCCGCCGCCGGGGGACGTCGTACTGAGCCGGCCCGGCACCGCGGACGTGCTCGACACCGATCAGATCGCAGGGTGGGGCGGAGTGCTGCTCGATGCGCGTGCTCCCGAGCGCTTCCGCGGCGAGACCGAGCCGATCGACCCCGTCGCCGGACACATCCCGGGCGCGCGCAACCTGCCGATCGCCGAGCTGCTCACCGCCGACGGGCGCTTCCGCAGCCCTGCCGAGATCGTGGCGGCGTTCGAGGCCGCGGGCGCCGGGGAAGAGGTGCCGATCGCGGCCTACTGCGGATCCGGCGTGACGGCGGCTCAGCTCGCTCTCGCCGGCGCGCTCATCGGCCGGGAGGTGACCGTGTACCCCGGATCCTGGAGCGCGTGGTCGAACAGTCCGGGCCGCCCGGTCGAGGTCGGACCCGTGCCGGCCGAGGATGACCCGCTGGACGAGTGACCCGGCGAAGCACGCAGGAAGGGGTGCCGCCGGTCCCCTCGGCGGCGCCCCTTCCCTCGGATCGCTGTGCGTCAACCCGACTTCGCACGTCCCCAGTTCACGGTGTCCCCAGTGACCGACGCTCTTCGCAGTGGCCGCACCGTATCGATCCGCAGAAGAAGAGCACCCAGGGCGTCCGGTGATACATCGGGCTCAGAAGCCGCTGCCGTGCGTCTGGAAGGGGGAGACGACGCCCGTCTGCTCCGTCGCCCGTGCCAGTGCGTGCGCGGGGGCGAGCCCCGCGGCGAGTCCGGCGTGGACCGCGCCGAGAAGCTCGCACGCGTCGTCGTCCGCGACGATCACGGGCGACGCGATGACCGCGCGCGTGCCCGCATGCAGCCAGACCCTGGTCATGCCGATCGCCTCCCACCCCCAGCGCACGGACGATCGTCCGACCTCGCACGCCGACAGCACGACGGTGTCCGGGACCCGCCCCATCTGGTCGATGTCATAGCCGAAGAGGGCACCGTCGGCGAGCTCCAGGCCGGAGAACATGGGGTTGCCGTCGGCGTGGCGACCGTGCGCGGCGACGTGCAGCACGCTCACCCGCGTGGACAGCTCCGTCGTCGCGCCCACGGTCGCCGCGTCGGGACCGAGCACCTGCGCGCCCGGCCACGCGGCTGCGGCACGGGCGACCTCCTCGGCGCCCCGGACGACACGCGGACCGACCGCGAAACCGGCGCCTCGGAATGGCGCCTCACCGCGGGCACGCAGCCACTGCGTCGCCGAGTCGGTCAGGGTGAACACCCGGCCGCGCATCCCGGGCAGCATGCCCCAGGGGAGGCCGTTCAGGATCGCCGCCGCAGCCAGCGCGAGGCGCCGATCGCCCACGACGGGGAGCACCGGCGTCAGCAGCGTCTCCGACAGAATCATGAGCCGCTCGTCGAGCGCGCGTCGCACGACCGAGCCCATGGGACCGTCGCGGACGGTCGCTGCGACATCCAGATCGGCGCGCAGACCGGCCATCGCCCGTCGCGCCTCGGGCCAGCGGGGGACGTCGATCACCCGGGCGTCGTCGGCGGTCACGGCGATCGCGACCAGGCCATCGCGCTGATACGCGTAGGCGACGAAGGCGCTGTCGTCATCGAGCGCCACCTGCAGCTCGTCGAGCGCGGCGCGCTCCCGACCTCCAGCCCGGCCGATCGAGGACCACTCGCGCTGCCGCACGCGCTCGCTCAGCTCGGCGGCGCGGGGCTGTGCGAGCCAGTCGCCGGACGCGGCCTCGGAACGGAGCATCCGCAGCTCGGCGAGATCCGCGGCCAACCCGGAGTCGGGCGGAGGGCGCAGCGGCACGGTCTGCTGGCTCAGGTGCCGGGCGCGCTCCGACCACTCGAACACCACCGCCGGCCGACGGGAGCGCACCGCTGCCTCCAGCCCGGCGTAGAGCAATCCCGTGCCGTGCATGACGAGGGCGGTGGCGAGATCCAGGCTGCCGAACGAGGCCTGCCACGCGGCGAGCTCGTCCAGGCCCGCCGCGGCGATCCGACGTGCGCCCGCGTCATCCCCGGCAGCGGCGGCCCGCGCCGCTCGCACCTCCTGGGCGAGCAGACGCACCTGCAGTCCCGCGCCCGGCGACACCCGTATCCGCGCCTGCGCAACCGGGACTGCGCTGCCGGTCTGCGCGTGGTGGCGCTGCCAGGCGAGCCGCAGTGACGACGCCTCGCCCCGAAGCCGGTGGTGCTGCAGCTGCGCCTCGACGCGGTCGACGCCGGCGTCGCTCGGAGCGCGCAGCCCGGTAGGCCGTCCTTCGGTCTCCACGGTCAGCAGCGCGCGCAGCCGCACGGCCTCGGCGCGCACCGCCCATGACTCGCTCCCCACGGCGCGGAACCGCCGTGCGGCCGCGGCGGAGATCGCCGCCGCCCGCTCCGGCTCATGACTCAGCAGGGAGCGGGCGAGATGGAACTCCGCCTCCGCGCGCGCCTGCCTCATCCGATGCGCTCCGAACACCCGGATCGCCCGTTCCAGCGTGCGCTCCGCATCGCGGGTGAGGCCGGCGTCACGCAGCACCTCGGCCCGATCGCGGTCGCAGATCGCCGCATTCACTGCCGACGCCGCGCTCAGCACCGCCTGCGCCTCGCCCATCTTCTCCAGCGCGGGCACCAGCTCGCCCGCGAGCAGTGCCGCGTAGCCGCGATTGTGCACGGCCATGGCACGTGAGATCTCGTCGCCCGTCGCCGCGTAGTCGAGCACCGCCCGATCGAGGTCGGCGATCGCCGGCGCCAACCGCCCTGCCTGCATGTGCGCCACGCTGCGATTGAGCAGCATCGGTCCGCGATGCTCCACCTCATCGCCGATGCCGGCGATGCCGCGATCCAGCAGCGTCACCGCTCGCGGCAGGTCGCCGCGTTCCAGGGCGACCAGGCCGAGCTGACCGTAGAGCATGGCCGCTGTCGTCACAGAGAGGCCGGGCAGGCGCAGCGCCTCGAGGCAGACGGCCTCGGCGGAGGCGCGATCTCCCTGGCGGATCGTGATCGCGGCGAGCGAGCCCGCGATCCTGGCCCGGAGATTGGGATCCTCGGTGCGCGCTCGCGCGCGCAGGAACTCGCGCCGCGCTGCAGCGTTCCGGCCGGCGTTCAGCTGCGCGCGGCCGCGCCGGTACAGCTCATCCGCCGTCAGCGTCACCCTCACAGCATGACGCTTCGGCGTCCGCTACGGGAGTGTCTTCTTCGGGCGCGACCCGTCCTGGTCCAGGCAGTGCTCGAGCACGGCATCCACCGCGTCCGCGGCGGTCGTCGGTGCTCTCGCAGCCAGTGCTCCGGAGCCGAGTTCGTGCGCGATCCGTCCGGCCACGATCGGCGCGGCGAACGAGGTGCCGCTCCACACCGCGAACCCTCCCGCGAAGTCGTCGAGATCGAGCGTCTCGCGCCGGCGATCCTCCGCGTCGTCGCGCATCCCGGCCTGTGTCCCCCCGTCGAACGACACCGGCAGGGTGGAGAGCACCGAGACGCCGATCACGTAGGTGCGCACCCACGGGCCGAAGTTCGAGAACAGCGCCACCGAGCGCGCCGACGGGTTGAGCGCGCCGACGGAGACCTGCGGGGCGAGGCCCGCTTCATCGGCAGGATCGATGCCCGACTCCGGGCCCCAGGCGAAGAGCGCCGCGGGCGACGAGGGGCGGTCGGTCGCATCATTGCCGGCCGAGCACACCACGACGCACCCGGTCCTGCGTACACGCTGCAGCAGCGCGTACAGCTCGCTCTGCGTCTCCTCGGCGCCGGGGGATTCGTGGAAGAAGCCGAACGAGAGACTCATCGCGTCCAGGTGCAGCGTCCCGGACTCGAGGAGTCCGACGATGCGCCCGAGCGCGCCCAGCAGGTCGTTCTCCATGATGATGCCGTTGCCGTCGGACACCCGGACCGGCAGGATCTGCGCCTCGGGACAGGCCTGCAGCACGAGCCCGGCGATGAACGTGCCGTGCCCCGCGACCGGATCCAGATGCCCGTCGAGGGGCTCGCTCAGACTCGGGTGCGTCTCCGGATCCGTCGCCGGATCGCTCAGCCCGAGCGGCTCGCCGGTGAGGCTCGTCCGCGTGATCAGCACGGGATCCGCATCCGGTGCGGATCCCGGCGTGTTCCCGAACCATGGGTGCGCGCCGCAGCCGGTGTCCAGCACGGCGACGACCGGACGTCGTGCGCCTGCGGGCAGCGGGGCGCGCGCGGGCGCCGCTCCGGTCCACGCGACGGGCTGTCGTCCGCCGAGGCCGGGGAACCCGTAGCTCGCGATCCCCGCCGGGTTGCCCGTGAAGGGGTTACCGGTGAAGGGATTGCCGGTGAACGGATTGCCGGTGAACGGATTGCCTGTGAACGGGTTTCCGGTGAAGGGGTTGCCGGTGAACGGATTTCCCGTGAACGGATGGATCCCGAGCACGTGGTTCAGTGCGAGACCCGGGATGCCGTCGTCGCGCGCCGCCACGAGCAGACGCCAGGCGTCCGGCGCGAGCACCGGCCGGGCGTCGCGGGCCGCGCCTGCTGACACGGCGATCCGCAGACGCGCGGAATCCGCGACGCCGGGATCGCGTGACCGGTCTGTGCGCCCTGCGTCCGGCCCGGCGTCGCCCCCCGGCGCCCGTCGTGAGGCTCGCGATCCGTCACCGGTCCTCCGCGCGTCGGGGGAGTCCTCCAGGCGCTCCACGGTCACGCTCCATCCGAGCGCCGCGGCGAGGGCGGCCAGCCGCTCATCTCCGCGGCGGCCCGATGCGTCCGGCTCGAAGAACGCCGGCCGCACCAGCAGCACGTCAGGCTCGTAGACGGTCGTGTGCGCCGCGGGGCCGTGCGCCGGCTGCAGGGTCACGTCGAGCACCGCACCCCTGAATCGCGCCGCGCGCTCCCTCTCCCGCCAGCTCGGTCGCGAGCGGGGCCTCCGTCCGTCCTCGCCCTGGCCATGCTGTCCCTCATCGTCCCGTGCCATCCGTGTCTCCTGCTCGATCCGTCGTCTCGCATCACACTTCGAACTGCGGGGTGCGGAATTCCGTCGGCTCGCCGTCCGCCCCGCGCAGGACCAGCCGCAGCGCCGAAAGACCGCTCGGCACCGCGTCGAAGGCGAACCGGCCGGGGCCCGCGATCTCCGCGGACCAGTCGCGGTCCTGCTGGATCAGGCGGATCGCGAGAACGGCCCCGTCGACCCACCCGTCGATCCGGCGCAGATCCGATTCGGTCGTCGTGACGTGCACCACGACGCCCGTGGTGCCATCGCTGAACTGCAGGGTCGCCGTATCCGCCTCGCCGCGCACGGCGATCGACCCCTCCTGCTCCACCAGCGTCAGCAACGCGTACTCGCGCCCGAGGTCCTCCACCGCGACCGCGGCGACCATCCGGTCCGCAAGCCCGGCGGGCACCGGATCGTGGACTCCCCACTCGACGCGCAGCCGCGCGAAGAGCGCCGCGTCGGCCGCTGTCTCGTCAACGGTCATCGTCGTCCTCCCATCCGTCCTGCTCCAGCAGCGCGCGGAGCTTGCCCAGGCAGCGCTGCCTGGTCGGCCCGATCGAGCCGATCGGCATCGCGAGGTCCTGCGCGATCCGGGCGTAATCCGGCCGCTCCTCGAAGGCCACGATGCGCAGCAGCCGCTGGCACCGTGCGTTCAGCGCCGCGACGGCGCTCCAGAGCGCGCCCGCCTCGGTGCCGCGCTGCGCCTGGCGCTCGGCGGACTCGCCCGCGGGCAGGTGCGGCTCGAGGAACTCCGCCTCGGTGGGATCCGCTCGGCGCTGCATCCGGCTCACGCGCCACGCCTCGCGCCGGGCGCACATCGTCAGCCACCCCGAGATGGCGCGTGGTTCGGCGATCGCGGCGTGCCGGCGCATGAGCGCCATCCAGGTGGATTGCACGACGTCCTCGGCCAGGGCACGGTCCAGCCCGTATGCGCGCGCGACGTGCCACAGCACGGGTGTCATCAGGCGCACGAGCTCGTCCATTGCGCGGGGCTCGCCATCGCGCCAGCGCAGGAAGAGCGCCGTCGCCCGCTCCCATCGCGGCGGATCCGATCCGGCGCCGTCGCTCGCCGCGCTCCGGCCGCCGGCCGCGTCTCGAACCCGCTCGCCGGCGTCGCCGAAGGCCCCGTCGCGCTCGTCGAACGGCTGCGTACGGTCGCCGGTGGCCGTCATGGCGCCCATTGTCTCCACAAGGGGCAGGAGAGCGATAGTGGCTCGTTGATACAACTTCCGCGCGCGGATGTGGTGGCATCCGCGAGAGGGGGCTCAGAGCGCTTCGATGACCTCGCGCAGCACGTCGGGGTCGTACCAGGCGATCTCGCCGCCGGCGAGGGCGTGGTAGCGCTCATGGCCCTTGCCGAGGACCACCACGGTGTCCTCGGGACGCGCCATCCGCACGGCCGCCGCCATGGCCTCGCGGCGGTCGGCGATCTCGGTGATCTCGACGGTGCTCGAGCGTGCGCCGGCGATGAGCGAGGCGCGGATCTCGGTCGGATCGTCGTCATAGGGGTTGTCGTCGGTGATGACCAGCACGTCCGCGCACATCGCGGCGAACCGGCCCATCATGCGGCGCTTGGCGGCGTCGCGATGGCCGTTCGCACCGAGCACCGCGATCAGGCGGCCCTGCGGCGTCGTGGTCCGGATCGCCCGCAGCGCGGCGTTGATGGCCTCGGGCTTGTGCGCCGAGTCGACGATCGCCGTGAACGGCTGGCCGAAGTCGAATCGCTGCAACCGTCCCTCGACGCTCGGCAGCGCGGCGATGCCCGGGGCGAGGTCGGCGAGCTCGCGCCCGGACTCGACCAGGGCGGCGACGGCGGCGAGGATGTTGTTCACATTGAACGCGCCGGTCAGCTGCGTCGTGAACGGCACGCGCTCGCCGCGGGGGGAGCGCACGATGAACGAGGATCCGTGCGCGTGCAGTTCGACGTCCTCCGCGCGCCAGTCGGCGGAATCGGATCCGCTCGCCGAGGTCGTGCGCACCGGCACCGTGGCCTGAGCGGCGAGCACGCGGCCCCAGTGCGAGTCGATGTCGACGATGCCGACCTTGGCGTGCTCGGGGGTGAGCAGCAGCGCCTTGGCGGCGAAGTAGTCGGCCTGGGTGGGGTGGTAGTCGCGGTGGTCGTGGCCGAGGTTGAGGAAGATGCCCGCATCGAACGCGAAGCCGTCGACACGGCCCAGGGTGAGGGCGTGGCTGGACGCCTCGACGGCGACCGTGCCGAGCTTCTGTTCGCGCATGACCGCGAACAGCGCCTGCAGCTCGGGCGCTTCGGGGGTGGTCAGCACGGGCGGGAAGAAGTCGTCGCCCACGGTCGTGCCGATGGATCCGATCGTGCCGGACCGTGACATGCCGGCTGCGGCGGCCACGTAGAACGCCGTCGTGGTCTTGCCCTGGGTGCCGGTGATGCCGATGCTCGTCATCGAGGCGACCGGATCCCGGTACAGGAACGCGGAGGCGGGACCGGCGGCCAGACGCGGATCCTCGACGACGAGCGTCGGCACGTCGTCGGGCACGAGGGCGGCACCCTCGGCATCGGTCAGCACTGCGGCGGCACCGGCCTCGACGGCCTTCGCCGCGAACCGGGCGCCGTGCGCGTTCGCGCCGCGGATTCCGAGGAACAGGTCTCCGGATCGGACGTGCTCCGTGCCTACGGCGACACCCGTGAACGCCGCGTCGGCGCGATCAGGGACGGCGACGTCGAGGTGCGCCGCGAGGTCGCCGAGCGTGGCGCGGAACGTCTCGACAGGGCGGGAATCCAGGCGCGGGGCGGGATAGTTCGACACGGAGGGCATGACCGTCCGAGTCTACCGGGGCGCGGGGCGGATCCCTTCGGGGGCTTCGTGGCCGAGGCGGCTCACTGCGCGCGCATGAACTCCTCGGCGGCGCGCACCTGCTCGTCGGTGGGGCGGACGCCCGTGTACAGCACGAACTGCTCGAGCGCCTGCAGCGTCGCGACGGAGGCCCCGTTGATGACGGTCTTGCCCGCGGCGAGTCCTGCGCGCACGAGCGGGGTCTCGGCAGGGAGAGCCACGACGTCGAACACGACTCGGGCGGCCTCGATCGCGGACGGGGGGAACGACAGGGCCTCGGCCTCGACGCCCCCGGCCATGCCGATCGGCGTGACGTTCACCAGTACGTCGGCGGTGCGCCCGTCCACGTCCGCGGCCCAGCCGAAACCGTACAGCCCTGCGAGCGCGCGTCCGGCGTCCTCGTTGCGCGCGACGATCGTGACGTCCGCGAAGCCGGCGTCGCGGAAGGCGGCGGCGGTCGCCTTCGCCATGCCGCCGGATCCGCGCAGCAGCACGGACGATGCCGGATCGATCTCGTTCCGCGCGATGAGCTGGGCGATCGCCGAATAGTCCGTGTTGTAGGCCGTGAGCACGCCGTCGTCGTTCACGATCGTGTTGACCGAGTCGATCGCGGTGGCGGACGGATCCATCCGGTCCACCAGCGCGATCACGTCCTCCTTGTAGGGCATGGAGATCGCGCAGCCGCGGATCCCGAGGCCGCGCACGCCGGCGATCGCCTGCGCGAGGTCGGTCGGGGCGAACGCCTTGTAGATCCAGTTCAGCTCGAGCGCCTCGTAGAGGTGGTTGTGGAACCGGGTGCCGTTGTTGCTCGGTCGCGCAGACAGCGAGATGCACAACGTCATGTCTTTGTTCAGGATCGGCACGGGACCAGCGTACCGAGCCACGGTCGTGCCGAACTCAGTCGATCCTGTCGAGATCGGGCGCGAATCCGTCGTGAGCTGCAGGATCGACTGAGTTTCGAACGCGCGAAGGACACAGGTCGCGCTGAGCGGATCTCAGACCGTGGCGAACTCCTGCTCCGCGGCCGTCTCCGCGATGGCGAGAGCGAGGGCCTGCTGGAGGTCGGCGAGGATGTCCGCAGGGTCTTCGATGCCGATCGACAGACGCACCGTGGTCCCCGCGATGCCGGCGGTGGCGCGCTGGGCGGCGTTCAGGTGCGAGTGCGTCATGGAGGCGGGGTGGGAGACGAGCGAGCGGGCGTCGCCGATGTTCGCCACGAGGCGCACGATCTTCAGACCGTCCACGAACCGCTCCACGCGCTCCTGATCCAGGGCCTCGTCACCGGTGGAGACGAGATCGATCGAGAACACCGCGGGGATCCCGCGCGGGAGGTAGCGTGCGGCCAGGTCGTGCCACGGGTTGCCGGCGAGACCGGGGTGGTGCACCGCGGCGACGGCGGGGTTCTGTGCGAGGGCCTCGGCGATCGCCTGCGCGGACGCGCTCTGCCGTGAGACGCGCAGGTCGAGCGTCTCGATGCCCTGCAGGATCTGGTGCGCGTTGAACGGGGACAGGGACGGCCCCAGGTCGTGCACGTACTTGGCCTTCACCAGTGCTGCGAAGGCGAAGCCCTGTCCGAACCGCTCCCAGAGCGAGAGCGGACCGAACCGGTCGTGCTGCGCCGTGAACTGCGGCCAGCGCGCGGGTTCCGCGCCGAAGTCGAAGGATCCGAGGTCGACCGCGACCCCGCCGAGCGAGGTGCCGTGGCCGCTCAGGTACTTCGTCGCGGAGTGCACGACGATGTCGGCGCCGTGCTCACCCGGGCGGATCAGGTACGGGGTGCCGACCGTGCTGTCGATCACGAGGGGGACGCCGGCGGCGTGCGCGAGGTCGGCGACCGTGCGGATGTCGAGCACCTGCGCGAGCGGGTTCGCGACCGATTCCGCGAAGAACAGCCGGGTGCGGTCGTGCGCCGCCGCGCGCCAGGCCTCCGGGTCGTCCTGGTCGACGAAGGTGACGGTGATGCCGAAGTCGGCGAGCGTGTCCTGCAGCAGGTCGACCGTGCCGCCGTAGAGCCGGTCGGCGGCGACGACGTGCCCGCCGCGGCCCGCGAGCGCGAGGATCGTGACGGCGACCGCGGCCTGTCCGCTCGCGACGGCGACGGCCGAGACACCACCCTCGAGCGCGGTCACCCGCTCTTCGAGCAGCTGCTGCGTGGGGCTGGCGTTGCGGCTGTAGATGTTGCCGGCACGGCGCAGCGCGAACAGGTCGCGGGCCTCGGCCAGCGAGCCGAACTCGTAGGCGGCGGACTGGTACAGCGGTGGGACGGCGGTGTTCTGCGGCGTGCCGGAGACATACGCGGCCTGCACCTGCTTCGTCGCGAAACGGGTGTCGGGGGCGGAGGCGGCGGTATCGGTCACGGACCCATCCTCGGGCGCGCGGGTGCGGATCCGCAGGGATGTTTCCGACTGTTGCGGATCCGAAGGGTCAGAGCCCGCCGGGTGGCGTCAGGGGCGCAGCACGATCTTGCCGTGCGCGACGTGCGCCTCGATGAGGCGGTGCGCCTCTGCGGCGTCGGCGAGAGGCAGCTCCGGTCCGAACTCGACCGAGAACCGGCCCCGGGTGATGAGCCCGAGCGCCGCCGGCACGGCCTCGGCGCGCCAGGCGAGCTCCTGCTCCGTGAGCGGCACGGGGCTGCCGCCGCTGAACGCGCGGATGCCGAGCGCGGCCGCGTCGGGGCCGCGCACGATCGTGGCGATCCGGTCACGGTCGGAGACGAGCGCGAGCGACGTCGCGATCGCCTCGTCGGTACCGGCGCCGTCGAGCGCCACCGTGATCTCTCGCCCGTCTGCGGCGTCGCGGATCCGCTGCTCCAGGCCCTCTCCATAGATGACCGGGATCGCGCCCAGCGCGCGCATCCGCTCCTGCGACGAGGGGCCGCCCGTCGCGATGACGGTGGCGCCCCAGTCCACGGCGAACTGGATCGCGGCCTGGCCGACCGCCCCTGATCCGGCGTGCAGGAGCAGCAGATCCCCCTGCCCGACCCCGAGCGAGAGCAGCGACTGGTATGCGGTGCCGGCGGGGATGCCGAGTGCGGCGCCCTGCGCGGCGGTGACGCCCTCAGGAATCACCGAGGCGTGCGCGGCCGGTACCGCAAGCGCGGTGGCATACGTGCCGCGGGTGTCGCGGATCGCGACGCGATCGCCGACTTCCAGATCGTCGACGCCGGATCCGATCGCGGTCACCACACCCGCTCCGTCGAAGCCGAGGTGCCGGGGCTCTGTGATCGGCGGCAGGGGGCGCAGGCCGCTGCGCTGCTTGGCGTCGATCGGATTCACGCCGGCGGCCTCGATGCGCACGACCACCTCGCCGGCAGAGGGCACCGGATCCGGAACCTCCACGAGGGTGAGGACCTCCGGTCCGCCGAGCTCGGTCTGCACGATCGCCTGCGCCATGGCTCCAGGCTACGGTGCATCGGATGGGGCGGGGCGGGCTTGTGCCCGGGCGGCCAGTCTCATTTCTCGGCGAGTGCCTTCACGATGCGCTGCGGAGACACCGGTTGCGCCGTGCCCAGACGCTGGGCGAACAGGCTCACGCGGTACTCCTCGAGCAGCCAGCGCACCTCGACGAGGCGGGGCTCGGCGCCGGCGGGCAGCGGGATCGTGCCGCCGGCATCGGCGTAGGCCTGCGCCATGCGCTCGTACTCGCTCTGCCGGGTGCGATCCTTGCCCGGGGCTTCGGCGAGGGTACGCAGCCGATCCAGGATCCCGTCCAGGTACCGCGGATAGTGGGCGAGGCGCTCCACGCCTGCGTTGGAGACGAAACCGTTCGGCAGCAGCCCGCCGAGCTGGCCGCGGATGTCGTTCAGCGGCCCGAGCAGGGCAAGAGAGTTCTGACCCTTCATCGCGCGCTCGACCTCGCGCGCCTTCGTGAGGATCTTCGCGATCAGCGACACCAGCGCGAACAGCTCGTCCACGATGACCGCGGAGACGCCGTCGCGCACGCGTGCGAAATCGGCCTCGGAGCGCACGATGCCCGCGGTCCCTGAGCCCGTCGAAGGGTCCGTCAGACGGTCGATCGCCGCCCGTGCGACCGCCGCGCGTGCGTCCTCGATGAGCGTCGCGACGTTCGGGTACGGCGAGGCGGCGAGCGCGAGCTTCTCCGGGCTGGTCAGGTGCTGCTGCACGTACGACGCGGGGGAGGGGATCCCCAGGAGCACCAGGCGCAGCACTCCGTCCCGTGTGGCGGTCAGGGCGGCCTCGGCGGTGGCCTCCACACGGAGCGCGACGGATCTGCCCTGATCCACGAGGGCGGGATAGCCGCGCACCACGCCGCCGGCCACACGGGTGTCCAGCACCTCCGGCAGATCGCCCACGTCCCAGGTGGTGATGCCATCGCGCTCGGCCGGGGCTGCGGCGTTGACCGAGCTCGCGTGAGCCACATCCGCCGCACCACGCCCACGCCGGGCCGGGCCGGGCCCCCGCTCGATCGAGCGGGCGACGCTGGCCCTCGACCGATCCGCGAGCTCCCGCTGCAGCACGGTCAGATCCCGGCCGGATCCGGCCACCCGTCCGCGCTCGTCGACTGCGCGGAAGTTCATCCGCAGGTGGGCGGGAACCCGCTCCAGGTCGAAGTCGGCGGCTGACATGGGCTGATTCGCGAGCGGCTGGATGAGACGGGCGAGCGCCTCGGTCAGGCTGCGGACGGGTAGGCCCTGGGACGACTCGGGTCCCTGGGCGGCGAGTTCGGCGCCGAACTTCTCCGCCCAGTCCGCGGCGGGAACGACGTGCCGCCGGATCGCCTTCGGCAGCGCCCGCAGCAGCGCCGTCACGAGCTCGGCGCGCAGCCCCGGCACCTGCCAGTCGAAGCCGGCGTCGCGCACCTGCTGCAGCAGCGCGAGCGGGATCACCACGCTCACGCCGTCGTCGGGAGCCCCGGGCTCGAAGCGGTAGGCGAGGCCGAGCACCTGATCGGTCTGGGTCCAGCGGGTGGGGAAGTCCTGCTGATCGGCGCGATCGTCGTCCTCGAGCAGGTCAGCCTCGCGCATGACGAGCAGTTTCGGGGTCGCCTGGAGGGCGTCGCGCCACCACGCCTCGAACGAGCGCACATCGAACACATCCGTCGGGATGCGCTCGCCATAGAACCGGAACACGGCCTCGTCGCCGACGAGGATGTCGCGGCGGCGCTCGCGCTCCTCGAGCTTCTCCAACCGGCGGCGCAACTCGGCGTTGCTGCGCCAGAACGCCGAGACGCGCCGGTCGATCCGGCTCGGATCCCATTCGCCTTCGACCAGCGCATGCCGCAGGAAGAACTCGCGTGCCGCGGGGCGGTCGATGCGCGCGAACTGCACCCGCCGGCGCGCCACGATCTCGACGCCGAACAGCGTCACCTTCTCGTACGCGACCGCGGCTCCCGCCTCCTTGGACCAGTGCGGCTCGGAGATCTGCCGCTTCGCGAGGTCGCCGGCGAGCGCCTCGGCCCACGCCGGATCGATCGCTGCGGCCGTGCGCGCGAACGTGCGCGAGGTCTCCACGATCTCGGCCGCCATGACGGCGCGCGGGGCCCCGGTCCCTGAGGCTCTCGAAGGGCGCAGCGCAGAGCCGGGGAACAGCGAGAAGCGGATCCCGCGCGCGCCGCGATACTCGGCGCTCCGTCGCTTCGGATCCTTCTGCCCGCCCTTCGTCGGCGGTCCCTTGGTGAGGTTGCGCTCGTCCAGGATGCCGATGTGGCTGAGCAGCCCTGCGAGCAGCGCGCGGTGGACGGCGTCCGGGGCGGCGGAGTCCGTCGCCGCGTCGCGGCCGGTGTTCACGAGCGTCCGCAGCTGCCGGTGCACGTCGAACCATTCCCGCACCCGGACGTAGTTCAGGTGCTCGGAGCGGCAGAGCCGGCGGAACGCGCTGGATCCGAGCTCCTTCTGCTGCTCGCGCAGGTGGTTCCACAGGTTCAGGATCGACAGGAAGTCGCTGGTCGGGTCCGCGAAGCGCGCGTGCATCCGCTCCGCCTCGTCGCGCACCCCCTGCGGCGCGTCCGCCGACGGGCGCTCGCGCACGTCCTGGATCGACAACCCCGCGACGATCGCGAGCACGGGCGCCGTCACGCCTGTCCGGCCCGCTTCCACGAGCATGCGAGCGAAGCGCGGGTCGATCGGCATGCGCGCGATGTCGCGGCCGATCCGGGTGAGCCGGGGGGCCTCGGTCGCCGAGCTCGTCGAGGGACCCTGGCCCGTCTGCACCGCGCCCAGCTCCACGAGCAGTTCGAGCGCGGAGCGCACGTCGCGCGACTCCGGGGGAGTGAGGAACGGGAACTCCGCGATGTCGCCGAAGCCGAGGCTGAGCATCTGCAGCACAACCGAGGCGAGCGAGGTGCGAAGGATCTCGGGCTCGGTGAACTCGGCGCGCTTGTCGAAGTCGTCCTCGCCGTACAGGCGGATCGCGATTCCGGCGCTCGTGCGGCCCGCTCGCCCCGATCGCTGGTTCGCCGAGGCCTGCGAAACCGCCTCGATCGGCAGCTGCTGCACCTTGGAGCGGCTGCTGTAGCGCGAGATGCGGGCCGTGCCCGTGTCGATCACGTACTTGATGCCGGGCACGGTGAGGCTCGTCTCGGCGACGTTCGTGGCGAGGATCACGCGGCGGCGCAGGCCCGCCACCGTCGACGGCTCGAAGACGCGATGCTGCTCGGCCGCCGACAACCGTCCGTACAGGGGCAGCACTTCGACCGGCGCTGTCTGAGAGCGGTAGGCGCCGCGGATCGCGTCGGCGGCGTCGCGGATCTCGGCCTCGCCCGGCAGGAACACGAGCACGTCGCCGCGCTCCTCGCGGTCGAGCTCCTGGAGGGCTCGCACGATCGCGGTGACCTCGTCCTCGGGCTCGGACTCGGTGCGCTTCCTCGGTCCCTGAGCTTGTCGAAGGGACTTCGTGGATCCGGGCCCTTCGACAAGCTCAGGGACCGGATCCACGAGCGGCCGGTACCGGATCTCGACCGGATAGGTCCGCCCCGATACCTCGACCACCGGGGCAGGCTCGCCGTCCGCTTCGGCGAAATGCTTCGCGAAGCTGTGCGGGTCGATCGTGGCCGAGGTGATGACGACCTTGAGGTCCGGGCGCTCGGGCAGGATCCGGTGCAGGTATCCGAGCAGGAAGTCGACGTTGAGGGAGCGTTCGTGCGCCTCGTCGATGATGATCGCGTCGTAGCGGCGCAGCAGCCGGTCGCGGTGGATCTCGTTGAGCAGGATCCCGTCGGTCATGAGCGCGATCCGGGTCTCGTCCGAGACCTGGTCGGTGAAGCGCACCTTGTAGCCGACGAGCCCGCCCAGCGGCACGTGCAGCTCCTCGGCCACGCGCTCCGCGATCGTGCGTGCGGCGAGGCGGCGGGGCTGGGTGTGCGCGATGCGCTCGCGGCCGAGCTCGAGCAGGATCTTCGGCAGCTGCGTGGTCTTGCCGGATCCGGTCGCACCGGCGACCACGACCACCTGATGGTCGCGGATCGCCGCGGCGATCTCGTCGCGCGCGGCGCTGACCGGGAGTTCCGGCGGATAGGAGATCACGGGCGCAGACATAGCCCTCCAGCCTATCGCGGAAGAGCGCTCCTGCCGGGCTCGTCCGGTGAACGACGAGCGGCGATACTGAAGGCACCATGAGCATCCCCGTCCTCCTCGACTGCGACCCCGGCCACGACGACGTCTTCGCGATCTGGCTCGCCGCCGCGAACCCCGCGATCGACCTGCGGGCGATCACCACGGTCGGCGGGAACGGTCTGCTGGAGTTCACCACGCTCAACGCCCGCATCGCCTGCACGGTCGCGGGGATCGAGGGCATCCCGATCGCCGCCGGCGCGGCCGGGCCGATCCATGGCCGGCTGCATCCCGCCGAGCAGATCCATGGCGCGAACACGCTCGGCGGACCCGTGCTGCCCGAGCCCACCGTTCCCGAGGATGACCGGGACGCTCCGACTCTCATCCGCGCGGTGCTGGAGTCGTCGGAGGAGCCGGTCACGATCGTCGCGACCGGGCCGCTCACCAACGTCGGCCTGCTCGTGCGCGACCATCCCGACCTGCTGCCGCGCATCGCGCGCGTCGTCTGGATGGGCGGGTCGACGGGCCGGGGCAACGCGACCCCCTACGCGGAGTTCAACGCCTGGACCGATCCCGAGTCGATAGCGCTCGTGCTCGACAGCGGCGTGGACTTCACGATGGTCGGGCTGAACATCTCGCATCAGGCGCTCATCACCAGGGAGGTGCGGGAGCGGATCCGCCGCATCGGCACCCGCACGGCGGCGTTCGGGGCGGAGCTGCTGGAGTTCTTCTGCGCAACCTACGAGGTCGCGGAGCATATGCCGGACGGGCCGCTGCACGACCCCATCACGGTCGCGATGCTCATCGATCCCTCAGTGGCGACGACCGTGCGTGCACGCCTCGACGTGGAGACGGAGGGCGTCTTCACGAGGGGCGCCACGAGCGTGGATCTCCTCGGCGTGCTCGGCGCGCAGCCCAACGCCACGATCGCGATGGACCTGGACGTCGATCGGTTCTGGGCGCTCATCGAAGAGGCGGTCGGCGCCCTCGCATGAGAGTGCCGACCGCCTCGAGGGATCAGTGGACCGCGCGGCTCAGAAGTGGGTGCCGCCGTCGATGCGCACCTCGGTGCCGGTGATGAAGGCGCCGTCGGCGCTCGCGAGCATCGCGACCACGCCGGCCACGGACTCGGGACCCGCGAAGCCCTGGCCGATGGCCGGGGCGAGCTTCATGAACAGGCTCATGTCGGCGTCCTCGGGCAGCCCCGGTCCGCGGCTCTGCCCGCTCTGGCCGGATCCGTCGGTCATTCCGGAGGAGATCGACCCGGGCTGCACGGCTGTGAAGCGGATGCCCTGCTTCGCATACTCCGCCGCCAGCGCGTGCGTCATCGACTGCACGCCGCCCTTGCTCGCCGCGTAGGCGGCCATGTACGGGTGCGCGAACATCGCCGAGGTCGAACTGAAGTTCACCACGGCGGCGTCGGTGCCCTCGAGCAGTGCGGGGATCGCCTCGCGGATCATCAGGAAGGTGCCGACGAGGTTCACCTGGATGACCTGCTGGAACTGGTCGAGCGTGGTCTCGGCCGTGTGCGAGGAGCGCAGGATGCCCGCGGCGTTCACCAGCACGTCCAGCCCGCCCAGTGCCTCGACCGCGGCGGCGACGCCGGCCCTGACGGAGGTCTCGTCGCCGATGTTGACCTCGATCGCGGTGAGACGATCGGCGGCGTCGCCTGCCTTCGCGATGGTGTCCGCGAGCCCGGCAGCGCTGACGTCAGCGGCGACCACGCGCCCGCCCTCGGCGAGCATGCGCAGCACCGTGGCCTGTCCGATGCCGGATCCGCCGCCGGTGACCAGTGCGCGGCGACCTTCATAGCGGTTCATTCGAATCCTTCTTCCTTGCGGTCTTGTCGTGCCTGAATGGCACAACGTGCCATATTGACACATAACACCGCACAACGGAAGGTATTCCCGTACGCTCGGAGCATGCAGACCCGCACCGGACTCATGTCGCGTCGCAAGGCCGCGACCGCCGGTGAGATCGCGGCGGAAGCGGCTCGCCTCTTCGCGGAGCGCGGAGTCGCCCAGGTGACCGCGGCGGAGATCGCAGAGGCCTCAGGAGTCTCGCTGCGCACCTTCTATCGCTACTTCGCGACCAAGGAGGACGCCGTCGCGCCCGTGCTCGAGATCGGCGCCGCACGGTGGCAGGCAGCTCTCGAGGAGGCCGAGGACGAACCCGCGGTCGCGATCCCCGCAGTGCTCGCCGCGCAGCTGACCCCGGAGACACCCGAAGACGCCGAAGGTCTTGCCCGCATGCGTCCGCTGCTGCGCGCGCTCGCCGAGGATCGCGAGCTCAGGGCCGTCTGGCATCGCGTGAACCACGAGTCCGAGGAGCGCCTCGTGGCCCTCATCGCCGAGCGCGGCGAGAGCGACCGGCTCGCCGCGCGAGTGCTCGCCGCGGCGGCGACGGAGGCGATCCGCATCGGCCTGGAGGAGTGGGCGCAGTCGACGGCAGGGGTGCGCGGAGCCGGATCCCCGGCGGCGCTCGCCGCCCGTGCCTACGCGGCGCTTGCCCCCAAGCGCTGAGCGCTCGTCGGCGGGAGCCGGGCCGGAGGACGCCGACCCGACCTCCGGAGCGGGAACCTAGGCTGGAGGCATGACGACGATTCCCGGAATCCTGCTCAACGACGGCCACACCATCCCTCAGCTCGGCTACGGCGTCTTCAAGGTCGACCCGGCCGACACCGAGCGCACGGTCACTGAGGCTCTCGAGATCGGATACCGCCACATCGACACCGCGGCCATCTACGGCAACGAGGCGGGCGTCGGAGCGGCGATCGCCAAGAGTGGCATCCCGCGTGACGAGCTGTTCGTGACCACCAAGCTGTGGAACGACCGGCACGACGGCGACGAGCCCGACGCGGCCATCGCGGAGAGCCTGGAGAAGCTCGGTCTCGACCACGTCGACCTGTACCTCGTGCACTGGCCGACCCCCGCCAAGGACAACTACGTGCACGCCTGGGAGAAGGTCGTCGAGATCCGCGACCGGGGCCTTGCCCGTTCGGCCGGCGTCTCGAACTTCCTCGTGCCGCACCTGGAGCGCATCGTCGCCGAGACCGGCGTGACCCCCGCGGTCGACCAGATCGAGCTGCACCCCGCCTATCAGCAGCGCGATGTCGGCTCCTGGGCGCGCGATCACGACGTGAAGATCGAGGCGTGGGGTCCGCTCGGCCAAGGCAAGTACGACCTGTTCGGCATCCCGGCCGTCGCGGACGCCGCAGCGGCGCACGGCAAGAGCCCGGCGCAGGTCGTGCTGCGCTGGCACCTGCAGAAGGGCAACATCGTCTTCCCGAAGTCGGTGCGCGCCGAGCGCCTGCGGGAGAATCTCGACGTGTTCGACTTCGCCCTGAGCGACGTCGAGTTCGCCGCGATCTCCGCCCTCGACCCGGGTGACGGATCCGGCCGCGTCGCCTCGCACCCCGACGAGGTCAACTGACTTTCTTCGATGACCGTCCAATGAGTGAAGGGGCGCGCACGGTCAGTGCGAGCCCCTTGGGCGAATCACCTAGGCGGCGGGCTCGACGGCCTTTCTGTCGAGAGCTGCGGTGAGTCGATCGAGGGTGCGGCGGTTCTCGCGTCGGGTGAACCCGACGACCGGGGCGTGAATCGCCCGTAGGAGCCCGGCGGTCGTGATCGTGCCGGTGCGGTCGATCCGCGTTCCGCCATCGGGCGCCGGGGTGAGCGCGTAGACGATGCGAATACGCAGACCGTGGGAGGCCGTTGCCTGATCGAACTCGATCCGCCGGGACGGCACGGCCGCCAGGACATGGCCGTGGAGTGTCCCTAGGGCTGTGCGGTCGCGGTATGTGTCGCCGACGGCGAGGGGGCGACGGTGTCGAGTGGGAATCGTGCCCCGATAGACCAGGGAGTGCGGCAGCCAGGACGCGAATTCAGACGCATTCCTGAGCGTGTCGAAAACCGTCGCCGGTGCCGCGTGGGTGTGAGCGGAGATCGTCTGCTCGCTCGTGCGTCGCATGATCGCTCGCTCGCTCCGGGTCATGCCCGTGTGTCGACGCTGGTAGGGGTGGGCATGTGCAGTGCGATCTGGGCGCGGGTGGTGACGTCCAGGGCCAGTACGCGCTTCGCACCGACGGAGCGGATGTCGTCGGACACTCGTCCCTGTCCGAGGGTGAGCTGCAGTCCCCTGGGGCGCAGGGCCCGGCCGGTGGCCAGCGTGTGCACCTGGTTGAGGGTTGCATGCCAGTCGCCATCGATCCGCGTGTACGAAATTCCCGTCGAGACCTTTTGCAGGGGCCGGTAGGTCTTCTGCGCCGGGGTGGGCGCGGAGAAGGTGAGATCCGCGCCGCCGGTGTCGTTCGAGACCCGGGCGGAGACCCGCCGGTCGTCGATGTCGACGTCGATCGGGGTGACCCACTTGGGGAAGCCGTAGCCGTCATGACCGCGGATCTGGGCGATCTCGGTGTTGACGGGAAGCGAGAGCACGTAGGAGTGCAGATGGTCGTCCTGCAGGGAGGACGCGAGGTCTGCGATTCCGGGACCGCCGTGCCGGACGGGCCGTACGGCGATTCCCGTGGCGGCCTCGGTGTAGAAGTCGATGTCGCACACGTCATACCGGTACAGCATGATCGAGAAGATCCCGAGCCCTGGGAGAACCTCCAGCGGAGCGAGCTCACGGGGGAGCCGCGCGCGCAGACGCTTGGTGGGGGCGAGCATCACGAGCCGCGCGATCGAGGCCGCGTAGTAGAAGTTCGGCGTCCAGGTCGGCCCGACCCGCGACTCCACACGGGTCTTCGGCAACGGCCGGAAAAAGTCGACCCCGGACACGCGCGGATCCTTCGCGACAGCGTCGAGGTCGGTGTTCATCCGATATCGGGCATAGAGCCCGTCCGCCGGCACCTCGATCGTGCGGTCTCCGAGCTCGACGGGCACCGCATCCGACTGGGTTCGATCCATGATTCCTGCTCCCTCACCGGTGTTCGGTGCTCACATTCATGCGATGACCAGGCATGCGCACCGCCGACACCCTGGCTGAACATTCGATGACGTGCTACGCGGATGTGTTCACGTCGTGCTCGCGGCGGATCTCATGGAGCCCTTCGCGATAGGTGGTCACCCGGAAATCAGGAAATCGCTCGACGAACTTCGAGGAGTCGAAGCGGTTGTCATAGCGATAGCGCGGCAGCAGCTCCTGGATCTCGCGTGCGGCGGGGGAGAAGACCCCGGCCGCACGCAGCACCCACTCGGGCACCACCCGGTAGCCCGGATCCCGGTCGAACGCCGCGGCGGCCGCCCCCACGAACTCGTGGTAGGTGAGCCGGTCGTGGTCGACAGGGAGATGCCAGGTCTGTCCGTACGCGTCAGCAGTATTGCCGAGGGTGGCCAGGGCGCGGCTGGCGTCCGGGGTCCAGATCAATGTGCGCAGCCGGTCGTCGCGCACGGGTACGCGGGGCTTCTCGCCCGCCTTCAGCCGGTCGATGACCAGGGAGTTGGTGAAGCCCTGCGTGCGGCCGGGCCCGTAGAACTCGGGAGCCCGGCCGATGAGCATCGGGATGTCGCCGCGGGCCATCTCATCCAGCACCATGGTCGCCATCTCGGCGCGGACGGCGCCCTTGCGCCCCACGGGCGCGAACGGGGTGTCCTCGGTCTGCACGCGATCATCCTGTGGATACATGTAGGTGTTGTCGAAGTACGCGAACTTCGCCCCCGCCGACCGCGCGCCGTCGAGCGCGTTGCGCAGCATCGTGGGGAACTGCGCCTCCCAGAGCGCGGTGTCGGCAGGAAGGCCTGCAGTGAAGTAGACGATCTCGCTGCCGGCAGTCGCCGCCGCTGTCTGCGCGGCATCCATCAGGTCGGCGCGCATCAGCCCGTCCGTGTCATTCACCGCGCGTGGGTTGCGACTGACGAGCCGGAGGTCAGCGGTGTGGCCGCGGTGCAGCTCTTTCGCCAGTTCCACCGCGATCTGACCATTCGCACCCAAGATCGTCTGCATCCGCGCTCTCCACCTTCACGTTCTCCACGCCACGCCTGTCCAACGTCTGCATGTTGCCTTTGCCATGCGATAATGTTTTCACCGCACACATCATCGTACGAGTGGAAGTGTTCAGTGTCAACTTTCGAGAAGAGTTACCACCACGGCGATCTGCGCGCCGCCCTCCTGGCGGCCGCGATCGAGCTGCTGGAATCGGGCGAGCCGTTCTCGATGCGCGCCGTCGCCCGCCGGGCCGGCGTATCGCAGACCGCGCCCTACCGGCATTTCGCCGATCGGAACGCCCTCGATGGCGCGGTCGCCGTCGCCGGATTCCGGGACCTCGCGTCAGACCTCACCGACGCCCTCGACGCCGCACCTCCGGGTGCGACCCCCGCGGACATCCTCGGAGGGCTCGGTGTCGCCTATGTCTTCTTCGCGTTGCGACGCCCGACGGAGTTCCGGATCATGTTCGGGAACGAATGCGATGATGCGGATGCCGAGCGCGTCCTCGCGGCGCAGCGGCTGAACGCCGTGCTTGACGACGCTCTCGCCGACCTGTTCCCCGGCGCGGATGTCCCCCACCTGTCGACGGCGCTGTGGGGCATGGCGCACGGGCTCGCCTTCCTGCACCTGGACGGCAAGATGCGTCCCGAGAACCTCGACGAGGTCGAGGCGCGCGTGCGAGCAGCCGTCGCCGCCGTCCTTGCGATGAACGCCGGCGAGGTCGCACCGTGATGACTGGGTGAACCAGCCAGGTTGACAGTGAACACATTGAGTCATACTCTCAATGTCAGCACTGAACACATTGTGTAGGAGGCAGCCATGACCATCGTCGAATCCGCTCCCATGACCGACGAGATGACGTCGACCGCGCTCCCGAGCCGGCTGTCCTCGCCATTCCTGTCGTCATTGGCCGGTCTCACCGCGGCCGGCGCCGACGCGACGACCACCGGCACGAAGGCGGTGTACAACGGCGAGGCACTCGCCGAGCTCCCGGTCGCGACGCCGGACGTCGTGACTGCGGCGTTCGCTCGCGCCCGCCGTGCCCAGGGCATGTGGGCGGCGACGCCGGTCCATGAGCGGGCGAGCGTTCTGCGGCGCTTCCATGACCTGGTCCTGGAGCGGCAGGAGGAGGCACTCGATCTGATGCAGGCCGAGAACGGCAAGACTCGCCGAGACGCATTCCTCGAGGTGATGGACATCGCGATCACGGCCCGCTACTACGCACGAAGCGCCGAAGGGCTGCTGAAGCCTCAGCGTCGCCGCGGCGCGTTCCCGGTGCTCACGCACACGACCGAGTTGCGGCACCCCAAAGGCGTGGTCACGGTCATCTCGCCGTGGAACTATCCGCTGAGCATGGCCGCCGGCGACGCGATCCCTGCGTTGATGGCAGGCAATGCGGTGGTGCAGAAGCCGGACACGCAGACCGCGCTCACCGCCCTCTGGGCCCTGAAACTTATGCGCGAGGCCGGACTGCCCGCGGACGTATGGCAGATGGTGGTCGGACCCGGCAGCTCCATCGGGGACGCGCTCATCCAGGGCGCGGACTACGTGATGTTCACCGGCTCGACCGCATCGGGGCGCCGGATCGCCGCCGATGCCGGGAAAAGGCTGATCGGCGCGTCGCTGGAGCTCGGCGGCAAGAACGCGATGATCGTCCTGCCCGACGCCGACCTCGACAAGACGGTGCGCGGGGCGATCGCCGCCGCGTTCCCCTCCGCCGGGCAGCTGTGCGTCTCGATCGAGCGAATGTACGTGCCCGACAGCCTGTACGACGAGTTCACCCGCCGATTCGCCGCAGACACGAAGCGGCTGCGCATGGGCGGGGCATATGACTGGAGCATGGACGTGGGCAGCCTGACCACGCCTTCCCAGCTGGCCACGGTCACCCGGCACGTCGACGACGCCGTGGCGAAGGGCGCCGGCGTGCTCGCCGGTGGTCGTGCGCGTCCCGACCTCGGGCCGTACTTCTACGAACCCACCATCCTCACTGACGTGACCGACGCCATGACGCTGCACGCGGGCGAGACCTTCGGTCCGGTCGTGTCCGTGTATCGGTACACCACCGTCGATGACGCCGTCCGCATGGCGAACGACTCCTCATACGGCCTGAACGCCAGCGTGTGGGGACGCAACGGCGCTCGTGCGCGTGCCGTCGCCTCGCGCATCCACGCCGGGACCGTCAACGTCAACGAGGCGTTCGCAGCCGCCTGGGGCAGTATCGACGCCCCCATGGGAGGAATGGGCGACTCGGGCCTCGGGCGTCGGCACGGCGCCGACGGACTCCTGAAATACACCGAGTCGCAGACTGTCGCGCACCAGCGCATCCAGGGATTCACTGCTCCCGACGGGGTCGCGCCCGACGCGTGGGCCCGCACGCTGACCCGTGGGCTCCGCGTCCTCCAGCGCCTCGGTGCCAAGTAACCGCCGCTCGCCGGCAACGAAAGAAGAGACCATGACCAAGCGCATCCTCCACGTCGTCACCAACGTCGGACACTACGACGATCCTGAGCATCCCACCGGACTGTGGCTCTCCGAACTCGCCCACGCCTGGGAGGTGTTCGAGGAGCGAGGATTCGAGCAGACGATCGTCAGCCCCCACGGCGGGGCATCCCCGCTCGAGCCGCGATCGCTGAAGTTCCCCAACTACGACAAGGCTGCCAAAGCGTGGCACAACGACCCCGCGCGGATGGCCCTGCTCGAGAACACGCTCAGCCCGGATCAGGTCGACGCCGCCGACTACGACGCGATCTACTACACCGGCGGCCACGCCGTGATGTACGACTTCCCCGATAGTGAGGGACTCCAGCGAATCAGCCGCGACATGTGGGAACAGGGCAAGATCGTCTCCTCCGTCTGTCACGGCTATTGCGGCCTGCTCAACGTCCGCCTCTCCGACGGCTCGCTCCTCGTCGACGGGAAGCACGTCACCGGATTCGCATGGCAGGAGGAAGTACTCGCCCGCGTGGACAAACTCGTTCCGTACAACGCCGAGGACGAGATGAAGAAACGCGGAGCCCTCTACGAGAAGGCCAAGATCCCCTTCGTCTCCTATGCGGTCACGGACGGACGCCTCGTCACCGGACAGAACCCCGGATCCGCCAAAGAGACTGCGCAGAAAGTCGCCGCGCTTCTCTGATCGCCGGCCCGCTCCGGTGCGGCGTAGCGTGAGGCCATGAGCAATCGCCTCGCCGGCACCGGCAGCCCCTATCTGCGCGCGCATGCCGACAACCCCGTCGACTGGTACCCGTGGGGGGAGGAGGCGTTCGCCGAGGCCGCGCGCCGCGACGTCCCGGTGCTGATCTCGATCGGATACTCCACGTGCCATTGGTGCCATGTCATGGCGCGGGAGTCGTTCCAGGATCCGGCTACGGCGGAACAGCTCAACCGCGGCTTCGTGTCGATCAAGGTGGACCGTGAGGAGCACCCCCAGGTCGACACCGCGTACATGGCGGCGGCCTCCGCGTTCACCCAGGATCTGGGCTGGCCGCTCACCGTCTTCGCCACGCCCTCTGGGCGGGTCTTCCACGCCGGCACGTACTTCCCGCCCGTGGCTCGAGGCCAGCTCCCCGCGTTCGGCACCGTGCTCGCCGCCGTGCGCGAGGCCTGGACCGAGCGCCGTGCCGAGGTGGAGGGGCTGGCCGGCGCGGTCGCCGAAGCGCTGGAGTCGTCGGAGTCGGCGGATCCCTCGCCGGTGCCCGATGAGGCCGCGCTGACGGCGGCCGCGAACGAGATCGTGGCGCGAGAGGACCGCCGGCACGGCGGGTTCGGCACGGCGCCGAAGTTCCCGGTCGCCACGACGCTGCGCTTCCTGCAGGCGCAGGGACGCACCGATGTCGTCGCGCGTGCGCTCGACGCGATGGCCACCTCGGAGCTGTGCGACGAGGACGGCGGCTTCTTCCGCTACGCCACGCAGCAGGACTGGGCGGTGCCGCACTACGAGCGGATGCTCACAGACAACGCCCAGCTGCTGGATGTGGCCATCGACGCCGGGCGCGCGGACGTGGCGCGCGGCATCGCGCATTTCCTGCTCACTGTGCTGCAGCGCGCCGAGGGCGGGTTCGGTGCCGCGCAGGACTCCGAGTCCGTGATCGACGGGCAGCGCAGCGAGGGCGGCTACTACCGCCGCCCGGTGGCCGAGCGGGAGAGGCTGCAGCCGCCGGCGGTCGACGGCAAGGTCATCACGGGCTGGAACGGGCTCGCGATCGCCGCGCTGGCCCGCGCCGGCGCCGCGCTCGGCGAGCAGTCCTGGATCGACGCGGGCGTCCACGCCGCGGAGACCGTGCTGGCCGTGAACCGCGACGCGGCCGGGCGCCTCGTGCGCACGTCCTTGGACGGGGTGCCCGCGGCGGCTGTCGCCACGGACGCCGACCTCGGGCTGCTTGCGGACGGGCTGTTCGCCCTCGCTCTCGCGACGGGCGATGTGCGCTGGGCGACGCGCGGACTGGAGGTGCTCGACGCCGACGCGGCGGCCGATCCGGTGCTCGCGGCGCATGCGATCCCCGCTGCCGCGGACGGCGGCGACGGCGACCTGCCGTCCGGCACGTCTGCGCGGGCGGCGGCCGAGTTGACCGCCTGGCGGCTCGGGGCGGGGGAGCAGCACCGCGAGCGGGCCGCAGCCCTGGTCTCGGCGCGGGCAGCGCAGGCGATGCGGCAGCCGTTCGGATCCGGCTCGCTCCTGCGTGTGGCGGCGGGGCTCGCCCGGCCGCCACGGCAGATCGTCGCGGTGACCTCGGAGCCGCGCGGGGCGCTCGCGATCGCCGCGCGCTCCGCCGAGGCCGATCTCACCGCGGTGCTGACTCCGCAGCAGGTGCGGGCTTTCGCCGCGGCCGGCTTCGCCCTCTTCGACGAGCGCGACGGCGTCGACGGCGTCGTGCACGACTGCCGCGGCTTCGTCTGCCGGCTGCCGGTGTCGGATCCCGCACTCGTCGCTGTCGCGCGCTGAGCGTCGGATCCGCGACTGCTGTACATTCTGACCAGGCGTACGGCACCGGGGCTCGGCAGACTGTGCGACGTGCGCAGGTCTTGCTGATCCGTTTGTCCAGCGATCGTGGCCACGGATACAGTGGCCCGGATCCCCGGCGACGTCGCCGCTGCGGCCCCGCCGCCGACGCGCCTCCCACCGGCCCGAACGAACCGCAGCAAGGACGCCCTCGACGATGCCCCTCCCTGTCACCACGCCCCCGGCCACTCCGCCGACCAACGCCCGCTTGGACGCCGTGCCGGCCTACAAGCAGGGACGATCCGCCCCGGACGGCGCCTCGAAGCTGTCCTCGAACGAGTCCCCGCACCCGCCTCTGCCGTCCGTGGTCTCCGCGATCGCCGAACGGCTCGGATCCATCCATCGCTATCCGCAGATGGCGGCGCCTGAGATCATCGGCCGCCTCGCCGAGCGCTACGGCGTCGAGCCGGAACTGGTGACGGTCGGCGCAGGTTCCGTCGAGCTCGCGTCGCAGCTCATCCACGCCACGGCCGGCGAGGGCGACGAGGTCATGTTCGCCTGGCGGTCGTTCGAGGCCTACCCGTCGTTGGTGCGGATCGCAGGGGCGACCCCGGTGATGGTCCCGCTCGACGCGGAGCACCGGCACGACCTCGACGCGATGCTCGCCGCGATCACCGACCGCACGCGCCTGATCTTCGTGTGCAACCCGAACAACCCGACTGGCACGGTCGTCGGGCCCGAGGAGCTCGAGCGCTTCGTGGCCGCAGTACCCCGCGACGTGCTCGTGGTGATCGATGAGGCCTATGTGCACTTCGACGGGTCGCCGTACTTCGCCGAGCACCCGACCGCGACCGATCCGGAGCGCGGCGCCGGCCTCGAGCTGTTCCGCCGCTACCCGCATGTCGCAGTGCTGCACACGTTCTCCAAGGCCTACGGGCTCGCCGGCCTGCGGATCGGCTACGCCATCGCGCCCGCCGGGATCGCGGCCGCCCAGCGCAAGGTCGCTGTGCCGTTCGGCGTGACCGACTTGGCTCAGGCCGCGGCCGTCGCCTCGCTCGACGCGCAGGAGGAGCTCGCCGTGCGCATCGCCGAGGTCGCCGAGCAGCGCGACCGCCTGCTCGGGGTGCTCGTCGACGCGGGATGGCCCGCCGTGCCTTCCCAGGCCAACTTCGTCTGGGTGCCGGCGGGGGAGCGCGCCGTCGAGCTCGACGAGCTGCTGCACGCGGGCGGCGTCGTCGCCCGCACGTTCCCCGGCGAGGGCGTGCGCATCTCGGCCGGATCCGCCCTGGACATCGACCGCGTCGCGGCGGCCCTCGCCACCGCGAACCCCGCTCACCCCACCGCTGCCGTTCGCGAGGAGGCGACCGCATGACCATCGAAGAAGTTCCCCTGACGACGACCACCACGAAGGGCCTGCACCCCGGGCTCACCCGTCGGCAGATCTCCATGATGGGGCTCGGCGGCGCGATCGGCGCGGGACTGTTCGTCGGCTCCGGCCAGGCGATCGGCATCGCGGGGCCCGCGGTGATCGTGTCCTATCTCGTGGCCGGCACGATCGTGGTGCTCGTCATGGCGATGCTCGCCGAGATGGTCGCCGCCAACCCGTCCTCGGGCGCATTCAGCTCGTACGCGCAGAAGGCCATGGGCCGCAGCGTCGGCAGCGCCGTGGGCTGGCTGTACTGGATCCAGCTCGTCGTCGTCATCGCCGCCGAGGCCGCGGGCGCCGCGGGCATCGTCGCGCATCGCTTCCCGGGCCTTCCGGAGTGGGCGTGGGTGCTGTTGTTCGTGCTCGCGCTCACGATCGTGAACCTGCTCGGGGTGCGCAACTACGGCCGGTTCGAGTTCTGGTTCGCCGCGATCAAGGTCGCCGCCATCATCGCCTTCCTCGTCGTCGGCGTGCTCGCGATCGTCGGCCTGATCCCCGACGTGCCGGCGACCGGCGTCGGCAATCTCGTCGATCAGGGCGGCTTCGCCCCCACGGGCATCGCCGGCATCGCGGGCGCCCTGTTGATCGTCGTGTTCGCGTTCGGGGGCACCGAGGTCGTCGCGATCGCGGCCGCGGAGTCGGACGACCCCTCGCGCAACATCAGCCGGATCGTGCGCCAGGTGATGGTGCGGATCCTGGTGTTCTACGTCGGATCCATCTTCGTGATCGTCACCGTGCTCCCGTGGAACTCCAAGGAGGTGCTCGCCGGTCCGTTCTCCGCCGTGCTGGACACGCTCAAGATCCCCGGGGTGGGACTCGTGATGGACCTCATCGTCATCGTGGCGCTGCTGTCGGCCATGAACGCGAACATCTACGGTGCCTCGCGCATGGCGTTCTCGCTCGGCGAGCGCGGGCTCGCACCGCTGGCGCTCACCCGCACGAGCACGGCAGGCGTGCCCCGCGTGGCGGTGCTGGCCTCGGTGGCGTTCAGCTTCGTCACGGTGATCCTGAACTGGATCTGGCCCGAACAGGTGCTGCCCACGCTGCTGAACGTGGTGGGATCCACCCTGCTGGTGATGTGGACGGCGACGGCGATCACGCAGCTGATCCTGCGCCGCCGGGCCGACGCCGAGGGCACGCCGCTGCCGATGCGGATGTGGGGCTTCCCGTGGCTGTCGGTTCTGACTCTCGTGCTGCTGGGCGCGATCATCCTGCTCACGATGCTCAACGAGGGTGCGCGCACCCAGCTGCTGCTGACCATCGGCCTCACCGTGGTGCTCGTGGTGCTCGCCCGGGCCACCCGGGGCCTGTCTCGCCCCGGCGTCCTCAAGGACGGCGCGGACGACGTGTTCCGGGGCTGACGATGCGCATCGATGCCCTCGACGCGGCCCTGATCCGGCTGCTCACGGACGCGCCGCAGCTGCCCGTGCTGGAATGTGCACGGCGGCTCGGCGTGGCCCGTGGCACCGTCACCAGCCGTCTCGCGCGGCTGCATGAGAACGGCGTCATCGAGGGCATCGTGCCGCGCGTCGATCCGCGCGGCTTCGGATATGCGCTGACCGCGTTCTGCCAGGTGGAGATCGATCAGAAGGTCGGCCATGACGAGGTCGCGGAGGCACTGGCGTCGGCGATCCCGGAGGTCGTCGACATGTACACGGTCACCGGCGCGAGCGACATGCAGCTGCGCCTCGTCGCGCACAGCGCAGAGCAGCTGCAGGGGGTGCTGGACCGGATCGCCCTGGTGCCCGGCGTCGCCCGCACCGCGAGCTCGATCGCGATGCGCACGCACTTCAGCGGCCGGGTGCTGCCGCTCGTGGAGCACGCCGCCCGAGGCTGAGCCCTACTCGTCGTTCCCGGTCCAGCCCTTGCGGCGGAACCACCACCACATGATCGCGCCCGAGACGACCATGGATCCGATGCCGAGCAGGAAGAACGACCACGGGCCGGACAGCACGTGCGCGATCGACCAGTCGAAGTTCATGCCGAAGAAGCCCGTGAGGAAGCTCAGCGGCAGGAAGATCGACGCGATGATCGCGAGCTGCTTCGACGTCTCGCCCTGGCGGTTCGCGACCGTCGAGAGATACAGGTCGGTGCAGCCCGACACCATCTCGTGGTAGCCGTCGATCTCGTCCGTGATCCGGATGAGGTGGTCGTAGATGTCGCGGAAGTAGTCGTGGCTGTCCGCCTCCAACCCGGCCAGATCCGTGATCACCTCGGCCTGCCGGGCGAACAGGTCGCGCATCGGGACGACGACCCGGCGCAGCTTCAGCAGCAGTCGTTTGAGACCGAAGGTCTGTTGCAGCTCCTTGCGCCCGCCTCCCGCGACGATCGCGTCCTCGAGGGCGTTGATCTCCTCGTCCAGGTCGCTGAGGATCGGGAAGTAGCTGTCCACGATCACGTCGATGATCTTGTAGACGTAGTAGCGCTCGGTCTTCGGCGCCGTGGAGTTCTGCAGCAGCGTGCGCACCTGGCGGAGATCCTGGAAGCGCTCGGAGTGCACCGTGACGATGAACTCGCCGCTGAGGTGGCAGTGCACCTCCTCCAGCGGGCGGTCGTTCTCATCCTCGGGGTGCCGCTCGACGGCGCCCTGCAGCACGAGGAGCGCTCCGTCGCCGTAGACGTCGAGCTTGGGGCGCTGGCCCATCCGCTGGGTGTCCTCGATCGAGAGCGGATGCCAGCCGAGCAGGGTGCCGAGCCGCTGGATCTCGTCCGCGGAGGGGGAGACCAGGTCGAGCCAGAAGAACTCCTCCTGCGCGCGCAGCTGCGCGATCAGTGATTCGTCGATGGTGTCGAGGATGCGCATGTCAGATCCAGGTGATCATCCAGTTATGGGCCTGCCAGAACCACCACGGCACGGGCAGACCGATCCACAGCGGGTAGAAGAACGCGCTCAGCAGCACGATCATCACCACGACGATCGCGACGGTGCGCTGGCCGGACTGCCGGCGGTGCCGCGAAGCGCTCCGGTGCCCGGCGATGTCCCTCAGCGCGAGCACGAGCGCGAGGATCAGGAAGGGCGTCATCACGACCGTGTAGAACTGGAAGATCGTGCGCTCGGGGAATGCCAGCCACGGCAGGTAGGTCGCCGCGAGCCCCACCAGCGGGATCGAGTAGCTCCACGGCATGGGGGAGCGCAGCACCAGTCCGCGCACGAATCGCACCAGCAGGTAGACGGATGCTGCGACGCCGAGGTACCAGATGAGCGGGTTCGGGATCGAGGTGATCGTGCCGATGCAGTGATCCGTGCCGAAGCACGGCGCGTTCTGCCCGCCCACCCAGAACGCGGTGGGGCGGATCAGCAGGGGCCATTGCCATGCCGGGCTCGCATAGGGGTGCGAGGAGGTCAGCCCGACGTGGAACGCCAGGATGTCGGAGTGGTACTTGAACCACGACGTGAGCGCGTTGTCCGTGATGTTCCGGTCGTAACCGCCCTTGGTGAGGAACCAGCCGCTCCAGGAGGCCAGGTACACGGCCGCCGCCACCGGCACGAGCAGCACGAAGCTCGCGAGGCCCTGCCGGAGGACGGCATCCGTGGGCCAGAGTGCGACACCCGCGCGGCGGCGGGCGAGTGCATCGGTGACGACGAGGTAGATCCCGGCCGCGGCGAGCACGTACGCGCCGGACCACTTCACCGAGGTCGCGGCCCCCAGGGCCAACCCCGCGGCGATCACCCACGGGCGGCGCCAGAACACGCGGCCCCAGAGCGTCGGGTCATCGCCGCGCTCGTGGGAGGCGCGATCCTCGAGCCGTGGCATCGTCTGGCGCCGGTCGTACACGAGGAACAGGATCCCGAGCACGAGGAAGAAGGTGAGGATCCCGTCCAGCAGCCCGATCCGGCTGAGCACGATGCCGAGCCCGTCGACGGCCATGAGCAGGCCCGCCAGGCTCGCGACCGTGACCGAGCGGGTGACGGCCTTGGCGAGCAGGTAGACGACGAGCACGGTGAGCGTGCCGATGACGGCCGTCGAGATGCGCCAGCCGAAGCTGGATCCGGGGCCGAAGGCCGCGATGCCGAGCGCGATCAGCCACTTGCCGAGGGGCGGGTGCACGACGAAGGAGGCGGATTCCTCGAGCGCGCTCGTATCGCCCTTCACGAACAGGTCGTTCGCCCCGGTGCGCCAGGTTCCCTCGTAGCCCTGCACCCACAGCGACCAGGCGTCCTTGACGTAGTAGGTCTCGTCGAACACGATCGTGTGCGGATGCCCGAGCCCTGCGATGCGCAGCACCGCCGCCAGGAGCGTGATGAGCAGCGGCGCAAGCCAGGACACGAGTCGGAGCCGGACGGGATCGCCGAGCCAGGCATCGCGCAACCGCTCCCAGGCAGTGGGACGGTCGTCGTGCCGGGCGTCGACGCCGGGCAGCAGAGGCGCGGTCACCCGCTCAGCCTATGCTGGGGCGGGTGATCATCCTCGCGGCCACTCCGATCGGAAACCTGGGCGACGCGTCCCGCCGGCTCATCGAGGTGCTGGAGAATGCGACGATCATCGCCGCCGAGGACACCCGCACCACCCAGCGGCTGCTGCAGGGGCTCGGCATCGCGAACCGGCCGAGGCTCATCGCGCTGCACGATCACAACGAGAAGGCCAAGGCCGCCGAGCTCGCCGAGGCGGCCGAGACCGAGGATCTCGTGGTGCTCAGCGATGCCGGCATGCCGACGGTGAGCGATCCCGGCTACGGGCTGGTCGCCGCAGCCGCCGAGCGCGGCGTGACGGTGACGGTGATCCCCGGCCCGAGCGCGGTGGTCACGGCCCTCGCCGTGTCGGGCCTTCCCACCGACCGGTTCACGTTCGAGGGTTTCCTGCCGCGCAAGCCGGGGGAGCGCCGCTCGGCGTTGAAAGCGCTCGCCGCTGAACCCCGCACGATGGTGTTCTTCGAGTCGCCGTCGCGGCTGGCCGCGACGCTGGACGACATGGCGACCGCGTTCGGCGCTTCCCGCCGGGTGGCGGTGTGCCGCGAGCTGACCAAGCTCTACGAGGAGGTCCGCCGCGGCGGCGCCGCCGAGCTCGCCGCATGGGCGGCGGAGGGCGTGAAGGGCGAGATCGTGGTGGTCGTGGAGGGAGCCGCGCCACGGGCGGTCTCGCCGGAGGATGCGCTGGCCCAGGTGCAGGCGCTGGTCGCCTCGGGTGTGCGCCTCAAGGACGCCTGCGCCGAGGTCGCCGCCGCCACGGGCCTCGGCTCGCGGGATCTGTACCAGGCGGCGCTCGCTGCGCGCTGACGGCGGCCTCTGAGGGCGGTTTCCGAGGCGCCCGGTGCTCGCGATGCCCCGGCAGGCCTGAACGCTTCGCGCGGAGAGGTGCGACATCTTCGGACGGATCCGCGGATCCAGTCCGACGATCGCCTACATCTCCGCGCCAGGCGCTACGGCCCGCCACGCCCTGGGACCTGCCACGCTTCGCGCGGCGAGGATCTGAGAGTGCTGTGTGGTTCGCCACAGCGCCCTCAGATCTCGACCGTGCGATCGGCTCAGCGTGCGCCCGGCCGGATCCCTCGCCGGGGATCCGGTGCAGCCGGGTCTGCTGGAGGCCGGAAGATCACTGGCACGGGCACGCTGACCGTCGGCGGCAGCGTGAGCGCGGCGGGGGTGAGCGTCGGGCGCATCGCCGGTCAGCCGTTCTCGTCGCGTGCCGGCGTGGTCGCCGGCGGCACGGTGTCGACCACCGTCGTGGACATCGCCGTCAGGGTGGTCTGCTCCTCACCGGCCGACACGGTGCCCGCGGGGTAGAACCGGCGCTCGCCGATGACCTGGCCCGTGTCCGGGTCGATGATGATCTCCTGGCGCTCGCCCGACCGCTGCGGTTCGTTGCGGCCGATCGCGACGCCGACCCGACCGTCGAGATTCGCGATGCCGTCGGTCGACGTCGTGCCGGGGATCAGCGCGAGCGCCTCGAACATGCGGGCCCGGAGCGCGGCCGGCACCGGGTAGTAGCGCAGGATGTCGGTGATACGGACGAAGTTGTCCTCGTCGCGACTCGCCGATCCGCCCTGGTACTGCGCGTCGAAGTACGCGAGCGTCTCAGCACCGGATCCGGTCGGGATGGCGCTGAGATCCTGGCGTGCCCAGGGGCCGCCGTAGAACTCACCCCGAGGAGCGTGGATGGTCTCGGTCTCGAAGTCGCCGTCGCCGGTCTCCCCGTGCTCCCAGTCCCGGTACAGCGCCCAGTCGGCGTTCGTGTCGGACGGGATGTAGACGTCGACGTTCTGGATGTTCGACGGCATCCGGGAGATCGTCCCATCGGCCCTGCCCTGGTGACCGACCCAGTCCGCGCGGATATGGAACTTCAAGTACTGTCCCGGCCCGGCTTCCGGGTCACTATAGGTGATCGCCTCGGCGGCGGCCTTACGCAGCACGGTCGCCGCACTCGCCGATTCCGGATGCGGCGGGGCGAGCACGCCGCCCACCACGACCGCCGCGGCGACGGCGGCTGCGGCGGTGAGGCCGACGGCAGCCCAGCGGATCGGGTGCCGACGACGCGGCGCGCGGGACGCCGGCGTCTTCTCGGCGGCGTGGATCGCGGTCTCGAGCTTCAGGTACGCGGGAGCGAGTCGAACCGCGTCGGGCTCGGCGACGTCGTCACGCAGACTGCGGAGCAAGGTCAGGTCGTCCATTTTCACCCTCCTCAGGTGTGGAGCGGAGTAGGCGCCGGGCGCGGTTCAGTCTCGACTTCACCGTGCCGACAGGGATGTGCAGGGCTTCGGCGATCTCGTCGTACGAGAGCTCGGCCCAGGCGAACAGCAGCAGGCAGTCGCGGTCCCCGGCGGAGAGCCGGCGGATCCGCCCGGCGAGACGTCCGACCGCGAGCTGCGCGTCCAGCGCCTCGTCGGGATGGTGCGTCGTCGCCGGCTCAGGCGCGCTGCGCTCCATCGCCTTCAGCACGCGCGCGGTGGCGATGCGGTGGCGGTGGATGAGGTTCGTCGCGATGCCGAACAGCCAGGGTCGGGCATCCTCCCGTGCGGGGTCGAACCGGGCGCGGCGCTGGAACGCGATCAGGAAGGTCTCGCTCGTGACGTCGTCGGCGACGACGTCACCGGCCCGTCGGGCCGCGTAGCGGTGCACCGATCCTGCGTAGCGGTGGAAGATCTCGCCGAAAGCCGACGGATCCGTCACCGATCTCGCGATCACCGTGTTGTCGTTGTTCACATCCTGTATTCCTCGGAGGGGTCGATCGTGTTCACGATTCTTCCGGTTTCGCGCTCGACCGGGTGGCGAACACCGTGAGACGGCAAGTGAGAGGCAGGATGCTCGTCGTGGATGACGAGACGGTGGCCGCCGCCTACGACGCACGCGCGGCGGAGTACATCGCGCTGATCGGGAGCATCGACCAGATGGAACGCGCCGACGTCGCGATGATCGGCCGGTGGCGGGATGAGACCGCGGGCGGGTTGCTCGACGCCGGATGCGGACCGGGGCTGTGGACGGCGTTCCTGGCCGAGCCGGGGTCGCGACCGGGATCCGGCCGCGATGTCGTCGGCGTCGACCTGTCAGCGGAGCTCCTCACCGCCGCCCGCGAGCGGCATCCCGGGGTGCGATTCGAGTCGGCGTCGTTCCGTGACCTGCCTTTCCCGGACGGATCCTTCGGCGGAGTGCTCGCCTGGTATTCGCTCATCCATCTGCCGCCGGACGAGCTGCCAGCGGTGCTCGGCGAGCTCGCCCGCGTGCTCGCGGTCGGCGGCCGGATCCTGATCGGCTACTTCGACGGCGAGCCGCGGGAGCGGTTCGCACACGCGGTCGCCCCGGCGTACTACTGGTCCGCGGAAGCCCTGGGCGTCCTTCTCCGGGATGCGGGCTTCGCGGTGACCGACGTCGAGCGCCGCGAACGGGAGCCCGGCACCGCCGGCAGCGTGCGCCCGCACGGCGCGATCATCGCCGAGCGGTGCTGAGGCCCTGCCGTCGTCATCGTCCGAACCGGCCCTCGCATCCCGCCTAGAATCGAACGCATGCCCGCAGGCGAGTCCTTCTACATCACCACGCCGATCTACTACCCGTCGGACGTGCCCCACATCGGGCACGGCTACACCAGCGTCGCCGTGGACACCCTCGCGCGCTGGCACCGCCAGTCGGGTGACGACACCTGGATGCTCACCGGCACCGACGAGCACGGCCAGAAGATGCTGCGCGCGGCAGCGGCGAACGGCGTGACCCCGCAGGAGTGGGTGGACAAGCTCGTCAGCGAGAGCTGGTTCCCGCTGCTGACGACCCTCGACGTCGCGAACGACGACTTCATCCGCACCACCCAGGAGCGGCACGAGACCAACGTGCAGGTCTTCTTCCAGAAGCTCTATGACGCGGGCTACATCTACGCCGGCGAGTACGAGGCGCTGTACTGCGTGGGCTGTGAGGAGTTCAAGCCCGAGTCCGAGATCGTCGACGGCACCGGTCCCTTCGAGGGCCTCAAGGTCTGCGCGATCCATTCCAAGCCGCTCGAGCTGCTGCAGGAGAAGAACTACTTCTTCAAGCTCAGCGAATTCCAGGACCGTCTGCTGGAGCTGTACAAGACCGAGCCCGACTTCGTGCGCCCCGACTCGGCGCGCAACGAGGTCGTCTCGTTCGTCTCGCAGGGGCTGAAGGACCTCTCCATCTCGCGCTCCACGTTCGACTGGGGCATCCCGCTGCCGTGGGACACCTCGCACGTCATCTACGTGTGGGTCGACGCGCTGCTGAACTACGCGACCGCCGTCGGCTACGGCGCCGACGAAGAGCTGTTCGCCCGCCGCTGGCCCGCCTACCACGTGGTCGGCAAGGACATCCTGCGCTTCCACGCCGTCATCTGGCCGGCGATGCTGATGGCCGCGGGACTCGAGGTCCCGAAGGGCGTCTTCGCGCATGGCTGGCTGCTCGTCGGCGGCGAGAAGATGTCGAAGTCGAAGCTCACCGGTATCGCCCCGACCGAGATCACCGACGTGTTCGGATCCGACGCGTACCGGTTCTACTTCCTCTCCGCGATCGCCTTCGGGCAGGACGGATCCTTCTCCTGGGAGGACCTCTCGGCGCGCTACCAGGCGGAGCTGGCGAACGGCTTCGGTAACCTCGCCTCGCGCACGATCGCGATGATCGAGCGCTACTTCGACGGCGTCGTGCCCGCGGCAGGGGAGTACACGGCGCAGGACCTCGCGGTGCAGCAGCTCGTCGCGAAGGCCGCCGCCGATGCGGACGCTGCCGTCGAGCGATTCCGCATCGACGAGGCCATCGCCGACGTGTGGACCATCGTCGACGCACTCAACGGCTACATCACGGAGAACGAGCCCTGGGCGCTGGCGAAGGACGACGAGCAGCGCGAGCGCCTCGGCACCGTGCTGTACACCTGCGCGGAGGGTCTGCGCGCGCTCGCCGTGCTGCTGTCGCCGGTGATGCCGCAGTCGACCGCGAAGCTCTGGAACGCTCTCGGGGCCGAGAGCGGCCTCGGCGCGCTCACGGCGCAGCCGCTGCGCGAGGCGGGACGCTGGGGCCAGCTGCCGGCGGGCACCACCGTGCAGACGCTCGCGCCGCTGTTCCCGCGCATCGAGGCCACGGCCTGATCCGGAGGACGCAGCGGATGCGTGCCTCGGGCGTGCGTCGGACAGGGGGATGAGATGGGATTCGAAGCGCAGGAGAGCGTTGAGGTGGCCTCGGCCGCGCCCGTCGTCGGCCAGCGGATCGCCGAGGTCCTCGGCGCCGAGAAGGCGACTGTCACCGCGGCCTCGCCGGACGGGCTGACCGTCGACTTCACGACGCGCAAGACGTTGCTGTCGTGGGAGCTCGAGGGCCGGATCGCGGTCACCCCGCTCGCGCAGGGCAGCCGCATCAGCCTTGTGCTCAACACGCATCACAACCGTCCGGCGGCGGCGCTGGACGGCGTGAAGAACGCGAAGAGCGCGAAGAAGCTGATCGACAAGATCACCGCCGGGCTCTGACCCGGCGCCGAAGGGCGGAGGCCGCAATGGGCGAACCGGACACCTACGTGCGCGAGCGCGCGACCGAGGGGCGCAAGGACCTGCGCTATCCGGCCGCGCCCGAGCCGCTCGCAATGCCCGTCTACGACAACCACTGCCACCTCGAGATCACCGATGGGGAGTACTCGCTGACGCTCGTCGAGCAGTTGGACCGGGCACAGGCCGTGGGCGTCGTCGGCGTCGTGCAGGCCTCGGGCGACGTCGAGTCGTCGCGCTGGGCCGTGGAGGCCGCGGAGTCGGATCCGCGCGTGCTCGCCGCCGTCGCGATCCACCCCAACGACGCCCCGGCCTATGCCGAGGCCGGACGCCTCGACGAGGCGATCGCCGTGATCGATGAGCTCGCTGCACGCCCGCGCACCCGGGCGATCGGCGAGACCGGGCTCGACTACTTCCGCACCGAGGAGCCGGGGCGCGCCGCCCAGCACGCCTCGTTCGAAGCGCACATCGCGCTCGCGAAGAAGCACGGGATCGCGATGCAGATCCATGACCGCGACGCGCACGACGACGTTCTGGAGACGCTGCGCCGCGTCGGCGCACCGGACCGCACGGTGTTCCACTGCTTCTCGGGCGACGAGGCGATGGCGCGGATCTGCGCCGACGCCGGTTACTACCTGTCGTTCGCGGGCAACGTGACGTTCAAGAACGCGCAGAACCTGCGCGACGCGCTCGCGGTCACGCCACGGGACCGGATCCTGGTCGAGACCGATGCGCCGTTCCTGACGCCGGTGCCGTTGCGAGGGCGCCCGAACGCGCCGTACCTGATCCCGCTCACCCTGCGCTTCATGGCTGCCGAGCTCGGTGCGGACGCCGACGAACTCGGCGCGCAGATCGCCGCGAACACCGTCGAGGTCTACGGCTCGTTCGCCTGAACCTCGTCCAGAACGGGGCGCGCGGAGACGATCTGCGAGATCGGGCGCCAGACGAACAGCAGGGTGAGCGCCGCACCCGCGAAGGCGAACCACCACGGCGCCGTGAGGCCCCAGGTCTGCGCGATCACGCCGCCCAGCGCCTGCCCGATCACCATGCCGCCGAACACGCCCACCGAGTTCACCGAGGACACCCGGCCCTGCAGTTCGTGCGGCACGAGCCGCTGCCGCACGGTCGTCGAGATCGTGCCCCAGACGAACGCGTAGAACCCGAACACGAACATGATCAGCAGCGCGATCCAGCCCTGCGTCGTCAGTGCGAACGCGAGGTGCATCATCACCTCGAGCGACAGGCAGACCCGCATCATCGTGGCGAAGGACACGTGGCGCTCGAGCCAGCCGAAGCTCAGAGTGGCGAGCAGACCGCCGGTCGCGGAGGCCGTGGTCAGCATGCCGTAGCCGACGGCGCCCATGTGCAGGTGCTCGGTCGCGTACAGCACCAGCACTCCCCACGGCGCTGCCCAGGTCACGTTGAACAGCAGGATGATCAGCACGAGCATCCGCACCGGAGGATTGCGCCACAGCCAGCGCAGGCCCTCCGCGATGTCGGTGTGCACCTTCGTGCCGGCGGCGGAGGATCCGGTCGTGCCGGTCGCGTCCCGCGGCGGTATCGGCGTGCGCGCGATGCGGGAGATCAGCACGATCGCCAGGCTCACGCACACCGCCTCGAGGAGGAAGGGCCACGCGTGCCCGGCCGCGAACAGGAACGCGCCGAGCGGGGGGCCGGCGAACTGGTTCGCGACGAGATACCCGGCCTGCAGGCGGGCGTTGCCGAGTCCGAGATCGGCGGGCTTCAAGAGCATCGGCAGCAGCGTGGATCCTGCGGTGTCGACGAACACCTCGGCGGTGCCGTAGAGGAATGCAGAGGCCAGCACGATCCAGATGTTCGCGCCGCCGGTGATCAGGAACGCGCACAGCGCGAGCAGCACCACGGCACGCGCGGCGTTCGCGACCATGACGAGCCGGCGGCGGTCGAAGCGGTCGGCGATCGCCCCGGCGTGCAACCCGAACACCAGCCAGGGCAGGAACTGCAGGATCGCACCCGCCGCGACGAGGATCGGCGACGACGTCATCGACGCGATCAGCAGGGGAGCGGCGGCCAGGGCCACTCCGTCGCCGACGTTGCTGGTCCAGCTGGAGGCGAGCAGCCAGCGGAAATCCCTGCCCATGCGCCGAGGCGCGACGAGTTCACCGATCGAGGGCATCCGAGAAGACTACCGACGGTAGGGGACAATGGTCAGATGACCGTCTCCCTGCTCGGCGCCGCCGACATCCGCCGGCTCGCGGCCGAACTCGATGTGACGCCCACCAAGAAGCTCGGCCAGAACTTCGTCGTCGACGCGAACACGGTGCGCAAGATCGTCCAGGCCGCCGATGTGCAGCCGTCCGAGCGCGTGGTGGAGATCGGGCCCGGCCTCGGATCCCTCACCCTTGCGATCCTCGAGACGGGGGCGGCGGTCACGGCCGTCGAGATCGACCACCGTCTCGCCGCGCGCCTGCCGCAGACCGCCCTCGAACGTGGCGTGCCCGAGGGGGCGCTGACCGTGGTCGATGCCGACGCGATGCGCGTGACGGCACTGCCGGGGGAGCCGACGGTGCTCGTCGCGAACCTGCCCTACAACGTGTCGGTGCCCGTACTGCTGCACTTCCTCGAGACATTCCCGTACCTCCAGCGCGGCGTCGTGATGGTGCAGGCCGAGGTCGCCGAGCGGCTGGCCGCGAAGCCCGGCTCGAAGATCTACGGCACGCCCAGCGTCAAGGCCGCCTGGTACGGTCCGTGGAAGCTCAGCGGCACGGTCTCCCGGCAGGTGTTCTGGCCGGTGCCGAACGTGGACAGCCTGCTCGTCGGGTTCCATCGGGATCCGCAACCGCGCGGATCCGAAGAGGAGCGCCGTCGCACGTTCGCGATCGTCGACGCCGCGTTCAACCAGCGTCGCAAGATGCTGCGTCAGGCGCTGTCCGGCATCTTCGGCAGCTCGGCCGAGGCATCGGCCGTGCTCGAGGCGGCGGGTGTCGCACCGACCGCGCGTGGCGAAGACCTCACCGTCGACGACTACCACCGCATCGCGCTGGCGGCGCCGGTCGCCTGACCTTGTCGAGGTCGCCCCAGGGCAAAGTTGTGCCCTCCCGGGATCGGGTTCCCGAGAGGGCACATTCACTTCGACTGGAGGTACCTTCATGTCGGCCGAGTCCCCAGTCCCGGTCGACATCCTCAGCTGAGGACTAGACAGTAACACCGGATGGCCTTGTCCCCCAAATGGGGGACAAGAACAAATGCTGAGAATTTGCCGTGAATGGCGCGGCGGGCACGCTCGGGAATCGCTTCGCGCGTGTCTCGAGGGCATGCAGCCAGGTGATGACCGAGCCGAAGGCGAGCGCTTCGAACACCGTCAGAGTGAGCAGGCCCGCGACCAGACCGGCCATGCCGAGGGACAGCACGACGACCGCTCCGATGGCGATGCGGTCCAGACTCCGCGACAGACCCCGCAGGTAGCGGCGATGCAGGAGCAGCAGGCCCGCGGAGGAGGCGAGTGCTCCGTTCGCCGCGCGCTCGTGCGCGAAGATGTTGAACGAGAGCGGCAGCACCCCGATCAGGATGAGGCTGAGACCGAGGGTCGCGATGAGCAGCGGCACGAGGGTGGGAGCAGCACTGTGCGCCCGGAATCCCGCGGCGGAAGCGGCACGGAGGCCGCGCATCACGGGCAGCGCGGAGAGCGCGATCACGATGCCGGTCAGCACCATGCCGCCGTTGAACAGCAGGCTGGAGGCGTCGTCCATCGCGCCGAGTCGGCTGAAGCAGGACAGCCACCAGCGCGGGTCGGACGTCGTCAACGCGGCCGCGGGGATGCTCGCGCAGAGCACGCCTGCCGCGATGAGGACGAGCGGTAAACGCCGGTGCCGGTGCATGACGATCCTGTCGCCGCACGCTCGGGCGAATGCACTGGCCGGGTTTGGATCCGCACTCGGGCGAGCGTGATCGGACGCGGATCGGGCTCGGTCCGCGGTTGGCGGATCATCATAGCGATCCTGGGATGCCACGGCGAGCGGTGCGGCCGCGGGGAGGCGTCGTCTCCTGCGCCCCCTCGCGTCGGACCAGCGCCGAGAAGGACCGGCGACGCTAACCTGGGACGGTGACCGAGCCGCGCTTCCGCCCAGACGTCCTCGACATCCACCGCCCTTACACGGCCGCGGCGGACCGCTATGAGGGAGCCCATTTCCGGCAGGTCGGAACCTCGGGTCTCTATCTGCCGGCGATCTCGCTCGGGCTGTGGTGGAACTTCGGCGACAACATCCCGCTGGACGACCAGCGCGCCCTGTTGCGGCACGCCTTCGACCGGGGCATCACGCACTTCGACCTGGCGAACAACTACGGTCCGCCCTACGGATCCGCGGAGAAGAACTTCGGCCGCATCTTCGCGGAGGACTTCCGGCCCTATCGCGACGAACTGATCATCTCGTCGAAGGCCGGCTGGGACATGTGGCCGGGACCCTACGGCGACCTCGGCAGTCGCAAGTACATCCTGGCGAGCGCCGAGCAGTCGTTGACGCGGATGGGACTGGACTACGTCGACATCTTCTACTCCCACCGCGTGGATCCGGTCACCCCGGTCGAGGAGACCGTCGGCGCGCTGGACACCCTGGTCCGCCAGGGCAAGGCCCTCTACGTCGGGATCTCCTCGTACAGCGCGGAGCGCACCGAGGCCGCGATGGACATCGCCCGGGAGCTCGGCACGCCGCTCGTGATCCACCAGCCCTCGTACTCCATCCTGAACCGCTGGATCGAGGACGGCCTCACCGAGACGCTCCGCGAGGAAGGGATGGGTGCGATCGCGTTCACGCCGCTCGCACAGGGGCTGCTCACCGACAAGTACCTGGGCGACGGCACCGCCGCACGCGCCCAGAAGCGCGGCTCGCTGCCGGACAAGCCCCTCAGCGATGAGGGGCTCGCCGTCCTGCGCGCCCTGAACGACCTCGCGAGAGAACGCGGGCAGAGCCTCGCCCAGCTCGCGCTGCAGTGGGTGCTCCGCGACGGCGTCGTGGCCTCGGCGCTCATCGGCGCCTCGCGTCCGGCGCAGCTCGACGAGAACCTCGCCGCCCTGGACGCGCCCGAGCTGACCGCGGCGGAGATCGCCCGCATCGACAGCATCGCCGGCGCGGGCCTCGACGTGAACCTGTGGTCGGTCTCATCGGAACTGTGAGCCGATGAGCATCGCAGAGGAGCAGTCGGACGAGCAGCCGCTGCAGCGCGTGCACGTGCGCGCACCGGGGAAGGTCAACCTCTTCCTCGGAGTCGGAGATCTCGACGAGGACGGCTACCACGAGCTCTCCACGGTGTTCCAGGCGGTGTCGCTCTACGAGGATGTGATCGCGACGCACGCCGACGACTTCACGATCAGCGTGTCGGGCGTCGCGGATCCGTCCACGGTCCCGCTCGACGACCGCAACCTCGCCATGCGCGCGGCCAAGGTGCTCGCCGCGGCCACCGGCTACGACGGCGGTGTGCATCTGGACGTGCACAAGACCGTGCCCGTCGCGGGCGGCATGGGAGGAGGGTCCGCCGACGCCGCCGGCGCTCTCGTGGCCTGCAACGAACTGTGGCGCACGGGGCTCGACCACGGTCGCCTGCACGAGCTGGCGGCCCGCCTGGGCGCTGACGTGCCCTTCTCGCTCATGGGCGGCACCGCCGTCGGCTCGGGGCGCGGCGACGTGCTGACGCCGGCGCTGTCGCGGGGCCGGTACGAGTGGGTGCTGCTCCTCGACGACGAGGGGCTGTCCACGCCGGCGGTGTACCGCGCCTTCGACATGGTCACGGCCGAAGACCTGCAGAGCGACCCGGAGGGCCACGCTCAGCGGCGCCGGCTGGACCCCGTGCAGGTGCCGCCGTCATTCTTCGAGTCCCTGCTGTCCGGCGAGGCGTTCGAGCTCGGGCAGAGTCTGCGCAATCAGCTGGAGGCCGGATCCTTCCGGCTGCGGCCGTCGCTGGAGGAGCTCATCGACGAGGTGGTCGGCGGGGGCGGCGGGCCGGTCGTCGGAGGGATCGTGTCGGGTTCCGGCCCCACCATCGCCTTCCTCTGCGAGACCGCCGAGGGCGCGGACGCCACGGCCGAGCGACTGCGCGGATCGGGGCGCACGGCCCTGCGCGCGCACGGGCCGGTGCGCGGGGCGCACGTGGTCTCCGCTGACGACTGAGCCGGGCAGCGTGCGCGCCGAGGGCTGCGACCCCATAATGGACTCATCCATGTGACCGTGCACATCGAGGAGGCTATGCATGTCGACCTCCTCCGAGCGTGCCCGGATGCCCAGCATCCGCGACGTCGCGCGGCTGGCCGGCGTCTCGCATCAGACCGTCTCGCGCGTGCTGAACGACCACCCCAGCATCCGGCCGGAGACCAAGGACCGGGTTCTCGACGCGATCCGCGTGCTGGATTACCGACCGAACGTGGCGGCGCGAGCGCTCGCCACGAGCCGGTCGAACATGCTGGGCATCCTGTCCGCCACCACGGGGGAGTTCGGCCCGACCTCGTCCATCGCGGCGATCGAGGACGCCGCGCGGGCCGAGGGCTATTCGGTGAGCACGCTCAATCTGCCCGACACGACGCCCGAGGTCATCGGCGCGGCGGTGCGCCAGCTGGTGCGGGAGTCCGTCGACGGGATCGTCGTGCTCGCGCCGCAGGTGCGCGTGTTCAACGTGCTGCGGGGGATGGCGGTGTCGGTGCCGTTCGTCAGCCTGCAGACGGCGTCCGGCTCCGACGGCTTCAGCCATTCCGCTGATCAGCTCGCCGGAGCCCGGATGATCACCGAGTACCTGATCCGGCTCGGGCACAGCGACATCCTGCATCTGGCGGGGCCCCAGGACTGGATCGAGGCGGAGTCGCGCATGCGCGGCTACCTCGACGCGATGCGCGATGCCGACCTGCCGACGATCCCGCCCATCCGCGGCGACTGGACGGCCGACTTCGGATACTTCGCGGGCCAGGAGCTCGCCCGGCGACGCGACTTCTCGGCGGTGTTCGCCGCGAACGACCTCATGGCGATCGGGCTCATGCACGGCTTCCGAGACGCGGGGCTGCGGGTGCCGATCGATGTGAGCGTCGTCGGTTTCGACGACATTCCGGTGGCCGCACATGTCGCGCCGCCGCTGACCACGGTGCATCAGGACTTCGCCGAGCTCGGCCGACGTGCGGTGCAGATCCTGCTGGCGCAGTTGCGCGGGGAGACGGTGCCGACGTTCGGACCGGTCGTCCCGGTGCTGTGCGGACGCGAATCCGCCGCGTCACGGTAGGGACACGAAATGGGCGGTGTGACTTGACACTGTCCGCCCGGGCGGTGCACGATGTATCCCGATGTGAACGGTAACATTGACCGTAACATCACCGGACCTGGTATCGAAGGAGATCCGTGAGCGAGACGACGACGCTGCCCACTGTGGCCGGACCGATCCTCGAGATGCGCAGCATCACGAAGGAGTTCCCGGGTGTGAAGGCCCTCTCCGATGTGTCGATCACTGTTCGCACCGGCGAGGTGCACGCCATCTGCGGTGAGAACGGCGCGGGGAAGTCGACCCTGATGAAGGTGCTGTCGGGCGTGTACCCGTACGGCAGCTACGACGGCGAGATCCTGCTCTACGGACAGGAGCAGCGCTTCAAGGACATCGCAGCCAGCGAACATGCCGGAATCGTGATCATCCACCAGGAGCTCGCGCTCATCCCCGAGCTGTCCATCACCGAGAACATCTTCCTCGGCAACGAGATCCGCCGCGGCGCCCGCATCGACTGGACGGCGCAGAAGCAGCGCACGGTCGAGCTGCTGGCCCGCGTCGGCCTCCGGGAGGACCCCGACGTCGCGATCAAGCACCTCGGCGTCGGAAAGCAGCAGCTCATCGAGATCGCCAAGGCGCTGAACAAGGACGTCAAGCTGCTCATCCTCGACGAGCCCACCGCGGCGCTCAACGAGAACGACTCGCAGCACCTGCTCGACCTGATCCTCGGCCTGAAGGCGAAGGGGATCACGTCGATCATCATCAGCCACAAGCTCAACGAGATCGAGCAGATCGCCGATGAGATCACGATCATCCGCGACGGACGCACGGTCGAGACGCTCGACGTCGGCCGCGGGGAGATCAACGAGGACCGCATCATCCGCGGCATGGTCGGCCGTTCACTCGAGAGCCGCTATCCCGATCGGACCCCGGAGATCGGCGACGTCTTCTTCGAGGTCAAGGACTGGTGGGTGCGCCACCCCAGCGTGTCCGAGCGCATGGTCGTGAAGGGCTCCAGCATCGAGGTGCGCCGCGGCGAGGTCGTCGGCATCGCGGGCCTCATGGGCGCAGGCCGCACCGAGTTCGCGATGAGCATCTTCGGGCGCTCCTACGGCCAGTTCCTCTCCGGCACGATCATCAAGGACGGCCAGGAGATCTCCCTCCCGGACGTGCGCAGCGCGATCAGGCATGGGCTCGCCTACGTCAGCGAGGACCGCAAGGTCCTGGGTCTCAACCTGCTCGACACCATCAAGCGCTCGATCGTATCGGCCAAGCTCTCCAAGATCTCCCGCAACGGCGTCGTGAACGACGTCGAGGAGGCGCAGATCGCGGAGCGCTACCGCAAGTCGCTGCGCATCAAGACGCCGACCGTCGACCAGGGGGTCGGCACGCTCTCCGGCGGCAACCAGCAGAAGGTCGTGCTGGCGAAGTGGATGTTCACGGATCCGGATCTGCTGATCCTGGACGAGCCCACCCGAGGTATCGACGTCGGCGCGAAGTACGAGATCTACGGCATCATCAACGAGCTCGCCGCACAGGGCAAGGGCGTCATCGTGATCTCCAGCGAGCTGCCCGAGCTGCTCGGCATGTCCGACCGCATCTACACCGTGTTCGAGGGACGCGTCACCGACTGCCTCCCCGCATCCGAAGCCACCCCGGAGGCGCTCATGCGCAGCATGACCTCCCTGACGCAGAAAGCATCCGCATGAGCACCATGACCACTCAGACCCCGCCGACGACGACGCCGGCGCCCGAGGAGGGCTTCCGCTTCCGCGACCTCGGCAAGATGATGGGCGGCGGCCAGTCCACCAGCCGTCAGTTCGGGATCCTCGGATCCCTGGTCGTGATCATCATCATCTTCCAGATCTGGACCGGCGGGCTGACGCTCTCGCCCGGCAACCTGATCAACGTCGTCAGCCAGTACTCCTACATCCTGATCCTCGCGATCGGCATGGTGATGGTCATCATCATGGGCCACATCGACCTGTCGGTCGGCTCGGTCGCCGCGTTCGTCGGCATCATCGTGGCGCAGTCGATGGCGAACTGGCACTTCCCGTGGTGGGCGGCGATCCTCCTCGGCCTGGCGCTCGGCGCCCTGGTCGGCGCCTGGCAGGGTTTCTGGGTCGCTTTCGTGCGCGTGCCCGCGTTCATCGTGACCCTGGCGGGCATGCTGTTCTTCCGCGGTGCCAACCAGTGGTTCGGCCAGTCGACCTCCGTCGCCGTGCCCGCGGACTTCCAGTGGATCGGCGCCGGCTATCTGCCCGAGCTCGCCGTGCCCCTCGCCTTCAACGTGCTCACGATGGTGCTCGCGCTGCTCGCGGTGGTCTGGGTCGTCGTCTTCGAGGTCTTCCTGCGTCGCTCGCAGCGCAAGGCCGGCACCGAGGTCGCACCGGTCTGGGTGAGCGTCGTCAAGGTCGTCATCCTGTCCGCGCTGATCCTCGTCGCTGGCTGGCTGTTCGCCACCGGCCGTCCGGGCACGAGCTTCCCGATCTCCGGCGTGATCCTGCTGCTGCTGGTCATCGTCTACACGTTCGTCACCCGCAACACCGTGTTCGGCCGCCACCTCTACGCGGTCGGCGGCAACCGTCAGGCCGCGCGCCTGAGCGGTGTGAAGGACCGCTGGACCGACTTCTTCGTGATGATGAACATGTCCGTGCTCGCCTCCGTCGCCGCCATGATCTACGTGGCCCGTGCGACGGCCTCCGGCCCGCAGGACGGCAACGGCTGGGAGCTCGACGCGATCGCCGCGGTGTTCATCGGCGGCGCGGCCGTCTCCGGCGGCATCGGCACCGTGATCGGATCCATCATCGGTGGTCTGGTCATGGCGTTCCTCAACAACGGCATGGCGCTGCTGGGCTTCGGCGCGGACGTCGTCTCGATGGTGAAGGGCCTCGTGCTGCTGCTCGCGGTCGCCGTCGACGTCTGGAACAAGCAGCAGGGCCGCCCGTCCCTGACCGGTTTCATCACCCGACGGTTCTCCCGCGCGGAGGAACCGTTCAGCACCACCGCTCCCGGCAGCGCGAGCGGCAAGTAAAAGAGGTCCGGGCCGTTCGCGGCACGATCCTGCATTCACCTGAGATGCACACACCAAGAGAGAAAGAGATCCCAATGAAGAAGATCCTCCTTTCGGCGACAGCGGTCGTCGTCGCGGGTGCCTTCGCCCTCACCGGCTGCTCGTCCGAGCGCGGCGGAACCCCCGCTTCGAGCGGTGCGGCAGCGAAGGGCTTCGCCGCCGACGCCAAGATCGGTGTCGCCCTGCCGGACAAGACCAGTGAGAACTGGGTGCTCGCGGGCAAGCTGTTCACCGACGGTCTGACCAAGGCGGGCTTCAAGCCCGACGTGCAGTACGCGCCGGCCAGCAACACGGTCGCCGAGCAGCAGAACCAGATCCAGGCCATGGTCACCGGCGGTGCGAAGGTCATCATCATCGGGGCGAAGGACGGCAAGCAGTTGTCCACCCAGGTCAAGGCGGCGCACGATGCCGGCGCGACCGTGATCGCCTACGACCGCCTGATCGAGAACACCGACGCGGTGGACTACTACGTCGCGTTCGACAACTTCAAGGTCGGCCAGCTGCAGGGTCAGGCCCTGCTCGACGGTCTCGCCAAGCGCGCGGGTCACCCGGCGCCGTACAACATCGAGCTGTTCTCCGGATCCGCCGACGACGCGAACTCGGCGGTCTTCTTCAAGGGCGCGATGGATGTGCTCGAGCCGAAGATCAAGGACGGCACGCTCAAGGTCGTCTCGGGTCAGACCGAGATCACCCAGACCGCGACCGACGGCTGGAAGGCGGAGAACGCGCAGCGCCGCATGGACGCGCTGCTCACCGCCAACTACAGCTCCGCCACGATCGACGGCGTGCTGAGCCCGAACGACACCCTCGCCCGCGCCATCATCACCTCGGTGCAGCAGGCCGGCAAGCCCGTCCCGGTGGTCACCGGTCAGGACTCCGAGGTCGAGTCCGTGAAGTCGATCATGGAGGGCGTGCAGTACTCCACGATCAACAAGGACACGTCGCTGCTCGTCGCCCAGGCGATCAAGATGTCGCAGGAGCTGCAGAAGGGCGAGAAGGTCGACGTCAACGACACGAAGTCGTACAACAACGGCGTCAAGGTCGTCCCGTCGTTCCTGCTCGCGCCGGTCATCGTGACCAAGGACAACGCCGCCGAGGCGTACGCCAACGTCCCGAACCTGCTCGACGTCGTGAAGTCGTACAACAAGTAAGTTCCTGCACCAGGCAGGGAGCTGAGGAGGGCCGCGCGGTTGCACCGCGCGGCCCTTCCTCGTTCCGGGGACGGGGCCCGAGACGGCGGCGATCGGATGCGCCTAGGCCACGTCGGGTCGGACTCGTCCTCGCAGCGAGCTCGCCGCCGTCCGTGTCGCGCGTGCGGCGCGGCGCAATGCCGCGCGCGGTCGCGTCGCCGATCCCCATCGCCAGCCCTTCGCATCGGCGAACTCGACCAGCTCGACGTCGTTCGGCTCCTCCGATGCCAGCAGCTCGACGTAGTAGCGCGCCCGCTGCGCCAGATACGGTTCGCGTCGGAACACGTGCGGCACGAACTCCTCGAGACGGCCCGCCACCTCGAGGGTCAGCATGGTGCGCATGCATTTCCAGCAGCGTGAGCAGTTCGTCGTCCGCGCCGGGTCGGGATCGATGCACACGTCGAGGTATCGCGCGTGGGGCGTTCCCGCGAGGGCGAGCGTCCTCTCGATGCGGGACAGGCCGGAACCGGTCGATTCGAGCGTCAGTGCGGGGGTCGACAGCAGCGGGAACGTCATGGCGCCCGCCAGGCCGATGTCGCCGTGCAGCGGCGGCATCCGCACGTTCCGGTAGGCGCCTTCGGATGCGTGGTACGAGCGTCCGACGCCCCCGTTCAGCAGATGCACCGCGGCCGCATTCCGGAACGTGGCCGTCTCCATGAACCCCATGTGCGGGTAGTGCACCGCGATGTTGCTGTCGACGCGGAGGAACGGAAGACCGAGATCGGCGGCGAGGGGCGCCAGCGCCCGGTAGCGCGTCTCCCACAGTGCGCCACCGCCGTCGCCGTGGGCCCCCACGTTGTTGTTCAGAAGGTGAGTGATCCGCATGCCGGACGGCACGCCGGGGCGGAGGGCGTACTCCATGAGCGTCGCGAAGCTGTCCACGCCCCCGGAGAAGCCGGTCACGACTCCGGCCGGGGCGGATCCGGCGGGGAGGACGTCATCCGACGTCACGGCGACTCTGCGGTAGCCGGGATGCACCGATCGGACGAGCGGCTGCAGGTCGTGGTTCAGCCGGTGCAGCAGGCTGTCGGTGACCGTCCCGCCCACGTGGAGGTCGCGCCCGTACCGCATCGCCGGAAGCAGAAGGGCGACGGCGACGTGGTCGGCTCGATCTCCGAGGATCGCCTCGTGCTCCCCGGCAACCGAGAACCACAGCGGATCCGCTCCCTCGATGTCCGCGGACACGCGCACCTCTCCGCTCCCGTCGCGGATCCGGCGGGGCGCCGCGGTGAGCAGGGGAGGCAGGGGATCGAGCGCCACACCGGAACAATACCGATCCCGCACCGCAGCGTGATAGGGATCCCGCACTGCAGCGTGATAGGAGTGAGGGGACTCCGCGCGAGTGCTTCATCATCCGTGGTCCGCGCGCGGCTCCGACTAGACTGGGTGGCGGATCGACGTCGCTCCACCACCCCACTTCCCTCTTGAACAAGGAGCACCCTGTGGCACTGATCGAGGCTGTAGGCGCACGCGAGATTCTCGACTCCCGTGGCAACCCGACCGTCGAGGTGGAGGTGCTCCTCGACGACGGCATCGTGCAGCGCGCCGCCGTGCCGTCCGGTGCGTCCACCGGTGCCTTCGAGGCGTACGAGCTGCGCGACGGCGACAAGAGCCGCTACGGCGGCAAGGGCGTGCTGAAGGCCGTCGAGGCGGTCATCGACGAGCTCGGGCCCGCGATCGAGGGCGTCGAGGCCAGCGAGCAGCGCATCATCGACGAGATCCTCATCGAGGTCGACGGCACCGACAACAAGAGCCGTGTGGGTGCGAACGCGATCCTCGGCGTGAGCCTCGCGGTCGCCAAGGCTGCGGCCGACTCGGCAGATCTGCCGCTGTTCCGCTACCTGGGCGGCCCGAACGCGCACCTGCTGCCCGTTCCCCTCTTCAACGTCATCAACGGCGGCTCGCACGCCGACAACGGCATCGACATGCAGGAGTTCTTCCTCGCCCCGATCGGCGCCGACAGCTTCTCCGAGGCGCTGCGCTGGGGCACCGAGGTCTACCACGTGCTCAAGGGCGAGCTGAAGGCCGCGGGCTTCGCCACCGGCCTCGGCGACGAGGGCGGCTTCGCCCCCGACCTGCCCAGCAACCGCGAGGGCCTCGAGTTCCTGGTCAAGGCGATCGAGAAGGCCGGCTTCACGCCGGGCGCCGACATCGCGCTGGGGCTCGACGCCGCCGCCACCGAGTTCTACAACGACGGCGTGTACCGCCTCGACGACAAGGACTGGGACGCCGCCTCGCTCACCGACTACTACGTGGGCCTGGTCAAGGACTTCCCGATCGTCACGATCGAGGACGCGCTGGCCGAGGACGACTGGGACGGCTGGAAGGGCCTCACCGAGAAGCTCGGCTCGGCGATCCAGCTCGTCGGCGACGACCTGTTCGTCACCAACCCGGAGCGCCTGCAGAAGGGCATCGACCTGGGTGTCGCCAACTCCCTGCTGGTCAAGGTGAACCAGATCGGCACGCTGTCCGAGACGCTCGACGCGATCAGCCTGGCGCACCGCTCCGGCTACACCACGATGCTCTCGCACCGTTCGGGAGAGACCGAGGACACCACGATCGCCGACCTCGTCGTCGCCGTGAATTCGGGCCAGATCAAGAGCGGCGCGCCCGCTCGGTCGGAGCGCGTCGCCAAGTACAATCAGCTTCTGCGCATCGAGGAGGAGCTGGGCGATGCGGCGGTCTTCGCCGGGCGTTCCGCCTTCCCGCGCTTCAAGGGCTGAGCGGCACATCCGCACATTGCTGGTCTTGTCACCGGCCAGGGGCCGCTGACGGCCTGTCTGGTCATCGGGCCGGTGGCTGATCGATAACGGAGGAGGAGTCATGACGACACGTCGGACTCCTCCTTCGTCGTCCGCCCCCGCTGCCTCGGGAGTCCGCGCGGCGGGACGCGCCGACCGGCCCGCTCCCGACCGGGCCGTCGACGTGCGGAGCTGGGTCGGCGGCATCCGGCTCAGCGGCTTCATGGTCATCATGCTGTCGCTCGTCGTCCTCGGCGCGTGGGTGCTCGTGCCCACGCTCGGCACCTATCTCGACCAGAAGCAGCGGATCGCGGCCCTGGAGCACTCGGTGCAGGTCACGCAGAAGCAGATCGACGATCTCACCGCGGAGCGCGAGCGCTGGAACGACCCGGCGTACATCACCGCGCAGGCCAGGGAGCGCCTGTTCTACGTCAAGCCGGGCGAGGTCGTCTACCTCATCGACAACGACATCGATCCCGCCGCGCAGCCCGTCGAGCAGGCCGCCGTCAGCGACACCGCGCAGGTGAAGTCGTCCGACTGGGCGGGCCAGCTGCTGCGCAGCGTGACCGGGGCGGGCCTTGCCAAGACCGCCGCGGGCTCGGCCGCGCGCTGAGGCGTCCCGCAGGCGGACCCCGTACCCTTGAGGGGTGACCACGCCGCCCTTCGCCCCGCCCACCGACGCCGAGATCGCGGTCGTCTCCGCACAGCTCGGCCGCGACGCCAGGGGAGTCGTCGGGATCGCCGCGCGCTGTGTCTGCGGCAACCCCACCGTCGTCGCGACGCTTCCGCGACTGGCCGATGGTTCGCCGTTCCCCACGTTCTACTACCTCTCGCACCCGGCCGCGGCCGCCGCGATGTCGACCCTCGAGGCCGAGCACGTGATGCCCGAGCTCGCCGCGCTGCTCGAGGAGGAGGACGCCGCAGCCGCCTATCTGCAGGCCCACCAGGCCTACCTCGCCGACCGCGCGCAGTACGGCGACGTCCCCGAGATCGCCGGAGTCTCCGCCGGCGGCATGCCGACCCGCGTGAAGTGCCTGCACGCCCTGGCCGGCCATGCCCTGGCCGCGGGGGAGGGCGTCAACCCGATCGGCGACGAGGCCCTGCGGCGTGCGCGATGGTCGCCCGAGCGCTGCGAGTGCCTGGAGCCGGGAGCCGCCCTGGGGCGGTGAACCGAGTCCGATGACGTCGACCACACGCATCCTGAACGCACGGCGGATCCGCTCCGCCGTGGCGGTGCTCGCGCTCGCGCTCGTGGCGCCGCTCGCGATCGGGGCGACCCCGACGCCCAGCCCGACCGACCCCGAGCGCACGGCGGAGTACTGGCTCGAGGGCGCGCACATCGACGCCGCGTGGAAGACCACCCGCGGTGCGGGTGTCACCATCGCCGTCATCGACACGGGCATCGCCAAGGGGCCGGCCCCGTTCGAGGGTGCTGTCACCGACGGCACCGATGTGTCCGGCATCGGATCCGACGACGGCCGGACGCCGCTCGGGCCGCTGGACAGCGATCACGGATCCCGGGTCGCCTCCTTGGCCGCGGGCAGGCCCAAAGCCGACGGCACCGGCATGATCGGCGTCGCGCCCGAGGCGAAGCTGCTCTCCATCTCGCTCGGATTCGGAACCACGGCGCCGGTGCCGTTCACGAAGCAGGTGGCGGATGCGATGAAATGGGCCGTCGACCACGGCGCCGACGTGATCAACCTCTCGTTCACCACGAACACGCTGGAATGGGACCGCAGCTGGGACGATGCGTTCCTCTACGCCTTCCAGCACGATGTCGTCGTGGTGGTGGCCGCGGGCAACCGCGGCAGCGGCACGGCCATGGTCGGCGCCCCCGCGACGATTCCCGGCGTGCTCGCGGTCGGGGGAGTGGATCAGCACGGCGTCGCCAGCAAGGCCGCCTCCACGCAGGGCATCTCGATCGCGGTCTCGGCCCCCAGCGAGTCGCTGCTCGGCGTCGATGCGAACGGATCGATCGAGACCTGGAACGGCACAAGCGGCGCGGCCCCCATCGTGGCGGGCGTGGTGGCGCTCGTGCGTGCGGCGCATCCGGACATGGACGCGAACAACGTGATCAACCAGATCATCCAGACCGCCCGTCCGGCGCCGCAGATGACGGCGCATCCGGATCCGCTGTACGGCTACGGGCTGATCGACGCGGCCGCCGCGGTGACCGCGTCGCTGCCGTCGGTCGATCAGAACCCGCTCGGCGACCTCGCCGACTGGATCCGCCTCAACCGCCGCGCCGAGGCTCCCGCGCCTGCCGCGCCGACCTCGACGCCGGTCGCGATCCCGCCTCTGCCGGAGGCCGATACCCCGACCAAGGCCACCTCGCCGCTGATCCCCAGCCCCGATTCGCTGCTGTACGGTACCCTCCCGCTCGTGGCGCTCACCGTGCCTGGTATCCTGATAGCGCTTGGCGTCACCGCTGCTGCCCGGCGCATCCGTTCGGCGCGCGCATCTGCACGCCAAAATCCCGATGACTGAGGAGTAAGCCTCCGTGACTGAGAGCACCGTGGCAAAGAGCGCTGCCGCGCCCAAGATCCTGATCGTGGGCGGTGGTTACGCCGGCTTCTACACCGCGTGGAAGCTCGAGAAGCATCTCCGCAAGGGCGAGGCCGAGGTCACGATGGTGGACCCGCTGCCGTACATGACCTACCAGCCCTTCCTGCCGGAGGTCGCTGCCGGGTCGATCGAGGCGCGGCACGCGGTCGTGGCCCACCGCCGCCACCTGAAGCGCACGAACGTGGTGACCGCCAAGGTCACCGGCATCGATCACGCCGCCAAGGTCGCCACGATCACGCCGTCGCTGGGTGAGCCGTACGAGTTCGCCTACGACCAGATCGTCGTGACCGCCGGCGCCGTCTCGCGCACCTTCCCGATTCCCGGGATCGCCGACAACGCGATCGGTCTCAAGACCATCGAAGAGGCCGTCGCCGTGCGCGACAAGCTGCTGTCGAACTTCGACAAGGCCGCCTCGATCCCCGCCGGACCCGAGCGGGACCGCCTGCTCACGGTCGTCGTCGTCGGCGGCGGATTCGCCGGCATCGAGGCGTTCGCCGAGCTGCGCTCCTTCGCATCGTCGCTGATCGCGAAGTACCCGCAGCTGTCGTTCGAGGACACGCACTTCCACCTCATCGAGGCGATGGGCCGGATCATGCCCGAGGTCTCGCTGAAGACGAGCGAGTGGGTGCTGAAGGACCTCGCCAAGCGCGGCGCGAACGTGCACCTGGACACCCAGGTCAAGGGTGCGGTCGACGGCAACGTCGAGTTCTCCACGGGCGAGGTCATCCCGTCCGACCTGATCGTGTGGACCGCGGGCGTCATGGCCAACCCCACCGTCGTGCGCGGCGGCGACCTGCCGGTCGAGGAGCGCGGCCGCATCCAGACCCGCGCCGACCTGCGCGTGGGCACCGCCGACGCCTTCGTCGAGGGGGCCTGGGCCGCCGGTGACGTCTCGGCCGTCCCCGACCTGTCCGGCGGCGGCGTGGGCGGCATGTGCGTGCCGAACGCGCAGCACGCCGTGCGCCAGGCCAAGCTGCTCGCGAAGAACCTCGTGGCGGTGCTGCGCGGCGAGACGCCGAAGGACTACTTCCACAAGAACCTCGGCGCGGTCGCCGGCCTCGGCCTCTACAACGGCGTCTTCCAGTCGGGCAACCTCGCCCTGAAGGGCTTCCTGGCCTGGATCGCGCACCGCGGCTACCACGGCCTCGCGATGCCCTCGTGGGAGCGCAAGTGGCGCGTGCTGTGGGGCTGGTGGAACAACCTGTGGCTCGGCCGCGACATCGTCGGCCTCGAGGCCGTGCAGACGCCGCGCGCCGTTTTCGACGAGTTCGCCGCCCGTCCGCGACCGGCCGCCGAGGCCGCTCCGGCCGCAGTCGAGAAGGCCAAGGAGACGGTCGGCGCCGCCAAGTAGGCCCCGTCTCGTTCAGAACGCCCCCGGATCCTCGTCACAGAGGAACCGGGGGCGTTTCGCGTCTGCAGGGGCATCGCGGCGCGAAGGCTCCGCAGGAAACGCCGTCGGAGCTGGTTGTATGTCCTCGCCGGCATGAGGGCGGATCTCGCGAGGGACGCGCGAATCGAGCACACTGCGGACTTCCGGAATTTTGGGTATTGACGCGGGAGCTTCAGGGCGAGTACCACTTGTCTCGGTATCCGCGTGGGGGAGCGCGCCTACCAGTTCTACGGAGCTGTGGCGTTCTACGGAGCTGGAGGTCTTGGTGTCGACCAGGACGGATGACAGGGGGCGGCGCGCGTCGGATCTTCCGATCGTGCGCAGCTGGCGCACACGCGCTGTGGCGCTGGTCGCCGCGTTCGCGACCGCGCTCGTCATGTCGTTCCCGGCGAGCGCCTCGGCCGTTCCGCCGGTGGCGGCACCCGCCTCGGCCCCGTCTCGGACCGCTCCCGCGACCATCGGCCTCGCTGCCGACGGCGCGAACAGCCGTGCCCGGCTCGAGGGTCTGATCGCACAGCAGCAGTTCTCCGCCTACGCGGATGCGCTGGCCGCCTACCTCGCCGAGAAGGCCGCATACGAGGCCGCACTGCAACAGGCGCAGGTGGACGCCGCGAGCCAGATCGCCACGGTCTCGGACGCAGGGACGGTGACGACGGGCACCGTCGAGGCGACGACGAGCGACACCGGCACCGTCGTGACCGTGACTCCCGCCGCGACGCCGGTGGCGACGGACCCCGCGCCGTCGAACCAGGGGTCGCAGATGCACTGCGTGCGCAGCACCGATGGCAACTCCGTCACCTGCAGCTCGGGCACGCCTGCCACCGGCTCCACAGGAGCCGGGTCGACGGGCACGGGATCCACCGGGTCCACGGGTACCGGGTCGACGGGCACGGGATCCACCGGCTCCGCGGGTACCGGGTCGAGTGGAACAGGAACGACGAACACCGGGTCCACCGGCACCGGATCGACGGGCACGGGTTCGACGGGGACGGGTTCGACCGGCACCGGATCCACCGATACGTCCTCCGGAACCTCAGGGACGGGAACCGGCAGCACGAGCCCGACTCCGGATCCCTCGCCGTCGCCGATCATGGCCGACTCCGCGCCCGCCACCCCGGTGGACGCCGCCGCGGCGCTCACCCAGGACCAGCTCGACTCCGCGGTGGCTCAGGCCCAGGCCGAATGGCAGGCCGTCGACCCGAACGCGGACTTCTCCGGATTCAGCGCGACGGTCGGCGACCTCGACCCGGGATGGCTCGGCAGCGAGGACTCCGGATCCGTCATCATCGACGCGCACGCCGCGGGATGGGGCTGGGACGTGACGTTCCCCGGCGACCCCGCCTCCGCGCACATGGACCTGCTCACGGTGGTCCGCCACGAACTCGGGCACGTGCTCGGTCTCGGGCACACGCCCGGCACTGTGATGACCCCCTCGCTCTCCGCCGGCGAGAGCTACGGCGTCGACGCGTCACTGCTTCCGGCCCCCGCCCCGGCTCCGGTCCCGGATCCGGCCCCCGCGCCGGCCGCGGACCCCACGCCCGCGCCCGTCGCCGGCCCCGCCGTCGACCCGGCACCCGTCGTCGACCCCGCGCCTGCCCCCGCCCCGGCCACGGACCCGACGTCCGCGCCGGCCGGTACCGCGACTCCCGCCGTCGCCACGAGCGATGCGAACGCGTCCGTCCCGGCGACCTCCACGACCGCCGGCACCACGCCGACGACCGCCGCGTCGGCCGTCACCACCCCGGGGCCGGTCCTCTGGAGCGTGCAGCTGCCGACCGGAACCGGAACGCTCGCTTTCCACGCCGACGGGACGGTCAGCTTCACCAGCGCGGCAGGCACCACCTCGACCAGCTACGCCGGCCTCACCGAGATCGACGTGCAGGGCGGGCACGACGACACTCTGGTCGTCGATCGCGGCGCGCTCGATCCCGCGCTCACCGTCCGGTTCGACGGCGGTGACGGCTACAACACCCTGAACTTCGCGGGCACGGCGGCCAGCACGGTCTCCCGGCCTCTCGACCAGCACTCCGGCACCGTGGTCCTCGACCGCACCACCGTGATCTACTCCCGCATCGCACCGATGAGCATGAACACCTCGACCGACGTGGCGTTCGACCTGGGCAGCGCGGATGCGACCTGCACGCTGTCGCCGTCGGCGACGGCCGGCAGCATGAACATGAACTGCCCCGGGGCCGCCGAGGTCACCGACTTCGTCATCCCGACGAGCTCGCTGACCATCACCGGCACCGGCAACGACATCCTGCATCTGCAGGGCGCCCTGAACCTGGCCGCGGCCAATCTGACGGTCGTGTTCCGGCAGATCCTCTTCGACAGCGGCATGACGCTCACCGCAGGCGACGTGTCGTTGACTGCGACGCAGACCGTCACCGGCGGACTCTCCAACGCCCTCTCCTGCCTGGTCAACGCAACCCTCGCGACGCACTGCGCCGATACGTCGATCGGCTTCACGAACGCGGCGATCACGGCGAACAGCCTCACCGCGACGGCCAGCTCCACGGTCACGCCCGATTCGTTCTACGGGATCATCGTGAGCGATCATGCCGCGGTGACCGTGCAGGGCGGCTCGATCCACACCACCGGAGCGCTGTCCCTGTCGGCGACCGCGACCGTGCCGGACTTCACGGCGAACAAGAAGTACACGGACAACCTCCTCCTCGACGCCGGGGCGACCGTCTCGGTGGGCGGATCCGCACAGCTCACCAGCGGCTCGACCGCCACGTTCACGACGACCTCCGACGTGCACGGCACGGCGAACCCGCAGGTCGACAGCGGCAAGAGCGAGGGCAGCGCGGGCGGCGACGGCAGCACGGCCCAGCAGGATGCGGCCGTGGCCACGGTGACCGTGTTCAGCAACGCGCTGACCACCCTGACCGGCACGGCGACCCTGTCCGCCACCGGCGCGGCTGCCCTGCACGCGAACAACCACGTGAACGTGGTCGCGACCGGCGACGCCACCCCGGCGAACAGCGGCGCCGGCATCGCCGTGATCATCGTCTCCCAGAACACGACCGCCTCGATCGACTCGACCTCCGGCACGGCGATCACCGCGGGCGGGCTGACCGTCGCCGCGGACAGCGACAACACCGCGACCGCGACCGCGCAGACCAGTCCGAAGGGCTCGACCGGCAACGACAAGGGCGTCAACGACCCGAGCAGGGCGAACGGCCAGGCGCAGTCCGCCGACGGCCCCGCGGGCGGCACCAGCGGCAGCAACACCGGCATCGCGGGCGCCCTCGGCGTCGTGGCGCTCACCGGCGGCACCCACGCCTTCATCGCCCCGACCGCGGGCGCCCTCGTGATCACGACGACCGGCGGCACGCAGACCGTGCATGCCGCGGCGACGAATGTGGACGCGGCATCGGCCTCCGGTGGCAGCGCGGACGGATCCGGCGGCATCGGCATCGGCATCGCCGTGAACGTCGCGACGTTCACGACCGAAGCGTACGTCGGCGGCGGCGCCACCCTCAACGCCTCCGGCGTCACGGTGGAAGCGGTCGCCCCGGGACAGTCGCAGTACGCAGCGACCGCTCAATCCGGTGCCGCCGGCGGCGGCTCGGTCGGCGTCGCCGGCTCGCTCGCGGTCAATGTCGCGATCCTGAAGACTCTTGCCGAGGTGCGTGGAGCCCCGACCGTCAACGCGGATCTCACCCTGACCGCCGGCTCGAACGTGCGGGACCGTACGGACGCGACCTCCAAGAAGGACGGCACCGGCAAGTCCATCGGCGTCGGAGCCTCGATCTCGATCGACATCGTCGAGGACAGCACCAACGCCGGCGTGGTCAGCGGCGCGACGCTCGCCGGGGCTCACGCCCTGACCCTGAACGCGACGGGCGCGAGCGACAGCGGCACGACGGCGAAGAGCGGTGCCAAGGGTGGCGGCAGCCTCACCTTCACCGCCGTGGTCGCCCTCAACGTCGACAACGTCTCCACCTCGGCGGGGATCGCGGACGGCGCGGCCCTGCACACGACCGGCGCGATCGCCGCGCACGCGAGCCAGACCGCGAAGGCGGTCACCACGGCCACCGGCGCGACCGACGGCGGTGACCTCGCGATCGGCGCATCGTTCGCGATGACCCTGGCCAAGCACCGCTCCGACTCCTCACTCGCCCGCAACGCCGTCGCCGGCGGAGGCGACGTGAGCTTCCGGGCCGACGACGCGAGCGACACCGACACCGAGGCCACCGCGAGCGTCGCGGGCGCGAAGGGCGAGCAATCCGCGAGCGACCCCAGCGGCGACACGACCACGGTGAACGGCAAGGGCGACAGCCAGGCCGGCTTCGCCAACGGGCGTTCGACTGCCAACGGCGGCAAGGGCAGCCGCTCCACGACGCCGGCGGCGAAGTCCGGCGACGGCGCCGGCGGCAGTGGCGGCACGTCGATCAGCGTCGCGGCGGCGATCGCCTTCAACATCGTCGACTCCACGTCGACCTCGCAGCTCGCAGACGGCCAGTCCGTCACCGCGACGGGCGGCCAGGTGACCCTGGCGACCACGAACACCACGCACGCCAAGGCGATCGCGACCGGCACCGCGAGCACCGGTTCGTCGCTCACGATCGGCGCGGCCGTGGCCGTCAACCTCGCGAACATCACGAACCAGGCATCGATCGGCGTCGGCAGCACCGTCACCGCACTGAACGGCCTGACCCTCACGGCACTGATGAACACCGTCCCGAACGCGACCCACACGATCGACGCCGAGGCCACGGCGGGTGCCTCCAGCTCCGACGGCACCCTGGGCCTTGCCGGCGCCTTCGCCATGAACCTGCTCAACGAGAAGACGATCGCGGCCGTGTTCGCTTCGCCGGCGGGCGGCGGCGGGGTGCACATCACCGGCGTCGGCGACGTCGTGATGACCGGCACCTCGTCGGGCAGCAGCACCACCAAGGCGGCCGCCCAGCAGGAAGGCGGAGCGACCGTGGGGATCGGCGCATCCGTCGCGCTCAACCTGGTCAACAACGACGTCTTCACCGGCTTCGACCTGAACAGTTCTGCGGCCAACGGCCCCCCGGTCACCGGAGCGCGCAACATCACGCTGAACTCGACCAACGCCGATGCGCTGACGAACGAGACCGACGCGGGTGGCAAGGGCGGCAAAGTGACCGTCACCCCCTCCGTCGCGGTATCGATCGCGAACGAATCGTCGCAGGCTGCCCTGGGGGCCGGGCCCACCATCCAGGTGACCGGAACCATCACGGTCGGCGCCACCTTCACCGGCGCCGTCGACACCACCGCCAAGGGCGACACCACTGTCGGATCCACGGCCGGTATCGGCCTCTCGCTGGCCCTCGCCGTCGTCAACCACACCGTCGACGCGCACACCGACCGCAGCCTGCAGGCGGGCGACGCCATCGGGTTCACGGCCACCGGCAGCTCGCAGACGAGGAGCGAGGCGGAGGCCTCCGCGAGCGGCGCCTCGGACGACGGCCAGGACACGAACAGCAAGGCCGATGACAACCTCGGCAACGCGAACAAGACGCAGAAGGACAACAACGCCGCGGGCAAGGATTCGGGCAAGACCTCGACCCCGAAGACCGGCACCGCCGACGGCCAGGACAACAGCGGCGGATCGAGTTCTCCGTCCCTGTCGGTGGCCGCGGCACTCGCGATCAACATCGTCACCACCGTCAGCACCGCGACCGTCGCCGACGGCCTGAGCATCACGGCAGGCGGGGTGCTCACCCTGAAGAGCTCGGCGCACACCGACTCCTCGGCGCACGGCAAGGGCGACACCACCGCGAAGGCGGCCGTCGGCGTCGGCGCGGGCGTCGGCGTCAATGCGGTCGACATCACGAACCGGGCCTCCACCGGCGCCACCACGATCGTCGCGACCGGCCTCGACGCCGAAGCCGGCATGACGGACATCGCCGACCCGGACAACCACGACGTGCTGCGGCACTGGAACGGCACCTCGTGGGACATCATCGACCGCGGCAAGGACCTGCCCGGCCCGTACGCGGGGGAGTACTTCCGGCTCACCGCCGACGACGGCTCGAACGGCAAGGGCGTGTACCAGTACTCCGCCGGCGGCAGCTGGGGCAGCGCGGTGGTCGCCGGGGCCGTGCCCGAACAGGGCAAGCTCGACGACTGCGCGCACGCCTCCACCCCGGCCTTCTGCGTCCTGACCGCGCCGAACGCCGGCCACCCGCAGGGCAGCGTTTACCGCTGGGACGGCTCCGCCTGGCAGTACGCCGGCGACCAATCGGGCGAGAAGCTGCCGACCGACGGGCCGAAGGACAAGGACTACTACCAGCTCACCGCCGACGACGGGCTCGGTCACACCGCGGGCCTGTACAGGTTCGCCAGCGGCGGGCACGCGTGGAGCTCGCTGGGCAGCACGTTCGACCACGGCATCGACCTGCCGGGCTCGCCGACCACCGACCAGATCTTCCGCCTCGACGAGCACGAGTTCGAGGCGCAGGCCGAATCCGGCGCGGGCGACTCGACCACGATCGGCGTCGCCGGATCCGTCGCGATCAACATCGTCAAGAGCCGCACCGAGGCCGTCATCCCCGCCGGTGCGTCGATAACGCTCAGCAGCGAGGATCTCACGCTGAAGAGCCGCAGCACCGAGCGCGACGCGGCCAAGGCGACGAGCAAGGCCGAGACCGGCGACTCGGTCGGTGTAGGCGCCTCGGTCGCGATGAACATCCTCGCCGGCCAGGATCCGGTGACGAACCTCCCGGCGAACCGGGTGCGCTCCGAGGTCGCGAACGGCGCGACCGTCTCGGGCGGCCGCAACGTCGAGATCGAGGCGAAGGGGTGGCGGCAGATCTCGACCGAGGTCGAGGCCGGCACGAAGACCAGCGGCGACAACCCCGCGATCACCCCGGCCGTCGCGCTCGTCGTGAGCAACCACGAGACCGTGACCGCCCGTCTCGGCACCGGAACCGCCCTGACGGTCGCGGGCACCGTCACGGTCAGCGCCGAGCACACGAACGAGGTCGACACCTCGGGCAAGGCCGAGGCCGCGAGCAAGGACGTCGCCGTCGGCGCCATCGTCGCCCTCAACGTCATCCTCGACTGGAACACGCTCGCAGCGGTCGACCGTTCGATCAGCGGCACCTCGGTCACGATCGAGGCGACCTCCGAGCTGGCCGACGCGGCCAACGCCACGGCGAGCGCCCGCGGCAGCAGCGACGGCGACAACGACTCCGACAAGAAGTCCGACCAGCAGATCAAGGACAACCCGAACGCGTCGGGCGCGACCGCCGGGAAGAGCACCCCGAAGTCGAACGACCAGACCACGTCCGCGAACAGCAGCTCGAGCGGCAAGACCGGCCAGAGCGGCGGCGGCACCGGCATCGCCGCGTCGATCGCCTGGAACTGGATCGAGGCGACCAACGAGGCGCGCATCGGCGGCGGCATCACGGTGACCGCCACGGGCGGTGCGGTGAAGGTCAGCGCGTCCGATCTGACCGGCAACACCGCGAAGGCCATCAGCACCGCGTTCGACCTCACCTCGGGCAGCACCGAGATCGGCGCCGCGGTCGGCTTCAACTACCTCAACCTCACCAACAAGGCGCACGTGCTTCAGGGCGCCACCGTGACCGGTGCCGGCGTCACCGTCGAGGCGATCACCCCCGCCGGCAAGCACGACGACTTCATCATCTGGGCGTTCGCCGCCGCCGGCGGCAAGTCCGGCACCAGCTTCGCCGCGTCGGCGGGCATCAACGTCCTCAACCTGTACACGGCGGCACGGATCGGCCAAGGCGCCACCGTCACCTCGACCGCGGGCATCGACGTCAACGCCGTCACCGACATGCGCCTGCTGAACCTCGCGCTCTCCGGTGCGCTGTCGACGAGCGGCAAGGGCATCGGCGGCGCGTTCACCGTGAACATCCTGCCCGCCGTGTCGACGGTCGCCTCGGTGTGCTCGGGGACGGATCCGACGACGGATCCCGACTGCACCGGCTCGTCCGCCGCGACGACGCTGCAGGCCTCCGGCGCGATCGGCGTCACCGCGCACCAGACGTATGCCCCGCTCGCCCCGAGCACCGGCAACAGCACGATCGACAGCCACCTGCCGGCGTTCTCGTCGTTCGCCCTCGGCGGCGCGGTCGGCGGCGACGGACTCGCGGTGAGCGCCACCATCGTGGTGGACGTGCTCCTGTTCGACACCGAGGCGTACATCGGCGACAGCGCGAAGGTCAACCAGACCGCCACGGGCGGCTCCGGCCAGTCGGTGACCGTCTCCGCTCAGGACGACACGAACATCGTGGACGTCTCCGGCGGGCTGGCCCTGAGCGGAGGATCCGCCTCGGTCGCCGGATCCATCATCGTCCTCGTCATGACGAAGGACGTGCGGGCGCGGATCGGCGCCGGCGCGAAGGTCGCCGCGGGCGGCGGGGTCGCGGTCACCGCGGTCTCGACCGAGAACCTCCTCGAGATCGTCGTCGGCGGCAGCGCCTCCGACTCGAGCGCGGCCGTCGCCGGCACCTTCGCCGTCATCGTGATCAACCCGGGGGACCACGCCACGGCGGCCACGATCGGCGACAACGCGGTCGTGCACGCCGGCGGCGACGTCGCCGTCACCGCCTCCGACCACGCCGACAAGCTCAGCATCGCCTCCGGGAACGTCGCGATCTCCACGAGCAGCGCCGGCATCGGCGCCTCGCTCGCGCTCCTCGTCCGCAACGGAAACGTCACCGCGACGATCGGCGACCACGCCGACATCGAGGCCGACGGCGCCACCGGCCTCACGGTCTCGGCGACGCAGGTCGGCGACATCCTCCTCGTCGCGGTCGCCGGGGCCGGTGGCAACAACGCGGGCGTCGCCGGATCCGTCTCGATCGACGTGCTCACCGACGTCACCACCGCCGGCATCGGCTCCAACACGACCGTGAACTGCGTCGGCGTGAGCTGCACGAACGCGAGCGCGCACACCTCGCAGGCGGTCGCCGTCACCGCGTCCGACACGACGACGATCCTCGCGCTCGCGGGTGCGGTGGCCGTCGGCGGAACCGCGGGCGTCGGCGTCGGCCTCGACGTCGAGGATCTGCACAAGACCACCTCGGCGACGATCGGCTCCTCGTCCACCGTGCACGCCAACGGCGACGTCGTCGTCACCTCGACCTCGAGCGAGGACATCACCTCGATCTCGGCGGGCGTCTCGGTCGGCGGCACGGCCGCGGTCACCGTGAACGCGGCGGTCCCCGTGATCAGCGTGACGACGACGGCGGGGATCGGATCCGGCGCGAACGTCCGCGCCGGCGGCAACGTCGTCGTCTCCGCCGACGAGGCCCTGACCCTGTTCGTCATCGCCGGCAATATCAGCGTCGGCGGCACGGCCGCGATCGGCGCGGGCGTCGCGGTGCCGGTCGTCACGAAGACCACGAACGCGACGATCGGGTCCTCCGCGATCGTCACCGCTCTCGGCGGCGCCACCACGCACGGCACCGTCAACACGGGCGGGTACAGCACGTCCGGCGTGGACACCCGGTTCGACCCGCGCGGCTACCAGGGCAACTATCCGGGAGGCCCGCTGCCGAACGCCCCGACGCCGCAGGGCCTCATGCTCGACGGCACCACGATCAACCTCGGCTACACGCACAACTTCGTGGAGGGTCAGCAGGTCGTCTACGACGCGGGCGGCGGCAAGCCGATCACGGGTCTCTCCGACGGCGCGACCTACTTCGTGCACCTGGTGAACGGATGCGGCACGTGCATCCAGATCCGCGGGCCCAACGCCGACTCCCCGATCATCACCGGCATGTCCCTGCCCTCCGGGATGATGAGCGAATCGCAGCGCTTCATCCCGACCAACACCCCGGGCGCCGCGGGCGACGACGCGCCGCGCTTCAACGCCGGCGTCGACGTCGGCTCGAACTACATCGTGCTGCCGTACGACCCGAACGCCGCGAACGGCGACCCGGTCGTCTACAGCGCCGGCGGCGGCACCCCCATCGGCGGACTCGTGGATGGTGCGACCTACTACGTCGTCGACCACACGCCCACCCACTTCCAGATCGCGCGCACCAAGTGCGAGGCCACGCTGAACGCCGACGACTGCGCGCACGACGGCATGGCCGTCCCGGGCGCGACTGTGCCGATCACCTTCGGCTCCACAGGCAGCGGCCGCTCGCACAGCTTCGTCCGCTCCGGTCAGCTCCCGGGCGCCGACGGCCGGCAGACCGGCCCGCAGACCATCACGACCGGCACCTCGTCCGGGTTCTCCGGGGTCGCGGTCACCGCGACCAACAGCGACTACATCGCCTCGCTCGGCGTCTCCGCGGGCGTGGCCGGAACCGTCGCGGTGAACCTGTCCGGATCCATCTCCGTGCTGACCGTGCACACGATCGCGTCGATCGGCGACCACGCCAAGATCAACTGCGCGAGCGCCGCGTGCGCGGCGAACGACGCCGCCGCCGGATCCGGCCAGTCGGTGCGGGTCGCCGCCGGCAACAACTACCGCACGCTCGGCCTCGCCGCCTCCGTCGCGGTCAGCGGCACGGCGGCGGTCGGTCTGTCCGCCGCGGTCAGGGTCGTCGAGCTGCATGCCGACGCCTACATCGACCACGACGCGACGGTCAACGCGCGGCACGACATCGAGGTCGTCTCGCACACGAGCGACGCCGTCGTCTCGGTCAACCTCGCCGCGGCGGGCGCCACGGTCGGCGTCGCCGGCACGGTGGGCGTCACGGTCCTGAAGACCTTCACGAACGCGTACACGGGCAATGCGGTCACGCTGCGCTCCGACGGCAACATCGCCGTCCTCGCCTCTGACGACAGCTCGCTGATCCTCGTCACCGCGTCCCTCGCCGTCGGCTGGGTCGGCGTCGGCGTCGGCGTCGACGTGGTCGTGGCCGCCAAGAGCACCCAGGCGCACCTCGGCACGAACAACACCGTCGTCGTCAAGGGCACCGGAGCCGGATACGGCTGCCCGAGCACCGGCGAGGCCTGCATCGACAACGGCTCGATCGCGAACGACTCCTTCGGATCGCAGACGGTGCACGGACTCGTCGTGCAGGCCGGATCCACCGAGAAGCTCTTCGGCATCGTCGCAGGACTCGCGGCCGGGTTCGTCGGCGTCAGCGGCAACGTCGGGGTGAGCATCCTCACGGTCGGCACGGGCGCCTGGATCGACGACGGAACGACCGTGAACAAGGGCTCCGGCACGATCCTCGGCGGCGTCGCGGCGAACCAGTCGGTGACGGTCAACGCGACCGATCGCCTCGATTCGCTCACCTTCGCGGGCGGCGTGGCCGGCGGGTTCGTGGGCGCCGCGGGCGGCATCGACATCGGCGTCGCGAACGTCAGCGTCACCTCGTACATCGGCACGGCGGACGTCTGGGCCAACGGCGGCGTCGCGGTGAACGCGCTCGCGATCAAGCACGTCTCCAGCTACGCGGTGAGCGTCGGCGGCGGATTCGTCGGTCTCGCCGGCGCGGTGTCGGTCTGGTCGATCGGCACGACGCCGACGGACCAGTACAACTCGGACGCGAACGGCCCGCAGCGCGGCGCCTACTCGTCGGCGAACAGCTACACGACCGGCGACGTGGTCACCGACTCGGGGCACACCTACGTCGCCCGCAAGAACAGCGACCCCGCGCACGTGCACACGACCTCCGACGCGGCGTACTGGGAGCTGTCCGACCCGAAGAGCGCCGCCACCGGCGACAGCGGGGCCATGTCGGCACAGGATCAGGCCGACGGCACGGCCTCCGGAACTGGCGACGGCTGGGGCAGCGCACTCAGCGGCACCGCGGCGCAGAAGGTCGCGAACTACCAGGCCGGCCACGCCTACAAGAACGGCGTGATCGTCACCGACGGCAGCGGGCACTACTACCAGGCCAACGTCGCCTTCACCTCCGGCGCGTCGATCGCCGCGGACGGCACGAAGTGGACCCCGATCAACGCCCCGTACGCGAGCTACGTGTACTCGGGCGGCGACCGCGCGAACCAGGGCCTCGTCGCGGCATCGCCGGGCGGATCCGTCACGGCCGACACGTTCCACCCGACCGTCGGTCACCCGGCACCGCCCGCGGGCACCTCCGCGACCATCTACGGCACGGTGCACTCGATGCTGTCCGACGTGCAGGTCACCGCGGACGACCGCCTCGACGTCGTCGCCCTCGCGGGCGCGGCGAGCGTGGGCCTCGGCGCCCTCGGCGCCGGCATCTCCGTTCTCACGATCGGCCTGCACACCGACGCGGGCGTCGCGAACACCGCCAGCGTCTCCGCCGCCGGCATCGTGGGCGTGCACTCGAACCTCACCGAGAACGTCACCGACATCGCCGTCACCGGATCCGTCGCCGGCATCTCCGTGACGGGCCAGATCGTGGTGCTGAGCGACACCAGCTCGCAGGCCGCGCACATCGACACCGGTGCGAGCATCCCGAAGGCCGGCACGAGGATCGACGTCACGACCCTGGCGACCCGCACGATCACCGCCTACGCGGTCGGCATCACCCTCGCGGCCGGCGCGGTCGGCGTCGCGGTCGCGGTGCTGAACCTCAGCGGCGACACCACCGCCACGATCGGCGACGTCGCGATCGGATCCGGCGGGGCGATCGGCGGCCTCACCGTCACCGCGACCGATCACGTGTCGCCGAACGTCCTCGCGGTCTCGGCGCAGGGCGGCATCCTCGCCGGCATCAGCGGCATCGTCGCGATCCTGAACTACACCGGCACCACCCGGGCGGCCTCCGCCGCACACGGCACGGTCACGATCGGCGGCACCGGCGTCACGGTGAGCGCCACCGGGACGCGCACCGACATGACCCCGGTCGCCGTGAACATCTCGACCGGTGCGCTCGCGGTCGGCTTCACGCTGCTGATCGCCTCGAGCGGCCGCCACACCGAGTCGGAGCTGGGCGGCGACGTCACCACGAGCGGTGCCGTGGACGTCGAGACGAATGCGAGCAACGTCGTGACGGCCTGGACTCCGGGCGTCGCGGTCGGGGCTGCCGCGATCACCGCGATGATCCCGATCGCCACGATCTCCGGGCACACGACGGCCGAGCTCACCGGCCGGGTGGGCGGATCCGCGAGCGTCACAGTGCACGCGAGCGGCGAGAACCACGCGAAGGCGGAGGTCGACATCCTCGGCATCGCCGGTCTGTCGCTCAACGTCGGCGTCGCGAAGGCGACCATCGCGGACGGCGCCGACATCGCCGCCACCGTGAGCTCGGACGCCTCGATCGCCTCGGGCGGTACGGTCACCGTGACCGCGGACATCCACGGGACGAACACCCGCAACGAGGCGATCGCGATCGGCAAGAACCTGAGCGCCGGATTCGTCGGCGCGGGCGCCGTGTTCGCCGCGCAGGCCCTGATCGGCGGCGCCGTGCACGCCGAGCTCTCCGGCAGCGTCACCAGCTCCGCGAGCGTCGCGGTCAGCGCGATCGGCGCCAACCGGGCCGAGTCGCAGCTGCTCGTGGTGAGCGTGGGCGGCCTCGCCGGGGTCTCCGTGAGCCTGGCCGACGCCGAGATCCGCGCGGCCGCGAAGGTCGAGGCCGTCGCGGTCTACGCCGGTGCGGCCCGCACCATCACGAGCGCCGGCCCCGTGACGTTCGACGCCGAGTCGCACGACACCGCCTACACCAAGACGCAGATGGGCTCGGGCGGCGGCCTCGTCGGCATCAGCGTCAGCGTGCCGACCGCGGACATCGCCGCCGCGACCACCGCCTCGGTCGACATCGGCGTCGACGCAGCCTCGCTGTCGGTCACCGCGGACGGCACGAACAACGCCTCCTCGGTCACCGACATGCTGAGCATCGGCGGACTCGGCGCCGGCGGCGCCAACGACGCGCACGCGACGATCCAGTCCTCGGCGCTCGTCACCGCCGCCGTCGGTTCGCACAGCACGGTCACCCTGACGGGGGCCGCGATGATCAGCGCCGTGAAGAAGAACACCGTCGTCGCCACCACCAGCAGCGTCAACGCCTCGCTCGTGATCAGCGTCGGGATCATCGGGTCCAGCGCGGCCGACCACGGCGGCAGCACCGCGACGTTCGGCGGCGAGCTCGTCACCGGCAGCCAGCTCACGGTCCAGACCGACGCGACGGATGCGACGACGACCACGCTCGACATCGTCTCGGTCTCCCTCGTCGTCGGCGTCTCGGTGGTCTCCGCGACCGGCGCCATCGACGGCACCGACGCGGCCACGCTGGGCGGGTCGACGAACATCCACAGCCCCGGTACCGCCATCACGGTGCACGCGGGCCGCGGGGCGATCACGCTCACCAACGTCACCGGCGGCGCGGGCGGCATCCTCGGATCCGGCACGGACATGAAGGCGATCGCCACCGTCGGCGGCACCGTCTCGGCCTCCGTCGACGACGGCGCGACCGTCGGCACCGTGTCGGGCCGGCCAGGGTCCCTCGCGGTCACCGCCGACGACGCGGCCGTCGCGGGCGCCGGCGCCAAGGCGGGGGCGGGCTCCATCGGCCTCACGATCGGCGCGGCGGTCGGATCGGCCACCGCGAACCCCACCGTGAAGGCGTACCTGGGCACGGGCGTGCACGTCGTGCTCGGCACGGGAGCGACCAACGGCGTCACCGTGACCGCGATCTCGCACCGTGCGCAGGCGGTCGGCACGGCCAAGGTGGTCGGCGGCGGCATCGCCAACGTCGGCCTGCCCGGCGCCGACGCCACCACGTCGCCGACGGTCGACGCCCACGTCGGCGCGAACAGCACGATCCTCGCCGGCGGCACAGTCACCCTCGACGCGCAGTCACTGGCCGACCCGCAGGGCGCCCTGCTCACCGACGACATCGTCGGGCTCAACGTCCACGGCGGCGCGGCTCCGACCGACTCCGTGCTGTTCCCGCAGCACGGGCTGTCCACCGGCGACCAGGTGCAGTACAGCTCGTCGAGCCCGATCGGCGGGCTCCGCAACGCCCACGTCTACTCGGTCGTGGTGCCGGTCGTGAACGGCGACCCCGACCCCGACCACCTGGGCTTCGGCGTCACCTGGACCGCCGCGTCGATCGACGCGCTGAGCCTGGTGCCCGGCGCGTCCGGCGTCGACACGTCCCGGGGGCTGCTGCGCTTCAGCGGCCCGCACCACTTCGAGAACGGCGACGCCCTCATCTACCGCTACGACCCGGTGCACGCCTCGTCGATCGGCCTGACCAACGGCGGCGTCTACTACGTGCGCGTGATCGACGCCTACACGGTCGCGCTCTACGCCGCCCAGGCCGACGCGCTGCAGGCCGCGAGCGTCTTCCACACGGGCGACGTGAGCGGCAACCTCATCGGCGGCACGCCGTTCACCGTCGGCCAGCAGGTCACCTACCGCTCCGCGCCGGCGAGCACCTTCACGCACGGGGCGGGCATCCCGGCCGTGAACGGCCACCCCGCCTGCGCGTACTGCAACCACGCCGTCGACGTGACGGTCGATGGCAGCGGGCACGTCACGGGCGACAGCGGATCCGCCTACAACGTCTACCTGCCGACCGTGAACGTCGACCCGGTGACCCATGCGGTCACCCTCTCCGACCACAACCTGCACGACGGCCAGGCCGTGATCTACCGGGTCAGCGACTCCTCGCACAAGATCCCCGAGCTCACGGTCGGCGCCACCTTCTACGTGATCCGGCAGAGCGCGTACGCGATCCGCCTCGCCGCGACCTACTGCGACGCGGTCGGCCACGCAGGCGACGCGGCCTGCCCGAACGCATCCGTCGTGACCCCGATCCACATCTCCGCCCCGCTCGAGTCGCGCGACGTGCAGGCATTCGCCCCCGCGGGCATCGGCCTCAGCGACGGCGCCACCTACACCGTGGGCAGCCGCAACGGATCCGGCCAGATCACCCTCGCCGGCCAGTCGCTCAGCACGGCGCACGTGTTCGGCGACCAGACGCTGTACCTCGCCGGGGCGGCGCTCAGCGCGGGCACCGGCGCGCAGGAACTCGTGCTGCGGCTCACCGGATCGCTCACGGGCTCGCAGAAGCTGCTCACCGCCGACGGCTCGTCGCTGCGGGCGGCCTCGCCGCCCCCGGGCACGGGCGTGACCAACGCCGCGGCCAACGGCGGCGGGGGAGGACTGGGATCCTTCACCTCGCAGACCGCGCAGACCACCGTCAACCCGACCGTGCGCGCCTACGACGCGGCCGCGTCGATCACCGCGGGCGGCAACGTGGGCATCAGCGCCACGACGCACACCAACGCGACAGCGACCACGAGCAACGGATCCGGCGGGCTCATCTCCGGCGCCGGCGTGTCCTCGCACGTCGACGGCACCGGCAACACCTCGGCCTTCATCGGCAGCGGCCCCGACGGCATCACCGGCACCACCCCGGCGACGCAGGTGAACGCGAGCGGAGTGAACATCACCGCCGGCGGCATGGTGCGGGTGTTCTCCACCGCCACCTTCGTGGCGAACGCGGACGCCGATACGGAGAGCGGCGGACTGGCGGGCGGATCCATCGCGCACGCCGAGGTGCACCTCACCGACAACAGCGCCTCGGTGATCGGCGCCGGTGCGCACGTCGTCGGCGGAACCGTCAACGTGCTGGCCACCACCACCGGCTCGAACATCACGAGCCATGCGCGGTCGATCTTCATCGCGTTCGCCGGTTTCGCCACAGCCAAGGCGGTCTCCGAGCTGAAGAGCCGCGACACCGCGCTCATCGACGGCCAGACCGGCACGCCCACCCGGGTCGAGGGCGACAACGGCGTGGATCTGCGCGCCTTCCACAGCGGCAACACCCGCTCCCACGACGACGACCCCGAATGCTGGTGCATCGGCCCGTCCTACAGCGACGGCTACGACAACTTCGAGTTCTCGGAGACGGCCGCGGCGCATGCAGGCGTGACGGTCGAGGCGGGCACGCGGATCCAGTACGGCGTGAGCACGAACGATCAGAGCCTCGACCCGGCCGACCCGTCGCCGTGGCACCTCGCGCACCCGGCCGGCCAGACGCACCTCGCGCTGTACGTGCAGGCGGAGACGAGACCAGGCGATCCGGTCGACAACACCGGCACCCGACACGTCGACTGGAACGCGGACGTCATCATCCACGAGGGACCGAGTCCGCTGCTGATCATCGGCCCGGACGGCCACGTGGTGACCGCGGTCAACATCACCGTCAACGGGGTGAGCAACCCCGCGCCGGGAACGGACTTCAGCGGCGCGCCCGTGATCGAGGTGAACGACCTCGTCAACCACGACACCGGCGACGTGCTGATGAGCTCGGGCGGCGGCACCATCCACAACACCCTCAATGGTGGCGCGAACGTGTCGAGCCACTACTGGGGAACGTTCTACTACCGCGACAACTGGGCGGCGGTGACGATCCTCAACCACTCCATCGAGCGCCTCGTGATCGACGACATCACCGTGCTGAACGTCGGCACGCCGACCGTGACCCTCGCCGCCCCCACCGTGAGCGCGATGTTCGCGATCGTCCGCCACGTCGACCCGACGCTCGTCACGATCACGAACGACGCCCCGACCTCCGCGCCCGACCTGCTCATCAACGGCACGATCCTGAACCCGATCGGCGAGACCGACGTCTCCAGCACCGGATCGATCTCGTCGTCGACCGCGCGCGGCGGATCCAGCTCCCTGTTCAGCGGCCCGCACACGGACTTGATCCGCACGAACACCCTGCACCTCGTGGCCGGATCCTCGATCGCTGCGCCCGCGACCTACCTCAACATCGATCTCGTGCAATGGGCGGGGCACGACGAGGACCTCACGGCGAACTCCGGCACGAGCCAGTACCTCGACCTGCGGACGCTGCTGCGCGACCCCGTGATCGCGAACCCGCAGACGCCCGCGTACGTGATCCCGATCGACCACCTCGTCGCCGGCGAGAGCATCTTCGTACGGCTGCAAGCCACCCAGTACCAGACCTCGGTGGGCACGGTGCCCGGCATCCAGGTGACCGCGACGCCCGGGCCGAGCGGGCAGTACGTGAGCTTCTACCACCCCGACGGCGCGCACTGCTACTACGCCGACGGCTGCGTCAGCCCGCACCCGACGTTGGAACCGGGAGCCTTCGCGACCGGCGGCAGCGCCACGGACAGCACGTACGACTTCAGCCTGCTGGACGCCGGGTCGAACGGCACCCACGGTCTGATCGACGTGTTCGCCGCGAACGACGCGCCGTCGGCGACCCGGATCAACATCGTCGGCCTCGTGCTCATCCAGCAGCCGGCGTCGGGGGTGACCGCGGCCACGTACGGCACGGTCAACGCCGACACGAACGGCTTCATCACCCTCACCGAGCAGTACGGAGACCTGCGCGCGGGCCTGATCCGCTCCACCGACGACGATGTGACGCTCACCGCGCCCGGATCCATCTACGACGCCCCGCAGCCGTCTCCGAACCCGCCGAGCTCCGGGCACACCCCGGCGGCGACCACGCCGCAGGTCGTGGGCGTGAACGTCACCCTGACCGCGCAGCACGGCACGATCGGCCTCGACAGCAACTTCCTCGAGATCCAGTCCTCGGTCGACAGGTTCGGCGTCCTCAACGCGCAGGCCCCCGGCGTGATCCGCGTCTCGCAGACCACCGGCGACCTGCACGTCGACACCGTCACCACCTGCTACGGCTCCAGCGCCAGCACCTGCGCGAACATCTCGCTGACGAACTTCCACGGCTCGATCACCGACGGGCACAACCTCGGGACCGGCGGCACCAGCGCGAACGTGATCGGCGACACGATCGACCTGCTCGCCCGGTACGGCAGCATCGGCGCCGCGGACGGCACGAACGACCTCAAGCTCGACTCGGCGAAGGGCAGCGGCTGCACGAGCCACTACACACTGCTGTACCAGGGCGCGAACTACCAGAACGCCACCGATGCCCAGCGAGCCGTCACCGCGACCTGCGACGTCGCGGCCCAGGCCGACGGCAGCATCTTCCTCACCGAGGTCGCCGGCTCCATGAACGTGCTGCTCGCACACGCGGGGGAGAACACCGGCCACGTCGCCGGCCCGAACAGCGTGCGCCTCACCACGACCGAGACCGGCGCCGAGGGCAACGACATCCTGCTGCTGCACTCCGGCTCGACCCTCGTCGTGGAGAACGCCCCGCAGAGCGTGCTGCAGGGCCTGATCGAATCCGATGGCGGCAACATCGTGCTCCGCTCGGCCGACGACATCGTCACGGATCCGAGCAGCATGATCCTCGCGTTCGCGAGCACGGTCGCCGCCGTCGTGAGCGACCCGAATCAGCGGGACAACGCCACCGGCAACATCGACATCTACGGCGACTGCCACAACGCCGGCTCCGGCGCCTGCCAGATGCCGACGCTCGACACCACCGCACCCGACCCGACGATCGGCGACGGCACCGTGATCGTGCTGCGCAGCGGCCAAGCGGCGGCGGGCGGACTGCCGGGCGAGATCGCGAACGGCGCCGGCGGACTCACCCGGGTGTTCGGCAACTCCGAGGCCGACACGATCGTCTTCGACCGCACGATCCTCGTCGGCCAGACCCGCGCCTACGGCGACGGGACGCCCACCCAGGCCGGGCTGTACGCCCCGCTCTGCAACGGCCCCCCGAACACGTGCGTCGACACGTTCGTCGTCAACCGGCTCCAGTCGATGGTGCCGCTCGGCCAGCAGGTGAGCCGCGGCGCGACCCTGACCCTCGACGGCCAGTCCGGCAGCAACGTCTACTCGATCTTCACGAGCGGCAGCCAGTTCACCAGCAACAACTACGAGCTCAATGTGCTCGGCTCGCACGCCCCCGCCGACGGCACGGACACGCTCAACATCTACGGCTACGACACGTACACGGCCGGATCCCCGGACTCCACCGGCATCGATCCGAGCACCCAGCACGAGTACGCCACCAACGACATCTTCCTGCTGCGCGGCACCCCCGCCGGCATCCTCGGAGAGACCGCCGCGCGGCCCGCCCTCTACCAGGGCACCGGTGCCCACCCGGTCTCCGCGGACCCGTACTCGGCCGGATCCGGTTTCGTCGCCCTGCTGCACTCGACCCTCGCGGGCACGCAGGCGAACCTCGGCGGCACCACGACCACCGGCGCCACGGGCGTCTACGGCGTCGAGCGGATCAACTACGACTCCGCGATCAACGGGGGCCTGCACGTCTACGCGCTCGGCGGGAACGACTACTTCGCGGTCGACGACAACGCCGCCGCCACCTACCTCGACGGCGGATCGGGTGACAACCAGTTCCAGATCGGCCAGATGTACGGCGAGCGCCGCAGCAGCGGCGCGGTCGCCTCGCCCGCGCCGTCCTACGGAGCCTCGGGCAATCTCGCCGCCGAGAACGTGTTCGACGTCGCGACCGTCGCCACCACACGCGGCTGGCTCTCCCGCGGCACGAGCGCCCCCCTCGTCGCCCAGGGCGGCACCGGGAACAACACGTTCACCGTGTACTCGAACCATGCGGTGCTGCACCTCGAAGGCGACGGCGGCAACAACCTGTTCATCGTCCGCGGCTTCGCGCTCGCGCAGACCGACGCGGCCGGCAACATCATCCTCCCCGGCGGCTGCACCACGATCGAGGCGCCCGCATGCATCCCGATCCCGATCACGACCAACGGCTACTCCACCGCCGCGCAGACCGACGTGCGCACCGGCGCGGGCAACAACCAGGTCGAGTACAACATGAACGCCCCGGTGTCCGTCGACGGCGGCACGGGCTTCAACAAGCTGATCATCCTGGGCACCGAGTTCGCCGACCACATCGTCGTGACCGACCACGGCATCTTCGGCGCCGGGGTGTCGGTGACCTTCAAGAACATCCAGGTGATCGAGGTCGACGGGCTCGAGGGCGACGACGTGATCGACGTGCTCTCCACCGCCCCCGGGGTGGCCGTGCGGGTCATCGGCGGCCTCGGCAGCAACCAGATCAACGTCGCCGGCGACGTGAGCGGCAACGTGTACTCGCGCGACATCAACGGCACGAGCGGCACGATCAACCTCGCCGTGATCACGCAGGACCAGCTCTACCAGGATGTCGTGATCCCAGGCGTCGCACTCAGCGTCGCACAGGGCTCGCAGGGCGCCGTGATCATCACGGAGCACGCGGGCGGCACGCTCGTCAAAGAGACGCAGAACGGCCAGGCCACACGTCCGCCCATCGGCACGATCGACTCGTACAGCGTGCGGCTCGCGCAGGCGCCGACCTCGACCGTCTACATCGCGGTCACCGCCGAGCCCGACATCCGGCTGAACCGCGAGGGCAGCCCGCAGGGCGACTCGATCCTGCTCGCCACGACCCCGCTCGGATCCGTCCCGAACCCCGGCACGACCACCGCGGACAGCGACTTCTACCGGCACGTGCTGATGGACGCGCTCGCGACCGACCTGCCGCAGCGCGCACTGGTGCTCGTGTTTACGCCCGGCAATTGGCAGATCCCGCAGCTCGTCTGGGCAGGCGCGATGAACGATGCGCTCGACGATGGCCTCCGCACCTACGAGATCAGCCACAGCGTGCTCAGCGCCGACCCGTTCTTCGCCAACGCGCCCGTGCGCAACGTCGAGGTCACCAAGATCGATCCGGGCACCCCGGCGATCCTCGTCACCAACCTCGGCAACACGAACACGACCGGGATCTCGATCGCCTCCCGCTTCACGGACGGCGTCGGCAACGGTTCGACGACCTTCACGTCGAACACCGCGCACTTCACGCTCAGCGACGTCGGCCAGCCGATCTCCTCGATCGACGGCAGCGCCGCGATCCCGGCCAACACCGTCATCCTCTCGGTTGTCGACGGGCACACCGTCGTCCTGTCGGCCGCGGTCGCCGGCGCGAGCGGCATCCACTTCGCCCTGCCGAGCCGGCTCGCCGCCGTCCAGCAGTACCGCGACGGCGCGACCACGAGCGGCTCGAACCGGCTGTACTCCGCGAGCGCGGGCTTCAACGGCGGCGACGTCGGCCGCAGCCTCGTCGAGGCCGACACCGGCAGTGCGATCCCCGCGGGCGCGACGATCGTCGCGGTCGCCGCGGACGGCACCTGGGCGCAGCTCTCGGTGGCCGCGGTGGCGACCGTCACCGGCCTGGTGTTCGCGATCCCGGACCGCAACGCGAGCAACCTGATCCTCGGCGGCAGCGGCAACACCACCTACGCGATCTCCGGTTACGCCTCGGTCGTGCTCGCCGCTCAGCCGAGCGCGCCCGTGACCGTCACGATCACCGCGGCGAACGACGCGCGCATCTCGCTCTCCAGCACCGACCCGCGGTTCCACGTGGTCACGCCGGCGTTCGGCACGACCGCGGGCGTGTACACGATCACGTTCTCGACGTCCGACTGGTCGACGCCGGTCATCGTCAAGGAGGACGCGACCCCGCATTACAGCATCGCCGACCCGCACAACTCGTACCTGGTCGCAAGCATCACCACCAGTGGGCCGGAGTATGTCGGCGTCGACAACAGCCTGACCCCGTGGGATGTGCTGGTCATGAACGACCTGACCCCGGCCGGGATCGTGCAGGCGCCTGCCGACATGGTCGTCACCAAGTGCGGCGACGCGCTGTGCACCGTACCCGGCCCCGGATCGAGCATCAGCATCCGCCTCGCCGCCCCGCCCAGCACCGATGTCACGGTCGCGCTCGTGACCGACGGCCAGACCGACATCGTCACCGACGGCGTGCGGGTCACGAACGGCGCGATCGGCGCGAAGAAGACCGTCACGTTCTTCAGCGGCAACGTCACGATCGCGGGTCTCGTCGTGACCCTCGCCGCCACCGAGCTGGGCAGCTTCCTCGCCTCCGGGTTCGCGATCGGGCAGCTGATCCAGCTCACCGGGGCGGGAGCGCCGCTCACCGCGACGATCACCGGCGTCACCACGACGACCATGACTCTGAGCGCCGCGCCCGCCGCGGGGCCGCACACGGTCACGATGGGGCGGGTCGTGAACGCCGGACTCCTCACCGCCGGATCCGTGGTCTACGACGCGGCGGCCGGCACCCTGCGCCGGGCGGACGGGTCGAGCTGGCTCGACGACGGGTTCCTCGAGGGTCAGATCTTCAAGATCGGCGCCTCCGCGGTGATGCTGAAGATCCAGGCGCTGACCGGCAGCACGTCCACGAAGGTCGACATCCTGACGGTGACCGACAAGACCGCGCTCGCCGCCGTGCTGGGCGCGTCCGGCACGATGACGCTCACCCTCACCCAGTGGGCGGCGCAGGTGACGTTCACGCCGTCGAACTGGTACCAGCCGGTCGCGATGGGCGTGGTCGCCGACCCGAAGTACTCCGTCCCCCCGGGCAACGCATCGCTGCTCAGCTTCCCGAAGACCCCGCACCTGCTCTCGGCGATCCGCGGCCCGCTGTCGGTCGAGGGCGGCCCGACCGCCGGCAACCACGCCGCGCTGCAGCTGCCGGTGATGCTGCCGCAGGAGGGCAACGCGCTCCCGTCCGGCATCGGGATCCAGCCGCCCGAGGCGCAGCAGGTCAACGTCCTGAACATCTTCGACGACGGCGCTCAGCAGAACCAGACGGGCGTGCTCAGCTCGACGACCCTCACCGGCTTCGGCATGGGCCCTGGCCTCGACTTCACCCACCACAAGGGCTACGAGCCGGGTAACCCGGCCAAGCCGACCTTCGGCGAGCCGCCGGTGTTCCCGAGCGGCATCAGCTTCGGCTCGGTCACGGTCGACCCGGCCACCGGGCAGATCCAGACCAACGCGAGCCTGTCCACGATCCAGTCGCTGAACATTCTCGAGGGCCAGGGCAACGACACCCTCACCGTGACCGGCACGCTCGTCGGCGGACCGTACACGAATGAGGACGGCACGCCCGGCACGACCTTCGTGCACGGCGGCCTCACGGCGCTGCACGGCGGCGGCGGTGCAGCGCTCAGCATCACCGGCACCTTCGACCTCACGGCGACCACGATCACCCGCGACGACGGCACCGCCTGGGCGGCGGACCAGTTCGCGGTCGGCCAGCAGCTGATGTGGAACGGTGCGCCGATCGGTGTGATCACGGCGATCACCGGGGCGGTGATCACGTTCGTCGGCCACGGACCCGCGGCAGGATCGGCCGTGCACGGCATCGTCGCAGTGTTCGACCCCGCCGTCCACGTCAGCACGAACGTCCACTTCGTCGGCAGCACCCTGATCCGCACCGACATGAGGAGCTGGGTCGAGGCGGGCTTCTCGATCGGGCAACTCGTCACGGTGAACGGCGTCGTCGTCGGCACGGTCACCGGCTTCACCGGCCCGACGCAGGACATCCTGCAGCTCACCGCGACGGTCGTCCCGCCGTGCGCGAGCGGCACGACCTGCACGGTCACGGTCGCGCAGGCCACCGCGAGCAGCAACGCCGTGCGCTACGGCGGCAACGTCTTCACGGTCACCGGCGGCGCCGGCCCCGGCCCGGGTGCGACCCCGCCGACCGTCACCGGCACGTTCGCGACTGGACTCTCCGGATCCGCGCCGACGCTCACCCGCGCGAGCGGATCCTGGAGCGCCGACGGCTTCGTGGACGGCATGGTGCTGCAGGTCGGCGGACTCCCGGCCTGGACGATCACCGGCGTCACCGCCACCGTGCTGACCCTCAGCGGCCCCGCGTTCGCGAACCCGACCGTCAGCGTCGCGGTGGTCGGCTACGCCCCGTCGCCGCTCGTGGTCTACGGCGCCACCTCGCAGGACGGCATCTGGTACTCCGGCGACCCGCACACGCAGACCAGCCGGGTGTTCGGATCCAAGCCGTTCCCGAACCAGGTCGGCGTCGGCACGCCGCAGTTCGTCTTCCCGGTCGCGAACCCGTTCCGCCACGCCGGCAACAACGTCATCGACGCGAGCGCCCTGTTCGCGGCCGTCCCCAACGGGCAGGTGCCGTCGGTCGGGCTCACGATCTACGGCGGATCCGGAGACGACACCATCCGCGGCAGCCAGGCGGGCGACTGGATCGCCGGCGGCTCCGGGAACAACACCATCTACGGCGGCCGCGGCGACAACATCATCCTCGGCGCGAACGGCGTCAACACGAACGTGATCAGCCGTGCGATCTCGTTCCCGACCGTGAACAACAGCGTCTACGAGAACGCCGACCCGCTCATCGCGGGGAACAACCTCATCTACGGCGACGTGCCCGGCGCGACCGCGACCGACCGCTACGGCGACTACGACAACATCATCTTCGGCGCGATGGGCGTCGTCGTGCAGGACACTCAGGAGGCGACGGTCGGCGTGATCACCGCGGGCCCCCTCGGCGGCACCCGCACCGTCACCGGGGCGCTCGCCTCGCACGCGCCGTCCGGCTCGGCTCTCAACGGCGTCGCGACGGTCACCTGCCAGGCCGCCTGCTTCCGTCTGACCGACGTGGGCCTCGCGATCGCCGACACCGCCGGCACGCTCCTCTCGGCCGGCACGATCATCACGGCCGTGAGCGGCGACCTCAAGACCGCCACGCTATCGCGCAACGCGATCGCCGGCGTCTCCGTCGGCAGCGCCTCCTTCACCGTCGGCCCGCCGCAGGGCTACTGCCGGCCGACCGGCGCGAGCGCGCTCAACGTCTACTGCCCGGCGAGCGGCACCACACCGTGGGGCGACGCCAGGGTCGAGAAGATCCAGACCACGCACGACATCCTCGCCGCGTACTCCGACGCGACGCAGAACCACGGCGACAACCGGATCTACGCGTCCGGCGGCGACAACGTGATCGTGGGCGGCGACGGCGCGAACGACATCCAGGGCGGACCGGGACGCAACCTCATCATCGGCGGCAGCGTCGCCCTGAACCGGGCCTCGCACCTGTTCGACTACCGCAACCCGCGCTTCCAGGACCTCGCCGGAACGCAGATCTACAGCACCACGCCCGGCTCGCTCACGCAGAGCCTCACCGACGGACTCGCGCAGAACGACCCGACCGGACACGCGTGGTGGGGCGACTTCCTCTCCGGCACCGGGGGGATCCTGCTCTCCGTCCCGCTCGGCGACGCGAACCGTCCCTCGCAGCTGCAGGACTCCGCCAACAAGGGCGCCGACTACATCGCCGGCGGATCCGGATCCGCGATGATCTTCGGCGAGTCGAACGACAACATCATCCAGGCGCACGGCTCGATCGACATCGCCGCGCCCGCCTCGCCCACCGGCTACCCGACCGGCCCGAACGGCTCGCCGTCGATCGGCAGCGTCTTCGGGGGCGCGGCCACCTGCTCGTTCCGCGGATCCTTCCTCGGCAATCGCGTCGGCGCCTGCCGCGACGCGAACAACGCCCTGCTGATCAACCCGTCCGTCGACGACTATGCGGCCCTGCAGTACCGGCTGAACGGCAGCCTCGTCTTCGGCGCCCACACGATCGCCCGCACCGACGGCCTGTGGTGGGCCGACGCCGGCATCGCGGTCGGGCAGACGCTCACGGTGAACAACGTCATGGTCGGCGTGGTCACGGCCGTCAACCAGGGCACGCTCACGGTCACCGGAGCTCCGGCGCCCGCCTCGTGCACGACGCTGCCGTGCACGGTCATCGCGACCGTCGCGGCGACCGACGGCCAGAGCTACGTGGAGGGCGGACGCGGCAACAACACGATCTTCGCCAACCGCGGGCAGAACGACATCCTCGGCGGCAACTCCGACTTCTTCAGCCTGACCCTGCCGAGCGAGCGCGCGAGCGGCTCGAACCTGATCTTCGGCGGATCCGGCCTGAACGCGGGCCGCGAGGACTGCGGAGACGGCGTGCTCGATGCGACCAACCACTGCATCACGAACCCCAACGGGCACGCGCACGACGCGAACGTGATCGTCGCGAACAACGGCGAGATCGTCCGCCTGGTCGGCACGAACCGCACCTACGGTGTCGCAGGCGGCGTCGCCATGTCGGTCGGCTACCTGAACTTCAACTACGACGTGAACGGGTACACGACCGCGACCGAGCGCATCATCGCCCGCGCCGTGAACCTGCTCGACGTGACCCCGGGCGGCCCCGACCTCGCGAACCAGCCCGGCCCGCAGGTCACCGGTGCCAAGGCAACCAACGGCGTCGGCGACATCGGCGGCACCCCGATCGTGGTCGACGGCGTGCACCTCATGCGCGGCAGCGAGATCCATGCCGAGTCCGGTGACGCGTTCATCTACGGCGGCCCCGCGAACGACGTGATCTACGGCGGCGGGCAGAACGACATCATCATCCTCGGCTACGCGGACAACTGGGTCTCCGGCGGCCGAGGCGACAGCTGCATCATCGGCGGCGGCGGACGCTGCTTCGCGAGCCGCAACAGCTCGAGCTACGGCGAGCCGCTGTACGGCATCGCGCCGATCGCCGCCGCGAACCTCTCCGAGCTCATCACGACGCCCGGCAACGTGCAGCAGGCGGTCATTAACGTCGCCGGCGCCCTCAGCTACACCGCAGTGCTCTGGCCGTACAACTGGGATCCGGCAGCGAACGGCAGTCCGACCTTCTCCACGGGCTGCAAGCAGAACGCGATCTGCGACCACTACCAGCCGCGCTTCGGCCACAACATCATCTACGGCGGCTGGGGCAACGGCGTCATCCACGCCGGCCCCGGACAGTCCGCGGTCTCGGGCGCCGAGGCCCCGGAGCTAGGCTACGCCGACAACTTCGACCTGTCGGGCTCCGCGATCAACCAGACGCCGTACGAGACCGACTGGTACCACCCGTTCAACCCGGGCAACCCGGCCGGCTGGCACCCGCTCGGAGACGACGGCAACGGCAACGCCGCCCGCGCGGGCATGTCCGGCAAGTCCAGCTACTTCGACCCGTCCGACCCGCGCCGCGAGGTGTGGCTGAACTCGGTGGTCTCGAACGCCTTCGTGCTCGGCGCGCCGAACCCGCTGCTGTGCAAGACGATGGCGCTCAGCGCGACCTGCCTGCCGTTCTTCCTCACCTTCGACCCGACCGACGCGGGCCTCCCGCTCGACCTCACCTGGTACCCGGGCACGGGCGAGCCGCAGATGCCGACCACGGGGGACGAGGCGATCTTCGGCGACCTCGGCAACGACTACATCGTCGCCGGCATGGGCCGAGTGCGGGTGTACGGCGGCTGGGGCAACGACCTCATCGACCTCCGCGCCGACACCCACGTCGACGGCGGCCTCAACGACGGCCCGGTGCCGAACCTCGTCCGCAACGCCGACGGCTCGTTCAGCCGCGCGACCGGGAGCTTCGTCTGGGGCACCCCGGCCTGGGAGTCGCTGGCCTACGGCGGCGCCGGGCAGGACATCTTCTTCGCCGGAACCGGGGGAGACCGCCTGATCGACTGGGTCGGAAACCACAACAGCTACTACGTGCCGTTCTCGCAGTTCGGCATGCCGGCGGTCAGCCGCACGCTGCAGCCGTTCCTGCCCGAGTTCCTCTACGCCCTGTCCAAGAGCGACGGCGCCGACCAGACGCTGATGACCCGGTACGCGCCGTACGACGACCGCTACCAGGGCCTCGCGTCCCGCAACGGCGAGCCGTTCGGCGAGCTCGGCCTCGTCCTGCAGCACGACGACGCCTGGCACCAGCAGACCGGCGATCCGTTCAACCAGATGCCGGAGAACCTCGGCGGCACAGCGAACGACGTGCAGAAGACCGCCAACGTGCGGCCGTTCAACTCCTCCGGGATGGGCGCCTCTTCGGGCATCGTGAACGCCGCGGGAACGTTCGCGGCCGCGCGTCTGTCGCTCCCGTCCGGAGCAGGGGTGAACCTGCCCTCCGGCATCACCCCGGCCACCGCCACCGCTGTGCCTCTCGTCGTGAGCGGTGCGCCGGGGGCCTCGGTGACCTACACGTTCACTCAGGGCAGCCGGGCCGTCTCCGGTTCCGGCACGATCGCGGCGGGTGGATCCTTCGCCGTCGTGCTCGACCTGTCCGCCTTCGCCGACGGGGTCATCACGGTGACGGTCGTCGTCACGGTGCCCGCCCAGACACCCACCAACCTCACCTCACCACTCGCGAAGAGCAGCATCGCGCCGACCGCGCCGACGGTCTCCTCCGCGACCTGGGCGAACCTCGCGACCAGGTCCGTCTACCTCGTCACCGTCCGCGGCCAGGCGGGCTCGATCGCGAACGTCATCATCACCGACGGCGCAGGACACGTCGCGAACGGCATGGACATCATCGACACGAGCGGCGTGCTGATCATCCCGGTCGACGTGTCGCAGCTGCTCGACGGCTCGCTCTCCATCACGACGACGCTGACGAACGGCATCGGCGCGAGCACTGCGACCGTCACGTCGACGACCCTCGACTCCGTTGCTCCGTCGCTCACGGTCGGTGCGGTGCCGGCCACGGTCACGTCCTCCAACGTGGGCGGCGTCTCCGTGACGGTGTACGGCGAGACCGGCGCCCTGGTCCGCTTCGTGTTCAGCGACGGGGTCACGGCCGTCTCCGGTGCGGCGACGCTCAACGGCAGCGGGAAGACCAACCTCTGGAGCGGATCCCTCTCCTCGCTGCGCGACGGTCCGATCACGCTCACGATCACCGAGACGGATCCGGCCGGCAACCCGACCGTCTTCAGCCAGACGCTGCTGAAGAAGGTGACTCCGCCCGCCGCGCCGAAGATCACGCTCAATGCGCTCGACGACAGCGGCGCCTCGAGCTCCGACTCCGTGACGAACGTGGTGTCGCCGCGATTCGTCGTCATTCAGGCGGCGGACGCGGTCTCCACCACGGTGTACGTGAACGGCATCGCGTACACCGGCCAGGCCCTCGCGACGGGCACGTACACCGTGACAGCGGTGAGCGTCGACGCCGCGGGAAACACGTCGGCCACGGCATCCGCACCGGCGACGCTGGTCGTCGACAACTCTCCCCCGTCGGGGACCGTCACGGTCGCGGGTGCCGTGGCAGGCGGCACCACCTATGTCGGTGCCGGATCCATCTCTCTCAGCCTGTCGTTCAGCGGAGCACCCGCGGGGCTCTCGCAGGTCTCGTTCTCGATCGACGGCGCACCCTTCAGCGCCCCGGTCGGCTACGCCGCCTCGGCGACGATCGCGGCGCCATCCGCCGAGGGCGCGCACACGGTGGCGGTCCAGGTGACGGACCGCGCGGGCAACACGATCACGGTGACGCGCTCGTTCGTGATCGACCGGACGCCGCCGACGAGCACCTGGGCGATCACGGCGCCGTCGAACGGCACCGCGTACGACGTCTCGCAGCGCATCACCCTCACCAGCAACGCGACCGACAGCGGATCCGGGATCGCGTCGGTGCGCGTCACGATCGACGGTGCGACCTGGGGGAGCGGGATCGCGCTCATCGGCGAGAATCTCACCGCCGGCTCGCACACCGTGGTCGTCACCGCGACCGATGCGGTCGGCAACAGCTCGACGTCCACGTTCACGATCATGGTGCGGGCGACCATCGCGGGGCTCCGGACCGCGGTGTCGTACGGGGCGTCGAGCGGATACATCACCTCGTCGACCGTGTCGTCGAAGCTCCTCGGCGATCTCACGACCGCGCAGAACGCCCTCGCGGCGGGAAACCTCGCCGCCGCGAAGTCCGCCCTGGCGACCTTCGCCTCCGACGCCGCCGGCCGCTACGTCTCCTCCGCCTACTCGGTCCTGCTGAAGAGCTGGGCGAACGATCTCGCCGCGTCACTCTGACGGCGGAACCGCGTCGCCGATGCGGTGTGAGCCGCAGGGGACGCCGCAGCAACCGTGTCCGCGAGGATGGGGACACGGTCGCTGCCTCAGGATGGCGCCGCCGGGGCCTTCCGGTCACGCGGCGATCGGGCCCTCGTGCCGGGGGATCGCCGGCAGCAGGATCAGAGCGGTGATCAGCGCGAGCCCGGCGAACACCGCGCCCACGGTGAATCCGTCGTGGAAGACGGCGGTGCGTGCCGCCTCGATCAGCGCCGGATCGCCGTGCGCGGCCTCGGTGAGCGCATCCACGCGACGGAACGCCCAGGTCGCCGATACGGCGACGCCGAGCGCCCCGCCGACCTCCTGGCTGGTGTTGATGAGGCCGGCAGCGAGTCCGGCGCGCTGCTCCGGCACGCCGGCCTGCGCGGCGATCTGCAGCGGCACGAACGAGAGCCCCATGCCGAGGCCGGCGAGCGCGAAGATCGGCAGCACTCCGGTCAGGAAGCCGATAGACGCCGGCGCGAGCGCGAGCAGCACGAGCGCGGTCGTGAGCAGCACGAGGCCGGTCACGAGCACGATCTTGCCGGGAACGCGCGACACCAGGTTCGACGCGACGCCCGCGCCCACGGCGACGAGCACGGCGAGCGGCACGTAGGCGAGCCCGGTCTGCAGGGGTGTGTAGCCGAGGACCTGCTGCAGGAACAGGCTGGCGAAGAAGAACACCGTCACCACGGTCCCGAGCAGGAACAGGGTGGCGAGATTCGCGGAGCGGGTCAGCCGCGGACGGAAGACGTCCAGCGGCACGAGAGGCGCGGCCGTGCGCCGCTCGACGGCGATGAAGAGGGTGAGCAGCAGCACACCCAGGGCGAGGAAACCGATCACCACCGTGCTCGTCCAGCCCTGCTCGATCGTCTCGTTGAGTCCGAACAGCAGGCTGAGCAGCGAGGCCGTGAGGAGCCCCGCCCCGAGCGCGTCGAAGCGGCGGCGCGGGCCTCGGGTCTCCGGCAGCACGCGCGGGGCGAGCAGCACAGCGCCCAGAGCCACGGGCACGTTGATGAAGAAGATCCAGCGCCAGCCCGGGCCGTCGGACAGGACGCCGCCCAGCGTGACGCCGGCCACGGAGGCGATGCCCGTCAGGGCTCCCCAGACGCCGAGCGCCTTCGCGCGCGCCGAGCCGCCGGTGAACGTGGTGGTCAGCGTCGAGAGGGCGGCCGGGGCGATGAAGGCGGATCCGAGCCCCTGCGCGGCGCGGGCGGTGAACAGGATGCTCTGGTCCTGCGCGACGCCTGCGGCGAGCGAGGCGAGTCCGAACACGGCGAGCCCGATCTGCAGCATCCGGCGACGTCCGAGGGCGTCGGCCAGGCGCGAGCCGAGTAGGAGGAAGCCGCCGAGGATCGCGCCGTACAGCGTGACGACATAGGGGAGGTTCGCCTCGGAGATCCGGAGGTCGTGCTCGATGGAGGGCAGTGCGACGTTCACGATGCTCACATCGAGGAACACCATGAACTGGGCGATCGAGAGGAACGCGAGGATGAGCCCGGGGTGTGCGATGCCCGGCGCGATGCCGGAGCGTGTCACGGGCGGAACAGTGGAGGAAGCGGTCATGGGAGTGTCTCCTGTGGGGGTGCGTTCGTGCGGTTGCCACCACGTTAGTTTCCTCAGTACACTAGGTACCTAGGAGAAACTGAGACCCTTTTTTGGAAAGAGTTGCGATGAACGCCACGGCCGCCGCCATGATCCGCCCCCGAGCAGGGGAGATGCTCCCCGATCTCGGGATCGGCGCATGCCCGATCTCGCCGGTCGTCGACATCGTGTTCAGCCGCTGGACCACGCCCATCCTCTGGCAGCTTGAGGCGCACGGCCGTCAGCGGTTCAACGATCTGCGAGATCTCGTGGACGGCATCACGGCGAAGGTCCTGACGCAGCGGCTCCGCCAGCTCGAGCGCGACGGGCTCGTCTCGCGCACCACGTATGCGGAGATCCCGCCGCGGGTGGAGTACGAGATCACGGAGCTCGGGCGCAGTCTGGCACCGGTGTTCTCCGCATTGGTGAACTGGTCCGGTGACCATCTGGCGCGCGTCGCCTCCGCGCGCCACGACTACGACGCCTCGGATCGTCCCCGGCCGTAGCGGGAGTCGGCGCTACGATCCGTCTGTGAACCATGTCGTGCTGTACCGTCTGCGCGACGGCGTGGACCGGGCGAGGGTGGGCGAGGTCTTCCCCCGTCATCAGGCCTATTACCGGGCCTTCCACGACGCCGGCCGCGAGCTCATCGCGCTCGGCCCCTTCGCCACCGCGGATGCGGCGGCCGGATCCATGGGGATCTTCGCGACGCGCGACGCCGCCGAGCGCTTCATCGCCGCCGATCCGTTCGTGACGGAGGGGCTCGCCGAAGCCCGGATCCTGGACTGGAATGCGGTCTGGCTCGACGACCGCACGGAGAGCTGACCGCGGCGTGCGCGAGCCCGCGGAGCGTGATCGCGCCGTTTCCGGCGTCCCGCGCGCGGTGCGGCCGATGTCGAGGTGCCCCCGCTGGGATTCGAACCCAGACTGAAGCGATTTTAAGTCGCCTGCCTCTGCCGTTGGGCTACGGGGGCCGCACGTCGAGCCTAGCGAGCGCGGCCCCGCGAGCGATGTTGACTCGGAGCCAATAGGGTGGGGGAGTGCTCGAGCTCATCGCCGATCAGGGCCACGCGTCCGCGTCCGCCCGCCCCGCTGCGCACGCCTGGGAGGACCCGGCCCGCTGGTGGCCGCGCCTGACCGAGGCCACGGCGCACCTGCCCGCGCCGGTCGCCGTGATCGATCTCGACGCGCTGCGCTACAACACCATGGACATGGTGGTGCGCGCGGGCGGGCTGCCGATCAGGATCGCCACGAAGTCGGTGCGTGTGCGCGAGGTCATCGATGCCGCGCTCCGAGTGCCCGGGTACCGGGGCCTGCTCGCCTTCACACTGGCTGAGGCGCTCTGGCTCGCCGAGGACCACGACGACATCGTGCTGGCCTACCCGACCGCCGATCGTCCAGGGCTCGAGCGCCTGCTCGCCGACGAGCGCGCGGTCGCCCGGATCGCGCTGATGGTCGACGACGAATCGCAGCTCGACCTCATCGACGCGGTCGCCGCACCCTCGCGCAGGCCTCGGGTGCGCATCGCGATCGACGCCGATGCCTCCTGGCGCGCCCCGGCTCTCGGCCACATCGGCGTCTTCCGCTCGCCCCTGCACACGCCGGAAGAGGTCGCGCGCTTCGCCCGCAGGGTCGCCGAGCGCGACGGCTTCCGCCTCGTCGGCCTGCAGATGTACGAGGCGCAGATCGCCGGCCAGGGCGATGACACCGGCAGCGGCGACACGCTGATCCGCACCGTGCAGGCGCAGTCCCGGCAGGAGCTGCGCGAGCGGCGTGCGCGCATTGTCGAAGCCGTGCGCGCGCTGGTGCCCCTCGAGTTCGTCACCGGAGGAGGCACCGGATCCCTGGAGTTCACCGGATCCGATCCCGCGCTCACCGAGATCACGGCCGGAAGCGGGCTGCTCGCGGGGCACCTGTTCGACGGCTACCGTTCCTTCGCGCCGGCGCCCGCCAGCGCCTTCGCGTTCGACGTGGTGCGCCGTCCTGCGTCTGACATCGCGACGATCCTGGGGGGCGGGTGGATCGCTTCCGGACCGCCGGTCGCCTCGCGTCAGCCACTGCCGGTGTGGCCGCAAGGCTTGCAGACGGCGCCGCGGGAGGCCGCGGGTGAGGTGCAGACGCCGCTGCGTGGTGATGCTGCACGCACGCTCCGAGTGGGGGATCGCGTCTGGCTGCGGCACGCGAAGAGCGGCGAGCCGGCAGAGCGGATCCTGAGCTATCACGTCGTCGACGGCGATCGCGTCGTCGACGAACTGCCCACCTATCGCGGTGAGGGAAAGGCGTTCCTGTGACACGCATGGGCGGAACCTGGCAGAACTGGGGCCGTTCGGCCTCGATCCGACCGATCCGCGTCGAGCGCCCGCGCTCCCCGGAGGGTGTGCAGCGCGCCGTTCTGGCTGCGGCCGCCCAGGGACTGCGCATCAAGGCGGTCGGCGCCGGTCACAGCTTCACAGAGGTGGCGGTCGCTCCCGATGTGCTGCTGGAGCTCGACGACCTGCAGGGGCTCGTCTCGGCCGATGAGGCACGGGGCCGCGTCACGCTGCTCGCTGGGACACGTCTGCACCGCGTCCCCGCGCTGCTGGCGCCGTACGGCCTGGCCATGGAGAACCTCGGCGACATCGACCGGCAGTCGATCTCCGGCGCCATCTCCACGGGCACGCACGGCACGGGCGCAGCCTTCCGCGGCATCGCGGCCCAGGTCGTGGGCGCGACCCTGATCACGGCGGCGGGCGATTTCCTCCGCGTGGACGAGGAGCACAACGCCGAGCTGCTTCCGGCCGTCGCACTGGGACTCGGCGCGCTCGGCATCCTGGTCGAGGTGACTCTGCAGTGCGTGCCCGCGTTCGTGATGCACGCGGTCGATGAGCCGGCTCCGCTGGACGAGGTGCTGGAGAGCGTGCACGAGCGTGTGGCCGCGGCGGACCACTACGAGTTCTACTGGTTCCCGCACACGGACGTGGCGCTCACGAAGACCACCGAGAGGCTTCCGGAGTCGACGGTGCGGCGCCCGTTGCCGAAGGTCGGCAAATGGATCGACGAGACACTGCTCTCGAACGGCGTGTACCGGGCCGTGTGCGCGGCCGGCGTCGCCGTGCCCGCGATCACCCCCTCGTTCAGCCGGCTCGCGGTGAAGCTCACGGGTGACCGCGAGTACACCGATCTCTCTCATCGCGTGCTCACGCAGAGCCGCACGGTGCGGTTCCGCGAGATGGAGTACGCGCTGCCGCAGGATCAGATCGTGCCCGTGTTCCGCGCGGTGCAGACCCTCATCGCGAAGCGCGGCTGGCGCATCGAGTTCCCGATCGAGGTGCGCTTCGCGGCGGCCGACGACCGCTGGCTGTCCACGGCGCACGAGCGCGATTCCGCATACCTCGCGGTGCATCGCTACTGGCGCCAGGACCCGCGCGAGTACTTCGAGGCCGTGGAGCGGATCTGCCTCGCGCACGGTGGCAGGCCGCACTGGGGCAAGCTGCACACGCTGGGATCCGACGAGCTCCGGGAGCGCTATCCGCGCTTCGACGACTTCCTCGCGGTGCGCGACCGGCTGGATCCGGAGCGCCGATTCGGCAACGGCTATCTGGAGCGCGTGCTCGGTGCCTGACGGTTCCCTGGCAGCCCGGCCAACACGGAGCATGCCGGGATAGGATGGGCCGAAACCGCGTCTGCAAGGGGGGTCGTCGTCCGTGGATGTTCTTGTTCCAGTACTCGTCGTCGTCGGAGTGATCGTCGTCCTGATCATCGCCGTCGGCATCTATCTGTGGGCCACGTACAACTCACTCGTGCAGCTGGGGGTCCGCGTCGACGAGGCGTGGAGCGACATCACTGTGCAGCTCAAGCGCCGGGCCGATCTGATCCCCAACCTCATCGACACGGTGAAGGGCTACGCCGCGCACGAGAAGGCGGTGTTCGAGAACGTCACGCGCGCCCGCGCCGAGACGCTGTCGGCCTCCAGCCCAGGTGAGGCAGGGGCCGCTGAGGGGCACCTGCAGCAGGCGCTGAAGAGCCTGTTCGCGGTCGCCGAGGCGTATCCGCAGTTGCAGGCCAGCCAGAACTTCCTGCAGCTGCAGGCCGCTCTCGTCGACACCGAGGACAAGATCCAGGCCTCGCGCCGGTTCTACAACGGTGGTGTGCGCGAGCTGAACACCAAGATCAAGGTGTTCCCGAACAACCTCTTCGCCCGCAACCTCGGATTCACCGAGCGCGAGTTCTTCGAGGTGGCCGACGGCGCCGCCATCGCGGAGCCCCCGCGCGTCCAGTTCTGATACGGAAGGGCTCAATGCCGCGAAGCGGCGTTGAGCCCTTCCGTATCAAGGTTGAGCGAGGACGCCGAAGGCGACCGAGCCGAAACCCTCACGTCCCTCTCGGGCTGACGATCAGATCCCGAGCGGCACCTGATCGGATCGTCCTACGTCGTGCCGGTGGACCCGCTCCGGATGCCCGTCCAGCACATCGGCGAGGGCTGCGGAGGCGTCACCCCAGCCGGACACTGAGACGTGCTCGAGGCCCTGCCACTCGGCGGCGATGCGCAGCTCAGCGGCGATGGGCTCGAGGTCGTCCGTGGGGCGGGCCTGCGGTTCCCACCATGCGGACTGCACGCGCAGCGTGCCCGCGGCGCGATCCGCTTTGAGATCCAGCCGGGCGGCGATCCGATCGCCGACCAGGACCGGCAGCGAGTAGTAGCCGTAGCGGCGCTTGGCGGCAGGCGTGTAGATCTCGATCCGGTAGTCCAGCGAGAACGCCCGCAGCGCGCGGTCACGGAACCACACGACCGGATCGAACGGCGTGAGGATCGCGGTGGTCTCGATGCGCCGCGGCAGGACGGCCTCGACGTGCCGCCAGGCCGGCACGGGGCGACCGCCGCGCTCCCACCCGCGCACCCGGACGGGCTCCAGCTCGCCCTGCTCCACGAGGTCGTCGATCGCGCCGAGCACCCCCGCGCGGTCCTTGATCCGGTAGTAGTCGGCGATATCGGCGGCGGTCGCGACTCCGTGCGCCCTGGCCGCTCGCCGGACGAGTTCGCCGATCGCGGCGGTGCGGTCCAGATCGCGCCCGAGCAGGTCGGCCGGCACCACGTCCTCGGCGAGCGCGTACCGGCGCTCGAAGCCGTCGCGTCCGGCGATCGCCACCTCTCCGATGCGCCACAGGTACTCCAGAGCGTGCTTGACCTCGTCCCACGCCCACCAGCCCGCCTTGCCGCCGGGGGCGTCGCCGCGGATCTCGGCGGGGCGGGAAGCTCCCCGCTCGCGCAGCTCGGACCGGACCCAGTCCAGCGTGCGCGCCGAGGAGGTCCGCCCCCAGAACTCGCCCCGCTTGGCGCGGAACGCGTCGCGGCGGAAGCCCCACAGGGGCCAGTCCTCGACGGGCAGGAAGGTCGCCTCATGAGCCAGGTACTCGGTGTACCGGCCGGATCGCGCGGCGGTCGGGCGGGACAGGAACGCGCGCTCCAGTAGGGCGGGGTCGTATGCGCCCAGGCGCGAGAACAGCGGCAGGTAGTGCGAGCGCGCGAACACGTTCACCGAATCGATCTGAAGTACGCCCATGCGCGCCATCGCCGTGTGCAGGTGGCGCACGCCCGGCTCCGCGGGGCGCCGCCGGGAGAAGCCCTGCGCGGCCAGCGCGATCCGCCGGGCCTCGCCGGCGCTCAGCGTGGCGGTCGCGGGGCGTGCGGCTGTCCGGCGGGCGATGGCGGGGGAGTCGGTCACGTCGGTCAGCGTACCGACAGCCATCGACATCGGACGTGCCCGGACACCGCCGCACGGACGAGGCGGCCGCCGTCGCACGGACGAGGCGCCCGTCGTCGCACGGACGAGGCGCCCGCCGTCGCGCCCGTAGACTGGGTCGATGAGCGAGGACAGCACCCCCCGGCTGCGCGATCTCATCCGCCAGCGCACCGTCACCGGCCATGTGGACGTACGCGACGATGTGCAGCGATCGCTGCCTCCCGGGTTGCGCATCGCGACCTCCTACGCCTGGCGGCTGCTGGTGATCGCCGCCGCGCTCGGTGTCGTGATCTGGCTGGTCATGCTGTTCAAGATCCTGGTCATCCCGCTGATGGTCGCGATCCTGCTCACCGCTCTGCTCTGGCCCGCGTTCAGCACCATGTTGCGGGCGCGCTGGCCGCGGTGGCTTGCGATCGTCGTGGCGCTCGTCGGCACCCTGGCGATCGTGGGCGGTCTGCTGTGGCTGGCGGTCTGGCAGATCACCCAGCAATGGGACGGCGTCCAGACGCGCACCGTCGCCGCCTGGGGGCAGCTGCAGCAGTTCCTCCTCGACGGTCCGCTGCACCTCACGGCGAAGCAGATCCAGGATCTGCTCGACCAGTCGGTGAAGTTCCTCGGTGAGCAGGGCGAACTTCTGAAGAGCGGAGCGATCGCGGTCGGCACCACGTTCGGGCATGTCGCGACCGGAGCCGTGCTGACGCTGTTCATCCTGCTCTGCCTGCTCGCCGACGGCGGCGGGATCTGGGGCTGGACCGTGAAGCTCTTCCCGAAGGCCTCCCGCCCGGCCGTCGACGCTGCCGCGCGCAACGGCTGGGCCACCGTCATCAACTACGCGCGCACGCAGATGCTGGTCGCCTTCATCGACGCGGTCGGCATCGGTCTCGGCGCGTTCCTGCTGGGCGTGCCGCTGGCCGTGCCCGTCGCCGTGCTGGTGTTCCTCGGATCCTTCATCCCCATCGTCGGCGCAGTCGTCACGGGCACCCTGGCGGTCTTCCTCGCGCTCGTCTACAACGGACCGTGGATCGCACTGTGGATGCTCGTCGTCGTGCTTGCGGTGCAGCAGATCGAGGGCCACATCCTGCAGCCGATCCTGATGGGATCCGCCGTCAAGGTGCACCCGCTCGCGGTGGTGCTCGTGGTGGCCGGCGGCGCTCTGATCGCCGGCATCCCCGGAGCCCTGTTCGCGGTGCCGCTCGCGGCGTTCGTGAACGTGGCCGCGGTGACCGTCAACTCCGGTGCGTGGCGCACCGGCGCCGCCCCGAACGGCGACTACATCTGGCAGACCGTGCCGCGGGCGCGGAGAAGGAGCAAGCGATGACGAACGACGCGACCCCCACCGGCGCCCACGTCCCCACCCTGGCGGAGATCCAGCAGGCGGCGGACGGCCTGGAGGGCGTGATCGTGCGCACCCCGACGCTGCCCTCGGTCGCGCTCACGAAGGTGCTGGGATCGCCCGTCCTGCTGAAGATGGAGAACCTGCAGCGCACGGGGTCGTTCAAGATCCGCGGCGCGGTGCATCGGCTCTCCACGCTCACGGCGGAAGAGCGCGGCCGCGGCGTGGTCGCGGCCTCCGCCGGCAACCACGCGCAGGGCGTGGCCCTCGCGGCGCAGGCGCTGGGCATCCCCGCCACGATCTTCATGCCCATGGGCGTGCCGGTGCCGAAGCTGCTCGCCACCCGCGGATACGGCGCGGAGGTCGTGCTCGAGGGCGAGACCGTGGCCACGTCGCTGCGCCTCGCGGCCGAGTTCGCCGAGCGCACCGGTGCGGTGCTGATCCCGCCCTTCGACCACCGTGACATCGTGACCGGCCAGGCGACCCTCGGCCTGGAGCTCGTCGAGGACGTGCCCGACGTCGACACGATCCTCGTCGGCATCGGCGGCGGCGGCCTGATCGCCGGCGTCGCGGCGGCGGTGAAGGCGCGTGCGGCCGAGCAGGGGCGCACGGTCCGCGTGATCGGCGTGCAGGCGGAGAATGCCGCCGCTATGGGGCCGTCGCTCGCCGCCGGCCACCCGGTCGAGATCACCACGCAGCCGACCATCGCGGACGGCATCCTCGTGGCGCGCCCCGGCGACGTTCCCTTCGCTGTGATCGCCGAACTCGTCGACGAGGTCGTCACCGTCAGCGACGATGACATCGCCCGCGCGCTGCTCCTGCTGCTGGAGCAGGCCAAGGTCGTGGTGGAACCCGCCGGCGCGGTCGGCGTCGCGGCGATCCTGGCGGGCAAGGTTCACGAGAGCGGCACCACGCTGGCCGTGCTCTCGGGCGGCAACATCGACCCGCTGCTCCTGCAGCGCGTGGTCTCGCACGGCCTCGCCGCCTCGGGGCGCTACCTCACGCTGCGCATCCCGCTGCCGGACCGCCCCGGTCAGCTCGCCCGGGTGTCCGAGCTGATCGCGCACGCCGGCGCCAACGTCATCGAGGCGATGCACACGCGGCACGGCCACGGACTGCAGATCAACGACGTCATCCTCGAGCTCAGTGTGGAGACGCGCGGTCCCGAGCATTCCGAGCTCACCCTCGACACGCTGCGGGCGGCCGGCTTCGAGCCGATCGTGGTGCAGGACTGACGCCTCGAGGAGTCCTCTGCATACGACGAACCCGCCGGCCCTCGATGGCGCGGCGGGTTCGTCGTCTGCGGGGTGCGATCAGCCCGCGAAGGTCTCGACCTTCAGGATCTCGACCTCGATGGAGCGGCCATTGGGTGCCTCGTACGAGGTCTTCTGACCGACCTTGAGGCCCTGGATCGCGGATCCGAGGGGGCTCGCCTCGCTGTAGACGTCGAGGTCGGTGCCGCCGGCGATCTCGCGGCTGCCGAGGAGGAAGACCTCCTCGCCGCCCGCCACCGTCGCGGTCACGACGGTGCCCGGCTCGACGATGCCACGGCTGGCCGGGGCCTCGCTCACCTTGGCGGTCTTCAGCAGCGTCTCGAGCGTGCGGATACGGGCCTCGATCTTGCCCTGCTCGTCCTTGGCGGCGTGGTAGCCGCCGTTCTCCTTGAGGTCGCCCTCCTCGCGCGCGAGCTCGATGCGCTTGGCGATCTCCTCGCGGCCGACCGTGGAGAGGTTCTCCAGCTCCGCGACAAGACGGTCGTAGGCCTCCTGGGTGAGGAAGGGGACCTGTGCGTCGTTCGACACGGTGAACTCCTTGCGAATCGGATCCGGGAACAGCAGGTCCCGGATATGCCAAGACGCCCCGGCACCTGCCGGGGCGTCGCTCAACACGATGAGCCTAGGACACCCAGCAGGAGTTCACCAAACCCGTTGTCGCAGCCGAGACGACCGGCACATGCTCGGTGAACGCCCGGGCGTGCTGCTCCGATGCGGGGTAGGTGACGAGTCGCCAGCCCACGATCCCGAACTCCTCGTCCTGCGCCTCCACGATGCAGTGCACAGGCCGGTTCGTGGGCGCCGAGATCTGGAATGACACCGTCACGGTGTGATCGTCGCCGAGGTGGAAGCCCGTGCCGGTGACGTCGACGGTGTCAGCGGATCCCTGCCATGTCCACCAGCCGAAGACGCCGACGACGACCGCGGCCGCGGCGATCGTGAGGATCATCGGCAGGCGCCGTCGGGGTCCGCGGCCGTAGCGCTCGTCGAGCTGGGCGGGGGTCGTCACGGCGGGGTGCATCCGATCGTTAGGCTGGTGGTTCCAGGTTATCCCGATCCAGGCCTGGGGCCCGAACGGGGCCGTGCCCAGAAAGGCTGAGACATGATCGAGGCGATCCTTGCCGCCGTGACGGCGACTCCTACTCCGACTCCGACGGTCGACCCGAACCTGGTCACCCCGGGACCCGTGGGATTCGTGATCGTCGCGGTGATCGTCGTGTTCGCGGCTCTGCTGATCTGGGACATGCAGCGACGGATCCGCCGGGTGCGCTACCGCGAGGAGGTGCGCGCCGAGCTCGACGCCGAGGAAGCCGCCCAGGGTGATGACGCGGGCGAGGGCGAGTCCGACGCTCCCCGGTCCTGACACCGTCTGGCAGAGCGGATCCACCCCGGCAGGCCGGGGTCAGGAAGGCGGGCCCGGTTCAGCCGGGCAGGCCCAGCGACGGCTGCAGCGGCGCCAGCGAGATGAGCAGGCACGCGGTCCAGTGGCAGAGGAAGGCCAGCACGGTGCACACGTGGAAGATCTCGTGGAAGCCGAACCTCCCGGGCCACGGGTTGGGTTTCTTCATCGCGTACACGATCGCGCCGCCGGTGTAGAGCAGTCCGCCCACGCAGACCAGCACCATCATCGCGACGTTGGCGTGCAGCAGGTCGACGATGTACATCATCGCCGCCCAGCCGAGCAGCAGGTACAGCGCGACGTACAGCCAACGCGGGGCGTTGATCCAGAAGACGCGGAACAGGATCCCGAGGATCGCCCCGGACCACACCAGGATCAGCAGCAGCGTGCCCTTCTGCGGCGCGAGTGCGAGCGTCGCGAGCGGCGTGTAGGTTCCGGCGATCAGCAGCAGGATGTTGGCATGGTCGATGCGCTTGAGGATCGCTTTCGTCTTCGGCTTCCAGTCGAAGCGGTGGTACAGCGCGGAGTTGCCGAACAGCAGCAGCGATGTGACCATGAACACGACGGCTGCCCACTTCGCGGGGGTGCCGTGTGCGAGCACGATGAGCACGATGCCCGCGCCGATAGCGATGGGGAAGGTGCCGGCGTGGATCCAGCCCCGCCAGGTCGGCTTGATGTCGAGCTGTGCGTCGGCGGCGGCCGCCTCCATGAGGGGCAGCTCCGGCACATCGGGGGCAGCGGTTCGGCTCGCTCTGCGCATGGTTGAACTCTAGGCGTCCGCCCATGCCGCAAGCCGCACATATCCCGTGGGCGACATGGCGGCCGGGCCCCCTCCGCGCGGTAGCGTAGGGGAGTGAGCGCACGGTCCGAACAGCCAGGGAGTGGCCCCCTCTATCGGCTGTACTCCCGACGCCTGCGACGGCGGATGGACCCGGCCACCATGCCGCACCACATCGCGATGATGATCGACGGCAACCGTCGCTGGGCGCGGCAGCTCGGCTACGCGACCCCCGCGCACGGCCACCGGGCGGGAGCCGCGAAGATGCGCGAGTTCCTGGGCTGGTGCGACGAGCTCGGCATCCGGGTGGTGTCGCTCTACCTGCTCTCCGCGGACAACCTGCTCAAGCGGGATTCGGCGGAGCTCGCCGACCTCATCGAGATCATCGGCGAACTCGCCGACGGCCTCTCCCACGAGGGCAACTGGCGGGTCAAGCACGTGGGGCGCGCCGACATCCTGCCCGCGGAGCTCGCGCGCGTGCTCGCGGAGGCGGAGGAGCGCACCCGCGACCACACCGGGCTGCACGTGAACCTCGCCGTGGGCTACGGCGGACGCAACGAGATCGTCGACGCGGTGCGCTCGATCATCGCCCAGCACGAGGCCTCGGGCGGCACGCTGGAGGACCTCGCCGCGCACCTCACCCCCGAGATGATCGGCGAGCATCTGTACACCGGCGGCCAGCCGGATCCGGATCTCGTCATCCGCACGAGCGGCGAGCAGCGGCTCAGCGACTTCCTGCTCTGGCAGAGCGCGCACAGCGAGTTCTACTTCGTCGAGGCGCTCGGACCGGATCTGCGACAGGTCGATTTCCTGCGCGCGATCCGCGACTACGCCGACCGCGACCGCCGCTTCGGCCGCTGAGCGACGGGCGGAGCCGGGAGCGGGACCGCGGAGCCGCTCCGCTGAGCCGCTCCGCTGCGTGTCAGACTGATGGGATGCGTGCCATCGACGAGTACATCGCATCGTTCGACGAGGATCCGGGATATCTGAACTGGGCGGCTTTCGGGCCGCTGTCCCCGGCCGCGCGTGCTGCTCTGGTCTCGGACGCCGAACTGCTCGCCACGGGGCGACCCGAAGGCATCGCCGCGACGGCGGGTCGGACGACCGAGGCGCAGACGGCGGTCGCCGGGCTGCTCGGATCGCGTCCGGACGAGGTCACGGTGCACCCGTCGTCCACGCACGCGCTGCAGCAGGCGCTGGCGGGGCTCGATGGCGCCGTGATCGCCTCGGCAGCCGAGTTTCCCAGCGTCACGATCACGCTCGAGCGGGCTGCGGCCGCGTCCGGCGGACGGCTGGCACCCCGCTGGATCGTGCCCGCCGGCACCCGGGTCACCGCCGATGCCGTCGCCGAGGCGCTGGACCCCGCCGCGACGGCGCTCGTCGTGAGCCATGTCGACTTCCGCTCCGGGTACCGCGCCGATCTCGCAGGCATCCGCGAGGTGCTCGGCGAGGATCGGCTGCTCCTCGTCGATGCCGTGCAGTCCTTCGGTGTCGTGGACGAGGACTGGGCCGTTGCCGACGTCGTCGTCGGGCACGGCTACAAGTGGCTGCGCGCAGGGCGGGGCACCGGATTCGCCCGGTTCACGGATCGTGCGCGGGAGCGGATCCGCCCCGTGCTCAGCGGCCGGATCGCGACCGCTGCGGCGAGTCTGCCTGCTGACGTGCTGCCGGATCCGGCGCTGTCGGCGCAGGCGTACGCGGTCAGCGCGCCGGATCCCTTCGCCGCCGGACGCCTCGCAGCGGGCGCCGCCGAGATCCAGGCGGTCGGAGTCGGCGCCGTCGCGGAGCGCCTGTCCCGCAACGTCGACGCCCTGCTCGCCATCGCGGACCGACACGGGGTCGACGTGGTGTCCGCGCGCGAGCCCGCGCAGCGCGCCGGCATCGTGGTGCTCGCGCCTGCGGATCCGCAGGCGCTCGGCGACGCGCTCGCCGCAGCCGGCATCCAGGTGACGGTGAGGTCCGGAGCGGTCCGGGTGGCGCCCCATGCCGGTACGACGGCGGAGACGCTCGGCCTGTTCGACGCCGCCCTCGCCGGCGCCCGAGAGTTCACACGTTCTTAATCGGACAGAGGGCGTGTCCCTCCTGCGCGATGTCGGTGGGGAGTCGTACGTTCATGGCATCGGACACGGCGTCCGATCGAGTCGGCCTCAAGGATCGCGACTCGTGGCCCTGGCCGACTCGCCTACTACCGGGAATCCCCGGGTCGGGAGAGGGTCGTGGCCGCACGTACCGCACTGAAGAGCAGCACCCGTACCAGCGCCGTGAACGCCGCCAACGAAGCGGCAGGACCGAACGGAGGTGCAACGCCCGATCAGGATCTGAAGACGTACGTGCTCGACACGTCCGTGCTGCTGTCTGATCCGCAGGCGTTCTTCCGCTTCGCCGAGCACTCCATCGTGCTCCCGGTCGCCGTGATCGGCGAGCTGGAGGGCAAGCGGCACGACCCCGAGCTCGGGTACTTCGCCCGGCGAGCGCTGCGCCACCTCGACGAGCTGCGCGTCGAGCACGGCCGCCTCGACTTCCCGGTCCCGATCGGCGACGGCGGCACCCTGCGCGTCGAGCTGAACAACTCGGACCAGACCGTGCTGCCCAGCGGCATCCGCCTCGGCGACAACGACAGCCGGATCCTCGCCGTCGCGATGCATCTCTCCCAGGATGGTCAGGACGTCACGGTCGTCTCCAAGGACCTGCCGATGCGCGTCAAAGCGGCCTCCCTCGGGATCAACGCCGAGGAGTATCTCGCCGAGCAGGCGGTGGACTCGGGCTGGACAGGGATCAACTCGATCTCGCTCTCGGGCGATGAGATGAGCGACCTCTACGAGAGCGAGGTCGGCACGAGCGAGGAAGCGATCGGGCTTCCGGTCAACACGGGGCTCATCATCCACTCGGAGCGCGGATCCGCGCTCGGACGGGTCACGGGCGACGGCGAGTACACGCTGGTCCGCGGAGACCGTGAAGTGTTCGGCCTGCACGGCCGCTCGGCCGAGCAGCGCATCGCGATCGACCTGCTGTCGGATCCCGAGGTCGGCATCGTCTCACTGGGCGGCCGCGCCGGCACCGGCAAGTCGGCCCTCGCCCTGTGCGCGGGCCTGGAGGCGGTACTCGAGCGGCAGCAGCAGAAGAAGATCATCGTGTTCCGGCCGCTGTTCGCCGTCGGAGGGCAGGAGCTCGGATACCTGCCCGGCGACAAGGACGAGAAGATGAGCCCCTGGGGACAGGCGGTCTTCGACACGCTCGGATCCGTGGTCTCCGGCAACGTCGTGGAAGAGGTCGTGGAGCGAGGCATGCTCGAGGTGCTCCCGCTCACGCACATCCGCGGACGCTCGCTGCACGACGCCTTCGTGATCGTCGACGAGGCGCAGTCGCTCGAGCGCAATGTGCTGCTCACGGTGCTGAGCCGCATGGGGCAGAACTCGCGGGTCGTGCTCACCCACGATGTCGGCCAGCGCGACAACCTGCGAGTGGGCCGCCACGACGGCATCGCCAGCGTGATCGAGACGCTGAAGGGGCACAGCCTCTTCGGCCACGTCACCCTGCAGCGCTCCGAGCGCTCCGCCATCGCGGCGCTCGTCACGGAGTTGCTGGAGGGCGGCGAGCTCAGTTGAACCTCGCGCCGTGGACGAGCCTGGATGCTCGTCCGCGGCGCGGCTCGCTAGCGGGCCGCGCGCCGCCGCGGGACGCGACGACCACGGTGAAGGGCGAGCAGCAGGATGAGCGCCCCGGGGAGGCTGAGGGCGCCCGCGATCCACAGCGCCGTCACCGGCGAATCGCCGCCCGTTGCGGCGAGTCGGGCACTCGGAGCGTCGCTCGCCTGCGGCACCGGCGTGCTGACTTCCTGGGCCGCTCCGCAGGCTCCGCGATGGTAGTCGACGGGCAGCCCCGAAGACGGGATCCAGGTGACGATCTCCTGCCACACGACGGGGAAGCGGATGTCGTGGACGGCCGGGCTCAGGTACTCGCCCGGACTCGAGGTCACGGTCACCGGTGTGCCGTCCAGCGGGAGCTGGTTCTCCGCGGTGCAGACGGTGCTCAGATCCGCCGGGCCTTCTGGTGCCCGGAACGCCTCCCACCGCACCGTGATCGCGCCTGTTCCCGGCAGGGGGCCCGCGACGTGCGCCGTATCCGTGGCGCTCCCGCCCCACGGGAGGTCGGTCTGGGCGACGGTGGTGACGGTCGGCAGCTGTATGCGCTGCGTCTGTTCCGGCAGCCCGAACTTCTCGTTCGACGGGATCACGAGTTCGGGAGACGCCTGCGCCGCGAGTGGGATGGACCACTGCCAGGACATGGCTCCGTCGGCGACTTCGGGTGCGGATATCTCGCCGGAGAGGACCTCGAGCGACGTCGTGTCCTGCGTGCCGGCCGCTGTGAAGACGGCCTTCACGGTTCCGCGCACCTCGGCGCCCGCGGGAAGTTCATCGCTCGGTTCGGTCGTGCCGGCCGGGAGATGGACATAGGAGCCGATCGCGACGACTTCGATGGGCCGGCCGGAGGCATCGTTCAGCCACGGTCCGTCCGTCTGCACGGTCACCGCGTCATCCCCGCGTCCGCCGGGCCCGATCGCATCCGTGAGAATCCTCGACGAGAGCGTGACTCGCATCGGCACGGCCGTCGTCTCGGTCGCCATGCCATAGGCGTGCGACCAGGAGTATCCGGGCGGGAGCCATGACCGGGTCTGGGGAGGTGTGCCCGCCTCGTCATAGGCGGCCACGAAGGTATAGCGTCCCTGCGGGTGGGTTCCGGGGATCGCGACCGTCTGCGACGTTCCGGGGCCCATGGCGAGTACCGCGACGGTGCCGACGGCTTCGGCATCCGCAGGGACGTCCGGGCTCTCCACCGGGGCGGAGGCGCCCGCGGCATAGGCCGTGACGGTGAACGAGACGGGTCGATACCCGCCTGCCTCGTGCCGCGGCCAGGCGTTGTTCACGCCGTCCTCACTCGGAGCCGTCGTGAACGTCAGGGTGTCGCTGAGCTCGCCGCCGGGGCTGATCGGCGCCGTCAGGCTGGTGAGCGCCGGCCGGAAGACGGTGCTGCGGTCGCGCGCATCCTCACCCCGCACCGGGAACTCCACGGCGACGGGCCCGATGCCGGTGATCACGCGCTGGAAGCCGGATCCGTAATCCAGCGCCCGGATGCGCCCCGGCCAGGTGCTGCCCGCTGAGAAGCCACCGATGCTCATCGCACTGACGCGGTAGGGCGCGCCATCGGCGGTCGGAGGAACGCCTTCGATGGCATAGTCCACGCCGGTTCGCACGTCGGAGAGCGTGTCGGTCCCGCTGTCGACGAAGATCCCGTTCGTCAGTGCGAGCGTGCCGGTCGCCGGAACGGTGGCGTTCACGCGCAGCGAACCCCGGTACTCGTCCGACGAGTCGATCGTCAGCGCGACCTCCCCGTGCGCCGCCTCGTCGATCGCCGCGGCGATCACGCTCTGCGCCTGGTCGTACATGCGCCGTGCCTGTTCGATCACGTCGCTGCGGCTCGCGTACGAGGCCGCGGTCGCGAATCCTCCTGCCTTGACGAAGGCCGTGATGGCGATCTCGACCGCGGCGGCCGTCACGTCGTCACCCGTGCCGCCCCAGGTGCTGGCGATGAAGTTCATCCCGCGCACCGCGTCCTCATCGGCATCGATGGCGTTCACCACGCCGGGACGCGCCGCGAGGGATGACACGATCGTGTCGCTCTGGATCCCGCGTCCGAACGAGATGTCCAGGCTGCTGTCGATACAGTACACATTGCCGACACCGGGCTCGATCGTCGCGCCGATATGGCCGTGAGTGCCTCGAACGCCGGGGCCGAGCGCGGACACCGCGGATGCCGCGGGAGCGAAGGCCGCCCCGGTGATGATCATCGCCAGGCTCAGGCTGACCGCGGCAGCCGTGCGCCATCTCTGCCATCTTCTCGGCGCCTCGTTCCCGCTGTCATCGGTGGCGTTCTTCTTCTTGCGTGGCATCTCCGCGCTCCTCTCGGGTAGGAACGAGGATGCCGAAGCGAGCATGTGCGCACCGAGCCGGATACGGAACCGGTGCAGAACTCGCTGAGATCCCTTGATGTGTGGGACGTCTTCGCCGGCACTCGGCGAAGTTCGCGCCCGACTTCGCGTCGTGCGGCGCCGCCTAGGCTGGACGCATGCTCGACGATCTCCCCGTCTCCGAATACGCGTTCCCCGGACCTCTGCGCGATCAGCTGATTGCCGCCATCCGGGCGGGAGAGAAGACAACGACGACGAGCCTGTTGCTCGACTACGAGCGAGAAAATGATCCGCTGCCCTCGGTCGGCGACCGTGCCGTCGTGATCGATTCCGAGGGCGAGCCCATCGGAATCGAGGAGATCGTGCACGTGCGCCGGGCGCGACTCGCCGAGGTCGATCTGCCGCACGCGATCGCCGAAGGCGAGGGCTTCACGACGGTCGCCGAGTGGCGCGAGGGGCACGAGGGGTTCTGGCACGGCACCGAGTACCGCGCCTCGATCGAGGATCCGTCCTTCACCGTCGATGACGACACGCTCGCGGTTCTGGTGCGCTTCCGGTTCGAGCCGATCTGAACGCCGTCGTGGGGGGGGGCGTGGGGGTGCGTGCGGGGAGGCGCGCACACCGCACGAGCCCGGGAACGACGGATGCCGCGCCCCCGAGGGGACGCGGCACCCGCGAGGCAGGGATCCGGTGTCAGCCGGCGTGCGTCATCGAGAGCAGGTCGAGCTTGGCGTCGAGCTGCTCGAGGGTGAGCTCGCCGCGCTCCACGTAGCCGAGCTCGATCACGGCGTCGCGCACGGTGATGCCCTTGGCGACAGCGTGCTTGGCGATCTTCGCCGCGGCCTCGTAGCCGATGAGCTTGTTCAGCGGCGTCACGATCGAGGGGCTCATGCCGGCGAACGCGGCGGCGCGCTCCAGGTTCGCCTGCAGGCCGTCGACGGTCTTGTCGGCCAGCACGCGCACGGCGTTGGAGAGCAGGCGGATCGACTCGAGCAGCGCGGTGCCCATGACCGGGATCGCCACGTTCAGCTCGAACGAGCCGGAGGCGCCGGCCCAGGCGACGGTCGCGTCGTTGCCGATCACGCGGGCGCACACCATCAGCACGGCCTCGGGGACGACGGGGTTGACCTTGCCCGGCATGATCGAGGATCCGGGCTGCAGGTCGGGGATGTGCAGCTCGCCGAGACCGGTGTTCGGGCCCGAGCCCATCCAGCGCAGGTCGTTGTTGATCTTGGTCAGCGAGACCGCGATCGTGCGCAGCGCGCCGGACGCCTCGACGAGGCCGTCGCGGTTGGCCTGCGCCTCGAAGTGATCCTTGGCCTCGGTGATCGGCAGCTCGGTCTCGGCGGCGAGCAGCTCGATGACCTTCTGCGGGAAGCCGAGCGGAGTGTTGATCCCGGTGCCGACGGCGGTGCCGCCCAGGGGCACCTCGGCGACGCGGGGGAGGGCCGACTGCACGCGCTCGATGCCGAGGCGGATCTGGCGGGCGTAGCCGCCGAACTCCTGGCCGAGGGTGACCGGGGTGGCGTCCATGAGGTGGGTGCGGCCGGACTTGACCGCGTCCTTCCACAGCTCCGCCTTGGCCTCGAGGGCCACCGCGAGGTGGTCGAGCGAGGGGATGAGGGTGTCGATGAGCGCCTGGGTGACGGCGATGTGAACCGAGGTCGGGAAGACGTCGTTGGACGACTGCGACGCGTTCACCTGGTCGTTCGGGTGCACGGTCGCGCCCAGGATCCGGGTCGCGAGGGTCGCGAGCACCTCGTTCATGTTCATGTTCGAGGAGGTGCCGGATCCGGTCTGGTAGGTGTCGACCGGGAACTCGCCGTCGTGCTTGCCCGCGGCGACCTCGTCCGCGGCCTGGGCGATCGCGTCGGCGATGGCGCCGTCGAGCGTGCCGAGCTGCTTGTTGGCGAGGGCGGCGGCCTTCTTGATCCGGGCGAGGGCCGCGATCTGCGTCGACTCCAGACCCTTGCCGGAGATCGGGAAGTTCTCCACGGCGCGCTGCGTCTGCGCACCGTACAGAGCGTTCACGGGCACGCGCACCTCGCCCATGGTGTCGTGTTCGATGCGGTACTCGATATCAGCCACTGCTGTTCCTCCAGATGTGACGGTGTGTTGAGGGGGATGTTCAGGCGTGGGCGTCGCTGAGGCCCACGGTGACGACGGGCACGGCCGTGCCCTCGTTCAGTCGGTAATTGGCGCCGACGATGCCCAGTGCGCCGTCGGCGACGGCCTGGGCGATCAGCTCGGAGGACTGCAGCAGATCGCGCACGGTGTTGCGCAGGTGCTCCTGGCCGACGAGCTCGGCGTCGATGTCGGCCACGGTGGACCCGCCCTGCTCGGCGAGCACCTTGCGGGCGGCCGGCACGATCGGGGCGATGAGCTTCCAGATGTGCGGCGGGAGGGGCGCAGCGTCGATCGCGGTGCCGTCGATGGCGGCGCGCACGGCGCCGCAGCTGTCGTGCGCGAGCACGACGATCAGCGGCACGCCGAGGACCGCCACGGCGTACTCGAGGCTCGCGACGATCGACTCGCCGAGGACCTGCCCGGCGTTGCGCACGACGAACAGGTCGCCGAGGCCCTTGTCGAAGATGATCTCGGCGGCGAGGCGCGAGTCGGAGCAGCCGAACAGCGTCGCGAGCGGCGCCTGCCCGTCCACGAGCTCGTGACGTTTGCCGACGTCCTGGTTGGGGTGCTCGGGGTCGCCGGCGACGAAGCGCCGGTTGCCCTCGCTCATGAGTCGCCAGGCCTCATCGGGGGTCAGGGTGGTGGTATCCGTCATCGTCCGCTTCCGAGTTGGTCGATCTGCGGGCTGATCTTGGCGACCAGCTCCGCCGTGCCCGCCTTGCCGAGGGCGCCGTAGACGAGGACGTAGTCCTTGCCGACCTGGGTGCCGAGCGCGTAGTTGATGTTCGCCGCCGAGTCGGGGTTCGGGATCACGTATTCGTCCCACGTGCGCCCGCCGATCTTCACGGTGCCCTTCGAGGAGGTCCCGCGCAGCGGCGTGGCCGCCCAGTCGGCGTCGGCGTCGAACGCCTGGGCGATGTGCGCATAGCCGCGGGCGTCGTCGGCCTGCGGTGCCACCGTGATGTCCCACACGACCGGCTTGCCGTCGATCAGCACGGCCTTGTTCACGCGCCAGTTGTTGGGCGGCGTCGGCAGCAGCACCGGGCGGTCCAGGGTGCTCTGCGCGTTCTTGGCGGCCGCGGGAAGATCCACGGCGTTGGATCCGGTGAAGTCACCGCGCGGCACGATGAGCACGATGAGCAGGACGACGCCGACGGTCGCGATCAGGGCCGCGATGAGGCCGCGGAACGTCTGGCTGGACCGGTACGCGGCAGAGGAGGCGGCTTTGCGGTCGGCCGTCTCCGCGGCGGTCTCGGGGCGGCCGAGCTCAGCGACGACCGGCGGCTGCTTCGGGGCGCGGCTCATCGTGCGTCCTCCTCGGTGGGACGCGAGGCGGCACCGGCTTCCGGACGCGAGGCATCCAGGCGGCGCTTGGCGCCCAGCAGCCACTCCTCGCAGCGCGCGGCGAGCGCCTCGCCGCGCTCCCACAGCGTGAGCGACTGCTCGAGGGTCGGGGCGCCCTGCTCGAGCTCGGCGACGACACGGACCAGCTCATCCCTGGCCTGCTCGAAGCTGAGGCCCGCGGGATCGGCGACGGTCGGCGCAGAACTCCCTGCGGAGGCGGACGGCTCGTTCGACACAGTCACGCCTCCATCCTACCGGCGCGCGTCGGAGCCCTCGGCCGGAGCGGGGTCGGATGCGCCGGCCTTCAGCGGAGCGGCGGATTCCGGTCGCGCAGGGTTCGTGGCGTCTGTGGCGTCCGACTCGGCGATCTCGCCCTCCGACAACGCGCGCAGCGAGCCGCGGTCCACCGTGAGGGTGAGCGCGGTGCCGGCCGGGGCGTCGGCGGCGTCGCGCACGATCACGCCGTCGTCGCGGTGCGCGATCGCGTACCCACGCGCCAGGGTCGCCGCCGGCGACAGGGCGCGCAACGAGGCGCGCAGCTCGGCCGTGCGCCGGCCCGCGGCGTCGACGGCGCGGCCGACCGTGTCACGGGAGCGGGCGGCGAGCAGCCACACCTCCTGCGCGCGGCGCTCGATGAGCGGATCCGGATCGCGCAGCACAGGACGTGAGCGCAGCTGCTCGAGCTGGGCGATGTCGTGCGCCACGCGCTGCGACACGCGAGTCGTCGCTCGTGCGCGCAGCTGGGCGACGAGCGCCCGCTGCTCACCGACGTCGGGCACCACGCGCTTGGCCGCGTCGGTGGGGGTCGAGGCGCGCAGGTCCGCCACGTCGTCCAGCAGCGGATGGTCGTTCTCGTGACCGATCGCGCTGACCACGGGCGTGGCCGCGGCCGCGACCGCGCGCACCAGCCGCTCGTCGCTGAAGCCGAGGAGGGTCTGCGGATCTCCGCCGCCGCGTGCGATGACGATGACGTCGACATCGGGATCCGCATCGAGCTTCTTGAGCGCGGCGAGCGTCTCCGGCACGCAGCGGTCGCCCTGCACCGCGGCATGCACGGTGCGGAAGCGCACCTGCGGCCAGCGCAGTTCGGCGTTGCGGTGCACGTCCTTCTCCGCGTCGGAGTTCTCACCGGTGATGAGCCCGATCACGTGCGGGAGGAACGGGAGCGGCTTCTTGCGGGACGGGTCGAACAGCCCCTCCTGACGCAGCTGCACGCGCAGACGCTCCAGGCGCTCGAGCTGATCGCCCAGGCCCACGTGCTTCATCGCCGAGACGGTGAAGCTGAAATCGCCCGCCTTGACGAAGTAGTCGGCCTTGACCGCGGCGACCACGTGATCGCCCACGGCGAGATCGGCGGGGATCCGCGCACGCACGCTCGACCACAACCGGATCGAGATCTGCGCGTCGGAGCGGGTGTCCTTGAGGCGCGCGAAGACGTTGCCGGCGCGCACGTTCCAGCTCGTGATCTCGCCCTCGACCCAGACCGTGCCCCACTGCGCCACGAAATCGCGGATCGTGGCGTTCAGCCTCGCGATCGACGTCGGGGCGTCCGCGGAGGACTCGCGCGGCGCGACGGAGTCGGCGGGCGGGGCCTCACCGGGCACCGAGGCTGCTTCGAAGACGGTCATCGCCTCCCCAGCGTAGCAATGGCCATCCGTCGCATCCCGGCCTGCTGTCAGGACGCCGCCGGTAGAATCGGGGCGTGAGTTCACCCGTCGCGCTGCCCGTGCCGCAGATCCCTCGTCGCCGCCCCACGGCCGTGCGCGAGCCGCTCCAGGACCGTCCCGTCGACGGGCGCAAGCGCGTGCTGCTCGCCGCCCCGCGCGGCTACTGCGCCGGTGTCGACCGCGCCGTGGTCGCCGTCGAGAAGGCCCTGCAGCGCTACGGCGCCCCCGTGTACGTGCGCAAGCAGATCGTGCACAACATCCACGTGGTCACCGAGCTCGAGGCTCAGGGCGCGATCTTCGTCGACGAGGTGGACGAGATCCCGGAGGGGTCGCACGTCGTCTTCAGTGCGCACGGCGTCTCGCCGATGGTCGTCTCCGCCGCCGAGGATCGGCATCTGCACGCGATCGACGCGACCTGCCCGCTGGTGACCAAGGTGCATCGCGAGGCCGTGCGCTTCGCCCGCGACGACTTCGAGATCCTGCTCATCGGTCACGACGGGCACGAGGAGGTCGAGGGCACCGCCGGTGAGGCCCCGGATCACGTGACCGTCGTGAACTCGCCGGCGGAGGCCGACACCGTCGAGGTGCGCGATCCTTCCAAGGTCGTCTGGTTGTCGCAGACGACGCTCTCGGTGGACGAGACCATGGAGACCGTGAACCGGCTGCGCACGCGCTTCCCCGAACTGCAGGATCCGCCCTCCGACGACATCTGCTACGCCACGCAGAACCGCCAGGTCGCGATCAAGAAGGTCGCCGCCGATGCGGATCTGGTGATCGTGGTCGGATCCGCCAACTCCTCCAACAGCGTCCGCCTCGTCGAGGTGGCGCGCGAGTACGGCGCGAAGGCGGCCTATCGTGTCGACTACGCCGACGAGGTGCAGCAGGAGTGGCTGGACGGCGTCGCGACGGTCGGCGTGACCAGCGGCGCGTCCGTGCCCGAGGTGCTCGTGCAGGAGGTGCTGCAGGTGCTCGCCGAGGCTGGATACGGTGACGTTGAAGAGGTGCGCACCGCGGAGGAGGACCTGATGTTCTCGCTGCCCAAGGAGTTGCGCCAGGACATCTCAGGCCAGCGCGACGAGCGGGCACTGGGCGGACGCAGCCGATGACCGATTCCGGCTCCGCGGAGCAGTCGCGCAGGCCGGCCTTCGGCGAATATGCGACGCCCGAGGAACAGAGCAGACGGGCGGGACGACCGCTGCCGCCGCCCGTCGTGCACACGCCACCCGCAGCCGTGCCCGGCGCGCAGCCCGCGGCTCCCGCGGAGGTGGTGGAGGAGCGCTCGGCGCACCCCGTCGATCGCATGGCGTCGATCGCGCTGCTCGCCTACGGGCTCTGGAACGTCATCACCTCGACCTTCGCGTTCCTGAACCCGTCGTCTCTGATGGCGACGATGATGCAGGCCGTGGGGATCTCCGGCACGTTCTCGAACTACTCCCAGGCGCGGACCTGGGGCATGGTCGCGGGGATCCTCCTGATCGTGGGGTGGGTCATCACCGCCGCATGGTCCGTGGCTCGGCTGCGGCGCGGCAAGCTCACGTGGTGGCTCCCGGTCACCGGCGGTGTCGTGTTCGTCACCCTGACGACGCTCTGCATGATGGTGCCGTTCTTCACGGATCCGGCGGTCATCGCCTACCTGAACCAGCAGCTGCAGAAGTAGCGCCCTGAGAGGGCGAGAGCCCGGCCCCCATCGGGTGCCGGGCTCTCGCGTTCTGCGGGGCCGTCGCGGGATCAGCGCGCGTTGCCGTTGTTGAAGTGATAGTCGCCGTTGCCGGTCGTGCCGTTGCCGTTGGCGCCCGGACCGCGGCCGTCGGTGCCCGGCTCGACGTGGTTGGTCCTGGTGTGCACGATGTCGTAGTAGACGGTCTGGTCGGCCGCGTTCGGGAACACGCGGTAGGTGAACACGTTCTTGTTCAGCTCGACGATCGGGACGACGCGCTGGAACAGCACGTTGCCGTTCGCGTCCTTCGCCGCGATCCAGCGCGAGGAGCCGTCGGCGGGGACGGACCAGTCGCCGTGCATCTTCGGGCTGTTGTCGAGGTTGTACATGGTGAACGTGCCGTCGGCCTTGAAGTACGCCCAGCCCACGAAGTTCGACACGGCGGGGTTGTCCAGCGCCACGCGGTTGCCCTGGGCGTCGCGTGCGCTCGTGGTCTTCCAAGGGGTGGAGGCCAGCGTCTCGGACGGGGTCAGAACCTGCTTCGAGAAGGACACGGAAGCGGTGGTGGTCGGAGCTGCGGCCGCGGCGGTCGTCGGGACGACGGCGACGGCGGCGAGGGCGATGGTCGACGCGGCGATGAGCTTGCGGGAGAAGGAGATGTTCATGTCCTCCACGTTAGGAATCGCGGTGCATCGTCCACATCAGCCGATCGGCTACTTCCGGCCTCGCCGAGCGGATGATCCGGCTCCCGGATCCGAGGAGGGGGGCGCCACCATACTGAGAGGACGACAGGTCGGGATCCGGGTTCATCGATGGTCGGATCCGGGATCCGCCCGCCGATGAACCTTCGGGGCGCGGGCCTCGTTTCCCACTGAGGAGGCGACTGTGGATGACGACGACGAGCGGCTGACCGCGCTCTACGACGTGCACGCGGGTCCGATCCGTCGCTACGTCGTGCACCTCACGGGGAGCAGCGCCTCGGCGGACGACGTCGTGCAGGAGACGCTGCTGCGCGCCTGGCGCACGCCGCGGATCCTGGAGCAGGAGGTGACGACGACGCGGGCCTGGATGTTCACCGTGGCTCGGCACCTCGTCATCGACGAGGCGCGCAGCGCCCGCCGCCGCCACGAGCATCCGGTCGCCGAGCTTCCCGAGCGAGCATCGGGCGATGTCACGGACCGGCTGTTCGACGCGATCCTCATCGAGGACGCGCTCGCTGAGCTCAGCCCGGAACACCGCGCGGTGATCGTGGCGGCCTACTACGGAGGACACAGCGTCGCCGAGATCGCGACCGAGCTGGGGATCCCCGGCGGCACGGTGAAATCCAGGATGCACTACGGACTGCGGGCCCTCCGGCTCGCGCTGCAGGAGAGAGGGGTGATCCGGTGAGCGCTGATCCGTTCGCGACGTGGGATGCCGCCTACGTGATGGGCGCGCTGTCCGCCGCGGACCGAGCGCGGTACGAGGCGCACCTCGCGGAGTGCGCCGAATGCCGGGACGCCGTCGCCGAGCTCGTGCCGGCCGTGGGGCTCCTGTCCCGGGTGCACGCGGACGACGCAGCCCGCATCGGCGCTGGAGCGGCGGACCCCGCCGGGCCGAAGCTGCTGTCGATCGCGCGCGCCCGAAAGCGCTCCCGGCGCCGCGCACTGTGGACCGGCGTCGGCATCGCCGCGGCGCTCGCCGTCGCCGTCCCCGTCACGATCGTCGCCGTCGCCCCTCGGCCCGCGGTCGAGGTGGCGTTGCAGGGGTCGGCCACGGTGCCGGTGAGTGCGACGGTGTCCCTGACGCCGGTCGCCTGGGGGACCAGGATCGACATGGCGTGCCTGTACGGCGCGGATGCCCCCGACGCCGGCTGGACATACGTCCTCACCGTCGTGGACCGAGACGGCACGACGACGGATCTGTCGACGTGGAAGGCCCAGCCCGGGCGCACCGCGACGCTGTCGGCGGGAACGGCCGCCGCGCTGACGGACATCCGCACGGTGGAGATCCGCACCGCCACGGGAGATGTGATCCTGCGTCACGACATCGGCGGCTGATCCGCAGACGACAGGAGCGCCGCCGGGACGGATCCCGACGACGCTCCTGGACGCTGCTGCGGCTGTGCCGCTGGTCAGCTCTGCGGCGGTGCTGGTGGTCAGCTCTTGGACTGGCCGTACGAGCCGAGCTGGCGGGTCGACTCGATGACACGCTGGGCCATCGCGGTCTCGGCGACCTTGCCCCAGGCGCGCGGGTCGTAGACCTTCTTGTTGCCGACCTCGCCGTCGACCTTCAGCACGCCGTCGTAGTTGCTGAACATGTATCCGGCGATCGAGCGGGTGAACGCGTACTGGGTGTCGGTGTCGATGTTCATCTTCACCACGCCGTTCGCGACCGCGAGGGCGATCTCCGCGTCCGTCGAGCCGGATCCGCCGTGGAAGACGAGGTCGAGCGGCTTCGCGCCCGTGCCGTACTTCGCGGCGACCTGCTGCTGGATCTCGCCGAGCAGCTCGGGGCGCAGCTTCACGCCGCCGGGCTTGTACACGCCGTGCACGTTGCCGAACGTGAGTGCGGCGATGTAGCGGCCCTGCTCGCCGAGGCCCAGCGCCTGCACGGCCTGGTCCACGTCGGCGAAGGTCGTGTAGAGCGCCTCGTTCGAGCCCTCGTGCGCGACGCCGTCCTCCTCGCCGCCGACGACGCCGATCTCGACCTCGAGGATCGCGTTGATCGCCTTCATGCGGGGGAGCAGGTCGCGGGCGATCTCGATGTTCTCCGCGAGCGGCACGGCCGAGCCGTCCCACATGTGCGACTGGAAGATGGGGTTGCGGCCCGCCTTGACCTCTTCCTCGGAGGCCGCGATGAGCGGCTCCACGAAGCCCGCGAGCGCGTCCTTGGGGCAGTGGTCGGTGTGCAGCGCGACCGTGATCGGGTAGTTCTTGGCGACCTCGGTGGCGAACTTGGCGAAGGCGAGGGCGCCGGTCGCGCGGGCCTTCACGGTCTGGCCGGCGAAGTAGTCGGCGCCGCCGGTCGTGACCTGGATGATGCCGTCGGATCCGGCTTCGGTCAGACCCTGCAGCACGGCGTGGATGGTCTGCGAGCTGGAGACGTTGAACGCCGGGTAGGCGAAGCCGCCTGCCTTCGCGCGGTCGAGCATCTCGGCGTACTGATCCGGGGTGGCAACGGGCATGGCATCTCCTGTGCTGGATGACGGGGGTCGGTGCCACTCTAGCGCCGCAGGATCGGCGATTCAGAGCGCGTGACGGCGGCCTCGGGAGGGCGGATCTTCGGCCTGGTAAAGAAGCGCGTATCTTTCGGTTTCGCAGCGCAGAAATCTGCGGATCCGTAACCGTCCCGCCCCTACGCTGGGGGCATGGTGAGCCTCACAGCCGATCTCAACCCCCTCCACCCCGACCGCAACCTCGCACTGGAACTCGTCCGTGCGACGGAGGCCGCGGCGATCCGCGCCGTCCCGTTCATCGGACGCGGCGCGAAGGAGGCCGCTGACGGTGCCGCTGTCGATGCGATGCGCGCCTTCCTCGGAACCGTCGACTTCGACGGCCTGGTGGTGATCGGTGAGGGCGAGAAGGACAACGCTCCGATGCTCTTCAACGGGGAGCACGTCGGCAGCGGCGTCGAATGGGCGCAGCAGTACGACATCGCCGTGGACCCGATCGACGGCACCACCCTCACCGCGGACGGTCGGCAGAACGCGGTCTCCGTCATCGCGGTGTCCGACCGTGGCACGATGCTCGACGCCTCGAGCGTCTTCTACATGGACAAGCTCGTCACGGGCCCTGCCGGTGTCGGCGTCGTCGACATCCGCCTCCCCGTCGCGGAGAACATCAAGCGCCTCGCCGGCGCTCTCGGCAAGCCGGTCGACGAGATCGTCGTCTCGGTGCTGAACCGTCCGCGTCACGAGAAGCTCATCCAGGAGATCCGCGCTGCGGGAGCGGGCACCCGCCTGATGAGCGACGGCGACGTCGCCGGCGGCATCAACGCGGCCCGGCACGGGGCGCGCACCGACATGTGCATCGGCATCGGCGGCAGCCCCGAGGGCATCGTCACGGCGTGCGCGATCAAGGCGCTCGGCGGGCACATCCAGGGCCGGCTGTGGCCGCGCGACGATGACGAGCGCCAGCGCGGCATCGACGCCGGGCTCGACATGGACAAGGTCTACGAGGCCGACGACCTGGTGAGCGGCAACAACACGATCTTCGTGGCGACCGGTGTGACCGACGGCCAGCTGGTCGCCGGCGTCCGGCGCGAAGGCGACTACCTCTACACCGAGAGCGTGGTGCTGCGCAGCGCCTCCGGCACCCTGCGCCGGATCGCCTCGGAGCACCTCGTCTCCAAGTGGCTCTGAGCGGGTTTCCCGTCGCACCGGGTTCCTGAGCGAACCCGGTGCGATAACGACCTGATCGCATTCCGTGTCTTCACGGCCTCACCTGTCACAATGGAGGGGCGCCGATCGGCGTGCACGGCGCATTCAGCGCGGTTCGGAATGCGGAGCAGGGGAGCGTGGACGATGGCTGCGGAGAACATCTACCGCCAGGAGACGGTCACCGACACCGGTTCGGTCAAGATCGTCGAGATGGATGCCGCGCGCCGTACCGACGTGCTGTTCCGCGTCCGTCGCGACGAGGGTCACGAGATCAGCGCCTGGTGGATGATCGGCGCCTTCGTGCTCTTCTCCGCCACCGTGGTCTTCCTGCTCAGCGCGGTTCCGGGGAGCGCGTGACCTCCCGCTCGGCCTGATCTTTTCGCTCCGCACGATCGTTCGGCTCGGCGTGGTCCGGATCCTGACCGCTCAGGCGCGCACGCAGCTCGCCGAGGTCTGCGCGGATCCCCTCAGGATGGCCCTCAGCCGCGGAACGCCCCTCGTCATCGGATGAGACCAGATCGTCGGCGGACAAGACCAGCTCGTCGGCGGTGAACCGTCGCGTGGCACTGGTCAGGGCCGGAGGCGCGATGAGTGCTCCCGCATCGACGCCGGGGAAGCGGCGAGCCGTCACCAGCACCCTGCTTTCCAGGGATCCGGCGAAGCGGTTGTAGCTGTCGACGGTGCGCTCGAGCGCGCGACGCAGGTCGTCCGCATGGCCGGCGAGTACGCCGAGCCTGTCGTACAGCTGCGTGCCGAGGTCGAGGAGCACGGCCGCCTCGGCCGACAGCTCCTGCTGCTTCCAGGTGTACGCGACGGTCTTCAGCACCGCCCACAGGTTCACCGGGGTGGCCAGTGCCACTCGCTTGCCGAATGCGTAGTCGAGCAATGCCGGATCCTCGTCGAGCGCCGCGGACAGCAGCGACTCCGTGGGCAGGAAGCAGATCACGAACTCGGGGCTCACATCGAGGCCCGACCAGTACGCCTTCTTCGCGAGTGCGTCGACGTGCGCACGCACAGCCTTGACGTGCTGCTGCATGAGCGACCGCCGCTGCGGATCCTCGGACGCGAGCGCGCCCGCCGCCAGGAACGCGTCGAGGGGAGCCTTGGCGTCCACCGCGATCGACGCGCCGCCGGCGAGGCGGATCACCATGTCGGGACGGCCGTGGCCCGCATCGGAGTGGATCGTGGCCTGCAGGTCGAAATCGACGTGCCGGGTGAGGCCCGCGGCCTCCACCACGCGGCGCAGCTGGGTCTCGCCCCACACGCCGCGCGCGGAGGTCGAGCGCAGCGCGCCGGCCAGGGACTCGGTCGTGGAACGCAGCGCCTCGCCGTTCTCCTCGGAGCGCCGCAGCTGCTCGCTCAACTGTCCGAATTGCGTCTGGCGCTCGCGCTCCAGCACGGTCACCGTCTGCTGCATCCGGTGCAGGCTCTCCCGCACCGGCGCGAGCGCGGTGAGCACGGCGTTCTCCTGCCGCACGCGCTCCGCGGCGTCGTGCTGCTCGCGGCGGGCGTGCTCGACGGCATCGCGGTACAGGTCGTGCTGACGGTCGCGGTCCTCGCGCACGACGGAGAGTTCCGCATCGGCGCGGGCGAGATCGGCGGCGCCGCGGCTGCGGCCGAGGAACCAGCCGACCGCAAGGCCCGCCACAGCGGTGAGTGCGGCGATGAGCAGTGCGAGCGCGTCCATGCGTCCATCATGGGCGCGGCCACCGACATCGCCGGAGAGCGCGCCCTCGGAACGCAGAAACCGCGTCAGGCGGCGGCGCGCACCTTCGCGGGTGCGGCCGGGGCGAGAGGGGCGCCGAGGCGCACGCCGATCGCGTCGGCCAGCTGCTGCACCGAGCCGGATGCGGTGCGCCGGGCTGCGTCGATCACGATCTGCGCGCAGGCGCGTGCGTCGGCCAGGGCATCGTGGTGCGGGAACGCGCCGAAGCCGGCGGCTGCCGCGGCCACAGGGAGCTTGTAGGAGTCGAGGTCGTACACCTTGCGCGCCACGCTCAGACTGCACAGCGACTGGTACGGCGGGCACTCGTCGCCGGTGGCCTCGCAGGCACGACGGATCACGTTCAGGTCGAAGCCCGCGTTGTGTGCGACGAGCACGTCGGCGCCGGCGAACGCGCAGAGCCGGTCGAGCTGCTCGCTCCAGCCGTCGGCGTTCACGACCTCGTGCGGCTGGATGCCATGGATCCGCACGTTCCACTCCTGGAAGGCATCGTGCCCCGCGGGCGGCCGGATCAGCCATCCGGTCTGCGCGACGACGATGCCGTCCCGCACCCGCACCAGGCCCACCGCACAGGCGGAAGCAGGGGAGGAGTTCGCCGTCTCGAAGTCGATTGCGGTGAAGTCCAGGGCCACGCATCAAGCCTCCGTCGCGGAGGGGCTGGCATCGTCCAGGCGCGCCGATCCTGGGCGGATCCGAGCGTAGGCTCGGGCCATGGTCGAACGTGCGACGAGCTTCGGGTCCGAGACGGGCAGTTACGAGAAGGGACGTCCGGAGTACAGATCCGACGCGGTGGCCTGGCTGCTGGAGCCGCTGCCGGGCCCTGACGCGGCGGTCGTCGACATCGGCGCGGGCACCGGCAAGCTCACCCGCGCCGTGCTCGGCCTCGGAGGCACGAGCGTCGTGGCCGTGGACCCGGATCCGCAGATGCTGGATGCGCTGCGCGCGAAGACGCCGGATGTGGACGCTGTCGGCGGCACCGCGGAGTCGCTGCCTCTGGCCGATGCGACCGTCGACGCCGCCACTCTCGGCCAGGCCTGGCACTGGGTGGATCCGGTCGCCGCATCCGCCGAGATCGGCCGTGTGGTGCGCCCGGGCGGCGTGCTCGGACTGATCTGGAACGTGCGCGATGACCGCACCGACTGGGTGCGCCGGCTGACGGCGATCATGGGCGGCAGCGCCGCGGAGGAGATGATCGCCGACAACGCCGTGCGGGTCGCGGCGCCGTTCGGCCCCCTCGAAGAGCGGCGCTGGGAGTGGAGCAGGGAGATGACGCGCGCCGAGCTGCATGCGATGGCCAGCTCGCGCAGCCTCATCATCACATCGTCCGACGAGGAGAAGGCGCGGATCGCCGCTGCCATGGACGAGCTGTTTGACGAGTTGAGGCTCATCGAGGGCGAGACGCTGTCGATGCCGTACGTCACCGCGGCCTACCGCGCGATCCGCGGATCCTGAGTCGATGCGGGCCCCGGTAGACTCGTACCCCGTGGCTCTCACCATCGGAATCGTAGGACTGCCCAACGTCGGCAAGTCCACCCTGTTCAACGCCCTCACCAAGAACGACGTGCTCGCGGCGAACTACCCGTTCGCGACGATCGAGCCGAACGTCGGCGTGGTGAACCTGCCCGACGTGCGGCTGAACAAGCTCGCCGAGATCTTCGGCAGCGAGCGGATCCTGCCCGCGACGGTGTCGTTCGTCGACATCGCCGGCATCGTGCGTGGCGCCAGCGAAGGGGAGGGCCTGGGCAACCAGTTCCTCGCGAACATCCGCGAGGCCGACGCCATCGCGCAGGTCGTGCGCGGGTTCGCGGACGACGACGTGGTGCACGTCGAGGGCGCGATCGACCCGAAGAACGACCTCGAGACGATCAATGCCGAGCTCATGCTCGCCGACCTGCAGACGCTCGAGAAGGCGATCGTGCGGATCGAGAAAGAGGTGCGCGGCCGCAAGACCGATGCCTCTGTGCTCGAGGCCGCGAACGCAGCCAAGGACGCGCTCGAGCGCGGGCAGCTGCTCTCCACGAGCGGCATCGACCTGGCCCCGATCAAGGAGCTGGGCCTGCTCACCTCGAAGCCGGTCATCTTCGTCTTCAACGTCGATGAGGCCGTGCTCACGGACGCCGCCCGCAAGACGGAACTCGCCGCTCTCGTCGCCCCGGCGCAGGCGATCTTCCTGGATGCCAAGATCGAGTCCGAGCTGATCGACCTGGATCCGGAGGACGCCGCCGAGCTGCTCGCCTCCACCGGTCAGGACGAGTCGGGCCTGGATCAGCTCGCCCGCATCGGCTTCGACACGCTGGGCCTTCAGACCTACCTCACGGCAGGCCCGAAGGAAGCCCGCGCCTGGACGATCCACAAGGGCGACAAGGCTCCTCAGGCGGCCGGCGTGATCCACACCGACTTCGAGAAGGGCTTCATCAAGGCCGAGGTCATCTCGTTCGAGGACCTGGTCGCGACCGGATCCGTCGTCGAGGCCCGCTCCAAGGGCAAGGCCCGCCTCGAGGGCAAGGACTACGTCATGCAGGACGGCGACGTGGTGGAGTTCCGCTTTAACGTATAGCGTTATTGACGGTCTTCGTTATATGCTTGCCTCGCGATCAGATCGTTCGGGGGCAAGGACACCGAACGAATCTGGCGCGAGCAGTACGTCAAGGGTGTTGATCGAACCGTGCAGCGGGCGACGCTGCGTAAGCTCGAGCTGGTTCACGCGGCAAAGGATGTCGACGACCTGCGGATCCCACCGGGGAACCGATTGGAGAAATTGGCCGGAGATCGTCGCGGTCAGTACAGCATCCGCGTGAATGCGCAGTGGCGTATCTGCTTCGTCTGGAGAGATGGAGGTGCGGAAGATGTCGAACTCGTCGACTATCACTGAGGCTGACGCGATCGAGCCGATTCACCCGGGAGAGATCCTGATGGAGGACTTCATCGAGGGCTTTGGAATCACGCAGAACAAGCTCGCGGTGTCGATCGGGGTGCCGCCGCGACGGATCAATGAGATCGTGCACGGCAAGCGGGGGATCACGGCTGACACCGCGATTCGTCTGGCTCGGTACTTCAGCACGTCTGAGGAGTTCTGGATGAACCTGCAGACGAACTACGAGCTACGGCTCGAACGCCGGGCTCTTCGGGACAAGGTCGCCGCCATCACGCCGCTGCAGGCCGCGTGAGCGACTCCATCGACCATCGGACGCGCATTCGCTGATGCCGCCGCTCCGTCGTTGGCGACGTGGCTCTGGACACTCGTGACGAGCAGCATGCGCTGATCCGCCGCCGAAATCCGCAGGTCCGATCCGCCTCAGCGCCCCTGGCGCTTCTTGTACGGCTTGGGCTGCCCCTTCACCACGGGTGCGCGGCCCTTCCCCTTCGACGCCTTGGCCTTGCCTCCGGACGGCGCGGCAGATTTCTGCTGAGGCGGGGGAGCGGCGGCGATCCGCTCGCGCGCCTCGGGTAGCAGGAGAATCCCTGCACTCGTCAGACGGGTGGCGCTGCCACGGGTGATGAGCGGGTGCCCGACCTCTTCCTCGAGCTTCTCGATCGCCGAGTACAGAGCGGTGAGTGAGATTCCGAGCCGGTCTGCCGCACGCGGGAAATGCAATTCCTCTGCGACGGCGACGAACCGCCGGAGCTGGGTGATGTTCATGCAAGCCCGTCCTTTCCCGCACGGATCGCGGCCGACCCCAGCGTACTAGCGGGTGCGGGCGACGTCGTGCTTCAGCACCTGGGGCCAGGTGTCGACGTCGACGGGGTCGCTCGCGACAGACAGAGTGGCGTGGGGGAGCAGAGCGGCCAGCGTCTGCGCCGTCGCTAGCGGGTGTCCCGGATCCTCGATCCACGCCAGAATCGTGGTCGGGACGTCGATGCGCTCGATCGCCTCATGGGCGGGCAGGTCGCTCATCGCGGCACCGCGCAGCAGGGAGGGAAGCAGCGCGTCGGCGACGTCGGGCACGGTCTCGGGCGCGCCCGCGGTCGCCGGCGGACGGGTCCCTCCGCGATGGGCGGCGACGAGGGCATCGACGCCCTCGGTTTCGACGAGGGCGGCATCATCCCGGTAGTTCTGCGCCTGCGCGGCCCGGGTTTCCCACGCGGTCGGGGGCACCATGAGCGTGAGCCCGACGAACCGGCCCGGCTCTCGCGCCGTGGCATGCAGCAGCGTCGCCGCTCCCATGGACGGCCCGACCCCGTGCACCTGTTCGCCCGGAAACCAGTGATCCAGCAGCCGCAGCAGATCGTCGGCGAGGTTGGACCACACATAGTCCTCCGCCACCTTGCGGCCGGTCGATCTGCCGTGACCGCGTGCGTCGTATCGCAGCAGCCGCGTCCCGCTCAACCCTCGGCCGAGGTCCAGATTCAGCACCCGATCCCTGGCTCGGCTCGAGGTCAGGCCGTGCAGCTGCACGACGGGATGCCCGCCCTCGTCGCTGAGCGCGACGGCGAGTTCGGCGCCGGTGACTTCGAAGGTGGGCATCGGGTTCCTTCCGCTCCGGCGTCGTACGTCGGATCCGCAGGCGACGCCGTTTTGTCAGAGTAGCGAGACGCTAGGGTACTGCCATGCGTCTGACCCACGTCACGCAATTGCGCCTCCCGTTCGGCCGGCTCTGGGGGTACGACGTCAGCGCCTCCGAACTCGGCCCGCGCCTGCCGGTCTCCTTCGACCAGCGGATCCACGTCGGCCTCGGAGACCGACCGGGATCCTGGATGGCGATCTCGTTCCACCTGTCGCGGCCCGTGACGAAGGACGCGCTCGCCGACGCGTGGCTCGCGGTGATCGCGCGGCACGGCACCCTGCGCACCGCGTTCGCTCCGGGCGAGGACGGGCAGCCGCAGCTCCACGAGCTCGCGATCGGCGCTGGATCCTGGGTCGAGCACGAGATCCTGCCGGGGCAGGCGGTGAACGACGCCGTCCGCGACGTGCTCGATGGGGCGTGCTCGCCCTACCACCGACCCTCGTACCGGCTATGCGTCCTCGAGAACGCGACGGGGATCACGGTCGTGATCGGATCCGACCATGCGCACGTCGACATGTGGTCGATGCTCGTCATCGCTCGCGATCTCCTCTCGGCACTGGACGCGGCGCGCGACGGCCGGGATCCCTGGACCGCGCCGGCCGCGGCATTCGTCGACCACACCCGGTCGCTGCTCGAACGCGCTCCGGCCCCTGACGAGGTGCGCCGACGGTGGGCCGACATCATCCGCGACAGTGGTGGAGCAATGCCGCGATTCCCGCTCCCGCTGGGCTCGCCGGATCCGCAGCGCGAGAGGGTCGAGGTGCGCGACGTGCTCGATCCGGATGACAGCGCAGCCTTCGCGGCGCAGGCGCGGGAAAGCGGCGTCTCGACGCTGACCCTCGCGGTCGTGGCCATGACGGCGGTCACCCGCGCGCTCGCCGGTACGGCGCTGCGCGCGATCTTCCCGGTGCACAGTCGCTACGAGGACACCTGGCACGACTCCGTGGGCTGGTTCATCACCAACTCCGTACTGGAGTCGGCGGTCGCGGAGCCGCGTGCAGCGGCCGCCGCCGTCAAGGAGGCCGTACAGCTCGGGTCGTGGCCGCTTGCCGACGTGCTCGCGCCCTGGGGCGGGATGCCGGTCGCGCCGGGGATGTTCGCGATCTCCTGGCTCGACCTGCGCCGTTTGCCGGTGCGGATCGACTCGGTCGGACTCGACGCGCAGTACGTCGGCGCGGCGATCGACACGGACGGAGTCATGCTGTGGTTCATCCTCGATGAATCCGGCCTGCACCTGAGGTGCCGGTACCCCGACACGGCAGAGGCCCGCGCCAACGTCGGCGAATGGCTTGATCTGCTCGTGGCGCGACTGCAGGCGGAAGCGAAGACGTCCGTCCGAGGGCTGCTGCGGGCGGCGGGCCGCACCTACCGGATCGAGCGGGCGGGCCACGCGGACATCGAGGCGATCGCCGAACTGCTCGCCGATGATCCCTTCGGTGCCGAGCGCGAGGACGCCGAGCTCAGCCGATACGAGGCTGCGTACAACTCGGTCAGACGTGATCCCTCGAACTATCTCGGGGTGGTTCGAGACGACGCCGGCCGCATCGTGGCGACCATGCAGCTGACCGTCATCCCCGGGCTCTCTCGCGGAGGATCCACTCGGCTGCAGATCGAGGGTCTGCGCGTCGCTCCGGCCGAGCGTTCACAGGGCCTCGGCACAGCGATGCTGGAGTGGGCGCACGACTTCGGACGGTCCCGCGGGGCGACCCTCGCCCAGGTGACCACCGATGAGGCCCGGGATCGGGCACGCGCTTTCTACACCGGGCTCGGTTATCAGACCGCGCACGTCGGCCTGAAGCGGCCGCTCGACTGATCTGCCGGCCGGCCGGCCCGCTGCGCGCAGGCGTACGCTGGCGGTGTCTTCCTGAGGAGGTGCGGCTATGTCCGACACTGATGAGCGGTCCGTTTCCGCGCACATTCCGGAGCCGGGCGAACCGAGCATTCCCGAGCTCGAGGCGGACGAGAACATCGCGCCCCGTCCGGAGGAGGAGATCGCGGACCTGCTCCGCGCCGAGCCCGACGTCGATGAGGACGTCAGCTGACTCGTCGGACCTCCTGCGGCCAACCGCAGGCCTCGGCGATCCTTCCGGCCCAGAGCTTCGCAGCGTTATCGTCCGCCACGTCGATGATGGTGAGGCCGCCGATGTACTGCTCGCCGGGGGCGAACTGGCCTTGGCTGATCACTGGCGTGCCACTGGAGGCGTCGGCGGTGAAGGCCGCGCTCAGGTCCTCGTGCACGCCTCCCGCGAACACGAGGACGCCGGCGTCACGCATGTCTGAGACGACGGCGTTGGCGAGTGGCCCGCGTTCGGCGAACCACTCGGCGCTGTGCTCGCCGACCCATTGCTGGTTGAAGTAGATGATGTACTGGCTCATCCTCGTCGCTCCCTGCATCGTCCGCGTTCTCAGGCCCGTCCAGCGATCGTACGCCGCCGTCGACCGTCGAGCGGGACTCGATACGATGGCTCGGTGACTACCGAGAACAACAGCATCTTCGAACCCGATGGCCGCGCGATCCCCTACGTCGACGAGATGTCGGAGGGCGACGGACCCGTTCTGGTGCTGATTCCGGGGCGCGGCCTCGAGGGCGGCGCGCTCGGTTCGGTCGCGCACATCCTGGCCGGCGAGGGGATCCGCGTGCTGCGGATCGGAAGTCGCGCCGATGATGCCGCGACGCTCGAGGAGCGCGTCCAGGATGCGAGCGACGTCATGGACCACGCCGGCATCGGCGCCACCTGGATCGGGGGTCACGGCGTCGGCGGCACTGTCGCCCGCGCGCTCTCCGCGAAGCGCACGGACCGCGCGCTCGGCGTGCTGCTGCTGGGCGTGGAGGACGTCGATGTGCCGATCGCGCCGTCGGTGCCGATTCTCATCATCCAGGGATCCGAGGACGACGTCATGCCCCCGGCGAACGGCGAGAAGCTGCGCGCGTCCGCGGTCGAGCGCGCCAGTGTCGTGACGATCGAGGGTGGCGGGCACCTGTTCCCCGTGAGCGATCCGGTCGACACGGCGTTCGCGATCGAGGACTACCTGGCCTGGGACTGATGCGAGGCGCCATTCCGCCGGCGGACGCCCGCACCGTCCTGCTCGTGATCGACATGCAGGCGGGCGTCATGCCCGACTGCTTCGACGAGCACGGGGTGCTGATGCGGACCGACGCGCTCGTGCGCCGGGCGCGCGATGAAGGGGTTCCGGTGGTATGGGTGCACCATGAACCCATCGGCGTGGGGACGCCGGATTGGGAGCTGGCGGCACCGCTGGCCCGCGCCGAGGGCGAGGCGGTCGTGCGCAAGAGCTACCGCGACGCCTTCGCGGAGACCGAACTGCGGACCGTGCTCGACGGATACGGCGCGACCCGCCTGGTCGTCGCCGGCGCGCAGTCCGACTTCTGCGTACGCACCACGACCCAGCGTGCAGCGGCGGAGGGCTACGACGTCACGCTCGTGCGCGACGCGCACACCACCGTCGATGCGACGATCGAGGGCGTTCGGATCTCCGGCGAGCAGATCGTCGCCCACACCAACATGTACTTCGCCGGGCTGCGCTATCCGGGGCAGGAGTTCGCGGTGGCGCGGCACGACGAGGTCGCGTTCGCCTGATCGCCACCACGCGCGCATGTCCGATCCCGGTGCGAGGATGGGCGCATGCCCGAGTCTCCGGAGGTGCAGGCGCTGGTCGAGTTCCTCGACGAGCGGATCCGCGGTCGTGTGATCGCCGACCTGGATGTCGGCGAGTTCCGCATCGTCAAGACTCGCGACCGCCCGCCCGGATCGCTGGTCGGTGCGCGGATCCGGCGCCTGGAGCGCTTCGGCAAGCACGTCGGCTTCGATACCGAGGCGGGCTGGCTGATGATCGGGTTCGGGCGCAACGGCTGGATCCGCTGGCAGGCGCCGGACGCCCCGCGGAGCGACGAACCTGTGCCCGAGGTCGCTCGAATCGCGCTCGACGACGGTGCGCTGATGCAGGTCGTCGACCTGGGTGACTTCCTCGCGGTGACCGCGTCGGTCGTCGATGCCCCGACTGATGTCTCGGGCATCGCGGCGCTCGGACCGGATCCGCTCGCCGCCGACTTCGACCGCGACGTGTTCGAGCGCGCCCTAGGCACCAGGCGCAAGCAGATCAAGGCGCTCCTGCAGGAGCAGACGTCGCTCGCCGGCATCGGCAACGCCTATTCGGACGAGATCCTGCATCGGGCGCGGATCGCTCCCACGGTGCACGCCGCAGTGCTCGACGATGCCGAGCGGGAACGGCTCTTCCACGCGACGGTCGACGTGCTGCGGGGCTCCCTCGCGGATCGGCGGGGCCTGCCGCCGGGCCAGCTCAAGCAGGCCAAGGTCGCCGCGATGGCCGTGCACGGGCGCGGGGGAGAGGCCTGCCCGGTGTGCGGCACGACGATCATCGATCGCGTGTTCTCCGGTGCCTCCGCTCAACTCTGTCCGCACTGCCAGCCCGAGCCCTCCACGACGTGACGCGACATGCGGGTTAGCATTCCGGGGTGAGCCCGCTTCCTCTGCGCCATCGTTGGCGCGTGCGCTCGTCCGTCGCGCTCCTTGTAGGGGTCGCGGTCGGCTTCGTCGTCACGCCGTTCCTCGGCCTCGCCGCGGGCATTCTCGCGGCCTGGGGCGCGCTGGCTCTCGTCAGCACCGTGTGGATCCTGCTGGTCGTGTGGCCGATGAACGCCGAGCAGACGCGCTCGCACGCCACCGAGGAGGACCCCGGTCGACGCATCGCCCGGGTGGTCGCCGTGGTCGGGAGTTTCGCCAGCATCGCGGCCGTGCTGGTCGTCGTGCTGCAGGCTCGGCACGCGGAGGGGTGGACCCAGTTCGCGCTCGCGGGGAGCGCGGTGCTCAGCGTCGCCGCCTCCTGGGGGCTGATCCAGGCCGACTACATGCTGCGGTACGCGAAGCTCTACTACGACGGATCCGCCGGCATCATCTTCAACCAGAACGAGGACCCCGAGTACACCGACTTCGCGTACTTCTCGGTCGGGCTCGGCATGACTTACCAGGTCGCCGACACCAATGTCACGCGCAACGCGATCCGGCGGATCGTGATCGCGCAGACCACGATCGCCTACGTGTTCGGCGCGCTGATCCTCGGCACGATCATCAACCTCGTCACAGGCCTGGGGTGATCTCGGGGCGCTCCTCGCGCAGCCGGGGTTCCGTGCGCCGCTCCGGACGCACGCCTGCCTTGTCGGCGTAGAAGACGCGGATCCGGTCCATGTCCGCGGCCACATCGCCGGTGAGGTCGAACGTGGGCCCGAGCCCGGTCGTCATCGTGGTGCGGTCGACGAACCCGAGTGTCACCGGCATGCCGGTCTCGCGTGCGATGCGGTAGAAACCGCTCTTCCAGTACGTGTTGCCGCCGCGGGTGCCGTCAGGCGTGACGACCAGACCGAACACCGTGCCGGCGTTCACCTGCGCCACGACCTCGCCGACGACCCGCGCAGGATCCTCTCGATCCACCGGGATGCCGCCGAGGCGTCGCATGAGTGGGCCGCGCCAGCCACGGAACAGGCTCTTCTTGCCGAGCCAGTGCACCTCGATGCCGAGCCGCCAGGCGATGCCGAGCATCAGCACGAAGTCCCAGTTGGAGGTGTGCGGGGCGCCGATCAGCACGGTGGGGCGCGTCGGAGCCGGTTCGCTCGCGAGCGTCCAGCGGCTGAACGTCCAGAACACGCGGGCGATGAGGCGACGAAGCATCCGTCCACCGTAGAGGGAAGCGCATGCCGTGCTCCGCATGAAAGGGAGCGGAATGGGAACGGGCGCATGACCCGGACGGGAGGTCCGGGTCATGCGCCCGTTCACGTGCCGCGGGTCAGGCGACCTGCGGCATCAGGGAGAACGACACGGCGCCCTCCTCATTCACGTTCGCGTCGAGGACCTTGTCGTCCAGGACGATGGCGGCTTCCCCTTCGAGGAAGACCGGGGCGCCGGGCAGATCGAGGATCTGATCATCCGGCTCCGGCGAGACGACCACGTCGGCGGCGAGGCGGGGTTCGCCCGCCTTTCCCGGCGTCTCGGCCGTGTGGATGCGCAGTCCCGCACCCTCCGTCTCGGTACGACGACGGACGAGCGTGGTGACCAGCGCAGTGGCGTTGTCGGTCAAGGTGAGCACGAGGCACTCCTTCCGGTTGCGGACATGCCGAGGTCACGGCATGTGTCCGGCCACGATTCCCCTTCTGGATCGAGCTCTCAACCGCTGTGCGGCGATTCGGCCCGATTCGGAGGGTCTTCCCACCTGGGAGCGGGGGAACGCGATCGGCGGGCGGTGACCGGCCTCAGCGCGCGGCGGCTCGCAGCGCCTCGGCCGTCTCCGGATCCAGGCCCGGCATCTCGTCCGTCGGCACGGCGAGCGCGAGCAGAGCGCGGCTGAAGTAGTTCCGCGCCGCCGCGGCCAAGGTGATGTCCACGATCTGGCGATCGTCGTAGCCGGCGTCCCGGAGCGCCTGCGTGTCGGTGTCGGACATGCCGCGCGGATCGGTGGAGAGCTTGGCCGCGTACTGAACGACGGCCTGTTCGGCGGCGGAGAAGCCGTCGTCGTCGCCGCGGGCGAACGCCGCGAGGCCATCGCCGCTGAGGACCTCCGCCCGCAGAGACTTGCGTCCGTGCGCGAGCAGACAGTGCGGGGATCCGATCGCGCGGGCCGCGCCGAGCGTCGCCGCCTCATACACGCGCACGCCGATGGACGGCACGATCGCACGGATGAGCGCCATGAACGCTTCGTGCGCCTCGGGGTTCACCGCCATCGCGCGGGTGTAGGCGAAGACGAAGCCCGCGTCGGCGATGTCCTCGGCATACATGTCGGCGGCGTGCCCCTGCGCGGTCTCGGCCGGGGGAGTGCTGATGATCATGGGAAGCTCCTTCGCGTCCATGCGCGGCATGCTCGCGGACGGCGAGCCCCAGCGCCTGAGCGAAGACTATGCCCGAGATGCGTTCGGCGACATGGGTGGATGCCTCAGAACGGCGCCGATGCTCCGGTACGGGCGTAGCATCGGGGGGTGACCACGACAGCCGAATCCCCGCAGCAGACACCCGCGGACGCGACGCGTCCGACATCGGGAGCCGCTCCGGGCGGGCTGTCGTTGCTCCCGGGCCTCGACGCGGGAGACGTCGGACTGTGCATCGACGGCGTCTGTCGTCTGCCCGGCGCGAAGGACTGACCTCGCCGATCGCGACCCCCGTCGGGATCCCCTCGCGGCCGCGGACGCAGAATCGTCCCCGTCGGAGGCGCCTATGGCGTGCGCTGACGGGGACGATTCGAGGTGCAGCGAAGTGGGAAAGGCTCAGTGCATCGCCGGGGCGCTGCCCTCGGGGGAGCCCACCTCGTGCGGCTGATCCGCGGGCTTGCGGATGATGAACGCGCCCAGGATCGTCACCGTCGCGATGACCGCGCCGATCACGAACGTGCTGCGCGAGCCCGCCGCAACCGCGGCGGGCACCTCGGTGCCCCCGTTCGCGTTCACGATGAGGGTAAACACCGCGATCATCACGGCGATCCCGGTTGCGCCCGCGACCTGTTGCACGGTGCCGATGACCGCGCTGCCGTAGGAGTAGAACTTCGGCGTCAGCGAAGCCAGCGACGCGGTGAACAGTGGGGTGAACGAGAGCGCGAGTCCGATCGACAGCAGCGTCTGCGCGATCAGCACGATCCACACCGAGGTGTTCGTGGCGAGCGTCGTGTAGAACCACAGCGTGGCAGCGGTGAGGATCGAGCCCGGGATCAGCAGGATCTTCGTGCCGCGGGCGTCGTAGATCCGCCCGATCACGGGGCCGAGCAGTCCCATCGCGAGAGCGCCGGGCAGCAGCACCAGCCCCGCTTCCGTGGTCTCCAGACCGAGCGCCTTCTGCAGGAACAGCGGGATCACCGTGAGCGTGCCGAAGAAGGCCAGCGACAGCAGGAACATCTGCACCATCGACAGGGTGAAGTCGCGCGAGGCGAACACCCGCAGATCCAGCAGGGCGTCGTCCTTGCGCTGCAGGATCACCTGCCGCCAGAGGAACGCCACCAGCCCCACCACGCCGACGACCAGCGCGATCACCAGGGGAGCGGAGGATCCGCCACCGCCCGCGAGGGCCCCGATCTGGCTGAGGCCGAAGACCAGCCCGCCGAAGCCGAAGGCGCTCAGCACGATGGACAGCACGTCCAGCGGCGCGTCGGTGCGCTCGCCGACGTTCGTCAGCCAGCGCCAGCCGATGAACATCGCGGCGAGCGCGATCGGCAGCACGACCACGAAGATCGCGCGCCAGCTGAAGTGGTCGAGCAGGAAGCCGGACAGCGTGGGACCGATCGCCGGCGCGAGCGAGATGACGATGCTGACGCGCCCCATCATCCGGCCGCGGCTCTCCGCGGGAACCAGGTTCATGAGCGTCGTCATGAGCAGCGGCATCATGATCGCGGTGCCCGATGCCTGTACGACGCGTGCGATGAGCAGCACGGTGAAGCCGGGCGCGAGCGCGGCGATCAGCGTTCCCGCGGAGAACAGGGTGAGCGCGCCGAGGAACATCTGCCGCGTCGTGAAGCGCTGCAGCAGGAAGCCCGTCGTCGGGATCACGACGGCCATGGTCAGCATGAACGCGCTCGTCACCCACTGCGCCGCGAGCGGGGTGATGCTCAGATCGTCGATGAGGTGCGGGATCGCCATGCTCATCGTCGTCTCGTTGAGGATCGCGACGAAGGCGGCGGCCAGGAGCACCCAGATGACCGCCATGTCACGGCGGGGGATGAGAGAGGATCTCGCGCTGGTCGGCACGGATCCGGTTTCGATGGCGGACATTTGTTTCCTCCGACTCGGCGGGGGCGAAAAAAGGGGGATGAGCTGTACAGAGATGCCAGCGACATTCAGCGTAACCACAGGGTCGGACATTTCATTCCCCGGCGCCGTCGGCGCTGCTCTCAGCAGCGTTGCGCCCTGAGCGGACGTTCTCGACGGCGGCGCCCCATGCCCGGCGCGGGGATCTACGCTTGCGAGGTGCCGAAGGTGCAGGTGACCCGCGGCGGGCAGGGGTGAGCGGATGAGCATGATGGCCAGAGGCGGCGGACCCCGGGGCGGAATGCGCCCCGTGGACGAGGCATCGCAGCGCCGGCAGAACGCCGAGGCGCCGAAGATCGCGAATCTCGGCCGCCGGGTGGTCGCGCTGTTCCGCCCCTATCGCGGACGGATCCTCGTCACGGGCCTCCTGGTGATCATCTCGGCCGCGCTCGGCGTCATCCCGCCGCTGCTGGTGAAGCTCGTCTTCGACGACGCGCTGTTCCCGGCGGGCGGCGGAGGACCGCGCATCGCGCTGCTCGTGGAGCTGGTGGTCGGCATGGTCGCGCTCTACCTGCTGTCGGCCGGTCTCGGCGTCGTGCAGACCTGGCTCACCTCGACCGTCGGCAACAGCGTGACGGGCGACCTGCGGGTGCGTCTGTTCGAGCACCTGCAGGCGATGGAGCTGGCGTTCTTCACCCGCACCAAGACCGGGGTGATCCAGTCCCGGCTGCAGAACGACGTCGGCGGTGTCGCCGGAGTGCTCACGAGCACGGTCACGAGCATCCTCGGAAACACGGTCACGGTGATCGCCTCGCTGGTGGCGATGATCCTGCTGGACTGGCGGCTGACCATCATCGCGGTGTGCGTGATGCCGATCCTGGTGCTCGTGCAGCGCCGCGTCGGTCAGGTGCGCGCGCGGATCGCCGGCGAGACGCAGGAGTCGCTGAGCGAGCTCACCGCGATCACGCAGGAGACGTTGAGCGTGTCCGGCATCCTGCTGTCCAAGTCCTTCAACCGGCAGCGTTCCGAGTCGGCCCGCTACCAGGCGCAGAACCGCACGCAGATCCGGTTGCAGGTGCGCCAGGCGATGAGCGGGCAGGGCTTCTTCGCGGTCGTGATGGTGCTGATGTCCAGTGTCCCGGCGATCATCTACCTCGTGGCGGGGCTCCTCGTCGCCGGAGGGACAGGATCCATCACCGCCGGCGCCATCGTGGCCTTCACGACCGTGCAGGCGCGGCTGCTGATGCCGCTCATCGGACTCATGCGCGTGGCACTGGACGTGCAGACGTCGCAGGCCCTGTTCGCGCGCATCTTCGAATACCTCGACCTGGTGCCGCAGATCCAGGATGCGCCGGACGCGTCGGCTGCTTCTGCGGCGCCCGGCCCCCGCGGGCGCCTCGAGTTCCGCGATGTTCGGTTCCGCTACCCGGACGCGTCGTCCGCCGCGCGCGACACCCTGCAGGGGATCTCGTTCACCGCCGACCCGGGGCAGCACGTCGCCTTCGTCGGCCCCTCGGGGGCCGGCAAGACGACGATCCTCTATCTCGCTCCCCGGCTCTACGAGGCATCGGAGGGAGCGATCCTCTTCGACGGCGCCGATGTGCGTGACCTCACCCAGTCGTCGATCATCGACGAGATCGGGATCGTGTCGCAGGAGACGTATCTGTTCCATGCGACGATCCGCGAGAACCTCGTCTACGCGAAGCCCGATGCGACCGATGAGGAGCTCGTGGCGGCGTGCACCGCCGCCAACATCCACCACGTGATCGTCGGCTTCGAAGACGGCTACGACACCGTGGTCGGAGAGCGCGGCTACCGGCTGTCGGGCGGCGAGAAGCAGCGCATCGCGATCGCGCGGGTGCTGCTCAAGGATCCGCCGGTGCTGCTGCTGGACGAGGCGACTTCCGCGCTCGATACGGTGTCGGAGCGCGTCGTGCAGGAGGCGCTGGACGAGGCGGCCAAGGGCCGCACCACGCTCACGATCGCGCACCGGCTGTCCACGGTGATCGGCGCGGACGTCATCCACGTCGTGCAGGAGGGGCGGATCGTCGAGTCGGGCACCCACTCCGAGCTGCTCGCCCAGGGGGGACTGTACGCCGACCTCGCCGCGCAGCAGGTTGCCGCAGCGAGGATCGATGACGACGTGCGCTCGGCCTGACCCGCGATGCCGCGGGGTGACAGCCTCGGGGCGTGCTGAACTCAGTCGAATCGTGCGCTGAGACGCGCCGGCGCCCGAACACAGGCCGGATCGACTGAGTTCAGCACACAGCGCCGGCCTCAGTGCACGCTCAGCCCGCCGTCCACGAAGAGCGAGTGACCCGTGACGTACGACGATCCGGCGCCCGAGAGGAACACGGCGGCGCCGGCGAAGTCGGACGGCAGCCCGTTGCGGCCGATCATGGTGCGGGCGGCGAGCGCCGCGATCTGCACCGGATCCTCCTGGAGGCGGGCGTTGAGCGGCGTCAGCACGAAACCCGGCACGAGGGTGTTGCTGGTGACGCCGGTCCCGCCCCAGGCCTCCGCTTCGGAGCGCATCAGCGACTCGACGGCACCCTTCGACACGCCGTAGATGCCGCTGCCGACGAAGGCGCGGTGCGCCTGCTGCGAGCTGATGTGGATGAGTCGGCCGTAGCCTCGCTCGGCCATGCCCACGCCGTAGCGCTGACCGAGCAGGAACGGGGCGAGCGCGTTCACGGTCATCGTGGCGTCCCAGTCGGCCTCGGTGATGTCGGCGAAGGCAGGCCGGATGTTGATGCCGGCGGAGTTCACGAGGATGTCGGGCTCGCCGAACGGACGTGCCGCGGCGTCCGCCACGGCGAGGATCCCGTCGCGCGTGCCGAGGTCGCCCACGACGCCCGCGGCGCGGCAGCCGGCATCGGTGAGCTCGCGCACCGTCTCGTCGATCCGGTCGGCGCCGCGGGCGACGATCACGGTGGCGGCACCGGCACGGGCGAGCGCGGTCGCGATGCCGCGCCCGATGCCGGAGCTGCCGCCGGTGACCACGGCGGTGCGACCCTCGAGGGAGAACAGGTCGGAGAGATAGGCGTTCATGACGGTCCTGATTCTGGGCGGAGCGACGCGCACGGGCGCATCGGCCGTCCGGGCAATGGCCGCGGCTACCAGCGCAGCGCGGCGGCGAGAGTGGGGTCCACGCGAGCGTCGGCGAACTCGGGGAGTGCCTCGAGGTCTTGCACGAACGCTCGCACCGTCGCGGGATACGCGGAGTCGGTGTGGCTGCCGGCGATCTCCTGGAGCGGCGGCAGGTCCATCGCGAGGATGAGGTCGAGCCTAGCGACAACGGCGGCCTGCGCGCCCGCCCGATGCAGCACGTCGATGCCCCCGCGCAACGCGGCGAGATAGTCGCGGAGCACGCGGAGGCGGTGCTTGCCCTGCGTGATGGAGGATCCGTCCTCCCGCAGCCGCCATCGCACCACCACGTCGGGGATGACATCGAAGGCGCGCGCGGTCGTGTACATGCGCTGGGCCACGATCTGGTCCTCGTAGGCGACGCCCTCCGGGAAGCGGAGATCCTGCCAGAACGCGGTGCGGCTCAGCTTCGACCAGGCCACGATGTTCGCAGACGCGGCAGGGTGCTCGAAGATCGTGGTGCCGAGGCGTTCCGGATCCGTCGCCGCCGCGACCCACGGCTGCACACGGCCCGGCGCGTATGTCTGCCCGTCCCAGCGGGAGCGCACGTACGCGCCCGCCACGAAGTCGCTCCCAGACGCGGCGAGGGTGCCGGTCATCCGCTCGAGCGCGGTCAGCGTCAGCTCGTCGTCGCCGTCGAGGAAGCCGAGGTACTCGGTGTCGACGAGTTCGAGCGCGGCGTTGCGGGCGCCGCCGAGCCCGCGCGCCTCCGTGTGCCGCAGGACGGTGAAGCGCGGATCCGCGTCTGCTGCGGCGTCGAAGATCCGGCCGGTGTCGTCGCGCGATCCGTCATCGACGAGGATCGCCCGCCAAGAGGTCTCCGTCTGCGCGCGCAGCGAGTCGAGGGCGGCAGGAGCGAAGGCGGCGATGTCGCGACCGGGGACGATCACGGTCACGAGCGGGGCGGGCACTCCGCCAGTCTAGGAGCGCACAGCGGACACGGCGTCGGCGACGAGCGCCGCGAGCTGTTCCGGGCCGTCGCCGGGAAGGCCGCCGTGGCCGAGCGTGAAGCGCACCGCGGTCTGCGCGACGGCGGGGTCGATGCCGCAGGCCAGCAGCACGTGCGAGGGCTCGTCGCTGCCGGCCGCGCAGGCCGATCCGCTCGAGGAGACCACGCCGCGCCGCTCCAATTCGAGCAGCACCGCCTCGCCGGAGACCTCGGCGAACGTGAAGCTCGCCGTGCCGGGCAGCCGGTGCACCGGATCGCCCGTCACGCGCGCCGAGGGGACCGCCGCGAGGACCCCGGCGATGAGCCGGGCGGACTGCGCCCCGACGCGCGCAGAGGCCTCGGCGCGCTCGCCCTCGGCCCGCTCGAGCGCGGTGGCGAGACCGACCGCGCCCGCCACGTTCTCGGTGCCGGAGCGGCGGCCGCGCTCCTGCCCGCCGCCGTGCAAGAGGGGCTCGATCGGCACCCGGCCGCGCACGGCGAGCGCACCGATGCCCTTGGGGGCGCCGAGCTTGTGCCCGGCGATCGCGATCGCGTCGGCACCGAGGCCCGACAGTGCCAGCCATCCCGCGGACTGCACCGCGTCCACGTGCACCGGCACGCCCTGCGCGGCGGCGGCCGCGGCGATCCCCGCGACATCCTGGATCGTGCCGATCTCGTTGTTCGCATGCCCGACGGCGATCAGCGCGGTGTCGTCGCGGATCGCCGCAGCGACCGCGTCCGGATCCGCCCGTCCTGCCGCGTCGACCGGGACCAGGGTCGCGGCCGCGCCGTGGAACCGCTCGAGATAACGGACCGACTCCAGGATCGACTCGTGCTCGATGGGTGTCGTGATCACGTGGCGGCCGCCCCGGGCGAGTGCGGCCAGCACGATGCCCTTGACCGCGAGGTTGTTCGCCTCGGTGCCGCCGGCAGTGAAGACGACATCGCCGGCACGCATCCCCAGCACGCGGGCCACCCGCGCGCGGGCGTCCTCGAGCGCCGCGCTCGCCGCCTCGCCCACGGTGTGATGGCTGGACGGGTTGCCGAACGTGCGGGTGAGGAACGGGGCCATCGCCTCGAGAACCTCTGGCCTGATCGGCGAGGTCGCCGCGTGGTCGAGGTAGAGCGGGACGGACATGGTCAGTCGATCCGCACGTCGAGCCCGAAGTCCAGTGCCCGCGCGGAGTGGGTCAGGGCGCCCACCGAGATCACGTCGACCCCGGTCCCCGCGATCGCGCGCACCGTGTCGAGGTTCACGCCGCCCGAGGCCTCCGCGGTCGCCCGACCGTCGATCAGCGCGACGCCCGCGCGTAGATCCTCGAGGGAGAAGTTGTCCAGCAGCACGGTGTGGGCGCCGCCGTCGAGCACCGCGGGGATCTGGTCGAGCCGATCCACCTCGACGACGACGTGCGTGGTGTGCGGCAGCATCGTGATCGCCTCGCGCAGCGCGGTCGCGACGTCGCGACCACCCCGGGTCAGCACGGCGAGGTGGTTGTCCTTGGCCATCACCGCATCCGACAGCGAGAAGCGGTGGTTGCGTCCGCCGCCCGCGACGACGGCGTGCCGTTCGAACGCCCGCAGCCCGGGGGTGGTCTTGCGGGTGTCGGCGATGCGCACCTGCTTGCCGTCCGGCCCGGCGCCCTCGACGGCGGCGACGTAGGCGGCTGTGAGGGTCGCGATGCCGCTCAGGCGCTGCGTGAAGTTCAGCGCCACCCGCTCTGCCGTCAGCAGGCTGCGGGCGGATCCGGTCGCGGTCGCGAGCACGTCTCCGGCGGCGAAGGCGTCTCCGTCCGCGACATGCAGATCCACGACCGTCTCCGGATCCGTGAGTGTGAAGGCGGCTGCGAACACGTCGCCCCCGGCCAGCACTCCGGGCTCGCGCGCGACGAGGTCGGCGGTCGCCGTGGCGTCCGCAGGCAGCAGCGCGGTGCTCGTAAGGTCGCCCCAGGGGGCGTCCTCTTCGAGGGCTGCTCCGACGACGCGGGTGAGGAGGGCGGGGGTGAGCATCAGACTCCGATCAGGGCGGGCGACGGTTCGAGATGGTGGGCGCCGATCGAGACCGGGCGGGCGAGCGCGGTGGCGATCATGGCCTCGGCGACCTGGAGCAGGTTGCGGTCCTCCACGGCCGTTCGGGTGAGGCCCTCCGGCGGGCGCCAGGAGCGGACCGTCGCCAGAGCCTCTTCCAGACCTTCGCGGGTGCGCAGCGGGCCGACCAGATCCCACATGAGCTCCTGCAGCGCGGGCCGGGAGAACGGATCCCCGAACGGAGCCGTTGAGCGAGCTGAGTGAGACGAAACGTCGCGCGTCGAGAACGTTGTTTCGTCGTGGTGCTCTGCGATGCCCCTGCTCGACGCGCGGACCCACGGGGTGTCCAGCGCGGACGCTGCCCGTGCGCCGAACACCGCGCCCTCGAGCAGGGAGTTCGAGGCGAGCCGGTTCGCACCGTGCACGCCGGTGCGCGCGGTCTCTCCGACCGCGTAGAGGCCGGGTAGCGTGGTACGGCCGTCGGCGTCGGTGACCACCCCGCCCATCAGATAATGTGCGGCCGGAGTGACCGGAAGAGGCTCGCGGGCCCAGTCGAAGCCGCGCTCCCGCGTGACCCGGTCGATCGTGGGGAACCGGCGCGCGAGGCGCTCCGCGCTCCAGCCCTCGCGACGGCAGATCGGCGTGGCGTCCAGACGCACAGGGCCGCCCTGCTGACGCGCGCGGCGCACGACCGCGCGCGTCACGACATCGCGCGGCGCGAGCTCGCCGTCGGGATGCGCGTCGAAGGCGAAGCGCCGTCCCTCGTCGTCGATGAGGGTTGCGCCCTCCCCGCGCACCGCCTCGGAGATCAGGAACGCCGGCCCGGGTGCAGCAAGGATCGTGGGGTGGAACTGCACGAACTCCAGATCCTCGACCGCGGCGCCGGCCCGCAGCGCCGCGGCGATCCCATCGCCGGTGCAGACGGCGGGGGCCGTGGTGTGCTGGAACAGCCGGCCCGCGCCGCCGGTCGCGAGGATCACGGCGTCCGCTGCGAGCTCGACGATCCGCCCCGCGATGAGCAGCCCGGCCCCGCGTACCACTCCGCCGGAGACGATCAGATCGACCAGCATCGCGTGCTCGCGGACGGTGATCCCCGCCTCCCGCACGGCGCGGACGAGGGCAGCGGAGATGGCCGCCCCCGTGGCGTCGCCGCCCGCGTGTGCGATCCGTGCCGCGGAGTGGGCCGCCTCGAGCCCGCGCAGCAGCCGCCCCTGGGGATCCAGGTCGAACGGCACTCCGCGGGCGACCAGTTCTGCGATCCGCGCGGGCGCTTCGCCGACGAGCACGTCCACCACAGCGGGGTCGGAGAGCCCCGCTCCTGCCGTGAGCGTGTCCGCGGCGTGCGCGGCGGGAGAGTCGGCCACGCCAACGGCATCCGTGCCGTACACCCCGGCGATCCCGCCCTGGGCGAGCGCGGTCGCGCCGTCGCCGAGGGCGTCCTTCACGACGACCTCGACACGGTGGCCGGCCTCGTGCGCATGCAGGGCGGCGGTGAGACCGGCGATCCCGCCGCCGATCACGAGCACGTGCTGCGCCCCGGGGGCGCGGCGCTCGCCGGGCGCGGGCATCAGGCCACCGCTACCGGAGGGCGGGCCGCCAGCATGCGCTCGAGTGCGACCCGCGCCGGGTCCGCCACGTCCGCGGGAACGGTGATGCGGTTCGGCGTGCGCCCCGCGACGAGCTCCTCGAGCACCCAGGCGAGGTAGCCGGGGTGGATCCGGTACATCGTGGAACAGGGGCAGACCACCGGATCCAGGCAGAAGATCTCGTGCTGCTGATACTGCGCCGCGAGCCGGCGGACCAGGTTGATCTCGGTGCCGATCGCGAAAGTCGTGGGCTCGGTCGCCGCGTCGATGGCCTTGCGGATGTAGTCGGTGGAGCCGGCCTCATCGGCGGCGTCCACGACCTCCATCGGGCACTCCGGGTGCACGATCACGCGCACGCCCGGGTGCTCGGCGCGAGCCTGGTCGATCTGGGCGACGGTGAAACGGCGGTGCACCGAGCAGAAACCGTGCCAGAGGATGACGCGGGAGTCCTTCAGCTCGACCGCGGAGGATCCGCCGAGCGGACGGCGTGGATTCCACATCGGCATCTGCTCCAGCGGCACGCCCATCGCCTTCGCCGTGTTGCGGCCCAGGTGCTGGTCCGGGAAGAACAGCACCCGCCGACCTCGAGCGAACGCCCACTCCAGCACGGTGCGGGCGTTCGATGAGGTGCACACGATGCCGCCATGACGTCCCACGAAGCCCTTGATGGCGGCGGAGGAGTTCATGTAGGTGACGGGGATCACCGGCACGAGTCCGTCGGCGTCGGGCTGGTCCAGCGGGCCGAGCACGTCGGCGAGCTGCTCCCAGCAGTCCTCGACCTGGTCGATGTCCGCCATGTCCGCCATGGAGCATCCGGCGGCGAGGTTCGGCAGGATCACGGCCTGATCCGGTCCGGAGAGCAGATCGGCGGTCTCCGCCATGAAATGCACGCCGCAGAACACGATCGCCTCGGCGTCCGGGTGCTGCTTCGCGAAGCCCGCGAGCTGGAACGAGTCGCCGACATGGTCCGCGTGCTGCACGACCTCCTCGCGCTGATAGAAGTGCCCGAGCACCACGACGCGCTCGCCGAGGGTGGCCTTCGCCGCACGGATCCGCTCGTGCAGCTCGTCCTCGCCGGCCTCGCGATAGGCGGCCGGGAGCTCGCCCTGGCGCGGCGCGCCGGTCGGGATCACGTCGCCCATGGACGATCCGGGACCGTACCCCGGGATCGTGTCGAAGTTCCAGGGCCCCGCGGCGAGATCCGTGGTGCAGGTCGATTCCGAGGAGGCGCCGGTGACGATCAGGCGCAGCGCATGGTCGACGGACGGATCGATCGGAGAGTGCAGAGAGGTGGTGCTCATGAGGTTCTCGTCTCTTCGGGGGCGAGCGGGCCGCGGTCGGCGAGCTCGACATCGGTGGCATCGCGGTACAGCCGGGCGGGCCGATGGCTGCCCGTGCGGAACGCATTGGTGGGGATCAGGGTCCGCGTCGCGTCGACCTGACGCCGGAAATTCGCGGGATCCAGCCGGCGACCCAGGATGGTCTCGTACGCCTCGCGCAGGTCGGCCAGGGTGAACTCCGGAGGGAGGAAGCCCTGTGCCACACGGCTGTAACCGGCCTTGTTGCGCAGCCGCCACAGTGCGTACTCGATGATGCGGCCGTGGTCGAAGGCGAGCTCCGGCAGGTCGGCGGCGTCGAACCAGTCGACGTTCTCCGGATCCGATCCGACCGCGCCGACGGACTCCTCCTCGCGCACGAGCGCCCAGTACACGACGGAGATCACCCGGCTCGGGGAGCGGTCCACCGCGCCGAACGCGTAGAGCTGCTCAAGGTAGCTGGGGGTGAGCCCCGTCGTCTCGGCGAGCGTGCGGGCCGCCGCGGCGGCCAGGCTCTCCGTGTCGTCGAGCCATCCGCCGGGAAGCGCCCAGGCGCCCGCATGCGGATCGCGCGTGCGCCGGACGAGCGGCAGCGCGAGCCGCGGCGCCTCGCCGCCGTCGCGGCGCAGCGTCAGGATCACGGTCGACACCGCGACGCGGATCCCGTCCTCGTGCTCGCTTCTGGTCATGCTGACTCTAACCTCCGTGGATCATCTTATAGTCGCCGTGACCAGAACTCGCGATCATTACGGCGACCTCTCAGCCGCGCGCCCGCCGCGGCGGATAGCGTCGGGACATGCAGCAGCCGACGCGTCTCGAGGCGCGGATCGATGCCCGCGCTCGCCGGATCCTCGCGGGAGCCCCCTCGACCGGCGTGCGCGGCTTCCTCGTCGAGGCGTCCGTGTTCCTCGCCAAGCAGGCGTGGGCGTGCGTGTTCGGCGTGGCCCTCCTCGTGGCGATCGTGCTCGTGCGCACGCTGTACCCGTCCGACCTCGCCCTCACCCGCAACGACCTGCTGACCCTCATCGCGGTGCTGATCCAGGTGGCGATGCTCGCCACGCGCCTGGAGTCGGGGCGGGAGCTCTGGGTGATCATGCTGTTCCACGTGACGGGAACCGCGATGGAGCTGTTCAAGACCGACGTCGGTTCCTGGTCATACGAGGCCGACGGCTTTCTGAGGATCGGCGCCGTCCCGCTGTTCAGCGGCTTCATGTATGCGGCGGTCGGCTCGTACATGGTGCGCGTGCACCGCTTGTTCGACCTCGCCTTCGTGCGCTACCCGCCGCGCTGGGCCACCGTGGTGCTGGCGACGCTGATCTACGCGAACTTCTTCACGCACCACTGGATCTGGGATGCGCGCTGGGCGCTCACGGCGCTCGTCGTCGTCCTCTGGCTGCCGACCGTGATGCATGCACGCGTCTGGCGGCGCACCCTCCGGATCCCGCTGCTGCTGCCGTTCGCCGGCGTCGCGCTGTTCATCTGGCTGGCCGAGAACATCGGCACCGCGAGCGGGGCCTGGCTCTATCCCGACCAGGTCGGTGGCTGGCAGCCGGTCTCCCTGTCGAAGGTGTCCAGCTGGTTCCTCCTGATGATCATCTCGGTCGTCCTGGTGACGCTCGTCTTCCCGCCGCGCCCGCCCGGGAAACCGGCGGCGCGACGGGCATCCCGCACGGTAGGATGGCGCAGGAAAACTGAACACGTGGCCGCATGGTCCGCGCGGGAGAGTCCGGTGATCGCAGCCGGACACCGAAGGAGCAAGCCTCCCCGCCAATCTCTCAGGTAACCGCACCGCGCAGACCCGGCCGCTCTGAAAAGCGATTTCGAGTGAAACGAGAAATCGGGTTGAGCGAAGACGCTGAAGGCGCCTGAGCCGAAACCCTGGTGACTGGATCCCCGCGGATCTCCACCTCTCGCTCGGGATCCGCCGACGGTGAAAGCTCTGTCGCCTCTCGAAGGCGCGGGCGAAACTCTCAGGCTCATGACAGAGGGGGAGTTCTCGGATCCGTGCGCCGTGCGGATCCTCACCGATCCGCACGGGAGAGCTCCATGACAGACGCCCGCTACACCCCCCTTCGGGAGCGCCACGAGGCGCTCGGGGCATCGTTCACCGACTTCGGCGGCTGGCAGATGCCCGTCCGCTACACGTCCGACCTCGCCGAGCACCACGCGGTGCGCGAGAGCGCGGGCATCTTCGACATCTCGCACATGGCCGAGTTCACGATCGTCGGCTCCGGCGCGGCCGCGTATCTCGACTACGCGCTCGCCGGCCGGCTCTCCGCCCTCGCCGTCGGCAAGGCGAAGTACTCGCTGCTGCTCGCCGAGGACGGCGGCATCATCGACGACGTGATCGTCTACCGACTCGGCGATGACGACTTCCTCATCATCAGCAACGCCGGCAACCGCGACGCCGTGCGCGAGGCGCTGCTGGCGCGCACCGCGGGTCGTGAGGTCGTCGTCGAGGACGTCTCCGACTCCTACGCCCTCATCGCCGCGCAGGGCCCGAACGCCGAGGCGATCGTCGCCGCGATCGACGGCATCCACGATGTCTCGATCCCGTGGGCGGAGCAGAAGTACTACGCCTGGGCCTCCGCGACCTACAACGGCAAGCCGCTGCTGCTGGCGCGCACCGGCTACACCGGCGAGGACGGCTTCGAGCTGCTCGTCGAAGCCTCCGACGCCGCCGCGCTGTGGGACGCGGCGCTCGCCGCGGGCGCCGACCGCGGCCTGGTGCCCGCCGGTCTCGCCGCGCGCGACACGCTGCGCCTGGAGGCGGGCATGCCGCTGTACGGCCACGAGCTGAACCTCGAGACCAAGCCCGCCCAGTCGGGCCTGGGTCGCGTGGTCGTGGAGGACAAGGACGACTTCGTCGGCAAGGGCGCCGTCACGCCCGCCGAGGGCGCGCGCGTGCTCATCGGCCTCGCCGCCGAGGGCCGCCGGGCCGGCCGCGCCGGGTACGCGGTCGTGACCGAGGACGGCGCGGTGATCGGCGAGATCACCAGCGGTGCGCTCAGCCCGACTCTCGGCCACCCGATCGCGATGGCCTTCGTCGACCCCGCCGTCGCCGACGGCGCCGTCCCCCTGTTCCTCGACGTCCGCGGCACCAAGATCCCCGCGACCGTCACCGCCCTGCCTTTCTACCGGAGGAAGAAATGACCGATCTCAACACCCTGCGCTACAGCGAAGAGCACGAGTGGGTCGCCGTCGACGGCGATTCCGCGACCATCGGGATCACCGACTTCGCCGCGGACGCCCTCGGTGACATCGTCTTCGTCGAGCTGCCCGCCGTCGGCACGTCCTTCAGCCGCGGCGATGTCTTCGGCGAGGCCGAGTCGACCAAGTCGGTCTCCGAGCTGTACGCGCCGGTCGACGGCACGGTCGTCGAGATCAACGACGCCGTGGTCGACGACCCGTCGCTGGTCAACTCCGCGCCCTTCGACGGCGGCTGGCTGATCAAGGTGTCCATCGCTGCGGGCGCCGTCGACGGTCTTCTCGACCGCGACGCCTACGTCGCGCACACGGAGGGCTGAGAGTGACCGCGTTCCTCGACCGCCACATCGGCACCACGGCCGACGCCCAGCGGGCGATGCTCGACGCGATCGGCATCTCCTACGGCGCCGACGAGCGTCCCGTCGACGCGCTCATGCGCGAGGCCGTCCCGGCCTCGATCCGCTCGGCCGCCGACCGCGTCAGCGTGCTGCCGGCCGCCGCGAGCGAGGCGGAGGCCCTCGCCGAGCTGCGCTCGATGGCGAACCGCAACACGGTGAACCGTCCCATGATCGGCCTCGGCTACTACGGCACCCTCACTCCGAGCGTGATCCAGCGCAACGTGCTGGAGAATCCGTCCTGGTACACGGCCTACACGCCGTACCAGCCGGAGATCTCGCAGGGCCGCCTCGAGGCGCTGATCAACTTCCAGACCATGGTCTCGGACCTCACCGGCCTGGACACGGCGAACGCGTCGATGCTCGACGAGTCCTCGGCCGTCGCCGAGGGCATGCTGCTCGCGCGGCGCGGATCCAAGTCGCCCTCGCCCGTGTTCGTGGTCGACGCCGACGCCCTGCCGCAGACCAAGGCTCTGCTGGCCACGCGCGCAGCGGCGCTCGGGATCGAGCTCGTCGAGCGCGACCTCGCCGGCGGGGAGACCCTGCCCGAGGAGCTGTTCGGCGTGTTCGTGCAGTATCCGGGCGCCTCGGGACGGATCTGGGATCCTTCCGCCGTCATCGATGCGGCGCACCTCGCCGGCGGCCTCGCTGTCGTCGGGGCCGACCTGCTCGCGCTCACCCTGATCGCCTCGCCGGGTTCGCTCGGCGCGGACGTCGCGGTGGGCACGACGCAGCGCTTCGGCGTGCCGATGGGCTTCGGCGGCCCGCACGCCGGCTACATGGCGGTGCGGTCCGGACTGGAGCGCCAGCTGCCCGGGCGTCTGGTCGGCGTCTCGCAGGACGCGGACGGCCACCCGGCCTATCGCCTGGCCCTGCAGACCCGCGAGCAGCACATCCGCCGCGAGAAGGCCACCTCGAACATCTGCACCGCCCAGGTGCTGCTGGCCGTCATGGCGGCGATGTACGCGGTCTATCACGGCCCGGAGGGCCTCAAGGAGATCGCCACGGGGGTGGCCTCCAAGGCCCGCTTCCTCGCCACGCAGCTGGAGAAGGCCGGCGCCGAAGTCGTGCATGCCGACTACTTCGACACCATCACGGTGCGCGTTCCCGGCAGGGCCGACGCGATCGTCGCCGACGCCCACGCCGCAGGGATCCTGCTGAACCCCGTCGACGCCGACACCGTGAGCATCGCCGCCGACGAGACCACGACCTACGAGGACATCCTCGCCGTGGCCACGGTCTTCGGTGCGGGAGAGGGTTCGTTCGCCTACATCCCGGTCACCAGCGTGCCGGCCGCACTCGCCCGTCAGGACGAGTACCTCACGCACCCGGTGTTCCACGCGCACCGCTCGGAGACCGCCATGATGCGGTACCTGAAGAGCCTCGCCGACCGCGACTACGCCCTGGACCGGGGCATGATCCCGCTCGGATCCTGCACGATGAAGCTCAACGCGGCGACCGAGATGGCGGCCATCACCTGGCCCGAGTTCGCACAGCTGCACCCGTTCGCCCCCGAGGCGGACGTGCAGGGCTCGCTCGAGTTGATCGACCAGCTCGAGGCATGGCTCGCGGACGTCACCGGCTACGACGCGGTGTCCCTGCAGCCGAATGCCGGATCCCAGGGCGAGCTCGCGGGCCTGCTCGCGATCCGCGGCTACCACCTCGCCAACGGAGACGACCACCGCACGGTGTGCCTGATCCCGTCGTCCGCGCACGGCACCAACGCCGCGTCCGCGGTGCTCGCAGGCATGAAGGTGGTCGTCGTAGCGACCGATGAGCTGGGCAATGTCGACCTCGACGACCTGCGGGCGAAGATCGCCCAGCACGCCGACGAGATCGCGGCGCTCATGATCACCTACCCGTCCACGCACGGCGTGTACGAGCACGACGTGCTCGACATCACGGCGGCGGTGCACGCGGCCGGTGGTCAGGTGTACATCGACGGCGCGAACCTGAACGCGCTCCTCGGCTACTCCCGGTTCGGTGACCTGGGGGGCGACGTCTCGCACCTCAACCTGCACAAGACGTTCGCGATCCCGCACGGCGGCGGCGGCCCCGGCGTGGGCCCCGTGGCGGCGAAGGCGCACCTCGCGCCGTACCTGCCAGGGCACCCGCAGGCGCAGCGCACCGCGCACGCGGGCGGCTACGTGTTCGAGGGCGGCCCGGTCTCCGCGGCGCCCTACGGATCCGCCGGCGTGCTGCCGATCTCGTGGGCGTACGTGCGGATGATGGGCGCCGACGGCTTGCGGGATGCGACCGCGGCCGCCGTGCTCGCGGCGAACTACGTCGCCGCACGCCTGGCCGCGCACTACCCGGTGCTGTACTCGGGGGAGCAGGGCCGGGTGGCGCATGAGTGCATCCTCGACCTGCGTCCGCTCAAGGAGGCGACCGGGATCACGGTCGACGACGTGGCCAAGCGCCTCATCGATTACGGCTTCCACGCGCCGACCATGTCGTTCCCGGTCGCGGGCACGCTCATGGTGGAGCCCACCGAGTCGGAGGACCTCGGCGAGCTCGAGCGCTTCGTCGAGGCCATGATCCAGATCAAGGCCGAAGCCGACGAGGTCGCCGCAGGTGTCTGGCCGGCCGACGACAACCCGCTCGTGCATGCGCCGCACACCGCGGCCGCGCTGCTGATGGGGGAGTGGGATCACGCCTACACCCGCGAGCAGGCCGCCTATCCGACGCACGCGCTCATCGCGGGCAAGTACTGGCCGCCGGTGCGCCGCATCGACAACGCGTACGGCGACCGCAACCTGGTGTGCGCCTGCCCTCCGGTGGAGGCGTTCGCGCTGTAGGGATCCGCACGATCCGAAGAACGACGAGGCGTCCTGGGAACCGCTCCCAGGGCGCCTCGTCGTTCAGGTCACCAGTGAGTAACGGTTAACGCAGTCGGTTCGCCGGATCGGGGGTGCGGCGGTTACCCTCGAGTATCCCTACGCGCTCGACGATGAGCGTGCAGATTGCTGTTATCTGTCCACAGGAGGACACAACGTGAAGCGCAACAAGATCGCCCTCGCGGGCATCGGACTGCTCGCGGTGGGCGCACTCGCCCTCGCTGGCTGCTCCAGCAAGAGCGGCGGAGACGCAACCCCCACCAAGGGCGGCGACTCGAAGACCATCATCAAGGTCAGCGGCAGCGAGCCCGAGAACCCGCTGATCCCGACCAACACCAATGAGGTGGGCGGCGGCAAGATCCTCGACTCCCTGTTCGCGGGCCTTGCGTACTACGACGCCAAGGGCAAGCTCGTCAACGACATGGCCGAGTCGATCAAGGTCGACGACGCCTCGAGCCTGACGGTCAAGCTGAAGCAGGGCAACACCTTCTCCAACGGCGAGAAGGTCACGGCCGACAGCTTCATCAACGCGTGGCAGTACGGTGCGCTGTTCTCGAACAAGCAGCTCAACCAGTCGTGGTTCAGCGACATCGAGGGCTTCAGCGACTCCGCCGACTCCCCGCTGACCGGTCTGAAGAAGACCGATGACTACACGTTCACGATCAAGCTGTCCAACCCGGTCGCCGCGGACTTCTCGCAGCGCCTCGGCTACTCGGCCTACTACCCGCTGCCCGCTGCCTCCCTCAAGGACATGGCCACGGCCGGCGAGAACCCGATCGGCAACGGACCCTACAAGTTCGCCAAGTCGGGCGCCTGGCAGCACAAGGTCGAGCTCGACCTGGTCAAGAGCGACACCTACAAGGGCGGACGTCAGGCGAAGAACGGTGGCGTGAACTTCATCTTCTACGCAACCGCCGACGCGGCTTACGCCGACCTGCAGAGCGACAAGGTCGACGTGATCGACCTGATCCCGGCCGCAGCGCAGCAGACGTTCGAGTCCGACCTGGGCGACCGCGCGGTCAACCAGCCGGCCGCGATCTTCCAGTCGTTCTCGATCCCGGGCAACGCCGCGCACTTCACCGGTGACGAGGGCAAGCTGCGTCGCGAGGCGATCTCCATGGCGATCGACCGTGCTGCGATCACCAAGACGATCTTCAACAACACCCGCACCCCCGCCAGCGACTTCACCTCGCCGGTCATCGCGGGCTGGTCCGACTCCCTCAAGGGTGCGGACGTGCTGAAGTTCGACGCGAAGAAGGCGAAGGACCTGTGGGCTCAGGCCGACAAGATCTCGCCGTGGGAGGGCAAGTTCCAGATCGCGTACAACTCCGACTCCTCGCACCAGGCGTGGGTCGACGCCGTGTCGAACCAGCTGAAGAACAACCTCGGCATCGACGCCTCCGGCAACCCGTACGTCGACTTCGCTGCTCTTCGCAAGGACGTGAACGCGCGCACCATCCAGACCGCGTTCCGCACCGGCTGGCAGGCCGACTACCCGGCGCAGTACAACTTCCTGCAGCCGATCTACGGCACCAAGGCGTCGTCGAACGACACCGACTACTCGAACCCCGAGTTCGACAAGCTGGTCGCGAAGGGCGCCTCGGCGACCGACCAGTCCGAGGCCACGAAGGACTACGCCCAGGCCCAGGAGCTGCTGCTCAAGGACCTCCCGGCCATCCCGCTGTGGTACTCGAACGTGAACGGCGGCTTCGCCAAGGGCGTGAACAACGTCCAGTTCGGATGGAACTCCGTTCCGCTGTACTACGAGATCACCAAGGGCTGACCGGCCCGGGGATCACACCCGCGAGGCGGTGACGACCACGTCACCGCCTCGCGCGCTGTTGAAAACAGCCACCGAATTAGTGTCGTGCGCGTCGAACACGTGCCACGATTCTCAGTGAGGCGTCGCACCCGCACGGATCGTGCTGGGTTCCCGAGGCGCCTCCTCATCTGAAAGGAGGGGCGAATGGTCGGTTACATCCTCAAACGCCTCTTGCAGGTGATCCCCGTCTTCATCGGGGCCACCCTGCTCATCTACTTCCTGGTCTTCGCCATGCCAGGCGACCCCATCGCTGCGCTCTTCGGAGACAAGCAGCCGAGCAAGCAGCTGCACGACGCGCTCGTCGCGCAGTACCACCTCGATCAGCCGTTCATCGTGCAGTACTGGTACTACCTGACCGGCATCTTCCGCGGCGACATGGGCACCACGTTCTCCGGACGCTCCGTGAACGACGTGCTCGCGGCGACGCTGCCGGTCACGGGCCGTCTCGCCGTCATGGCGATCGGGATCGAGTTCACGCTCGCGATCATCATCGGAACGTTCTCCGCGCTGCGCAAGGGCAAGATCTTCGACAACACGATGCTGGTCATCTCGCTGGTCTTCATCTCGCTGCCGATCTTCGTCATCGCGTTCCTGGCGCAGTACTTCCTCGCGGTCAAGCTGCAGTGGTTCAGCCCCACTGTCGGCGCGACCAACGATTGGGGCGACATGTGGCTGCCCGCGATCGTGCTGGGACTCAGCCTCTACGCGGTGAGCATGCGTCTGATGCGCGGATCCGTCATCGACACCCTCAACCAGGACTGGGTACGCACCGCGTACAGCAAGGGCCTGCCGCGGCGCCGGGTCATCCCCGTGCACGTGCTGCGCAACTCGCTCATCCCGGTCATCACCAACTCCGCGACGAACTTCGGCGTGCTGCTGGTGGGCGCGACCGTCACCGAGGGCATCTTCAACATCCCCGGTGTCGGCAACACTCTCTTCCAAGCCATTCGACAGCACGAGGGCTCGACCGTGGTGTCCTTCGTGACGGTGTTCGTGATCATCTACGTGCTCGTCAACCTGGTCGTCGATATGCTCTACGGCCTGCTCGACCCGAGGATCCGCTATGTCCGGTGACACCAGCGCGACGCACTACGTCGCACCCATCAAGGACGGCACGATCGCCGTCGACGTCGTCAAGATCGCGGAGAAGCCCTCGAACCTGTGGCGCGATGCCTGGGCGGACATGCGGCGCCGGCCGATGTTCTGGATCTCCATGGTCATCGTGCTCGTGGTCCTGCTGATGGCCCTCTGGCCGACGCTGTTCACGCAGACCCCGCCGAACAGCAACTGCCAGCTGTCCGACTCCAACGGAGGACCTGCCGCCGGGCACCCGCTCGGCTTCACGTTCCAGGGTTGCGACATCTACGCGCGGACGGTGTGGGGTGCGCGCACCTCGGTCTCCGTCGGTCTCATCGCGACGATCATCGGGTCGGTCATCGGCCTCATCATGGGCGCCCTGGCCGGATTCTACGGCGGTTGGCTGGACGGGCTGCTGTCCCGCGTCGGCGACATCTTCTTCTCGATCCCCTACATCCTCGCCGCGGTCGTCGTGATGAGCGTGTTCGCGCAGTTCCGCAACGTGTTCACGCTCGCGTTCGCGATCGGCGGATTCGCCTGGGCCTCCACGGCCCGTGTGGTCCGCGCCGAGGTGCTGAGAGTACGTCAGGCCGACTTCGTGATGGCCTCGAGGGCGCTCGGGAAGTCGCGGTTCGGCACCCTGATCGCCCACGTCATCCCGAATGCGATCGCACCGCTGCTCGTCGTCACCACGCTGAGCCTCGCAGCCGCGATCGTCGCGGAGGCGACGCTGTCGTTCCTCGGCGTCGGGCTCGGGAGCGACACGATGAGCTGGGGCAACGACATCAGCCAGGCGCAGCAGTCGCTGCGGGTGGCGCCGATGGCCCTCATCTACCCGTCGATCGCGCTGACCATCACGGTGCTCGCGTTCATCATGCTGGGCGAGCTCGTGCGAGACGCCCTCGACCCGAGAGCGAGGGCTCGCCGATGAGTGCATCAACCGACACTCCGCTGCTCCGGATCCGTGACCTGAAGGTCGCCTTCGACACCCAGAAGGGCTCGAGGGAGGTGCTGCACGGGATCAACCTCGAGCTGTACCCGGGTGAGACGCTGGCCATCGTGGGCGAATCCGGATCCGGCAAGTCGACGACCGCATCCGCGATCGTCAATCTGCTGCCCGGCACGGGTCATGTGACCGCGGGAAGCATCACCCTCGACGGTCAGGAGCTGACCGGGCTCACCGAGGGTCAGATGGAGAAGATCCGCGGGCGCGAGATCGGCTACGTGCCGCAGGACCCGATGTCCAACCTCAACCCCGTGTGGTCGATCGGCTTCCAGGTCAAGGAGGCGATCCGTGCGAACGGTCTCGCCACCGGGCGCAAGGAGGTCGAGGCCCGCGCGGTCGAGGTGCTGCAGCAGGCGGGACTCGCGGACGCCTCCAAGCGTCTGCACCAGTACCCGCACCAGTTCTCCGGCGGCATGCGCCAGCGCGCGCTGATCGGCATCGGCCTCGCGGCCGACCCGAAGCTGCTGATCGCGGACGAGCCCACATCGGCGCTCGACGTCACCGTGCAGCGCGTGATCCTGGATCACCTCGCGTCGCTGACGAAGGAGAAGGGCACTGCGGTCCTGCTGATCACGCACGACCTCGGCCTCGCGGCCGAGCGCGCGGAGAAGATCATCGTCATGCAGAACGGCGAGATCGTCGAGGCCGGGCCCAGCCGGGAGATCCTGGAGAACCCGCTGCACCCGTACACGAAGAAGCTGGTGGCCGCGGCCCCGAGCATCGCGTCGCAGCGCATCCAGGCGGTCCACGAGCGACAGGGCATCGAGACCAGCGAGGACATCGCCGGCATCCCGCCGACCGTGTCCGTGCGCGACCTGACCAAGGACTACAAGATCCGTCAAGGTCAGTTCCGCAGCATCCCGTTCCGCGCCGTCGACGCGGTCTCGTTCGACATCCCCAAGGGCAAGACGCTGGCGCTGGTCGGCGAGTCGGGCTCGGGCAAGTCGACCGTGGCGAAGATGGTGCTGAAGCTGGAGGATGTCACCTCCGGCTCGATCGCGATCGACGGCGTCGACATCTCCAGCCTCTCCGGGCGGGAGACGCTCGCGCTGCGCCGGCGCATGCAGCCGGTGTTCCAGGATCCGTACGGATCCATGGATCCGCTGCGCAACATCGGAAACACGATCTCGGAGCCTCTGGACATCCACGGCGTGGGTGACAAGGGCTCTCGCCAGGAGCGCGTGCTCGAGCTGCTGGACCAGGTCTCGCTCCCGCGCGAGCTGGCGACGCGGTACCCGAACGAGCTCTCCGGCGGTCAGCGTCAGCGCGTCGCGATCGCGCGTGCACTGGCGCTCAAGCCCGACATCGTCGTGCTCGACGAGGCGGTCTCCGCGCTCGACGTGCTGGTGCAGGATCAGATCCTGAAGCTGCTCGCCGAGTTGCAGAGCGAGCTCGACCTCACGTACCTGTTCATCACGCACGATCTCGCGGTCGTGCGCGTCGCGGCCGACCTGGTCTGCGTGATGGAGAAGGGCAAGCTCGTCGAGCAGGGCACGGTGGACGAGATCTTCGCCAACCCGCAGCAGGAGTACACGGAGCGACTGCTCCAGGCCATCCCTGGCGTCTCGATCGCCCTGGGCGGTCGCAGCGCGTGAGTTCGATGGACCAGATGCCCGTGGGGGCGCGGACGTACCGCGCCTCCACGGGCATCGCCGTGCTCGTGGTATGCGCCGTGCTGGCCGTCTTCCTGCTCGGTGATGCGGTGGTGCGCGGCAGCTGGGCGCAGATGCTGCTGTACGCGCCGTGGGTGCTGCTGGTGCTGTGGCTCATCTACGTGATCAGCGTGGTCTCCCTGGTGCGGGTGGACGAGGACGGCGCGACCGTGCAGAACTTCCTGCGCCGCACGACTTTCGGCTGGCGCCGGGTGACCGAGCTCGACCTGCGCTGGCAGCTGGACTTCGCGCTCGATGACGGCCGGAAGCTGGCGTGCTGGGGAGGGCCCGGACGCATCCAGTCACCGCGGCTGAGCAGGCGCTCGGGCGAGGTCAAGGTGCCGCAGAGCCTGCAGGCGCTCACCGAGGTGCGCACCCGCTGGGAGAACGCCGTGGAGCGCCCGCAAGGCGCCGCGGGCGTGGGCGCCGATGCGCCGATCCGGCGCAGCTGGGACGGGCCCGCGATCGGCGCTCTCGTCGTGATCGCGGTCGGAGCCGTGATCGCGATCGTGGTCACGCGCTGACGTGGCTCGGCTTCCGGCCGCGCCCCGAAGTCCTGAGTACCTTACTGACCGCGAGACTCCATCTGAGTAACGAGACAGCAAGTCTGAACTGCAGCCTCGTTACTCAGATGGAGTCTCGCGGTGCTTAGCGGGTTCGCGCCCGGAGCGCGTCGCGCAGCGAGGCGAGCATGAACGGATCTGCCGGGGCGACGCGGGGGACCCGCGCCGTGCCCAGGATCTCGAGGAACGGATCCATGTCGCGCAGCTCGGACCAACCCCAACGGATGCGCCCGGCGACGTGACGCTGCAACCGCGCTTCGCGGCGCTTCTCGTTCAGGATCGCCTCGGCAGGATCACCGAACTCTCCGGTGTACTTCACGTCGCCATCGGCTTCGCCGACGAGGTTGCGCGATCGCCAGAAGAAGTCGGCCCGGTCCGCGATGCCGTCAGTCACGAAAGTCACCTGGAGCTCGGGCAGTTCGTATCCAGCACCTTCGATCGCTGCGAGGCTGAGCGAGTCGAGAGGGCTCTCCGGACCGCCTGTCGCCCGCGCGAGCGCCCAACGTGCGCGGCGTCGACCGCGCGAGGAGAGGCGCGACTCGTTGATCGCAGGCAGCTGCGCCGGAGCGAGGTCACGTGAACGGCGTAGCAGCGCATCGGCATAGGCCAGACCAGCAGCGGGAGCTACGGTACGGGCGACATCGACGATCGTGTCGCCGGCAGAGGTGAGAAGGATCCCGTCGATCTCATCGATCGTTCGAGCATCCGCGGATGTGAGTACGCGTACGGGGCCGCAGATCCTGCTGGTGCGATCAGGATCCAGGATGAGAATCGGATCCTGCTGGCGCCCGAGGAAGACTCCTCGCAGTGCGGCGGCCGTGATCCCGCAGAATACTGAGGCGGGGTGGGTGAGCGCGACGGCATACGCGCGGGCGAGATAGCGATCCCAGGGCGGGATCTGGCTCCATCGAGATGTTTCGGCGAAGACACCGGGGATCACCCGGACGACTTCACCGCGGCGCCAGGCCCGAAGGAGAACAGTGGAGCTCACCATCTCGCTGGAACGCAGCAACTCAAGAGGTGGGGCGGCGAGTCGCGGTGCGATTCCGGCGTTCAGCATGTGCCGATCCTGCCGCTCGGGGCGGTCCCTCGGAGTCTGCTGGCCGCAGTCGGTGCGTTCCCGCAGGCGCGCGTCTGTGTGGAACCGATCAAGGACCTCCTCATCTGGCCGCGAGACTCCAACTGGGTAACGAGACTTCGCACATGGCCTGCAGTCTCGTTACTCAGTTGGAGTCTCGCGGATCTGGATTCGGGATCCGGGGGTCCGGCCGGAGCCAGCCAGACGCACGGCGCCGAGTCAGTGCGTCGGCAGGCCGAACAGGGCCGGCCACATGGCCGCCGCCCAGGGGTAGCCGACGAAGACGGCCGCGTCGATGAGGAAGTGCGCGACCAGGAACGGCAGCAGCCGGCCGGTGCGCAGGAACAGGAAGCCGAACAGCAGCCCCATCCCGAGGTTGCCGATGAACGCACCGGGTCCCTGATAGAGGTGGTAGCTCGCGCGCAGCACGGACGTGGCGAGCAGGATCGTCCACGGACCCCAGCCGAGCTGGCGCAGTCGGGCGAAGAGGTAGCCGAGCACCACGAACTCCTCCTGCACGGCGGCCCGAGCCGCGGACAGCAGCAGCACCGGGACGGTCCACCAATACGCGCTCTGCGCCCCCGGATCCACCGCGACGAACCAGCCGTTCATCCGCCCGAGCACGTACAGCGCGAGCCCCGGGATCCCGATGGCGAGGACGAGCAGGAGACCCCCTCCGACGTCGCGGCCGATTCGTGTTCCGTCCAGGCCCAGCGCGCCGAGGCGGGGGCGCACCGGGCGCCAGAGCAGGAAGCACACCAGCAGCACCGGCACCACGGAGAACCCGATGCCGAGCAACTGGTAGAGCAGGTCGAACAGCTCGCGGCTGGACTGCGAGGGGTTCAGCGTCGCCGTCTGATCCGCCAGCGGCGTCGACAGGGACAGGCGATCCAGCAGCTGCACGATCGCGTACACCGCGGACTGTCCGAGACCGAGGCCGAGCACGATCGCGATCTCCCACCCGATCCGCGCCCGCGACGGCGCGTCAGGCGGGGGAGGGGGCAGGGCGATCCTCATGGGTCGAGCGTACGGCGAGGCGGTATGCATGCGCCCCGCAGAGGATGCCCAGGAGCGGTGATGTATCCTGAAGAGTCCGGAATCCCGGGCGAAACCCCAGCTGCATTGGATTCCTTCATGGCGCACGCCCTCCGTTCCGATCTCCGCAACGTCGCCATCGTCGCGCACGTCGACCACGGCAAGACCACGCTCGTGGACGCCATGCTCCGCCAGACCGGATCCTTCGGCTCCCACGAGCACATGGAAGAGCGCGCCATGGACTCGAACGACCTGGAGCGCGAGAAGGGCATCACGATCCTCGCCAAGAACACGGCGATCACCTACAAGGGCGAGCACGCCGGCGGCAAGGACATCACGATCAACGTGATCGACACCCCCGGTCACGCCGACTTCGGCGGCGAGGTCGAGCGCGGCCTGTCCATGGTCGACGGCGTCGTGCTGCTCGTGGACGCGTCGGAGGGCCCGCTCCCGCAGACGCGCTTCGTGCTGCGCAAGGCGCTCGAGGCCAAGCTCCCGGTGATCCTGCTGGTGAACAAGACCGACCGTCCCGACGCTCGCATCGCCGAGGTCGAGGAGGAGGCGCACGACCTGCTGCTGGGCCTCGCGTCCGACCTCGTCGACGACGTGCCCGACCTCGACGTCGATGCGCTGCTCGATGTGCCGGTCGTGTACGCGTCCGGTCGCGCCGGAGCCGCATCCCGCAACCGGCCGGAGAACGGTGCGCTGCCGGACAACGACGACCTCGAGCCGCTGTTCGAGGCGATCCTCGAGCACGTGCCGGCCCCGGCGTACGACGATGAGGCTCCGCTGCAGGCGTGGGTCACCAACCTCGACTCCTCGCCGTTCCTCGGCCGCCTCGCACTGCTGCGCGTCTTCAACGGCACGCTGAAGAAGGGCCAGACCGTGGCCTGGGTCCGTTCCGACGGCTCCACCAGCAACGCCCGCATCACGGAGCTCCTGAAGACCCGCGCGCTCGAGCGCTACCCCGCCGAAGAGGCCGGCCCCGGCGACATCGTCGCGATCGCCGGCTTCGAGAACATCACGATCGGCGAGACCATCGCGGATCCGGAGGACGTGCGGCCGCTCCCGGCCATCACGGTCGACGACCCCGCGATCTCCATGACCATCGGCACCAACACCTCGCCTCTGATGGGCAAGGTCAAGGGGCACAAGCTCACCGCCCGGATGGTCAAGGACCGCCTGGACCGCGAGCTCATCGGCAACGTCTCGCTCAAGGTCGTCGACATCGGCCGCCCGGACGCGTGGGAGGTGCAGGGCCGCGGCGAGCTCGCACTCGCGATCCTCGTCGAGAACATGCGCCGTGAGGGCTTCGAGCTCACGGTCGGCAAGCCGCAGGTGGTCACGAAGAAGATCGACGGCAAGACCTACGAGCCGTTCGAGCACCTCACGATCGACACCCCGGAGGAGCACCTGGGTGCGATCACCCAGCTGCTGGCGAACCGCAAGGGTCGCATGGAGAACATGACCAACCACGGCACCGGCTGGGTGCGCATGGAGTTCATCGTCCCCTCGCGTGGTCTCATCGGCTTCCGCAGCGAGTTCCTCACCACCACCCGCGGCACCGGCATCGCGAACGCGATCTCGCACGGCTACGAGCCCTGGGCGGGCCAGATCACCACGCGTCAGAACGGCTCGATCGTCGCCGACCGTCAGGGCGTCGTCACCCCGTTCGCCATGATCGCCCTGCAGGAGCGCATGTCGTTCTTCGTGCAGCCCACGCAGGAGGTCTACGAGGGCATGGTCATCGGCGAGAACTCGCGCGCCGATGACATGGACGTGAACATCACCAAGGAGAAGAAGCTCACCAACATGCGTTCGGCCACGGCCGACAACTTCGAGTCCATGACGCCGCCGCGGCTGCTGACTCTCGAGGAGAGCCTCGAGTTCGCCCGCGACGACGAATGCGTCGAGGTCACGCCCGAGGTCGTGCGCATTCGCAAGGTGACACTCGACCAGACCATTCGCGCCCGCGAGACCGCGCGCCTGAAGCGCCAGGACGCCAACGCGTAACCCACGCCGGTTCCGAACGGCCCGTCTGCTCCGGCAGACGGGCCGTTTCGCGTTTCGGGCGTTCGCACGTCGTGCACGCACCGTGTGCAGCGTGCGGCGCGGCTCAGCGCAGCTCCGAGATGAGCACCGCGGAGGTCCCGGGCTCGAGCGCCTCGAACACGTGCGACGCATCTCCGGGATAGGAGAGGTAGTCCCCGGGGTGCAGCTCCTCGGCTGCCTCGGAAGGGCCGATCAGAGCGCGTCCGCTGATCAGCACGACGTGCTCGGTGGTGCCGACGTGGTGCGGCGTCGAGCGGCGGGGCTCGCCGGGCTCGGCCTGGATGATGTAGAGGTCTCGACGGGCGCCCGGCGGGCAGGCTGCGATGAGCGTGGCCAGATACGGCGCGGCAGCCGACGGCACGCCGGCGTGCTCGCCGGCCCGGATCAGGGTCGGGGCATTCGTGCGCTCCTCCACGAAGGCGGCGAAGGGCACGCCCAGGGCGTCGGCGATGGCCCACAGGGTCTCGACGCTGGGCCCCGAGGATCCGCTCTCCAGCTGCGAGACGGTGGCCTTGGACACGCCGGCGCGGCGGGCGAGTTCGGAGACGGAGATCCCCGCCGCCTCGCGCTCGCGACGCAGAGACCGGGAGATGCGGGCGCGGAGATCATCCATGCGGCCAGTATTCCAAACATTCGTTCGCCTTGACAAACGATTTGCGGATGTTCAGAATGATCGTCATGCGTTCAGAGGAGCGAACGATCGACCGCGACCCCGAGGACGCCGTCGCCGAGGTGCGCGTCGCGCGCCGGGAGGCGATCGGCGTCGCCCTCGCCACCAGCGCGTACGGGATCTCGTTCGGCGCGCTCGCCGTCGCGAACGGGTTCGACGTGTGGCAGACCTGCGTGCTGAGCCTGCTGATGTTCACCGGCGGATCGCAGTTCGCGTTCGTGGGCGTGATCGGGGCGGGCGGGCTCGCCGCCGCGCCCGCGGCGATCGCCTCCGCACTGCTTCTGGGAGTCCGCAACGTCGCCTACGGCATGCGGATGTCTCCGGTGATCGGGCGCGGTGCCGCGCGGCGCGCGCTCGCGGCTCCGTTCACGATCGACGAGTCCACCGCCGTCTCGCTCGCACAGCGCTCGCCGCGGGCGCGCCGCGTCGGATTCTGGATCACCGGAGTCGGCATCTATCTCGGCTGGAATCTGATGACGCTGCTCGGCGCGCTGCTCGGAGACGTGCTGGGGGATCCGAAGACCTATGGGCTGGACGCGGCTGCGGCGGCGGCGTTCCTCGCCCTGCTGTGGCCGCGTCTGCGCACGCGGCAGGCCATCGCGGTCGGCATCGCGGCCGCCGCGGTCGCCACGGCGCTCACGCCGGTGCTGATCCCGGGGCTGCCCGTGCTCGTGGCGGCGTTCGTGGCGATCGTCGTCGGCTGGTTCAACTGGTTCGGGTCGAAGGCCGCCGGCCCGGCGGCGGGGGAGGAGCCGGCATGACCCTGTGGAACGCCGTGCTGCTGGCCGCCATCGGCTGCCTCGCGCTCAAGGGCGCGGGCTATCTGGTGCCGGCGTCCGTCCTCGAGGCGCCGCGGCCCGCGCGGATCACCGACCTGCTGACGGTCGCGCTGCTCGCCGCGCTCGTGGCCGTGCAGACGCTGGCCGCGGGCCCGCACATCGTGGTGGACGCTCGTGTGCCCGCGGTGCTCGTCGCGGCGGGGTTGCTGGCGCTGCGGCAGTCGTTCCTCGTCGTGGTGATCGCCGCCGCGGTCGTCGCGGCTCTCCTGCGGCTCCTAGGGTGGGCCGCGTAAGCTCGAGCCGTGCGTGGAACGTGGCTCAGCAGAGCGCTGTCGTGGGTGGCTCTGTTCGTGGTCGGCGCCGTGTTCGGTCTGGCGACGACCGTGACGCATTCGACCTCGGTGTGGGGGCTCCCGTGGGTCGGGCTGGTGCTCGGCGCGATCGCCTGCGGAGGCATGCTCCTCGCCGTGCGGCTGCTGCTGCACGACCGCTGGGGTGCGCTCGCGACGGGGCTCGGCATGCTCGCCGGCATGGTCGTGATCTCGGGCCGCGGACCCGGTGGATCGGTGATCGTGCCGAATGATCTGCTGGGCGTGACCTGGACCTGGACCATCGCCGGCATGGTGCTGCTGGTCGCCGCGTGGCCGGACTTCTCGCGGATCCGCCGTCTCCAGCAGGAGCAGGCGGCCCGTGCGCGGATGGCGGAAGAGGCGCCCGCCGACGGGTCGTAGACTGGGTCCGTGACATATGTGATCGCTCTTCCCTGCGTCGACGTGAAGGATCGTGCCTGCGTCGACGAGTGCCCCGTGGACTGCATCTACGAGGGTGAGCGATCGTTGTACATCCACCCCGACGAGTGCGTCGACTGCGGCGCCTGCGAGCCCGTGTGCCCCGTCGAGGCGATCTACTACGAGGACGACCTCCCCGAGGAGTGGGCGGACTACTACAAGGCGAACGTCGAGTTCTTCGACGAGATCGGATCCCCGGGCGGCGCCGCCAAGGTCGGCGTGATCCATCACGACCACCCGGTCATCGCCGTTCTCCCGCCGCAGGGCGAGTAGCGCGGTGAGCGTCCGCGACCTCGCCGACTACCCCTGGGACGCGGTCACCCCGTTCCGCGAGCGTGCGGCCGCGCACCCGGACGGCATCGTCGACCTCGCCATCGGATCCCCCGTGGATCCCACCCCCGAGATCATCCGACATGCCCTCGCCGAGGCCACCGACGCGCATTCGTATCCGCAGACCGTCGGCACCCCGGCCGTGCGCGAGGCGATCGTGGACTGGTACGCGCGACGCCGGGGCGTGCCCGACCTGCGCGTGGACAACGTGATTCCCACGATCGGCTCCAAGGAGCTGGTCGCACTACTGCCGACGCTGCTGGGGCTCGGCGCGGGCGACATCGTGGTGCAGCCGCGCGTCGCATACCCGACATACGCCGTCGGCGCCCAGGTCGCCGGCGCGACGGTCGTGAGCGAGGACGACCCCGCGCGCTGGCCGGAGGGCGCCAAGCTCATCTGGATCAACACCCCGGGCAACCCGGACGGGCGCACCTGGACCGTCGACGAGCTCGCCGCGGCCGTGCGCCGCGCACGTGAGCTGGGCGCGATCCTCGCGAGCGACGAGTGCTACGCCGAACTCGGCTGGGACGGGCCGTGGGCGAGCGAGCCGGTGCCCTCGGTGCTGGATCCGCGCGTCACAGGCGGCACCAGAGCGGGTCTGCTCAGCGTCTACTCGCTCAGCAAGCAGTCGAACCTCGCCGGTTACCGCGCCGCCTTCGTCGCCGGCTGCGCCCGCGTGGTGGGGGAGATCCTCACCGCCCGCAAGCACCTCGGTCTGATGCCGCCGGCTCCCGTGCAGCACGCGATGGCCGTCGCGCTGCGCGACGACGAGCACGTCGCGGTGCAGAAGGAGCGCTACCGGCAGCGCCGTGACGTGCTGCGGCCGGCGCTCCTCGACGCGGGCTTCCGGGTCGACGGCTCGGAGGCGGGGCTGTACCTGTGGGTCACCCAGGGCCGCGATGCCTGGGAATCCATGGGTGCGCTCGCCGATCTCGGGATCCTGGCGGGTCCCGGACCCTTCTACGGCGACCACTCCGCACAGCACGTCCGGCTCTCGCTGACCGCGCCCCTCGAACGGATCGAGGCGGCCGCGGCGCGCCTGCGCGGGGCGGCTTCGTAGCATTCCACAGGTGTTTCGGCGCCACTCTTGGTCGTTTTCACAGTAGGTGCGCACGCGGACTAGGCTGTATGAGCGACGCGATCGCGGGCCCATCGGCGCCGATCGCGCATCCCCCACACGAGACAGACGCATGAGGAGGTCTGCGTGAGCGCAGCGGGCGAGCGGCCTACGAAGGCGACGCTGACAGTAGGCGACAAGACCGCGGAGTTCCCGATCCTTCAGGGCACCGACGGGCACGCCAGCATCGATTTCTCCACCCTGACCAGGCAGACCGGCCACACCGGCCTCGATTACGGATTCGTGAACACGGCCTCCACCAAGTCGGAGATCACGTTCATCGACGGTGACCAGGGGATCCTGCGCTACCGCGGGTACCCGATCGAGCAGATCGCGAACACCTGCTCCTACCTCGAAGTCGCGTGGCTGCTCATCTACGGCGAGCTGCCCAGCGCCTCCGAGCTCGCGGAGTTCGATGACAAGATCCGCCGGCACACGCTGCTGCACGAAGATCTCAAGCACTTCTTCCAGGCGCTTCCGGACAACGCGCACCCCATGGCGGTGCTGTCGTCAGCCGTCGCGGCGCTCTCGACCTACTACGAGAACGAGTCCGACCCGCACAACCCCGAGCACGTCGAGCTGAACACGATCCGGATGCTCGCCAAGCTCCCGGTGATCGCGGCGTACGCGCACAAGAAGAGCGTGGGCCAGGCCTTCCTGTACCCCGACAACTCGCTGAGCTTCGTGGACAACTTCCTCAAGCTCAACTTCGGCGTGCACAGCGAGCCCTACGAGATCAACCCCGTGATGTCCAAGGCGCTCGAGCTGCTGCTGGTGCTGCACGAGGACCACGAGCAGAACGCATCCACGTCGACGGTGCGGCTGGTCGGCTCGACGGGGGCGAACCAGTTCGCCTCCGTCTCGGCCGGCATCCAGGCGCTCTCCGGCCCGCTGCACGGCGGCGCGAACGAGGCGGTGCTGACCATGCTCGGCCAGATCCGCGAATCGGGCCAGAGCGTCCAGCGCTTCGTCGAGCGCGTGAAGAACAAGGAAGACGGCGTGAAGCTCATGGGCTTCGGGCACCGCGTGTACAAGAACTACGATCCGCGCGCGAAGCTGGTCAAGGCCGCCGCGGACGAGGTGCTCGCCGAGCTCGGCGTCACGGATCCGCTCCTCGATCTCGCGCGGGAACTGGAGGAGGTGGCGCTTGCGGACGACTACTTCCAGGAGCGTCGCCTGTACCCGAACGTCGACTTCTACACCGGCGTGATCTACAAGGCGATGGGCTTCCCCACGCGCATGTTCACGGTGCTGTTCGCGATCGGCCGCCTGCCGGGCTGGCTGGCGCAGTGGCGCGAGCTGAACCTCGACCCGCAGACCAAGATCGGCCGCCCGCAGCAGCTGTACACGGGCTCGCCGGAGCGCGAGTTCCGCCGGTCCTGACCGGGCGGGCGACGCACGACGACGAAAGAGGGGGGATCCGGATCGGATCCCCCCCTTGTTCGTTTCCGCCGCTGTCCGCGGTGAGGACTGTCAGCGCGCGGTCGAGGTGCCCTGCGGGCGCGAGGACCGGCGACGGCGACGCGAGGGAACCGTATCGCCGACCCCGAGCGGGCGCGGCGCGCGGTGGGATCCCTGGCCCTGGCCCTGGCCCTGGCGCTGGCCGCGCGGCTGGGCGGACGCCGCGGGCTTCTTCTTCGCGGGGCGCTGCTGCTGCGGCGGCTGAATCGGCGCGGGCTTCACGAAGGCGGCCTTCTCGCCGACCAGCTCCGCGACGGCCGCGGAGGAAGGCGAGACCGGCTCGATGTCGACGCTGATCCTGGCCTTGCGCAGGAGGTCCTTCGTGTCGCGGCGCTGCTCCGGCAGCAGCACGGTCACGACCGTGCCCGCGGCGCCCGCACGCGCGGTGCGGCCGGAGCGGTGCAGGTACGCCTTGTGCTCGGCGGGCGGGTCGACGTGCACGACGAGATCGACGTCGTCCACGTGCACGCCGCGGGCCGCGACGTCCGTGGCGACGAGTACGCGCACGCCGCCGTCCGCAGGGTCGGCGGAGAACGCGGCCAGGTTGCGCTCGCGCGCGCCCTGGGCCAGGTTGCCGTGCAGGTCGACGGCGGGGATGCCGGCGGCCGTGAGCGCCTTGGCGAGCTTCTTCGCCTGGTGCTTGGTGCGGGTGAACAGGATCCGGCGTCCCATACCGGAGGCGAGAGTCTGCACGAGCGTCTTCTTGGCGTCGGCGTCGGCGACCTCGAGCACGCGGTGAGTCATCTCACCCACGGGCACGCTCTCCTCGTCGACCTCGTGGCTCACCGGGCGGGTGAGGAAGCGGCGGGCGAGCACGTCGATGCCGTTGTCCAGCGTCGCACTGAACAAGAGGCGCTGACCCTCGGACGGCGTGGCCGAGAGGATCCGGGTGACGCCGGGCAGGAAGCCGAGGTCGGCCATGTGGTCCGCCTCGTCGAGCACGGTGACGCGCACGTCGCCGAGACGCACGACGCCCTGCTTCATGAGGTCCTCGAGGCGGCCGGGGCAGGCTACGAGGATGTCCACTCCGCGACGCATCGCCTCCTCCTGCGGGCGCTGGCTGACGCCGCCGAAAACGGTGGCGACACGGAGGTTCGCCGCCTGGGCGAGAGGGGTGATGGTCGCGGCGATCTGCGAGGCGAGCTCACGCGTCGGCGCCAGCACGAGTCCGCGCGGGTACTGCGGGCGGGCCTTGAAGCCCGTGAGGCGGGCGACCAGGGGAAGGGCGAAGGCGATCGTCTTGCCGCTGCCGGTGCGTCCGCGGCCGAGCAGGTCACGGCCGGCGAGGGCGTCGGGCAGCGTGTCGCGCTGGATGGCGAACGCTTCGGTCTTGCCATCGGCGGCGAGGACGGCGGCCAGGGCCGCGGGCACGCCGAGATCGAGGAAGGAAGTCATGGGTGTCTCCTGGGCCGGTGTCCGGCCACGGGGTCAGGGCGTCGCAATGAACGTGTCGCAACGACGCATCAGGTCGCCGCTCACAGAACCGGATCGCGAGGGGGAGCGAACTCCGCGCCCAGGGATCCAGGATGGCGACGAGATGCCGGATGATCCGACATCCCCTACATCCTATCCTGGATCCCCTGACAGTCGGTTCAGGCCTCGACGAGCTCGGGCAATGCCGTCGCCGATGTCGTGACGTGGGGGCGGGTGCGCACCGCCCACACGATCGCGCCCGCGAGGATCGTGGCGACCGCGACGAGCCCCCATGCGGTGGCGAAGCCGGAGCCGGTGCCGTGCGTCGCAGAGCCGAACACGATCGCGCCGGTCGCCGCCGAGCCGATCGCGGATCCGATCGTGCGGAGGTTCGCGTTCACGCCGGTCGCGACGCCGGTGACCGCGGCGGGCACGCTCTGCACGACGATGCCGGCCGAGGCCGCGTAGGCCAGCCCGCAGCCGATGCCGAAGCCCGCGCCTGCCACGGCGAGCTGCCAGGGCGTCGAGTGCGCCAGGGCGGCGCTCGCGCCGGAGACCCCCATCAGCAGCGCGCCGATGACGAGCAGGGTGCGCAGCGAAAGGATGCGGTTCAGCGCGCCGGTGGCGAAGCCGACCCCGCTCATGCCGATCAGCATCGGAACGAGCATGAGCCCGGCGTCGCGCACGGTGAGACCCGTGCCGCCCGCGGAGGCCGACAACTCGAGGAACTGCGGCAGGTAGCCCCAGAACGCGAAGACGCCGGCCCCGATCAGGAGCGATGCGGCGTTGACCGGCCAGATCGCGGGGGACGCCAGCATCCGCAGGTCCACGAGCGGCTCGGCGGAGCGCAGCTCCGACACGATCCACGCGGCGAAGGCGAGCACGGCGACGCCGAACAGCGCGAGCACGGCCGGCGAAGTCCAGCCCCAGCGCGAGCCGGTGCTGAGCGGGACGAGTAGTGCGACCAGCCACGCCGAGAGCAGCACCGAAGAGCGGGTGTTGACCCGCCCGAGGGCGCGGGTGCCGGTGTCGCGCACCGCGGCGAGGGTGAGGAAGGCGCCGAGTGCGGCGACCAGGAACGGCACCGCGAACGTGCCGCGCCAGCCGACGAGGTCCGCCAGCGGGCCTGCGAGCACGGTGCCCGCGGCGCCGCCGATGCCGATCACGGCGCTCACCACGCCGATCGCTCCGGTCACGCGCTCACGGGGGAGTGCGTCACGCAGCAGCCCATAGGCGAGGGGGAACAGCGCACCGCCGATGCCCTGCAGCACGCGGGCGACGATGAGCACCTCGAGGGTCGGGGCGACCGCGGCCAGCACGTCCCCCGCCGCGGTCGCGCCGAGGGTGATCAGGAAGGTGGTGCGCCGTCCGCGCAGGTCGCCGACGCGGCCGAGGGTGGGTGTGGCGACCGCGGCGGCGATGAGCCACGCGGTCATGGTCCAGCTGGCCGCATCGGCGGTGACGCCGAACTCCGCCTGGATGAGCGGCACGAGCGGGATGACGAGGTTCTGCAGAAGAGCGATGGAGGAGACCGCTACGGCGATCGCGACCAGGACCGAGGTGGATGAGCGGGACATGAGTTCCCTTCCGAAGCCTGGAGAAGAGGGGTAAAGTGGAGGAAGGCCTCCGAACGGAGGATGCCTCCGGATTGAGATTACCGGAGGGTCCCTCCGGTTTGCAAGAGGTCTTCTGAGACTTTTCGGAAGGACGGCACGATGGGCGGCCAGAACAGGGCGACGGCGACGCTGGAGGAGCGGCGACCGCGCCGTGCCGACGCCGCGCGCAACTTCGACGCCCTCGTCACCGCCGGGCGCGAGGCTTTCGCCGAGGATGGCTCGGGCGCCTCGCTCGAGGACATCGCGCGCCGCGCAGGGGTCGGCATCGGCACGCTGTACCGCAACTTCCCGACCAGGGACGACCTGATCGAGACGCTCTACCTCCGCGAGGTCGCCGCTCTCGCCGACGCCGCGGACGAGGTGGCGGACCTGGAGCCCTGGCCCGCACTGGAGGCCTGGCTGGGGCGTTTCGTCGAGTACGTCGGCACCAAGCACGTCCTGCTGGACGGACTGAACCGGGAGTCGTCGGTGTTCGCGGAGTGCCGCGGCGTGATGCTGGGCGCGGGGGAGCCGCTGCTCGCCCGCGCGCAGGAGGATGGCGCCGTGAAGGCCGATCTCGCGATCGCCGACGTCGTCAAGCTCATCGCCGGTGTGAGCGCGGTCGCCTACGACGACGAAGAGCAGCGCCGTCGCGTGCTCGGCCTCGCGATCGGCTCGCTGCGGACCTGAGCTCTGCTCGAGAGCCCGTCACTCAGGCGTGCAGCGCCTCGTTGAGCGTCACGCCCACGCCGGTCCGGCGCACGGCCTCGACAGCTCCGGAAAGGGAGTTGCGCCGGAACAGGATCCCGTTCTCGCCGCTCAGCTGCGCGCCCTTGACGACAGGGCGGCCCCCGTCGGCCAGCGGAGCGCCGTCGGCGAGCACGATCTTCGTGCCCGCCGTGACATACAGGCCCGCCTCGACGATGCAGTCGTCGCCGAGGGAGATCCCGATGCCGGCGTTCGCGCCGAGCAGGGTGCGCGCACCGATCGAGACGCGGTGGGTGCCGCCTCCCGAGAGCGTGCCCATGATCGAGGAGCCTCCGCCGATGTCGGATCCGTCGCCGACGACGACGCCCTGCGAGATCCGGCCCTCGACCATCGAGGCGCCGAGGGTGCCCGCGTTGAAGTTCACGAAGCCCTCGTGCATGACGGTGGTGCCGGGGGCCAGGTGGGCGCCCAGGCGCACCCGCGAGGCGTCCGCGATGCGCACTCCTTCCGGCAGCACGTAGTCGGTGAGCCTCGGGAACTTGTCCACGCCGGTGATCTGGATCCCGGCGCGCTGCAACAGCGGGCGCAGCCGTGCCGCATCGGCGGGGAGCATCGGACCGGCGTTCGTCCAGGCGACGTTCGGGAGGTGCGCGAAGATGCCGTCGAGGTTCACCTCGTTGGGGCGCACCAGAAGGTGCGAGAGGGCGTGCAGGCGCAGATACGCGTCGGCGGTCGAAGCCGGAGCCGCATCGAGGTCGATCGACAGCTGCACCGCCTCGACGGTGACGTTGCGGCGATCGTCGGCACCGGCGAGCGCCTCGAACGTCAGGGCGGACGCGGCGCGGTCTCCGGCGGACGGCTCGACGGCGCCGATCTCGCCGTACCAGGCGTCCAGGACGGTGCCGTCGCCGGCGATGGTGGTCAGGCCGGATCCGTGGATCATGCGCGCGTCGGTCATGCGTCCACGGTATCGAATCGGCACCCCCAGCTTCCCCTTCATGACGCGGCGCTAGGGTGGGGACCATGCCGCTCGATCTCACCGCCTCCGCGGCGGACATCACCCGCGCGATCTGCGACATCCCCAGCGTCTCGGGGGAGGAGAAGCCGCTGGCGGACCTGATCGAGGAGGCCGTGCGCGCGCTCGGCCATCTCGAGGTGCTGCGCGAGGGCAACACGATCGTCGCTCGCACGAACCTGGGCCGCGCGCAGCGCGTGGCGATCGCCGGGCACATCGACACGGTGCCGATCAACGCAAACGTGCCGACGCGTGATGTCGAGATCGACGGCGAGGCTCTGATCTGGGGGCGCGGCACGGTCGACATGAAGGCCGGGGTCGCGGTGCAGCTCAAACTCGCCTCGGAGCTCACCGAGCCCGTGGTCGACATCACTTGGATGTGGTACGACAACGAAGAGGTCGAGGCCGCCCGCAACGGGCTCAAGCTGCTCGCCGATCACCGGCCGGATCTGTTCGAGGCCGACTTCGCGATCCTCGGCGAGCCCTCGAACGGCGAGGTCGAGGGCGGCTGCAACGGCACGCTGCGCGCTGTCGTGCGCACGACCGGGGTGCGCGCGCACTCGGCGCGCGCCTGGATCGGCGAGAACGCGATCCACCGTGCGGCGCCGATCCTCGCGCGTCTCGCGGAGTACCGTCCGCGCGAGATCACGGTGGACGGCCTGGAGTACCGCGAGGGGCTGAACGCGGTGCGGATCACCGGCGGCATCGCCGGCAACGTCATCCCCGACGTCTGCGAGGTCGAGGTGAACTACCGCTTCGCCCCGAGCAAGTCCGCGGCCGATGCGGAGGCGCACGTGCGCAACGTGTTCGCCGGTTTCGCGGTCGAGATCACCGACGTCGCCGAGGGTGCTCGTCCTGGCCTCGACGCGCCGATCGCACAGGAGTTCGTGGCGGCCGTCGGCGCGACCCCGAAACCGAAGTACGGGTGGACCGATGTGGCGCGGTTCTCCGCGCTGGGCATCCCCGCGGTCAACTACGGACCGGGGGATCCGCACCTCGCACACCACGACGAGGAGCGTGTGCCGCTCGCGCAGATCACGGCCACCGAGCGGGGCTTGCGCTCCTGGCTCAGCGGTGTCTGAGCTCGCCGCGGCGGCGGTGCATCGCCGGCAGGGCGCGACGACCGCACCGCGCTGGGCCGCCCGGCTCTATGCACGTACGCCCGCCTGGGCGGGTATCCTCGCGATCTACGTCGGGGCGCGCCTGATCACCACCGGCCTGCTGCTGTGGGCGACCGGGCTGTCCGGCGCGCCCGGCTCGCGGTTCGGCCACGGCGCGTCGATCGCCTCATTCGTCACCGGGTGGGACGCGCAGTGGTACTGGTACATCGTCGTGTACGGGTACCCGACCACGCTGCCGCTCGGGCCGGACGGACACATCACCCAGAACTCGTGGGCGTTCCTGCCGCTGTACCCGTGGGTGTCGCAGGTCGTGGCGCTGCCGTTCGGTGCAGGCGGCTGGGGCGTGGGCGCGGCGCTCGTCTCCCTCGTGGCGGGATACCTCTGCTGCCTCGTGCTGTTCCGCATGATGCGCGGGCGGATCGGGCGGATGGCGGCGGTGTGGACGGTCGTCTTCTTCGCCTCCGGCCCCCTCGGCGCGCTGTTCCAGGTCGGCTACGCCGAGGTGCTCAACATGCTGTTCCTGCTGCTCGCGCTGGACGGCCTGATCCGCCGCCGCTACGTGCGGCTGTATCCGCTGATCGTGCTGATGGGCTTCACGCGCCCGGGTGTGCTGGCGTTCGCGCTCACGCTCGGCCTCATGCTCGTGGTGCGCTGGATGCGACGGAAGTCGGATCCGCTGACGGGATCCGAGATCGCGCACTACCTCGGTCTCGGGGCGCTCGGCGTCGTGGTGGGTTTCGCGTGGCAGATGATCGCGGGCGTGGTCACGGGCGTGCCGAACGCCTACCTGGAGACCGAGCTGAGCTGGCGCGGATTCTGGATGCCGCAGGACGGGCACACCGCCTTCTCGCCCTTCGAGGGGTGGCTGAGCGCGATGCCGTACTGGGCGCAGCTGCTCGGGCTGCCGGGATGGCTCGGCCTCGTCATCCTCGCCCTGCTGGTGGCGCTGTTCGCGGCGGTGCTGATCGCGGGGCGCGGCGTGCGCCGGCTCGGGCCGGAGATCCGGCTCTTCTCGGCGAGCTACGCCCTGTACCTGCTGGCCGTGTTCTTCCCGCAGTCCAGCACGCTGCGGTTGATGTTCCCGCTCGCGCCCCTGTGGGGCGGCGTCGGTTGGCACCGTTCCTGGTGGCTGCGGACGACGGTGCTGGTGGTGTGCATCGCGCTGCAGGCGCTGTGGATCGCGAACGTCTACGGCCTCGCGAACACCTTCTGGCGCGTGCCCTGAACCTGCTCGATCGTCTCGCGGCCTCGCCGCGCCGCGGTAAGCGGTGTCCCAGCACCCACTAATATGGGAGTCGTAGACCACCGAGGAAAGGGAGCACCGCGATGGCAGCGATGAAGCCGAGGACTGGCGACGGACCCATGGAGGCCGTGAAGGAGGGCCGGCTGATCATCGTGCGCGTTCCGCTCGAAGGCGGCGGGCGTCTGGTCGTCTCCGTCAACGACGCAGAGGCGAAGGAACTTCACGACGTGCTCAGCAACGTCGTGGCAGCAGCCTGAGTTCCGACTCGCACGATCAAGACCAGATCTCTTCAGATCTTCGAAAGGCCCGCTTCCTGCGGGCCTTTCGTCATTCGGCGATGCCGGTCAGCTGCAGCAGGCCTTCGCCGACCGTGCTCAGCGCGGCGAGTACGGCGGGGGACTGCTGGGTCTCCTGGATGAGCGAGCGGTAGGCGACCGTGACGTCGTCGCGCTGCACTGGATCCGCGACCCTTCCGCCGGCGAGCACGCGCGGCACGAGCACGGTCCCTCCGGCGCGCACGAGCCGCAGACCGTGCTCGACGTACTCGATCACGTTCTCCGGATCCGCGTCGACGAGGACGATGTCGTAGGCGGCCTCGTTCATCCGAGGCAGCACATCGGCGGCCCTGCCCGCGATGAAGCGCGCGCGGGTGGGGGCGATCCGTGCGTCCTGGAAGGCGCTGCGTGCGGCGGCCAGGTGCTCCGGCTCGTTGTCGATCGACGTGAGCACGGCCTTCGGGGCGCCGCGCAGCAGCCAGAGCCCGGAGACGCCGGCGCCGGTGCCGATCTCGACGATCGAGCGCGCGCCGGTGGCTGCCGAGAGCACTGCGATCTGCGCGCCGACGGCGGCGCTGATCGGCTGCGCGCCGAGTTCGACCGCATGTGCGCGCGCCTTGGCGATCTCATCCGGCTCGATGATTGCTTCGCGCACGTACCGCGCGTTGGCGTCCTGCTCGCTCACTTCGACTCCCTGGCGGTCGCTCACTGCACCGCATGCCCCCAGCGTAGGCGTCCTCCGTGTCCGCAGCGGCCAGGCGCGGCGGTACCCTTATGACATGTTCTTCGGCATCACCTTCGAGAAGCTGATCGTGATCGGCGTGATCGCGGCCCTTCTCGTCGGCCCTGAGCGGCTCCCGCGCTACGCGGAGACGTTCGCGCGCCTGGTCAAGAAGGCGGGCGACTACATGCGCGGCGCCAAAGATCGCATGCGCGAGGAGGTCGGGCCGGAGATCGATGAGCTGGACTGGCGCAAGCTGGATCCCCGGCAGTACGACCCGCGCCGCATCATCCGCGATGCGCTGATGGATGACACCCCGGCGCCGCCGCGTCCGGCAACCCCGGTCGCGGCGGTCGAGACCGCTCCGGCGCCGGCGGCTGCGGGTTCGGCAGCAGCTCTGCTGGCCACGGCGACCGCGATGAACGCCGCGTCCACAGGGAGCGAGACGGCTCCCGTGTCGAAGGCGCCGAAGATGTTCTCCGCCGAGGACCTTCCGCCGTACGACAGCGAAGCCACCTGATCGTCCAGCCCAGGCTGGCTGTCTAACCCAGGCTGACGGGAAGGCGCCGCCCGGAAAGACCACGGCCCCCTCGATCGATCGCGTCCGCGACAGCCAGGATCGCGCGTGCCGAGGGATCCTGCGGGTCCGCGAGCACCACGGGCACTCCCGCGTCCCCGCCCGTGCGCAGCGCGGGGCTCAGCGGGACCGAGGCCAGCAGCGGAACCGGATCCGCATCCTGCGAAAGGGCGTTCGCGACGGCCTGCCCGCCGCCGGATCCGAACAGATCGAGCACCGTGCCGTCGGGCAGCGTCAGCGCGGCCATGTTCTCCACGACCCCGATCACCCGTTGCCCGGTCTGCCGGGCCACGAGAGCGCTGCGGATCGCCACGTCGGACGCCGCTTCCTGCGGCGTCGTCACGACCAGCACCTCGGCATGGGGGAGCAGCTGGCCGAGGGTGATCGCGATGTCGCCGGTGCCCGGCGGCATGTCGATGAGCAGCACGTCCAGGTCGCCGAAGAACACGTCGGTGAGGAACTGCTGCACCGTGCGATGCAGCATGGGTCCGCGCCATGCGACGACGGATTCCCCCTCCCGCAGGAACATCCCGATCGAGATGGTCTTCACATCGTGCGCGACCGGGGGCAGCATGAGGTCGTCGATCCGGGTGGGCTGCGTGCCGGGGGCGATCCCGAGGAGGCCGGGGATCGAGAAGCCGTGCACGTCGGCGTCGATGAGCCCGACCCTGCGTCCGCGGGCCGCCAGAGCGACCGCGAGGTTGGCGGTGAGCGAGGACTTGCCCACTCCGCCCTTGCCGCTCGTGACGGCGATCACGCGCGTGAGCGATTCCGGGCCGAAGGGCATCTGCCGGGGCTCCCTGCCGTCCCGCAGGCGCTCGGTGAGGGCGCGACGCTCGTCCGGCGTCATCACGCCCACGGCGACCTCGACCGCATCGATTCCGGGCACCGCCGCCGCGGCCGCGTGCACGTCGGCCTCGATCCGGGTCGCGGCGGGGCAGCCCACGATGGTCAGCGCGATGCCCACGTGCGCGACCGTGCCGGCGACCGTGATGTCGCGGAGCATGTCGAGGTCGGCCAGCGGGCGGCGCAGCTCGGGGTCGGTGACGGCGCCGACGGCGCGGCGGACCGCGTCGGCGAGGTCGACGGTCACGGGGTCTGCTCCGCCGGATCCTCGTCGCGGAGTTCGGCGAGCATCGCCCTGAGCTCGGCGCGCAGCACCTCGCGGGTGACGCCCTGCGCGGAGCGCTCCTCGAGCGACATGCGCAGGGCGACGATCTCCCGGGCCAGGTACTCGGTGTCGGCGAGGTTGCGTTCCGCGCGCTGTCGATCCTGCTCGATCTGCACGCGGTCGCGGTCGTCCTGCCGGTTCTGCGCGAGCAGGATCAGCGGGGCGGCGTAGGAGGCCTGCAGCGAGAGGATCAGCGTGAGCAGGGTGAAGTTCGTCGCGGCCGGGTCGAACTGCCACTCCTTGGGCATGGCGATGTTCCACCACAGCCAGACGATGACGAACACCGACATCCCGATGAGGAAGCCGGACGTGCCCATGGCCCGCGCGAACGCCTCGGAGAACCGCCCGAAGGTGTCGCTGGATCCCGTCGACGTGCCGCGCCCGAGCATGCCGGACCGGCCGCGGGGCAGATCCAGCCCACGACGGCCCGACTTCGCCATCATCCGCTCGCTCCCTGCGTCGGCACGGACTGCGCGGACCCGGGACGGTCATCGGCGTCGTGCGAGCGCCAGTCGTCGGGCAGCAGGTAGTCGAGCACATCATCGACGCTGATCGCGCCGACGAGCCGGTGCGCCTGATCCACGACGGGCAGCGAGACGAGGTCGTAGCTGGCCAGCATGCGCGCGACCTCGGCCGCCGAGGCGGTCGCGGGGACGGGTTCGAGGGTGTCATCGACGATGGCGCCGAGCCGTTCGTGCGGGGGATAGCGCAGCATGCGCTGGAAGTGCACCACGCCGAGCAGGCGTCCTGTGGGCGTCTCGAACGGCGGCAGCGTGACGAAGACCGCGGCGGCCAGGGCAGGGTGCAGCTCGTGCCGGCGGATCAGAGCCAGGGCCTCGGCGACCGTGGCATCCGCGGAGAGGATGATCGGCTCGGGGGTCATCAGACCGCCCGCGGTGTCGGGGCTGTAGCGCAACAGCATGCGCACGTCCTCGGCCTCCTCCGGCTCCATGAGCTCGAGGAGGTGCTCCAGGCGGCCCTGGGGCAGCTGCGCGAGCAGGTCGGCGGCGTCGTCCGGCTCCATCTGATCGAGGATGTCCGCGGCGCGTTCGTCGCCGAGACGGTCCAGGATGTCCATCTGGTCGTCCTCGGGCATCTCCTCGAGGGCGTCGGCGAGCCGCTCGTCCGGAAGCTCCTCCGCGACCTCGATGCGACGCTGTTGGGGCAGGTCGAGCAGGGTGTTCGCGAGGTCGGCGGGGTGCATCTCGGAGTAGGTGGCGACGAGCTGCTCGGCGGACTGCGCCTCACCGGGACGGTTGTGCTCGTGCACCTGGTTCCAGGTCGCGAACGTGGTGGGGCCCTTGGCGAACGGCGAGGCGCTCGTCTTGGGCTTGCGCAGGAACAGCTGGCTCACGGACCACTCGCCGAGCCGGTTCGGCTCGATCGCGACGTCCTCGATCACCGCCGTGCCCGAGGCGTCGGAGAAGTCGACGCGCCGGCCGATGAGCTCGGCCATGATGCGCACCTCGCCGTTGCGGGGCTTGAACCGGCGCACGTTCATCAGCCCGGACGTGATGACCTGTCCGGTGCTGATCGATCCGACCCGCCCGATCGAGAGGAACACCTGCCGGCGGCCGGGGATCTCGCAGACCAGGCCGATCACGCGCGGGGCCGCGCTACTTCGGTACACGACGACGACGTCACGGACTTTCCCGATCCGGTCGCCGGCGGGGTCGAACACGGCGCACCCGGCCAGGCGCGCGACGAAAACCCGCTGTGTGCTCATGGTTCCAGCGTAGTGTCCTGCGCCTTGGGATCCGGGGTGGGTGACGGCATCGGCGGTCTCCGGGCAGCCGCGTGGAACAATGGTCCGATGAGCATGCTGAACGCGTCGGGCCCTGCGGGCGAGATCGGCGAGACGGTCGCCACGGTGACCGAGTACGAGGCCGCGCAGAAGCTCGTCTCGCAGCTGATCGCGGGGGAGATCCCGGCCAGGGCGATCGCCATCGTCGGGGTCGGCGTGCAGACCGTGGAGCGGGTCACCGGTCGCCTCGGCTATGCGAACGCGGCGCGCTCCGGCGCGGTCAACGGCGTGCTCATCGGCCTCTTCCTCTCGGCGATCTTCGTGCTGGGCAACCCCGCCGTGCCGATGCAGGCGTTCGTCGGGATCCTGTTCGTGGGCGTCGCGATCGGGATGATCCTGAGCCTCATCACGTATTCGATCGTGCGTCGTCGCCGCGACTACGCGAGCGTGATGCAGCTCAAGGCAGATCATTACGAGGTCACGGTGCTGTCCGATTCGGTCGGCAAGGCGCGCCAGGTGCTCGGCCGTGCCGTCACCCCGATCCCGCAGTCCGGCCCTGCCGCCGGCACGACCGCGGCAGGGCCGCCCCAGTACGGAGAGCGGGTCGAGGAGCCGCCACGGTACGGCGAGCGCATCGCGCCGCCGCGCCCGCCGATGCCGCCGGCACCGCCGACCGCCTCGGTGCAGCCCGCACAGGACGGTGGCCCGGCGACGGACGGTACCCCGGCGACCGACGGTATCCCGGCGACCGACGAAGCTCCCGCCGCCCCCGCGGAGAGCCCCGCCCTCGAGACGCCGCCCTCTGCGGCCACGCCCGTGGACGGCGAGAACCCGGCGGGCGACGGCACCTCGCGATGACGGGACGGGCCGAGGAGCGGTTCCGGATCGCGGTTCCGCTCCCTGCCGGTACGGCCGAGGTGTCGGCCGCGTTCGGTGCTGCCGACGGGGACCTCGCTGCCGGGGCCGATGCGCCGATCGTGGCGATCGCCCATGGCGCGGGCGCGGGCATGGATCATCCGTTCCTCATCGGTTTCGCCACGGCGCTGCGCACCGCGGGCCTGCACACGCTGCGGTTCAACTTCCCGTACGTCGAGGCGGGACGGCGCATGCCGGGCCCGGCGGCGCACGCGATCCTCAGCTGGCGCGCCGTCGTCGCCGCGGCGAGCGAGCGCGGATCCGGATCCGTCGTCGCCTGCGGCAAGTCCTATGGTGGGCGGATGGCGTCCATAGCCGCCGCCGAGGAGGCCGGCCTCGCCGCGACGGGGCTCGTCTACCTGGGCTATCCGCTGCACCAGCCGGGCAAGCCGGAGAAGCCGCGGACCGAGCATCTGCCGGCGGTGCCGCAGCCGCAGCTGTTCGTGGAGGGCACGAACGATCCGTTCGTGCAGCCGCTGTCGCAGCTCGAGGAGGCGGTGGCGTCGTGTCAGGAAGCACGGATCGCCTGGATCGACGGCGGCGGGCACTCGTTCGAGGTGAAGGGCCGCAAGCGCCCTGCCGCGGAGATCGGGGCGGATCTCGCGCCGCTGGTCGTGGAGTTCGCGTGGTCGGGTTTCGGCAAGGGCGCGTCGGAGACCGGCGCATCGGGGCGCAACGAAGGGGGAGACGCATGAGCATGGCGCAGGAGCTGGACGCGATCGACATCGCCCGGCTGCGCGAGATCGGCAGCCTGAAATGGTCGGTGTTCCCCGAGGCGATCGGCGCGTTCGTCGCCGAGATGGACTTCCCGCCCGCGCCGGCGATCGCAAGCGCGATGAAGGGCGCGATCGATGACGGCCTGACCGGATATCTGCCGGCGGCCGTGCGGGCACGCATGACCGAGGCGACCGCGCGCTGGCAGAAGGATCGCTACGGCTGGGACGTGCCGGCCGATCGGATCCGCCCCGTGCCGGATGTGCTGACCGCACTGCGCGCGACGATCGACTTCTTCACCGAGCCCGGCTCGAAGATCGTGCTGCCCACGCCCGCGTACATGCCGTTCCTGACGATCCCGGCGATGCATGACCGCGAGATCATCGAGGTGCCGATGCTCGTCGAGGGCGGGCGCCACGTCTACGACCTGGACGGCATCGACCGGGCGTTCGCGGACGGCGGCGGCCTGCTGATCCTGTGCAACCCGTACAATCCGCTGGGACGTGTGTTCGAGCGCGCGGAACTCGAAGCGGTCGCGGAGGTCGTCGCGCGGCACGGCGCGCGCGTGTTCTCGGACGAGATCCACGCGCCGCTCGTCTTCGCGCCGCACCGCCACGTTCCCTACGCCGGCATCAGCGCCATGACAGCGGGACATACGATCACCGCCGCCAGCGCCTCGAAGGCGTTCAACCTGCCCGGCCTCAAGGCGGCGCAGGTGATCCTGACGAACGACACGGATGTCGAGACCTGGGCGCGGCCGGAGGTCGCCTGGGCCGAGCACGGCACGGCCAACCTCGGCGTGATCGCGACCACGGCGGCCTTCGACGACAGCCGCGACTGGCTCGACGGCACGCTCGACTACCTCGACGGCAACCGCCGGCTCCTGGGCGAACTCCTCGCCGAGCACATCCCCGGAATGGGCTACCGCGCCCCCGAGGGCACGTACATCGCCTGGCTGGACGCGCGCGGGCTCGGCATCGAGGGTTCGCCCGCCGCGTTCTTCCGCGAGCGCGCGGGCGTCGCCATGACCGACGGCATCGCCTGCGGCGCCGCCGGGGAGGGCTACCTGCGCTTCATCCTCGCCACGCCCCGCCCGGTCATCGAGCAGGCCGTGCGCCAGATGGCGGCGGCGCTGGGCGAGCACACCGTCGGCTGACAGCCGGAACATCCCCGCCGAAGAGCCTCGGCGTCAGTCCAGATCCGGATCCGCGAGGAGACGTCGCATCGTGCGCAGGCCGAGCGCGGCCATGGCGGGGTTCGTGCGCTCGTAGTACCAGCCGAGGCCCATCGCCTGCTGCAGCGCCCATGCAGCTCCCCGGCACCATTCCTGGCCATCGCTGCCCAGAGCCGCACGGAGCCGGCGCCGGTCGTCGAGTCCGAGCAGGTGCCACGCGACCACGAGATCGAGCGACGGATCCGCCGCTCCGAAGGACCCGCCGTCCAGCACGCCGGCGAGCCGATGATCGTCCGAAACGAGCAGGTTCGGCGGGATCAGGTCCTTGTGCGACATGACCTCCGTGCCGGGATGCGGGATCTGCGACAGCCGCTGCCAGAGCGCACGCGCGGACGGGACATCCAGCAGATGTCCGCTCTTCGCGAAGCACTGCGTCATCCACTCCTCGTGCGCGTGCAGCTCGCCGCCGCGCCCTCGGCCGTCGAACGTCCGCCCCCGCAGGGGTGCGAGACGCAGGGCTCCGATCAGCCGCGCCAGATCGTCGGCGAGCAGCGGGAGCGCACCAGGATCCTCGTCCGCCAGAGTCTCGGAGGCAGTGCGACCGGGGATCCAGGCCTGCACCGACCATGCTGAAGGGTAGCCCTCGTCCCGGTCGACGACACCGCGCACGACGGGTGCGGGGAACGGGGAGCACGTCGCGAATTCGTCGAGGGCGCGCGCCTCCGCGGCCACGTCCTCGAGCGCCGCGGACTGCAGCGGGAACCGGGCGACGTGCGCGTCGCCGATCCGGAACAGCGCGTTCATCGTGCCCGGTGTCGACAGCGCCACCACCGGCTGCCCCGCCAGCGCGGGAAAGGCCGCCGCGATCCTCTCGGTCGCGGCGGCCTCGTCCAGCCGGAGCTGATCCGGGTGCATGTCCTCGGTCAGGACGCGGATCCCTGCACGCGGGCGATCCACGCCTCGACCTCGGCGGAGGTGCGCGGGATGGCGGCTGAGAGATTCACCGGGCCATCGGCGGTGATGAGGATGTCGTCCTCGATGCGCACGCCGATGCCGCGGTACTCCTCGGGCACGGTCAGATCGTCGATCTGGAAGTACAGGCCGGGCTCGATCGTGAACACTATGCCGGGCTCGATCAGGCCGTCGTAGTACATCTCGCCGCGGGCCTGGGCGCAGTCGTGCACGTCGATGCCGAGATGGTGGCTCGTGCCGTGCACCATGTAGCGGCGGTGCTGGCCGCCCTGGTCGGCGTCGAGGGCCTCCTCGGCGGAGACGGGCAGCAGACCCCACTCGGCGGTACGACGGGCGATCACGTCCATCGCGGCCGCGTGCACCTCGCGGAACGGCACACCGACCTCGGCCGCGGCGAAGGCGGCGTCCGCGGCCTCGACCACGGTGTCGTAGATGCGGCGCTGCACCTCGCTGAACGTGCCGTTCACCGGCAGCGTGCGCGTGATATCGGCCGTGTAGAGGCTATCGGCCTCGGCTCCGGCATCGATGAGGATGAGGTCGCCCGGAAGCACGGCGCCGTCGTTGCGGGTCCAGTGCAGGTAGCACGCGTGCGGGCCGGATGCGGCGATCGTGTCGTAGCCCTCCCAGCTGCCGTCGCTGCGGGCGCGCTGGTGGAAGACGCCCTCGACGATGCGTTCGCCGCGCGGGTGCGCGACCGCCCGCGGAAGGTCGCGGATGATGTCATCGAAGCCGTCGGCGGTGATCGCCACGGCTCGGCGCATCTCCGCGACCTCGTACTCGTCCTTGACGAGGCGCAGCTCGGAGACGAACCGGGTGAGCTCGTCGTCCTGGTCGACCACGAGGTCTTCCTCGCCCGCGGCGAACTCGTCGAGATGCGCGGTGGTCACGCCCAGGTCTGCGGCGACGCCGGCGAGAGCGGGACGCGGTCCGATCCAGAACTCGCCGATCGTCGCGTCGGAGTAGAACTCGCTCGTGGTGCGGTCGGCGCGCTCGCGGAAGTACAGCGTGACGTCGTGGCCATCCGCGGTGGGCTCGAACACGAGCAGCGAGTCGGGCTCGGAGTCGACCGCCCAGCCGGTGAGGTGCGCGAACGCCGAGTGCGCCCGGAACGGGTAGTCGGTGTCATTGCTGCGCTGCTTGAGGGATCCGGCCGGGATCACCAGGCGCTTGCCGGGGAAGGCCGCGGAGACGGCGGCGCGACGTGCTGCTGCGTAGGGCGCCTGCGCGCGCGGAGCGGGCAGGGACTCGGGGCGTTCGGCCCAGCCCGTCGAGATGGTGTCGAGGAAGCCCTGCGGGAAAGGCTGGCGGCGGTTGGTCGTCGTCGAGGTGGTCGCGGTGGCGGCATCGCCCGGCTGCTCGATCGTGTCGTGCTCGGAGGTCATGGATCCATCCTCTCACCGGCCGGTGCGGGAAGGATCCGGGCGGCAGGGCGACAAAGGGCTCGGATCGCCGTGCCGGCGATCCGAGCCCCTCCTGTCGATCCGGATCAGATCACTGCACGGCCTTGAGTGCGTTCACGATGCCGTGACCGTAGTAGCTGTTCAGCTCGGCGGTGCCGACGCAGGCGGCTCCCTCGTCGTACTGCGGAGCCGAGCACTCGGTCGGCGTCGCGTCGTCCTCGAGCTTCTGCACGAGCTGGGCCGGGGTCAGCTCCGGGTGCGCGGACTTCATCAGCGCCAGCACGCCGGCGACGTGCGGGGAGGCCATCGAGGTGCCGCTCTTGAGGCCGTACTTCGCGCCGGGGATCGTGGAGAGGATCCTGGATCCGGGCGCCGCCACGTCGATCTCGCCGAGACCGCGGTTGGAGAAGTACGACAGCTGGCCGTCCTTGGTCAGCGAGGCGACGGTCACGACACCGGGGACCTGGGCCGGGATGTCCTTGCAGCCGTGGTTGATGGTGCGCGGCGTCGGGGTGGCTGCATCGTCCGGGCTGCCCTCGTCGAGGGTGTTCACCGTCAGGTCGAGGCCCGAGTTGCCGGCCGCGGCCGCGCTCACGACGCCCTTGGAGTTGGACCAGTTCACGGCGCGGGCGACGGCCTCGCGGACCGCTGCCTGGTCGGGCTGATCGTCGCACCAGAACTCGAACGGGTCGATGTAGTAGCTGTTGTTCGTGACGTCCATGCCGCGCTGGGCCGCCCACATGAAGCCGCAGACCGCGTACTCCGGGTAGATGAACCCGTCGTCGTTGACGACCTTGACCGACGCGAGGCGCACATTCGGGGCGACCCCGACGATGCCCACGCCGTTGCGGGCTGCCGCGATCGTGCCCGCGACGTGCGTGCCGTGGTCGGACGTGGTCGGGTACCACCCGCCATCGGTCTGGTCAGGGCGGCCGCCAGTGGTGCAATTGACCGAGTCGGCGACGTCGATGTTCGCCTGCAGGTCGGGATGGGTCGGGTCGATGCCGGAGTCCAGCACGCCCACGAGCACGTTGCGGCTGCCGTCGGTGATCTGGTGCGCCTGATCCGCCTGGATCATGGTCATGTCCCACTGCTGGCCCTCGAGCGAGTCGGACGCGGAGGCGGGCACCGGCTCGGTGGGCTCATCGCCGTTGACCGGCTTGTTCTTGCCCTGGTTCCATCCGGAGGCTCCCGGACCCCACGGCGCCTGCGGGCCGGTGACCTTGTCCTTCACCTCGACGGTGCGGGTCGCGCCGACCGACGCGACGACGTTGCGGCCCTTGGCCTTCACGGTGTCGCGGAACGCCGCGCGATCGGACTGCGCGATCACGACGCCGATCTCGGGCCAGCTCTGCACGACGACGCCGCCCGCGTCGGTCACCGCCTTCTCGGCCTTGCGGGTCTGGCCCGGGTTCGCCTGGCCGGTGTTGACGACGTAGCTCATGACCGTGCCGTCCGGCGGAGTGATCGGGACGGGCGTCGAGGGCTCGCTCGTCGCCGCAGTGGCGCTGACGGAGCCCGCCAGGACCAGTCCCAGCGCCGCGACGGTGCAGGCGATGGTGCGGAACGAGCGGTGGGGGGTTGGCATCCTCATTGGTGAGGGTCCTCTCGTGGGGGTGGGTGCCGACAGGTCGGCGCGGGCGGATGGCCCTGCATCGTTTCTACTGGGCGCTCCCAGCCATTTCAATGCTTGCTGATAGCCGAATATCAGGGTAGGAGCGCGGCACGGCGCACGGCGCAGGACCCATAGCCCGCCGGGCTACCGTGGAGGGATGACCGAAGCCGCCCCTGACCGCCGATCCGTTCTGACATGGCCCTGGGCGCTGGGGATCGACGCCGTGCTGGTGATCGTCTTCGCCGCGATCGGCCGGGCGAGCCATGATCACACGGTCGACGCCGTGGGCGTACTGGAGACGGCGTGGCCGTTCCTGGTGGGCTTGGCGGCGGGCTGGCTGATCCTGCGGGCATGGCGGGCGCCCTCTGCCCCGCTGCGCACGGGGATGGGGCTTGTCGTGATCACGGTCGCGCTCGGGATGATCCTGCGCGTCGTGACCGGCGGCACCACCGCGGTCGCGTTCATCATCGTGGCCACGATCACTCTGCTCGTGTTCCTGGTCGGCTGGCGCGGGATCGCGGCGCTCATCGCCCGGGGGCGCGCTCGCCGCTGAGCCGCCGCGCCGCCCGGGCGCGCTTCGCGGATCGGCGCGCACGCACGCTCCGCTAAGGCGTCGCGGGCTCCAGCTGGGTGATCAGGGCGCGGTGGTCGCTGCCGCCCGCGCCGGCCGGGAGCACGGCGGATCCCGTGGCGCGCCAGTGCGCGGTCGCCATGACGTGGTCGATCGGGGCGCCGAGCAGCGCCGGCACGGATGTCGGCCAGGTGCCGACGCCACCCGAGCCGGAGTGGGAAGCCGCGTCGTGGCAGGCGCCGAGGTCGCCGCCGCCGGTGCCGAGCCCGCCCATGTGGTCCAGGGTCGCGTTGAAGTCGCCGGCGAGGATCACGTTCTTCCCGGCGGGGCACTGGTCGGCGACCCATCGCAGATCCTGCGTCCAATCCGCCATCTCGTCCTCGCGCGGAGCGACGGTGTGCACGGCGACGACGATGGGGCCGTCGCCGTCGACCGGCATCACGACCGCGCTCGGGACCGAGGAGGTGTTGCTGGATCCGTCGGCGGAGGAGGGGATGACCGCGTAGTCGCCGAGGGCCGGCGAGATGAGCACCGTGGTCTGCCACGAATCCGGTCCCTGGGTGACCTCGGGACGATACTGCACGTGGTGCACCCACATCGGGTGCCCTGCCTCGCGCAGTGTGAGCGCGATCTCCTCTCCCACGGCCTCGGTCGTCTCCGGGAGCGCCACGATGTCGGCCTTCTGGGCGACGATCGTGGTCGCGATCTCGTCGGCCGAGACTGCCTCGCCCGCGGTGTTCCAGGCGAGCACGCGCACGCTCGTCGCGGTCTTGTCCGGCAGGGAGTCGGCGGTGTCGATGCCGCGCAGCGCGAGGATGCCCGCCGAGGCGCCTCCGCCGAGCAGGGCGACGAGTGCGATCGACGCCGCGAACCCGCGCAGCGGGCGGGCGAACAGGAGCAGCAGCGCCAGCACCAGGATCCCGGCGAACACGAGCACGAGCATCGCGCGCGAGGCGACGATCTGCGTGATCGGGAACGTCTGCTCGAGGTGGAAGAACTGCGGCCAGGTCACGATCGCGGTGGCGATCGCGAAGAGCACGGTGAGGAGGATCCCGATCAGTCGAAACATCGCCTTCGAGCCTAGGCGAGCCGATCTGTGAGACATCTGGTGCGCAGCCGGGGATCCGCCCGACCGCCGCCCCGTGGCCGCGGCGGTCCGAGAGGCGGGGGATCGCTACGCTCGGAGGATGACCGATGCCGATCCGACGTCACGCCCCGCCCTCTTCGACGGGCCGATCGATCTGCATCTGCACTCGAACCGCTCGGACGGCACGGAGGATCCCGCGACCGTCGTCAGACGTGCCGCGGACGAAGGCCTGGGCACGATCGCTCTCACGGACCATGACACGACGGCCGGATGGGGCGATGCGGCCGCTGCCGCGACGGAACGCGGCATGACGTTCATCCCCGGCATGGAGCTGTCCTCGAAGGACGGCTGGCGCAGCGTCCACGTGCTCGCGTATCTGTTCGACCCCACAGATCCGGATCTCCTCGCCGAGACGGCGCGCATCCGCGACGACCGCATCGGCCGTGCCGAACGCATCGTGCGCAACATCGGCCGTGACTACGCGCTGCGCTGGGAGGACGTGCTCGAGCAGACCGATCCGGGGGCGACCGTGGGCCGGCCTCATATCGCCGATGCGCTGATCGCGCGAGGGATCGTGGGCGACCGCGGAGAGGCGTTCGACGGGATCCTGCATCCGCGCCAGGGGTACTACGAGGCGCACTACGCGCCGGATCCGCTCACGGCGATCGAGCTCGTCGTCGGCGCCGGGGGAGTGCCCGTGATCGCGCACCCGGCCGGGCGCGAGCGCATGACCGACGCCACCCTGCGGCGTCTCATCGACGCGGGCCTGGCCGGACTCGAGATCGATCACCGCGAGAACACCGCCGAGGGGCGCGCCTGGCTGCGCGGCATCGCCGCCGAGAACGACCTGATCGTGACCGGGTCCAGCGACTACCACGGCGCGGGCAAGCCGAACGTGCCCGGAGAGAACACGACGGATCCGGCCATGCTGCAGCGCATCATCGACCGCGGATCCGGTTCCGCCCCGGTCTACCCGATCCGGGCCCGGTAATTGCCCGCGAGACTGCAACTGGGCGACGAGACTGCGCCTGTGAAGTGCAGTCTCGTCGCCCAGATGGAGTCTCGCGGTCAGAGGCGAGCGCGGGGCGGGCTCAGGCTCCGGGCTGCGGCGCGCTGCCCGCGGCGGCACCGCCGGAGGGACGGCGACGACGGCGACGACGACGCTGCGCGGCGGGCTTGCCGTCGTGATGCTCGGCGCCCTGGCCGTCGTGCGTTCCGGATCCCTCGGCGGCACGGTCGGCGTCACCGGATCCGGCCGCCTTGGCGGCGGGAGCCTCCGCGCCCTCGGTGAACGTCGATCCGACCTCGTCCTCCGCGTTGCGGCGGCGGCGGCGACGGCGGGTGGTGCCCTCGCTCGTGCCCTCGGCGGCCGCGTCGGCGGCACGCTGCGGCTCGCGCTGCTTGCGGGCCGGCTTCTCGGAGACCGGTGCGGTGACCAGGCGTCCCTTGGTGCCGGCCGGAATGTTCAGGTCCTCGTAGAGGTGCGGGCTCGACGAGTACGTCTCGATGGGCTCGGGCTGGCCGAACTCGAGGGCGCGGTTGATGAGGGCCCACTTGTGCAGGTCCTCCCAGTCGACGAACGTGACCGCGATACCGGTCTTGCCCGCGCGGCCGGTGCGGCCCGCACGGTGCAGGTAGGTCTTGTCCTCGTCCGGGATCGTGTGGTTGATCACGTGCGTGACGTCATCGACGTCGATGCCGCGGGCGGCGACGTCGGTCGCGACCAGCACGTCCTTCTTGCCGGCCTTGAACGCGGCCATCGAGCGCTCGCGCTGATCCTGACCCATGTCGCCGTGCACGCCGCCGACATTGAAGCCGCGGTCGCCCAGCTCGTCGACCAGGCGCTGGGCGGCGCGCTTGGTGCGCGTGAAGATCACCGTCTTGCCGCGGCCCTCGGCCTGGAGGATGCGGGCGATGACCTCGTCCTTGTCCAGCGAGTGCGCGCGGTAGACGAGGTGCTTGATGTTCGCCTGGGTGAGGCCCTCGTCGGGGTCGTTCGCGCGGATGTGGATCGGGTTCGTCATGAACCGGCGCGCCAGCGCCACGATCGGTCCCGGCATCGTGGCGGAGAAGAGCTGCGTATGGCGCACCGCGGGGACCTTCTGGAAGATCTTCTCGATGTCGGCGAGGAAGCCGAGGTCGAGCATCTTGTCGGCCTCGTCGAGCACGACCTCGGTCGCGTGGGACAGGTCGAGCAGGCGCTGCCCCGCGAGGTCGATGAGGCGCCCGGGGGTGCCGACCACGATCTGCGCACCCGCCTTGAGCTGGTCGATCTGGCCCTCGTAGGCCTTGCCGCCGTAGATCGCGACGACGCTCGTCGAGCGGTTGCTGGTCAGCAGATCCATGTCCTCGTACACCTGCACCGCGAGTTCGCGGGTGGGCACGACGATGAGCGCCTTCACACCGGGCTCGGGGTCGAGTCCGAGACGCTGCACCACGGGGATGCCGAAGCCGAAGGTCTTGCCGGTGCCGGTCTTGGCCTGGCCGATGATGTCCTGGCCGGGAAGGCCGAGCGGGATGGTCTGCTCCTGGATCGGGAAGGCGTCGACGATGCCCTTCGCCGCGATGGCGTCCACGATGTCCTGATCGATGCCGAGATCGGCGAAAGAAGTCACAGTCTTTGATTGCCTGTCCGGCGGGCCTTGCGATCGCGGCGCCGCCTCGTTGATGGGGTCCACGCCGAATCCGTATGCACAGGCGCGGGGCTCCGATCCGTCGCCGGAGCGGGATCCAGCCTACCGGAGCGGGCACGCGTACCCGGGATCGGAGTGATCGGCGTGCGCGGCGCCCCCGGTCGGGCGGGACGTCTCGACTAGGCTGGGCGCGTGGTGAGGTGGTTCTGGCAGCGCGATAAGGCGCCGCGGCGCGCGCTGGTGCTCCGCTCCCGGGGCGATGCGGGTGACGCGACCCGCGTCGACTTCGCCGAGCTGGCGCCCGAGCTGAACACCTTCCTCGGTCAGGCCGCCTACCTTCAGCTCGGCTACTTCGAGACGCTGACCCGCCTCATCCGTGCGACGGACGATCTCGCGGAGAAGGAGATCCTCTCCCGCGCCGCCGGGGCGGCCCTCGCCAAACACCACGGCATCGTCGCGATCATCGCCGCGCACGGCGACCGTCCGACCGAGGTGATGCTGCCGTTCCGCGAGCAGCTGGACGCGTTCCGCCGCAAGACCCTGGGCCCGCGCATCGCGGAGACCATGCTCGCGGTGTACCTCACCGCCGGCATGCTCGACGACTTCTACCTCGCGCTCGCCTCCAGCTACGGCGAGACCGGGACGAAGGTCGCCAGGATCCTCTCCGAGGCTGATGACCGGCACGAGATCGTCGGGATCGTGCAGGCCACGATCGCGAGCGACGAGCAGTGGCGCTCACTCCTGTCGATGTGGGGGCGCCGTCTCGTCGGCGACACCATCCTCGTCGCCCGCGCGGCGCTGCGGCCGCACCTGCCCGGCGCGGAGGACGACAAGCTCGAGCCGGTGTTCACCGAGCTCATGGGTGCGCACGCCCGCCGCATGGACGCGATGGGCCTCGCCTCCTAGCGGGCGGAAGCCCGGCGCTCTCCGCGCAGCGTGAGGGCGCGATCCCCGCCCTCGGAGGCGGTCACGCTCGGCTCAGACGCCGAGTTCGGCGCGGCGCACGGCGTCGCCGTGACTCCGCACGCGGGTGAGGATGACGCCGGCTGCCGCGGAGATCACGATCGCGCCGCCGAGGGCGATCAGCCACAGCCACACGCTCGACTCCTTCAGGCCCGCCCACTGCCCGAGAGTGTAGGCGGCGGCTGCGACGGCCGTCGCGATCGCCGGCACGAGAGCCACACCGCGGAGTTCGCGCTGGGGGATCGTGAAGTGCACCACGACGCCGAGCGCGCAGGCGGCGATCAGCGCGAGCAGGATGTACACGCGGCTCGGTCCCTGCGTCAGGCCACGAAGCCGACGCGGCGGGACTCCTCGGTCCCGAGCTCGACGTAGCCGAGGTTCGCGGTCGGCACGATGTAGGAGTTGCCCTTGGTGTCGCTCAGGGTCACGTGGCTGGCACCCTGATCGAGGGCGCCGGCGATCTGCGTGCGCACCTCGTCGGCGGAGGCCGAGGTCTCGAAGCTGAGCTCACGGCCGGTGTTGATGATGCCGATGCGGATCTCCACGGGAATGCTCCTTGAAAGGTCGTGCTCTTGAAAGCCGATGTCCCGTCACTCTATCGCGGGGTCGAGCGGGCGGGACCGCGTGCCGGGCGGTGTTCGCCGAGGGCGATTCCCCGCCGGTGCCGCGGATCGTGGGCGGCGATGTCGGCCGCGGCGGATAGCGTGGGAGCATGCCCGCACAGCCCGCCCCGACCCCTGCGCAGGCAGCCGTGATCGGCGCCCCGGCGACGGCGGTCGGCACCGTGATCGGCGCGCCGGGCACGGGAAAGACGCACGCGCTCGTGGAGCGGGTCGCCGCGCTCGTCGACGGCGGTCTCGCCCCGGAGCAGGTGCTCGCACTGACCCCGAACAGACAGGCGGCCACGGCCCTGCGCGACCGGATCGGCGTGCGCGTGCGCGTTGCGACGCCGGGCCCGCTCGCCCGATCTCTGGGCTCGTTCGCGTTCCAACTGGTCCGCGGCACCATGGTGCACGCGGGGCAGGAACCGCCGGCGCTGCTCACCGGTGCCGACCAGGATCGCATCATCGCGGATCTGCTCTCCGGCGATGCGGAGGACGAGGCCGAGGGGATCCGCAGCCGCTGGCCGGAGAGCCTGCCGGCGGCGGTGCGCTCGTCGAGAGCGTTCCGCTCCGAACTGCGCGCGTTCCTCGCCGAATGCACCGAGCTCGGCGTCACCCCGGCGGAGCTGGGGCGATCGGAGCGCCCGGCCTGGCGTGCCGTCGGATCCTTTGCACAGTCCTATCGGCGGGTGCTGGATCGCGCCCGCGCCGCGCACCGCGACGCCGCGGATCTGCTCGCGGAGGCCGCCGCCATCCTGCACACCGCCGCACAGGAGATGCTGGGCCCGCTCGGACGTCTGCGGGTCGTGCTCATCGACGACGCGCAGGAGCTGACCGCCGGCGGCGTGACGCTGGTCGAAGCTCTGCGCGCTCGCGGCATCGCGGTGCTGGCGTTCGGGGATCCGGACATCTCCTCGGGGGCGTTCCGCGGCGCCGGCCCCGAGCTGTTCGCGCGCCTCGCTGCGATGCTCGGCGACGTGCACGTGCTGGACGAGTCGCATCGGCAGGATCCGCCGCTCACCGCGCTGACCCGCACCGTGGTTCAGACGATCGGCGCGTCGGGACGGATCGAGCACCGCCGCGCGCCGGGAGCGGCAGAGGACGGCGCGCCGAGTGACGCCGTGCAGGCGTTCATCGCGCCGTCGCCGCACGAGGAGCACGACCTCATCGCACGCACGCTGCGCGAATGGCACCTGCTGCGGGGCATCGGGTGGGAGCGCATGGCCGTGATCGCCCACGACACCCGCCAGGTGGCGGCCCTGGAGGCCGAGCTCGCCGCCCGCGAGGTGCCCACCCGCGCGGCCGGCGTGCAGCGCCCGCTCGGCAGCGAGACCATCGTGCGCGACATCGTCGGGATCGTGCGGCTCGCGCTCACCGAGCCGACGGAGCGGGATCCGCAACTGCTCGCCGAGGCGCTGCGCACGCCGTTCGGCGGGCTGGACGGCGTGGGGCTGCGCCGGCTCCGGGCGCGGCTGCGTCACCTCGAACTGGAAGCCGGCGGGTCCGCACCCGCACGGCTGCTGCTGCGTGACGGTCTCGCGGAGCCCGCGCGGTTCGCGAGGGTCGACACGGCCGAAGCGCGTACCGCGGACCGGTTCGGCACCGTGCTGCACGAGGTGCGCGAAGCCCGGCTGCGCGGCGAGACGATCCACGAGCTGCTCTGGCGGGTGTGGGACTCCTCCCGCGCCCCCGACGGCCGACGCCTCGCGCTCGCGTGGCAGGAGGCCGCGGGCTCTCCTTCCGGTGCCGAGACCGCGCGCGCCCTGGACGCCCTGGTCGCGCTGTTCGACGCGGCCAAGCGCTCGGTGGAGCGCGCGCCGGAGAAGGGCCCCGAGGCGTTCATCCACGACATCCTCGACAGCGAGGTGCCGGAGGACTCCCTCTCCGCCCCGGAGCGCCCCGCCACGGTCACTCTGATGACGCCGGCCACCGCCCTCGGCACGGAGTTCGATGCCGTCGTGATCGCCGGCCTGCAGGACGGGGTGTGGCCGAACGTCCGGCTGCGCGGCGGGCTGCTGGAGACCTGGCGGCTCGGCGAGGCGGTCGCCGCGGCGCGCTCCGGTGAGCCGGAGCACGAGCACTCCACACTCGACCGGCGTCGTGCGGCGCTGCATGACGAGCTGCGTCTGTTCGTGCGGGCGCTCTCCCGCGCTCGCCACCGGCTGCTGGTGACCGCGGTCGACGACGACGATCAGAGTCCGAGCGCGTTCTTCGGCTTCCTGCCGGATCCGCTGCCCGCCCAGGCGCGGCATGCGCATCCGCTGACCCTCCGAGGCCTCGTCGCCAAGCACCGCAGGGCGCTCACGACCTCGCCGGACCCGGCTGCGCGGTCCGAGGCGGCCGGGCAGCTGCGACTGCTGGCCGAGGCGGACGTGCCGGGGGCGGATCCGGATGAGTGGTTCGGCGTGCGAGGGCCGTCCGATGAGCGTCCGCTGCGGGATCTGGAGACCGGATCGGTGTCCGTCTCGCCGTCACGGCTCGAGGCGTTCGAGGAGTGCGGGGTCAACTGGGCTGTGGCCGCGCTCGGGGGAGACACCGTCGCTCCGCCTTCGGCGGGCATCGGCACGATCGTGCACGCGGCGATGGAGCACGTGCCCGACGGCGACCTCGAGGCCATGCGGCGCATCCTCGAGGAGCGCTGGGGCGAGCTCGACTTCGAAACGCCGTGGATCGACGCCAAGGAGCGCCGCAGAGCGGACCTGTACCTGCAGCGCGTGCACGACTACCTGACCGAGGTGCAGCGCGAGGGAGGCCGAGTGATCGCCTCCGAAGGCGGATTCCGCTTCGCCGTCGACCTCGCCGCCGAGCCGACCGCGCACTCCATCGATCCCGAGAAGTCGGCGCAGCAGGCGATCGTCAGCGGCTACATCGACCGCGTCGAGGCGTATCCGGCGGGTTCCGGTGAGCACGAGGCCGCGCGCGGGCGCACCTGGAGCACGATGGCGGACGGCGCCGGGGGAGAGCGCGTGGTGGTGGTGGATCTGAAGACGGGCAAGTACGAGCCCGGCACGGAGGCGCTCGTGACCGAGCACGCGCAGCTGGCCGCATATCAGCTCGCAGTCGAACAGGGTCAGGTCGAGGACGCGGATCCGGCCGCGCTCGCCGGTGCTCGCCTCGTCCTCGTCGCGCAGACCATCGGGCAGAGCCCCTACCGCGTGGCGCACCAGCATCGGCTGGGCGACGAGGCGCGCGCCGCGTTCCTGCAGCGCGTCGCCGAGGCGGGCCGCGGCATGGCCGCGTCGAGCTTCACGGCGCAGGTCGAGGCGCACTGCGCCGACACGCAGGTGCGGATCAGCCCTTGTCGCATCCACACCATCCCGGCGGTGAGCGCATGAGCGGCGCGGGCGGGCCGGCCGTCGCAGGCCCGGCCGTGGTCAGCGATGGCGCGACCGAGGACGGCTGGGGCCCCGGCCACGGCATCGCCGCCACCGACATCTCCGCTGCCCTCGGCCTGCCTACGCCGACCCTGGCGCAACAGCGCGTGATCGAGGCGCCTCCGACTCCGGCGCTCGTCGTGGCCGGCGCCGGCAGCGGCAAGACCGAGACCATGTCGGGCCGCGTGGTCTGGCTCGTCGCGAACGGTCACGTCGAAAGAGACGAGATCCTCGGGCTCACGTTCACCCGCAAGGCCGCCGGCGAGCTCGCGGAGCGGATCGCGCTGCGTCTCGATCGCATCGACGAGTACGGACGCAGGGGCCTGCTGCCGCATCTTGCGGAGATCGTGCGCACCGGCGCGCTCGACCGGGTGGGGGCGGCGACCGGTCCCTCGCAGCGCGCCGCCGTGCAGCGCGAGGTGCTGGACGAACTCGCCGTGCGGTTCGACACCGGGTGGGATCCGACGGCCCCCCGCGCTGCGGAGGATCTCATCATCCGGCCTCGCGTGTCGACGTACAACGCCTTCGCGGACGGCATCGTGCGCGAGCACGCGGCGCACATCGGCCGTGACCCCGATGCGGCGATGCTCAGCCAGTCGGCGTCGTGGCTCATCGCCCGTTCTGTCGTGCTGCGTGCTGAGTTGGATGGCCTCGACGAGGTGGACCGCTCGTTGAACGGCGTGATCGATGCCGTGCAGCGTCTCGCGGGGGACGTGCTCGATCATCGGGTCGACCTGGATGCGATGGTCCGCATCGCCGCTCGGACTGCCTCCGACTTCGAGCCCTATCGCGGCAACGCCGATGTGGCCAAGGCCGTGGACAACCTCCGCACGATGCCGATCCTCGTGGATCTGGTGCGCGAGTACATCGCGGAGAAGGGACGCCGCGGCGTGCTCGACTTCGCCGACCAGGTCGGCGGTGCATTCGACATCGTGCAGGCGTCGCCCGAGGTGCGTGCCGAGCTGCGCGCGCAGCACCGCGTCGTGCTGCTGGACGAGTATCAGGACACGTCCGTGATCCAGACGCGGTTCCTCGCCGCGCTGTTCCGCGACGGTGCCGTGATGGCGGTCGGGGATCCGCACCAGTCCATCTACGGATGGCGCGGTGCGAGCGCGGACAACCTCTACGCCTTCGGACGCACGTTCGCCGAGGAGCGGACCGCCGAGACCTACAGCCTGATGACGAGTTGGCGCAACGACGAGCGGATCCTCGATGTCGCGAACCGCCTGCTGCTGCCGCTGCAGCGCCCGGGCCTGGACGTACCGGCTCTCGAGCCGCGGCCCGGATCCGGCACGGGACGGGTGCAGGTGCGGTACGGCGAGACGGCGGACGACGAGGCCGAGGCGGTCGCGACCTGGTTCGCCGAGCGCCGGGCCGCGCACGACGAGGCACAGGAGGGGCGCACGCAGGATGCCCGCCCGCACACCGGCGCGATCCTGTTCCGGTCCAAGCGGCACATGCAGACCTTCGCGGGCGCCCTCGCCGCACAGGGCATCCCGCACCGGATCCTCGGTCTCGGCGGACTGCTGGCGACGCCGGAGGTGGTGGACGTGGTCTCGGCGCTGCGGGTGATCCACGATCCGACGGCGGGATCCGCGCTGATCCGGCTGCTCGTCGGCCCGCGCTTCGCGATCGGCGTCGCGGACATGGCGGCGCTGTACGACCTGGCGCGCGAACTCGCGGTGCGAGACGGCGCGCTCGCTCCGCTGACGGACGAGCTGAAGCAGCGGCTGCGCTCCTCGCGCGGCGCCGACGAGGCCGTGTCGATCGTCGATGCGGTCGATTTCGTGCGCACCGCCCGCGACGACTACCGGCTGATCGAGCGGATCAGCCCTGCCGGCCGCGCGCGGCTGCGCGCGGCGGGAGAGATGCTGGAGCGACTGCGCCGGGCGGCAGGGCAGCCGATCCTCGAGCTGATCCGCGCGATCGAGTCCGAGCTGCGCTTGGACATCGAGCTCGCCGTGAACGAGACCCGGGGGCCTGCGAGGGTCGCCGCGACGCAGCTGCGCGCGTTCGGCGACGAGGTGCGCGCGTTCCTCGTCGCTGACGACCGTGGCACGATCTCGAGCCTGCTCGCCTGGCTCGACAAGGCCGAGATGACGGACGAGCTCATGCCCCGCACCGAGCCGCCGGAACCGGGCGTGGTGCAGCTGCTCACGATCCATGGCTCGAAGGGGCTGGAGTGGGACGCGGTGGCCGTTGTCCGCCTCGTGGAGGACGAGCTGCCGGGCCGGATCGCCGATGCGCAGGGCTGGTTCGGCTTCGGCGTCGTACCTTTCGCGCTGCGCGGCGATAGCGATGCGCTGCCGCGGTTCGCCTGGGATCCGCAGGCCGCCAGGGACGTCGCCGGCGACGATCCCCGCAAGCGCGAGAAGGCGGCTCTCGACTCGCTCGCCGCGGGCATCACCAAGGCCTACCCGCACGGCGGTGCGCTGCGCCGGTTCAAGGACGACTATCGCGATTACCAGCGCGCCGAGGAACGACGGCTGGCGTACGTCGCCGTCACGCGGGCGCGCACGGATCTGCTGCTGACCGGCTCGCACTGGTCCGGGCAGAAGAACATGCGCAAGCCGAGTCCCTACCTGCTCGAGGCGATCGAGGAGCTCGGACTCGATCCGCTGCCCGAACCGCAGTCGGAGGACAACCCGTACGAGGGGGCGGCACGCACGAGCGTGTGGCCGATGGATCCACTCGGCGGACGCCGGGAACGGGTCGCAGGCGCCGCCGAGGAGGTGCGCCGGGCGATGGCCGATGCGACGGCACCGGCGCCGAGCGCGGAGCTCTCACGGCTGCTCGCCGAGCGGGCGGCGCGGCAGCGCGGCACGATCGCGGACGCGCCCACGCGCGTGCCGGCCTCGCGCTTCAAGGACTACGTCACCGACTACGGCGGCACGATCCGTGCGATCGCCCGTCCCATGCCGGAGCGCCCCTACCGGCAGACCCGGCTCGGCACGCTCTTCCACGCCTGGGTCGAGCACCGCTCCGGATCCGTGGGCGTCGGCACATCGCTGGATGATGCGCTGTGGGATCTGGACGACGATCAGCTCTCCCTGGCCGGCGGCGGTGCAGCCGCGGCAGAGGGCGATGCGGGGGACGAGATCGCCCGCGCGGACGCCGAGGACCTTGCACGACTGCGGGAGATCTTCGAGCGCAGCGAGTGGGCGCCACTCCGGCCGATCGCCGTGGAGACGGAGATCGATTTCGCTCTGCCCGTCGGCGACGGCGAGCCCGCGCGCATCGTGATCTGCAAGCTCGACGCCGTCTACCGGCGCGAGGATCGCGGCGGGCGCATCGAGATCGTGGATTGGAAGACCGGCCGACCGCCCGCGACGGCTGCCGAGCGCGAGGAGCGCATGCTGCAGCTCGCGCTGTACCGGCTCGCCTACCATCGCCGGTTCGGGGTGCCGCTGGACGAGATCGACGTCGCGCTGTTCTACGTCGCTGACGACCTCGTGCTGCGGGGCGACACCGTCTACTCGGAGGAGGCGCTGGTCCAGCGCTGGAATGCCGCCCGCGCCGCGCGGTGAGCCTCGGCGACGTCGGAGTCGGAGCCGGCGATGCCGCCCTCGCTGGGCAGCAGCGTGCCGGGCCGCTCCGGGCTGTCTTCATCGTCCCCGTCCGCGGATCCCTGCGGGCTGGTGCCGCTGGGGCCGAACGACGCGCGCAGATCACCGAGATCCTCGGTCGCGTTCGGATCCCGATGCTCGATCGAGCCCGTCGCGGTCAGGTCCTCCCGGGCTCCGTCGTGGGGCGCCGCATCCTCCTTGGGCGCCTTGGATGCGCCTTCGTCGTCCTCGTCCGTGCGCGCGGCACCGCGTGGCCCGAACGCGGAGGTGTCGTCCATCGAGATCCCCGCGAACGCGCTCGCGTCGTAGGTGTCGGTCTGCATGGAGGTGTCGATGCGGGTCGCGCCGGTCGCGGGCACCCGGTCCAGGGCGGACATCGCCTCGTCCACGCCGGCGCCGGCGCCCGCGCGCGGGGCCAGGTCGTCATGGATCCCGTCGGCGAGAGCGTCCAGGAGCTGTGCCGCGTCGTCGACGATGTCGGCGCGATGCGTGTCGTGCCCGTGCAGCAGCCAGCGCGCGAGCTCGAGCTCGGCAAGCAGTCGGGCGCGCGTGGCGAGGCCGGCATCGGGAGCGCGCAGCGTGGCGGACGCATAGGCGTCCAGCACATCGGAACGCGCATCGGCGGCCAGGGTCAGCCAGGCGAGGTCCACGGCGGGGTCGCCGATCGACAGCGCATGCCACCCCACGATCCCGGTGACCCGCGGGCCGCGCTCGTCGTCATCCGCGAACACGAATGACTCCGCATGGGCGCCGCCCAGGGTGACGGCGGACTCGAAGCGCCACAGATCGTCGGCGTCGACCGCCTCGCGCCAGCGCACCGTGAGGCGAGCCGAGACGCGGCCGGTGGCTGCGGCGCGATCGATGAGCAGGCGCACCTCGTCGCGCGCCTCGGCGGCCGTCCGCTCCGCAAGACCCGCGCTGCGGACGACCGACGCGGGAAGGGCGTGCACCCCGGCGACGGCCTTGCCGATCGCGACGGCGGCGCCGGGGCCGGCCGGCACATCGGCGGCGTCGATCTGGAAACCGGGCAGCAGCGTCGTGACCAGCGCGCGCGTGTCCCCGACCCGGCCGTCGCCGAGGTGCTCGGGGGCGGCGAAGCGCAGCATCGAGCGGGCCCCGGCGGTGAGGGCGCGCAGCGCCAGGCTCTCCTTGGCGAGTTCGGAGGCCGTCTCGTCGTCGTTCGACGCGCGGATCACGACCTCCGTGCCGTCGGCCAGCGTCGCCACGGCGGAGTCGAAACGGCCGTCGCCGCCGGATGACAGGGCCCGTGCGCCGACGACATCGGCTCCGGGCACCGCCGCCGTGACCGCCGCGGCTAGAGTGAAGGGTGAGCGAGCCATGTCACCAGGGTAGGTCGAGCCTCGTCCGCACAGGGCCCGCCACGCCTGTGAGAAGGGGAGTCGAGACCGTGCCGGAGACCGTCCCCGAACCGAACGCCGACGACACCGTGGTCCTGGACGCCGCCGTCCTGGATGGCGTGGTCGCCGAGGGCGCAGCGCTCGACGGAGCCGCCCCCGAGGGCGCAGCAGCCGACAAAGGTGCCCCCGAGCGTGCGGCACTCGACAAGGGTGCGCAGTGGCGCGACAACCCGCAGACGATCACCCGTCTCCGCGCCGATCCCCGCACCGGAGTGCTCGTCGTGCGTGAGCGCCGCGTGCCCCTGGACGACGGCCTCATCCTCCTCTCCGCCGGTGACCCCGTCCTCGCCCGCACGCGGGAATGGGCTCTCTTGGGACGTCGTGCCGACGGATCCGGTCTGCTTCTCGCACTACAGGATCCGGAAGATGACACGGACGCGGACGGATCCTGGGCGCCGCGTTGGAGCGACCTGCGGGAAGCTCTCCCCGTGGTCGACGAGGTCGACGCGGAACTGGTCGTCTCCGCCATCGCCCTGGCCGGATGGCTGCACGACGCCGGATTCTGCCCCGCCTGCGGCAGCGCGGCCGAGCTGAGGCAGAGCGGCTGGTCCCGGCACTGCCCCTCGTGCGGGCGGGAGCACTTCCCCCGTACGGACCCCGCCGTGATCGTGGCCGTGCAGAGCGCCGACGGCGAACGCCTGCTCCTCGGCGCCAATGCGCAGTGGAAGGGCCGCTTCTACTCCTGCTTCGCGGGCTTCGTCGAGGCGGGGGAGTCACTCGAGACCACGGTGCACCGCGAGCTGTTCGAAGAGGCGGGCGTGCGCGTCCGCGACGTGGAGTACTTCTCCTCTCAGCCGTGGCCGTTCCCCCGCTCGCTCATGGTCGGGTTCCACGCCACCGCCGTGGACGAGGAGGGCGTGCAGGGCGACGGCGAGGAGATCATCGACGTGCGCTGGCTCACCCGCGCGGAGGTCGGATCCGCTCTCGAGGGGAACGGACCCGTGGGACTGCCCGGCGCGGCATCGATCGCGCACCGTCTCATCGTCGACTGGCTTCGGCGGTGAGCGCGCTCGACGGCCTCGACGAACGCCAGCGGGAAGCCGCGTCCGTGCTGCGCGGACCGGTCGCCGTGCTCGCAGGTGCGGGCACCGGCAAGACCCGGGTGATCACGCACCGCATCGCGCACGGCGTCGAGACAGGCGCCTATACGCCGTCACGCGTCATGGCCGTGACGTTCACCGCGAAAGCGGCGGGGGAGCTGCGCGGCCGACTGCGCGCGCTCAACGTGCAGGGCGTCGCCGCACGCACGTTCCACGCCGCCGCCCTCTCTCAGCTCGGCTTCTTCTGGCCGCAACTGGCAGGAGCCCCCGCCCCCGCGATCGTGGACAACAAGGTGCGCCTGCTGGCCCAGGCCGCGGACATGCTGCGCCTCCGGCCCGACACCGCCACGCTGCGCGATCTGGCCTCCGCGATCGAGTGGCGCAAGGTCTCCATGCTGTCCATCGAAGAGGCGGCGCGGCGCGGACGGTCCGTCGGGCGGTTCGACGAGGACCAGGTGGCCGAGCTGTCCCGCGCCTACGAGACGCTCAAGGATGACCGGCATCAGCTCGACTTCGAGGACGTGCTGCTCGCGTGCGCGGGCATGCTCGAGGCGGAACCCCGGGTCGCCGCCGCGGTGCACGAGCAGTACCGGCACTTCACGGTCGATGAGTTCCAGGACGTCTCCCCGCTGCAGCACCGTCTGCTCGAGCTGTGGGTCGGCGACCGCGGGGACCTGTGCGTGGTCGGTGACGCCTCGCAGACCATCTACTCCTTCGCGGGCGCCGACCAGCATTACCTGCTCGACTTCGAGCGCCGTCACGCCGATGCGACGGTGGTGCGGCTGGAGACCAACTACCGCTCCGAGGCCGGGGTGCTCGGTGTGGCCAACGCGCTCATGAAGGGACGTCCCGGGGCGCTCGAGCTCGTGCCGGCCGCAGCCCCCGAATCCGAGGAGCCGCCGGCGATCCCCGTGCATGACCCGGTCGTGGTGGCGTTCGACGACGACGCGGAGGAGGCTCGCGGGGTCGCTGCGGCGATCGCCGCGCGCATCGCCGAGGGGGTGTCACCCGAGGAGATCGCGGTGCTCTACCGTGCCCACTCGCAATCCGGGGCGCTGCTGCAGGCGCTCGCCGCGGCCGGGGTCGCGGCCACGGTGCTGGGAGGGAAGCGCTTCTTCGACCTGCCGGAGGTGCGTCAGGCCGTGCAGGGCCTGCGCGCCGCCGCTGTCGCGCCGCAGCAGCACTCGTTCCTCGGCGCCGTGCGCGACGTGCTGCGCGGCCTCGGCTACACGGACGATCCGCCCGAGGCTGGCGGAGCACTGCGCGACGCCTGGGAGGCCCGCCGCGCCGTGCTGCGCCTCGCCGAGGACGCTCCGGCCGACACCACCATGCGCAGCTTCGCGGACGACCTCTTCGCCCGGGCCAAGGATCAGCACGAGCCGGTGCTGCGGACCGTGACCCTGTCCACGCTGCACGCCGCGAAGGGCCTGGAATGGCCGCACGTGTATCTCGTGGGCTGCTCGGAGGGTCTGCTGCCGATCTCGTACGCGACGGGCTTCGACGCGATCGACGAGGAGCGCCGGCTCGCGTACGTCGGAGTCACGCGGGCCGCGCGAGCGCTGACGATGACGTGGTCGCGGGATGCGGATCGCGCAGGGCGGCGCCCGTCTCGCTTCCTTGCGGAGATCGGCAGAGGCAGTCTGCGTGAAATTCCACCGTCCGCGATGATCGGCGCCCGTCGCGGGTGATCCGCATCAGCCGGCCCGAGCCGTCGCGTACGGCCTGGGATCGCGTGCTGAGCAGGTCGGCGATCGCCTCCGCGGCGGACGCGATCCCGCCGAGCGGGACCCGGCCCGGATCCCGCTCGAGCAGCTGGACATGCAGGGCCGCCCAGGACGGATCCCGTTCGCGGTCGTGCGAGTCGCGGCAGGAAAGGCACGGGGTCCGCCCTGGCACCACGAGGGGCCCGACGGTCGATCCGCCGGCATCGAAGGCCAACGGCAGGTGCGGCAGATCGTCTGCCAGCATCGCCGCGGCGTCGCGCGCGGCTACGGCCCCGTGCCGGACGACCACCGCGACCGTGTCCGTGTCGTCCACGACATCGACGCCGGCATCCGCGAGCGCCTCCTCGAGGCGGAGCAGCGTGCGGGCCCCGACCACGGGCGACGGCGCCAGCCGTGTCGCGGCCCGGGGGACCACCTCGACGAGCACCGGCTCCAGCTGGGCGTGCAGTCTTCGGGCGGCGGGCAGCGGCGCGCCGACTCCGTGGGCGACGACCTCGAACGCGCGGGCGGGGATCCCGTGCGCGAGCTCCTGCAGCATGCGGGGGATCCACGGCGCTTCCACGTGCAGTGTCAGCGCCGGGTCGGCGCCGAGCTGCACGGTGTCGGCGTCGCGCCAGAGCACGGGGTGCGCCGGATCGAGTCGGATCGTGGACATGCCCCGATCATGACCGGTCCACGACCCTGCCTGGAGACCGGATGCGCGATCGGTGGAGAACTCGGTCAGACCGGCTTCTCGTCGGACCCATCGCCGGAGTCGTCCGGTTCGCCCGATCCGTCATCCTCGGAACCGTTCACGGCCCCGGGATCATCCGACTTCTCCGGATCGCCGAAGTCCTCGCCGTTCAGCAGCCGCTCGAGCGCCTCGTCCATCTCGTCGGGCGCGGGCTGCTCGCCCCGTGCGCGCGACTGCAACCGCGCCACGAGCGCGGCCGGATCATCGATGTCGGACGCATCCGGCATCAGGTCGGGATAGTCCCACAGCGCGTCGCGGGCCTCCACGCCGACCGCCTCGGTGACGGCCCGCCACATCGCGGCGGCCTCGCGCAGCCGGCGCGGCCGGATCTTCAGCCCGACCAGGGCGCCCAGCGCGTCCTCTGCGGGACCTCCCGCCGCGCGGCGGCGGCGGGCCGCCTCGGCGATCCGAACGCTGTCGGGCAGTCGTGAGGTGGCCTGGGTGGTGACCACGTCGACCCAGCCGTCGATGGTGGCGATGAGGTTCTCCAGCCGCTCCAGCGCCTCTCGCTGCGCATCCGACAGCTCCGGCAGCAGCGCCCCGCCCTCGATCGCCGCGCGGAGCTCCTCGGGGTTCGACGGATCGAGCCGGCCGGCGACGTCCTCGAGCTTGTCGACGTCGACCGTCACTCCCTTCGCGAACTCGGTGATCTGCGTCATCACGTGCAGGTGCAGCCAGCGCGCGTGCCGGTACAGCCGGGCGTATGCGATCTCCCGGGCGGCCAGGTACAGCGCGATCTGATCCTCCGGGATCTCCAGCCCTTCGCCGAATGCGGCGAGGTTCTGCGGGATGACGGCCGCGGTGCCGGCCGGCAGCACGGGGATGCCCACGTCGCCGCCGGAGACGACCTCGAGCGACAGGTTGCCCAGCACCTGACCGAACTGCATCGCGAACACCGAGCTGCCGATGCCGCGCATCAGGCGCCCTGCGCCCTGAACCATGCCCTGCATCTCTTCGGGGGTCTGGCCCTCGAGCGCGCTCATCAGCGCGTCGGCGATGCTCGTGGACACCGGGGCGGCGACCTCCTTCCATACCGGAAGGGTCTGCTCGACCCACTCGCCGCGCGTGAGGGCGCGCGGGGCGGAGCCGAGCTCGGAGATCGTGGTCGCCTCGCCGACCCAGAGATCCGCGAGGGCGAAGGCGTCGGCGATCGACGCGCGGGAGCCCGTGTCGATGCCCTGACCATCACGGTTGGCGATGTGCAGCGCCTGCCGCAGCGTGGTCTCCCACGGGTCGCCGTTCATGGCGCCCTGCATCTGCTGCATCATCTGCTGCATCATCGCGGGGTCGAGGTTCAGCCCCTGCATGCCCTGCAGGGCGCTCAGGTCGAAGTCATCCGCCGACCCGCCGAGCATGCGGCGGAGGAACTGCAGGAAGTCGTCGGAGTTCGGGTCGTTCTCAGCCATCGGGAGCCCTCTCAGCACGTGTATAGCCCGTGCTGACTACGCTAGTTGCACCACCACAGGATGCGCCGGGAACGGACCGCTCCGCTGTACGCCGCTCGCGAACGAGCATCAGACCCCCGGCCTGGAGGCCCTGTGACGATCAGTCCCGCGCCGAGCGATCCCGAGCAGACCGGGCGCGGAGGATCCGACGCGGGAGCGACGCGCGGGCGGCGGCGTGCGCCCCGGGGCACCCGGATCGGGCTCATCGCGTTCATCGTGTCGCTCGTCGCGCTGCTGGTGCTGACCTTCCTTCCGCTGCCGTATGTCATCGAGCAGCCGGGACCGGTCTTCAACACGCTTGGCGAGGTCAAGGACGCGAAGGGCAAGTCCGTGCGGCTGATCTCCGTCACGGGCGCCGACACCCATCCCACCAAGGGTGCGCTGGATCTCACCACCGTGCAGGTCGTGGGCAACCGGGAGAACCCGCCGTCGTGGATGCAGCTCGTGCTGGCCTGGTTCGACCCGTCCAAGGCCGTGGTGCCGGTCGACGCCGTCTTCCCGCAGGGCGTCACCACGACGCAGCGCGATCAGGCGAACCAGCTGATGATGGTCGACTCGCAGCAGGAGGCCACCGCCGCAGCCCTGCGTGAACTCGGCCACGACGTGCCGGTCACGATCCAGGTCGCCTCGGTCACCGATGACGGCGCCGCGCACGGGATCCTGAAGGCGGGAGATGCGGTCATCGCCGTCAACGGCGCGAATCCGTCGGACACGGACGCGGTCCGGGCGGAGATCCAGCAGTCGGCGGGATCTCCTGTCACGCTCACGATCGAACGCGATGGCACGAGGCAGGATGTCTCGGTCACCCCGAAGAAGCAGGTCCAGAGCGGAAGCAGCCGCTGGCTGCTCGGCATCACGCTGCAGCAGAAGTACGACTTCCCGATCGATGTGAAGCTGCAGCTGGACAACGTCGGCGGTCCGAGCGCCGGCATGATGTTCGCGCTGGGCATCATCGACACGCTCACCCCCGGGGCCCTCAACGGCGGCAAGCAGGTCGCAGGCACCGGCACGATCACCGCGGACGGCACGGTCGGCCCGATCGGCGGCATCCGGCAGAAGCTCTACGGTGCGCGCGCGGCCGGCGCGGACTACTTCCTCGCGCCGGGGTCCAACTGCGACGAGGTCTACGGCCACGTCCCCTCCGGGCTGACGGTGGTGCGCACCGACACCCTGAAGCAGTCGCTCGATGCGCTCAAGGTCATCGCCGACGGGGGAGACGTCGCCGCGCTGCCCACGTGCACGGCGGCCGACCTGAAGAAGTAGCCCGCGCGTTCGCGACGGGCGAAGCCGGGGCGCCCGCGGCTCGGGATCTCGACAAAGCGCCGACCTAGGATGGAACGGTGACCACCTCACCCGCACCGGCCGCGCCCCGTACTGCCCGACGCATCGTCCTCGCGACGGTGGTGATCCTCGCCGTGCTCATCGCCGCGTTCTTCGTGTTCGCATCGATGTACACCGATTTCCTCTGGTACGACCAGCTGAACTTCGCCGGCGTGCTCACCACCCGCTGGATCGCGACCGCGACGATGTTCGTCGTCGGCTTCCTCGGCATGGCGGTGCCGATGTTCATCGCCATCCAGCTGGCCTACCGGATGCGGCCCGTCTACGTGCGGCTGAGCTCGCAGCTGGACCGGTACCAGGAGGTCGTCGAGCCGCTGCGTCGCCTGGCGATGTGGGGGATGCCGGTCTTCTTCGGCCTGTTCGCCGGCTTCGCAGCCGCGGGGCAGTGGGAGACCGTGTGGCAGTGGGCCAACGGCACCGCGACGGGCCAGAAGGACGCGCAGTTCCACCTGGACACCGGCTTCTACCTGTTCGACCTGCCCTTCTACGAGGCGCTGCTCGGCTTCATCTCCGCGGTGCTGATCCTGTCGCTGCTGGTGTCGGCGCTCGTGCTGTACCTGTACGGCTCGGTGCGGATCGGCCAGGGGGAGCTGCGCATCTCCAAGGCGGCCCGTGTGCAGCTGGCCGTGATCGCCGGCGTCTACCTGCTGACCCAGGCGGTGAGCCTGTGGATGGACCGTTACAAGACGCTCACCACCACTGAGGACAAGATCACGGGTGCGGCCTTCACCGGCGTCAACGCGGTGATCCCCGGTCTGTCGATCCTCGCGATCATCGCCGCGCTCGTGGCCGTGCTTTTCTTCGTCACCGCGGTGATCGGGCACTGGCGCTTCCCGCTGGCGGCGACCGCGCTGCTCATCGTGGCGGCCCTCGTGCTCGGCATCGCCTATCCGTGGGCGGTGAACACCTTCCAGGTGAAGCCGAACCAGAACCAGCTGCAGGCGCAGTACTACGAGCGCAACCTGACCGCCACCAAGGCGGCCTACGGGATCAACGGCGTGGAGACCACCCCGTTCAAGGCGCAGACCACGGCCGAGTCGGGGCAGCTGCGCAGCGACGCCGACACGACGGCGTCGATCCGCATCATGGATCCGAATGTGATCGGGCCGACGTTCCAGCAGCTCGAGCAATACCGGAGCTATTACAAGTTCCCGTCGAAGCTCGACGTCGACCGCTACACGATCGACGGCAAGACCCAGGATGCGGTGGTCGCCGTCCGCGAGATCGACACGGACCGCATCGGCAGCCCGACGTGGAACAACAACACCCTCGTCTACACGCACGGCTACGGCCTCGTCGCCGCCGCCGGCAACAAGCGCACCGACGACGGGGAGCCGGTCTTCCTGGAGCGGGGCATCCCGACCTCGGGCACGCTGACCGACGCCCAGAAGTTCGAGCCGCGAGTGTACTTCGGCGAGAACTCGCCGGCCTATTCGATCGTGGGAGCGCCGAAGGGCACCGCGCCGGTCGAGATCGACTATCCGCGCGGCAAGGACTCCAGCGAGAACCAGACGAAGACGACGTTCACGGGTGACGGCGGACCGCGGGTCGGCAACTTCTTCACGAAGCTGCTGTACGCGCTGAAGTTCCAGTCCGAGCAGATCCTGTTCTCGGAGAGCGTGAACGAGGACTCCCAGATCCTCTACGACCGTGCACCGAAGGATCGAGTGCAGAAGGCGGCGCCGTACCTGACGCTGGACAGCGACCCGTACCCGAGCATCGTGGACGGCCGGATCGTGTGGATCGTGGACGGCTACACCACGAGCTCGAGCTACCCGTACTCGACCACCGTCAACCTGCCCAAGGCGATCAGCGACTCGGTCAACACCCAGCCCGGCTTCGTGACGGACGACATCAACTACATCCGCAACTCGGTCAAGGCCACCGTCGACGCCTACGACGGCAAGGTCACGCTGTACGCGTGGGATCCGACCGACCCGGTGCTGAAGACCTGGCAGAAGATCTATCCGTCCACGCTCAAGCCGATCAGCGACATGTCGGCGCAGCTCATGAGCCACGTGCGTTACCCCACCGACCTGTTCAAGGTGCAGCGCGCGATGCTCGGCACCTATCACGTCAACGACGCGGCCTCGTTCGCCCGGCAGGACAACCTCTGGGAGACCCCGAACGACCCGCAGAGCGATTCGGCCAACCCCGAGCTGCAGCCTCCGTACTACCTGACCATGAAGATGCCCGGGCAGGAGCAGTCCCAGTTCTCCATGTACACGAGCTTCATCCCCGCGTCGCAGGGATCGAACAGCCGGAACGTGCTGATGGGCTATCTGTCCGTCGACGCGGATGCCGGTTCGACCGCGGGGAAGAAGTCGGACTCCTACGGCAAGCTGCGCATGCTGGAGATCGACGCCGACACCACGGTGCCGGGCCCAGGCCAGGTGCAGAACTCGTTCGACTCGGATCCGACCGTGGGCCAGCAGCTCAACCTGCTCAAGCAGGGGCAGTCGAAGGTGACCCACGGCAACCTGCTGACGCTGCCCGTCGGCGGCGGGTTCCTGTACGTGCAGCCGGTCTTCGTGCAGTCGTCCGGTGGCACCCAGGTGCCGCGTCTGCAGAAGATCCTCGTCGCCTTCGGCGACAAGATCGCCTTCGCCGACACGCTCACCGAGGCTCTGGACCAGCTGTTCGGCGGCGACTCGGGCGCCGCGGGCGGTGACAACAACATCACGCCCACTCCGACGCCGACCCCCGGGACGGGGACCGGCACCACGCCGCCCACCGGCGACGCGGCGTTCCAGTCCGCCCTGGCGGACGCCAAGGCGGCGATGGTCGCGCGCGACGCCGCGCTGAAGGCGGGGAACCTCTCGGAGTTCGCCGTGCAGGACCAGAAGCTCACCGACGCCGTGAACCGGCTGATCGAGCTCGAGGGGAGCGGCAGCACCACCACGAAGTAGCGCTCGATTCGCGCACTGCCGATTCCCGTGTTAGGCTATTCCTTGTGCCGCGGGGTGGAGCAGTTCGGTAGCTCGCCGGGCTCATAACCCGGAGGTCGCAGGTTCAAATCCTGTCCCCGCAACAAGAGAAGGCCCCCTGATCAGGGAAATCTGATCAGGGGGCCTTCGTCATGCGGCGATCGTGAGTCGTTCCGAAGGCCGCGATCCGGTGCCCAGGCGATCCGCATGCCGGTATCGGAATATCGTGCGAGGGCCGCGCCTTACCCTCCTTGTGAATCTTTACGAACCCGCCGTCTTCGGCGCCCTTCAGCTGTCCAACCGCGTGGTCATGGCCCCGCTCACCCGCACTCGTGCCCGGGCGGATGGCGTGCCGACGGCGACCATGGAGGAGTACTACCGGCAGCGGTCCGGACAGGGGCTCATCCTGACCGAGGGCACCTGGCCGTCCGCGGAGGGCAAGTCGTACCCGGGACAGCCGGGCATCGTGACTCCCGAGCAGATCGACGGCTGGCGGCGGATCGCCGATGCCGTGCACGCGGCAGGCGGCACGATCGTCATGCAGCTCATGCATGGCGGCCGGATCTCCCATCCCGACATCTCGGGCGAACCGCGCGTGGTCGGCCCCAGTGCGCTCGCCGCGCCTGGGGAGACGCACACCCCTCACGGCAAGGCCGAGCTGCCGGTCGCGCACGCGCTGACCGAGGAGGAGATCACCGAGGTGATCGCCCAGTTCGCCGACGCGGCCCGCAACGCGATCGCTGCCGGCATGGACGGGGTGGAGGTGCACGGTGCGAACGGCTATCTGGTGCATCAGTTCCTCTCACCGGCGTCCAACACCCGTGAGGACCGCTACGGCGGCTCTGCCGAGAACCGAGCACGCTTCGCCGTCGAGGTCACGCGCGCCGTCGCCGACGCCGTGGGCGCCGAGCGGACCGGGATCCGGCTGTCGCCGCAGCACAACATCCAGGGGGTGCTGGAGCAGGACGACGCCGACGCCTGGGCCGTGTACACGGCGGTCGCCCAGGGCCTCGCGCCCCTGGACCTGGCCTTCATCGACGTCCTCTACGCGCAGCCCACGGCGGAGATCGTGCAGCACATCCGTCGCGCGGCGGGCGCGCCGCTCATCGTCAACTCCGGATTCACCGCCGTGACCGTCAAAGAGGAGGCGGAGATGCTCGTCGCCGACGAATGGGCGGATGCGGTGGCCGTCGGTCGGCCCGTCATCGCCAACCCCGACCTGGCGACACGGTGGGCGCAGGACGCCGGGCTCAATGCACCGCGACCGGAGCTGTTCTACGGCGCCACGGCGGAGGGCTACATCGACTACCCGGCGCTCGAACCCATCGCGTGACTGTGTCCGGAGGGCGGCGCCGCGGGTGCCGTCCTCCGAGGCCGCTCAGTGCGCACGCATCTGGGCGACCGCCGCCTCCCTGTCGATCAGGTTCATCACGTCGCCGATCGAGTTCACCAGCGGGGCCGGTGCGATCACGAGCGTGTTCTTGTCCACGCCGATCTCCACGAGCGTCTGCAGGGTGCGCAGCTGCAGCGCGAGCGGGTGCGCCATCATCGTGTCCGAGGCCGTGCCGAGCTGCGCGGCGGCGAGCGCCTCGCCCTCCGCGGCGATGATCTTCGCCCTCTTCTCGCGCTCGGCCTCGGCCTGCTTCGCCATCGCGCGCTTCATCGTGTCGGGCAGCAGGATGTCCTTCAGCTCGACGAGCGTCACCTCCACGCCCCAGTCCACCGTGGTGACGTCGAGGATCTCGCGGATGTTCACGTTCAGCGCCGCCGTGTCGGAGAGGGTCTCGTCGAGGTGGTGCTGGCCGACGACCTTGCGCAGTGTGGTCTGCGCGATCTGGTCGATCGCGGAGCGCACGTTCTCGATCGCGATCACCGACTTCACCGGATCGACCACCCGGTAGTACGCCACGGCTGAGACGCCCACCGTCACGTTGTCCTTGGTGATGATGCCCTGCGACTGGATCGGCAGTGTGACGATCCGCAGCGGAACCTTGATCATGACGTCGACGATCGGGAAGATGAACCGGATCCCCGGCTCGCGCAGGTTGTGCAGGCGCCCGAACCGCAGCACCACACCGCGTTCGTACTGCCGCACGATGCGCGCGGACATGAAGAACACGATGACCGCGAGGATCACGACGACGATGAGGACGACGAGCGGGGTCATGGGAACCGCCTCCTCCGGCCCCGGTGACGTGCCGCGGGCCAGTGCCTCCATTGTCCTCCTGCCCGTGGCGCGCATCGCCGGTTCGGGTTACTTCGGGTGGGCGTTCTGTCCATGCCTCGAGGTGAGCGATGATGGAGCGATGACCGCCGTCACCGTCTCCGTCGCCGTGTGCCAGTTCGCGCCTGTCGCCGACCGTGCGGCGAACCGGGAGAAGATCGGCGACCTCGTCGCGCAGGCCGCCGGACGCGGGGTGCGGCTGATCGTGCTGCCGGAGTACTCCAGCTATTTCGTGGATCCGCTCGACGAGAGCCTCGCCGCGAACGCGGAGGAGCTGGACGACGCGTTCACCGGTCGGCTGCGGCAGCTCGCGGACCGGCACGGGGTCGTGATCGTCGCGGGTCTGGTCGAGCGGGCAGGTGCAGGACGGATCCGCAACGCCCTCGTCGCGGTGGACCGGGCGGGGCTGCTCGCCGTCTACCGCAAGCAGCATCTGTACGACGCGTTCGGTCAGTCGGAGTCGCGCTGGATCGAGGCGGGCGAGCTCGGCGATGCCGCGACCTTCACCGTCGACGAGATGACATTCGGGCTGATGACCTGTTACGACCTGCGTTTCCCCGAGGTCGCCCGCACCCTCGTCGACGCGGGCGCCGAGGCGCTCGTGGTGCCTGCGGAGTGGGTGCGCGGCCCGCTCAAGGAGCACCACTGGAACACGCTGCTGGCGGCGCGCGCGATCGAGAGCACCGCCTACGTCGTCGCGGCCGATCACCCGATGCCGGTCGGCGTGGGGCATTCGGCCGTGATCGATCCGCAGGGCGTCACGGTCGCCGGGGTCGGCACGGGGGAGGGGATCGCCGTTGCCGACCTGGACGCGGCGCTCGTCGCCCGCACCCGCGAGATCAACCCGGTGCTGCGGCTGCGCCGCTACCGGGTCGTGCCGCGCTGACCCCGTTCACACTCCCGCGCGAAGTCCCGCCAGGCGCTCTGCGGCCTCCGCGATCACCTCGGGGCGCTTGCATGCGGCGAAGCGCACCAGGCCGCGGTAGTCGTCCCGGTGCTCGGGGCGCACGAACGCGGTGAGCGGGATCGCCGCGACGCCGATCCGCTCCGGCAGCGCCCGGCAGAAGGCGTCAGCGTCCGCCCCTCCGATCGCGGAGGCGTCGGCGACCGTGAAGTAGCCGCCGTCCGGGCGGTGCACCTCGAAGCCGGCCGCACTCAGGCCCTCCGCGAGGAGATCGTGCTTCGCGCGCAGCTGCTCCGCCGCGCCCGTGAAGAACGCGTCGGGCAGGCGCAGGCCCGCGGCCACCGCCGGCTGGAACGGCCCGCCGTTGACGTACGTGAGGAACTGCTTGACGCTGAGCACCGCGGTGATGAGCTCGGCGGGGCCGTGGATCCAGCCGATCTTCCACCCGGTCACCGAGAACGTCTTGCCCGCTGAGGAGATCGTGAGGGTCCGTTCGGCCGCGCCGGGCAGGGTCGCGATCGGCACGTGCGGACCGGCGAAGGCGAGGTGCTCGTACACCTCGTCCGTGACGATGATCGCGTCGTGCTGGTGCGCCAGGCGCACGATCTCGGTCCGTACGGCGTCGCCCAGCACGACTCCCGTGGGATTGTGCGGGTCGTTCACGAGGATCACCCGGCAGCGATCCGTGATCGCCGCCGCGAGCTCGTCCGGATCCGGCTGGAAGTCGGGCAGGCGCAGCGGCACGGTGCGCAGCGTGGCGCCGCTGAGCGCCGCGATCGCCGCATACGAGTCGTAGAACGGCTCGAACACCACGATCTCGTCCTCGGGGCCGTCCACGAGCGCGAGGAGGGACGCGGCGATGGCCTCGGTGGCACCGGCGGTGACGAGGATCTCGCGGTCCGGATCGACGTCCAGGCCGTAGAAGCGCCGCTGATGCTCAGCGATCGCCTGCAGCAGATCCGGCACACCGCGCCCGGGCGGGTACTGGTTCGCGCCGGCGAGGATCGCCGCGCGGGCGGTCTCGAGGACCTCGGCCGGTCCGTCCTCGTCGGGGAACCCCTGTCCGAGGTTGATCGCCCCGGTACGGCCCGCGAGCGCGGAGATCTCGGCGAAGATGGTAGGGGCGACCTCACCGGCTGCGGAGAGCAGACCGGCGCCGGCCGCCGTGCGGCGCCAGGCGCCGGGCAGGATTCCCATGCCGCCCAGAGTAACGCCATAGCGGAATCTCCCAGCCGGCATAAGAAAAACACAGAAACGGCCGTCAGTCTGTAAGGGCAAGGTTCAAAGGAGCAGACATGAACGAGCAGACGCCTCACCCCGACGCCGGGCACTCCGTGCCCCCGTCGTTCTCGTCCACCCCCGCGGCCGCCCCGGGCGCCTCCGCCCCGGACGGCGCCACGGCGCCCACCACCTCGATCCCGCCCACCGGCGCCTACGCGATGCCGGAGCAGGCGCACCCGACTCAGCCCGTGAACCCCGGGCATCCTGGAGCGCACGCCGGCGCCGCATTCGGTGCGGCCGCCACCACGGTTCCGGCTGCAGAGTCCCGGGCCAAGAGCGGCGTCGGCGGCGGCAAGATCGCGGCGATCATCATCGCTGCGGCCCTCGTCGGCGGCCTCGCCGGCGTCGGCGGAGCCGTCGGCTATGGTTCGCTGACCTCGTCGAACTCCTCGTCGACGAAGTCGAGCTCCGGGCCCAGCACCGTCACGGTGAACAACCCCGAGTCCGTGTCGGAGGCCACCGCGATCGCTGCGAAGACCGTGCCCTCGGTGGTCACGATCGAGGTCTCCGGATCCAGCGCCGCGGGATCCGGTTCCGGCATCGTGCTCGACAAGGACGGACACATCCTCACCAACGCGCACGTGGTGACGCTGGACGGCGAGGTCTCCGACCCCACGATCCGGGTGACGACCTCGGATGGCCGCATCCTCGACGCCACGGTCGTCGGCGTCGACCCCACCTACGACATGGCCGTGATCAAGGTGAAGGACGGCTCGAGCCTGACCCCGATGGAGTTCGCCGACTCGTCCAAGCTCAACGTCGGATCGATGACGGTCGCCGTGGGCGCGCCCCTGGGCCTGTCCAACTCGGTGACCACCGGCATCGTCAGCGCGCTCAACCGCAGCATCCAGATCCAGTCGTCCGCCGCTCCCTCGCAGGGCTCCAACGGCGACCAGCAGCAGAGCCCGAACCAGGACGGTTCGCAGCAGCCGTTCCAGTTCGACATCCCCGGACGCGGATCCGGATCCCAGAGCGCCGCGGCGACCATCTCCATCTCCGTGATCCAGACGGACGCGGCGATCAACCCCGGCAACTCCGGTGGCGCGCTGGTCGACAGCGACGGCAAGCTCATCGGCGTGAACGTGGCGATCGCGAGCGCCGGATCCTCGTCCTCGTCGTCGGGCCAGTCCGGCAACATCGGCGTGGGCTTCGCGATCCCCTCGAACATCGCCAAGCGCGTCGCCGGCGAGATCATCGCCGACGGCAAGGCCACCCACGGCCTGCTCGGCGCCACCGTGCAGGACGCGAGTGGTCAGAAGGGCGCCACGGTCGTGGGCGCTGCCATCGCCTCGGTCACGAGCGGCGGCGCGGCGGCGAATGCGGGCGTCCAGGCCGGCGACGTGGTCACCGCTTTCAACGGCAACCCGATCACCGACGCCAGCGACCTCACCGCGCAGGTGCGCTCGGTCGCCGGCGGCAGCTCTGCGACCCTCACCGTCAACCGTGGCGGGAAGTCGCAGGACATCAAGGTCACCCTGGGCACGCTGTCCCAGTGACCCGCGCCTGAACCTTGCCAAGCAGAAGGGCGCCACCTCGCGACGCGGTCGCGGGTGGCGTCCTTCCTCTTCTGGGTCCCGGGGGATCCGTTCGTCGGCTCCGCCGACAGGGCGCTAGGCTCGCGGGGTGGCGTCCTTCTCCTTCCGTGCGGGCAACGCCGGCAAGCTGCTGAGGATCCCGCTCTATCTGCTCGGACGCGTGGGGACCCTGATCGTCCCGCGCGGGCGCGGCTGGGTGATCGGCTGCGGGGCGGGGATCGGAGACGGCGCCCTCGCCCTCTGGCGGGCCGCGGTCGAGGCGGGGCTGCAGCCGCTCTGGCTGACCGGATCCGACCGAGAGCAGCGCGATGCCGCAGCGCTCGGCATCCGCACGATCCCGAAGAACGGACTTCGCGGCTGGTGGGCCACGGCCCGTGCCGGCGTGGTCGTCGTCACGCACGGATTCGGCGACGTCAACCGCTACGCGACATCGGGCGCCTATCTCGTCCAGCTCTGGCACGGCATCCCGCTCAAGCGCATCGGGCTCGACTCCCCGGCCACGGTGCAGAGCGCGTTCCTGCCCGGCTTCGTGCCGCTGCAGAAGCTGCTCGGGCTGCTCTACCGCGCGCAGACCCGGCGCATCCGCGTCCTGCCCGCGGCGTCCGAGCGCTCCCGTGGGCGCCTGGAGTCCGCCTTCGGTCTGGGCGTGCAGCAGGTGCTCGTGACCGGCGAACCGCGCGTCGATGTGCTCTCCGCCGGAGATCCGGCCGAACGTCGTGCCGACGCGGTCGCGCGCCGCGACGACGCCGTCGGCCCCATCGCCGAGGGCACGCGCGTGGTGCTGTACGCGCCCACCTGGCGCGACGGAGCGCCAGACCCCGCCGTGCCGAGCGATACGGAATGGACGCGGATCCTCGAGGTCCTCGAGCGCACGGACAGCGTGCTGCTGGTGCGCTCGCATCCTCTGGGCGAAGGGGAGTACCGCCCTCCCACGCCGTCGGAGCGCGTTCGCACGATCGGATCCGCGCTGGTGCCCGACATCACGCCCGTGCTGCCCGCGATCGACGTGCTCGTGACGGACTACTCGTCGATGGCCTACGACGTCGGGCTGCTCGCGATGCCGGTGATCTACCTCGCTCCGGACCCGGTCGCGTACGCCACTTCGCGCGGCTTCTACGGAGAGTACGCCGAGGTCGCCGGCTCCGACCCCGCTGCGGACTGGACCGACGCGGCGGCGCAGCTGCAGGCGACCCTGCTGGAGGATGCGGAGTTCGAGCGCCGTGCCGCCCTCTCCCGCGAGCTCAGCGCGCGCATGCACGCGCATCGTGACGGCGGCAACACCGCCCGTGTGCTCGCCGCGATCCTCGCCCGCACCGGTGTCGCCACGAGCGCGGCGACGCCCGGCACCGCGACGGCGTTCCACGCATCTCCGACCCCCGCTTCGAAGGGAACCGCATGACGACCCCCCGCGTCACCTCTGTCCGCGTCGATGAGGAGCAGCAGGCGCTGCTGATCGCGGGGGAGGGCTCCGCGCCTGCCGAGGTCGAGCTCGCCGGCCGCCGTGCTGTCGCGGCCGCGCTCGTCGCCGAGGACGGTCCGGACACGTGGAGCGCCGAGCTGCCGCTTCGGGCTTCGCGCTGGGGCGGGGCTGAGCTGCCGCTGCCGAGTGGGGACTACGAGCTCACTGTGGACGGCGTCCCGCTCGACGACTTCGAGATCAGGAGCGTGCTGCTCGCCGGGCTCCGTGTGTCTGCGACGAGCGGCACCGTGCGCATCGCGCCGCCGGTCGACCCCGCCTACGAGACCGCGGAGGGCCGTCTCGCGCTCGAGGGCCGCTACGCGGCGCTGCCGGGCGCCGGCGAGAACGCGGTGTTCTTCGAGTCGTTCTACGGGCAGTCCAGTGGCTGCAATCCCGGCGCGATCGACCGCGAGCTCGCGCGACGCGCACCCCGCGTGACCCGCTACTGGAGCGTCGTGGACCTCTCCGTCCCGGTGCCGGAGGGGGCGATCGCCGTCGTCGAGGGTTCGCCGGAGTGGTGGCGGGCGCGTGCGGACGCGCGGCTGCTCGTGGTGAACGACTGGCTGCGCCGTCGGTTCGACCGCAAGCCCGGCCAGCGCGTGCTGCAGACCTGGCACGGCACTCCGCTCAAGCGCCTGGCGCTGCACCGCCCTGGGCTGCATCCGCGGCGCTGGCTCGCGGTCATCCGCGAATCCCGGCGCTGGGATGTTCTGCTCGCGCAGAACCCCTATGCGGAGCGCGTGCTGCGCAAGGCCTACGCGTTCCTGCGGAAGCCGATCTGGGTCGACGGCTATCCCCGCAACGACGTGCTCCTCACGGGCGACGCCGCACGCGTCCGCACGGCTCTCGGGATCGGCGAGAGCGAGCGAGTGCTGCTGTATGCGCCGACCTGGCGCGACGACCGGTCCGAGATGGTCGACTTCGTGGATCCGAATGCGCTCGCCGCGGCCGCCGACGCGGTTGTGCTCGTGCGCGGGCACTCCCGCACGATCCGCCCCGGGCGCGACCACGCCGGATCCCGCGTGATCGACGTCACCGGCTATCCCGATACCGCGGAGCTGCTTCTCGCTGCGGATGCGCTGGTCACCGACTACTCCTCGGTCATGTTCGATTTCAGCGCGACGGGCAAGCCGATGTACTTCCTGGTGCCGGATCTCGAGCACTACCGGGGCAAGCTGCGCGGCTTCTACTTCGACCTCGCCGCACGTGCGCCCGGGCCGCTCCTGCACACTCAGGAGGAGCTGGTCGCGGCGCTCTCCGACATGTCCGCGGTGGCACAGCATGCACCGAAATACGTCGCCTGGCAGGCGCAGTTCAATGGACGCGACGACGGGTCTGCCTCCGGCCGCGTCGTCGACCGGATCCTGGACCTCGGCTGGCTGGAGGCCTGACGCCCTCTCGGGCGCGGCCGGAGACAGGCGCAGGTACGCCGGTCAGGGCAGCGGGGTGTTCCGCGACCCGAGCCGTGAGGTGTCGACGGTGTCGTGCGCGCCGCGCAGCACCCCCATCAGGAAGCCCAGTCCCCAGGAGAGGTGCATGGTCGGCAGTACCGCGAGGGTCCACAGCCGCTCCCGCGGGCTGCGGGGCGGATCGTGGGGGCGTGCGGGAGTGAGAGCCATTGCGATGACGAGCAGCGCATACGCGACGAGCGGCAGATACACCGCGGACGCGATGACCGAGCCGATGCCCGCGAGCACCCCGGTCGCCTGCAGCACGCCGACGACGACCGCGAGCACCAGGAGCACGAGCAGCGCGGGCGGGGCGAAGAAGCGCACGCCGTTGCTGCGGCCGTAGCGCCGCACCAGCTCGCCGCGCCACGCACCCGTGGAGCGGAACTGTCGAGCGAGCCGGATCCAGCTCTCCCTCGGCCAGTAGGTCACCGCGAGCTGCGGATCGAACCACACCATGTGCCCGGCCTGACGGATCCGGAGGTTCAGCTCCCAGTCCTCGCCGCGCCGGATGGACTCGTCGAACAATCCGACCTCGTCGAGGACGGCGCGGCGCATGACACCCAGGTACGCAGACTCCGCCCTGCCCTCCCTGGTGCCGCCGTGATAGCTGCCGCCGCCGAGACCCACCGGTGAGTTGTAGGCGCGGGCGACAGCGGCCTGGAACGGCGTGCGTCCGTCGGCGCGCATCACGCCGCCGACGTTCGCCGCGCCGGTGCGCTCGAGGGTGTCCAGGGCGCGCGCCGCGTATCCGGCGGAGAGCTCGGAGTGCGCGTCCACGCGGATGATCGTCGGATACCTGCTGGCGCGGATCGCGGCGTTCAGTCCGACCGGGATGTCCGCGGCGGGGTTGTGCACGATCCGGAGCCGTGGCTCGCGCGCGGCCATGCGCTCGGCGAATTCGGTGGTGCCGTCGGAGGAGGGGCCCAGTGCCAGCACGAGCTCGGTCGGCCCGTCCACGTCCTGAGCGAGCACCGACGCGACGGCATGCTCGAGGTAGGCGCGTTCATTGAGGACCGGCATCACGAACGACACGCCAGCGCCGGACAGCGGGGCGTCCGCGTCGGAGGGGGGCTCGCGAAGGGTCACTCGTCGATCCTTTCATGTCGGACTGCGAGATCAGCGGGAGCAGCGTCCGGGCGCGGCGGATTGCCGGTACGGCTCAGACGACGAATCGCCAGATGTACTCGTGCCCGTCCTCGGGGCGGAACCATGCGAGAGTGACGACGACGTCGTCGACGTCGGTGTCGCACAGGCACACCTCCATCTGCTCGCCGTGCTCGACGTGTCCCCACATGAGGGTGCGCCCCGGAGCGCGCGAGGTGCGGGCGAAGACCCGGGCGAACTGCACCGTCGCACCACGGTTCGTCACCATCGGGTGCGTGCGGTCGCGACGATCGACGTGCCAGGGCACGGGATAGGACGGCTGGGGGAGAGGCGGCTGCGGAGGGTCGGCGGAACGGTTCATGGCGTCACGCTAAGAGCAGGCGCCGACGAAGAGTCGTCGTCTCGCCCCGCGATCACCGAGACGGTGCAGACTTCGCCCGAGCACGCGTCTGTGCGGATCGATCAGACGTCCCGGTCCGGATCCGTCGGGCGCAGTTCGGGCCCCGGCGCCTCGGGGGCCGAGATCGGCGCGGGCTTGCGGTGCAGCGAGTCCACGGCCTTGCGGCCGACGAACCCCACGCCGCGCGCGGCGCTGCCGGCGGCTCCGACCACGGCCGATCCCGCCAGTTGAGCGCCACGGGCGATCCGACGTTCGATGCGCTGGGCACCCGGCACCGGCTCGAGTTCTGCCGGCAGCACCTGGGGCGGAAGGCCGAAAGCGCGATGCGAACTGGTGAGCACCCGGCGGCCGAGCACGTGGTTCCCTGCGCCGCCGATCACCGCGCCGACGCCGAACGGCAGTGCCTTGCCGATCAGTGATGCGCCGCCCATGCCGGCGAACTGCTTGATGAGCATGCTCTTCAGCCGGTCAGCGAGCGGCCCCACGGCGGCTCGCGGCAGGGACTTCGTCACCAGCTCGCCCCAATAGGCGGGCCGGCCCACCCCTTTGCCGCCGGCCTGGCCTGCGAGCTGGCGGATCAGATCCACCCCCTCCTTGCCGAGCATGAGGGTCATCACGAGAGCCCTGGCGCGGTCGGGGTTCGTCACCGTGATGCCGTGCACCTCGGCGATCGATTGTGCGAACAGCGCCGTCGTCTCGACGAAGCCCGCCGTCTCGACACCGGACAGCGCAAGGGTCACGCCCGTGCCGATCCCGGGGATCACAGCGGTCGCCCCGACTGCAGCCCCGCCGGTCGTGACAGCCGCGAGGTAGCGTCGCTCCAGCAGCGTGATGATCTGTGCCGGGGTCGCATCCGGGTGGCGCAGGCGGATGCTGCGGATGTGCGCGAGCACGAGCGGCCGCTGCACGGCCAGGACGCGGTCGAGGCCGCGGATGTGCGCCGGGTGCTCTGAGGACCCGGCCGGAGGGAGGCCGCCTGCCCACGGCGCGTCATCCGGCAGGGAGTGGATCCGATGGATCGTCTTCTCGTCCCTGCCGCCCTTGCCTTCTTTTCGCCCCATGGTTCAGAGCCTATGTCGACAGCCCTGCGAGAACGCCCGCAACGCAGAGAGCCCGTGCGCGCGACGGTCGCGGCACGGGCTCTCTGGGTAGGAACGTCAGACGAAGAGGTTCGCCCGCTCCAGGTCCTCGGCGAAGTCGACCTCGACGGCGTACAGGTCGGAGATGTCCATCGGCTCCAGCAGCAGGCCGTTCTCGACGATCGCGAGCTCGAGTCCGCGCTCGAAGTAGTCCTGGTCGTCGACGCGCTGCAGCTGGCGCATGAACGCCTGCTTGTCGCGCGAGGAGATGTAGTTGATGCCGACGGCCTCGCCGATGCCGCCCTTGACGGTCTTGGAGAGCTCCTTGATGAAGCCCTCGGTGTCGACCGTGTACTTGACCTCTTCGTCGCTCACCTTGGCGGTGTTGACGGTGACGAAGGACTGGTCGCGCTCGATGTAGGCGATCGCGCGGCCCAGGATGCGCGGGTCGAACACGACGTCGCCGTTCATCCAGAGCACGCCCTTTCGCCCCGTGGCGGCGAGGCCGCGCAGGAGGCTCTTGGAGGTGTTGGTCTGGTCGTAGCGCTCGTTGTGCACGTAGTTCACATCGGGGAAGGCCTCGATGATCGTCTCGGCGCGATATCCCACGATGGTCGTGATGCGCACGTCGTCGCCGAAAGCGGCGTGGATGTTGTCGTGCTGCTGCTGCATGATCGAACGCCCGTCGTTGAGCTCGGTCAGCGGCTTCGGGAGGGAGCGCCCGAGGCGCGAGCCCATCCCGGCAGCGAGAATGATGGTCTGAAGAGTCACAGAAATACTCCTGTTACGTGTGTTCACGGTTATGTCACCGATGGGACACTTCCTCGTGCCGAAGATCATGGTATCGATCTGCCCTGAGTGCTTCATGGGCAGAGGGGGTGCGATGCCATTCCGTTACCGACTGCTCGGTTCATTCCCAGGTTCATCGTGGGCGACATCCTGTGCGTCGGATCCCGTCACTTCGGGTCGTCGGCCCTTTGCGCATCATCGTCGGTTGCTACCGTGAAGGGCATGACCGGAGCTCCCAACGACCCTCGCGCGCCCAAGGATTCCTCTCCTCCTGCAAAGCCTCGCCGCCCCGCGTCCGGCGGCGCCAGAGCGACGACGGCGCAGACGGCGCGGGTGAAGGCCGAAACCCAGGCGGCAGCGGCGCGTTCCGCGGCCGCGAAGCGCACGGCGGCCCGGACGAGTGCCGCGCGCGCCGCGGCCGCGAAGGCTGCGGCGGAGAAGGCGGGCGCGGCGAAGGCGGAGGCCGCCGCCGAGGAGGCGAAGGAGTCCGCGGCCAAGGTCGCCGCGGTCAAGGCTGCGACGCCGCGCGCCGCGCGCGCGCCGCGCGCCACGGCCAAGGGCTCGACGGCCGCCGGGCGCACGACCGCTGCGGCGAAGAGCACCGCTGCGGCTGCGGGAACCGAGGCGCCGGGGGACGCCTCGGGCTCGGAGGCCGGTGCCACCACGGCGAAGCGCACGACCGCAAAGCGGGCGACCGCAAAGCGCGCGACCACGCCGAAGACGACGGCTGCGAAGAGCACGGCATCGAACGACACAGCCGCGAAGCGCACTCCGCAGGCGAAGGCCGAGGGCGCGGCGCCTACGACCGCACCCGCCGCCCTCGCCGCGCAGTCCGCGGCCTCCGTTGCAGAGGTCGTGAACCCGCCGTCCCCGGCGGAATCGGCGATCGAGACGGAACCGGACCAGCACACGCCCTCCCCGGAAGAGGCCGTGACGGGGCATGATGCTCCTGTGGACACCGAACTGGGGGCGGCCGCGCCGGCCGCGGATTCGGCGCAGGGCGCAATGGAGCCCGACACGCGGACGGGGACCGACGCCGCATCGGCGGAGATCGTCGACTCCGTGCCCGAACCGACGGACTCGGACGGATCCGCCGAGCCTGAGCCTGAGCCTGAGCCTGAGCCTGAGCCGGCCGACCCCGCGCCCGCGCAGACGACTTCGAGCGAGCCGCCTACGGCTCCGCCTGCAGAAGAAGACGCATCCGCGTGGCAGGACGTCGCGGAAGATGCCGCCGCGGTGTCGGAGAGGCCTGCCGCAGACGTCGACGGACAGGCCCTCGTCGTGCGCGGGCTCGTCAAGCGCTTCGGCGACTCCGTCGCAGTGGCCGGGATCGACCTGACCGTCCCGGCCGGGTCCTTCTACGGCATCGTCGGGCCCAACGGCGCCGGCAAGACCACCACCCTCTCGATCATCGCGGGGCTGCTGCGCCCCGACGAGGGCACGGTGCGGATCAGCGGAATCGATCAGAGTGCGGATCCGGCTGCCGCGAAGAAGGCGCTCGGTGTGCTGCCTGACCGACTGCGCACCTTCGACCGGCTCACCGGACGTCAGCTGCTGCACTACTACGGTCTGCTGCGGGGACTGCCCGCCGACGTCGTCGAGAAGCGCGTGGCAGATCTGGCCAGGGCGTTCGATCTCACCGGTGCGCTCAGCCGCGTGGTCTCCGACTACTCCGCCGGTATGACGAAGAAGATCATGCTCGCCGGCGCGATGATCCACTCGCCGCGCGTGCTGGTGCTGGATGAGCCGTTCGAGTCGGTGGATCCGGTCTCCTCCGGTGTGATCCTGGACATCCTGCGCGCCTACGTCGCACACGGCGGCACCGTCGTCCTCTCCAGCCACGGCATGGATCTGGTCGAGCAGGTGTGCGCGCGGATCGCGATCATCGTCGGCGGCGAAGTGCTCGCCGAGGGCACGGTCGACGAGGTGCGCGCGGGGCAGACCCTCGAACAGCGCTTCGTGGAGCTCTCCGGCGCGGCCTCCGAAGTGGAGGGGCTGGAGTGGTTGCACACGTTCTCCGACTGAGACTGATGCTGGCGCTCGGCGCGCTGCGCGGCGACCGCAGCCGAGTGACCCGCACCGTCCTGGCGCTGCTGCTCACCGCCGCGGCGACGACCGTGTCGGTCATCGCGATCCGCAGTCTTGCGCACACCTCCGAGGCCGCCGCGCACACGGTGATCGTGCTGGGCAGCTCGGCGGTGGTGCTGGGGTTCTTCGTGGCGCCGATCCTGGCGGGGTCCGTGGACCAGCTGGATCCGCGCCGCTTCGTGGTGTTCGGGGTCGATGAGCGCCGGCTTCCGCTCGTGCTCACCCTCGCCGCCTTCGTGAGCGTGCCGAGTCTGGCGCTGCTCGTGATCCAGGTGGCTGTGGTGATCGTCGCGATCTCGTTCGGAGCGCCCTGGGTCGTCGCGGTGCTCTCCGCGCTGCTGACGTTCGTCGCGGCGGTGCTCGCAGCGCGCGTCGGGATGGCGCTCAGCGCGCGACTTCTGCCGGAGCGGCGCTCTCGCGAACTCACTGCGCTGTTCGCGCTCGCGGTGATCGTGATCGCGGTGCCGGTGTGCGTGTTCGTGGCCTCACTCGGCTGGGCTGGGGCGGTTCCCCCGGTCCTGCATGCCGTGGCCGGGGTGCTGGGCGTCACGCCGCTCGGCGCGTCTGCGGCGCTCCCGTTCCTCGCCGCATCGGGGCAGGCGGGTGCCGCGTGGGCGGCGGCCGTCATCGCGGTGCTGACGGCTGCGGTCGTCACGGCCGGGTGGCTGATGCTCGCCCGGCGCGCGCTGAGCACGACAGAGCGGCCGACAGCGGTGCGCGAGCGCCCGGGCCTCGGCTGGTTCGGGTTGCTGCCGTCGAATGCGTTCGGCGCCGTGGCGGCGCGCAGCCTGGTGTACTGGCTGCGGGACCGCCGCTACATCATGAACTTCGTGATCGTGCCGATCGCCGGCGCGCTCACCGTCGTGCCGCTGCTGGTCGCCGGGGTGCCGGTCGAGATCGCCGCGGCGTTGCCGGTCACGGTGATGGCGCTGTTCTTCGGCTGGCTCCCGCACAACGACGTCGCCTACGACTCCACGGCGTTCTGGATCCACGTGGCGAGCGGCATCAAGGGAGTGCCCGATCGGCTGGGCCGGCTCGTCCCTGTGCTCCTGATCGCAATCCCGACGTTGGCGGTGGCGATCCCCGTCACGCTCGCCGTGATCGGGCGCTGGTCCCTGCTGCCGGCGTTCGTGGGCGTGGTCGCAAGCCTGCTGCTGACCGGCCTTGGGCTGTCGAGCATCCTGTCTGCGGTGGCGCCGTACGCCGTCTCACGCCCGGGCGACAGCCCTTTCCAGCAGCCGCAGCGGGCGCGCGGTGGCGCACTGGGGCAGGCCGGCACGCTGGTCGGCGCCGTCGTGCTCAGTCTCCCGGCGCTTCTGCTGGCGTGGCCGGCACTGGTGTCGGACGAGGTCTCCACCGCTCCGGCGCTGTGGACCGGCGTGCTGGTGGGCGTCGCCGTGCTCTTCCTCGGCGTCCAGACCGGCGGGCGTGCGTTCGATCGTCGTGGTGCCCAGTTGATGGAGTTCGTCGAGACGGCGTGAGCGGATCCGTCGGCGCTGCGATCGGATGCGTGCGATCACGCGCCCACCCAGCCTCACGCGATTAGACTCGCGGTCATGAGTACCCCGCTGGATGCGCCGGACCAGGGCGGCGTCGCCACCCTCGATCGCGAACTCGAGCAGCTCCTCAACGAGGAGCTGCAGGAGCCGGGAGACCACGAGCGGTTCTCCCATTACGTCAAGAAGGAGAAGATCCTCGAGTCTGCGCTCACCGGCAAGCCCGTGCGGGCGCTGTGCGGCAAGAAGTGGACTCCGGGACGGGACCCGGAGAAGTTCCCGGTCTGCCCGACCTGCAAGGAGATCTACGAGTCGATGGTCGGCTGACTCTCAGGCCACGTCGACGAACTCGGTCGGGATCGCCGGATCCGACTTGCTGAGCGCGAGGGCGCGCACCGGCAGTTCCTCGCGCACCCTGAGGTGGTGCTCCCGCGCGGCGACCGTGCCGGCCGGGCCCTCGAAGGCCGAGTCGATCTCACCAGCCTCGACGAGGGTCACCTGAAGCGCTCGCCCGTCGGGGTGCTCCCCAGCTCCGAGCTCCTCGAAACCGTCGGCGACGAGCACGGTCTCCGACTGCGCGACGCCGTCCGCGAGGATCCGGAACGCCGCCTTGCGCCCGCCCTTCGAGGCTTTGTCCGCCGATGCCTTGGCCACGGCGACCCAGCCGCCGTCGGATCCCTGCCGCGCCACGAGCTTGTAGACCATGCTCGCGGTGGGGTAGCCGGATCCTGTGACCACCGAGGTACCCACGCCGTAGGCATCCACCGGCGACGCGGCGAGGGCGGCGATCGCGTACTCGTCGAGGTCGCTGGTCACGGTGATCTTCGTCTCGGTCGCGCCGAGCTCGTCGAGCTGCGCGCGTACTTCGGCGGCCATGATGGGCAGGTCGCCGGAATCGATGCGCACCCCGCCCAGCCCGGTGCCCGCCACGCGGATGGCCGTCTCCACGCCCTGGCGGATGTCGTAAGTGTCCACGAGCAGTGTGGTGCCGGTGCCGAGCGCCGCGATCTGCGCTCGGAACGCGTCCTCCTCGCTGTCGTGCAGCAGCGTCCACGAGTGCGCCGCGGTACCCATCGTGGGGATGCCCCAGGTGCGCCCCGCCTCGAGGTTGCTCGTCGCGCCGAAACCGGCGATGAATGCGGCGCGGGCTGCGGCGACCGCAGAATCCTCAGCCGCGCGGCGCGACCCCATCTCGGCGAGGGGGCGCTCTCCGGCGGCGATGCTCATGCGGCTTGCCGCCGTGGCGACCGCCGAGTCGTGGTTGAGCACGCTGAGCGCCAGGGTCTCCAGGATCACGGCGTCGGCGAAGGTGCCCTCGACGGTGAGGATGGGGGATCCGGGGAAGTACAGCTCGCCCTCGCGGTAGCCGCGGATCGTCCCGGTGAACCGGTAGCTCTCGAGGTAGCGCAGAGCGTCGGCGTCGACGACCTTCGCGTCGCGCAGGTAGCGCAGCTCGTCGTCGCCGAAGCGGAAGTCGCGCAGCAGCGAGAGCAGGCGGCCGGTGCCGGCGACCACGCCGAATCGGCGCCCCCCGGACAGTCGTCGTGAGAACAGCTCGAACACGCTCTGCCGCGCGGCGGTGCCGTCGCGCAGCGCGGCCTCCAGCATCGTGAGCTCGTAGCGATCGGTCTTGAGGGCGCTGGACGCGGTCATGATCGACAGCATAGGACGCACACCGCACGGGACCGCGCGGATCCGGCGACTAGGCTGGAGCATCATGAACGACGCGCCGATCGGGATCTTCGACTCCGGGGTCGGCGGTCTCACCGTCGCCCGGGCGATCAGGGCGCAGCTGCCCCGGGAATCCTTCGTCTACATCGGCGACACCGCGCACTCGCCCTACGGGCCGAAGCCCATCGCCGACGTGCGCCGCTATGCGCTCGAGGTGCTCGACACGCTCGTCGACCAGGGTGTGAAGATGCTCGTGATCGCCTGCAATACGGCGTCCTCGGCGATGCTGCGAGACGCCCGCGAGCGCTACGACCTGCCCGTCGTCGAGGTGATCGGCCCGGCCGTGCGCCGGGCGATCTCGACCACGCGCAATGGTCGGATCGGCGTGATCGGCACCGTCGGCACGATCGGATCCCGCGCCTATCAGGACATGCTCGAGGTGAATGAGAACCTCGCGGTGTTCACCGCCGCCTGCCCCCGGTTCGTCGAATTCGTCGAGGCGGGCATCACCGACACCCCGGAAGTTCTCCGGGTCGCCGAGGAGTACCTGGCGCCGCTGCGCGACGCTGACGTGGACACCCTCGTGCTCGGCTGCACGCACTACCCGTTCCTCCGTGGTGCGATCGGCTACGTCATGGGGGAGGGGGTCTCGCTCGTCTCCAGCGACGATGAGACCGCGGGCGACGTGTACCGCCAACTCGTCCGCGGCGACCTGCTCGCCCCCGCCGATGCGCACCCCAGTTACGTGTATGAGGCGACCGGAGCCTCCGCCGACGACTTCACCGCTCTCGCCAACCGCCTGATGGGCCAGGAGGTGCGGGGCGTCCGGCTCGTGCAGACCGGCGTCATCGACCTTCCCCACCTCAAGGAGATCCCATGACCACGTCCCGTTCTGACGACGCCACCATCCGCAAGGACGGCCGCACCGTCGACCAGCTCCGCCCCATCACGATCGAACGCGGCTGGAGCGCTCAGGCGGAGGGATCCGCCCTGATCAGCTTCGGCAACACGAAGGTGCTGTGCACGGCGTCGTTCACGAACGGCGTGCCGCGCTGGCTCACCGGCAAGGGCAAGGGCTGGGTCACGGCCGAGTACGCGATGCTGCCGCGGGCCACGAACGAGCGCAACGACCGGGAGAGCGTGAAGGGCCGCATCGGCGGGCGCACGCACGAGATCTCGCGCCTGATCGGCAGGGCACTCCGTGCCGTCGTCGACACCAAGGCTCTCGGCGAGAACACGATCGTGATCGACTGCGACGTGCTGCAGGCCGACGGGGGCACCCGCACCGCGGCGATCACCGGGGCGTACGTCGCCCTCGCCGATGCGATCGAGTGGGGACGGCGCAAGAAGTTCATCGGACAGAAGGCCCAGGTGCTGCACGATTCCGTCGCCGCGGTGTCGGTCGGCATCATCGACGGCGAGCCCATGCTCGACCTGGCCTACGTCGAGGACGTGCGCGCCGAGACCGACATGAACGTCGTCGTGACCGGGCGCGGACTGTTCGTCGAGGTGCAGGGCACGGCCGAGGGTGCGCCCTTCGACAAGCGCGAGCTCGACACACTGCTCGAGCTCGGCGTGAACGGCTGTGCGGATCTGCGTGACCGCCAACTCGCAGCCCTCGCGGAGGAGCGGGCGTGAGGATCGTCCTCGCGACGCACAACGCCCACAAGGTCACCGAGTTCGGCGGGATCGTCGCGGCCACCCGGCCCGATCTCGAGGTTGTCGGCTACGACGGGCCCGAGCCCGTCGAGGACGGCGTGACCTTCGAGGACAACGCCCTGATCAAGGCCCGTGCGGCCGCCGCGCACACGGGCCTGCCCGCGCTCGCCGACGACTCCGGCATCGCGGTGGACGTGCTGGGTGGTTCGCCCGGAGTCTTCTCCGCCTACTGGGCGGGGCAGCAGAAGGACGACATCGCGAACCGGGAACTGCTGCTGGATCAGCTCCGCGACATCGCGGATCCGCACCGTGCCGCGCACTACGTCAGCGTCATCGCGCTGGTGCTGCCGGATGGACGCGAGTGGACGGTCCGCGGCGAATGGCCGGGCCGGCTCGCGCACGCGGCCGTCGGCGCCGGCGGCTTCGGCTACGACCCCGTCTTCGTGCCCGAGGGGCAGAGCGGCGCCGAGCGTACGGTCGGTGAGTTCACGGCGGAGGAGAAGCAGGCTCAGTCGCACCGCGCCCGCGCCTTCGTCGCCCTGGTGCCGCTGCTCGCGGAACTCTGACCACCGCGAACCCGACCGTGGACGCCGTCGCGACCCGCGGGTAGCGTCGGCGGCGTGGAGCCGCGCCCGACCGCCCGCGCAACTGAGAATCATCCCCATTCCCGACTAGGCGAAAACCCCTCCGACCGGGGGATCCCGGCTCTACCCTGGAGGTATGCACGATCACGCACCCGCTACCGGGATCCGCTCCGCAGGCCATCGACGGCTGCTCGCGATCTCGCTGACGCTGACCTGCGTCATCATGCTCGTGCAGGTGGTCGGTGCGATCCTCAGCGGATCCCTCGCGCTGCTCGCCGACGCGGCGCACATGTTCACGGACGCATCCGCCCTGGTCATCGCGCTCATCGCGAGCGCGGTCGCGGCCCGTCCCGCCGACGATCGGCGCACGTTCGGCTACCAGCGCGCCGAGGTGTTCGGAGCGCTCATCAACGCGATCATCCTGATCCTGCTGTCGGCGTGGGTCGCCTTCGAGGGCGTCACACGGCTCCTGCACCCGACCCAGGTCGAGGTCGCCGGAACGCTCATGCTCATCGTGGCCGCCGTCGGCCTCGTCGCGAACGCGATCTCGATGTGGCTGCTCAGCGCGGCGCAGCGGGAGAGCATCAACGTGCGCGGCGCGTACCTGGAGGTGATGGGGGATCTGATCGGATCCGCGATGGTGATCGTCGCCGCGATCGTCATCATCACGACGGGCTGGATGCTCGCCGACGCGATCGCCTCCCTCGTGATCGCCGCGATGATCATCCCTCGGGCGGTCTCGCTGCTGCGCGAGGTGTTCTCGGTGCTCGCCGAGTCGGCGCCGAAGGGCACGGCCGTGAGCGAGATCCGCCAGCACCTGCTCGACTACCCTGGCGTCACCGGGGTGCACGATGTGCACGTCTGGCAGCTCACCCGCGGTGCGCCCGTCTTCACCGCGCATGTGTCGGTGCAGCCCGCGCTGCTCGTCGGCGGAGGAGCGTCGGCCCTCCTCGTGCAGATGCAGTCCTGCCTCGCCGAGCACTTCGACGTCGAGCACTCCACGTTCCAGATCGAGCCCGATGCGTCTGGTTCGGGCAACGTGGGCGACTGCGAGGCCGTGCACGCCTGACGGCCCTTTCGCGACCGGTCAGGACTCGACGACCACCTCGCCCGGCGACTTGTCCGGACGCAGGCCGCGCCAGCGCGAGTGCCTCAGCACGCCGTCGTCGGTCCAGTTCGCGAACTCGACCTCTCCGACGATCTCCGGACGCACCCACAGCGCGTCGGACGCATCGGCGACGGGGACGCCGTCCACGGCCGGCGCCGACGTGCGCAGCGCGTCCAGCCGCGTGCCCAGCTCCTGCAGCATGCGATCCGTGAAGCCGGTGCCCACCCTGCCCACGTAGCGCAGGCCCGAGGGCAGCGCGGGGTCGGGGATCGCGAGCAGCAGCGACCCGATGCGCCCGGTGCGGTCGCCCTTGCCGGGGCGGATGCCGACGATCACGACCTCCTGCGCGCGGGTGAGCTTGATCTTCAGCCACCGCGGTGAGCGCGCACCCGGGGCGTATGCCGACGCAGGGTCCTTCACGACCACGCCCTCCAGATCGAGCGCGGCGCTCGTGGCCAGGGCCGCATCGACGTCGTCGAACACCGGCGGCACGAGCACCGGCGCGGGCAGGTCGGCGGCGATCTGCTCCAGCAGCTCCCGGCGGTCGCGCAACGGCAGGGCGGTGAGGTCGTGCCCCTCCAGGCGGAGCAGATCGAACAGGTGGTAGCGCACCGGCGTGCGGATGACCTCGCGCTCGATCTCGCGTGCCCGGGTGAGGTGCATCCGATCCTGAAGGCGGTGGAAGCTCGGTCGGCCCGCGGCGTCCAGAGCGACGATCTCCCCGTCGACGACGGCTTCGCCCACGGGGAATCGGGGTGCGCCGTCGGCGGTGAGCTCGGGATAGCGGTCGGTGATGTCGGTGCCGCTGCGCGCTCGTAGCCGGAACCGGCCGTCCGACCAGGTGCCGATCGCGCGGATCCCGTCCCACTTGATCTCGGCCCAGCCCAGTCCGCGGGCCGTGCCCGGTGTGCCGTGGTCGGCGAGCATGGGGGAGTAGCCGGGGACCGGATCATCCGCCGGAGGGACGGAGGAGGCTTCTGGAGCGGTGGCCGTCCCGCCGGCAGCCGGTCCCGTCGAGGAGGCGACGCGCGTGCGGGCTTTCTCGACCGGTCGCCGATCCTGCCGACGCACGGGGAGCGGGGTGTCGGCCGTCGGCGGATGATTCTGCGTGATCACCGTGAACGGATCCAGCCCGCTCTCCGCCCGCTCGAGCACCTCGTCGAACCGCAGCTGCCGGAGATCCGGAGCCTCCAGCTCCTCCCAGGTGCGGGGGGCGGCGACCCACGGCTGAGGGCGGCCGCGCAGTGAGTAGGGCGCGATCGTCGTCTTCTTGCCGTTGTTCTGGCTCCAGTCGAGGAACACCTTGCCTGCGCGCAGGGTCTTCGTCATCACGCTCGTCACGAGATCCGGGCGATCCGTCTCGATCGCCCGGGCGAGGGCGTGCGCGAAAGCGGAGATCTCCTCGCTCGTGCGGTCGCCGGGCAGGTGCGCGTAGAGGTGGATGCCCTTGCTGCCGCTTGTGACGGGCACCGGATCCATACCCATGCCGTCGAGGATGCCGCGTGCGATGAGCGCCACCTCGGCGCACTGCGCGAGCGTGACGCCCGGCCCCGGATCCAGGTCGAGTACGAGGCGATCCGGGTTGCCGCGCCCGCCGTCGGGAGCGAAGCGCCACTGCGGGATGTGCAGCTCGATCGCAGCGACCTGCGCCATCCAGACGAGCGTGGCGACCTCGTCGACGAGCGGATAGTCCTTCGCACCGCCGGAGTGCGGGATCTCCTGGCGCGGGATCCACCCGGGGGCGCCCGGTTCGAGCTGCTTGGCGAAGAAGGATCCCTGCGGATCCTCCGCGGTGCCGACGCCCTCCACCCAGCGTTTGCGCGTGACGGGGCGTCCGGCGAGGACCGGCAGCAGCTGCGGGGCGATCCGCGCGTAGTAGTCGATCACCTCGCCCTTGGTGGTGCCGGTGACCGGGTACACGACCTTGTCGAGGTTCGTCACACGCAGACGACGCTCGCCGATGCGCGCGAACTGCGGGCCGTCTGCCATGTCGTCAGGCTATCCCGCTGCTGCGGGAGTGGTGTGTACTGGTGCCATGAGGACGATCTGGAAGGGCTCGCTCACCTTCGGCTTGGTCAACGTGCCGGTCAAGGTGTACTCGGCGACGGAGGACCACGACGTCTCGCTGCACCAGGTGCACGACGCGGACGGCGGGCGGATCCGGTACAAGAGGGTGTGCGAGATCTGCGGACAGACCGTCGCCTACTCGGAGATCGACCGGGCTTACCAGGACGAGTCGCAGACCGTGGTGCTGACCAAGGAGGACCTGGAGTCGCTGCCCGCCGAGCGCAGCCGGGAGATCGACGTCGTGGAGTTCGTGCCGTCGGACCAGGTGGATCTGCTCACCCTCGACAAGGCGTACTACCTGGAGCCGGATTCCAAGTCGCCCAAGGCCTATGTGCTGCTGCGCAAGACCCTGGAGGCCACGGACCGCACCGCGATCGTGCGTTTCACCCTGCGTCAGAAGACCCGGCTCGCGGCCCTGCGCGTGCGCGGCGATGTGCTCGTGCTGCAGACGCTGCTCTGGGCCGATGAGGTGCGCGAAGCCGACTTCCCCATCCTGCAGGAGGAGGTCACGGTCTCCGACAAGGAGCTCGAACTGTCGGCGTCGCTCGTCGAGGGCTTCTCCACCGACTTCGACCCGAACGCGTTCGTCGACGAGTACCAGGTCGAACTGCGCACGCTCATCGACGCCAAGATCGAGAAGGGGGAGGCGTTCGAGACCGAGGAGACGTTCGCGCCCGCCGAGAAGGGTGGCGAGGTCATCGACCTCATGGAGGCGCTGCGGGCGAGCGTCGAGAAGTCGAAGGCCGCGCGTGCGGCGGCCTCCGAGAAGGGCGATGCGGACGGAGCCGCTCGCGACGTCGGTTGAGCCCGGCTCAGATCTCCGGCTCGACGGCCGGGATCCCCGCGGCGGACTCCTTCTTCGCCTTGCGGCGCTCGTTGAAGTAGTGCCAGGCGGTGACGGCGAGCGTGAGCGCGACGACGCCGAGCAGGATCACGTCGATGTACTTCGTCACGAGGTCGGCGATCCAGGGGATGTAGGCGATCAGGAAGCCGACGTAGGTGAGGCCGAAGCCCCAGATCAGGGCGCCGATGAGGTTGTACAGGCTGTACTTGCGCCACGGCATGTGCCCGACGCCGGCGGCGACGGGCGCGAAGGTGCGCACGACCGGCACGAAGCGCGCCAGGATCACCGTGAGACCGCCGAAGCGCTCGAAGAAGTGGTTCGTGCGCTCGACGTTCTTCCGGCTGAACAGACCGGACTCCTTGCGCTCGAAGACCGCAGGGCCGCCCTTGTGGCCGATCAGATAGCCGACCTCGCCGCCCAGGAACGCCGCCAGTGCGATCAGCAGGCCGACCGCCCAGATGTCCAGCCCGAAGACGTGGTTGGTGTGGGTCAGCAGACCCGAGATGATCAACAGCGTGTCGCCCGGAAGCAGGAACCCGATGAGCAGACCTGTCTCGGCGAAGATGATGAACAGCACCACAGCGAGCGCCCAAGGGCCGGCGCCGTTGATGATGACGTTCGGGTCGAGCCAGGGGATGAGGGCGGCGTGGTGCACAGGTGATTCCCGTCCGTGGAGTCGTCGCTGGAGTGTTCGCCGAGATGCCGGCTTCTGTGAAGTCTAGAGCGGGCAGGTCTCGCTCGGCTGGGAGAGCGACGCGCGGAATCGGCGCTGGTGGGGTGACCTCGGGTCATTCCACCAGCGATGTCGTGCGGAAGGTGGGACTTGAACCCACACGCCCGGAGGCACAGGAACCTAAATCCTGCGTGTCTGCCAATTTCACCACTCCCGCGAGTGGATCCAGTCTACTGAGGCCGGATCCACTCGCCTCTGCTGCTGATCAGCCGTGGAACTCGTGCGGGTGCGGTCCCGTGCGGCCATCGCGGTCGAGGGCGTCGATCGCCGCGAGCTCGGTGGCGTCGAGGTCGAAGCCGAACACGTCGAAGTTCTCCGCGATGCGGCTCGGCGTCACCGACTTCGGGATGACCACGCGGTCCTGCTGCAGGTGCCAGCGCAGCACCACCTGGGCCGGAGTGCGGCCGTACCGGGCGGCGATGGCCGTGATGGCCGGATCCTGCAGCACCGCGCCCTGGGCGAGCGGGCTCCAGGCCTCCGTGGTCACGCCGGCGGCGGCGTCCGCGGCGATCACCGCGCGGTTCTGGAACGCGGGGTGCAGCTCCACCTGGTTGACCGCGGGGACGACGGATCCGGTCTCGAGGATCCGCGCGAGGTGCACGGGCTCGAAGTTGGAGACGCCGATCGCGCGCACCCGGCCCTCGGCGTAGAGCGCCTCCAGTCCGCGCCAGGTGCCGGCGTAGTCGCCGTCGCCGAGCTCGGGCCAGTGGATCAGGTAGAGGTCGAGGGCGTCCAGGCCCAGCTTCTCGAGGCTCTCATCGTACGCGCGCAGGGTCGCGTCGTACCCCTGCTCGGCGTTCCACGCCTTCGAGGTGACGAAGAGCTCGTCGCGGGCGATGCCGGACTCGGCGATCGCGCGGCCGACGCCGCGCTCGTTGCCGTAGATCGCCGCGGTGTCGATGCTGCGGTATCCGGTCCGCAGCGCAGTCGCGACGGCGGCCGTCGTCTCGTCGTCCGAGACCTGGAAGACCCCGAAGCCCAGCTGGGGCATGGCCACGCCGTTGTTCAGCGTGATGGTGGTGTTCGGGGTGATGGTGGGAACGGTCATGTCGTTCGTCCTTCTGTGCGTGTTGCGAAGAGGGTGTCGTCGGGGGCGGAGCCGGGGATCAGCGCGCCACCCCCGCGGGGACCGGAGTCGTGGTCGTCGGAGTGTGCGCTGCGCCTGGACGCGCGGTGCCGCGACGAGCGGTGAGCGCGGCGATCACCATCACGACGAGAGCGAGTGCGGTGATGCCGGCGCCGATCCAGATGGGGGAGGTGTATCCGAGGCCCGCGGCGATGCCGACGCCGCCGGCCCAGGCCCCGAGCGCGTTGCCCACGTTGAACGCGCCGATGTTCGCGCCGGATGCGAGCGTCGGGGCCGACGACGCGTATCCCATGATCCGGGACTGCAGCCCGGGCACGGTGCCGAATCCGAACCCGCCCATGAGGAAGAGAGCGACGACGGCGGCCGGACCGCTCGACGCGAAGAGCGCGAATCCGACGAGCACGACGATGAGGGCCGCGACGAAGACGATGAGCGTCACGTCGATGGATCGGTCCGCTGCCTTGCCACCGGCCCAGTTGCCGAGGAAGAGGCCCACGCCGAACAGCACGAGCAGCCACGGCACCATCGTGGAGGCGAAACCGCTGACCTCGGTGAGCGTGTAGGCGATGTAGGTGAACGCGCCGAACATGCCGCCGTACGCGAGCACGGTCACGACGAGCGAGAGCCACACCTGGCCGGAGCGGAAGGCGCCGAGCTCGTCGCGCAGGCGGGTGGGCGGGATGTCGTGCGTCGCCGGCACGAGCAGGGCGATCCCCACGAACGCGACGACCCCGATGATCGCGATCGCCGAGAACGTGGCGCGCCAGCCCAGCTGCTGGCCGAGGAAGGTGCCGAACGGGACGCCGAGCACGTTGGCCGCGGTGAGGCCGGTGAACATGATCGCGATCGCGCCCGCCTTCTTCGCGGCGGGGACGAGCGAGGCGGCCAGAACCGATCCGATGCCGAAGAACGCCCCGTGCGTGAGCGCGGCGATGATGCGGCCCACCATGGCGAGGCCGTAGCCCGGGGCGAGCGCGGTGACCGCGTTGCCGATGATGAAGAGCACGATGAGGCCGAGCAGCACGGGCTTGCGCGGAAGGCGAGTGGTGGCGGCGGTCAGGAACAGCGCGCCGACCACGACGCTCAGCGCGTAGCCGGAGATGAGCCATCCGGCGGCGGCCTCGGTGACGCCGAAGTCGGCGGCCACCTCGGGCAGCAGGCCCATGATGACGAATTCGGTGAGGCCGATTCCGAAGGCGCCGAGGGCGAGGGCGATCAGGCCGAGAGGCATGGGGGAACTCCTGATACAGTGAGATAGTTGCAGACGCGGGTTTTTGCGTCGGTGACCACAATACTTGCACGTGCAAATAGAAAGCGCAAGCAACTACTTTTGGAGGATCCATGGGCATCGCCGATGACGCCGTCGAGATCCGCGCCCGCGGATGGCGCACGATGGCCGCTCTGCACGCCATGATCGAGGCCGAGCTGGAGCGTGCGCTGTCGACCGAGGCAGGGCTCTCCGTGGTCGAGTACACCGTGCTGGAGGCGCTGAGCCGGCAGGACGGCTGGCACATGCGCATGCAGCAGCTGGCCCGTGCCGCAGCGCTCAGCCCGAGCGCGACCACCCGGTTGGTGAACCGGCTCGAGGACCGGGGGCTGCTCATCCGGATTCTCTGCGCCGACGACCGTCGCGGGATCTACACCGAGCTCACCCCGAGCGGGCAGAAGCTGTACGAGCGCGCACGTCCGGTGCATGACGAGACGCTGGAGCGGGTGCTCGCCGATGCGGCCGAGCAGCCGGAGCTGCTGCCGATGGTGGAAGCTCTGCACGACGTCGCGCGCGTCGGCTGACATACCTCCCGCGCCGTGCAGGGGCGGGTCTGTGGATAACTTCCGAGGCCGGCCCTCGGTTCCTGCGACGATGCGGGGGTGAGCCTGTCGACCGCTGCCGTCACCGAGAGGGTGCGCGCCCGGCTGCGTGCCGAGCGGACGGATCCTTCGGTCCATCCGGATGAGGCGCGGCGGATCGCCCAGTTCGAGGTGCGCCGTCACAACGATCAGGCGCTGGCTCGCGGCACGGCCACGATCGACGACGAGGCGGCGTGCGTGAGGGACATCCTCGCGGGGGTTGCCGGATACGGTCCGCTGCAGCCGCTGCTCGAGGATGACACGATCGAGGAGATCTGGCTGAACGGCCCCTCCCGCGTTTTCATCGCCCGAGAGGGGCGCAGTGAGCGTGTGCCGGTCACGCTGACCGAGGCGCAGCTGCGCGATGTCGTGGAGCGCATGCTGCACTCCACGGGCCGGCGTGTGGACATCGGGCAGCCGTTCGTGGATGCGTCCCTTCCGGATGGCTCCCGTCTGCACGTCGCGATCGCGGATGTGGTGCGGGGCTCGTGGGCGGTGAACATCAGGAAGTTCGTGCCGCGGTATCGGAGTCTGGAGTCGCTGGTCGCGCAGGGGATGGTGCCCACTCCGGTCGCGGCGATGCTCTCCGACGCCATGCGCGCAGGGCGCAGCGTCGTCGTATCGGGGCCGACGCATGCGGGTAAGACCACGCTGTTGGCGGCCCTGGTCGCCGAATGCGCCGAGCAGCGCGTGATCACGGTGGAGGAGACCTTCGAGCTGGGCGTGCAGGCACCGGATCTCGTGGCACTGCAGGGGCGTCAGGCGAGCCTCGAGGGAACGGGTGAGATCACGCTGCGCCGTCTCGTCAAAGAGGCGCTGCGCATGCGGCCGGATCGGCTCGTGGTCGGCGAGGTGCGCGATGCCGAAGCGCTCGACCTCGTGCTCGCGTTGAACACCGGCATCCCCGGTGCGGCGACGGTGCACGCGAACTCGGCGGCGGAGGCGTTGGACAAGCTGACCATGCTGCCGCTGCTCGCCGGCCGCAACATCGATCGCGCGTTCATCGCGCCGGCGCTCGCCGCATCGGTCGATCTCGTCGTGCACTGCCGTCGGGAGTCCGATGGAAGCCGGCTCGTCGCCGAGGTGATCGAGCCGCTCGGCGTCGATGTGGACGGGCGCATCACCCACCGGGTGCTGCATGCGGAGTCGGCCCGGTATTCCGGTTCGCGCATGGTCGCCGAGGGGGACGTCGCATGACGGTGCTGATGGGAGCGCTGCTCGCCGCGGGCATGGTTCTGGCGGCGTCACCGTGGCTGTGGCCCGCCGGGAGACGCGTGGTGCGCACTCCTCGCACCGGAGCGGCGACCCGGCTGCTGCGCGAGGCCGGTTTCCGCGCGGATGCGCGTGTGCTCGGGGTGAGCATGGTCGCGGGTGGTCTCGTCGCGGGTTCGGTGGCGTGGCTGACGACGGCGACCGCGGCGTTCGCGCTCGTGATCGCGGTGGCGGGGGCCGTGATACCGCTGGTGTTCCTGCGGTCGCGGCGACAGCGGCTGCTGCGGCTGCGGCGCGGACTGTGGCCCGATGTGTGCGATCTGCTGATCGCGTCGATCAGGGTCGGCATGCCGTTGCCCGACGCGGTCGCCGGCTTGGAGGAGGCTGCGCCTGCTCCGCTCCGCCCGGCGTTCGCCGCGTTCGCGCGCGATCTGCATGCGACGGGGCGGTTCGACGCGGCGGCGGTGAAGCTCAAGGAGGCGCTCGCGGATCCGGTCGGGGATCGGATCGTGGAGACGCTGCGCATGGCACGGGAGGTCGGCGGCACCGAGCTCAGCAGCGTGCTGCGGGCGCTCTCGAGCTCCGTGCGGGCGGAGGCCGCGCTGCGTGCCGAGGTGGAGGCGCGGCAGTCCTGGATTCGTGGCGCGGCCGTGCTCGGCGCGATCGCGCCGTGGGTGATCCTGGCCCTGCTCCTGCTGCGTCCCGAGGGAGTCGAGGCGTACTCCAGTCCCGAGGGCGTGGCGCTCATCCTGGGCGGCGCCGCAGTGTCGTTCGTCGCCTTCCGGGTCATGCTGCGCATCGGCCGGCTGCCGGAGCCGCGGAGATGGTTCCGATGAGCGCGCTGTCGGATGCCGCCGTCGCCGTGCTGCTCGGCGGGCTGCTGGCCGCGGGTCTGCTGCTCGTCCTGGCCGCCTTCCCGCGCTGGCGCTGGGCGAACCTCAGCACCCGCATCGCCCCGCACGTCCGCGATGTCACCGATCTCACGGATCCGGCCGAGCGCCTGCCGTGGCGGATGCCGGCCGGCGGATCCTGGGCCGCGCGTGTCAAGGGCGCGTTCGGATTGTTCGGCGGCGGCGACGCCGGGGTCGCTTTGCGGATGACGCAGGCGGGCTTGCCGGGCGGACCCGGCGCCTTCCGCAGTCGCCAGCTGGTCTGGGTTCTCGTCGGACTGGGCGTCGGTGCTGCGGCCACAGTCGCGCTCGTGATCGCCGGACGCATGTCCGCGCCGGTCGCGCTGCTGCCCGTACTCGCCGCGATCACGGCGGGCGTCGCCTGCGATGTACTGCTCGGCGCCCGGGCGAAGGCGCGCGTCGGGCGGCTCACCGAGGAGCTGCCGACGGTGCTGGAGTTCCTCGCCCTGTGTCTGTCCGCAGGGGAGGGCTTGCCGGATGCGCTGCGCCGGGTCGGGCAGGCCGGATCCGGCGAGCTCAGCGGGGAGCTGCGCGGCGTGATTCTCGCGGTGAACACCGGATCGTCTCTCGCCGATGCGCTCGGCGACTGCGCGCAGCGGCTGCAGATCCCCCCGCTGACACGCGCCGTGGATCAGATCATCGCCGCACTCGAGCGGGGAGCCCCGCTGGCGGCGGTGCTGCAGGCGCAGGCGTCGGACGCCCGCGAGGAGACCAAGCGCGGCCTGATCGAACAGGCCGGACGCAAGGAGATCCTCATGCTGCTCCCGCTGGTGTTCCTGATCCTGCCGCTCTCCGTCCTGTTCGCCGTGTTTCCCGGCGTGTTCATCCTGCGGCTCGGCATCGGCTGACCGCGCTTCCTGCTTCGGCCTCCACGAAAGGAACCCACATGTTCAGCGATCGCACCTCCGCTTGGCTCGAGCCGCCCCTCTTCGATGACCTCGACGATCCGGAACGTGGTGACGTCCCCGGATGGGTGCTGATCACGCTCATGACGGCCGGCTTGGTGGTGTTGATCTGGGCCGTCGCCGGACCCGCCCTCACCAACCTGTTCGAGCAGGCGATCGCGCGCGTGAGCGGACTCTGACCCGACCATGGGCGGCGTGCGGCGGCTGAGCGACGTGCTCGAAGACGACCGAGGGTCCAGCCCGGTCGAGTTCGTGCTCGTCGGTGCGCTGCTGACGGCGCTCACGCTCGGCGTGCTGCAGTTCGCATTGGCGGTCTACGTGCGCAACGTCGTGCACGACGCGGCTGTCGAGGGCGCGCACGTCGCGGCTCTCGCCGACACCGAGCCCGGCGAGGGCGTGCAGCGCACTGTGCTCGTGATCGGGCGTGCCGTCGGTGCCGACTACGCGAAGGACGTGACCGTGCACGAGACGGCCGCACTGGGCGTGCCGACCATGGAGATCACCGTGCGGACGACGCTGCCGCTCATCGGCCTGCTCGGGGTGCCGTCGGGGTTGGAGGTGACCGGCCGTGCTCCCGTGGAGTCGTTCACCGAGCGCTGATGTCCTCAGCGATCGGCCCGCCCCCGGCGGCGGGATGTCGGACGAGACCGGATCCGCAGCGCTCGAGTTCATCGGTCTCGGGGTGATCCTGCTGGTGCCGCTGGTCTATCTCGTGCTCGCGCTCGGCGCGATCCAGTCTCAGATGCTCGGCGTCGAGTCGGCGGCGCGGCACACGGCCCGCACGATGAGCGCGGTGATGGATGGTGCCGATGCGAGCGCCCGTGCCGACGCCGCGCTGCAGTCCGCGATCGAGGAGTACGGGATGGATCCGGCCACCGTCGACGTCGACATCCAGTGCGCGCCGCTCGGCGCGGAGTGTCCGTCGGCCGGTGCGACCGTCGTGGTCACGGTCACCGCGAAGGTCGCGCTTCCGTTCGTGCCGCCCGTGTTCGGACTCGATCGCGTCGGCAGCGTGCCGGTGCAGGCGTCTTCGGCGTACAAGGTCTCGCGCACCTGGACCGGCGGATGAGCGCGGCACAGAGCAGGTTCCGAGCCGCTCGATGCCGCGACTTCGGCGAACCACACACACCGCTGCTCGACGACGAGCGAGGAAGCACGATGCCGCTCATCCTCGGCTACCTCGTCCTCGCGATCGCGCTGATCTACGTGTGCGTGTGCGCGACGGATCTCTACATCGCGCAGAAGCGCCTGGACTCCGTGGCCGACGCCGCGGCGCTCGCCGGAGCCGACGGCTTCCGGGTGCAGATCGACGGCGAAGCGATCCGCGCCGAGCTCGACGACATGGAGATCGCCGACCAGGCGCGCGCCGTGATCGGGATCATCGACGACGGCACTGAGCTCGTCTCGGCCGGCAGCCCCGACGGGCTCTCGGCCCGCGTGACGGTGCGTGCGTCCTGGGCCCCTCCGCTGCTCAGCGACTTCGTGCCGAGGATGCTCACGATCCAGTCCACCGGCACCAGCCGCACCGCGCTCGAGTAGCGACCCTCAGCCGTCGGTCCGCACGCGATAGACCGTCAGCGCCCGCCGCACAGCCTTCACCCGCAGCACCTCGCTCGCCTCGCCGACCTCGCCGTCGCGGGTGATGCGCTCCGGCCCCTTCGGGAGGGTGATCTCGAGTTCGGGGGCCGCGACCTCGTGATACTGCTTCACCCGTTCCAGCTGACCGGTAAGTGTCGCGAGCAGGACCACGAAGCGCGACCAGCGGTTCGACACGTCGAGGATCCGGACGTCGAGCAGCCCGTCCTGGAGATCTTCGCGCGCACTCGGGGCGAACCCGTGCGGTTCGTACTGACCGTTGCCGATGAACAGCAGACTCGAATCCCGGGTCGTGCCGTCGACAGTGATGGAGACCGTGCGATCCTTCTTCATCGTCCGCCACCCGGCGACGAGCGCCGCCAACGGCTTCCCGATCCGCTTCTCCAGGCCCTCGCGGATGCGCACGAAGTCCGTGTAGGCACCTACGCTCGCCGTGTTGAGGAAGATCCTGTCGTTCAGGTAGGCGACGTCCACCTTGTCGGCGGTGCCCCGCCTGATCGCCTGGACTGTGCGTTTCGCCCGATCAGCGCCGATGGTCCGGGCGAAGTGGTTGAAGGTGCCGGCCGGGAACACCGCCAAGGGCACGCCCCTCTCGACGGCGGCATGCGCGGCCGCCGCCACGGTTCCGTCCCCGCCGGCGACGGCCAGCACGTCAGCCTTGGCCGCCGCTGCGCGCATCACCGCATCGACATCGTCGCTCTCTTTCAGCTCGACGATCCGCATCTCCGGCAGGACCCGACGGAGACTTCTGGAGAGCGTCGCGCCCCGCCCGCTGTGCGACGCAGGATTGACGACCAGGGTCACTCCTCGGCCGCGAGGGCGAGGCGGCAGTTGGTCGAGCTCTCGCGGTTCCGACACGGCAGGCGGCGGCACGGGAGGTACGAGACGACGTCCGATCGCCGCCACCGTGCTGCCCAGGACGAGCCCGGCAGCCACATCGGACGGGTAGTGCGCTCCCGTAGCGACGCGGGAGAAGCCGACGAGCCCGGCGAGCACGTGCAGCGGGACGCTCGCTACAGGGAGTTCGGCGGAGACACCCGCGGCGAAGGCCGCCGCACTCGCGGAATGCCCGCTGGGAAACGATGAGGAGAGCGGAGTCCTGCGGGAGAGCCTGCCGATCGGGACGAGCGCGCGGATCGGGCGCTCTCGGTGGTGCAGGCGTTTGGCGAGCTGGTTCGCGATGAGGCTCGTCGCGCCGAGAGTCACGACGCCGCGCAGCGCTCCGCGGCGGGCACGACTGCGGCCGGTCAGGTACAGCCCGCCGGCGATCAGGAGCCAGAGCGCGGCGTGGTCCGCCGCATTCGTGAGCCTCGGCATCCACCGGTCCATGACCGGGCTCGGTGTCGTCGCGACGGCGGAGAAGACGGCAGTGTCCAGGGCATGCACCTGCTCGCGGACCCCCGAGGCCGCGGCGCGGATCCCGCTCCTGTGCATTCTGCGTGCCATCGGGCACCTCCCTCGCTCTCCACGTTAGTGATGCGACGCGGAAGCGGAGGGCGGGCTGCGTCAGGGCGGAGGACGTGATAGGGGATCGGCCGTGCCGAGCGATGATCGTCTGCGGTGGGTCTACGGCGTTGTGCGCCGCGGCACGAACCGGGGGATCCAACGCAGGAACCCGACCGCGCCCAGCACGCCGATCGCGCCCATGGCTGCGGCGCCGATCGCGAGGGAGCTGATCGCCGCGATGCCCGAGAACAGTAGGGGAGCGATCGCCCCGCCGGCGTCGGTGAGCGTGCGCCAGGAGCCGAGGAACGCCGCCGGCTCCGACTGTGGAGCGACATCGGCCCCGAGGGTCAGCAGGATGCCGCTGGACAATCCGTTCCCCACGCCCAGCACGGCCGCGATCATGCCGAACCAGAGCACGTTCGTCGTCGTATCGTGCGTGAGCGAGAGCACGAGGAAGCCCGCGCCCATCAGCACCATCGCGGGCAGCGCCGCCCAGAGCCGGCCGAACCGGTCCATGACCTGACCGCTCGCGTAGAACAGGGCGAAGTCGATCGCGCCGGACACGCCGACCACCAGCGCGATCGAGGAGGCGTCCAGCCCGATCGAGACGCCCCACAGCGGCAGCACCACCTGGCGGGCGGAGCGCACGGCCGACAGACTCGCCGCGGCGAGTCCCAGGCGCCCCAGCACGCCGCGGTTGCGCCACATCGTGCGGAACACCCCCGCGCGCTCGATGGTGGGGATCGACCCGCTGACGGCTTCGCCGGTGTCCTCGACGGGGCTCCCGTGCTCCGCCGCGGACGACTGCGCCTGCGCCTCCGGATCCGGTCCGAACAGCACGAGCAGGATCAGTGCGACCAGCAGGACCGCGAAGAACCACAGCGCAGCGTTCTCGGTGTGGAACAGTGCGAGCAGCGCGGCCGCGAGGAATGGGCCCACGAACATCCCGGCGCGGAAGGATCCGCCGAGCAGCGAAAGCGCGCGGGCGCGGAACTCGACCGGCACCCGTGTGGTCATGAACGCGTGCCGGGCGAGCCCGAAGGCCGCCGCCGACATCCCGACCACGAACACCGCGACGGTGAACACGACAAGGCTCGGCGCCAGTGCCCCTGCGACCACGCCGATGAGGGAGAGGGCACCCGCGACCACCATCGTGACCCGCTCGCCGACCTTCGCGACCAGCCACCCCGCGGGGATGTTGCCGCACAGCTGGCCGACCACGAGCGCCGAGGCGATGAGGCCGGCGGAGGCGAGCGTCGCCCCACGGCTCGCGGCGATCACCGGGATGAGCGGCAGGACCGCGCCCTCGCCGAGCGAGAACAGCAGCGTCGGCAGGTACACCATCGGGCCGAACTTCCACAGCACAGCCGACGCTCGAACCATCACAGCTCCACGGTAGTCTGGTACCGCCATGCTCGAACTTGATCTCTCCGCCGAAATCGCGGCCCTCCGTCAGACCTTCGGCGACATCCGCGAGGTCGCCGACGTCGAGGGACTCCGCGCCGACATCGAACGCCTCAGTGAGGAAGCGGGCGCGCCCGACCTCTGGGACGATCCCGAGAAGGCGCAGAAGGTGACGAGCGCACTCAGCCACCGCCAGTCCGAGCTCAAGCGCGTCACCGAGGTCGAGCAGCGCCTCGACGACCTCGAGGTGCTCGTCGAACTCGCCAACGAGATGGAGGACGAGGACTCCGCCGCCGAGGCGCGCGCCGAACTCGCCTCGCTCACCGAGACCGTGAACCAGCTCGAGGTGCAGACCCTGCTGGACGGCGAGTACGACGAGCGCGCCGCGATCATCACGATCCGCTCCGGCGCCGGCGGCGACGACGCCACCGACTTCGCCGAGATGCTGCTGCGCATGTACCTGCGCTACGCCGAGCGCCACAAGTTCCCCGTCAAGGTCATGGACACGTCCTACGCCGAGGGGGCGGGCATCAAGTCCACGACGTTCGAGGTCGACGCCCCCTACGCGTTCGGCACGCTCTCGGTCGAGGCCGGCACGCACCGCCTCGCCCGGATCAGCCCATTCGGATCCGCCGACAAGCGCCAGACGTCCTTCGCGGCCGTCGAGGTCATCCCGCTCATGGAGGAGGCGACCGAGGTCGACATCCCCGAGGGCGACATCCGCGTCGACGTGTTCCGCTCGTCGGGACCCGGTGGCCAGTCGGTCAACACGACCGACTCCGCCGTGCGCATCACGCACCTCCCGACCGGCATCGTCGTCTCGATGCAGAACGAGAAGTCGCAGATCCAGAACCGCGCTGCCGCCATGCGCGTGCTGCAGACCCGCCTGCTGCTGCTGCAGAAGGAGGAGGAGGCGGCCAAGAAGAAGGAGCTCGCCGGCAACATCACCGCGAGCTGGGGCGACCAGATGCGCTCCTACTTCCTCTACGGCCAGCAGCTCGTGAAGGATCTGCGCACCGGCCACGAGTCCGGCAACCCCGCGACGGTGTTCGACGGCGACCTGGACGGCTTCATCTCCGCGGGGATCCGGTGGCGCAAGCGCAAGGACGACGACGACTGATCGTCCGTCGCCCGACGGCTCAGGGACTTTCCAGGGTGCCGCGGCCGTGATTGTCGTAGGGTGGTGACCCGATGACTGTGACACGGAGAATCCCGATGACTGTGACACGGAAGACGGCAGCCGGCTGCGCGATCGCGGCCCTGATCGTCCCGGTGGCGGCGACGGCGGCGTACGCCTTCTCGCCGGGAGCGCCCGCGCCCGCGGCGCACACGGTGTCGCTCGTCGTGGCCCCGCAGACCTACACGGTCGCCTCCGCAGCGCTGGAGCCCAGCGCGAGCCGAGCCAGCTTCGACGTGCTGTACACGCCGCCGGCACCGGTCGTCGCACCGGATCCGGCGCCCGCCGCCGCATCCGCGACCCCGGCGGCTGCGGCGCCGCAGAACTACTCCGGCGAGGCGATCGTCGCGTACGCCCAGACGTTCGTCGGCGTCGTGCCCTACGGCTGGGGCGCCGACCCGAGCGACTCCTTCGGCTGCGACGGACTCGTGCAGTACGTGTTCGGGCACTTCGGCGTCAGCCTGCCCCGCGGCGCCGACAACCAGGCTGCGCTCGGCACCGTGATCTCGGCCGACGAGGCGCGAGCGGGCGACCTGGTCTGGTGGCCCGGACGGCACATCGGCATCTGGGACGGCGCCGGCGGCATCATCGACTCGCCCGACTGGGGTCGCTACGTCGAGCACCACGCCCCGTGGGCGAGCTCCGGTCCGCCGATCTTCATCCGGCTCTGAACGCGAGCTCCTGGTGGCCGCCCCGCCGACGGCAGTAGAATCGAAGGCTCTCCAGGGCGGCAGAGGAGGTGCGCGGGATGAGCGAGACCAGGGCATGGCGTGCGGTCGGCGTGACGGCAGCGGGGCTGGCGCTGCTCGGTGCGATCGTGACGTTCCTCGCATTCGTCATCGGCAACGAGCCGTCCTGACGATCCCAGCCACCTCATAGCGGGGAACCCGCCGCGGTGGGGTGTCGCTCGCGGACTGGGCGCGCCGCCCGCTTAGGCTCGATTCGCCATGATCCGATTCGAGAACGTCACCAAGCGCTATCGCGGCACCAAGCGTCCCGCGCTCTCCGGGGTCGATTTCGAGGTGCAGCGAGGCGAGTTCGTCTTCCTCGTCGGCGCGTCGGGATCCGGGAAGAGCTCCTGTCTCCAGCTGATCCTCCGCGAGGAGTCGCCCACGTCCGGCCGCGTCGCCGTGCTCGGACGCGACCTGAAGTCCATCGCGAACCGCAAGGTCCCCTATTTCCGGCGCAGCATCGGATCCGTCTTCCAGGACTTCCGCCTGCTGCCCTCCAAGACCGTCTACCAGAACGTCGCATTCACGCTCCAGGTGACCGGCGCCTCCCGCGGCTTCATCCAGCAGGCGGTGCCCGAGGCGCTGGCCCTCGTCGGCCTGAGCGGCAAGGAGAAGCGCCTGCCGCACGAGCTGTCCGGAGGCGAGCAGCAGCGCGTGGCCATCGCCCGCGCCATCGTGAACCGTCCGCAGATCGTGCTCGCCGACGAGCCGACCGGAAACCTCGACCCTGGGACCTCAGTCGACATCATGCAGCTGCTCGCACGGATCAACGCCGGCGGCACCACCGTGGTCATGGCCACGCACGAGGCCGCTTTCGTCGACCAGATGCAGCGCCGCGTGATCGAGCTGCGCGACGGTGAGATGGTGCGCGACGAGGTCGGCGGCGGGTACGGCGACACCTCGAACGTGCCGCGCCTGACGCCCGAGGCGATCCGCGGGGCCGCGGCCACGGCCGCACTGCAGACCGTGCGCGAGGTGCACCGCGAGACCGAGGCCGCGATCGTGGATCCGGTTCCGGCCCCCTCCGCGGCCCGCGACGAGACTCCCGCCTCGGCGTCCGCGCCTCAGCAGCCGACGGTCAAACCGTCGGACGATGCGCGGCCTGCGACGCGCCCCATCACCGTGCCGACCGTCGACCTCGCCGAACTCGGGGTCGCCGACCGGCTCGGACTCGATACCGGCGACGACGAGGAAGTGGGCCCGACGTCATGAGGTTCGGACTCATCCTCGGCGAGGCGCTCACGGGCCTGCGCCGCAACGCCTCCATGGTCATCTCGGTCGTGCTGGTCACCTTCGTCTCGCTCACCTTCGTGGGCGCTGCGATCCTGATGCAGGCGCAGATCGGCACGATGCGCGCGTACTGGCAGGACCGAGCCCAGGTCGCGATCTACATGTGCTCGTCAGTGTCGACGTCGCCGGGCTGCATCGGCGGCACCGCGACCGAGGACCAGATCAAGGCCGTGCAGGCCGAGCTCGACGGTGACACGCTCAAGCCGCTCATCGCCAAGAGCAGCTTCCAGACCGCGGACGAGGCCTACCAGGAGACCCTGAAGCTCGTCGGCAAGGACTACGCCGGTGTGCTCACCGCCGACCAGGTCAACGCGGTGTTCAAGGTGAACCTGAAGGACCAGACTCAGTCCGCCGTCATCGCCGAGGCCTTCAGCGGCATCAAGGGCGTGGACGAGGTGAAGGATCAGCTGGAGTATCTGGATCCGCTCTTCAATGCGCTCACCGTCGCGACGTACATCGCCGTCGGGATCGCCGTGCTGATGCTCATCGCCGCCGTGCTGCTGATCGGCACGACGATCCGGTTGTCGGCGTATGCGAGACGGCGGGAGATCGGGATCATGCGGCTCGTCGGCGCCTCGAACAGGTTCATCCAGACGCCGTTCGTGCTCGAGGGCGTGTTCGCCGCGGTCATCGGATCGGTGCTCGCGAGCGCCGCCGTGCTGCTGGGCGTGCACTTCGGCGTGCAGGAGTACCTCACGAAGCGGGTGGCCTTCATCACGACCTGGGTCGGGTGGCAGGACGCACTGCTCGTGGTTCCGGTGCTCATCGGCATCGGAGTGATCCTCGCCGCGCTCAGCGCCGGGTTCGCGATACGTCGCTGGCTGCGAGCCTGATAGGCTGACAGGCTGCCGTGCGCCCGCACGGCACAGATCCAGGAGACAACCATGCCCAGGGAACGCGGGGAGAAGGTCATCGCGACCAATCGTCGCGCACGTCACGACTACAACCTCGAGAAGTCGTACGAGGCGGGACTCGTGCTCACCGGCACCGAGGTGAAGTCGCTGCGCCAGGGACGTGCGAACCTGACGGACGGCTATGCGTTCATCAAGGGCAACGAGGCGTTCCTCGACGCCGTGCACATCCCGGAGTACTCGCAGGGGCACTGGACGAACCACTCGGCCAAGCGGATCCGCAAGCTCCTGCTGCACAAGGAGGAGATCGCGAAGCTCTCGCACGCCGTCTCCGCGGGCGGTTACACATTGATCCCGCTGCGACTGTACTTCTCCGACGGACGCGCCAAGGTCGAGATCGCCCTCGCCAAGGGCAAGCGCGAGTACGACAAGCGGCAGGCCCTGCGCGAGCGTCAGGACACTCGCGAGGCGGAGCGCGCGATGCGCAGCCGCAACCGCCTGGGGGAATAGCCGGCCGCGCGGCGGGCGACGCCGGTTCCTACGGCACCGGGTCGAACCCGAACACGCCGCCCAGGAACCTCAGCTCCGCCTCGGCGGCGGCGGCGATCGTGTCCGCCTGCCGGAAGCCGTGCCCCTCGCCCTCGAACAGCACGTACTCGTGCGGCACTCCGCGGGCGGCGAGTGCGTCGCGGATCGCCTCGGATTGCGAAGGCGGCACGACCGCGTCTTCCGAGCCCTGCAGGATCAGCACCGGCACGTCGATGCGATCCGCGTGCGTGAGCGGGGAACGGTCGATGTAGGTCTGCTCCGCCTCCGGCAGCGGGCCGACAAGACCGTCGAGGTAGTAGCGCTCGAAGTCGTGCGTCTCCTCGGCCAGAAGCCGCAGATCCACGACGCCGTACCGGTCGAGGCCGGCGGCGAACACCCCTCCGCGCACCAGGGCCGACAGCACCGTCCATCCGCCGGCGGAACCCCCGCGGATCGCGATGCGGGCCGGATCCGCGATGCCCGCGTCGGCGAGGCCCTGCGCGGCAGCCAGCACATCGTCCACGTCGACGACGCCCCACTGGCCGTCGAGCCGCTCTCGGTACGCGCGCCCGTACCCGGTCGAGCCGCCGTAGTTCACCTCGAGCACGCCGATGCCGCGGCTCGTGAAGTACGTGATCCAGCCCGCCTGCGCGCCGGACGTGTGGGCGGTGGGTCCGCCGTGCACGTGCACGACGTAGGGCGGCAGCGCGCGCGGATCCGCGTCGACATCGGGGTTCGCCGGGGCGTGGTCGAACGCGTGCACGGGGCCGTGCGGCCCGTCGAAGGTCACGGGACGCGCCCCGGGGACCCAGGCCGGATCCACGGGGTCTCCGCCGCGGATCGCGTGCACGGTGCCTGCATCGACGTCCAACTCCCACAGGCCGGGTGCGACCTGCGCGCCCTGTCCGGCGACCAGCGCGCGGGAACCGAGGGAGTCCTCCAGGCTCAGGTCGCCGCTGAACGGCACGTCGAGCTCGCGGAGGAGCGTGCCGTCGGCATCGAGCAGCACGAGCGCATCGGATCCGTTCGTGCGGACGGCGAGGATCCTGCCGTCATCGAGCACCCGGAACCAGCGCTGCCCGAGCACCCACAGGCCGCCGCCGGTGTCGGCGTCGACGAAGGGCGAGTCCTCCCTGATGGCGGGAGGCGTCCGGATCGGGGGCGCCGGCTGCACGGGGATCCGCGCGCGGTGAAGATTCCAGCGACCGCTCGCATCGTCGGCGAACAGCACCTCGTCGTCGGAGAGCCACTCGGGCTGCAGCGCGGCGCGCGCGGGAATCGCCGAGCGGGCTCCCGTCGCGAGGTCCACCGCGAAGGCGATCGCGCGCTCCCACGGCATCTCGCGCTCGTCCCAGGCGACGAACGCGAGCCGCGCACCGTCGGGGGAGAGCGCCGGGTGCGCGAAGAAGCCGTTGCCGCTGAGGACCGTGGTGACGGCCGCGTCGTCGTCCGCCGCGGATCCGTCCAGCGGGATCTCCACGATCGCGCGCTGGTGCGGGTCGGGGCGCAGGTCCTCGCGCACCGCGAACAGGCGGCCCTGCTGCACCAGGAGCCCTCCGTAGCGCGGGCCTGCCGCGGTCAGCGGCACAGGCGCCGTCGCGCCGAGATCCAGGCGGTGCACACGCTGGTCCTCGCCGTCGACGAAGAGCAGGGTTCCGTCCTCGGCCACCGTCCACGCGCCGCCGCCGTATTCGTGCACGCGCGAACGGGCGTTCCACGGCGCGCGCAGCACCTCGTGCACGGCGCCAGCGGCGTCCCGGTGCATCACACGCATCCGTCCGCGCTCCTGCGGCACCGACTCGCTCCACCAGATCCCGCCCGCGGCGTACCGGGCGCCGTCGATCTTCGTGCCGGCGACGGCGAGGCCGGCGGCGGACAGCGGAGAGGGCCAGGATCCGTGCGGAGTGCTCATGACCCGAGCCTAGAAGAGCGCGAGCCGACACATGGTGAAACACAGCATGCGTCGCATCGCGGCGCCGCCTAGCGTGGGGTGACCGCCCCGACCCTGGAGAGAGATGTCCTTCGACGCGCCGCCGTTCGCCCCCGCAGGGGTCGCTCAGCCGCGCGTGCCGCTCTCCTTCGAGCTGTATCCGCCGCGCACTACCGCCCCGATCGAGGCGCTGCACGAGACGATCCAGCAGCTGGCCACGGCCGCGCCGAGGTTCATCTCCGTGACCTACGGCGCCGGCGGGTCCGTCGGGGGACGTTCGCTCGACGTGCTGCGCTACATCCGCGAGCACACCTCGGTCGAGCCGCTCGCGCATCTCACCTGCGTCGGCAACACGTATGCCGGAGCCTCGCGGCTGATCCGGGAGTTCCTCGACGCTGGGATCCTCAGTTTCCTCGCCCTGCGCGGCGACCCGCCGCTCGACGAGAGCGAGCCGTTCCTCGGGGATCTGGAGAGCTCGGCGCAGCTCGTGCAGCTCATCGACCGGGCGCAGGCCGAGCGCGCGCCGTACCAGGAGCGACCGATCCCCGGCGTTCCGCGAGCCGTGCAGGTGACGCCGCGACGCAAGGTGAGCATCGCCGTGGCCGCCTACCCCAACGGGCATCCGCGTTCGACCTATCGCAACCAGGACATCGACGCGCTGCTGGCCAAGCAGGCCGCGGGGGCGACCCTCGCGATCACGCAGCTGTTCTTCCACCCCGACGACTACTTCGCGTTCGTGGAGCGCGCACGTCGCGCCGGGGTCACGATCCCGATCCTGCCGGGCATCATGCCGATCACCTCGCCCGCGCGCCTGCGCCGTGTGCTGGAGCTCAGCGGCGAGGAGCTTCCCGCCGAACTGTCCATCGCCCTCGAGGTCGAGCCGACGGCCGAGGGCCGCACCGAGATCGGCGTCGCGCATGCGGTGTCGCTCGTGCGAGAGCTGGTGGACGGCGGCGCGCCGGGCGTGCACCTGTACGCGTTCAACCAGCACCGCACCGTGCTGGATGTGCTCGAGGGGGCCGGCGTGCTGCCCGAGCGCAGCGCCGTCTCTCCGCAGGGCGTCCCGCAGTTCGCAGATTCCCGCGGCGCGCACTAGGCCGCTTCCTTCCCCCTTCCGTCAGAGAGGACCGTCATGACCGCATTCCCCGAGGGCACCATCCTGGGCTACCCGCGCATCGGCCGCCGCCGTGAGCTCAAGAAGGCCGTCGAGGCGTTCTGGGCCGGACGGATCGATGAGGCCGAGCTCGAGCGCACCACCGCTGAGCTGCGCGCGACGACGCGCGAGCGCCTCGCCGAGCAGGGCCTGGGTCGCGCCGACTCGGCGATCCCCGAGTCCTTCTCGTACTACGACCAGGTGCTCGATGCCGCCGTCACCGTGGGCGCGATCCCCGCTCGTTTCGAAGACCTTCGGTCCGCCGACGGCACGATCGGCCTGCCGGCGTACTTCACCATCGCCCGCGGCGAGGGAGAGCGTGCGCCGCTCGAGATGACCAAGTGGTTCGACACGAACTACCACTACCTCGTACCCGAGATCGGACCGGACACCGCCTTCTCGCTCTCCAGCGACCGCATCGTGCGTCAGGTGCAGGAAGCGGCGCAGGCCGGCTTCCGCACCCGCCCCGTGATCGTCGGCCCCGTCACCTTCCTCGCGCTCGCCAAGGCGGCTGACGAGGCCCCGGAGGGCTTCGACCCGCTGTCCCGCCTGGACGACCTGGTCCCGGTCTACGCCGAGCTGCTCGGTGCGCTCAAGGCCGCCGGTGCCGAGTGGGTGCAGCTGGACGAGCCCGCCCTGGTGAGCGAGTCGCTGCCGTCGTCCGTCGCCGAACTCGGCGCCGCCGCCTCGCGCGCCTACGCGGTTCTCGGCGGCCTCGTCGAGCGTCCGGCGATCTTCGTCGCCGCGCCCTACGCCGCGCTCGACGCGAACCTCGCCGTCCTCGCCGCGGCTCCGATCGAGGCCATCGGTCTCGACCTCGTGCGCGGCACCGTGCCCGCCGCTGTTCCGGGACTCGCCGACAAGGTTCTGGTCGGAGGCGTGATCGACGGGCACAACATCTGGCGGGGCGACCTGGCCGCAGCCTTCGACACGCTCGAGGCACTGCGCGACCTCGGTGCGGCTGGTGTGTCCGCGTCGACCTCCACGTCGCTGCAGCACGTGCCGCACGACGTCGAGGACGAGTCGAAGCTCGACGCCCGCCTGGTGAACTGGCTCGCCTTCGCCGACCAGAAGGTCGCGCAGGTCACCACCCTCGCGAAGGGACTCTCCGAGGGTCGCGCCGCGATCGCCGTGGAGCTCGACGCCGCCTCCGCCGCTCTGACCGACCGGCTCGGCGCGCCCGGCGTGCGCGTGGACGCCGTCCGTGCCCGCACCGCCGCACTGACCGCCACGGACTTCGACCGCGGCGACTACGACGCCCGGGTGGCTGCGCAGTCCATCGCGCTCGATCTGCCCGCGCTTCCGCTCACCACGATCGGGTCCTTCCCGCAGACCGGCGAGATCCGCCGCGCCCGCGCGCAGTTCACCAAGGGCGAGATCACGGCGGATGAGTACGACGGCTTCCTCCGCGAGGAGATCGGCCGCGTCGTGACGCTGCAGGAGGAACTGGGCCTGGACGTGCTCGTGCACGGCGAGCCCGAGCGCAACGACATGGTGCAGTACTTCGCCGAGAACCTCGACGGCTTCGACGTCACCGAGAACGGCTGGGTGCAGTCCTACGGATCCCGTGCCACCCGCCCGTCGATCCTCTGGGGCGATGTCTCGCGGCCGGCCCCGATCACGGTCGAGTGGTCGCAGTACGCGCAGTCGCTCACGGCGAAGCCCATGAAGGGGATGCTGACGGGTCCGGTGACGATCCTGGCCTGGTCGTTCGTCCGCGACGACCAGCCGCTCGCCGAGACCGCCAACCAGGTGGCTCTTGCGCTGCGCGACGAGATCGCGGACCTGGAGGCCGCCGGCATCGGCGTCATCCAGGTCGACGAGCCGGCGCTGCGCGAGCTCCTGCCTCTCAAGCAGGCCGACCAGCCCGCGTACCTGGACTGGTCCGTCGCCTCCTTCCGCCTCTCCACCGCGGGCGCCGAGACGGCCACGCAGGTGCACACCCACCTCTGCTACTCGGAGTTCGGCGTCGTCATCGACGCGATCAAGGCGCTGGACGCCGACGTGACCTCGATCGAGGCCGCGCGCAGCCGCATGGAGGTCGTCACCGACATCGCTGCGTCGGGCTTCGACCACGGCATCGGACCGGGCGTCTACGACATCCACTCGCCGCGCATCCCCGACGCGTCCGAGGTGGAGACGCTCCTGCGCCGTGCCGTCGAGGAGATCCCCACGCGGCAGCTCTGGGTCAACCCGGACTGCGGTCTGAAGACCCGCGGCTACGAGGAGACCAACGCCTCGCTGCGCAACATCGTCGAGGCCACCCGCCGCGTCCGCGAGGACGTGTCGGTCGCGGTCTGACCTTCCCGCACCGGGCGTCTTCATCGAGGCCCCCTCGCAGCACCGAGGCCCCCTCCCAGATACGGATCTGAGAGGGGGCCTCGGTACGCAGAGGGGGCTTCGACGTGGAAGGGGCGGGAATCAGACCGCGCGCAGCACCGCCACGACCTTGCCGAGCACCGTCGCATCGTCGCCGAGGATCGGTTCGAATGCGCTGTTGCGGGGGAGCAGCCACACGTGGCCGTCGCGACGGCGGAACGTCTTCACCGTGGCTTCGCCGTCGAGCATCGCGGCGACGATCTCGCCGTTCTCCGCCGTGCCCTGAGAGCGCACGACGACCCAGTCGCCGTCGCAGATGGCCGCGTCGATCATCGACTCGCCAGAGACCTTCAGCATGAACAGATCGCCCTTGCCGACGAGCTGACGGGGGAGCGGGAAGATCTCCTCGACCTGCTGCTCGGCGGTGATCGGCACACCGGCGGCGATCCGGCCCACGAGGGGCACGAGTGCCGCGTCGCCGACGGACGGGGCCGTATCGGCGGGATTCTCGGTGGATGTGCCGGGAAGGTCGATCAGGACCTCCATGGCCCGGGTCTTGCCGGCATCGCGACGCAGATAGCCGCTGAGCTCGAGCTGGCCGAGCTGATGCGTCACGCTGCTGAGGGACTTGAGGCCGACGGCGTCGCCGATCTCGCGCATGCTCGGCGGGTAGCCGTGCCGCGCGATCGAGGTCTGGATGACCTCGAGGATCGCCATCTGCTTCGCACTGAGGCTCTTGCGGCGCCGTGTCCGCGGGGCCTCGGGGCCGGGGGCCGCACCGTCGCTCATGCCATCTCCTTCGTGTGCGTCGTGCCCTCGCGGATCGGTGGGATCGGCATGGATTCGCGGGCGGCGATTCGAATGTCGGTGGTCCGTGATGGGGTCTTCGTATCGAAACCGTATCCGAGATCGGGCCGGAATCGATAGATCTGTTCGAGCGTGTCGGCAAGTCTTCGGAACTGATATTCGAAGAAGGCTTGACAGATGTTCGAACTCGAAAGTAGTTTCGGTACGTAGGTTCGCCTCTCCAGAGGCCCGGATTCGAAGATTCTCATCAGAGGATGCGGATCCGGGGAGAGGCGGACCGACACAGACACTGAGGAGAAGCACCATGAGCAGCATCACCTTCGCCGGTCAGGTACCCGCCACGCGACTGCGGATCACCGCACGCGGCCGGCGCGTGCTCGCGGCGCTGGTCGCGCTCCCGGTGTCCGGAACGATCGCGTTCGCGGCGCTGAGCAGCGGATCCGCGCTCGCCTCCGGGGAGCAGACGACGGGCAACACCTTCGCGACCGTCACGGTGCAGCCCGGCGACACCCTGTGGTCGATCGCGGGCGAGATCGCGCCGAATGCCGACCCGCGCGACGTGGTCGCCGAGATCTCGAAGCTGAACCTCGTCGACGGAGGTGTGATCGAGGTCGGACAACACCTGGCGATCCCGGCACGGTACGGATCGACCGGGCGCTGATCCCGTACTTCGGCGTCGCTCAGCAACCGTACTTCGGCGTCGCTCAGCAACCGCGGTCATCTGTGCCACGCACCACAGCGCGGCCGCCTAGCATGGCAGGGTGACTGTCTCGCTCGACGACTTACCCCTTCGCGACGATCTCCGTGGGCTGCGGCCCTACGGCGCCCCGCAGGCTCCGCTGCCCGTGGCGCTGAACGTGAACGAGAACACGCATCCGGTGCCGGAGCAGGTCGCGAGCGACATCCTCGACGACATCGCCGTGGCGCTGCGTGACGTCAACCGCTATCCGGATCGTGAGTTCACAGAGCTCCGTGAGGCGTTCGCCGGCTACCTCGGCCATGACCTCACCGCCGCGAACATCTGGGCCGGTAACGGCTCGAACGAGGTGCTGCAGCACATCCTGCAGGCGTTCGCCGGTCCCGGTCGCACCGTGTTCGGGTTCGCCCCGACCTATTCCATGTACCCGCTGCTCACTCAGGGCACGGGGGCTTTCTGGATCGCCGGTACCCGCCACCCCGACTACGAGCTCACCGTCGACGAGGCGGTGGCACAGGTCAGGGAGCACGACCCCGACGTCATCCTGCTGTGCGCGCCGAACAACCCCACCGGCACTCCGCTCCGGCTCGACGTGATCGAGGCGGTGTACGAGGCGGCGCGCGGCATCGTGATCGTGGACGAGGCCTACCAGGAGTTCGCCCCGAAGGATTCGCCGTCGGCGCTGACGCTGCTGCAGGGACGTCCGCGGCTCGCCGTCTCCCGCACCATGAGCAAGGCCTTCGCCTTCGCCGGAGCGCGGGTCGGCTACCTCGCGGCGGATCCGGCATTCATCGACGCACTGCGTCTCGTGCGCCTGCCGTACCACCTGAGTGCCCTCACCCAGGCGGCGGCGGTCGCGGCCCTGCGCAATGCGCCGATCATGCTCGCGATGGTCGACGAGATCGTCGCGCAGCGCGATCGGATCTCGGCCACGCTCGAGGCCCTCGGCTACACGCCGCACCCGTCCTGGTCGAACTTCGTGCTGTTCGGCGGCGTCGCGGACCCGGCGGCAACGTGGCGCGCTCTGTATGACAAGGGCGTGCTGATCCGCGATGTCGGCATCCCGAACCACCTGCGCGTCACGGCCGGCACCGAGGCCGAGACCACCGCATTCCTGGACGCCCTCGCCTCGATAGGATCGGCCTCATGACCGCTGAGACCCCTGCTGCGGCCCGGACCGCGCGTCGCACCCGCTCCACGTCCGAGTCGACGATCGAGCTCGAGCTCAACCTCGACGGCACGGGTCAGAGCCACATCGACACCTCGGTCCCGTTCTTCGACCACCTGCTGACGGCGTTCGCCAAGCACTCGCTGACGGATCTGACTGTGCGCGCCTCGGGCGACATCCACATCGATGCGCACCACACGGTGGAGGACGTCGCGATCGTGCTCGGTCAGGCGATCCGCGAGGCGCTGGGCGACAAGAGCGGCATCTCCCGCTATGGTGACGCTCTCGTGCCCCTCGACGAAGCGCTCGTGCAGGCGGTCGTCGACATCTCGGGTCGGCCCTATCTCGTTCACGAGGGCGAGCCGGCGGGCTACGAGCACCACCTGATCGGCGGCCACTTCACGGGATCCCTCGTCCGTCACGTCTTCGAAGCGATCGCGTACAACGCGGCGCTCACCGTGCACGTGCGCGTGATCAGCGGTCGCGACCCGCACCACATCGCCGAAGCCGAGTTCAAGGCGTTCGCGCGCGCGTTCCGTCAGGCCAAGTCGCTGGACCCGCTGGTGCTCGGCGTGCCCTCCACCAAGGGCGCGTTGTGACCGCCCAGGCAGAGGGTCGCCGTCCGACCGTCGCGGTCTTCGACTACGGATCCGGCAATGTGCACTCCGCCGTGAAGGCGCTGATCCGCGCCGGCGCGGACGCGGAGCTCACCGGCGATCGCACCGCGGCGCTCGAGGCCGACGGGCTCGTCGTCCCGGGCGTCGGCGCGTTCGCGGCCGTCCGCGAGGCGCTGGCCGCGCACGGCGGTGACGAGATCATCGAACGGCGCCTGGCCGGCGGTCGTCCTGTTCTGGGCATCTGCGTGGGCATGCAGGTGCTGTTCGCCGGCGGTGTCGAGCGCGGCGCCGAGGTCGACGGCCTCGGGGAGTGGCCCGGCATCGTCACCGAGCTGGACGCGCCGGTGCTGCCGCACATGGGCTGGAACACCGTGGAGCCCGACCCGGACAGCGTCCTGTTCCGGGGGATCGAGCACGAACGCTTCTACTTCGTGCACTCGTTCGCCGCGCAGACGTGGGAGCTCGACGTCATGCCGCCGTTCCCGCAGCCGCGGCTCACCTGGGCCGAGCATGGCTCGCGATTCCTCGCCGCGGTCGAGAACGGACCGCTGTCCGCGACCCAGTTCCACCCGGAGAAGTCCGGCGAGGCCGGCATCCAGCTGCTGCGCAACTGGATCTCCACGCTCTGACCCCCTCCTCGGAGTGTGACGGCGGGGGATTGGTGCCCCGCACGCACCCGGACTACTCTCTTCTCGTGCCGCGCCCGAAGAGCGCAGCGCACCGTGACCCGAAGGACGACATGAACGAGTTCGCGCAGTCCCCCTCCCTGACCCTGCTCCCGGCGGTGGACGTCGCCGGCGGCCAGGCCGTGCGCCTGACGCAGGGCGAGGCCGGAAGCGAGACCAACTACGGCGATCCGCTCGATGCCGCCGCCGAGTGGGTGGACCAGGGCGCCGAGTGGATCCACCTCGTCGACCTCGATGCCGCGTTCGGCCGCGGCAGCAACACGGCGATCCTGCGCCGCGTGATCAAGCAGTTCCGCAGCGTCAACGTGGAGCTCTCCGGCGGGATCCGCGACGACGCGAGCCTCGAGGCGGCGCTGGAGTCGGGCGCGTCACGTATCAATCTCGGCACCGCGGCGCTGGAGAACCCCGAGTGGGCCGCCGACGTCATCGCGCGCTATGGTGATGCCGTGGCAGTGGGCCTGGACGTGCGCGGCACGACACTTGCCGCCCGTGGCTGGACCAAGGAGGGCGGAGACCTCTGGACGGTGCTCGACCGCCTCGAGGACGCCGGCTGCAGCCGCTACGTCGTCACCGACGTCACCAAGGACGGCACGCTCAAGGGGCCGAACCTCGACCTGCTCCGCGAGATCACCGCGCGCACCCCGAAGCCCGTGGTGGCATCCGGCGGTATCGCGAACCTCGATGACATCGCCGCGCTCCGCGAGCTCGTGCCGCTCGGCGTCGAGGGCGCGATCGTCGGCAAGGCGCTGTACGCCGGCGCGTTCACCCTGGCCGAGGCGCTGGATGTCGCCGGATCCTGACGGTGCCGTGTCTGGTGCGGCCGGATGCGATCACGATCACGGCGCGCATCCCAACACGGGCGACTCCGCAGGAGTTCCCTGGGCGGGGCGTTCGTTCGAGGAGAACACCCGCGCGGGCGATGACGGCTCTGCGGACCCGGCTCTCTGGGACGCGCTGACCCGGTTCCGCGCCGGTGCCGGGTCGCAGGCCGAGGTCGTCGACGCGTTCCGCGCCGCGCGCGTGCTCGTGCCGCTCGTCGCGGAGAAGGGCGAGGAGGGCGTGGCACCGTCGGGCCTGACGGTGGACAAGACCCAGGAGCTCTCGCTCGTCACCGTCGCCGCGCCCGACGGACGCACGGTGCAGCCGGCGTTCACGAGCGTCGACACGATGCGCGCGTGGGATCCGATCGCGCGCCCCATCCCCGTCGAGGCCGCCCGCGTGGCGCTGTCCGCCTCTTCGGGGGACGCGGAGCTCATCGTGCTGGACCCCGGATCCGAGACCGAGTTCGTGCTGCGCCGTCCCGCGGTGTGGGCGATCGCGCAGGGGCAGCAGTGGGAGCCGAGCTTCCTCTCGCCCGAGGTCTACGCGGGCCTTCTGGAGAGCGTCGGCAGCGAGCTCGCTGTGATCGATGTCGCCGTCTCCGCAGGCGACCCGGACGCGCGCCTGCGCGGCCCGGAGCTCGTCGTCACGCTCGAGCTCGTCGAGGGACTGGACCGGGAGACGCTCGATGCGGTGCTCGCGCGTCTCGCTCAGCGCTGGGCCGCAGACGACCGCATCGCCGTGCTCGTCGACTCGCTCACGGTGAAGCTGCGCGCCAGCGTCTGAGGGTGCGGGCGAGCCCGGTCAGTTGACCGGGCCGGTCCACTTCTCGCCGGGCCCCTGCCCGATCGGATCCGGGATGACGGACGCCTCTCGGAACGCGAGCTGCACGGAGCGCAGCCCGTCGCGCAGCGAGCGTGCGTGCATGTCGCTGATCTCGGGGGCGGCGGCCGTGATGAGGCCGGCCAGGGCGTTGATGAGCTTGCGGGCCTCGTCCAGATCCTTCTGCGTCTCGGGGTCATCGGCCAGGCCGACCTTGACCGCGGCGGCGCTGAGCAGATGCACGGCAGCGGTGGTGATCACCTCGACGGCGGCGACGTCGGCGATGTCCCGGGCGGCGCCCGTCGCGGTGTCATCCAGCGTGGAGGTGGAGGGGGAGACGTGCTCGTGGCCGTCGGGCGCGGGAGTGCTCACAGTGCCGGCTTTCCGAAGGTCTTGCCTTCTGATAGACTTCTGCGGGCTCCGGGGCTTATGTCCCGGCACGAAAGAGGATTCACTTCCCACCCGCGCTTGCCGCTCAAGGCTACCGGGTCCAGCACTCCGCCGATTCACATCGGTAGCCGCCGTGCAGCGACAGCTGTGCAGCGGGTCAGGGTGTCGCCGGCGTCTGACTGCCGGCGGGTGGGACGATTCTGATTTCGCCCGTGATCCGTCCGGATCACGGTGGCCGAAACCATCGTCTAAGGAGTCCGCATCAGCGATCCCCGCACCAATGAGCGCATCCGCGTCCCCGAGGTCCGCCTCGTCGGCCCCGCGGGTGAGCAGATCGGCGTCGTCCGCATCGAGGCCGCACTGCGTCTTGCGCAGGAAGCCGACCTCGATCTCGTCGAGGTGGCCCCGAACTCGAAGCCTCCCGTGGTCAAGATCATGGACTACGGCAAGTTCAAGTACGAGGCCGCGCAGAAGGCGAAGGAAGCTCGCCGCAACCAGGCGAACACCATCCTGAAGGAGGTGCGCTTCCGTCTGAAGATCGAGGCGCACGACTACACGACCAAGCTCAAGCGTGCCGAGGGCTTCCTGAAGGCCGGCGACAAGGTGAAGGCGATGATCCTGTTCCGCGGTCGGGAGCAGTCCCGTCCCGAGCAGGGCGTGCGGCTCCTCCGCAAGTTCGCCGAGGACGTGGCCGAGTTCGGCACGGTGGAGTCCAACCCCACCATCGACGGACGCAACATGGTCATGGTCGTCGCCCCGCTGAAGAACAAGTCCGAGGCGAAGGCCGAGCAGAACGCGGTGCGCGACGCGCAGCGCGCGGCCAACAAGCAGGCGGCCCGCGACGCCAAGGCGCCTGGCGCGCCGGCAGAGCCCGCAGAATCGGCTGCTCCCGCCTCGACCACGGAGTGATCCGGTCGGAGCGATAAGCCCCACACAGACCTCCCGCAATGCGCGGGCAGAACCCTGTCGCCCAGCTGGGCGCCATACGAAGGAAGAGAAGATGCCGAAGCAGAAGACCCACTCGGGTGCCAAGAAGCGCTTCAAGATCACCGGCAGCGGCAAGCTGAAGAAGCAGCAGGCCGGGATGCGTCACAACCTCGAGCACAAGTCGAGCCGCCGCACCCGCCGCCTCAACCAGGACCAGGTGATGTCGAAGGCTGACACCAAGGTCGCCAAGAAGCTCCTCGGCCGCTGACGCGCCCGATCTCACGAACAGGAACACACGAAAATGGCTAGAGTCAAGCGCGCCGTCAACGCTCACAAGAAGCGTCGCGTCATCCTCGAGCGCGCCTCGGGTTACCGTGGCCAGCGCTCGCGCCTGTACCGCAAGGCGAAGGAGCAGGTCACCCACTCCCTCGTCTACGCGTACCGCGACCGTCGCAAGCGCAAGGGCGACTTCCGTCGTCTGTGGATCCAGCGCATCAACGCGGCTGCCCGCCAGAACGGCATCACGTACAACCGCTTCATCCAGGGCCTCGGTCTCGCCGGCGTCCAGGTCGACCGCCGCATGCTCGCCGAGCTCGCCGTCAACGAGCCGGCGACGTTCGCCGCGCTGGTCGAGACGGCCCGCAAGGCTCTGCCGGCGGACGTCAACGCGCCCAAGTCGGCTGCGTAAGCACGAAGTCGGCTGCGTAAGCATCTGAAACACGAAGGGGCGTCGTCCATGAGGGCGGCGCCCCTTCGGTGTCCCTAGACTGTGATCGTGCTGGAGAACCCCCGATCCCCGCGCGTGCGCGCCGTCGCCAAGCTCACCAAGCGCAGCGCCCGCACCGAGACAGGCCTGTTCCTGCTGGAGGGACCGCAGGCGGTCCGCGAAGCGCTGTCCTATCGGCCCGAGGCCATCGTCGAGCTCTTCGCGACGCCGACCGCATGGGACAAGCACGGCGACCTGCGTCAGGCGGCGGCCGACGCGGACGTGCGCTTCGAGTACGTGACCGAGTTCGTGCTCGCGGCGATGGCCGACACCGTCACGCCGCAGGGCGTGGTCGCGGTGGCCCGGCAGACGCCCACGTCCGTGCGGGACATCTTCGCCGCCGCTCCGCGCCTCGTCGCGATCTGCGAGGAGGTGCGCGACCCCGGCAACCTCGGCACCATCATCCGCGCCGCGGACGCGACGGGCGCCGACGCGGTCGTGCTCACCGGACGCACGGTCGACCTGTACAACCCGAAGGTCGTGCGCTCGACCACCGGATCCCTCTTCCATCTGCCGGTCTCGGTCGGCGGCGATCTCGCCGATGTCATCGAGCGCGCGCACGCTGCCGGCCTGCAGGTCGTCGCCGCGGACGTGAAGGGCGATGACCTGCTCGCGGCCCGTGCCGAAGGCGTGCTCGCCCGGCCCACGGCGTGGTTGTTCGGCAACGAGGCGCACGGGCTGGAGGAGCCGGCGCTGGAGCTGGCCGATCGGGCGCTCCGGCTGCCGATCTTCGGCCGGGCCGAGTCGCTGAACCTCGCCACCGCCGCCAGTGTCTGCCTCTACGAGAGCGCGTTCGCCCAGCGCGCCTGAGTATGAAGATCCTCATCGTCGAAGACGACGAACGCGTGGCCGACGCCCTCGCCGGGTTCCTCGGCCGTGCCGGCTATGCGGTGGAGCGTGCGGGCGACGGACGGGGCGCTCTCGACATGCTCGGCACCGATACGGAGGCCGTGATCCTCGATCTCGGCCTTCCGGACATCGACGGCATCGACCTCTGCCGCCGCATCCGCGCGGTCAGCGGGGTCCCGATCCTCATCGCCACCGCGCGCAGTCAGGTGCACGAGCGCATACGGGGACTGCGCGCCGGGGCCGACGACTTCCTGGTCAAGCCCTATGACGTGCAGGAGCTGCTCGCCCGCATCGAGGCGGTCACCCGCCGCAGCCATGCGATCGCCGGCGAGGTCGGGCCGGTCGGCATCGACATCGACGGTGTGCGGATCGACCTCGTCGCGCGCCGGGTGCTCGTGGACGGCGAGCCGGTGGAGCTGACCCGCAAGGAGTTCGACATCGTCGCGGTGCTGGCCAGGTATCCGGGTGTCGCCGTGCCGCGCGAGCGACTCATCCGCGAGGTGTGGAACACCGATTGGCAGAGCTTCGCCCGCTCGCTCGAGGTGCACGTCGCCTCGATCCGGCGCAAGCTGGGGCGGCCGGCGCTCATCGAGACGGTTCGCGGCGTGGGCTACCGGCTGACGGGACTGTGACCCGTGCGGAAGCGGTTGTTCATCGTGTTCCTGGTGCCGCTCGCGGCGGTGCTGCTGCTGCTCGGCGGCGCATACGGCTGGGCGGCCTCCCGCAGCGTGCAGCAGGGCTTCTACACGCAGCAGGTCGGTGACATCGGCACGTTCGTGACGAGCGCGCGGCAGGCGCTGCTGTCCGGAAGCTCCGAAGTGCTGGACGGCGAACTGCAGCGGTACCACGATCTGTACGGCACGCGCGTGATCGTGGTCGACCGGTCCGGCCGACCCTGGTCACCGCAGCAGGGCGAGTCTCCGGTGCTCGACGACGCCACCGTGAACAAGGTGCAGCTCGCTCTCTCCGGGCGGCGCAGCGACCTGCCGGAGCCCGTCCTGCTGCCGTGGCAGTTCGCCGAGCAGTCTCTGGTCGAGCCGATCTTCGATCAGGGTGACGTCATCGGCGCCGTGGTCATGTCCGCGAGCGTGGAGGCGCCGCGTGCCGAGATCGTGCGGCAGTGGATCCTGCTCGGCGTCGTCAGCGTGGTCGCGATCGGGGTCGGCCTGCTCGTGGTGCTGGGCCTCGCGCGCTGGGTGCTCAAGCCGGTGCACCGCGTGGACGAGGCGATGGAGGCCATCGAGCGCGGTGACATGGAGGCGCGCATCGCCGACGACACCGGACCCCCGGAGCTGCACCGCATGATCCTGCTCTTCAACCGGATGGCGGAGGAGATCGAGCGCGTGGTGTCGCGTCAGCAGGAGTTCGCCCTCAACGCGTCGCACGAACTGCGCAATCCGCTGAGCGCTCTGCTGCTGCGGGTGGAATCGCTCGCGACGGGCCTGGACCGCAGTTGGGACGACGAGGTCGAGGCGACGCGCGAAGAGGGCCGGCGGATGTCGAGGATCCTGGAGACCCTTCTGTCGTTCGCGCGCGGATCCGATCCCGCGCCGCTGCGCGATCCGGTCGATCTCGCCGATCTCGCCGAGCGCCGCGTGGTGGCCTGGCAGGACGCGGCGGCCGCGAAAGGCGTCGCACTGGCTCTGCACGTCCATGCACCGGTGCGCTCCACCACGGATGAGACCATCGCCGAGAGCGCGCTGGACGCCGTGATCGACAACGCCGTGAAGTTCTCGCCGGCGGGCACGGTGGTCGACATCACAGTGGCGCGCGCGGAGACCGCTTGCGAGCTGTCGGTGCGCGATCACGGTCCGGGCCTTGCGGAGGACGAGCTCGCGCATGCGACCGACCGGCACTGGCGCAGTGACCGGACGCGCGCGATCCCCGGCACGGGCCTGGGCCTCGCGATCGCCACGGATCTGCTGGCCACGGTCGATGCAGCCGTGCGTCTGGAGGCGCCGGAGGACGGTGGGCTCCGGGTAGTCCTGGTGCTCCCCGCCGCGGAAGCGCGATGACCGTGCAGAGCAGCCAGGGGCGGCCCCGGCGCACCGCGCCGAGCGGTGGCGCGACGCGGTCGGGGTGGAGGACGGCGCGGATGCTGGTCGCGCTGCTGCTCTGCGTGCTGAGCGTGTCGAGCCTCGCCTCGTGCGCACCGGAGGACCGCAGCTGGGCGGACAAGCCGCAGACGATCGCCGGCGGGGGAGCGACCGGGGTCTACTACGCCTACGGCCAGCAGTACGCCGCGGCTCTCGCCACCCGCCTCGGCGTCCGGTTCACCGCGCAGCAGACCAATGGATCCGTCGACAACCTGGAGCGGATCGGATCCGGCCGGGCGGTGCTCGGCTTCGCGCAGGGCGATGCGGTCGCGGACGCCGTGGCGGGCACGGGCGCGTTCGAAGAGGCGATCCCGATCGTCGCCGTCGCTCGGCTGTACGACGAGTACGTGCACATCGTGGTCAGGGACGGATCCGATGTGCACGACCTGCGCGACCTCGCAGGGCGCAGGGTCTCGCTGGGCGCGCGCGGCTCCGGGGTGGAACTCGTCGCCCGACGCGTGCTCGCGGCCGCCGACGTGGACGCCGCCGCGATCAGCAATCCGGAGCTGGGCCTCGAGGGGTCGATCGCGGCTCTGCGCAAGGGGGAGATCGACGCGTTCTTCTGGGTGGGCGGGTTGCCGACACCGGGCATCGCGACGCTCGCGGCCGGCACTCCGATCCGGTTGCTGTCGATTCCGCCGGCTGTCGTCGAGGCCGTCAACGCGGCGCATGCCGGTGCCTACCGGCAGGCCGACTTCCCGATCGGCGGCTATGGCATCGACAGCTCGACGGTGACGATGACGGTGCCGAACTACCTGATCGCCCGCGCCGATGCGCCGGAGGCGCTCATCCACGACGCGACGGCGGTGCTTTTCGACGAGCGCGCGACGATCGCCCAGGTTGCACCCGCGGCGGCGCTGCTCGATCGCAGGCAGGCGATCTTCACCGACCCGATCCCGTTGCACACCGGTGCCGCACGGTACTACCGGGAGACGCACGACTGAGGGTGCGGCGCGTCCTGTGGAACACCGCTGTCGCGTGCGGGAAACCGCCCGGAAACGGGAGCGACGAAACCCTCAAGGAATCCTCAAGCGCAGTGCTCCGGGAGCGGGCGAACCAATAGCGTCATCGTCACCCCGCGGTTCCATCCGCCTCGCTCGTCCTCACGGAGTTCCGACATGCCCGAATCCCGCCCTGCCTCCGTCGGCGCACCCCTGGTCGTGGTCGACCACGTGCAGAAGCACTATGGCGACTTCCAGGCGCTGACCGACATCGACCTCACCGTGCACAAGGGCGAGGTGGTCGTCATCATCGGACCGTCCGGATCCGGCAAGTCGACCCTCTGCCGCACCATCAACCGTCTGGAGACCATCACCAGCGGCTCGATCACGATCGACGGCAAGGAGCTTCCTGCCGAGGGCAAGGGCCTGGCCCAGCTGCGCGCCGACGTCGGCATGGTGTTCCAGTCGTTCAACCTGTTCGCGCATCTGACGATCCTCGAGAACGTCACGCTGGGGCCGATCAAGGTGCGCGGCCTCAAGAAAGCGGATGCGGAGAAGGAGGCCATGCAGCTGCTCGAGCGCGTGGGCGTGGCCCAGCAGGCCTCCAAGCTCCCCGCACAGCTCTCCGGCGGGCAGCAGCAGCGCGTCGCGATCGCCCGGGCACTGGCGATGCACCCCAAGGTGATGCTCTTCGACGAGCCGACCAGCGCGCTGGATCCGGAGATGATCACCGAGGTCCTCGACGTCATGATCGAGCTGGCCGCGAGCGGGATGACGATGATCGTCGTCACGCACGAGATGGGCTTCGCCCGCAAGGCGGCGAACCGCGTCGTGTTCATGGCCGACGGGCGAATCCTCGAGGAGGCCGGCCCCGAGGAGTTCTTCACCAACCCGCAGTCGGACCGTGCCAAGGACTTCCTGTCCAAGCTGCTCACCCACTGACCTGATCCCCGCACCACAGCACCCTGCACTGAAGGAGAAGCACATGCGAAAGTCACGGATCCTCACCGGCATCGGCATCGCCGCCGTCGCCCTGATCGCCCTCACCGGCTGCAACAGCGGCAGCCCGACCAGCCCCGGATCCACGGGGGAGGGCGTGAGCCCGACCAGCGACAAGCCGCTGTTCGAGGTCGCCAAGGACGTCAAGCTCGAAGGCAGCCCGACGTTCGACCGCATCACCAAGAACGGCAAGATCACCATCGGCGTCAAGGAGGACCAGCCTGGCCTCGGCTTCAAGGACGCGACCACGGGTGAGCGGAGCGGCTTCGACATCGACATCGCGCGCTGGATCGCGGCGTCGCTCGGCTACAGCGAGGACAAGATCGAGTTCAAGCCGATCCCGTCGGCCAACCGCGAGCAGTCCATCGTGAACGGCGACATCGACTACTACGTCGGCACCTACTCGATCACCGACAAGCGCAAGGCCGTGATCGACTTCGCCGGCCCGTACTTCGTCACCGGCCAGGGCCTGCTGGTCCGCAAGAGCGAGGACACGATCAAGAGCGAGAAGGACCTCGCCGGCAAGACGGTCTGCTCCGCGACCGGATCCACGCCCCTGCAGAACATCCAGGCGAACTTCCCCGACACCAAGACGGTCGGTCTCGACCTGTACTCCGCGTGTGTGGACCAGCTGATCAGCAAGCAGGTCGATGCCGTGACGACGGACCAGGCCATCCTGATCGGTTACGCCTCGCAGGATCCGGAAGAGCTCAAGGTCGTCGGCGAGCCGTTCACGACGGAGAAGTACGGCGTGGGCCTGGCCAAGGGCGACGCGGCACTGCAGACGTTCATCAACACGATGTTCACCGAAGGCGGCGACACCTGGAAGGCGATCTTCGAGAAGAACCTCGGCGCCAGCGGCATGAAGGTCACCCAGCCCGCGGTCGAGAAGTGATCCGGGGCGGCCGGCGGGGCTGACCCCGCCGGCCGCTTCTTCCCCGACGTCCTCGGACGTCCCCGAACCCGAACCGGAAGGAGAGAGCGCGTGGACGCACTCCTGGGCAATCTCGACCTGTGGGGGCAGGCGACCCTGAACACGGTCCTGCTCTTCCTCGGCGGCGGCGCGCTGGCGCTCGTGCTGGGCACCATCGTCGGCGCCATGCGGGTCTCGCCGGTGCCGATCGCCCGCGGCGTGGGCACGGTGTACGTGAACCTGGTGCGCAACACCCCGCTCACCCTGGTGTTCTTCTTCTTCGTCTTCGGATATCCGAAGCTCGATCTTCCGGAGATCCCGTTCATGCCGCTGGGCATCATCGCCCTCGGCATCTACACCGCGACCTATGTCGCGGAAGTCCTCCGTGCCGGCATCAACACCGTGCCCGTGGGGCAGGCCGAGGCCGCCCGCGCGATCGGCCTCACCTTCGGGCAGGTGATGACGCTTGTCGTCATGCCGCAGGCGTTCCGATCGGTGGTGCCGCCCATGATGAGCGTGTTCATCGCGCTGCTGAAGAACACGACGGTGGCGGCCGGCTTCTCCATCGCCGAGCTCGCCGCGCTGCGCGCCACCGTCGCCGATTCCGCGAACCGGCCGGGCACTGTCATGGAGATCCTGTTGTGGGTCGCCGTGGTGTTCATCGTCCTGGTGTTCCTGCTGAGCCTCGTGCAGCGGCACTTCGAGAAGAAGTGGAGGATCGTCCGATGAGCGGCGCATCCGTTCTCTACGATGTCCCCGGCCCCAAGGCCGTCCGGCGCAACCTCCTCCTCGGCATCGTGACCGTCCTGGTCGTGGTCGCCGCGGTCGGTTTCGTCGCCTATAGATTCGCGGTGACCGGCCAGTTCGACGCCGCGCGGTGGAACCTCTTCACCTACTCGCTCGTCTGGCAGGGGATGGCCCAGGCGCTGTGGGCGACCGTGAGCGCCTTCCTCGCCGCCGCGGTCGGCAGCATCCTGCTCGGCTTCGTGCTGGCGATCGGGCGGCTCTCCGACCACGCCTGGGTGCGGGTGCCGGTCACCGTCGTGATCGAACTGCTGCGCGCCGTGCCGGTGCTGGTCATGATGATGATCTTCTTCTACGGCGTGAACTCGATCCCCGGATCCACCTTCCGGATGTCGGCGTACGCGGCCGTCGTGATCGGCCTCGTGCTCTACAACGGTTCCGTGCTCGCCGAGGCGCTGCGCGCCGGTGTCGAGGCGCTGCCGAAGGGGCAGAAGGAGGCCGGTTACGCGATCGGCCTGCGCAAGTCCGGCGTCATGGTTTTCATCCTGCTGCCGCAGGCGATCCGGGCGATGCTGCCGGTCATCGTGGCTCAGCTCGTGGTGACGCTCAAGGACACGGCGCTCGGCTTCATCATCACCTACCCCGAACTCATCTACTACGCCAAGTACCTCAGCGGGCAGCCCGGCCGCCCGCTGCTGCAGGCGGGTCTCATCGTCGCGGTCATCTACATCTCCATGTGCCTGATCCTCTCCGGTATCGCGAAGTGGCTCGAGGTGCGCACCCGGCGCTCGCCGAAGGTGCTCCACCACGTCGGCAACTCCGCCGCGGACGACGAGTCGACCCTGACCGAGGTCATCGCGCTGCAGGGCCGCGCCGGCAACCTCGACGCCGGCGGCGGGCCGCGCTGACTCCGGCGCGCTCAGCGGGGGGGCTTGAGCGCGCCGGTCCCCACCACGCCGACCGAAGCGCCCTGTAGCCTCGCGGTCATGGTGCACGTCGAACCGGTCTCCGCGTACCCGCCCGCATCGAGCCGCACGCTCGCTCAGTGGCTCGACCCGGAGCTGGGGAAGCAGTACGCACCGGAGTTCTCCACCCGGCTGCGGGAGATCGCGGATGCGCGGGCTGCGGCGGCCGGCATGTGGGCGGCGCTTCTGAGCGTGGGCATCTCGGCCGTTCTGTTCGCAGGGGTGATGGTCGCCGTCACCGGCCGAACGCTGTCGAACATGCCATGGATGATCGTCGGCCTTGTCCTCGCGGCGGTCGGCGGATGGTTCCTGCAGCGCGTGCGGCGTTGGGTGCCGAAGCCGGGGACCTCCCTGTCCGTCCGCGGCCCGGGGAGTCTGCGGAGCGGGCTGTGGGCGGCCGGAGGGATCCTGTGCGTCTTCACGGTGTTCCTCGCGATCGGCGCCCTGACGAGCGGCCGGGCGCTGGTGCCGGTGCTCGTCGAACTCGGCATGGTGCTCCTGCTCGTCTCGGTCTTCGTCGTGCCGCCCTCGATCGTCGGCCGCAGCAGGCAGATCCTGCGACGGCAGACGCAGAGGAATCCTCGCCTCGCAGCGACCCTGGAGCGCGAGCGTCTGTCGTGGGCGCCGACAAGGCGCACGGAGATGTTCGGGCCGCTCTGAGCGATCGGTGGCGGGCGGGGCGGATGCCGCCGCGCCGGTAGACTCGGTTCTCGTGTCCGACAACGCACAGACTTCCCCTCGCGCTTCTGAAGCAGCACAGATCACCCCCGAGGCGGTGGAGACCGCCGTCGAGGCCGCGCTCGCCGCGATCGGGTCCGCGGCCGACACCGCCGAACTGAAGGCCGCACGCGCTGCGCACGTCGCCGAGGGGTCGCCGCTCGCGATCCTCAACGCGTCCATGCGCCAGGTCGCTCCCGAGCACAAGGCCGCCTTCGGCAAGCTCATCGGCCAGGGCCGCGGGCGCGTCACGCAGGCGCTCGCCGCCAAGGAGGCGGAGCTGGCCGAGGCCGAGACCGCCGCGCGGCTCGAGGCCGAGCGCGTCGACATCACCGCGGTCGCCTCGCGTACCCGGGTCGGCGCCCGGCACCCGCTCACGCTGCTGCAGGAGCAGATCAGCGACGTGTTCGTCGGCATGGGCTGGGAGATCGCCGAAGGCCCCGAGCTCGAGCACGAGTGGTTCAACTTCGACGCGCTGAACTTCGACGTCGACCACCCCGCACGTCAGGAGCAGGACACGTTCTACGTGGATCCGCCGTCGCGTCACCTCGTGATGCGCACGCACACCAGCCCCGTGCAGGTGCGCTCGATGCTCGACCGCGAAGTGCCCATCTACGTGCTGTGCCCCGGGCGCGTCTACCGCACCGACGAGTTCGACGCCACCCACCTGCCGGTGTTCACCCAGTTCGAGGGCCTCGTCGTCGACAAGGGCATCTCGATGGCGCACCTCAAGGGCACGCTCGACCACGTCGCGCGTCAGCTCTTCGGCCCGGAGGCGAAGACCCGCTTCCGCACGAACTTCTTCCCCTTCACGGAGCCCTCCGCCGAACTCGACCTGTGGCACCCGACCTTCAAGGGCGGCGCGCGGTGGATCGAGTGGGGCGGCTGCGGCATGGTCAACCCCAACGTGCTGCGCGCGGCGGGGATCGACCCCGATGTGTACAGCGGCTTCGCGTTCGGCATGGGCGTCGAGCGCGCCTTGATGTTCCGCAGCGATGTGCAGGACATGCGTGACATGGCCGAGGGCGATGTCCGTTTCAGCGAGCAGTTCGGGATGGTGGTGTGATGCGCGTCCCGCTTTCGTGGCTGCGTGAGTACGTGGATGTGGCCGAGACGGTCACGCCGGACGACGTCTTCGCGGCGCTCGTCTCCGTGGGCTTCGAGGAGGAGGAGCTGCACGGCTTCGACATCTCCGGCCCGGTCGTCGTCGGGCAGGTGCTCTCCTTCGAGGAGGAGCCGCAGTCCAACGGCAAGACCATCCGCTGGTGCCAGGTCGACGTGGGCGAGGGGAACGGCGGCGTCCGCGGCATCGTCTGCGGCGCGAGCAACTTCGCAGTGGGGGACAAGGTCGTCGTGACCCTGCCCGGCGCCGTGCTGCCCGGGCCTTTCCCGATCGCCCCGCGCAAGACCTACGGGCATGTCTCCGACGGCATGATCGCCTCGGCCCGCGAGCTCGGTCTCGGCGATGAGCACAACGGGATCCTGATCCTCTCCGAACTCGGCATCGACGCCCCTGTCGGCACCGACGCGATCGCCCTCCTCGGACTCGACGACGTCGCCGTCGACGTGAACGTCACGCCCGACCGCGGCTACGCGTTCTCGCTCCGCGGCATCGCCCGCGAGTACGCGCACGCGACCGGAGCCGCCTTCCGCGACCCCGCCGACCGCGACTTCGCCGAGCTGCAGCCCGGCAGCGGCCGCACCGCGGTCGTCGAGGACGCGGCTCCCATTCGCGGCGCCACCGGCGCGACCGAGTTCGTCACCCGCGTGGTGCGCGGCGTGGATCCGTCCCGTCCCACTCCGCCGTGGATGATCGCGCGCCTCACCCTCGCGGGTATGCGCTCGCTCGGCGTGCTCATCGACATCACCAACTACGTGATGCTCGAGCTCGGCAACCCCGTGCACGGCTACGACCTGGACAAGCTCGACGGGAACATCGTGGTCCGCCGTGCTGCGCAGGGCGAGACCATGGTCACGCTCGACGGCCAGAAGCGGATCCTGCACGCCGAGGACCTCCTGATCACCGACGGCTCGGGTCCGATCGGCCTCGCCGGCGTCATGGGCGGCGGCACGACCGAGATGAGCGGCACCACGCGCAACGTGCTCATCGAGGCGGCGACGTTCGACCCCATCACGATCGCGCGCTCCGCCCGCCGGCACAAGCTGCCCAGCGAGGCGTCCAAGCGCTTCGAGCGCGGAGTGGATCCGCTCATCCCGTTCGCTGCCGCGCGTCGCGTCGCCGATCTCATGGTCGAACTCGCCGGCGGCACCCTGACGGAGGAGGGCGGCGCGCTCTTCGCCGAGGTCTACATCGAGGGCATCGACCTTCCGGCCGGCTTCGTGCAGGGCCTGATCGGGGTGGACTACACCGACGACGAGGTCACGGGCGCGCTCGAGACGATCGGCGCCGAGGTCACGGCGGACGACCCTTCGACAGGCTCAGGGACCGGGTGGGTAGTGATCCCGCCGAGCTGGCGCCCCGACCTCACCGACAAATGGTCGCTGGCCGAAGAGGTCGCGCGCATCCACGGACTGGACCGGATCCCGTCCGTGCTGCCGACCCCGCCGTCCGGTCGCGGACTGACCGACTTGCAGCAGGGCCGGCGCCGCGTCGCGAACGCCCTGGCCGCCGCGGGGCTGGTGGAGACTCCGGCGTTCCCGTTCACCACGCAGGAGCAGAACGACCTGCACGGCTCCGCCTCCGGGGAGAGCCTTCCCGGTGTGCGCCTCGCGAACCCGCTCGACGGGCAGACGCCGTTCCTGCGGCGCTCCCTGCTCCCCGGACTGCTGCAGATCGCGCACCGCAACATCGCGCGCGGCCTCGTGGATCTGGCGATCTTCGAGACCGGCGTCGTGTTCCTGCCGGAGCCGGGCGTGGTCTACGGCACCGACGAGGTGCCGCCGCTGGGTGTCCGACCCTCGGACGAGAAGCTCGCCGAGCTGGACGCCTCGATCCCGCCGCAGGCCCGCCTCGTCGCCGCCCTGTTCACCGGGCACGTCACCCCGCGCCAGCCGGGGCGTGCGGCCGAGGAGTACGGCCTCAGCGAGGCGCTCGACGCCGTGCGCGTGATCGCGGATGCCGCGGGCGTCGAGATCGACGTCGTGCAGGGCAGCCGTGCGTCCCTTCACCCGGGACGCGCCGGTGTGCTGCAGGTGCGCGGCACCGAGGTCGGCTACGTCGGCGAGCTGCACCCCCAGGTGTCGGCCGACGCAGACCTGCCCGGACGCGCGGTGGTGCTCGAGCTCGACCTCGACGGCGTGCTGGCGCTGGCGGGGGAGCGCGTGGTCGCGGCATCGCTGTCGACCTACCCCGCCGCGACGCAGGACGTGTCGCTCGTGCTCGACGCCGGGATCCCCGCCGCCGATGTGAGCGCCGCCCTGTCCGAGGGTGCAGGCGCGCTGCTCGAGTCGGTCCGCCTCGTCGACGACTACCGTGGCGAGGGCGTTCCGGACGGATCCAAGAGCCTGACGTTCGCGCTGCGCTTCCGAGCCGACGATCGCACGCTGACCGCCGCAGAGGCGACGGAGGCGAAGCTCGCCGGCGTCGCTGTCGCGACCGAGCGGTTCGGAGCTCAGATCCGCGACTGACGCGGACACGCGCTCGGTTAGTGTGGGCGCATGGACAGAGCACGAGGGGGACGTTCCGGCGGGACCGCCCGCAGGAGACGGGCGGTGGCCGTCGTGGCGACGGTGGGCGCAGCGATCGTGGCGCTGATCGTGAGCGCGTGCACGCCGACCGCGGACCACGGCGGCAGCGGAAGCACCAGCGGATCCTCCTTCGAGAACGACGGGTGCACGCATGTCGCGGTCGCGACGTCGTCGGAGAAGGTCAACATGCTGGACGCGCTGGCCGCCGCGTTCAAGGACTCCGCCGAGAGCAAGGGTCTGAAGACGTGCGCGACGGTGCGCCCGGTCAACGTGTCATCGGGCAACGCTGCGGCATATCTCACCCAGGGCGGAGACTGGCCGACCAAGGATCGCGACCTGTGGCCGACGCTCTGGTCACCGGCATCGACGGTGTGGACCGATCGCGTCGCTGCGGCGTCCTCGGCCTCCCTCGTCGGAGAGCCGGCGTCGTTCGCGCGCACGCCGATCGTGTTCGGCATGCCGGAGACGATGGCGAAGGCGCTGGGCTGGCCGGACAAGAAGCTGGGCATCGCCGATCTCGCGAACCTGTGCAAGAACCCGGACGGCTGGGGCAGCGTCGGCAAGCCGATCTGGGGATCCTTCAAGATCTCCAAGACCAACCCGAACACGTCCACGACCGGTCTCTCCACGATCCTGATGCAGGCCTACGCCGCGAGCGGGAAGTCGAGCGACCTGACACCCGAGGACGTGGACGCCGCCGCCGACTTCTCCCGGGTGTTCGAGGAGTGCGTGATCCACTACGGCGACACCACCGGCAATGTGCTGTCCCGCCTGTACGACGAGACGCAGCACGGTGCGAAGGGCTCGGGCTACGTCTCGGCCGTGGCGCTGGAGGAGACCTCGCTGATCAACTACAACCTGGGAAACCCCGACTCGCACACCGTGCAGCCGGGGGAGAAGCTCACCCCGCCGAAGGACAAGCTCGTGGCGATCTACCCGTCCGGTGGGTCCCTGTGGTCCGATGACCCGATCACCGTGCTCGGAGCGGACTGGGTCACCGACGCCCAGCGCGCGGCGGGGACGGCGTTCGCCGCGTTCCTGCAGACACCCGCGGCGCAGAAGCTGCTGCCGGCCTACGGCTTCCGCCCGCTGGACGAGAAGGCCGACCTCGGCGACCTGTTCACGAGGCAGAATGGCATCGATCCTGCCCAGCCCGCGATCACGCTGCCCAAGCCCGACGTGAGCACGATCTCTGCGGCTCTGGACCAGTGGGCACAGGTGCGAAAGCCGTCCTCGGTGATGGAGCTCATCGACATCTCCGGATCCATGGACGACTCGATCGGCGATGGAAGAAGTCGTCTGGACGGCGCGATCGACGGCGCGCAGCAGAACCTGCAGCATTTCCGCGGCACGGACGAGGTGGGGGTTTGGGCGTTCACCACGGAGGTGCAGTCGTCGGCCGGTAAGAACGTGCTCGCTGTGCGCGACATCTCGCCGCTCGGATCCGACCGGGAGTCGTTGAGCGGCTCCCTCAACGATCTGCATTACGCGCACCGCGCCGGCACGCCGTTGTACGACGCCGTGCTCACGGCGTACAAGGCGATGAGCGCGCGCGCCGAACCCGGCCGCATCAATGCGATCGTGCTGCTCTCCGATGGTCAGGACACCGACTCCGACACCTCGCTGGACTCTCTGGTGGCGCAGCTCGGCAAGGACGCGAAGGAGGGCGGTGACGAGTCGCTGGTGCGGGTGTTCGCGATCGCGTACGGCGCAGACGCGGACAAGACCGCCCTGAAGCGGATTGCCGAGGCGACCGGCGGGCAGATGTTCGACGCCTCGGATCCACAGCGCATCGATCTCGTGTTCGCCTCGGTGATCAACAACTTCTGAGTGAGGCGCGCATGACCGAGCACACCGGAGTCGGGCCGGCCGCGGATCCGTCCGGCGGCTGGCTGGATGACGCTGCGAGCCATCTGCAGCAGGGGGCCGTCTACGTCTCGCCGGATGTCGCGAATGCGAGCGGACTGCAGACGCAGCTGGCGAAACTGGTGCCGTCCGACGGCTCCATCGCGGTGGTCGTGCTGCCCGACCAGGCGCACTTGGACTCGGCGCCGTACACGACGTACCTGCTCGACAAGCTCTTCGACGGAACGCACTACGGATCCCTCGTGGTCGCGATGGGCGCCGACCTGCAGGCCACGTCGCGCACGATCCCGAAGGATGAGGCGATGTCGATCGCGAACGAGGCGGAGGGCAGCGCGAACGGGAACACCGCGAACGCGCTCACCGCGGCGGTGCAGCGAATCGAGGCGTCGGTGCCGGAAGGCGAATCGACCCCGGGAGGCGCGGGCCCGGCGGTGGCATGGTTGCTGCCTGTCGGGATCGTCGCCGCGCTCGTCGCTGCGGGAATCGTGACGGCGATCACCGTGCTGCGCCGGCGCCGCGGACGCCGAGCGGAACCCGCCGCGATCCCGTCGTCGGTCAAAGACAGGCTCGCGCGATTGAGCGCCCTGCAGCAGGACTATGCGCGGCTGGGCGCCGGGGACGCGATCGCCGCGCGGACGGCGACCACGATCGGCTCCCTGGTCGGCACCGTGTCGCAACTGTTCCCACGGCTGGATGCGAGAGCCGCGGATGATCAGCGCGGTCTCGCCGAGCTCGAGTACACCGACAAGCTCGGCCGCCTGGTTGCGGCGCTGGATCGCGACTACCTGCTGGACATCTTGCAGAATCCGCAGCTGTGGGAGGACCCGGACGAGCGGATCCAGGAGGTGCAGGAGGCCCTGGATGCCGTGTCCCAGCAGGCGCTGGACAACGTCAAGCAGGTGAATGCTCGCAAAGCCCTTCATTTCCAAGTCTCACTGGACTCACTGGTCGGCCGCGATGAGCTGCGCGATTGGGAGCGCGAATTCGAGCGCAACTCGAAGCCGACCGACTCGGGCGAGGACCAGACGGACCGCAAGTGACGGGCGCGCCGGCGGAGGGGACCGGGAACCGGGCCGAATCCGTAACACCGCGGAAACACGTTCGACCTCGAGCCGATACCCCGGGAGGCTTAGAGTCTCGATGTTCCCTGACATCGGAGGCCCTGCATGCACGTGAGTCCGGCTGAGACCGAGAAGCTCCTGCTGGCCGTCGCGGGCATGGTGGCGAGGGACCGCCTGGCGCGCGGAGTGCGGCTCAACTACCCGGAGACCGTGGCACTGCTCAGCACCTGGGTGATCGAGCGGGCGCGCGAGGGAGCACTCGTCGAAGATCTCATGCAGCAGGGGCGCGAGGTGCTGACCGCCGACGACGTTCTGCCCGGGGTCGCGATGATGCTGCACGACGTGCAGATCGAGGCCACGTTCCCGGACGGGCGCAAGCTGGTGACGGTGCACCACCCGATTCAGGAGCCGCCCACCGCGCGGTCGGACGAACAGGCCGTTCCGGCGGAGGCGCCCGGTGCGTACCGCATCGTGCCGGGATCGATCGAACTGAACGCGCGCAGCTCGGCGGATGCGGCGAAGAGCCTGGTCTTCCTGAACACCGGCGACCGGCCCATCCAGGTCGGCTCGCACGTGCACCTGCGGGATGTCAACACCGCCCTCGCCTTCGACCGTGCCGCGGCGCATGGCTTCCGACTGGACATCCCGTCGGGCACGTCGCAGCGGTTCGAGCCGGGCGCGTCTCGCGAACTGGCGATCGTCGCCCTCGCGGGGATGCGCCGAGTGCCAGGTCTGCAACGGGGGAACACGGACGAACCGGCGCTCGACGCCGAGACGGGGAGGGGGGCCTGATGCGTCTGGACCGCGAGCGCTATGCGTCCATCTACGGCCCCACCGCGGGCGATCAGGTGCGCCTCGGCGACACCGATCTGTGGATCGAGATCGAGCGGGACCTCACCGCCGGCGGCGAGGAGGCCGTGTTCGGAGGCGGCAAGTCGATCCGCGAGTCCATGGCCCAGTCGACCGCTACCCGGGCCGAGGGCGCGCTGGACACCGTGATCACCAACGCGATCGTGCTCGACTGGTGGGGCATCGTGCGCGCCGACGTCGGCCTGCGCGACGGCCGGATCGTCGCGCTGGGGCGCTCGGGCAACCCGGACATCGCCGATGGCGTGCATCCCGATCTCGTGATCGGGCCTTCGACCGACGTGATCTCGGGCGAGGGCAGGATCCTCACTGCGGGCGGGATCGACTCGCACGTGCACCTGCTCTCGCCGTCGCAGATCCACGAAGCTCTTGCGGTGGGGGTCACCACGATCGTCGGCGGCGGCACCGGCCCCTCCGAGGCGTCCAAGGCGACGACCGTCACCCCGGGGGCGTGGCACCTCGAGACGATGCACCGGTCGCTGGACCGCTTCCCGGTCAATGTGCTGCTGCTCGGCAAGGGCAGCACGGTCTCCCAGGAGGCGCTGCGCGAGCAGGCGCTCGCCGGTGCCGCGGGATACAAGATCCACGAGGACTGGGGGGCCACGCCGGCCGCGATCGACGCGGCGCTGACGGCCGCCGAGGAGTGGGGCCTGCAGGTCGCGCTGCACTCCGACTCGCTCAACGAGACGGGCTATGTGCAGTCCACCATCGACGCCATCGGCGGGCGCGGCATCCATGCGTTTCACGTCGAGGGCGCCGGCGGCGGTCATGCTCCGGACATCCTCGCGATCGCGTCGCTGCCCAACGTGCTGCCCGGATCGACCAACCCGACGCTGCCGCACACCGTGAACACCGTGGCCGAGCACCTCGACATGCTCATGGTGTGCCACCATCTCAATCCGGCCGTGCCGGAGGATCTGGCGTTCGCGGAATCCCGGATCCGGGCCACGACGATCGCCGCCGAGGACATCCTGCACGATATGGGGGCGCTCTCGGTCACGTCCTCCGACGCCCAGGCGATGGGGCGGATCGGCGAGGTCATCACCCGCACCTGGCAGGTCGCGCACGTCATGAAGCACCGTCGCGGGCGGCTGAGCGAGAGCCTGCCCGCCGACAACGAGCGGGCCCGGCGATACGTCGCCAAGTACACGATCAACCCGGCCATCGGGCACGGGATCGACCACGAGGTCGGATCCGTCGAGGTCGGCAAGCTCGCCGATCTCGTGCTGTGGGATCCGCGCTTCTTCGGCGTGCGCCCCGAGGTCGTCATCAAGGGCGGCGGCCTGGTCTGGGGCGCGCTGGGGGATCCGAACGCGTCCATCCCGACGCCACAGCCGGTCCTGATGCGCCCCGCCTTCCTGGACGCGATCGGCGCCGATCTGTCCGTGACGTTCGTCTCGCCCGCCGCGCTCGCCGACGGTCTCCAAGAGCGTCTGGGCCTGCGCCGCCGGCTCGCCGCGGTGCGGAGCACCCGGGCGGTCACGAAGGCGGATCTGAAGAACAACGACGCCCTCCCGCGGATCGACATCCGTCCCGACACGTTCGCGATCTCGATCGACGGCGAGACCGTGGTGCCCGCCCCTGTGGATCGGCTTCCGCTCGCCCAGCTGTACGCGATGTTCTGATCATGATCGCTCCGGCACACCTGTCGACGCGCCCCGCGTCGCTCACCGTCGCGATGCTGCTTGCCGACGGCCGGCTGCCGTCGGGCGGGCACGCGCATTCGGCCGGTCTCGAGCCCGCACTTCTCGCGGGCATGTCCGCGGAGGAGGTACCGGCGTACCTCGTCGGGCGGGCGCGGACCACGAGCCTCGTGGAAGCCGGGACGGCGGTCGTCGCACGGCACCGGCTGCGTGACGCCTCGTCTGATCCGGGGCTCGACGAGATCGTCGATCACTGGGCGGCGCGCACCCCCAGCGCGGCGCAGCGTGAGGCGTCCCGGCTCCTCGGACGAGGTGTTCTGCGCCTGGCTGCACGGCTCTGGCCCGATGCCGAGGCCGTGCGGGCATGCGTCGAGCTGACAGCCCCGCCGAGGCCGGTGGTCGTCGGCGCGATCGCCGCGGTGACCGACATGGATCCGCGTGACCTGGTCCGGGTCTTCGTCTACGAGGACGCGCAGACCGCCGCAGCGGCTCTGCTCAAGCTCGCTCCGACCGACCCCGCGGTGCCCGTCGGCTGGGTCCTCGCCGCGTGCACCGCAGTCGAGGAGTTCGTCGACGCCGTCGCCGAACTGACCGATCCCGCCGGCATCCCCGCCGGCAGTGCCCCTCACTCCGAGGGCTGGGCGGAAGCCCACGCCCTCACGAACCGGAGGTTGTTCCGTGCCTGATTCCCTCGTTCCCCGTGCTCTCCGCCTCGGCATCGCCGGCCCCGTCGGGGTGGGCAAGTCCACCCTCATCGCAACGGCGTGCCGCGCTCTCGCGGACGAGATCGCGCTCGGCGTGATCACGAACGACATCTACACCGACGAGGATGCGCGCTTCCTCCGCTCCGCCGGCGTGCTGGATCCGGACCGGATCCGCGCGGTGGAGACCGGAGCCTGCCCGCACACCGCGATCCGCGACGACGTGACCGCGAACCTGCTCGCCGTCGAGGATATCGAGCGCGACTTCGCGCCGCTGGATGTCGTGATCATCGAGTCCGGCGGTGACAACCTGACGGCGACGTTCTCGCCGGCGCTCGTGGACGCCCAGATCTTCGTGCTCGACGTCGCCGGGGGCGGGGATGTCGCGCGCAAGGGCGGCCCGGGGATCGCCCGCGCCGACCTGCTCGTGGTGAACAAGACCGACCTCGCCCCGTACGTCGGCGTCGACGTGGCGCAGATGGTGCATGACGCGTCGGACGCCCGGGATGGCAGAGAGGTGCTCGCGCTCTCGCGCACCGACCCGGACTCCGTGGCGCGGCTCAAGGGCTGGGTCCTGGATATGCTCGCCGCGTACCGCTCCGGCGCGCATGAGCCCCAGGATCCGGGCCCGATGGCGCCGCATTTCCACGCCGACGACAGCGAGGCCGGCGGGTACGTGCACAGCCACGATGACGGTGCGGTGCACGTGCACGCGCACGCGGAATCCCGGTGACGGACGCCGTCACCGCATCGATCACGGTCGTCCAGGTCGCAGCCGGTGCCGATCGTGCCCGCGTCGTGCTGCGCTCCGGCGCGATCGCCGCACGCATCCTCGAACGCCGGCCGCGCTACGCCCGCGTCGGGCTCGTCGCCGCGGGAGCGCTCCTGCTCGGGGGCGATGCCGTCGACCTGCGCATCTCGGTCGGCGCGGACTGCACGCTCGAGCTGGAGGACATCGGCGGCACCGTCGCCTATGACGGTGAGGGCAGACGCGCCTCGTGGACGGCGCGCATCGAGATCGGCGACCGCGGGATCTGCACGTGGCACGGCCAGCCCTTCGTCATCGCCGACGGCGCCGACGTCGACCGTCGCACGGACGCGGAGCTCGGCGACGGTGCGGCGCTGCTGCTGCGCGAGACGCTCATCCTGGGCCGTGTCGGGGAGCGCGGGGGCGCGATCCGGGCGCGCACGGGGGTCACGGTGCAGGGCGCGCCCGTGCTGATCGAGCACCTGGACGTGGACGGGCGCTTCCCGATCCCCGGAGTCCTCGGTGCCGACCGCGTGCTCGACAGCGTGGTCCTGATCGGGCGTGAGTCCGCGGAGCAGGATCCCCCCTGGCGCACGAGCGGGATGGCTGTGCTGCGCCCCGAGCGCGGTGGGCTGGTGGTGCGATCGGTCGTCGACGCTGCCCATCTCGGCGATCTCGCGACCGGGTGGGGCGCGCTGCGGGAGGAGCTGATCCATGAGGCCTAGCCCGACCGCGTACGTCGTCGCTGCGCTGCACGTTCTCGGATGGGGTGCGCTGCTGCTGTCCGCGGGATCTCCGCTCGGCATCGGGCTGGGGGTCACCGCGTATCTGCTCGGACTCCGGCACGCGTTCGACGCCGACCACATCGCCGCGATCGACAACACGACGCGGCAGCTCCTCGCGCGCGGACGCCCGGCACGGGGCGTGGGCCTGTGGTTCTCCCTCGGCCACGCGAGCGTCGTCTCAGTCCTCTGTGTGCTGCTGGCGTTCGGCGTCGGCGCGCTCGCCGCGGGAATCTCGGATCCGGACTCGCCGCTGCAGGTCTGGACGGGAGTCATCGGTCCGGTCGTGTCGGGCGTCTTCCTGCTCGTCATCGCGGGGGCGAACATCCTCGCCCTGCGCCGCCGTCGCCGGCCCGGCGATCATCGGCACGGCGGTCCCGCATGGGCGCTGGTGGGCCGGCTCAACGCCGTGATCGACCGGCCGTCGCGGATGTACGTCGTGGGGCTGCTGTTCGGTCTGGGCTTCGACACGGCGACGGAGATCGGTCTGCTGGCCCTCGCGGGCTCCGCAGCGTCCCGTGCCGTGCCGTGGTGGATGATCCTGATCCTCCCGGTGCTGTTCGCCGCGGGCATGTCGCTGCTGGACTCCGCTCAGGGGGCGATGTCGCGGCGCGCATACTCGTGGGGCTCGACCGGACGCGAGCGGGCGATGCGGCGCTACGACCTGCTGGTGACGGGCGTGTCGATCGTCGTCGCGCTCGTGATCGGCGTCGCCGAGCTCGCGGGGGTGGCGCTGCGGAGCCTGCCGCACCCGAGTGGCTTCGCGCGCGCCGTGGGCGAGCTCGATCTGAACGCGCTCGGGTTCGTCCTGACCGGGCTGCTGATCGTCTTCTGGGCGGCCGCCGCGGCGTGGGCCGGCGTCGTGAACGGGCAGCGGTCCGCAGAGCGGTCCCCGCTGGACTGACCGCGCCTTCGCCGCGCGCGAGGCGTGCCAGGCGAAGGCGCCTGGCTAGACTGGCCCGCAGTGACACGGGGTGCCGCATCCGCGGCTGAGATCACACCCGTCGAACCTGATCTAGGTCGTACTAGCGAAGGGATGTCGCGATGAACGCGCGTCTGGAATTGTCGTCCGAGTCCACGGTGGAATCCGCCGCGGACCTTCTCACGCAGCTGCGGGCGGAGCCCCCGCTCGTGCAGTGCATCACGAATTCGGTCGTGACCGGCTTCACGGCGAACGTGCTGCTCGCGCTCGGCGCGGCTCCCGCGATGGTGGACATCACGGGCGAGGCCGGCATGTTCGCCGCGATCTCGTCCGGGCTCCTGGTGAACCTCGGCACGCCCACGCCCGAGCAGCGCTCGGCGAGCCTCGAGGCCATCGGCGGTGCGCGCACGGCGGGGACGCCGTGGGTGCTGGATCCGGTCGCGGTCGGCGCGCTGCCGGTGCGCACCGCGCTGGCGCAGGACCTGCTCGCGCTGCGTCCCACCCTCATCCGCGGCAACGCGTCGGAGATCCTCGCCCTCGCCGGCCGCAGCCAGGGCGGGCGCGGCATGGATGCCCTGGACGGCACCGAGGCGGCGGCCGACGCGGCCCGCGAACTGGCCCGGAGCACCGGCGGAGCGGTGGCCGTATCGGGCCCCGTCGACCTCCTCGTCGACGCCGAGCACGAGATCCGGATCGCGAACGGCGATGCCCTGCTCACCCGTGTCACAGGGGGCGGCTGCGCGCTGGGTGCGGTGATGGCCGCCTTCCTCGGGGCTGCGCGGCAGACCGGCGACAGCCCTCTGGTCGCCGCCTCTGCGGCCACCCTCGTCTACACGCTGGCCGCCGAGGACGCCGCCTCCCGATCCGACGGTCCCGGATCCTTCGCCGTCGCCCTGCTCGACGCGCTCGCGGCGATCCGGCCGGAGTCCCTCACGGCGCGCGCACGCGTCGAGGCCGTGGCGATCGAGACGGCCGAGGCCACGGCATGACGCTCGCAGACGTCGCCACCGCGCCGCGCCCCGCCGGCACCCGCGAGGCGACCTCGCGGCGAAGGCTGACGGCGGAAGACCTTGCGCTCTACCTCGTCACGGACCCCGTGCTGAGCGGTGCACGCGGAGTGCCCGCCGTGGTCGACGCCGCCGTGGCGGGCGGTGTCCGGATCGTGCAGCTGCGCGACAAGGACGCCGATGACGCCGCGATCGTGGAGCAGCTCGTCGAGCTCTCCGAGGTCATCGCGGGGCGGGCGCTGCTCGTCGTCGATGATCGGCTCGACGCCGTCGTGGAGGCGCGGCGCCGCGGCGCGCGCGTGGACGGCATCCACATCGGCCAGTCGGACGTGTCGCCCCTCGTCGCCCGTTCGGTGCTCGGCCCCGATGCGATCGTCGGCCTCACGGCGAACCAGCCGGCGCACCTCGAAGCCGCGACGGCGCTGCCGGCCGGCACCGTCGACTACCTGGGTGTGGGAGTGATCCACCCCACGACCACCAAGCGCAACCACCCGCCGGAGCTGGGCGTGGCCGGATTCGCCGCGTTCGCCGTGGCCAGCTCGTTGCCGTGCGTCGCGATCGGCGGCATCGGCCGTGAGGATGTGGCCGCCCTGCGTGCGGCGGGCGCGGCCGGCGTCGCCGTGGTGTCCGCATTGTGCGCGGCCCCGGATCCTCGGGACGCGGCGCGCACGCTGCTGCGGGCCTGGGGTGCGGGCGGCGTGCCGCGGGTGCTCTCGATCGCCGGCAGCGACCCCTCCGGGGGCGCGGGAATCCAGGCGGATCTCAAGGCGATCGCCGCGAACGGCGGTTACGGCATGGCCGCGATCACCGCTCTGACGGCGCAGAACACCCGCGGCGTCCGGGCCGTGCACGTCCCGCCCGCCTCATTCCTGCGCGCCCAGCTCGACGCGATCGGCGACGACGTGCGGGTCGACGCCGTGAAGATCGGAATGCTCGCAGAGGCCGCGGTCATCGCGGAGGTCGAATCGTGGCTGCGAGCGCACCGCCCGCCCACGGTCGTGCTGGATCCGGTCATGGTCGCCACCAGCGGGGACCGGCTGCTGGACACCGAAGCGGAGCAGGCCCTGCGCGCGCTGCTGCCGCTGGCCGACCTCCTCACTCCGAACCTCCCCGAACTGGCCGTCCTCGTACGGGAGCCTGCGGCGACGAGCTGGACGGGCGCCCTCGGCCAGGCGCAGCGGCTCGCGGCGGCGACCGGTGCGCTGGTGCTCGTGAAGGGCGGGCATCTCGGCGGCGACGAGGCGCCCGACGCGCTCGTCGGTCCCTCGGGGCCGGTACGCGAGTATCCCGGCTCCCGCATTCGCACCGCGAGCACCCACGGCACAGGATGCTCGCTCTCCGCCGGGCTCGCGACCCGCCGGGCTGCCGATCTCGACTGGCGCGATGCGGTGGCCGAGGTGCGGTCGTGGCTGCGCGAATCGATCGCCGCCGGCGCCGGGCTGCAGGTCGGATCCGGTCACGGTCCGATCAGCCACTTCGCCGGGCTGTGGCGGCGCGGGGGACTGGCCGCCGTCCCTGAGGCGGAGACCGTCGCCTCGGACTGGTGGGAGGCGATCGCGCCCATCCGGGACGCGATCGACGAGCTGCCGTTCCTGCGCCGGATGGTGGACGGATCCCTCTCGGCGGCCGCGTTCCGCTGGTATCTGGCGCAGGACGCGTTGTACCTGCGCGAGTACGCGCGCACCCTGGCCGAGGCGGCCCGCCTCGCGCCGACTCCTGAGGAGCAGGCGTTCTGGGCGCACTCGGCAGAGCAGGCGGTGATCGTGGAGCTGGAGCTGCACGCGAGCAGGATCTCTCCCGACGGGGTGGGGGCCGACACGTTCCGGGCCGAGCCCGCCCCGGCGACCGTCGCCTATCTCGACCACCTCCGCGGTGCCGCGTTCGATGCCGACTACGGCGTGCTGATCGCGGCCCTGCTGCCCTGCTTCTGGCTGTACTCCGATGTGGGCGCCAGACTGCACGCCGCTGCCAGCAGCGACCCGTCGCGCCCCTTCGCCGAGCACCCCTTCAAGGACTGGCTCGACGAGTACGCGGATCCGGGGTTCGCCGACGCGACGGCGAGGGCGATCCGGTTCGTCACCGCGCGCGCGGCCGCCGCGGATGCGGCCACGCGCGAGCGGATGCGGGTCGCGTTCGTGCGCTCGAGCGAGCACGAGCGGGCCTTCTTCGCCGCGCCCGCTCTCTGAGCGAGCGCAGCGCGACGGGTGGCGGCGGCCGGGTGTCGCCGCCACCCGCGACCGGGCTCGATGACGCGCGAAGGCGCCCTCGATTTGGAGGAGAGCGCCACCCCGCGCTATCGTCGCCGCATGCTTCCGGCTCCGCACACGACCACCCTCACGGGTGCGGTCGTGGTGCGTCGACGCCGTTCGGGCGACCGCCGACTCTAGGCGACCCCGCGCTCCCGCGTCGTTCGCGGTCGAGTGCCGGCGTCGCCGCCTCCGGCCCCGCATCGCACTCCTGTCCCGCGCCGTCTTCTTGGGCGTCGCCGGCAGACCCGACCGTTAAGGTGGAAGCATGACGTATTCCGTCGCCGTCTCCGGCGCATCCGGTTATGCGGGCGGCGAGATCCTTCGCCTGCTCGCGAACCATCCCGACGTCGAGATCCGCACCGTCACGGCGCACTCGAACGCCGGACAGAAGCTCTCCGAGCATCAGCCGCATCTGCGCTCGCTCGCGCACCTCACCCTGCAGGACACGACGCCGGAGATCCTCGCCGGCCACGACATCGTGTTCCTCGCCCTGCCGCACGGCCAGTCCGGTCAGTACACCGACGCCCTCGGCGAGGTCCCGCTCGTGATCGATGCGGGAGCCGACCACAGACTCACCTCCGAGGCCGCGTGGGACGCGTTCTACGGCGGGGACTTCCACGAGCCGTGGGCCTACGGCGTCCCCGAGTTGCCGGTGAACGGCGTCAAGCAGCGCGAGCACCTCCGCGGCGCCAGCCGCATCGCGGCCCCCGGCTGCAACGCGTCCACGGTGAGCCTGAGCCTCGCCCCCGGCGTCGCGGCGGGCGTGATCGACCCGTCCGACATCGTGACCGTGCTCGCCGTCGGCCCATCCGGTGCCGGCAAGAGCCTCAAGACCCATCTGCTGGGCAGTGAGATCCTCGGATCCGCCAATCCGTACGCCGTCGGCGGCACGCACCGGCACATCCCCGAGATCCGTCAGGCTCTCGCCGCCGCGTCGGGAGTGGCGCCCGAGGGGATCCGGATCTCGTTCACCCCGGTCATCGTGCCGATGGCCCGCGGGATCCTCGCGACCTCGACGGCCCCGATCGTCCCAGGCGCCACCGACGCGCAGATCCGCGAGGCCTGGCAGAGCGCCTATGGCGACGAGGTCTTCGTGCAGCTGCTGCCGGAGGGATCCGTCCCTCGCACCGCCGACGTGCTCGGCGCCAACACGGCGCTCATCGGCCTCGCGATCGATCGCGCCGCGAACCGCGTCGTCGTCGTCACCGCCGTCGACAACCTCGTCAAGGGCACGGCGGGAGCCGCCATCCAGTCCATGAACATCGCGCTCGGTCTCGCCGAGACCACGGCGCTCAGCATCAACGGAGTCGCCCCATGAGCGTGACCGCACCCCAGGGATTCGAGGCGGCCGGCGTCGTCGCGGGTCTCAAGTCCACCGGAAGGCCCGATGTGGCCCTCGTCGTGAACCGCGGCCCGCGGAAGGTCGGCGCCGCGGTGTTCACCAGCAACCGCGCCAAGGCGAACCCGATCATCTGGTCGCAGGAGGTGGTGAAGGACGGCGTCGTCGAGGCCGTCGTGCTGAACTCCGGTGGTGCGAACTGCTTCACGGGCCCGTTCGGGTTCCAGACCAGCCATCTCACGGCGGAGCGCGCCGCAGAGCTGCTGGGGGTGAGCGCCGGCGACGTGGTGGTCTGCTCCACCGGGCTGATCGGCACCGGGGACGAGGTCTTCCGCGGCAAGGTGCTCGCGGGCGTCGAGGCCGGCGTCGCGCAGCTGAGCGCCGACGGCGGACAGGCCGCCGCCGAGGCGATCATGACCACCGACACCGTCGCCAAGACGGTCGCGGTGAGCCGAGACGGCTGGACCATCGGCGGCATGGCGAAGGGCGCGGGCATGCTCGCTCCGGGTCTCGCGACGATGCTCGTGGTGCTCACGACCGATGCGGAGCTCGATGCGGCCGAGGCTCACGCCCTTCTGCGTCGCGCGACCGGCGCCACCTTCGACCGGCTCGACTCCGACGGGTGCATGTCCACGAACGACCAGGTGACGCTGCTCGCCAACGGCGCGAGCGGGATCCGGCCCGACCTGGACGACTTCGCGGCCGCGCTCACCGAGGTCTCGGACGAGCTGGCCCGCAAGCTGCAGGACGACGCCGAGGGCGCCAGCCACGCGATCTCGATCGAGGTCGTGCATGCCGCGAGCGAGCAGGACGCGGTCGAGGTGGGTCGCGCGGTCGCGCGCAACAACCTGTTCAAGGCGGCGATCTTCGGCAACGACCCGAACTGGGGGCGCGTGCTGGCCGCGATCGGCACCACCCGGGCCGCATTCGATCCCTACGACGTGGACGTCTGGATGAACGGGGTGCGGGTGTGCACCGCCGGCGGTCCCGACCGTCCGCGCGAGGAGGTCGATCTGGCCCCGCGCGCGACGCACGTACTGATCGATCTCAAGGTCGGCGAGGCCGCGGCGACGATCCGCACCAACGACCTCACGCACGACTACGTGCACGAGAACAGCGCGTACTCCTCATGAGCGATCTTCAGGACACCGCGCCCGAGGAGGCCGCGATCAAGGCGCAGACGCTGATCGAGTCGCTGCCCTGGCTGAAGAGGTACCGCGATCAGATCGTCGTCGTGAAGTACGGCGGCAACGCGATGATCAGCGACGAGCTGCAGGAGGCGTTCGCGCAGGACATCGCCTACCTCCGCTACGTCGGCGTGCAGCCGGTCGTCGTGCACGGCGGCGGACCGCAGATCTCCGACATGCTGGAGCGGCTCGAGATCCCCAGCGAGTTCAAGGGCGGCTACCGGGTCACCAACACCGAGGCGATCAGCGTCGTGCGGATGGTGCTCACCGGCCAGGTCAACCCTCAGCTCGTCTCGAAGATCAACTCGCACGGACCGATCGCCACGGGTCTGAGTGGAGAGGACGCCGGGCTCTTCGGCGGACGTCGCCGCGGCGTGATCATCGACGGCGAAGAGGTCGACCTCGGCCGCGTCGGCGACGTCGTACAGGTGGATCCGACGCCGGTCCATGACCATCTGGCCGCGGGACGGGTGCCGGTCGTCTCCAGCATCGCCCCGGATCTGGACCATCCTGGTCAGTCGCTGAACGTGAACGCGGACGCGGCGGCGGCGGCGCTGGCGACCGCGCTCGGCGCGGTCAAGCTCGTGATCCTCACCGACGTCGCTGGACTCTACGCCGACTGGCCGAACCGCGACTCGCTCGTCTCGCACCTGACCACGACGGAGCTGAAGACCATGCTCCCGTCGCTCGAGTCGGGCATGATCCCGAAGATGACCGCGTGCCTGGAGGCCGTGGAATCGGGCGTGCATGCGGCGGCCATCATCGACGGACGGGTGCCGCACTCGGTGCTCGTCGAACTGTTCACCAGCAAGGGAATCGGAACGGAGGTGGTGGCGGGATGACCTCGCACGCCGCACAGACATCGGCACAGGCCTGGCACGGCGCGGCCGACCGCGACCTGATCCTGAACGCGGGCCCGCGGTTCGAGCTGCTCGTCCGCGGCGAGGGGTCGCACCTGTGGGACGGCGAGGGGCGACGCTACCTCGACTTCCTCGCGGGGATCGCGGTCACCGCCCTCGGGCATGCCCACCCCGTCTTCGTCGAGGCGGTCTCGCGCCAGGCCGCCACCCTCGCGCACGTGTCGAACTACTTCGCCACTCCTCCGCAGCTCGAGCTCGCGGCCCGGCTGAAGCGTCTCGCCGGTACCGGCGACGCGGGGAGGGTGTTCTTCGGGAACTCCGGCACGGAGGCCAACGAAGCGGCGTTCAAGCTCGCGCGCCTGCACGGTTTGTCTTCGGACCGGGGCACCGAGCGCCCACGGATCCTGTCCCTCGACAACGCGTTCCACGGCCGCACGATCGGCGCGCTCGCGCTGACCGCGAAGGCGTCCATGCGTGACCCGTTCCAGCCGCTGCCCGGGGGAGTGGAGCACATCCCCGCCACGATCGAGGCGCTCGAGGCGGCGATGGACGATCGCGTCGCGGCACTGTTCGTCGAGCCGATCCAGGGCGAGGCCGGCGTGCTCGAGCTGCCGGAGGGCTACCTCCGTGCCGCGCGCGAGCTCACCGCGAAGCACGGCGCGCTGCTCATCGTGGACGAGATCCAGACCGGCGCCGGCCGCACGGGCGACTGGTTCGCGTTCCAGCACGAGGGGATCGTGCCCGACGCGATCACCCTCGCGAAGGGCATCGGCGGCGGCTTCCCGATCGGCGCGCTCGTCGCGTTCGGGGACGCGGCGGCTCTGCTGCAGCCGGGCTCGCACGGCTCCACCTTCGGCGGCAACCCGCTCGCCACCGCGGTCAGCAACGCCGTGCTCGAGGAGATCGAGCAGGCGGGCCTCGTGCAGAATGCGCGCGAACGCGGTGCCCAGCTGCGCGAGGTCGTCGAGGGGATCGGATCCCCGCTCGTCGCCGGTGTGCGCGGCCGCGGTCTGCTCATCGGCGTGGCGCTGGCCGCTCCCGTCGCGGGCGACGTCGTCGCCGCGGCGCAGCGTCTCGGCCTCGTCATCAACGCCGCGAACCCGTCCTCGGTGCGGATCGCTCCGGCGCTCACGATCGGCGACGCCGAGATCGCCGAGTTCACCGACCTGTTCACCGCCGCCCTCGCCGAGGTCGCGGCCACCGCTCTCACGGAGACGAACGCATGACCCGCCACCTGCTGCGCGACGACGACCTGACCACGGCCGAGCAGACCGAGATCCTCGATCTCGCCCTCGAGCTGAAGAAGGATCGCTGGGCCGACAAGACGCTCGCCGGTCCGCAGACGGTCGCGGTGATCTTCGACAAGTCCTCGACCCGCACGCGGGTGTCGTTCGCGGTCGGCATCGCGGATCTGGGCGGATCCCCGCTGATCATCTCGACCGCGAACAGCCAGCTCGGCGGCAAGGAGACTCCGGCGGACACGGCCAGGGTGCTCGAGCGTCAGGTCGCCGCGATCGTGTGGCGCACCTACGCGCAGGCGGGTCTCGAGGAGATGGCCGCGGGCACCAGGGTGCCGGTGATCAACGCGCTTTCCGACGACTTCCACCCGTGCCAGCTGCTCGCCGACCTGCTCACGATCCGCGAGCACAAGGGCGACCTGAAGGGTCTCACCCTCTCGTTCTTCGGTGACGGACGCAGCAACATGGCGCACTCCTACGTGCTGGCCGGCGTCACCGCGGGCATGCACGTGCGGGTGGCCTCTCCCGAGGCGTATGCACCCCGTGCGGACGTCGTCGCCGACGCTCACCGCCGCGCCGCGGAGACCGGCGGATCCCTGACCCTTCTCACGGATCCGGACCAGGCTGCTGTCGGTGCCGATGTGATCGTCACCGACACCTGGGTGTCGATGGGCAAGGAGGAGGAGAAGGCGCAGCGCCTGCGTGACCTCGGTGGCTACAAGGTCACGAGCGCGACCATGGCTCTCGCGACGCCCCAGGCGATCTTCATCCACTGCCTGCCCGCCGACCGCGGCTACGAGGTCGACTCCGAGGTCATCGACGGCCCGCAGAGCGTGGTCTGGGACGAGGCGGAAAACCGCCTGCACGCGCAGAAGGCGCTGCTGGTGTGGCTCATCGGGAAGTCTTCGGGGTCGTTGAGCGAGGGAACGAAGTGACGGAGACGAAACGCAACGCCGCGCACGGCACGAACCAGGGCGCGCTCTGGGGCGGCCGCTTCGCCGGAGGTCCCAGTCCCGAACTCGCCGAGCTCAGCCGGTCGACGCATTTCGACTGGATCCTCGCGCCCTATGACATCGCCGGCTCGCACGCCCACGCGACCGCGCTCGAGGCCGCCGGATACCTGGAGGCCGACGAGGCCGCGCGCATGCACGCGGGTCTCGACGCGCTCGCGACGAGGATCGCGGATGGCACACTGCTCCCGCAGCCCGGGGATGAGGACGTGCACGGCGCGCTCGAGGCGGCGCTCATCGCCGAGGTCGGCGCGGATCTGGGCGGGCGTCTGCGTGCCGGGCGCAGCCGCAACGACCAGATCGCGACGCTTGTGCGCATGTATCTGATCGACCACGCCCGTCTCATCGCGCGCGAGGTGCTCGGCCTCGTCGACGCGCTCGTCGCGCAGGCGCAGGCGCATGACAGTGCGATCCTGCCGGGGCGCACGCATCTGCAGCACGCGCAGCCCGTGCTCCTCGCGCACCACCTGCAGGCGCACGCCTGGCCGCTGGTGCGGGATCTCGAGCGGCTCGTCGACTGGCGCACGCGCGCCGGCGTGTCGCCGTACGGCGGGGGCGCGCTGGCCGGATCGACTCTGGGCCTGGACCCGGCGCTGGTCGCCCGTGAGCTCGGCCTCGACCGTCCTGCGGAGAACTCGCTGGACGGAACCGCTTCCCGCGACGTCGTCGCGGAGTTCGCGTTCATCACGGCGATGATCGGCGTCAACCTGTCCCGCATCTCCGAGGAGATCATCCTCTGGAACACCCGCGAGTTCGGGTTCGTCACGCTCGACGACGGATACTCCACGGGATCCAGCATCATGCCGCAGAAGAAGAACCCGGACATCGCCGAGCTCGCGCGCGGCAAGTCCGGGCGCCTCATCGGCAACCTGTCCGGACTCATGGCGACGCTCAAGGGTCTGCCGCTCGCGTACAACCGCGATCTGCAGGAGGACAAGGAGCCGGTGTTCGACTCGGTCCGCACGCTCGAGGTCGTGCTGCCGGCGTTCACCGGGATGGTGGCGACGCTGCGGTTCGACACCGAGCGCATGGCCGAGCTCGCTCCCCAGGGATTCTCGCTCGCGACCGACGTCGCCGAGTGGCTGGTGAAGAGCCGGGTGCCGTTCCGGGAGGCTCACGAGATCTCCGGATCCCTGGTGCGGGCGTGCGAGCAGCGCGGCATCGGTCTCGAGGATGCGGATGACGCGCTCCTCGCCGAGGTGTCGCCGCACCTGACCCCTGGGGTGCGCGAGGTGCTCACGATCGAGGGATCCGTCGCGAGCCGCGATGGCGTCGGCGGCACTGCTCCGGTGCGCGTCGCCGAGCAGCGCATCGAGCTCGTCGCCCGGGCGCAGTCCGCCGCCCACGCGCTCGGGATGTGAACTCTGCGGATGTCCATCGGCAGCCGCCCCGGACCCTTGAAACCCTCCTCTCGGCCCTCGCCGGGAGGAGGGTTTTCACGTTCATCAGGTATTTCGCCGGTTGGATACCAGGTAGCGGGGGTGCGCGACACGCCCGGGCTGCGACCCCGATTTGCCGGAACCCGGGGATCCGCGTAACTTATTACTTGTTCGCCCCAAG
>NZ_JBQEOQ010000005.1:202174-385721 GCF_052045265.1 Microbacterium sp. 22303 | reverse complement strand
CAGGTGGCCTCGTTTTCACACGTCGCAATGGCCTACTTTTCGAACGTCGTCGACAGTCCCCATCCGTCCATGGCGCGGAAGCGCCTCCGCTGTGTGGGTTCACGTGGCAATGTCTCCTGTTCCTCTCAGTCGACAACGTCGGGGATCGAAGGACTCGCGCGGTCACGCCGGTCAGTCGAGTCCCTCTCGACTGCTACTTCCCGTCACCGACGCGTTCGCGGTCAGTCACAAGATCTCATCGGTTCAAGGGGTCGCCGTACGACCGCGCCACTTTGTTGCTGAATCGATTCGCTGCAACGCGACTCGATCGCAACGGGTGGCGTCCGATAGCCGACGTACTCTGAGGGACGTGAGCGGAAGACGTAGTAAGCGGCAGAGGGCGCAACAGCACGCTGCGCCGCGCCTGCCGAATGGCATCGAACGATCATTCGAGACGCCGATAGCAGGTAAGCGCGTTCTTGTGATGGGTAGCGACGTCAAGCGGACGACCTACGGAAACTGCGTGCTCTGCGGCCAGCATGCTCAACTAGAGCTTGGTCATGTTGTGCCCCGGTGGGCGGGGAAGTGGATAAAGGACGAGGGATTCGTCCTCGGGAAGTACGACTCCATTGGCGTGCACACCCGGAGTCAGGACATCGAGAAGCACTACATGATGTGCCGCGCCTGCGAGAACTATCTTGGAGCCGCCGAGGGATACCTCGCAAGTGTGGTGCGAGGGACGTCGGGGGACTTGGCCGCAAGGGCACTCGCTCTGTATCGAGAAACGAATGACATGGTTCGCCTCGATAACATCAACGCAGACATTATGCTGCGCTCCGTTCTAGGAATCCTCTTCAAGGCACATCTAAGCCCGCATCACATTTATAGGCATGTGCGACTGCCCAGGTGGGCCCTGACCGAACTCCACACCGCGCTACAGGGCGACGTATACCCGCGCGGCCGCTTTTCGGTCATTGCGCTCAAGATCATGAATCTGACTGTGCCAGACGCCAACCCCCGAGCACGGATCGACGCGCAGCTAAGAAATGTTCCGGGCGGAGTCGGAGCGATTTTGCGGTTCGGTGGCTTTGTCTTCGTCGTGCACGTCGGAACCGTCAATCGCTTTCCCCTCGAGAAAGACATGAAGAGCATGCGGAGCGGTGATCGCTCGATGCGGGTTGGCGTGGGTGAGTTCTCCTACGAACCTGGCATCGTTCCTGACGAGGGCGGCGTCGAGGTGCCGCGAATTGCTGGCAGATACGTTCCGCTGACAGATCGATGCCCGTGCGGTCTCGACTCATCGTTCGCTCAATGCTGTCAGGGGCGATGGCTGCCGCTCCGAGCACGCTATCTCGATGTGCCGAACAAGGAGACACGACACATGCTTCGCGGCGAGGCATAGGCGAAACTAGCCCACTTCGCCAAAGTAAACCTGGTCAGAGCTAAGTAAAGAGCTGTGCCGCTGGAGGGACTCGAGCCCGGGTCCAGACCGTTCCCGCGGAGGAGCACGGCAGGAGCGATGCCGCCTAGCCGCTCAGGCGATGAGCGCCGCCGCCAGCGCGTTCTCGACGTCGTCGCGCGAGACCGTCGGTGCCTCGGTGAGCATCGACCCGAAGGTCTGCGGATCCCACTCGAGCCCCAGCGCGGCGTTGGCCTCCGTGAGCACCGCGACGAAGCGGTCGACGGAGCCGAACGCGAGCATCCCGCTGAGCAGGCGTGCGCCGCGCACACCGCGCTGCGAGGTGCCGACGAGCTTCACGGCGCCGCGCGCGTTGATGCTGTACTCGCCGGGGCAGTACTCGCCCGGCACCTCGCCCAGTCGGGCATCGACGCCGAGCCCGCGCAGCGCGTCGACGATCGTCCTGCCCGCCTGCGCGAAGAACGCGGTGGGGTCGGCATGCGCCTTCTCGCGCTCGACGAGGTCGAAGACGAGGCACGTCTCGTCGTAGGCGACGGCGCGGCCGCCGGTCGGGCGGATCGCGGGCGTGAAACCGAGCCGTTCCGCCGCCGCTACGGCGATGTCGTAGCCGGGCATCAGGCTCTCCCGCCGGGTCAGTGCGAGCATCGGCACGGGCGTGTAGAGGCGGAGCAACTGCTGAGGGCCCGCTCCGGTCGCGACTTCGCGCAGCAGTTCGACCGAGCGCGCGAGGTCATCGTTCGACGCCGACGGCTGCCGGATCACCCGGCCGGGAACCAAGGGGAGCCGGGGAGAGGAGGGCACCATCGGCGTCAGGGGATGAAGGTGAACACGAACTGCAGCACCAGATACACCGCGCCGGAAATGCCGAGGCCCAGGGCGATCCCCGAGCGGAGCCGCCCCGAGCGGCGCGGAAGCCCGATCAGGGCGAGCACGACGGCGCCCGCGTACAGCAGGAAGAGGACGACGTCGATCGCCATCGACACCGGCTGTGGCAGGGTCGCATCGCTGGACACGGCGTACGCCACCGAGAGTCCGATGTAGCGGAGCACCTCCAGGGCGAACGCTACCGAGGCCAGCACGACCGCGGTGGTCGCGATCCTGGCACCCTTCGCCCGATTCTGCGGAGCGGCCGCGCCGGGTTCGCCGTTCGCCGGGTATCCGTATCCCGGGTACGTCGGCATGAGCGGCTGAGTCGGCGCGGGTCCCACGTCCCCGACGGGCGGCAGGTATCCGAGGGTCGGAGCTTGGCGAGGCGTGCCGGCGGGCGCGGCCCCTGGATGCAGGTTCGCGACCGGCGGCTGAGGCGCGGAGAAGGGCTGCTGCGGATCCGTCATGCTGAGAACGTACCGCTCCTACACGGCGGCGACGCGACGGGACGGGGCGACCCTCCGGCCGGGTTCGCCGGGGGTTGCGCCGGGCGTGCTCAGCCCCAGTGCGCGGGTGAGGGGAGCCCGTGGTCGCGCACGTCGACACCCTCCGCGCCGACCGAAGCCGTGCAGTAGAGCAGCGACTGCGTGGGGTAGCCGTACGGGCGGTTGTCGCGGATGATCGCGCGGTCGTCGGCCGGATCCAGCTCTGCGGTCGTCGCGAGCAGGCGGATCCAGGACTCCGGCCAGTCCTCCTCGCGCGTCGGGTGCGCGCGGAACTCGGGCAGCCAGCGCTCGATGCGCGCGGTCTCGGGATCATCCAGATCCGAGTGAGCGATCATGTGCACGCCCGCCGGCACCGGGGTCTCGCGCAGCACGGTGCCGTCCCAGGACAGCACGCGGGCACCGGCGGGGGAGACCTCGAGAAGATTGAAGCCGTGCATGCGCTCCGAGCCGGTCGGCGAGACGCCGGTCACGGACGCCAGCGCGAGGGTGCCGCGGGAGACGGCCAGCTCGTCGGGCAGGTCGAGCACGTCGGCGCGGTTCAGCAGCACGGCCAGCCGGCGCGACTCCGGGTCGACGGCGAGCCAGGCTCCGCCGGCGCGGCGGTCGCGGATCCCGATGACTCCAGGGCGCTCGGGCCACCACTCGCCGAGCGCATCCCACTCGCGCAACGGATCCTCATCCCGCACGGCCAGCAGCCGCGCCCCCGTCCCGTCGACCTCGATCACGACCGTGCACACGGAATCAGTCTAGGCAGGGCGCGGGCCACCGGATCCGGATGGGCCGCGCCTACGTCATCCCGCGAGACGACCGCGTTTCGTCTCGCTCCTCGCTGCGCTCGGTGCTCGCTCAACGACCCCGATGGGATCCGGATCCGGTCGACGAGCGCTCCAGGCCCGGGCACGGCGCCGAATGGCAGAATCGAGGGATGGACATCGTGGTGGGGGTCTCCGGCGGCATCGCGGCCTACAAGTCGGTGCAGCTCGTGCGGCTCCTGGTGAAGGCCGGGCACGCGGTCACCGTCGTCCCCACCGAGGATGCGCTGCGCTTCGTGGGCGCCCCGACGTGGGAGGCGATCAGCCGCAACCCGGTGACCACGAGCGTGCACGACGACGTGGCGAAGGTACGCCACGTCGCCCTGGGGCAAGGGGCGGACCTCGTCGTGGTCGCTCCCGCCACGGCGAACACGATCGCGCGCATGGCCGCGGGCATCGCCGACAACCTGCTCGGCACGACGCTGCTGGCCACCACCGCGCCCGTGCTCATCGCCCCCGCCATGCACGCCGAGATGTGGGCGCACCCCGCGACCCAGGCGAACATCCGCACGCTCGCCGACCGCGGCGTGCACCTGATCGGGCCCGACGACGGCGAGCTCGCCGGCGGCGACAGCGGACCCGGCCGGATGAGCGAGCCCGAGGCGATCGCCGAGGCCGCACTGCGCCTGCTGGCGCCGCAGGACCTCGCCGGCCTCACCGTCGTGGTCTCCGCAGGCGGCACGCGCGAGCCGATCGACCCCGTGCGCTACCTCGGCAACCGCTCCAGCGGACGCCAGGGTGCGGCGCTCGCCGTCGAGGCGGCGACCCGCGGCGCCGAGGTCGAGCTCGTCGCGGCCAACCTGGCCGGAGACGTCCTCGCCGCAGCGGGCCATCCGCGGATCCGGATCCGCGCTGTCGCCACGGCCGCGGAGCTCGCGTCCGCCGTGAAGGACGCGGCGGCCCGTGCGGACGCTGTGGTCATGGCCGCCGCCGTCGCGGATTATCGTCCGGCACAGGCCGCCGCGCACAAGCTCACCAAGGAGGAAGGGATCCTCGAGCGGATCGACCTCGTCGAGAACGAGGACGTGCTGGCGGCCCTCGGCGCCGCCCGCCGCGCGGGTGGGGCACCGGAGGGACAGATCCTCGTCGGCTTCGCCGCGGAGACCGCGACGGATCCCGAGGCCCGGCGCGAGCGCGCCCGACGCAAGCGCGAGCGCAAGGGCGCCGATCTGCTCGCCGTGAACCTCGCCGACGCCGAGCACGGGTTCGAGAAGCACGACAACGCCGTGGAGATCATCGGCCCGAATGGAGCGGTGGTCGCGGCGGCGGCCGGGTCGAAGCGCACCGTCGCCGCGGCGGTGTGGGATGCCGTGGTCGCCCTGCACGACTGAGGCCCGCACAGGGCACAAGGCTGGCGCACGCTTGCGCGCAGGAGTACTGTTTTCGTATTGTAAAAGTCAAGTTTCACAGAATGGAATAGCATGAACGCTCCGCTGCCCACCCCTGGCCCGCGCGAGATCGCGCCGGAGCTGGCGCGCTCGTGGCTCCTGGTCGCGGCGACAAGGCCGGAGACGTTCGACGACGCGGCCCGCTCGCATGCCGACGCCGTCGTGCTCGACGTCGAGGATGCCGTCGACGCGAGCCACAAGGACTCCGCGCGGGACGACGTCGTGCGCTGGCTGCACGGCGCCGATGAGAACGGCAACCCCCACCGCGCCTGGGTGCGCATCAACGACGCGACCAGCGAGCACTGGTCCCCGGACCTGGACGGGCTGCGCGACGCCCCCGGACTGCAGGGCGTCATGCTCGCCAAGACCGAGTACGGCGGCCAGGTCATGGACACGTTCAACCGCCTGGGCGCGAGGGTGCCCGTGGTGGCGCTGGTGGAGTCGGCCGTCGGCATCGAGAACGCTACGGAGATCGCCCGCGCCAAGGGGGTGTTCCGGCTCGCCTTCGGCAGCGGCGACTTCCGCCGCGACACCGGCATGTCGGCCGACCGGGAGGCCATGGCCTACCCGCGGGCGCGCCTGGTCATCTCCAGCCGCGCGGGCGGGCTCCCCGGTCCGATCGACGGTCCGACGGTCGGATCCAGCCACCCGATCCTGCGCGAGCAGTCGGCCATCACGGTGTCGATGGGCATGACCGGCAAGCTCTGCCTGCAGGCCGATCAGACCCCCGTCGTCAACGAGGTCATCAGCCCCACCCGCACCGATGTCGAGTGGGCCTACGAGTTCCTCGAGGACTTCGACGCGCGCGGTCGCATCGTCCGCGACGGCAGCGACCTGCCCCGTCTCGGCCGCGCCCGCAAGATCATGCATCTCGCCGAGGCCTTCGGCGTGCTGCCCACCCGCTGACCACCGGCCGCTGAGCCTGTCGAAGCGTCCCGCTCGCGGATCCGGCCCTTCGACAGGATCAGGCACCGGATCCCCTGAACCCCATTCGAACGGAGACATCATGACCACTCGCCTCGCCCCCGGCGACACCGCACCCGCCTTCGCCCTCGATGACGCCGACGGCGCTCGCGTCTCGCTCGAGGACTACCGCGGACGCAACGTCGTCGTGTACTTCTACCCGAAGGCCGCGACCCCCGGCTGCACCACCGAGGCCTGCGACTTCCGCGACAACCTATCCTCGCTCGGCGCGGCCGGCTACTCCGTGATCGGCGTCTCGCCCGACGAGGTCGCCGACATCCGCGCCTTCTCCGAAGCGGAGGGCCTGACCTTCCCGCTGCTCGCCGACACCGACGCCTCTGTGGCACGGGCGTGGGGCGTGTGGGGCGAGAAGACCGTGGGCGACCGCACCTTCGACGGCGTCATCCGCTCGACGTTCGTGCTGGACGGCGACGGGGTCGTGCAGCGCGCCGAGTACGGCGTCGACGCCTCGGGTCACGTGGCGCGCCTGCGCACCGAGCTCGGCGTCTGAATTCGATCCCCCATTACCGAGTCGTCCCCCTCAGCACGAGCCATAGGTCGGGCTGAGGGGGACGACTCGCAACGGGGGTTGACAGATCCGGATCCGGTCTGCACACTGGTTACACATGCTGAAACAACAGTTCCGGCATACGGAAATTCCTTCTTTGGATGAGATCGGATCCTGTCGATAGGATCCGTCCGTATAGCCCTTACACGCCGGATGCCAGCATGGTCTGAGGATCGAAGATGTTGCTCGAGGAGTTCAACTCCGTCGGCCGCGACGACGCCATCGCCGTCGTGAAGCCCGCACTGGACATCACCCGCTGGATCGATGCGATCGTCGACGGCCGTCCCTACGCCTCGGCCGACGCGCTCTCCGCCGCTGCCCTCGAGGCCGCGGCGCCGCTCACCGAGGCCGAGCTGGACGGGGCGCTCGCGCACCACCCGCGCATCGGCGCGAAGGTCGACGGCACCAGCGCAGAGGCGGCGCACTCGCGTCGCGAGCAGCCGAGCGTCGACGACGTCACGGCCGCCGCCCTCGCTGAGGGGAACCGCGCCTACGAGGAGCGGTTCGACCGCGTCTTCCTCATCCGCGCCGCCGGCCGCAGCGCCCAGGACATCCTGGCCCTGCTGCAGGAGCGACTCGGCAGCACCGACGAGCAGGAGCTCGCCGTCGTGGATCAGCAGTTGCGCGAGATCGCGGCTCTGCGCCTCGCGGCGGCCATCGAGACCGAAGGAGCGAGCGCATGAGCGTCTCCCACGTGACCACCCACATCCTGGACACCACACTCGGGCGCCCCGCGCCCGGCGTCGCCGTCGTACTCGAGGCCCGAGTCGGCGACGGGTGGTCGGGGATCGGTACGGGCCTCACCGATGCTGACGGGCGGGTGAAAGCGCTCGGCCCGGAGCGGCTGGAGAGCGGTGCCTACCGCCTCCGGTTCGACACCGCGGCCTACTTCGCCGGCATCAAGACGGACGCCTTCTTCCCGGAGGTGGTGCTGACCTTCCAGGTCGACGCCGAGCAGGCGCACTATCACGTGCCGCTGCTGCTCAGTCCGTTCGCCTATTCCACCTACCGAGGAAGCTAAGAGGGATCCGAAATGACGAACATCATCCTGGGCAAGAACCAGTACGGCAAGGCCGAGAACCGGGTCGTCCGCATCACCCGCGACACCGACCGCCACGAGATCGAGGACCTGAACGTCACCTCGCAGCTGCGCGGCGACTTCGCCTCCGCACATTTCGACGGCAACAACGAGAACGTCGTCGCCACCGACACCCAGAAGAACACGGTCTACGCCTTCGCCAAGGACGGCATCGGCAGCCCGGAGGAGTTCCTCGTGCGTCTGGGCCGGCACTTCACCGGCGAGTTCGACTGGGTGACCGGCGGACGCTGGGCCGCCGAGCAGTACACCTGGCTGCGCATCGAGGGCGACAACGGCGAGCACGATCACGCGTTCGTGCGCGGCGGCACCGAGACCCGCACGGCGGTCGTGCAGATCGACGGCGACGACACCACGATCATCGCGGGCCTGCAGGACCTCACGGTCCTCAAGTCGACCGCGAGCGGCTTCGTCGGCTACCCGCGCGACAAGTACACGACCCTCCCCGAGACCGAGGACCGCATCCTCGCCACCTCGGTGACCGCCAAGTGGCGCTACAACCGCAACGACATCGACTTCAACGAGGTCTACGCCGACGTGCGTCGCCTGCTCCTCGCCGGCTTCTCGCGCAACTACTCCTACGCCCTGCAGCACACGCTGAAGGAGATGGCCGAGGCCGTGCTCGAGGCGCACCCCGAGATCGACGAGATCCGCTTCTCGACGCCGAACAAGCACCACTTCGTCGTGGACCTGTCGCCGTTCGGCCTGGAGAACCCGAACGAGGTGTTCTTCGCCGCCGACCGTCCCTACGGCCTCATCGAGGCGTCGTTCCTGCGTGACGGCGCCGACGCCGACCACTGGTCGTGGGACGGCATCGCCGGCTTCTGCTGAGCGCTGCACCACTGCCGACACGAGAATGCGGGGCCCGGTTCGCCGGGCCCCGCGTTCGTCGTCTCCGGGTGAGCGGGAGGCCTCGGCGCCTTGACAAGGAATCACTCGCGGGGCGACAATAGATTACGCAATCTGAAAGAAACCTTCCACGATCTGAAATCAATCGGATCCGGAATCGAGCACGAACCCGCGGCCCCCGACACGAGGGCGCAGGGACGAGGAGGTCCGCCGATGATCGCGAACCCCCGCGATCGCTCAGCCGCGCCCGCCGAACGGCATCCCGCTCGCGGTGATCGTGAGCGCGCCGATGTTGGCCTCCGCGGGCAGATCCGCCATGAGCAGCACCGTGCGCGCCGCGGCCTCGACGTCGAAGGTGGGCTCGACTCTGCGGCTGCCGTCGGCCTGCAGCGCCCCGGATCCGACGCCGAGCTCGTCCATGATCTCGGTGCGGGTGTTGCCGATGTCGATCTGGCCGCAGGAGATCCGGAATGGCCGGCCGTCGAGATCGACGGACTTCGTCAGTCCCGTGAGCGCGTGCTTGCTCACCGCGTACGCCACGGAGAGCGGACGGGGCGCCTGGGCGGAGATGGATCCGTTGTTGATGATCCGCCCGCCCTGCGGACTCTGCGCGCGCATGACGCGCATCGCACCGCGCGCGCTGAGCAGCGCGCCGGTGAGGTTGACCGCGAGCGTCTGCTCCCAGTCGGCGAGTTCGATGTCCGCTGCAGAGACCGCGGGGCCGAACGCGCCGGCGTTGTTGAACAGCACGTCCACGCGGCCCCACTCCTGCACCACGCGGTCGAAGAGCGCGTCCACCTCGGCCTCGACCGTCACGTCGGTCGGCACCACGAGGGCGTTCGGATGGATGGCTCCGCCCTCGGGGGCGTCCGGACGGAGCGCGCCGCGCTCCGGGGCGCCGAGCATCCCGCCCGCCGTCTCGGTGAGTGCGGACTCGCGCCGCCCGGCCAGCGCCACGCGGTAGCCGGCCTCCAGCATCGTGCGCGCCACGGCACGCCCGATCCCCGATCCGGCACCCGTCACCACGGCGATGCGTCCGCTCATCGTCACTCCTCGAACCTCAGCCCCGCTGCGCAACCCGCAGCCACCTACATCTAGCAGATCAGCCCCGCCGCCCGACCGGCAGCCCCACAACATCTCACAGAAAGGCCGAAGATGCACGAACAGAGCAGCTCCGCCGCCCTCGGATCCGAGACCCTGGATCACGACCCCGAAGAGACCGCCGAATGGCTCGAGTCGCTGGATGCGCTCGTCGCCCAGCGCGGCGCCGAGCGCGGCGAGCACATCGTGCGCTCGCTGGCCGCCCGCGCCGGCGTGGTCGACGAGCCGAACGCGACCACGGACTACATCAACACGATCTCGGTCGCCGATGAGCCCGCCTACCCCGGCGATGAGGAGCTCGAGCGCCGCTACCGCGCCTGGATGCGCTGGAACGCCGCGATCCTGGTGCACCGCGCGCAGCGCCCCGGCATCGGCGTCGGCGGCCACATCTCCACCTACGCGGGCGCCGCGACCCTGTACGAGGTCGGCTTCAACCACTTCTTCCGCGGCAAGGACCACCCCGGCGGCGGCGACCAGGTCTACTTCCAGGGCCACGCCTCGCCCGGCATGTACGCCCGCGCCTTCATGGAGGGGCGCCTCAGCGAGGAGGACCTCGACGGGTTCCGCCAGGAGAAGTCCCGCGAGGGCCACGCGCTGAGCTCCTACCCGCACCCGCGGCTGATGCCGGAGTTCTGGGAGTTCCCGACCGTGTCGATGGGCATCGGCCCGATGAACGCGATCTACCAGGCGCAGTCCAACCGCTACCTGCACAACCGCGGCCTGAAGGACACCAGCGACCAGCACGTGTGGGCGTTCCTCGGCGACGGCGAGATGGACGAGCCGGAGAGCCGCGGCCTGCTGCAGCTGGCCGCGAACGACAACCTGGACAACCTGACCTTCGTCGTGAACTGCAACCTGCAGCGCCTCGACGGCCCTGTCCGCGGCAACGGCAAGATCATCCAGGAGCTCGAGGGCTTCTTCCGCGGTGCGGGCTGGAACGTCATCAAAGTCGTCTGGGGCCGGGAGTGGGACGACCTGCTCGCCCGCGACACCGACGGCGCGCTGCTCGACATCATGAACACCACCCGCGACGGCGACTACCAGACGTACAAGGCCGAGTCGGGCGGGTTCATCCGGGAGAACTTCTTCGGCAAGGATCCGCGTGCGCTCGCGCTCGTCGAGAACCTCACCGACGAGCAGATCTGGGGTCTCAAGCGCGGCGGCCACGACTACAAGAAGGTGTTCGCCGCGTATCAGGAGTCGCTCGCGCACAACGGCAAGCCCACGGTGATCCTGGTCAAGACGGTCAAGGGCTACGGCCTCGGCCCGCGCTTCGAGGCCCGCAACGCGACGCACCAGATGAAGAAGCTCACGCTGCAGGACCTCAAGGACTTCCGCGACCACCTGCGCGTGCCGATCACCGATGAGCAGCTCGAGGCGAACCCCTACGAGCCGCCGTACTACCACCCGGGCGTCGACGCCCCGGAGATCCGGTACATGCAGGAGCGCCGCCAGGCGCTCGGCGGCTACCTCCCCGAGCGGCGCCCGAACGCCTCCGGCGAGATCGCCCTGCCCGACGCCAAGGCGTACGAGGTGGCGGCGCGCGGATCCGGCAAGCAGCAGGCCGCCACCACCATGGCGTTCGTGCGGGTGCTCAAGGACCTCATGCGCGACCCCGAGTTCGGCAAGCGCATCGTCCCGATCATCCCCGATGAGGCGCGCACCTTCGGCATGGACGCGTTTTTCCCGACCGCGAAGATCTACAACCCGAACGGGCAGAACTACCTCGCCGTCGACCGCGACATCGTGCTCTCGTACAAGGAGTCGGCGGCGGGCCAGATCCTGCACGTCGGCATCAACGAGGCCGGATCCATCGCCGCCTTCACCGCGGCGGGCACCGCCTATGCGACGCACGGCGTGCCGCTCGTTCCGGTGTACGTGTTCTACTCGATGTTCGGCTTCCAGCGCACCGGCGACTCGCTGTGGGCGGCCGCCGACCAGATGACGCGCGGCTTCCTGATCTCGGCGACCGCCGGGCGCACCACGCTCACCGGTGAGGGGCTGCAGCACGCCGACGGGCACTCGCCGCTTCTCGCGGCGACGAACGCCGCGGTGATCACGTACGATCCGGCGTTCGGCTACGAGATCGGCCACATCATGCGCGCCGGCATCGAGCGTATGTACGGCGCGGACTCGACCGACCGCAACTACATCTACAACCTCATGGTCTACAACGAGCCGATCGTGCAGCCGGCCGAGCCTTCCGATGTCGATGTGGCCGGGATCCTCGGCGGCATCCACCGGATCGCCCCGGTCGACGCGCCCCAGGCGCACCTGCTCGCGTCGGGCATCGGCGTGACCTGGGCCCAGGAGGCGCAGCAGCTGCTGGCTTCCGATTGGGGGGTGCAGGCCGACGTCTGGTCGGTGACCTCGTGGACCGAGCTCCGTCGCGACGCGGTCGCCGCCGAGGAGGACGAGTTCCTCGGACGCGGTGCGCGCACGTCGTTCCTCGCTTCGCAGCTGGCCGGATCCCACGGCCCGATCGTGGCCGTCAGCGACTACGCGAAGGATCTGCCCGACCAGATCCGCCAGTTCGTGCCGAACGACTGGGCGACCCTGGGCGCCGACGGCTTCGGGTTCTCGGACACGCGCGCCGCCGCCCGGCGGTTCTTCAAGATCGACGGCCCCTCGGTCGTGGTGCGCACGCTGCAGCTGCTCGCCAAGCGCGGCGAGATCGACCCGTCGATCCCGGCCCGGGCCGCCGAGAAGTACCGCCTGCTCGACGTCAACGCCGGCACGAGCGGCACCGACGCGGAGTAGTCGGTCCCGGGTCGTCGAGCGAGGACGCGCGAAGCACGACCGAGACGAAACGCGGTGCCTCTCGAAGCGGACCTCGGGAGGGCGCCGCGTTTCGTCTCGCTGCGCTCGCTCAACGACCCCGTGCTCAACGATCCAGAAAAAGGACGGATGCAACTCCAGAGGACAGGATCCGTGGATCCGTCCTGCGGAATTGCATCCGTCCTTCGGAGTTGTGGGGACGCCACCCCGGGCGGGTCCTCAGAGGCACCCGGGATGCCCCCGTGTGCCGGCCGCCCCTGCGCGGGCTACGCTTCCAGGTCGGCGGCGATCGCGGCGGCGGCCTCGCGCAGCCGCGGCACGGCGCGCTGGGCGAACTCCTCGGTGACGCGCGCGATCGGACCGGACACGGACACCGCGGTCGGCGTGGGGGCGCCGGGCACGGCCATCGCGTAGCAGCGCACGCCGATCTCCTGCTCCTGCTCGTCGATCGAGTATCCGCGCTCGCGGATCAGATCCAGCTCCTTCAGCAGCGCGTCCACGGTGCCGATGCTGTACTCGGTGGGGGTGGTCATGCCGGTGCGGCCCACGATGCCGCGCACGACGTCGTCATCGAGCTGGGCGAGGATCGCCTTGCCGACGCCGGTGTCGTGCACGTTGGCACGGCGGCCGACCTCGGTGAACATGCGCATGGAGTGCTGCGAGGGCACCTGGGCGACGTACACGACCATGTCGCCGTCGAGCACAGCCATGTTCGCGCTCTCGCCGAGGGCGTCCACCAGGCTCTTCAGCTGCGGGCGGGCGAGCGCGCCGAACTGGCGGGATGCGCCCTCGCCGATGCGGATCAGGCGCGGCCCGAGCGCATAGCGCCGGTTCGGCAGCTGACGCGCATAGCCGAGCGAGACCAGGGTCCGCAGCAGCCGGTGGATGGTCGGAAGAGGGAGGTCCGTCGACGCGGACAGCTCGCTGAGCGTCACATCGCCGCCGGCATCCGTCACGAGCTCGAGCAGCTCGAACACGCGCTCGACCGACTGCACGCCCGATCCCGCGCTTCTGCCGGTCTTCGGCTCCGTGCCCTTCACGCCTGTGGTGCTCGGATTCTCTGCCATGTCAGCTCCCGTCCTTGGGTAATTCCATCATGCGAGAGTCTCGAGCCGGAAATCCAAGAGGATCCGAATCTCATCTTGCGCGAAACTTCCACGATAGAGATAATAGTGTCCACAATACGAAACTTGTAAACAGTTCATCACCGCAACAGCGCCCGAGGCCTCCGCCCGGGACGCCTCGATGAGGAGGAATCATGGCGAACCCGGGTCCCGGAAATTCGATCACGCTGCGCATTGACGCGCCGTCCAACTTCACCGTCACGAGCGAGCTCGCCGCGGCTGCCGCCGGCGCCGGCGCCGTCGTGACCGCGCTCGACGTCGTCGAGTCGCACCCGTCGACCATCGTCGTCGACCTGACCTGCAACACCACTGGTGAGGAGCACGCCGATCAGGTGCGCGACGCGATCGACGCCCTCGAGGGTGTCACGGTCCGCCTGGTCAGCGACCGCACGTTCCTGATGCACCTGGGCGGCAAGCTCGAGGTCGTGCCGCGCGTGCCGCTGCGCAACCGCGACGACCTCTCCCGCGCGTACACCCCGGGTGTCGCCCGCGTCTGCATGGCCATCGCCGAGGACAAGAGCAAGGCCCGCCAGCTCACCGTCAAGCGCAACACGATCGCCGTCGTCACCGACGGCACGGCCGTGCTGGGCCTGGGCGACATCGGCCCCGAGGCCGCGCTGCCCGTGATGGAGGGCAAGGCCGCGCTGTTCAAGCAGTTCGCGAACGTCGACGCCTGGCCGGTCTGCCTCGACACCAAGGACACCGAGGAGATCATTCAGATCGTCAAGGCGATCGCCCCGGTCTACGGCGGCGTGAACCTCGAGGACATCGCCGCCCCGCGCTGCTTCGAGATCGAGGCGCGACTGCGCGACGAGCTCGACATCCCCGTCTTCCACGACGACCAGCACGGCACCGCGATCGTCACGCTCGCCGCCCTGCAGAACGCCCTCAAGGTCGTCGACAAGACGATCGGCGAGGTGCGCATCGTCGTCTCGGGCGTCGGTGCCGCTGGCAACGCGATCGTGCAGCTGCTGCTCGCCGAGGGGGCCGTCGACATCGTGGCCTGCGGCCGCAACGGCGCGATCAACCGCGACGAGGAGTACACCGACGCGCACCGCATCGAGCTCGCCGCCACCACCAACCCCCGTAACGCCAAGGGCACCCTCAAGGAGGTGCTCGTCGGCGCGGACGTGTTCATCGGCGTCAGCGCTCCGAACGTGCTCGACGAGAACGACATCGCCGGCATGGCCGACGACGCGATCGTGTTCGCGATGGCGAACCCCACCCCCGAGGTCGACCCGATCGTGGCGTCGAAGCATGCGGCCGTGGTCGCCACCGGGCGCAGCGACTTCCCGAACCAGATCAACAACGTGCTGGCGTTCCCCGGGTTCTTCCGCGGCCTCCTCGACGCGGGCGTGTCGGACATCACCCCGCCTATGCTGGTCGCAGCTGCGCAGGCGATCGCGGAGCGGGTCGGTGAGGACGAGCTCAACGCGAGCTTCATCATCCCCAGCGTGTTCGACCCGCTCGTGGCCGGCGCCGTCGCCGAGGCGATCGTGCGCGTCGTCGAGTCGTCGAAGGAGTGAGCCTTTTGTCCGCAGGCACCCTGGGCGAGGCCGACCTCGCCGACATCGACGCCCGCCTCTCCGGCACCGACACGCTGCTGAAGACCGAGTACCCCGGCGATGACGGATCCCGCCAGCCCGTGCACACCCTGTACGTGCCCGCCGACCGGTTCCGGCTCGACCTGCCGGCGCAGTTCGGCCAGACGGCCGCACTGGCCGTGGCGGACTTCGGCGGCACCGTGGCGCTTGCCCAGGCTGTCGGCCTCGGTGCGCTCGCCGACGAGCTCGCGCCTCTCGTGGACGCCAAGCTCGTCGCCGAGCCGATCGAGGACCTGCGCCTCGACTTCGAGGACGGCTATGGCGCTCGCGGTGACGACGAGGAGGACGCGGATGCGGTCCTCGCCGCCGAGCGGGTGGCTCAGGCCGTCGCCGCCGGCGTCGCGCCCCCGTTCATCGGGATCCGGTTCAAGTGCTTCGAGGCGCCCACGCGCCGGCGCGGGATCCGCACGCTCGACCTCTTCCTGTCGACGCTGGCCGCGAACGGTCCGCTGCCGGACGGCCTGGTGCTGACGCTGCCCAAGGTCACCACGGTCGAGCAGGTCGAGGCGATGGTCTCGCTGTGCGAGCGGTTCGAGGAGCGCCTCGGGCTGCCCGCGGGCCGGCTGCGCTTCGAGGTGCAGATGGAGACGCCGCAGCTCATCGTCGCCGCGGACGGATCCGTTCCGGTCGCGACGCTCCTGCACCGCGCCGACGGCCGCGTCTCCGCGCTGCACTACGGCACCTACGACTACAGCGCCTCGCTGCAGATCGCCGCGGCCTACCAGTCCATGGAGCACCCCGCCGCCGACTTCGCCAAGCAGGTCATGCAGGTGGCGGTCGCCGAGACGGGCGTGCGGATCTCGGACGGATCCACGAACGTGATCCCCGTCGGCGATCCGGACCACGTCATCGAGGCGTGGAAGCTGCACGCCCGCCTGGTGCGGCGCTCGCTCGAGCGCGGCTATTACCAGGGCTGGGACCTGCACGCCGCCCAGCTGCCCACTCGGTACCTCGCGACCTACGCGTTCTACCGCGAGGGTTTCGCCGCGGCTGCCAAGCGCCTGGACAACTACCTGCACGGCAGCGACGCCACGATCATGGACGAGCCGGCGACGGCCCGCGCCCTGGCACGGTTCGTCGTGCGCGGCCTGGAGTGCGGCGCGCTCACGGCCGACGAGGTCCGCTCCGCGACCGGATCCGAGCCCGCAGAGCTGGTCCGCCTCGCACACCCGAAACTCGCAACCAAGGAGGCCGTCTCTTGAGCACCCGCACCTACTACACGCCCGCCGGCGGGCTGCCCCCGCAGACCGACCTGCTCACCGACCGCGCGGTCGTCAAGCTCGCCTACACCTTCATCCCGAAGGGCGTGATGCGCGACATCGTCACCAGCAGCCTGCCCGGGTTCTCGAACACGCGGGCATGGATCATCGCGCGTCCCACGCCGAGCTCCGCGCAGACGTTCTCGCAGCTCATCGTCGAGATCGCGCCCGGGGGAGAGGCGGCCAAGCCCGAGCCGGAGGCCGGAGTGGAGAGCGTGCTCTTCGTGACGACTGGCGAGCTCACCCTCACGCTCGAGGGCGAGCGGCACGTGCTCGAGGCGGGCGGCTACGCCTTCATCACGCCGGGCGCGCAGTGGTCGCTCGCGAACGAGGGATCCGAGATCACCAGCTTCCACTGGATCCGCAAGGCCTACGAGTACCTCGAGGGCGTCGACGCTCCGGCGTCCTTCGTCACGAGCGACAACGACATCGAGCCCGTCTCGATGCCGGACACCGACGATGTCTGGGCCACCACCCGCTTCTCCGACGCGAGCGACATGGCGCACGACATGCAGGTCAACATCGTGACCTTCAAGCCGGGCGGATCCATCCCGTTCGCCGAGACGCACATCATGGAGCACGGCCTGTTCGTGCTGCAGGGCAAGGCCGTCTACCGGCTCAACGACGACTGGGTGGAGTGCGAGGCTGGCGACTACATGCTGCTGCGCGCGTTCTGCCCGCAGGCCTGCTACGCCGGCGGCCCCGAGGACTTCCGCTACCTGCTGTACAAGGACATGAACCGTCAGATCCGCCTGACCTGACGACCTGATCCCGTGTCGAACGCCGCGCACCCCTCGGGTGGGCGGCGTTCGGCGTCCGTGTGGCGTTTCGACGCCCACGGCGTCGGCAGGAGATGGAAATCGCTGCTCCCTCCAGTGCGGGAGCAGCGAAATCCATCTCTCCGAGCGGAGCTCGTAGGGAAGGAGATGGAAAACGTCGCTGAGCGTGTGCGGCGGGCGACGTCTTCCATCTCCGGACGGGGATCTGCCGACAGGGACGCGAGGGGATCCGGGTCGTCGATCCGGGGCGAGGCCGGGCTCCCATCCACAGCGAACGGGGCCCGCCGGATCGGCGAGCCCCGTTCGGGAGAGAGCGACAGTCAGGCCTTCAGGCCGGCGGCCTTGGCGGCCGCGGCCTCCTCGGCTGTCGGGATCTGCTCGATCCGGCCGAGCACCACGGTGAAGAAGAAGACGCCGATCACCAGCATGACGCCGGCGACGATGAACGCCACGGCGAAGCTGCCGGTGAACTGCACGATGAATCCGGTGACGATCGGGGCGGTCGTGCCGATGAGATTGTTCACCGTGTTCATGACCGCTCCGGTCGATCCGACCGCACCCTCGGGAGCGATCAGGGCGGGCAGGGAATTGGTGACGCTGAAGGCGATGGTGATGCCGGTCGTGCCCAGTGTGATCCAGATCAACGACCAGACCAGGTCGTGAGTGAAAGCGGTCCCGACGATCGTGATCGCGAGTAGCATGCCGCCGATGATGAACGCGCGCCGGACGATGGTGCTGGACTTGCCGTTCCTGATCAGACGATCCAACCAGAACCCAGGCAGCAGGTACTGGATGACCACGGCGAACAGCCAGGGGATCGCTGTAACCAGACCGGACTTGGCGACGTCCATGTGCATCTCGGCCTGCAGGAAGCCCGGAAGCCAGGTCAGCAGCATCCACTGCACGTATCCCGCGCAACCGAGGCCCAGCGACATACCCCACACCTTGCGCTGGCGCAGGATGTAGCCGAGGTTGGCAAGCGGGTTCGGCTTCGGGGCGTCCTCGTGCTGCGCGCCTCCGTCGAGGATGTGGTTCAACTCGGCATCGCTGAGCTTGCCCCTGCGGTTCATCTCCTTCGGGTCGCGGTACCGGAAGAAGAAGACGACCATGTAGATGAGGCTGAGCACCCCGATCGTGATGAATGCCCCGCGCCATCCGAAGAAGGCGACCGCGGCGCCGACGAGCGGGAAGCCGATCACGTTGGACAGGCGCTGGCCGCTGTCGAAGATCACCGTGGCCATGCCGCGTTCGGTGCGGGGGAACCAATAGCTGGTGACCTTCATCGCGCCGGGGAAGATCGGCGCCTCGGCGAAACCGAGGATCAATCGGGCGATGAGCAGCAGGCCCATGCCGCTGATCATGGCGGTGAGGAAGCAGGAGACGGCCCAGAGGAACGTCGCGGCTCGCATCACCCACTTGATGCCGATCTTGTCCAGCAGCATGCCCATGGGGATCTGCATGAGGGCGTAGGACCAGCCGAAGCTGCCCAGGATGATGCCGATCTGGCCCTCGGTCATACCGAATTCCGCCCGCATGTGGCCTTCGGCGACGGACATCGAACTGCGGTCGATGTAGTTGATCAGCACGGCGAAGAACAGCAGGATCCCGATGGACCAGCGCACCATGCCGACCTTCCTTGGCCGGGGGACGATCAGTCCCGTTCGAGGAATGGTGCCTGCGCCGTCGGAAGAAGGCGTGGTGGGACCGGATGAGGAAGACATGGCGTGGAGACCTCTCTTGCTCGACGTCGAGCTGAGTCTGGACGCACCATCGATCGATGGGCGCACTGGGACTCTAACTTCGGGGAAGAGATTTCGCAATGAAAGATACAGACTCCACATTGTGGAATTATGAGAGAGCGCGGTGATCAGAGGTCTCCCGTTGACACCGTCGAGCTCGCGGCCTAAACTTTCATCAATCAAGATTTTATTTCCACAATTCGGAAATAGCCCGAAACCCGAGACAGACATCAAGGACGATCTCATGAGCTACACCGTCAACGCCTCGATCCTGCTGACCGAGCTGCCGATCCTGGAGCGCCCGGCCGCCGCGAAGGCCGCCGGCTTCGACGCCGTGGAGTACTGGTGGCCGTTCTCCGTCGCCGTTCCCGCGCAGGACGAGGTCGACGCGTTCGTCACCGCGATCCAGGACGCCGGCGTGAAGCTGACGGGTCTGAACTTCTTCGCGGGCGACATGCCGGGCGGCGACCGCGGCCTGGTGTCGTGGGTGGGTCGTGAGGACGAGTTCGCCGCGAACATCGACGTCGTCGTCGAGATCGGCCGCCGCCTCGGCACTAAGGCCTTCAACGCCCTGTACGGCAACCGCCTCGAGAGCGTCGACCCGAAGGCGCAGGACGATCTCGCCGTGAAGAACCTCGCCGCCGCCGGCCGTGCGGTCGCCGAGCTGGGCGGCATCGTCCTGCTCGAGCCGGTCTCGGGCATGGAGACCTACCCGCTGAAGACCGCCGCCGACGCGCTCGCCATCATCGCGCGCGTGAAGGACGAGGAGGGTGTGGACAACGTCCGTCTCCTCGCCGACTTCTACCACCTCGCCGTCAACGGCGACGACGTCGCAGCCGTGATCGCCGGGTACGCCGCCGAGTTCGGCCACATCCAGATCGCCGACGCCCCCGGCCGCGGCGAGCCCGGCACCGGCGAGCTGCCGCTCGCGCAGTGGATCGCCGACGCTCAGGCCGGCGGCTACGACGGCGTCATCGGCCTCGAGTACAAGGCCACCCAGGCGGATCCCTTCGCCTGGATCACCACCGCGGCCGCCCAGGCCTGACCCACCAGATTTCCCGCGAAGGAGCGAAGACATGACCCGCATCGCATTCATCGGCCTCGGCATCATGGGCCTGCCCATGGCCAAGAACCTCGTCACCGCCGGCTACGACGTCACGGGCTACAACCGCAGCCAGGAGGCGATCGACAAGCTCGTCGCCGCCGGCGGCACGGGTGCCACAGGCATCGCTGACGCTGTGAAGGACGCCGACGTCATCATCACGATGGTCCCGGACTCCCCGGACGTGGCCGGTGTCGTGCAGGGCCCGGACGGGGTCTTCGCGAACGCGAAGGCCGGCGCGCTCTGGATTGACAACTCCTCGATCCGCCCCGACGTGGCCAAGGAGCTCGCCGAGGAGGCGGTCGCCGCCGGCCTCGGCGTCGTCGACGCCCCCGTCTCCGGCGGCGAGCAGGGTGCGATCGACGCGGTCCTCTCGATCATGGTCGGCGGATCCCCGGATGACTTCGCCAAGGCCGAACCGGTCCTGAACGCGATCGGCAAGACCATCGTGCACGTCGGTCCCGCCGGTGCCGGCCAGACCGTGAAGGCCGCCAACCAGCTCATCGTCGCCGTCAACATCCAGGCGCTCGCCGAGGCGGTCACGTTCCTCGAGGCGTTCGGCGTCGACACGGACGCCGCACTCAAGGTCCTCGGCGGGGGACTCGCCGGATCCAAGGTCCTCGACCAGAAGGGCCAGAAGATGCTGAACCGCGACTTCGCGCCCGGCTTCCGCCTCGCCCTCCACAACAAGGATCTGGGCATCGTCACCTTCGCGGCACGCTCGGTCGGGGTCACCGTCCCGCTCGGCGCCGCAGTCGCACAGCTCGTGAACGCGCTCGTCGCCCGCGGCGACGGGGGCCTGGACCACTCGGGCCTGTTCAAGCTCACTACCGAGCTCTCCGGCCGCGACTGAACACGGCGCCGCCGGTCGCTGAGCCTGTCGAAGCGCCCGGCCCGCGATCCGGGCCCTTCGACAGGCTCAGGGACCGGATCCCTCTTTCGATACTTCTCCCCTAAGGAAACTCCCATGACCCGCATGCGTGCAGTCGACGCGATCGTCCAGATCCTGATCAAGGAAGGCGCGGACGAGGCGTTCGGCCTCCCCGGCGCCGCCATCAACCCCCTCTACTCCGCGATCCGCGCCAACGGCGGCATCCGGCACACCCTCGCCCGCCACGTCGAGGGCGCGAGCCACATGGCCGACGGCTACAGCCGCACCGGCGACGGCCGCATCGGCGTGTGCCTGGGCACCTCCGGCCCCGCCGGCACCGACATGATCACGGGCCTCTACGCCGCGATCGCCGACTCCATCCCGATGCTCTGCATCACCGGTCAGGCGCCGGTGGCGAAGCTCGACAAGGAGGACTTCCAGGCCGTCGACATCGCGTCGATCGCGAAGCCCGTCACGAAGTTCGCCAAGACCGTCCTCGAGGGCGCGCAGGTGCCCGGCGTCTTCCAGTCGGCGTTCCAGATCATGCGCTCCGGCCGCCCCGGCCCGGTGCTGATCGATCTGCCGTTCGACGTGCAGATGACCGAGATCGAGTTCGACATCGACACCTACGAGCCGCTGCCCGTGGCCAAGCCCGTTGCGACCCGCGCGCAGGCCGAGAAGGTGCTCGACCTGCTCGTGGCAGCGAAGCACCCGGCGATCATCGCCGGCGGCGGCATCGTGAACTCGGGCGCCTCGGACAAGCTCGTCGAGCTCGCCGAGACCCTGGGCGTGCCCGTGTTCCCGACCCTGATGGGCTGGGGAGTGCTCCCCGACGACCACCCGCTCGCCGCGGGCCTGGTCGGCATCCAGACCTCGCAGCGCTACGGCAACGCGAGCTTCCTGGAGAGCGACTTCGTGCTGGGCATCGGAAACCGCTGGGCCAACCGTCACACCGGCGGGCTGGACACGTACCGCAAGGGCCGCACGTTCGTCCACGTCGACATCGAGCCCACCCAGATCGGCCGCGTGTTCGCACCCGACTACGGCGTGGTCTCCGACGCCGGCGCGTTCATCGACGCGCTGCTCGAGGTCGCCCGCGAGCGCGTCGCCGAGCTGCCCGACTACAACGGCTGGGCCCAGGAGTGCCGCGACCGCAAGGCGCGCCTGCAGCGCAAGACGAACTTCGACAACGTGCCGATGAAGCCGCACCGCGTCTACCAGGAGATGCTGACCGCGTTCGACCGTGACACCACGTTCGTCACCACGATCGGCCTGTCGCAGATCGCCGGCGCGCAGCTGCTGCACGTCTACGGTCCGCGCAAGTGGATCAACGCCGGCCAGGCCGGCCCGCTGGGCTGGACCGGTCCTGCGGCCCTCGGTGTGGTGCGTGGCAAGCCTGGTGAGCAGGTCGTCGCGCTCTCGGGCGACTACGACTTCCAGTTCATGATCGAGGAGCTCGCCGTGGGCGCGCAGCACAAGCTGCCGTACATCCACGTCGTGGTGAACAACAGTTACCTGGGCCTGATCCGTCAGTCGCAGCGCGGCTTCGAGATGGACTACGAGGTGTCGCTCGCGTTCGACAACGTGAACACCCCGCAGGACTCCTCCTCGATCGCCACCGGCTACGGCGTGGACCACGTCAAGGTCGCCGAGGGCCTGGGCGCCAAGGCGCTGCGCGTCGAGCGCCCCGAGGACCTCGCCGCGGGCTTCGCCGAGGCGCAGCGTCTGCGCGACGAGTTCCAGGTGCCGGTGGTGGTCGAGGTGATCCTCGAGCGCGTCACCAACATCGCCATGGGTGCGGATCTCGACACCATGAACGAGTTCGAGGATCTCGCGACGTCGCCCGCCGACGCCCCCGAGGCCATCTACGCCCTGCTCGACTGAGCAGCCGTCCGCCGACCCGTAGCCTGTAGGCGAAGCCGACGAGCCGGAAGTAGAAAGGCCACCATGCGCATCCTGATCGCCTCGGACAAGTTCAAGGGCTCCGCCACCGGACCCGAGGTCGCGGCCGCACTCGCGGCCGGGATCACCGCGACCGCGCCGGGGACCGCCATCGACGCGGTCCCCGTCGCGGACGGTGGAGAGGGTACGGTCGACGCCGCCCTCGCCGCCGGGTTCGAGGCGGTCACCGCGACGGTGACGGGGCCCACGGGGCAGCCCGTCGAGGCGCGCTTCGGCGTGCGGGGGGAGCAGGCCATCATCGAGATGGCCGCCGCGAGCGGGCTGGACCAGCTGCCCGGCGGCGTCAAGGACGCCCTTGGCGCCACCAGCCGCGGGACCGGAGAGCTGATCGCGGCGGCGCTGGACCACGGCGCGACCAGCATCGTGCTCGGCATCGGCGGCAGCGCCAACACCGACGGCGGTGCAGGGATGCTGCAGGCGCTCGGCGTCTCGCTGCGGGATGCCGAGGGGCAGGAGCTGCCGGGGGGCGGCGGGGCGCTCGCGCGCATCGCCGCGGTGGACGTGTCGGATCTGGATCCGCGTCTCGCAGCCACCGAGATCGTGCTCGCGAGCGACGTGGACAACCCGCTCCTCGGGGAGCGAGGCGCGCCGGCCGTGTTCGGCCCGCAGAAGGGGGCGAGCCCCCAGGACGTGACCGAGCTGGACGCGGCCCTCGCCCGCTACGCCGCGCTGCTCGAGCAGCAGCCCGGAGTCCGCGCCGCCACGACACTGCCCGGAGCGGGCGGCGCCGGCGGGGTGGGCTATGCCGCCCTGGCCGCACTCGGTGCCCGGCGCGAGCCCGGCGTGGAGGTCGTGCAGCGCCTCACCGGCCTCGCCGAGGCCCTCGGCAGCGGCGATTCCAGGGCCGACCTCGTCATCACCGGCGAGGGCAGCCTCGACGACCAGAGCCTGGGCGGCAAGACCCCGCTCGGCGTGGCCGCGGCCGCGCGTGCGGCGGGCATCCCCGTCATCGCCGTGTGCGGGCGCTCCACGCTGAGCGCCGAGGCGGCCAGGTCGGCGGGATTCGAGCGCGTGTACGCACTCAGCGAGCTCGAGCCGGATCCGGCCCGCAGCATGGCCGAGGCCACAGCTCTCCTCACGGAGGTGGGCCGCCGCATCGGCGCCGACGTCGGCGAGCTCGTGCCGCAGCGCTGAGCGCCCCCCGTCATCGCCGGGATCGGCCGTCGTGACAGCGACCGCCGCCGTCGCCGCCGCGTAGGATCGGAGGTCGGTGAACGATCCCGAGGATGTGGTGAACGGTCTCGCAGACGAGGTGGACACATGACGGAGCGCCCGCGTCTGCGTGACGTGGCCGCCCTGGCCGGTGTCTCGCCGACGACGGCCTCGCACGCGTTCAGCGGGCATCGCCCGGTATCGGCCGCGACGAAGGCCGCAGTGCTGAAGGCCGCGTTCGACCTCGGCTTCGTGATGGAGCGCGATGCGGGACAGCGCACTGTCGGGCTGCTGCTGCGCCCGCCCGAGGCCATCCGCGGGTTCGCGTCCGGCTCCGACGCCTTCACCTCCGTCGCCGGTGCGGTGCTGGTGGCTCTGCTGGGCGCCGGCTTCTCCGTCTCCTCCTTCCTCACACTCGACGACATCGGGGCTCAGGTCGGTCGGCTCGACGCCTTCGTGCTGCTGCACCCCCGCCGTGGGGACGAGGTGCTCCGTGCGCTCATCGAGCGGGACATCCCGACCGTGACGCTGGATCGGGATCCGGACGACGACGACTTCCCGTGGTGGATCAGCGCCGACCACGTCGTCAACGCGCGCATTCTCCTCGGTCACCTGCTGGAGCGGGGGGCGCAGCGCCCGGCGCTGATCGTCGGGTCGACGCAGAACACGTATCTGGAGTCGATCGCCGGCGTCTACGTCCAGGAGATGCGCGCGCGGGGGCTGCCCGTGCTGGTGAGGGAGCTGGAGCCGGTGCGTGGACAGCAGGGCGGAGCGGCGGCGGCCGAGTCGCTGCTGCGCACGCCGACACCGCCCGACGCATTCCTCACCTCATCGGACGTGTTCGCGGTGGGAGCGATCGAGGCGGTTCAGGCGCGCGGGCTTCGCGTTCCCGACGACGTGCTCGTCGCGAACATGATGGACAGCGTCATCGCCGAGCGTGCCGCGGTGCCGATCACGGCGATGAAGGCCAACATGCAGGTCTGGGCGTCGCAATTGACGCGGCTGCTGGAGCGCCGGCTGAACAGCGCCGCTCCGCTCACGTCGCATCTGCGCCTGGAGTTCGATCTGGTGGAACGTGCGTCGACACGGCGGCCGGGGTCAGGCGGCGAGTCGGCCCCGTGATCCCGCGCCGGTGGAGCGCCGACGGCGCCGCATGCGGGAGAGCCCGTCCAAATTATGCAAACGGTGTTGTCACCTCCCTGTCCGAGCGCGACGATATCTGCATCCGAAACGTTTATTCCGGATTGTGAAATCGAGTGTCGACGGCACTGTCGCCGTCGAGAGGGGTTCAAATCACAATGACGTCCAACGATTACGTCCACGTCCCGAGTCGGAGTTCCGAGGGGCTCGATGAGGCTCCCTCCGGCGTGTTCGCGGTGCAGGCGGGAATCAGTCCGCGCCTGTACAACCGGGACCTCGCTCCCACCAACCGCCAGAGCCGCCACTGGAGCGCGTACAGCATCTTCACCCTCTGGGCGAACGACGTGCACAGCCTGGGCAACTACGCATTCGCGATCGGATTGTTCACCCTCGGCCTCTCCGGCGGGCAGATCCTGGGCGCGCTCGGCTTCGGCGCGTTGTTCCTCTTCCTGCTGCTGACCTTCTCCGGATTCATGGGCGAGAAGACCGGCGTGCCGTTCCCGGTGATGAGCCGGGTCGCCTTCGGCATCCACGGCGCGCAGATCCCCGGACTGCTCCGCGGCGGCGTCGCGATCGCCTGGTTCGGCATCCAGACCTACCTCGCCTCCCAGGTGCTGCAGGTCGTGCTGATCGCGATCGCCCCGAGCCTCACGAACCTGCAGAGCGGGTCCTTCCTCGGGCTGTCGGCGCTCGGCTGGATCACGTTCGTCGCGCTGTGGATCATCCAGGTGATCATCGTCAGCTACGGCATGGAGATGATCCGCAAGTACGAGGCCTTCGCAGGCCCGATCATCCTCGCCACCTTCGTGATCCTCGCGGTCTGGGTTCTCGTGCAATCCGGATTCCAGGTCGACTGGGCGCCGACGAAGTCCGCCGGAGGCGCCGACAGCTGGCTGCAGATGCTGGGCGCCGCGTCCCTGTGGGTCTCGATCTACGGCACGTTCGTGCTGAACTTCTGCGACTTCACCCGCGGCGCCAAGTCGCGCAAGGCGATCGTGAAGGGCAACTTCTGGGGCATCCCGATCAACATGCTGTTCTTCGGCGTCATCGTCGTCATCCTCACCGGTGGCAGCTTCAAGATCAACGGCAGGCTCATCACCTCGCCCTCCGAGATCGTCTCCGCCATCCCGAACACGTTCCTGCTGGTACTCGCCTCGCTGGCGCTGATCGCCCTGACCATCGCGGTCAACCTGATGGCGAACTTCGTGGCTCCCACTTATGCGTTGAACAACCTGTTCCCGCGGCATCTGAACTTCCGCCGCGCCGCGCTGATCTCGGCCGTGATCGGGATCGTGATCACCCCCTGGAACATGTACAACTCCCCGGTCGTGATCGGCGTCTTCCTCGGCGGCCTCGGAGCGCTGCTCGGCCCGCTGTTCGGCATCATCATGGTCGACTACTGGCTGATCAAGAAGCAGCGGGTCAACGTGCCCCAGCTCTACTCGGAGTCCCCGATGGGCGAGTACGCGTACACCAAGGGCTTCAACCCGCGCGCCGTGATCGCCCTGATCATCGCCGGCGCGCTGTCGCTGCTGTTCACGTTCCTGCCGGTCTTCCACGCCATCAGCGACTTCTCCTGGTTCGTCGCCGCCGGATCCGCCGCGATCATCTACGCGATCATCGCCGACCGGCGCGGCCCGTTCCACGATGTCGACGGCACCGCGCTCGCGGTGGACGTCACCCACTGAGCGCGGAGGAGGAACACCATGCGCATTCTCATAGCGAACGTCAACACCACCGAGGCGATGACCGATGCCATCGCCGAGGCGGCACGCTCCGCCGCGTCGCCGGGCACGGAGATCATCGGTCTGACGCCGGACTTCGGCGCCGAGAGCTGCGAGGGCAACTTCGAGAGCTACCTCGCCGCGATCGCGGTCATGGACAAGGTCGTCCGCTATGAGGGCGAGTACGACGCCGTCATCCAGGCCGGCTACGGCGAGCACGGCCGCGAAGGCCTGCAGGAGCTGCTCACCGTGCCCGTCGTCGACATCACCGAGGCTGCCGCGTCCACCGCGATGTACCTCGGGCGGTCGTACTCCGTGGTGACGACCCTGGACCGGACGGTGCCGCTCATCGAGGACCGGCTGATCCTCGCCGGACTGCACGACCGGTGCGCCTCGGTGCGCTCCTCGGGTCTCGGCGTGCTGGAGCTCGAGTCGGATCCGGAGCGCGCGGTCGAGGCGATCGCCGCCGAGGCGCAGAAGGCGGTCGAGGTCGACCGCGCCGAGGTCATCGTCCTCGGCTGCGGCGGCATGGCCGAGCTCAAGGAACGCGTCGTCGAGTTGTGCGGCGTGCCGGTCGTGGACGGTGTGCAGGCCGCCGTCCAGGTCGCCGAGAGCCTGGTGCGCCTGGGGCTCACCACTTCAAAGGTCCGCACCTATGCCCCGCCCCGACCGAAGCGCGTCACCGGTTTCCCGGCGACCGCGCGCTGATTCCGGAGCACAATCGAATCACCCCACACCCACCCGTCAACCACCTCACAACGCCGGCGACGTCGCCGGCAGAAGGGAATCCGCGGACATGTCCCAGGAGACCGAAGAACACGCCTCGCTCGACCCGACCGGTGAGCACTACGATCTGGTGATCCGCGGCGAGCGGGTGCTCACCAGCTCCGGGATCCGGCCCCGTGAGGTCGGCGTCCGCGACGGCGTCATCATCGCGATGCAGCCGCTCGGCAACGCGCTCCGGGGCGACGAGATCATCGAGCTCGCCGACGACGAGACCCTGATCCCGGGGCTGGTCGACACGCACGTGCACGTGAACGAGCCCGGCCGCACGGAATGGGAGGGCTTCTCCTCGGCCACCAAGGCCGCCGCGGCCGGCGGCGTCACCACGATCCTCGACATGCCGCTGAACAGCATCCCGCCGACGATCGACGTGGAGGCGCTGGACATCAAGCGCGACGTCGCCCGCAATCAGGTGCACGTCGACGTGGGCTTCTGGGGCGGCGCCGTGCCGGGCAACATCGACAAGCTGCGGGGCCTGCACGACGCGGGCGCATTCGGGTTCAAGTGCTTCCTGCTGCACAGCGGCGTGGACGAGTTCCCGCCGCTGGACCCCGATCAGCTCGAGGAGGACATGCGCGAGCTCGCCACGTTCGACTCGGTCATGATCGTGCACGCCGAGGACTCCCGCGCGATCGACCGCGCGCCCAAGCCCGACGGCGATGACTACGCCAAGTTCCTCGCCTCGCGCCCCCGCGGTGCGGAGAACCTCGCGATCGCCGAGGTCATCGAGCGCGCCCGCTGGACCGGCGCCCGCGCGCACATCCTGCACCTGTCCTCCTCGGACGCGCTGCCGATGCTGCGCTCGGCTAAGCACGACGGCATCAAGCTCACGGTCGAGACCTGCCCGCACTACCTCACGCTCACCGCGGAGGAGATCCCGCTCGGCGCGACCGCGTTCAAGTGCTGCCCCCCGATCCGCGAGGCCGGCAACCGCGAACTGCTCTGGCAGGGCCTGGAGGACGGCACGATCGACTTCATCGTGTCCGACCACTCGCCCTCGACCCTCGACCTCAAGGACCTCGAGAACGGCGACTTCGCCGTGGCCTGGGGCGGCGTCGCGTCGCTGCAGCTCGGGCTGTCGCTGATCTGGACCGAGGCGCGTCAGCGCGGCCTGTCGCTGGAGACGGTGGTGGGCTGGATGAGCGAGAAGCCGGCGCAGTTCGCCGGTCTCACGGGCAAGGGGCGGATCGCGCCCGGCTACGACGCGGACTTCTCGATCTTCGCGGCCGACGACGCCTACGTGGTGGACGTGACCAAGCTGCACCACAAGAACCCGCTCACCCCGTACAACGGCAAGGCGCTCGCCGGCCGGGTGCGCAAGACCTACCTGCACGGCGAGGAGATCGACTTCGCCACTCCGCGCGGCCGCCTGCTGCGCCGCGGCATGGCCGAGGTCGGCTGACACCCACTGTCTCGGAGTCGTCCCCGTGAGCGCGAGCCATAGGTCGCGCTCACGGGGACGACTCGGAAGTGGGAGGCGCTTCGAAGCTCGTCGACGGTGTGCGGACAACGGCGTCCCTCATCGTCGGCGGATCCTGGTGATCCTGAACGGCGGATGCCGGCCCGATTCTGTATCGGGCCGGCATTTTCGCGTGCTCCGAGGTCTTGTCCCGCGAGACTCGAGTTGTCGCACCCGACCGGGCGGGGCGCCGCAATGCGGCTCAGACGCGCGCCGTCTTCACAGCTTCTCCTGCAGAACCGGGATCTCCTGCGAGATCGCGGCCGGTTCCGACGCGGGCGTCGCGGCTGCGCCGTCGATCGTGCCGTCCGAGATACCCTCGGCCTCGCCCTCGAACACGGGCACCTGCGGGTCGCGCTTCTCGAGCAGCACGAAGGAGAAGTATCCGAGCGCGCAGCCGATGAACCAGGTGTAGTTCCCGATCCACGCCACGTCGAAGGCGCCGAGGTCGGCGAACAGCTTGGGGAACACGCCCAGGATCACGGTGGGTATACCGGCGATCAGGATCGCCTTCACGCCGTTGGGGTTGTAGCCGTTGCGGTACCAGTACGGACCCTTCGCGTCCATCGTGTACATCGCGTCGACCTTGATCCGCTGGTGAGCGGCCACGTAGTAGCCGGCGATGAGGATGCCGAACAGGGGGCCGATCAGTGCGCCGAGCACGCCGAGCGTGTAGTGGATGGCGGTGTCGTTGGAGTACCAGTTCCACGGCGTGAGGATCACCGATCCGACGGCGGCGATCATGCCGCCCATCCGCCAGGAGATGCGGTGCGGAGCGACATTGGAGAAGTCGAAGGCGGGGGAGATGAAGTTCGCGACGATGTTGATGCCCACCGTGGCGATCACGAAGGTGAGCCCGCCGAGCAGGATCGCGAAGACGCTGTCGATCTTCTCGACGGTCTTGATCGGGTCCGTGATGAGCTCGCCGAACACCGGCACGGTGGCCGAGGCGGTGATCACGACCAGCAGCGAGAAGAACAAGAAGTTGATCGGAAGACCGAGGAAGTTGCCGCGCTTGACGGCGGCGAACGAGCGGCCGTACCGCGCGAAGTCGCCGAAGTTCAGCATCGGGCCGGAGAAGTACGACACCACGATCGCGATCGCGGTGGCCATGACCGGCAGCGAAGACCAGAAGTCCAGCGGCTTGCCGGCCGAGAGGTCGAAGCTGATGTGGACCCATCCCGCCTGCGAGACCAGGTAGATCGCAAGGACGATCATCACGACGTACACCGCGGGCCCGGCGTAGTCGATGAAGCGCCGGATGACTTCCATGCCGCGCCAGAACAGCGCCGCCTGAGCAACCCAGAGGATCGCATACGAGATCCAGCCCAGTGCCGACAGGCCGAGGAACGAGTGATTCACCAGGTCGTGGGTGCCCGGCACGAACTTCAGCAGCACGATGTTCAACGACTCGGCGGCGAGGAAGGTCTGCACCCCGTACCAGGCGATCGCGATGAGACCGCGGATGATGGCGGGGATATTCGCGCCCCGGATCCCGAAGATGGCGCGGTTGATCACGGGGTAGGGCACGCCGGTCTTCTGGCTGGGCTTGGCGACGAGGTTGGCGAACACCTGGACGATGACGATGCCTGCGACGAGCGCCACCAGCACCTGCCAGCTGGCGAGGCCGAGCGCGAACAGCGAGCCGGCCGTGAGGTAGCCGCCTACCGAGTGCACGTCGGACATCCAGAACGCGAAGATGTTGTACGCGCTCCAGCCCTGCTTGCGCAGAGGCGCGAGATCCTCGTTGGCAAGACGGAGGTCGTACTCGGGCTTCATATTGCCTGCTCCGACCGGAAGGCCGGCCGCCTCGACGATGTCGTGCGGTTTGGTCTCGGGGGCGGCAGAGCTCGCGGAAGGGGGAGGGGGAGGAGTCATCTCGGGGTGCCTTTCGGGAAGGTCCGCCGAGTCCGTCGGCGCCGCGGGTGATGCAGGGATCGCGCCTTCGAGACCTTGAGATGAAGCTATTGATGCGCTCTCCGTCACGGGTTTCCTCCGTGTAACGGCGACGTTAAGTTCGCCCGCCCGGTCTCTTGCCCGGGAACGTTCGATCCGGTAAAGTTGAGTCTTATCAACTCAACTTTCAAGGGGCGGATCCGATCCGGCCCTTGCGCCTCACATGCAAGGAGAACCCAGGAGGACGAATGGCCACCCCTCAGACGGCACAGCAGGACGAGCAGCAGTCGGCGCTCGAGCAGTTCGGCATCAACCTCACCGATCGCGCCCGCCAGGGCAAGCTCGATCCGGTGATCGGACGCGATGCGGAGATCCGCCGCGTGAGCCAGGTGCTCACCCGCCGCACCAAGAACAACCCGGTGCTGATCGGCGAGCCCGGCGTCGGCAAGACCGCCGTCGTGGAGGGCCTCGCGCAGCGCATCGTCGCCGGTGACGTGGCCGAGTCGCTCAAGGACAAGGAGCTGGTGTCGCTGGACATCTCGGCGCTCGTCGCCGGCGCCATGTACCGCGGCCAGTTCGAGGAGCGCCTGAAGAGCGTGCTCAAGGAGATCACCGAGTCCGACGGCCGCGTCATCACGTTCATCGACGAGCTGCACGTGCTCATGGGCGCAGGCGGGGGAGAGGGATCCGTCGCCGCCTCCAACATGCTCAAGCCCATGCTCGCCCGCGGTGAGCTGCGCCTCATCGGCGCGACCACGCTCAACGAGTACCGCGAGTTCATCGAGAAGGATGCGGCGCTCGAGCGCCGGTTCCAGCAGGTCTACGTGGGAGAGCCCTCGGTCGAGGACTCCATCGCGATCCTGCGCGGGCTCAAGGGCCGCTACGAGGCGCACCACGGGGTGACCATCAGCGACTCCGCGCTGGTCGCCGCGGCAGCGCTGTCGAACCGCTACCTGCCGAGCCGGCAGCTGCCGGACAAGGCCATCGACCTCATCGACGAGGCCATGAGCCGGCTCAAGATGGAGATCGACTCGAGCCCTGTCGAGATCGACCAGCTCAAGAGGTCGGTCGACCGGATGCGGCTCGAAGAGCTCGCGCTGAAGAAGGAGAAGGATGCGGCCTCGAAGGAGCGCCTCGCGAAGCTCCGGGAGCAGATGGGCGAGGCAGAGGCCGAGCTCGCCGGCCTCGAGGCCCGCTGGGAGCGCGAGCGCGGCGGCCTGAACCGGGTGGGCGAGCTCAAGAAGCGCCTCGACGAGGCGTTCACCGAGCGCGACAGGGCGCTGCGCGACGCCGACTACGTGAAGGCGTCGAAGCTCGAGTACGAGACGATCAAGCAACTGCAGGCCGAGCTCGCCGAGGCCGAGCGCCAGGCGGACGCCGTGAGCGACGAGCCGCGCATGGTCAACGAGCAGGTCACCGACGAGGACATCGCGGCCGTGATCGCAGCCTGGACGGGCATCCCCGTGGGCCGGCTGCTGCAGGGCGAGAGCGAGAAGCTCCTGCACCTGGAGCGCGAACTCGGCCGTCGCCTCATCGGGCAGAAGGAGGCGGTGGCCGCCGTCTCCGACGCGGTGCGCCGTTCGCGCGCCGGGATCAGCGACCCCGGTCGTCCCACCGGATCCTTCCTGTTCGTCGGCCCCACCGGCGTCGGCAAGACCGAGCTGGCCAAGGCGCTCGCCGAGTTCCTCTTCGACGACGAGCACGCCATGGTGCGCATCGACATGTCCGAGTACGGCGAGAAGCACTCGGTCTCCCGGCTCGTCGGCGCCCCTCCCGGGTACATCGGCTACGAGCAGGGCGGTCAGCTCACCGAGGCCGTGCGGCGGCGCCCGTACAGCGTGGTGCTGCTGGACGAGGTCGAGAAGGCGCACCCCGAGGTGTTCGACGTGCTGCTGCAGGTCATGGACGACGGACGCCTCACCGACGGCCAGGGCCGCACGGTCGACTTCTCGAACGTCATCCTGATCCTCACCAGCAACATCGGATCCCCGATCCTGATCGACCCGACGCTCTCGCCCGACGAGAAGCGCGAGGCCGTGATGGCGCTCGTGCGGCAGGCGTTCAAGCCCGAGTTCATCAACCGTCTCGACGACATCGTGATGTTCCAGGCTCTCACCGAGGACGACCTCGCCCAGATCGTGGAGCTCACGATCGACCAGCTGCAGCGCCGCCTCGCCGACCGCCGGCTGACGCTCGCCGTCACCCCGGATGCGCGCGCCTGGCTGGCCGAGCGCGGCTACGACCCGGTGTTCGGAGCCCGGCCGCTGCGGCGACTGATCCAGAACGAGGTGCAGAACCGGCTGGCGTCGGCGCTGCTCTCCGGCCGCGTGCACGACGGCGACATCGTGCGGGTGGATGTCGCCGCCGATGGATCCTCGCTGGTCCTCACCAGCGATGGCCCCACCGCGCCGCGCGAGGCGGACGCCGGCTCGGATGACGAGACGATCGAGGCCGAGCTGCTCGACGACTGACACGCGGCGCCGTCACGCCAGGGGCCCGGATCTTCCTGATCCGGGCCCCTTTTCCGCGCTTGCACGGCGGCGATCGGGCGGAGCATATATCCGCATTACGGAAAGTACCATCCGAGATTCGGAAAAAAGTCTTGACTCTCGACGAGTGCTCCCGTTAGCCTGAGGGGGTCTCCAGAGCTGGAGATGCACCTGGACCAACAGCATCCGCCCCGCTCGCGAGGCGGACGAGACCATTCGTCGTCGAACCGCCACAGCGTGGCGTTGCGGACGGCCGGCGCTCAGCTCACCCGGTGCCTGCACCCGACGAAGAGGTCGAATTGACTACCAAGCAGAAGAAGGAGTTCGTCCGCCCCGAGGACGAGCGACTGCCGATCGGCGCGACCATCGGCTACGGCATCCAGCACGTGCTCACGATGTACGGCGGCATCATCGCCCCGCCGCTCATCATCGGGCAGATCGCGGGCCTCAAGCCGGCTGACATCGGCGTGCTCATCGCCGCGTGCCTGTTCATGGGCGGACTCGCCACGATCCTGCAGACGGTCGGCGTGCCGTTCTTCGGATCGCAGCTCCCGCTCGTGCAGGGCGTCTCGTTCGCCGGCGTCGCCACGATGGGGGCGATCGTCACGAGCGGCGGCGGGCTGCCGGCGGTGTTCGGATCCGTGATCGCCGCGTCGGTGATCGGTCTGCTCATCGCCCCGGTGTTCGCCACCATCATCCGGTTCTTCCCGCCCGTCGTGACCGGAACGGTGATCACCACCATCGGACTCAGCCTCCTGCCCGTGGCGGCCGGCTGGATCGTCGGCACCGGTGAAGGCTCCAACGCGGCGAAGGGCGCCCTGCCCGGGAACCTCATGCTCGCCGGCATCACGCTCGTGATCGTGCTGATCCTCAGCAAGATCCCGGTGGGCGCGATCTCGCGTCTGGCGATCCTGCTGTCGATCGTGCTCGGCACCATCGTCGCGGTCTTCCTCGGCAAGGCCGACTTCAGCAAGGTCGGGCAGGGCGACATCTTCGCCCTTCCGCAGATCTTCGGATTCGGCATGCCGACGTTCGAGCTCGCCGGCATCATCTCGATGTTCATCGTGATCCTGGTGACGCTGACGGAGACCACCGCCGACATCCTCGCCGTGAGCGAGATCGTGGGCACCAAGGTCGACTCCAAGCGCATCGCCGCCGGCCTGCGCGCCGACATGCTCTCCAGCGCCGTCTCGCCGATCTTCGGCACGTTCACGCAGTCCGCGTTCGCGCAGAACGTCGGCCTGGTCGCGATCACGGGCGTGAAGAGCCGCTTCGTGGTCACCGCCGGCGGTGGCGTGCTCGTCATCCTGGGCCTGCTGCCCGTGCTCGGCCGTGTCGTCGGCGCCATCCCGTCGCCGGTCCTCGGCGGTGCCGGCCTGGTGCTGTTCGGATCCGTGGCCGCATCGGGCATCCGCACGCTCGCCAAGGTCGAGTACAAGGACAACATGAACCTCGTGATCGTCGCCACGTCGCTCGCGGTGGGCATGCTCCCGATCGCCGTGCCGTCGATCTACGCGCAGATGCCGGCCTGGTTCGTGACGATCTTCCACTCCGGAATCAGCTCGGCCGCGGTGACGGCGATCCTGCTGAACCTGCTGTTCAACCACCTCGGCAGCGCCAAGCGCAAGAACGCCTTCGTGTCGGCTCCGACCCGCAGCATCCCGGTCGCGTACCTGGACGCCTTCGAGGACGGGGACTCGATCGTCGACGGCAAGATCGTCGACCGGGACGGCAACGAGGTCGCGGTCGAGCGTCCCTCGCACTGACCCCGGACCCGCGAGACTGCAACTGAGTCTCGAAACTGCAGCACAATCCTGCAGTTTCGAGACGGGGTTGCAGTCTCGCGGGTTCCGTCGGCCGGGACAGACGGGGCCCCGAGATCCACAGTCCGAATAGTGGAAATCAGGATCCAGGATCCGGAAAAGCATTGACCTCGACATCGGAGCAGTGATAGATCTGAAGTGTCTCCCTCATCGGGGACGCACCTGGATCAGCAGACAGGTCAACACTGAGCTGGCCCCCGCGGGGCCGGATCCGGCTCCGCCTCATCCACAGGGAGTCTGCTCAATGTCCGAATCCACTCGCACCGTCTGGCTGAAGAACCCGCTCGCGATCCACACCGGCGACACCGCCGACGCCCGCGGCGGCCTGGTGGTCGCCGGTTCCACGATCCTCGAGGCGGTGCCCGCCGGCGGATCCCCGTCGCGGCCGGTCGACGAGGTCTACGACGCCTCGCGGCACGTGATCATCCCCGGCCTGATCAACACGCACCACCACTTCTACCAGACCCTCACCCGTGCCTGGACGCCCGTGGTCAGCGCCGAGCTGTTCCCCTGGCTGAAGGGTCTGTACGGCGTCTGGGCGGGGCTCACCCCGCGCGACCTCGAGCTCGCGACCACCGCGGCGCTCGCCGAGCTGCTGCTCTCGGGCTGCACCACCGCCGCCGACCACCACTACCTCTTCCCGAACGGGCTCGAGGAGGGCATCGACGTGCAGGTCGATGTCGTGAAGCGCCTCGGCATGCGCGCCACGCTGACCCGCGGATCCATGTCGCTGGGCGAGAAGGACGGAGGGCTGCCGCCGCAGAGCACCGTGCAGGACGCCGACGTCATCCTCGCCGACAGCGAGCGCCTCGTCGATGCCTACCACGAGCGCGGCGTCGGCGCCTTCGTGCAGATCGGTCTCGCACCATGCTCTCCGTTCTCGGTCACCACGGGCGTGATGCGCGACACCGCCGCCCTCGCCGAGCGCCTCGACGTCCGCCTGCACACCCACCTCGCCGAGACCATCGACGAGGAGGACTTCTGCCGCGAGACCTTCGGGCTGCGCACGGTCGATTACCTCGAGAGCGTCGGCTGGCTCTCCGACCGCACCTGGCTCGCCCACGGCATCCACTTCGACGACGCCGAGATCGCGCGCCTGGGCGCGGCCGGCACCGCCGTCTCGCACTGCGCCACCTCGAACATGCGGCTCGCCTCGGGCATCGCACGGGCGGTCGAGCTCGAGGCGGCGGGCGTGCCGGTCGGCCTGGGCGTGGACGGATCCGCGTCGAACGACGGCTCCAACATGATGATGGAGGTGCGCCAGGCCCTGTACCTGCAGCGCCTGCGCTACGGCGCCGCCGCCGTCACGCCCGAACACGCCCTGAACTGGGCGACGCAGGGCTCGGCGCGTGCCCTCGGCCGCAACGACATCGGCATTCTGGCGCCGGGCAAGCAGGCGGATCTGGCGATGTTCACCCTCGACGAGCTGCGCTTCTCGGGCAGCCACGACCCGCTCGCCGCCCTGCTGCTGTGCGGCGCCGAGCGCGCCGACCGGGTCATGGTGGGCGGCGCCTGGCGCGTGCTCGACGGGCAGATCGTCGGCCTGGACGTGCCGCAGCTCATCGCCGAGCACAGCGCCGCGGCCCGCCAGCTGCTCGCCCGGCACGGCTGAGGCCCGGGCCGCCGCGCCCCGGGCCGCTGACCCCCTCGCTCACTGGTCGCATATTGCGGTTTCGCGAGCTCGAATACCGCAATTCGCGACCAGTGAGCAGATCCGGGCCGGGCGCGGATCCGGGCCGGAGGCGGGATCCGGGCCGGGGGCAGATCCGGGCCGAGGGCGGATCCGGGTGGGGGGCTAGCGTCGCGTGGTCGCCCAGTCCTCGGGACCTGTGGATCCGGCCGGGTACTCCTGCATCGGCACCGCGCCCGAGCGCCAGGCATCGAGAGCGGGCTGGATGATCCGCCAGCACTGCTCGGCCGCGTCGCCCCGGACGGACAGCGCCACATCGCCGTCGAGGATCTCGCTGAGCACTTCGGTGTAGGCCAGCAGCGTGCCCTTGCCGAGTTCGGTGGACAGCACGTCGCGGCGCAGGGCGAACGGGTCGTCGCCGCCGTTCACGTTCAGCTCGAGCGCGATCCGGTCGGGGCCGAGCGAGAAGCGCAGCACGCCGCCGTCGGTCGGCGTCCCGGTGAGCCCGCCGGGGATGTGCCGCACCGGCCGGAACGTGACGACGATCTCGGCGCAGCGCTCGCCGAGGGCCTTGCCGCTGCGCAGCGTGAAGGGCACGCCCGCCCAACGCGCCGTGTCGACCTCGCAGGTGATCTCGGCGAGGGTCTCGGTGTTGCGCGCCGGATCCACGCCCTCTTCGTCCGCGTAGGACGGCACGGCGCGGTCGCCGCTCGTGCCGGCGGTGTAGCGGGCGCGGCGGGTCGACACGACCGGGTCGTCGCCGAGGATCCGAGTCGCGCGCAGGGCGGCGGCCATGGCGTCGCGCAGGTCGATCTCGTCCAGGTCCGCCGGCTGCTCCATCGCGAGGATCGCGAGCACCTGCAGCAGGTGGCTCTGGATCATGTCGACCAGCGCCCCGGCCTTGTCGTAGTAGCGGGCCCGATTCTCCAGGGCCAGCGACTCGTCGTAGCGCACCAGAACCGACTGCACGTGATCCGCCGACCAGACCGGCTCGACCAGCCGGTTCGCGAAGCGCACGCCCATGACGTTGAGGATCGTGGAGCGGCCCAGGAAGTGATCGACGCGGAAGACCTGGTTCTCCGGCACGATCCGGGTGACCAGAGCGTTGAGCGCGGCGGCGCTCTGCTCGTCATGACCGAACGGCTTCTCCAGCGCCAGGACCGTGCCCGCGGGCAGGGGGATGTCGACGAGCTTCTCGCACGCGGCCTCGGCCACGGCGGGCGGGAGCGCGAAATAGATCACGAGCGAGCCTTCGGTGCCCGCGATGAGCCCCGCCAGCGAATCGCGGTCGGTGACGTCGGCCTTGACGTACGTGGTCCCGGCGATCCGCGGCAGCTGATCCGTGCCGTCGACCGTGGCGAATGCGGTGCGCACGGCCTCCTGCCAGCGCTCATCGGACCAGTCGTCGGATCCGGCGCCGCGGAGCACCAGAGCGCGGTCGGGCTGGCGTTTCAGCAGCTGCGCGATCGCGGGCAGCAATAGGCGGGAGGTGAGGTCGCCGGAAGCGCCGAGGATGAGCAGCGTCGTCGGGGTGGTCATAGCCCCCACGATAGGCCGCGCCGCGCCCTTCCTGTCGGTGACCCGGGCTAGGCCCCGGATCCTGTGCCTCGCAACATTCGAGTCGTCTCCCTGAGCACGGCCTATAGCTCGTGCTCAGGGAGACGACTCGAATGGGGGAGGGGGAGAAACGCATGTGCGAGACTGCGGCCATGGGTGAGGGTGACGTGCCGGCCGTGCTGATCGAGGACTACGCGCTGCTCAGCGACGGGCGCACCGCCGCGCTCGTGTCGCGGGCCGGCAGCATCGACTGGCTCTGCGCGCCGCGCCTCGACTCCGCGTCGCTGTTCGGCGCCCTGCTCGGCGGGGTCGAGCAGGGGCACTGGAGTCTGCGCCCGGCGGATCCTGACGCGACCGCGACGCGGCACTACGACGGCGACACGTTCTGCCTCGTGACCCGGTGGTCCACCGCCGACGGCGTCGCCGAGGTGACCGAATGGATGCCGATCCTGCTTCCCAAGGATGCGGGGTCGCTCGAGGGAGCGCGGGCCGCGCTGGGCGCAGATCGCACCGACATCATCCGGCGGATCACGGGCATCACCGGGCGCGTGGGTTTCGTGCAGGAGCTGCGCCTGCGGTTCGACTATGCCAGGGCGCTGCCGTGGGTGCGCCAGACCGGCAGCCCGGAATCCCCGGAGCTGACCGCGACCGCCGGCCCCGACGCCGTCGTGGTGCGCGGCGCCGCGCTGCAGCCGCACGGGCACAGTCATGTCGGCACGGTCGAGGTCGCCGCGGGTGAGAGCGTGGACCTGGCTCTCACCTGGTTCCCGTCATACCGCCCGGCTCCGGCGCCGCTCGATGCGGAGGCCGCGGAGCGGGCCACCCGGGCGTGGTGGCAGGACTGGGCCGACGGGATCGCCCACGAGGGTCCGCACGAGGACGACGTGCGGCGCTCGCTGCTGATCCTGCGCGCGCTCACGAACCGCGAGACCGGCGGCATCGCGGCCGCGGCGACGACGTCCCTGCCCGAGGACTTCGGCGGTGCGCGCAACTGGGACTACCGCTACGTCTGGCTGCGCGACGCGGCGCTCACGCTCGAGGCCCTGCTGGCGCACGGCCTCGCGGACGAAGCGCGCGCGTGGCGTGACTGGCTGCTGCGGGCGGTCGCGGGGGATCCGGCCGATCTGCAGATCATGTACGGACTGGCGGGGGAGCGAGATCTGCACGAGCGCGAGATGCGCTCTCTGCCCGGCTACGCCGGATCCGCTCCGGTGCGGGTGGGCAACGCCGCGGCGGAGCAGTTCCAGGCGGACGTCGTCGGCGAGGTGATGGTGACGCTCGCCGCCGCGCGCCGGGCGGGCCTCGACGACTCCGCGCGCTCCTGGTCGCTGCAGCGGGTGCTGCTGCGGCACGCCGAGCAGCGATTGGATCGGCCGGACAACGGCATGTGGGAGATCCGCGGGGATCCGCAGTTCTTCACCCACTCCCGGGTGATGCTGTGGGCGGCGTTCGACCGCGGGGTGCGCGCGGTCGAGGAGGACGGCGAGCACGGCGAGGTGGATCGCTGGCGCGAGGTGCGCGATCGGCTGCGCGCCGAGATCGACGCGCACGGCGTGCGCGGGGGCCGCTTCGTGCAGCACCGCGACACGGACGAGGTCGACGCATCGTTGCTGCTCATCCCGCGCACGGGCTATTGCGCGCCCGACGACCCTCGCATGCTGGCGACCGTGGAGCGGATCGAGGAGACCCTGATCCACGGCGGGCTGGTGAACCGCTACCGCACCAGGTCGGGCGTGGACGGTCTGCCCGGCGGTGAGCACACGTTCCTCGCGTGCTCGTTCTGGCTCGTGGAGCAGTATGCGGTCACCGGGCGCATGGCGGAGGCGCGGGAGCTCATGGACCGGCTGTGCGCGCTGCGCAACGACGTCGGCATGCTGAGCGAGGAGTACGACCCGGTGGGGCATCGGCACGTCGGGAACACACCGCAGGCGTTCTCGCACCTGTCGCTCGTGCGGGCCGCCGACGCGCTCGCCGCGGGGTTGCACAGCGAGCGCTGAATTCGGCCGGCTCGAGTTCGTGTCGGGGTGCAGCGCCGGATCCCGAGATCAGGACGAATGACCGAGATCAGGCGGATATCGGCGGATCCGACCTGATCTCGGTCACATCTCCTGTTCTCGGCGTGCGCCGCACCCGGGAGGCCCTGTTCTCAGGATTCGTCGATCCCGGGAGAGGCCCTGGCGGCGCCGACGCGGTGAGGATCCGATCACGCAGAACGCCCTCCCCGCGTGCAGGCGGAGAGGGCGTTCGGATCCGGTCGGATCAGTCGTTGACGAGCAGCGTCTCGGCGATCGGACGGCGGGTGCGCGGCGCGTTCTCGCGCTGCTGCAGCTCCTCCGACGCGGTGCGGATGTCGCCCAGCTCGCCGACGGCCATGACCGAGATCGGGGTGAAGTCGCTGCTCAGGTCGAACGCGGCCGCGATGGCGTCGCGGTCGAAGCCGCCCATCTGGTGGGTGGACAGGCCGTTGGCGTGCGCCTGCACGGTGAAGTGCGCGGCCGCCTGGCCGGTGTCGTACAGGGCCCAGGTCATGGGCTCCCCGTCGCGGGTGGTCTCGGCGACGAACACCACGAGTGCCGCAGCGTCGGGGGCCCAGCCGCTGTTGAAGCCGGCCAGGGTCGCCACGATCTTCGCGTGCGCCTCGGAACCGCGGCGCGCCACGATCGCGCGCCAGGGCTGGAAGTTCACGGCGGTCGGCGCCCAGCGGGCGGCCTCGAGTGCGCTGGCCAGCGCGGCCTCGTCGATGGCGGAGGTGGCGTCGAAGATACGGGTGCTCCAGCGCTCGGCGAGGACGTCGAGGATCGGGGCGTCGGTGACCGCGGTGCGGTCGATGGCGGGCGTGCTCATGGTGATGAGGCCTTTCGGATCGGGTCGTGTGCTGCCGGACCTCATCGTCCGTACAGCAGGGGTTAACGATCCATGCACGTGAATATTCCGAGCGGGTTCGGATCCGTTCGGAGAGCGCCAGACCCGAACCCGAACCCGGATCCGCGGATCGCGCCCTCCACGACCGCGAGACTGCATCTCTGTCTCGAGACTGCAGTCCATTCGTGCTGTCTCGAGACGAAGATGCAGTCTCGCGGGTAGGTAGACCGGAACCCGCCGAGGCGAGACTCGCCGAGGCGCGACCCGGATCCGGTCAGCCCTTCAGCGCCTCCGACAGCTTGACTCTGCCGCCCATGCGCAGCAGCGAGTTCTCGTAGATCTTCGCTGCGACGAGGATCGCGGCCACGCAGGCGACGAGCAGGATCACCAGCGACAGGAGCGGCTCCCACCACTGCGCATCGCCGACGAACAGCCGTACCGGCATCGCGACCGGGGCGGAGAACGGGATGTAGGACAGGATCGTCATCACGACCGGGTTGTCGTTGAAGATGATCGTGAGGATGTACGGCGCCATCACCAGCATCGTGATCGGCATCGTGGTGGATCCGATGTCCTCCTGACGTGACACCAGGGCAGCGGCGGCGGCGAACAACGAGGCCAGCAGCACGAACCCGAACAGGAAAAACACGGCGAACCACACGAGCGGCGCTCCGAGCCCCTCCAAGACGGTGTTCTGCCCGGTGACGATGAGCCCGACCATCGCGATCGCGGCAAGAGCGAGGATCTGCGCCATCGCCAGCACCGTGTTGCCGAGGACCTTGCCGGCCAGGAGCACTCGCGCGGGGATCGCCGCGAGCAGCAGTTCGACCACGCGGGTGGACTTCTCCTCGACCACGCTCTGCGCCATGGTCATTCCGAACGTGGACGCCGCCATCAGGAAGACGACGCCGAAGCCGATCGCGACGAGGTACCGCAGCAGCGGATTGGTCGTGTCCGGTTCGAGGATCGTGACCTTGGGCGCCTTCGCGAGCAGGCCCTGCAGGCTGTTCGGCGCGCTCTTGAGCGCCACGATCTCGTAGCCGAACGCGGTGTCGCCGGGCGCCGGGATCAGGGCGGCCTCGACCTTCCCTTCGCGGACCAGCTTCTCCGCCGCGGTGGGATCGGCCACCTCCGTCGGTGCCAGACCGGGCACGCCGTTCACCGCCTGCGCGGTCTCGGAGGTCACCGCGATCTTGGTCTCCGAGGTGTTCTTGCTCATGAAACCGCCGATGAGCACGCCGGCGAGGGCGATGAGCAGCAGGATCCCCGTGGAGATCAGGAACGCCTTGCTGCGCAGCTTGGATCCGATCTCGCGCTCGGCGACGAGGAAGATGCCGCTCGAGACGGAGAGCGCGCCGCTCTGCGGGGTTGCGGTGCTCACTGGATGACCTCCTTGAAGATCTGGGCGAGGGTGGGATGCTGCGGGGAGAACGAGTGCACGACGCCGTGGCCGAGCGCGGTGCGCAGCACGCGCTGGGCGTCCTCCGGGGTGTCGGCGTCGAAGACGGCGGTACCGCGCTCGAAGTCGACGACGGTGATGCCGGGCTCGGAGCGGATCCAGCCCGCATCTGCGTCGGAGACCAGTTCGTAGCGCGGGGCGGAGTGCTGCGCGCGCAGCTGCTCGCGGGAGCCGGCGGCCCGGATCGTGCCACCCGCGATGATGACGAGGTCGTCGCAGAGTCGCTCCACGACGTCGAGCTGGTGCGAGGAGAACAGGATCGACGCGCCCTGCGCGGCCCTGGCCTGCAGCACTCCGGCCACGACGTCGACGGCGAGCGGATCCAGTCCCGAGAACGGCTCGTCGAGGATGAGCACCTCGGGGTCGTGCACCAGGGCGGCGGCGATCTGGGCGCGCTGCTGGTTGCCGAGCGAGAGCGACTCGATGGTGTCGTGCAGCCGTTCGCCGAGGCCGAGCTCGGTCAGCAGCGCCTCGCCGCGGGCGGTCGCCTCGGACTTGCCGAATCCGTGCAGCCGCGCGAGGTACGCGACCTGCTCGAGCACCTTCATCTTCGGATACAGGCCGCGTTCCTCGGGCATGTATCCGAAATGGCGGCGGTCGGCGGCCGCGACGTCGTGCCCGCCCAGGCGCACCGTGCCGCCGTCGGCGCCGAGCACACCCAGCACGATCCGCATCGTGGTGGTCTTGCCGGCGCCGTTGCCGCCGACGAAGCCCGTGAGCCGGCCGGGTTCGACGCGGAACGAGACGTCGTCGAGCACGCGCCGGGCGCCGTAGCTCTTGGTGAGGCCATCGAGTTCGAGCAGCCCCGTGGTCGTGGTGCGGGTGAGCACTGTGGTCATGAGAGCAACGCTAATGAGCCATGCCGGGCGCGGACATCCCCCATGCGGCGGATCCGGCGGCGTCCTTCGCGGGACGGACGTGCGCTCAGCGCCGCCCGAGGTGCAGGACGCCGCGCACGAGCAGGCCGGCGAGCAGGGCCCAGAACGCGGCGCTGACGCCCCAGAACGCCATGCCGCTGGCGGCGACGAGGAACGTCACCACAGCCGGGGTGCGCTCGCCGGGATCGTCGATCGCCTGCTGCACCGCGGATCCGAACGCGCCGAACAGGGCGAGGCCGGCGACGGCCGGGATCACCGCGACCGGGGCGAGCACCACGAGCGCCGCGAACGCGGCCGAGCATCCGCCCAGCACCAGGTACGACACCCCGGTCGAGACCCCGGCGATCCAGCGGCGCTTCGGATCCGGCTCCGCGTCGGGTGCGGCGGCGAGGGCGGCGCTGATGGCGGCGAGGTTGATCGCGTGCCCGCCCGCGGGGGCGCCGAGCGCGCTGCCGATGCCTGTCACCAGCATGGCGGGGCGCCATGGCACGGCATAGCCGAAGCTGCGCATCACCGCAACGCCGGGTACGTTCTGCGACGCCATCGTCACGATGAACAGCGGCAGCGCGATGCCGACCAGCGCCCCGACGGTGAAGGTCGGCATCGTCAGCTCGACGTGCGGCAGCAGGGAGATCGGATCCAGGACCGCGCCCGCGCCGGTCCCTGAGCCGGTCGACGGGCCGCCCGTCACGATTCCCACGACGATCACGACCGTCGCCGTGAGGAACGCCAGGGGCACCGCCCAGCGCGGCGCCAGCCGGGCGAACACGAGCCAGGTCAGGACCACGGGGATCACGCCCCACGGATTCTTCCCGAGGCCGATGATCGGGGCCAGGCACAGCGGCAGCAGCACGCCGGCCAGCATCGCCTGCGCGATCGACGGCGGGATCGCGGCGATGAGGGTTCCGAGTTGCGGGACGAGCGCCGTGAGCAGGATCAGACCGGCCACGATGAGGAAGGCGCCGACCGCCGCCGGCCACCCTCCCTCGATCGAGCCGGACGCGGCGAGCAGCGCCGCGCCCGGGGTCGACCACGCCGCGGTGATCGGCATGCGGTACCGCCAGGCCAGCACGATGCAGGCGATGCCCATGGTGAGACAGAGGGCGAGCAGCCCGCTGGCGGCCTGGGCGTGGGTCGCTCCGACGGCGGCGAGGCCGGTGAGCACGACCGCGAACGAACTCGTGAATCCGACGAGCGCCGTGACGACCCCGGCCATGATCGGCCGGGACGAGGACGGGCGGGGGATCGGCGGGCTCGAGGTTTCGGGCATGGGGAGAGGCTAGCGGGGTGCGCGGGTGCGCCGAGCACGCGGGGTGTTGGCGGAGCGACGAGCGGACGGAGCGTTGGCGGAGCGACGGGCGGAGCGGGCCGACACCTCGCGGCGGTCTGCGGTCTCAACTCCGGAGGACGTTTGCAACTCCGCAGGACGAAGCTCGCGGGATCCTCCTGCAGAGTTGCAAACGTCCTGTGAAATGGGGCGAGGATCCCGAGCGGGCCGGTACCCGGCGTGATGCATTACGCCAGCCCGAGCCGATGCGCCAGCACCACGGCCTGCACCCGATCGCGGGCGCCCAGCTTCTGCAGGATCCGCGACACATGCGTCTTCACGGTCGCCTCGCCGATGAACAGCTCCGCGGCGATCTCGGCGTTGCTCCAGGCCTCGGCGACAAGGCGCAGCACCTCGGCCTCGCGCTCGGTGAGCGGCTCGGGCAGTTCGGCGCTGGGGAGGGCTGTGGATCCGGTCACGGTGGCCGCGTGCGTGTCAAGGACGGACGGGGGCGCTGCCGGCTGCGCCGCGAACCGCTGCAGCACCCGTCGGGTCACCTCCGGCGCGAGCATGCCGTCCCCGGCGGCCAGGGCACGCACGGCGGCGACGAGCTCCTCCGGCCCGGCGTTCTTGAGCAGGAACCCGCTGGCTCCGGCATCCAGCGCGTCGAAGAGGTAGTCGTCGCGGTCGAAGGTCGTCACGATCGCGATCGATGAGCGGATCCGCCCGTCCGCCGTGATCCGCCGGGTCGCCTCGAGCCCGTCCATGTCGGGCATCTGCACGTCCATCGTGATCACGTCGGGCAGCAGGGAGCCGGCGAGGTCGACCGCCTCGGATCCGGTGCCGGCCTCTCCGACGACCTCGATGTCGGGCTGCAGGTCGAGGATCGTGCGGAACCCCGCACGGAGCATGGCGTGGTCGTCGACGATCAGCACGCGGATCGGAGCGCTCACAAGGACTCCTCGCCGCGGCCCGGCGCACCGGATCCCGACTCCGCCAGGGCGCCGGCGGGCGTGGAATCGGGCGCGGGCGTGGAACCGGGAGTGGGCGCAGGCACGGGGCCGGGGCCGGGCGCGCCCACGGGCAGCGTCGCCCGCACCCGGAACCCGCCGGTCGGCCGCGGCACGAGCTCGATCGATCCGCCGGATGCCGTCGCACGCTCCCGCATGCCGAGCTGGCCCAGGCCGGGCCGCAGTCCGGTGACGAGCCGCCCCGTGTTCACGACCTCGAGCTCGACGGATCCCGGCTCGTAGCGGATCCGCACATCCGCCTCGGCGTCGGGGCCGGCATGGCGGCGGGCGTTCGTGAGCGACTCCTGGGCGATCCGGTAGAGGTTCACCGCGGTCAGGCGCGGCACCGGCGCGGCCTCGCCGATCACCTGCAGCCGCGTGGGCAGGCCCGCCGCCGTCGACGCTGCCGCGAGCTCGGCGATGTCGTCGACACCGACCGTCGAGGATCCGTCGTCGCTGTCGCCGGGCGCCCGCAGCGTGTCGAGCAGCTGGTGGAAGTCTCGGATGGCGTCGCGCGCGGCGGTCTCGATGCCGGCGACGATCGCCGTCGCCGCCTGCGGATCCTGCGGGATCATCATGCGCGCCGCTCCCGCCTGCACGCCCATGACCGAGACGTGGTGCGCCACCACGTCGTGCAGCTCCCGGGCGATGCGCACACGGTCCAGCGCCACCGCCTGAGCCGCGCTGAGCGCGCGCTCGCGCTCGAGCTCGGCCGTGCGCTGCTCGAGGGCGGCTCGCTGTCGGGCGGCGCTCCAGCTGCGCTCGCCGAAGTAGTAGGCGCCGCCGAAGTACAGCACGTTCAGCAGCACCTGCAGCATGAGGAACGCCACGAGCGGGGAGAACATCCCGGCCACGACGTCCGCCTTGTGCGCCTGATCGATCGCCTGCCGGTACATCTCGATCACGAGCCAGACGGCCATCACGACGATGATCCCGGTGCGCACCAGGAACGCACTGCGGCGCGTGTTCATCCAGGCGCCGACCGTGTAGAGGCTGATGAACATCGCGATGTTGCCGGCGTAGATCTCGGGGACCTTCAGCGAGGTAGCCACCACGAAGGCGAGCGAGACGACGATCGCGACCGCGGCCGGCCACCGGCGCCGCACCGCGAGCGCCGCGGAGATGACGATGACGTACGGCATGGCCGTCCACAGCTCGGCCTGGTCCGCGCCGTAGACCTTCGCGATCGAGGAGAGCCCGGCGCTGAGGATCCCTCCCACGAGCATGACGCCGGCCAGGAGCACGTCCTGCCGCAGTTCGCGCGGGGTCGGGGTGCGGGTGAACGGCGGCATCCCTCCACCGTAGGGCGGGCCCCGGCCGGAGAGCATCCCCCGTACGGCGGATCCGGCTCGATGCGGCACGACCCGGCGAATCCGGCTCGATGCGACCCCGTACGGCGGATCCGCGGATGCGAGACTGGAACGTGACCTCGCCCTCGCCGGTACCGCCGCGCCCGCGCCTCGCCCCGCTGTATCTCGCGGGATTCACCACCGCCTTCGGCGCGCACGGGATCGCGGCTGCTCTGGGGGCGGAGACCGAGGACATCGGCTGGACCCTCCTCGCATTCGGCTTCACGCTCGCGCTGTACGACCTCGCCGAGGTGCTGCTCAAACCCGTGTTCGGCGCGCTCAGCGACAGGATCGGGGTGCGACCCGTCATCGTCGCAGGGCTGCTCGCGTTCGCCGCGTTCTCCGTGGTCGGCGCGCTCGTGCCCGGCACCGTCGGGCTCATCGTGGCGAGGTTCGGGCAGGGTGCGGCGGCCTCGGCGTTCTCTCCGGCGTCGTCGGCCGCGGTCGCGCGGCTCGCAGACGACGCCTCCCGCGGTCGCTACTTCGGACGCTACGGATCCTGGAAGAGTCTCGGCTATGCGCTGGGCCCGCTGCTGGGTGCGGCGCTCGTCGTCTGGGCGGGCCTGCCCGCGCTGTTCTGGGCGCTCGCCGCGGTCGCCCTGGTCGCGGCCGCGTGGGTGCGGTTCGGCGTCCCGGCGGTGCCGGTGCTGCCCCGGAAGCGCGTGACCCTCGCGGATCTCGCGCGCGAGGTCACCGCACGCGGGTTCCTGGTGCCGACTCTCGTGCTCGCGGCGACGACAGGCGGCCTCGCGGTCGCGGTCGGGTTCCTCCCCCTGCTCGGCCGCGAGACCGGCATCGGCACGGTCGGCAGCATGGCGCTCGTCACCGTGCTGGCCGTCGTCAGCAGCGTCGTGCAGCCGCTGGCGGGATCCCTGCACGACCGCGGACGGCTTCCCGTGCGTTCCGGCGCGGTCGGCGGGCTCGCGCTGCTGGCGGCCGGGATCCTGGTCGCCGGACTGTGGCCGCTGCTGCCGACGCTCGTCGTCGCGGCTGTGCTCATCGGTGCGGGTGTGGGGCTGGCGACGCCGCTGGCGTTCTCGCACCTGGCTGCCACCACGCCGTCGGAGCGGATGGGGCGCACGATGGGCTCCGCGGAGCTCGGTCGCGAACTCGGCGACGCGGGCGGACCCCTCGTCGCCGGTGCCGTGGCGACCGCGACGCTGCCCGGCGTGGGCCTCGTCGTCGTGGCTGGGCTGACGGCAGGCGCGGGGATCCTCGCCGCTCTCGGGTTCCGCCGCCCGCCCGCCGGGAGCTGACCACGACGTTACTTGCTCTTGACAAGCGAACTTGCAAAAAGCAAGCTAGTCGCATCGGACCCGATCCGGGATCCGCCGACAGAGGAGTCATCGTGACGAACGTCTTCATCAGCCTGCCCACGTCCGACCTCGAGCGCGCGAAGGCCTTCTATGGTGCGCTCGGCTGCGAGTTCCGTCCGGACTTCTCGGACGAGAACGGCACGTGTTTCGCGTGGGACGACAACGTCTTCCTCATGCTCATCACACGCGAGTTCTTCGCGACTTTCACGGACAAGCCGATCGTGGATCCGCACACCGCGGTGCAGGTCTCGATCAACTTCTCCCGCGACTCGCGCGAGGACGTGGATGCGATGGTCGCGAAGGGCGTCGCCGCGGGCGGCACCGAGCCGCAGCCTGCGCAGGACTACGGCTTCATGTACATGCGCGATCTGAACGACCCCGACGGCAATGCCCTCGGCTTCCTGTACTCGGTGCCGGAGGATGCCCGGCAGGACGCCGACGCGCAGCCGGCGACCCAGAACGCCGGGGTCTGATGCGGGGCGGGCGCTGACATGGCCGCACGCAGCTACGGCCAGTACTGCGGGGTCACCACCGCCGTCGAGCTGATCGGCGAGCGGTGGGCGCTGCTCATCGTGCGCGACCTGCTCGTCGGCCCGCGCCGTTACACGGACCTGAAGCAGGGGCTGCCGCGGATTCCGACGAACATCCTGTCCACCCGGCTCAAGGAGCTGCAGGAAGGCGGGGTCGTGCGCCGGGTGCCGCTGCACGGCTGCGGGCTCGTGTACGAGCTCACGCCATACGGTCGGGCGCTCGAACCGGTGGTGCTCGCGCTCGGGCGCTGGGGCTTCCAGACGATGGGCGATCCCGGCGAGGGCGACGTCGTCACTCCTGACTCGCTCACCATGGCGCTGCGCACCGCGTTCCGCACGGACCGCGCGCAGGACCTCGATGTCGAGCTGCACGTCGGAGACGTCGCGCTGCGTGCGGTGGTCCGCGGAGGGGAGCTCTCGGTCGCGCAGATCGCCCCGTCCGCGCCGCCCGTGGGCGGCGTGCTTCCGCCGGGCGACCCCGAGGCCGTCCTCGTCGCCGGCCCGGGCATCCGGCACCTCATCGGCGGCGAGGTCACGCCGGACGAGGCGATCGCGCAGGATCTGGTCGCCGTCGTGCGCGGCGAGGAGCGGATCCTGGGCGTTTTCGCGCAGACCTTCCACATCGACCGGCTCGCGGCGTAGCGTCGCCGTGGGGTAGGACACCGCCCGCATCTCACCGCGAGACTGCACGGCGATGCAGTCTCGCGAACGGCGGCGGCACCGAAATGACGAACGACCGAACCGGATCCGGGATCCAGGAGGAGCAGACATCATGACCGGACGCATCATCATCGACCTGTTCACGACCGTCGACGGCGTCGCCCAGGCGCCGGGCGGCCCCGAGGAGGACACCAGCGACGGCTTCCGTTTCGGGGGCTGGCAGGCCACGCTGCCCAGCGAGGCGGTCATGCGCAGCGTGACCCAGGGCATGGAGACGCTCGACGCGCTGCTGCTCGGGCGCCGCACGTACGACATCTTCGCGGGCTACTGGCCGGAGCACACCACGGGCCCCGAGGGCTTCATCGGGCAGCTGTTCAATCGCGTGCCCAAGTACGTGGCGTCGCGCGACGCCGACATCGAACTCGACTGGGAGGGCAGCAGCCGGGTCGGCGCCGATCTTCCGGCCGAGATCGCGGCGCTGCGCGAGAAGCACCAGGACGTGCACGTGATCGGCAGCGTCGACTTCGTGCAGACCCTGCTCGCCGAGCAGCTCTACGACGAGCTGCAGCTGTGGGTGTATCCCATCGTGCTCGGCCAGGGCAAGAAGGTGTTCCCCGATGGGGCGACCCCGCACAATCTGCGCCTCGTGCACGCCGAGTCGGGCGACGGCGGCACACTGCTGCTGCGCTACGCGCCGCTGCCCGGGGAGCCCACCACCGGCACGATGTGAGCCCGCGAGACCGCGTGTCGCATTCGTGACCGGAATATCGCGGATCCGTCTTTCCGGGAGTCGGTCGCGAAACTACAGTCATCCGTAACGCGTGGGGACGTTGACCCGAACACCCGCACTCTGGGGAGTGCGGGTGTTCCCATGTGCGGATCCGGTCGCAGGAATTTCCTCTTTCCTGAGAGAACCCTGTGACGATAGATTGCATCGACGCCTGGTTCTTCAGGCTCCGGCCGCGCCCGACGAAGGGCAACGGTCGCTGACCCGAGGGGGACCAGGATGTCTACAGGCGTGTCTGCACGTCGCGGCTGGAAGGGCGCACTCGTCGCGCTGCTTGCCGCGGCGCTGATGTTCACCGGAGTAGGGGCAGCTAATGCCGATCCGACGCCGGGAACTGGTGGGTCGATCGCGGGTGTCGTCACGAGCGACGTCGACGGATCCCCGATCGCAGGCGTGTACGTCGAGGCGCAGAACAATGACGCCTCCTCCCTCGCCGGGGCGACGACCGGCCCGGACGGCACCTATCGAATCGATGGATTGCGCGCGGGTGCGCATCGTGTGCATTTCCTGACCTATGGCACGCCGTACATCAGCGAGTACTGGAACAACTCGTCGAGCTACTTCGGCTCGACGACGGTGGACGTGCAGGAAGGCGCCGTCGTCGCCGGGATCGACGCGGGGCTCAGCGCCGGCGCCTCCATCAGCGGGGTCGTCACTCGGGAAGACGGCACGCCCGTCGCGAGTAGTCCTGTCTGGGCGAACGGCGCGAATGGGGGTTTCAGCAGCGGGTTCACCGACTCTTCGGGCGCTTACACGATTCCGGGCCTCGCAGCCGATTCCTACGTGGTCCAGTTCCAGGGGACCTGGGACGGGCTCGTCGGCGAGTACTGGAACAACGCGGCTGACTACTTCTCCGCGACCAGGGTCTCCGTGGCGGCCGGTGGCGCGGTCACCGGAATCGATGCCGTGCTCTCGGCGGGCGGATCCGTCCAGGGCATGGTCACGAAGGCCTCCGACGGCTCCGCCGTCACCAATGGCTGGGTCGCCGTCTTGGACGCGAACGGCAATACGGTCGCCCAGGCGGGTGTCTCCATCGATGGCACATATCGGATCGACGGGATCCGCCCGGGCGACTACAAGGTCAAGTTCTCGTCCAATGATTCGAGCCTGCTCCCGCAGTATTGGGCTGGTGCCGCGACAGCGGCCATGGCGACCTCCGTCTCGATCGCTTCCGGTCAGACGGTGAGCGGCATCGATGCGGCGCTGCAGGCACTTCCGTCGCAGATCAGCGGCACCGTGACGCGAGCATCCGATGGAACGCCGGTGGCGGGCATCTCGGTGAGCGCGAGCGGTACCGGCGGGTACTACTGGGCGACCACCGATGACACCGGCGCCTATCGGATCTCTGCCGCGCCGGGGCAGTACGCCGTCGAGTTCCGCGACAACTATCAGACGTTCGCCACCCAGTGGTGGAGTGGTGCCGCCAGTGCACAGGACGCGACGTCGATCACACTCCTCGAGGGCTCGCAGCTCACGGGCATCGATGCGAGCCTCGATGCGACCGTGACGATCCGCGGTTCCGTGCTCCTCGACGGATCGACGGATCTGCGCGGTCATTCCTCGAGCATCGCTGTGATCGCCGAGTCGGACGGCCAGTTCGTCGGGATGAGCTATGTCCACCCCGACGGCACGTACGCCCTGTCGATCGGACCCGGCACCTACACGGTGCGCGTCGAGGGCACGGAGGGCTTCGCCTACGCGATCGCGCCGCAGTACTACTCGCACTCGGTTTCCGAGGCGGGCGCGACCCCGGTCGTCGTCTCCGGCACCGGCGATGTCACGGGCATCGACTTCGACGTGTCCTCGCTCACTGCGGGCGTCGCGCTGTCGTCGGGTACGGCCCATCCGGGCGATACGGTCCACGTGACTGCGTCTGGCTTCGCGCACGGTGAGCCAGTCGATATCGAACTGCATTCCGTACCCGTCCAGCTCGCATCGGTCACTGCCGGCGCCGACGGCACCATCGACGCGACCGTCACCATTCCGGCAGACGCGTCCGCCGGAGCGCACCGGATCGTGCTCAAGGGCCAGATGTCAACGCTGACAGGCGGTGCTGCGCTGACCATTCCGGGAGTTGCGGGGCCCGGCGGATCCGAAGGTCCCGGAACAGGCACCGGATCGGCCGGTACGGGAACGGACCCCTCGGGAGCGTCGTCGGGGTCCGGCACTGCGCAGCTTCCGGCGACCGGCGCGGAGATCCCGGACGCCGCTCTGCTGCTCGGTGCCCTGCTGCTGCTCATCGGGGCCGCGCTCGTACGGATCCACCGTCGGCAGCAGGCCTGATCGGATCGACGCCTCGCGGGCGCCTCGTCAGCTTCGGCGGCGGGGCGCCCGTGGTGCATCGACACGCATGACGACGTCCCCCGGAGCAGTACGTCGCCCCGGACCCCTTCGCCGGCACATGGGGAGTTCTCCCCGTGCGTCGATCCGGAAGGGTCAGTAGCCTCGAGAGCACAGGAGCTTCCGGGGGGAACCATGAGTGCGGAGAAAGTCGTCATCGACTACGACCTGCTGGACGGTGTGCGCACGTCGATCAGGACGATCATCACCGCATTGAAGGATGCGCCCGAGAACGCGCACGATGCGGCCGGCGCGATCGACCGTCCTTTCGAGCAGCCGCAGCTGCAGGCACTCGCCGGGGACTTCCGCGGTGAATGGGAGTCCCGCCGCGAAGATCTCATCATTTCTCTCGAGGACGTCTCCGGATACATCAGCGATGTCATCGATTCGTACTACGGACTGGACCGGTGGTTCTGATGGGTGGATCGGTCGAGGGCGGCACCGCGGGCGTCGCGGTCGGCACCGGGCAGGAGATCCGATCGATGGTCGGTGAGCCGGATGCCGTCCAGAAGGCGGGCCACGCGATGTCCGGCTACGGCCGGCTGATGACGGAGGTCGGTCAGCAGCTGCTGATGATCAAGGATTCCGAGATCGCGGAGTGGCGGATCACCGGCAAGGCCACGGACAAGCTGAGGTCGGGAGTGGCAGAGGCTGCACAGATGCTCGCCATCGCCAGCGCTCTCTACGCCCCCATCGGGCAGGCGCTGGAGATCTACGGGACCAAGACGAGCGACTATCAGACCGAGCTCAACAAACTGGCGCTCACCTGCCAGGAGCAGTGGCGTACGCATCAGCGGCTGCTCGCCGCGTACAAGTCGTCGACCGCACCGACACCGGACGATCCCGACTACGACCAGAAGCAGCGGGAGCGCTCCAAGGCGGAGACCGAGGTGATGGATGCGTATGACGCATGGAGTCACAATGCGACGCTCTGGAACAACACCTACGTCAGTTGGTTCGCCCAGTACACCTCCGCGGTGACGAGCCTCTCGGATCCGCGACTGGAAGCCATCCGCAAGGGAGAGCTTCCGGAGGTCACGCCGCTCACTCTGTTCCCCAACGGTGATCCGGATCCGACGGATGTGGACCAGGGCAGTGTCGGCGACTGCTATCTGCTGTCGGTGCTCGCAGGGATCGCGAAGGGCGACCCGGACAAGATCAAGGATCTGATCACCGCCAACGCGGATGGCACCTACACGGTCCATTTCAAGGACGGCGACATCACGGTGCGCGTCGACCAGCTGCCCGACGACGGTCAGGCCGACTGGGTGCGCGTCATCGAGGGCGCATACCAGGTGCACGAGGGCAGCTTCGAGGAGTTCGACAATGGCGGCGACCCCGCGGCTGTGATGAAGGCGATCTACGGCGGGGATGCCGACTACAAGGACAACAAGAGCGGCACCTGGGACTGGCTGACCGGCGGTAACGACATCGACGACAGCGGCGGCCAGATCAAGGACGCCCTCTCGCACGGTCGTCCGGTCGTCGCGATCGCCTCGGACGGCGCGCTCGGCTTCGACGGAGGCGGTCACGCCCTCACCGTGACGCGGTCCTATGACAAGGACGGTGTGGCGATGGTTGAGATCCGCAATCCATGGGGCAGCAACAACGGGCACGAGGGGGCCATCCGCGACGCCGGCGGCACTCTGCACGACCCGGATGACGGCTATTTCACGATGTCGTTCGCGGACTTCGCGAAGGCTTTCACCGCCGTGGAGATCCAGAAGTGATGCGCGGGCCCATCGTTCGCACCGGCGTCGTCGTCATCGCCGCGAGCCTTCTGCTGACCGCGTGCAGCGCACATCCCGAGGAGGAAACCATGCGCACATCGTCCACGCCCTCGCCGTCCGCCGCGGCGGCGGATCCGAATCCGCAGGAGCCGGTTGCGGAGTTGCTCGCGGAAGCCGATCTCGTCGTGTTCGGAAAGGTCGATTCCGTCGACGTTGCCATCGATGCCGAGCATCCGCGTCCGCGCCCGGCGCAGACCGCCACCGTGACGGTGGAGCAGGTGCTGAAGGGCGATGCGCCCACGACGATCACGGTGACGAAGCCCGCCGGCACCTGGTACTTCCTCACCGATACGACCGAGGAGTCGTACGACGCCAAGTGGGCCGGGGTCTTCACCCTCAAGCGCGACGGTGAGGGCTACGTCTTGTTCGGCAACACCGGCGTGCAGGACGATGCCGGGGCTCTGCCGGCCTTCCAGCGCGTGCTCGCCGGGCAGCCCGAGCGTGCGCCCGCGGCGACCGAGGCGCAGTTGAAGGACTGGACTGCCCGGGCCGACATCATCGTGTTCGCGACCGCCCGCGGCGCGTCCGACCACGTCACGCTGCGCACGCCACGGACCGACTTCTCGACATCCGCCACCCTCACCCCGATCGAGGTGCTGAAGGGAACGATGACCTCGCCGATGCAGGTCGTGCAGGGCCCCCAGCCGGAGACGGCGGGCGGCACGTGGGCGTTCCCCGTGACCGAGGCGGGCGAGGACGGGATCTATTTCATCGACACCTCCAGCGGCACGCCGACGGTGCTCAACACGACCAGGCCCAGCCAGGTCAACGAGAACCGGATCCCGCGGGGCTGACGGCGTCAGTCCGCGAGCACTCGCTCCAGCACGACCGCGACGCCGTCTGCGGTGTTCGACGTGGTGACCTCGTCCGCGGCCGCGAGTGCTTCGGGCTCGGCGTTCGCCATGGCGATGCCGCGGCCGGCCCAGCCCAGCAGCTCCACGTCGTTCAGAGCGTCGCCGAAGGCGAGGACCTCGGTGCGGTCGATGCCGAGCCGGGCGCACAGCTGCGCGAGCCCGGTGGCCTTGGTGACGCCCTCGGCCATCACCTCGACGAACGGCGCGCCGGACAGCGTCGCCGCGAAGCCGGCCTGATCCAGGGTGCCCAGCACGGCGAAGATCTCCGCCGGGGAGATCGTGGCGTGCCGGATCACGAGCTTGAGGCTCGGCGCCGCCAGCACGTCGGCAAGCGGCACGGCACCCATCGTGCGCGGGTCGCGCTTGTGGTCGCTGAGGGTCGCGACGGCGGCGTACCCGTCCTGCGCGACGAACACCTCGCCGCCCTCGCGCACGCTCGCGAACAGCAGATCCGGGACCCGCTCGCCGAGCTCCCGCGCGATCCGCTGCTGCACCGGCACCGCGATCTCGGATGCGAACAGCAGCTCGTGCGTGCCGAGGTGGATGCCGTACGCGCCGTTGCCGCACAGCGCCCAGCCCTCGAACCCCGCCTCCGCGGCGATCGCGCGCAGCCCGATCGGCTGGCGGGCGGTGACGGGCACGACGACGATGCCCGCGGCATGTGCGGCGTCGAGCGCAGCCCGGGTGCGGGCGGTGACGTGCCCGGACGGGTCGAGGAGGGTACCGTCGAGATCGGTCGCGATCAGGCGGACCGGGGATCCGGAAGCGGCCGACGTCGCCGTCGAGTCGCGCTCGGCCGGATCCGCGACGGTGCTCATCAGGCGAAGATCATCGGCATGTCGTCGTCGTCCTCAGCGGCCCCCGCGAGCTCGAGGTCGACGACCACCGGCACGTGGTCGCTGGGCTGCTCGCCCTTGCGCTCGTTGCGGTGGATCGAGGCGCCCTTCACCGCGTCGCCGAACGCCGCGGATCCGAGCACGAAGTCGATCCTGATGCCCTCGTTGCGCGGGAACTTGAGCCGCTGGTAGTCCCAGTAGGTGTACCCCTCGGGCAGCAGCGGCCGCACCACGTCGTGCACGCCCGCCGACTCCAGGGCGAAGAACGCCGCGCGCTCCTCGGGGGAGACATGCGTGGACTTGCCGACGACGATGTCCGGATCTCCGTTGTCGTGGTCGAACGGGATGATGTTGAAGTCGCCGACGAGGGCGAGCGGGAGGCCGGGCGAGGCCGCGAGCTCGGCCGCGGTCGCGGTGCGCAGCGCCTCCAGCCAGTGCAGCTTGTAGGCGAGGTGCGGATCGTCGAGCGAGCGGCCGTTGGGCACGTACAGGCTCCACACGCGGACGCCGTTGACGATCGCGCCGATCGCCCGCGCCTCCTGGGGCGCATCGGGGCCCTCGTGACCCTTGGCGAATCCAGGCATGCCGTCGAACGCGGTGCGCACGTCGGTCATCGGCTCGCGGCTGGCGATCGCGACGCCGTTCCACTGGTTCAGGCCGTGCACCTCCACGTGGTAGCCGGCCTCCTCGAAGGGCGCGTACGGGAACTGCTCCGGCTTGCACTTGATCTCCTGCATCGCGAGCACGTCGATGTCCTCGCGGACGGCGAACTCGACGGTGCGGGCGACACGGGTGCGGATGGAGTTGACGTTCCAGGTGGCCAGGCGCATGAATCCAGCCTACGGGCGGGCGGGGACGTCGCCCGGCCCTGCCACGGATCCAGCACCCCCCTCAGGGAGCGATGTCTGCAGTGACTCGACGCGGAACCGGATCCGCGTCGCTCCCGAACCCAGCGGGACGTTCGGGAACCGCAGGGATCCGGCCCGCGCCCGTTTGCGTTCCGTAGGGAACGACTCCGGCCCGGCGATGGGCGGCGCAGGGTGGAGCCATGGTCATCGAACAGCGGTTCACGCCCTCGCAGCACGGGCATTCGGCCGGCACGGCCCGACGGGCCCGTCCGTCCTGGGGCTACCTGTCGCGCTCGGTCAGCCGGTACGGCGTGGTGTCGAGCGAGCTCGTCATCTACTCGCCGGACGTCTCGGAGCGCGATCGGCGCTGGGCCGAGGCCTCCCGGTCCTACGGCGCTGTCGCCGCCGGAGTCGCGCTGCTCGCGTGGATCGGCTTCGCGGCGGCCGGCATCTCGCCGCTGGTCGCCATCCTGGTGATCGCAGCGGTCGCGGTGCTGGTGGGCCTGCTGCTCGCCCGTCGCACCCGCGCGGTGCGCCGGGGCGCGGCGCGGGTCTCCGCCTGCGGCTCCGCCCTGCTCGCCTACGGGCCCGACCATGACGCCCAGCGCCGGCTCGACGCCCTGGCGGAGACGATGCAGCACGCGAGCGCGTCCTACCGCGCGGGGGAACTAGACCCGGAGGGATTCGAGCGGGTCTGGCGCGCGACGTACGCACACGCGGCGCCGTAACCCGAACGGGTCCGTTCAAAGCGCGCAAATGGCTGCATCCAGGGCGTGGATGCAGCCATTTGCGCGCTTCGAAAGCCGAAGAGGGGTCAGACCCGGGCGGCCTGCTCGGCCTTCTTCTCGCGGCGCAGGCCGTGCAGCAGCGGCTCGGTGTAGCCGCTCGGCTGCGCGGCGCCCTCGGTGATCAGGCGGCGGGCCGCGGTGAACGCGATGCCGGGCTGCTCACCCTCCGCGAACGCGAGCGGCTCGTAGTTCTCGTCGCCCGCGTTCTGGGCGTCCACGACGACGGCGAGGCGGCGCAGGCTGTCGTCGACCTGCTCCTCGGTGATCACGCCGTGCTGCAGCCAGTTCGCCAGCAGCTGGCTCGAGATGCGCAGTGTGGCGCGGTCCTCCATGAGGCCAACGTCGTGGATGTCCGGGACCTTCGAGACGCCGATGCCCTGGTCGATCCAGCGCACCACGTAGCCGAGGATCGACTGCACGTTGTTGTCGACCTCGGTCGCGACGACCTCGGGCGTGAGCGCAGAGGGATCCGCGAGCGGCGGCACCAGCAGCCGGTCGAGCGCCTCGGCCGAGACCGGGGGCAGCGCCGCGCGCGCGGCGAACGCGTCGACCTGGTGGTAGTGCAGCGCGTGCAGCGTGGCGGCCGTGGGCGACGGCACCCACGCCGTCGACGCGCCGGCCAGCGGGTGCGCGATCTTCTTCTGCAGCATGTCGTGCATGAGGTCGGGCTCGGCCCACATGCCCTTGCCGATCTGGGCGTGGCCGGTCAGGCCGCTCGCCACGCCGATCGCGACGTTGCGGTCCTCGTAGGCCTGCATGAACGGCTGCGCCTTGATGCCGGCCTTCGGCAGGAAGGGGCCCGCGTGCAGCGAGGTGTGGATCTCGTCACCCGTGCGGTCCAGGAATCCGGTGTTGATGAACACGACGCGGTCGCTCGCGGCGGCGATCGAGGCGGCGAGGTTCGCCGAGGTGCGGCGCTCCTCGTCCATGATGCCGATCTTCATCGTGTTCGCGGGCAGGCCCAGCAGCTCCTCGACGCGGCCGAACAGCTCCGCCGCGAACGCGACCTCCTCGGGGCCGTGCATCTTCGGCTTCACGATGTACATGGATCCGGTGCGCGAGTTGGTGCCCTTGTTCGCGCCCTCGAGCTCGGGAAGGGATCCGAGCGCGGTCATGATCGCGTCGAGGATGCCCTCGAACACCTCGTCGCCGTTGCGGTCGAGCACGGCGGGGGTGCGCATGAGGTGGCCCACGTTGCGGACGAACAGCACGGCACGGCCGGGCAGGGTGACCTCGCCGCCGTCGGCCGTGCGGTACACGCGGTCCGGGTTCAGCGCACGGGTGAAGGTCTTGCCGCCCTTGGTCACCGTCTCGGAGAGGGTGCCGTCCATGAAGCCGCGCCAGTTGCGGTAGCCGAGCGCCTTGTCGTCCCCGTCGACGGCGGCGACGGAGTCCTCCAGGTCGAGGATCGCGGTGATCGCCGACTCGAGGATGATGTCCTGCACGCCCGCGGCGTCGGTGCGGCCGATGGGGCCGGAGCGGTCGACGAGGATCTCCGCGTGCAGGCCGTTCTGCACCAGGACCACCGTGTCGGGGGCATCGGCGTCGCCGGTGTAGCCGACGAAGCGGGCCGGATCCGCCAGGCGGCGGTCGCCCGAGTCGGTCGCCACGACGAGTCCGTCGGCGTCGACGCGGTAGCCCGTGGCGTCGCGGTGCGAGCCCTCGCCCAGCGGCGCGATCTCGTCGAGCAGCTCGCGGCCGAAGGAGACCACGGCCGCGGCGCGGGCGGGGTTGAACTCCTTGCCGGGGGCGAGCTCGCCGGTGCGCTCGATCGCGTCGGTGCCGTAGAGCGCGTCGTACAGCGAGCCCCAGCGGGCGTTCGCCGCGTTCAGGGCGAAGCGGGCGTTCAGCAGCGGCACCACGAGCTGCGGGCCGGCCATCGTGGCGATCTCGGGGTCGACGTTCTCCGTGGTGACGGCGACCTGCTCCGGCACGGGGACCAGGTAGCCGATCTCGGTGAGGAAGGCGCGGTAGGCGGCAGGATCCGGCTGACCCGGGTTCTGGCGGTGGAACTCGTCGATCTGCTGCTGCAGCTCGTCCCGCCGGGCGAGCAGCGCGGCGTTGCGCGGCACCAGGTCGTGGACGATCTCGTTCACGCCTGCCCAGAACGCCGTGGCGTCGCGGCCGGAATCGGCAAGCGACGCTTCAGCGAACTCGACGATCGGCGCGGCGACCGACAGGTCTGCGCGGGAGAGGTACGAGGTCATAGTTCCATTCCTTCTGTGCGGGCGCCAAGGCGCTTGAGGGTTTCCAGGGCGATCTCCGCGTCGAGCGCGGGCGGGCCTCCGGCGATGCCGAGGCCGCCGACGTGGAACTCGCCGAAGAAGATCGGCATGCCCCCGTCGATCGTGGTCATGGTGCCGCCGGTGCCGAGGGGCAGGGCCGCGGAGAGGGCCTCGGCGATCTGTCCGGTGCGGCGGCGGATCGAGGCGCTGCTCTTCGCCTTGCGCTGCGAGGTGTCGGCGCTGTGCGGCGTCGAGCCGTCGGCCATGCCGTAGGCGATGAGAGTCATCGACGGATCGGCGACGGCGGCCACTGTCGGCAGGCCGCGCTCGGCGCCGATCACGAGGGCGAGCGCCACGGCGCGCGCGGCCGTCTCGTACGTGATCGTGACGGTCTGTCGGTGTGTGGACATCGGCGTCTCCTCGGCGTGATTTATCTCGATGTCGAGATTACCTCTCGACGCGAGATTACCACAATGTGAAGCTTAAGTTCCACATCTCGAAAGAAGGAGGCGAAAATTGGTATCCCATCTGGTTCGTTCAGCGGACGGCGGGATCCGCCGTCCCGACCAGGATCCCGCGCGCCAGCACGTGGAAGTGCCGGTTGAAGCCGAGGTAGGCGGGCGTCTCGTCGCCGTCGAGGTCGATCTGCTCGATGTCCAGCGCATCGACCGTGATGACGTAGCGGTGCACGCCCGTGCCGGCGGGAGGGGCGGCGCCGATGTAGCGCTGCAGGCGGGCCTCGTTCGGCACCGTGATCGCCGGGGCGGGAAGGGATCCGGGTTCGCCGTCGCCGGCGCCCGCGGGAAGCGAGCGCACGTCGGCGGGGAGGTTCGCGACGGCCCAGTGCCAGAAGCCGGATCCGGTCGGGGCGTCGGGGTCGTAGATCGAGAGCGCGAAGCTCTTCGTGCCTGCCGGCGGCTCTCCCCAGACCAGGCCGGGGGAGCGGTCGTCCCCGCCGCGGGAGGCGGACCAGGCCCAGACCGGCAGCGGTCCATCCGCGTCGAAGTCGGGGCTGGAGAGCTCCAGCGGCGGCACGGGCTTGAGCCGGGCGAGGGCGGCGTAGGTGTCGACGTCGAGCATGCGGAACCTCCAGTCACGGCCGCGCCGTCGCGTCGTTCGCGGCGCCGTGACGGCCACGGCCCATCCTCGCACCGTCTTGCCGGACGCGACCAGCGCGGATCCGGATCGGCCGGGAGCTCCTGCGGCCGGGGAGCGCCGCCCTAGACTTGTGCCGTGACGCTCAGCACCCCCGAACTCGAAGCCGACCGCCAGGCCCTCATCGCCCTGATCAAGGACGAGGCGGTGTTCCACGGAGACTTCACCCTGGCCAGTGGCAAGCAGGCGACCTACTACGTCGACATGCGCCGGCTCACCCTTGACCACCGCGCAGCGCCCGCGATCGGACGCATCGTGCTCGACCTCATGCAGGGGCTCGACGGCATCGCCGCCGTCGGGGGCCTCACGCTGGGCGCGGACCCGATCGCCAACGCCGTGATGCACGAGTCGGTGCGCGCCGGATCCCCGGTCGACGCCTTCGTGGTGCGCAAGGAGCCCAAGGACCACGGCCGCGGGCGCCAGATCGAGGGCGCCGACGTCACGGGCAAGCGCGTCGTGGTGGTCGAAGACACCTCGACCACGGGTGGATCGCCGCTCAAGGCCGTCGAAGTGCTGCGCGCCGCGGGCGCCGAGCCGGTCGCCGTGATCTCGATCGTCGACCGCAAGACCGGCGCGCAGGCCGCGATCGAGGCCGCGGGCCTGCAGTGGCTCGCTGCGATCGACCTGGACGACCTCGGGCTCGACCCGCAGTGACCTTCGCCGCGACCTCGGCCGCGGCTCTCCGCGACGTCTGCACGACGTTGCGACGTCTGCACGATCGGATCCCGGATCCCGTCCTGCATCCGTCCCCGGATCGTGCATCCGTCCCTGACATCAGGAGCATCGCATGACCAGATCCGCAGACCGCCGGGTCGCGCTCGCCGTCGACGTGGGCGGGACCAAGCTCGAGGCCGCCCTGGTGCGCGCCGACGGCACCGTCGTCGACGGCACGCGCAGCCGTCGCCCGACCGGCCCCGACGCGACCTTCGAATCGCTGCGCGCCGCGATCGGCGAGGTCGTGGCCTACGCCCTCACCGGGCTGAGCGCGGATGACGAGCTGGTCGGCGCCGGCATCGGCAGCGCGGGCCCGGTGGACCGCGTGCAGGGCACGATCGTTCCCGTGAACATGCCCGCCGCGCACGGCTTCGGGCTGCGCGACGCCGTGCGCTCCGCCGCCGAGGAGGTGCACGGGAACGCCGTCGAGACCGTGCTCGCGCACGACGGCGGCTGCCTCGCGCTCGCCGAGTCGCGGTACGGCGCCACGCGCGGCGCCGCGGCATCGCTGTCGATCGTGGTGTCGACCGGCGTCGGCGGTGGGTTCGTCGTGGACGGTCGCTACCTGCCCGGATCCTCGGGCAACGCCGGCCACCTCGGCCAGGTGCACGCGACACCCGAGCTCACCGTGGAGCAGGTCGCCTCCGGTCCTGCGAGCGTGGCCTGGGCCCGCACGCAGGGATGGTCGGGACAGCAGGGCGAGGATCTGGCCCGCGACGCGCAGGCGGGGGATACGATCGCGCGCGCCGCGATCGAGCGCTCCGCCCGCACGGTGGGTGCGGCGCTCGCCGACGCCTCGACGCTCGTGGATCTGGAGGTCGTCGCGATCGGCGGCGGCTTCTCCCGCGTCGCCGACGACTACATCGACCTGGTCCAGGCCGCGCTCACCGAGAGCGCGCAGCACGACTACTCCCGCCGCACGCGCGTCGTCCGTTCGGGTCTCGGCGACGAGGGTCCGCTCATCGGCGCCGCGGCGCTCGTGCTGCGTGCATAGATCCAGGCTCGTGCTGCGATCCAGGCTCGTGCTGCGCGCATAGATCAAGCTCGTGCTGCGCGCAAAGATCCAGGAAGGTTCCACTTCTGTAGGACGGAATCCACGGATCCGTCCTACAGACGTGCGAAAGTCCTGTGGAATGGCGCGCTCACCGGTCCGGTAGTCGAGGGGCGCTCAACGACCGGGTGAGCCCTTGTCGTCCTCGTCCCAGGGGCCCTCCCACCAGGCGCCACGGTCGCGGGCGGAGCCGCCGCGGCGGTTGCGCGCGAACTGCACGATCCACGCGGTGAGTGAGCCGAGCGCGATGACGGCCGCGACCCAGATGATCGGATTCGAGGTCACGGCCGCTTCCCCTCCGCCGCGTCGGCGACGATCTTCGCGATGCGCGCGGCCCGGGTCTCGGCCCGCTTCGCCATCGCGATCTGCGTCAGGCCGACCTTCTTCGCCGACGGCGGGAAGGCGTCCCATCCCGCCCGCCCGGCAGGGGATGCGTCGAGCGCGGCGATGAGGTCGTCCGGCTCGATGCCGGCCTCGGGACCGTCCAGCACGCTCCAGGCGCCGTTGGCCTTGGCGACCTCGATCGCGCGGATCCCCGCGGCCTCGAGCAGGCCGGCCTCCTCGAGCAGGGCGATGCGGGCCTTGTTCGTCGCCGCCCAGCCGCTGGACGCGCGGCGCGGCGCGAACCAGAGCCCGCCGATCCGCTCATCGAAGCTGCGTACCGGACCGTCGATCCATCCGAAGCAGAGCGCCTGCAGGATGGCCTCCTCGTAGCCGACGTGCACCTCGTCGTTCCCCGGCCGCGGCCGCACCAGCCAGGCGCCGGTCGCGGTCGCATGGTTCTCGGCGAGCCATGAACGCCAGGCGGCGGCGTCCGTGGCGACGACCCGCTCGCCCTCGTCGAGTGCGCCCATGGATCAGCCCTTCGTCTTCGGCGCCTTCTGCGGGATCGTACGGATCGTCTCGGTGATGCGGGGGAGCAGGTCGGCGACCGACTGCACGACCTCGTCCGGGCGGAACGGGTACTTCTCGATCTCCGCGGTGTCGCTGATCCCGGTGAGCACGAGAATCGTGTGCAGGCCCGCCTCGATGCCCGCGACGACGTCGGTGTCCATGCGATCGCCGATCATGCCGGTGCGCTTGGAATGCGCGCCGATCTTGTTGAGTGCCGAGCGGAACATCATCGGATTCGGCTTTCCGACGACGTACGGATCCTTGCCCGTCGCCTTCGTGATGAGTGCGGCGATCGCGCCGGTGGCGGGCAGCGGTCCGTCCGCGCTCGGGCCCGTGGCATCCGGGTTGGTGACGATGAACCGGGCGCCGTCGTTGATCAGGCGGATCGCCTTCGTGATCGCCTCGAACGAGTAGTTGCGGGTCTCGCCGACCACGACGAAGTCGGGGTTCGTCTCGGTCATGATGAAGCCCGCGTCGTGCAGGGCGGTGAGGATCCCGGCCTCGCCGATCACGAACGCGGATCCGCCGGGGAGCTGCTGCTGCAGGAAGTCGGCGGTCGCGAGCGCGGAGGTCCAGATCCGCTCCTCCGGCACGTTCAGCCCGCTCGTGCGCAGACGCGCGGACAGGTCTCGCGCGGTGAAGATCGAGTTGTTCGTCAGCACGAGGTAGGGGATGCCGCTGCTCTCCCAACCGGCGAGCAGTTCGGACGCCCCGGGGATGGCGTCGTTCTCGTGCACGAGCACACCATCCATGTCGGTGAGCCAGCATTCGATGTCGTCGCGTTGTGCCATGCGCCCAGCCTAGGACTCCCGGATTACGGGGGGATGACAGCGTGGCCCCGTGCGTAATTCAGGTCGGATCTGCTCTGGAGGCCCGGATCCGGCCATGTTCACGCCATCACGCGAGATCCGTCCTGAATACGGCACGCCGACACCCGCTGCCGCCGAGCGGCCGCCGTGGATCCGGTGCCGCCGAGCGGCCGCCGTGGATCCGGTGCCGCGGATTGGGTGCTGAAGAACCAGTGCCGTGGATCCGATGACCGCGGTCAGGCCGACAGCCAGACCGCGTCGGCGCCGTCGGAGGGGAGCGGAACATCGGAGCCCTCGATCCGCAGTCCGTCGCGGGTGACGACGACCTCGCCGCCGATCACCAGGCCCGCGGATTCCAGAGCGCGCAGCAGCTCGGGATCACGGTCGTCCACGCGCAGCACCCGGCCCGCGTGGCCGGTGGCGGCGTCGGCGAGCAGCACGAACGGCTCGCGCTCGATGCGGCCGTCGGCGTCGGGGATCGCATCACCGTGCGGATCGAATCGCGGCCGTCCCAGGCGCGCATCGATGCCCTCCAGCAGACGGTCGCTGATGGTGTGCTCGAGCACCTCCGCCTCGTCGTGCACCTCGTCCCACGCGTAGTCGAACTCGCGCACGAGCCAGGTCTCGATGAGGCGGTGTCGGCGGATGATCGCGAGGGCGCGCTGCTCCCCCTCCTCGGTGAGGCGCACTGCGCCGTAGGGCACGTGCGAGACGAGGCCGGCTGCGGCGAGCTTCTTCACCATCTCGGTGACGCTGGACGGGGCGATGCCGAGCTTCGCGGCGAGCTGCGACGGCGTGATCGGCGCCGGCTGCCATTCGGTGTGCGCGAACACCGTCTTCAGGTAGTCGTCGGCCGCGGGGGATGCCACGGGTCCAGCCTAACCGGCATGGCTTTCGGCGCGAGCCGGCTCCAAGAGTGCGACTGGCGCCCGGCGCTCAGCCCCCGGGGCCACGTGGGGCGAGGGCCCCGGAGGAGCGAGGTCAGTGGCCGATCGCGGAGAGCACGGCGAACGCGGCCTGGCCGGCGAAGAACATGATCCCGAAGCCGGCGAACGCGCCGAGCAGCGAGAGGCGCCCGTCGAAGCCCTCGACGCCGCGCATGCCGATCGCGCGAGCGCGGAACGACAGGATCAGGGTCAGGGCGCCCAGTGCGAGCTGCACCCAGGGGCCGCCCGCCGGCAGCAGTTTCGGCACGGCGACGAGCAGGATCCCGAGTGCGCCTGTGACGAGCGATGCCCAGGTGCAGATGCGTACGGCCCGGCGTGCGGATGCCTGCGCCTCGGCCTTCTCGGCGGCGCGCTGCGCGGCGGACGGGCGGCGGGATCTTGCCATCCCTCGAGCCTACCGGCGGAGGCTGTGGGTCCTGCCTGGGCCGTATCGTCCGTCCGATGGATCCGGACGTGTGAGCTGCGGCCCGGCCCCGGCCCCGGGGACGGGGTCGGATCCGCCAGGACCGCCGCGCCGCCCCGCTCAGCGCGCCGCCATGGCATGCCGGGACGACGCAGGAGACTGGATCCGACCCCGCGACGGCGCGGGCGGGCGAGGGAGCAGACCATGTCGAGCCAGCAGGCCATCTCGAGCGAGGACCTCGATGCGTTCCTCGGGCGACTGCCGGAGAGCAGCGCACGGCCGCTGCCGGAGAGCACCTGGCACGAACAGGCGCAGGAGCACCTCACACTGGGGGAGCGGTCTGCCGATCGCCTGCGCAACGCGATGGGCAGCTGGGGTTTCGTCGGCGGGTTCGTGCTGTTCATGGCGGTGTGGTGGATCCTCAATACGATCAAGAGCACGGCGTGGGATCCCTATCCGTTCATCCTGCTGAACCTGTTCCTCAGCATGCTGGCCGGTCTGCAGGGCGCGATCCTGCTCATCGCCGCGAAGCGGCAGGACGCGATCTCCGCCGCGCTCGCTCAGCACGACTTCGACACCAACGTCGCCGCCAGGGTCGACATCGAGGCGCTGCTGGAGATCAATCGTCGCCAGCTCGAGATGATCGCCGAGCTGCAGGGCATCGCCCGCGCCCTGGTACCGGCGCAGACCGGTGGGGCGGCCGCGACGGACGTCGATGCGCAGGACGTCGCGACCGAGGTGGCCGCCGCGAAGGCGACGGCGAGAGCGGCGGAGACCCGGGCCGAAGTCCGGGCGGAGGCTCAGGTCCAGGAGGACGGGAGCGGCTCGCCGGCCGCGCCCGAGAACGGATCCGGATCCGGATCCGGGTCCCTTCGACCGCGAGACTCCAATTGAGTAACGAGACTGCACGCCTGATTCGCTGTCTCGTTACTCCGTTGCAGTCTCGCGGTCAGGAAACGCGGACGCCGGATCCGGTCCGGTGTCAGGACCCGCTCAGCAGCAGCCAGAGCAGCACGGCGTTGAGCGCGATGAGCAGGGCAGCGGCGATGATGCCCGCGATCGTGGTCCACGGTCGGTTGGCGTAGCGCCCGAGCGTGCGCTGCCGGGCGGTGAGCGCGACGAGGGGGATGAGCGCGAACGGGATCCCGAACGACAGCGCCACCTGGCTGAGCACGAGGGCGAAGGTGGGGTCGACGCCGAGCCCGAGGATCAGCAGCGCCGGGATGAGCGTGATGAGCCGCCGCACCGGCATCGCGATGCGGATCCGCAGCAGGCCGTGCATGATCTCGGCGCCCGCGTACGCCCCCACCGCGGTCGAGGCCAGGCCGGACGCGAGCAGGCCGACCGCGAACAGAGTGCCGATGAGCGGCCCGAGCTGCGCGCTGATCGCGGCGTGCGCGCCCTCGAGGGAGTCGGTGCCGTCCACACCGGGCAGCGTGGCGGCGGCCAGCAGCAGCATGCCGAGGTTCACGGCGCCCGCGACGACCATCGCCAGGGTGACATCCCATCGGGTCGCGGTGAGCAGCCGCGCGATCGGGGTGCGCGTGGTCGGCTCGGGGTCTCCGCCCGGGTGCACGGGGGCGGATCCGAATCGGTCCCTGGCGAGGGCGGAGTGCGCGTAGATCGCGTGCGGCATGATCGTCGCGCCGAGGATCGAGGCGGCGAGCAGCACGGATCCGGAATCGGTGAAGCGCGGCATGAGCCCGCCGAGGGCGGCGGACGGATCCGGCGGGGCCACCAGCAGCCCGGCGAGGAACCCGATGGTGACCACGGCGAGCAGGCCGATCACGACGAACTCGAACGGCCGGGCGCCGCGACGGCCCTGCACGGCGAGCAGCGCCATCGAGACCGCGCCCGTGATGAGGCCGCCGAGCAGCAGGGGGATCCCGAACAGCAGCTGCAACGCGACCGCGCCGCCGATGACCTCGGCGATGTCGGTCGCCATCGCGACGAGCTCGGCCTGCAGCCAGTACGCGCGCCGCGCGAACCGGTGCTGCAGCCGGTCGCCGATCAGCTCGGGGAGGCTGCGCCCGGTGACGACGCCGAGCTTCGCGGAGAGGTACTGCACGAGCCACGCGATCACGTTCGCCACGATGACCACCCAGACCAGCAGGTAGCCGTAGCCTGCTCCCGCCGTCATGTTGCTGGCGACGTTGCCCGGGTCCACATAGGCGACTCCTGCCACCAGCGCAGGGCCGAGCAGCGCCGCACCGCGGGCGGACGCCGCGGCATCGGCGCGCGAGGGTGCGAAGGTCACCGTGGATTTAGGCACACCGAAAACCTACCCCACTTTTAGGTGCGCCGAAATAGTCGGATCCCGTTCGCGGGCGTGCGCGCTCGACGACCCGAGGTGGGCGCGCCCGCTCGACAGCGCCGGGCGGGGGATCGCGCGCAGATACGCTGGCGGGATGCAGGATCCAGAGGTCGTCGGCGAGTCCGAGCCCACGCCCGAGTCAACTGCTGCACCCGAGCCAGCGCGTGCTCCCGAGCCCGCGCCCGAGTCCACTGCTGCACCCGAGCCAGCGCGTGCTCCCGAGCCCGCGCCCGAACCGGAGCCCACGCACGGTGTCGGCCCGTGGGAGGGGGAGTGGCCCGCCGAAGATCGCCTCGATCCCGAGCTGCTCGCGAACGGCGACCGGCGCAACGTCGTGGACCGCTACCGGTACTGGCGGATGGAGGCGATCGTCGCGGACCTCGACACCCGGCGGCACGGTTTCCACGTCGCGATCGAGAACTGGCAGCACGACATGAACATCGGCTCGATCGTGCGCAGCGCCAACGCGTTTCTCGCCGACACCGTGCACATCATCGGACGACGGCGCTGGAACCGGCGCGGAGCCATGGTCACCGATCGATACCAGCACGTGATGCACCACGACACCGTGCAGGCGTTCACCGCGTGGGCGGAGGCCGAGCGCATCCCGATCATCGCCGTGGACAACCTCGACGGCGCCGTGCCCGTGGACCGGGCGGATCTGCCGGAGCGCTGCGTGCTGCTGTTCGGCGCGGAGGGGCCTGGGCTGTCGGACGAGGCGCTTGCGGCGGCGTCAGGGCACGTCGAGATCACGCAGTACGGATCCACCCGCTCGATCAACGCCGGAGCGGCCGCGGCCGTGATCATGTACGAGTGGTGCCGGAGGCACGCCGGCTGACGCCATGATCCGGATCCGTCTCACTCGCACGGGTGAGGACGCGCGCAGAGCCGCGTGCGAGCATGGGGACGTGCGGACAGGGAAGGCGCGGAGCGGCGGGCGCGGCGGCACCGTGCTGATCGTGGCGCTGGCCGCCCTCGTCTTGCTGCTGCCGATCAGTCTCGCCTCGCTCGCGTGGTCGACGCCGCACGCGGCGCCCCTGGTGACCGCAGGGCTCGCCCTCTCCTTCGCCGCACTGCACGGCGCGTCCCTGCTCGCGGTGCGGCATCCGAGGCCGGCATTCCTCCTGGCCAGCGCCGTGATGCTGCTGCTCGTGCTGATCCCCGCGGCGCGCGACGCCTCTGCGGCCATGCACCCCTCGGTCGTCGTCTACCTGCTCTGCCTGGCCCAGGTCGCCGTGCGCGAGCGGGTGCGGCTGTCGGTCATCGCGTTGGCCGTCGCGCTCGTGGGTGCAGGGATGATCGCGTGGGCCGAGCCGTCCTTCGGGTCCGGGACCGGGTCGGGCGCCGATGTGGGGCTGCTCCGGCTCGGCGCCTTCCTCGGGCTCGCTGCCAGCGCGACCGCCGCGTGGGCGTGCGGTCTGCTGGTGCGGTTCGCGACGAGCCGGGCCGAGGAGCGCACCGTCGTGCGCGTGCAGCAGGCGATCGCGGACGAGCGGATGCGCATCAGCGGCGAGCTGCACGACGTGGTGGCGCACGCGATGACGGTCATGATCGCGCAGTCCGAGGTGGCGCGGGCGCTGTTGCGCGAGCGTCCGGACGTCAGCGAGCAGGCGCTCGGCGTCGTCGTGGACACGGGCCGCGACGCATTGCGCGGCATGCGCGCGATCGTCGCGGCCGACGGCGACGCGCCCAAGGAGCCGCTGCCGACGGCGGACTCCCTGGCCGAGCTGATCGCCTCGGTGCGCAGCCCCGCGTGCGCGGTCGAGCTCGCCGAGAGCGGAGAGCGCCGCGACCTGGCCCCCGCGCCGGCGCTGGCGCTGCACCGTGCGGTGCGCGAGGGTCTCACGAACGCCATGCGGCACGCGTTGCCGCCGGTGCGGGTCGAGGTGCGCCTCTCCTGGGCCGAGGGGCACGTGGTCGCGGAGGTCGAGGACGACGGCGGATCCGGACGCAGCGGATCCGATCTCGGCACAGGCACCGGTCTCGTGAGCCTGGCCGAGCGGCTCCGGCTGGCGGGCGGGTCGCTCGTGGCGGGGCCGGTTGCGGACGTCGAGAGCGGCTCGTCCGGGCTCGCCGGATCCCGCGGCTGGCTGCTGCGGGTCGAGCTCCCGGTGCTGCGCGAGAGCGACTCGGACAGGGTAGCGACGGTGACGCGCCCGGCGGATGAGGGGGACGGCGAATGACGATCCGGGTGCTGCTCGTCGACGACCAGGAGCTGTTCCGCGAGGCCGTGGCGATCATGCTGGCCCGGGACCCGCGCATCGCCGAGGTCGCGACCGCCGCTGATGCGCAGGGCGGCATCGAGCACGTCCGCGGCCACGCGGTTGACGTCGTGCTGATGGACATCCGCATGCCCGGCATGGACGGCATCGCCGCGACCAGGGAGATCCTGCGGTTGAAGTCCGGGATCCGCATACTCATGCTCACCACGTTCGACCTCGACCAGTACGTCGTCGAGGCGATCCGCGAGGGGGCGAGCGGGTTCCTGACGAAGGACGCAGCGCCGCAGGAGCTCGCCGACGCCGTCGTCGCGGCGGCCGCCGGCGACGCGGCCATGTCGCCGCGCGCGACGGCGGCGCTGCTGGGCTTCGTGCGCGAGGGCGGGCCCACGGTCGATCCCGAAACCGCGCTCGCGCCGCTCAGCGGCCGGGAGCGGGAGGTCGCGCGGGCGCTCGCGACCGGTGCCTCGAACGATGACATCGCGCGGACTCTGTTCCTCAGTGCGAACACGGTGAAGACGCACGTGAAGGCGGTGCTCGCGAAGCTCGGCCTCGCCGACCGCGTGCACGTCGTGATCTGGGCCTACGAGAACGGCATCCGCCGCCCCGGGCGCTGACAACGCTCCCCGGGATCATCCCCGCGGGTGATCCGGAACCGTCCTCGGGGGCGACGCGGAGAACGGTTCCGGATCCGTAGCGTGCCGGACATGAGAAACAGAACGCGTGTCGCACTGCTGATCCTCGGTGTCGTGCTGGGCGCCGCTGTCGCGCTGCTCGGCGCCATCGGACTGCTCTTCGCCGGAGTGGTGCCCACGGGGGTGAGCCCGAGCCTGGTCTCGGCGGTCGTCGGCGCGCCCACAGCGGCGGTGGTGTCGATCGCGGCGGGGCTCGCCGCGATGGCTGTCGGAGTGCTCGGACTGCGCGGGCGCAGGGCGGACGCGTCGGTGAGCGCGGTCGGTGTCACCGTCGCGGCGCCCGCCGGGCTGCGCATCATCGCCGTGACCGTGGCGCTGCTGGTGGCGGCGCTCATCCCGGGCGGGATCATCCCGGTCGCCGGGTACTCGTTCGTGCTCGTCGTGGCGGGGCTCGTCGTCGCGGGTCTCGTGCTGCTGACGGTGCGCCATCCGTTGATCGGGGCGGCCGGGATCCTGCTCGTGATCGGCGTTGTCGGGTTCGCCGCGCTGCGGCTGCCGCTTGGCACGTTCGCGCCACGCGTGCTGGAGGCGCTCGCTCCGCGATTCGGCGAGCTGACCGTCTCGTTCGTGCACCTGGTCGCCGCGGGCGCGCTCGCCGCCTGGGCGATCGGCGAACCCGCGGTGCGCGGGCGGTTCGCCGCGGGCGTGCTGCGGCACCGGCGTGCGATCACCGTGGCCGCAGCGCTGTGCGCGCTGCCGTACGCGTTCTGTCGCCTCACGTGGCTGACGCCGTGGCCGCTGTTCGCGCCGCCGGCCGCCCTGACGCCCGATGTCCTGATGGTGGGCCTGCTGCTCGGCGGGGCGATGCTCGCGGCCGGGCTGCTCACGCTCGCCCTGTGCCTGCCGTGGGCGGACCGCTTCCCGCAGTGGCTGGGCGTCGTCGGCGGACGTCCGGTGCCCGCCGGACTCGCGGTGATCGCCGCATCGGTCGTGGCGGTGATGTTCACGGTCGGGGGCGTGGACCTGCTGCGCGTCGCCACGACGCGCGGATCCCTCGCCGTGGGCGTCGTCGAGCTGATGCTGGTGCTGCCGTTCTGGCTGTGGGGGCCGCTCCTCGGCGTCGCGACATGGGGTTACGCGATGCACCGCGGCCGGCCGGAGGAACGCCCCGTGGTGCCGCGGGCGATCGGCGACCGCGGGCTGTCGGACACGCTGCGGGCGCGCGCCACGGCCGAACTCGACGCGATCGAGGAGCGTGAAGTGCATCGCAGCCGGCGCTGACGACGACCGCGAGGCGCCGGGGATCCGCGCCGTTGCTGTGCGGATCCCGGGTGCTTCGTCGGATCCTGGCTCCTTTGGACGGGCGTTCCGTTCGTCAGACCTCGCTTCGTCAGACCTCGATCGAGAGCCAGCGTCCGGTGCGCACGCGCAGGCCGAGGGTCGCCAGCCTTGCGCACAGGTACATGCCGAAGAACGCGACGGCGAGCCAGATCAGTCCCGCGACGCCGGTCACCCCGGTCGCCGCGATGATCGCGAGCGCTGGCAGGAACGGCACGAGGTTCAGGCCGCCGGCGAGGGCGAGGTAGCGTGCGTCGCCGGCCCCCATGAGCACCCCGTCGAGCACGAACACGATGCCCGCGATCGGCTGGGCGACGGCGAGCACGATGAGTGCGGGCTGGATCAGCGCGGCGAGGGCCGGGTCGCCGGTGAAGGCGAGCCCGATGACGGTGGACAGCGCCGCGATGAGCACTCCGACGATCACGCCGAACCAGGCGCCCCATGCGACGGTGCGGGCGAGTACGTGCCTGGCGCCGTTCGGATCCGCCGCGCCCAGACTTTTGCCGATGAGCGCCTGCGCGGCGATCGCGAGGGCGTCGAGCGCGAAGGCCGCGGCGGAGAAGATGGTGAAGACGACCTGCCAGCCGGCGAGCTCGCGCGTGCCGATTGCGGTCGCGACTCCCACCGTCGCGAGCAGCGCCACCCGCAGGCTCACGGTGCGCAGGAACAGCCAGCCGCCGGAGCGCGCGGATCCGCGGATTCCGGCGAGCTCTGGTGCGACCGAGGCCTCGTGCCGGCGCGCCAGGCGCCCGATCACGAGCACGTACGCCCCGACCATGCCCCACTGGGCGACGACCGTGCCGAACGCGGATCCGGCGATGCCCCAGCCGAAGCCGTAGATGAAGAGCCAGTTCAGCAGTGCGTTCGCGGCGAAGCCGATGCCCGCGATCCACAGCGGGGTGACGGTGTCCTGCATGCCGCGCAGCAGGCCCGTCGCCGCGTAGACGACGAGCATCGCGGGCAGCCCCCACATGGACGGCGCGAGGTAGGCGGCCGCCTGCGCTGCGACTGCGGGAGTGGCGCCGAACAGCGGGATCACCGCGGGGGTGAGCAGGGACCCGATCACCGCGAGCACCGCACCGAGGCCGAGCGCCAGCCACATGCCGTCGATGCCGACCGACACGGCATCGCCATGCTCGCCGGCGCCGAACCGTCGTGCGACGGCCGGCGTGGTCGAGTAGGCCAGGAAGATCATCAGCCCGACGATGGTCTGCAGGACCGCCGACGCGATGCCGAGCCCCGCGAGAGGCGTCGTGCCGAGGTGCCCGACGAGCGCCGCGTCGACCATCAGGAACGCCGGCTCTGCCACGAGCGCGCCGAGGGCGGGTACGGCGAGGCGGATGATCTCGCGGTTCAGGGTCGGCGCCGCGTCCAGGTGCGGCACACCACGCGGGGTGTCGCCCGGCTGCGGGTTCGGCGTCGGGGAGGGCACTGTACGAGCCTAGGGGCGGGCGGGGACATGGGTCTGCGGCGGGCCGGCCGACATCGCCACGAAACGGCAATCGTCAGGATGGCGTGCTGTCTAGGCTCAGCGACTATGGGAAGCAATTGGATCGTAATCGCGGCTGCGGCAGTGACGGGCACCTTTGTTGTGATCTCTGGACTTCTTTCATTCATTTCCTCGCGAGGTGAACCACGCCAAGCCAAAGAACTACGTGCGCTATCGGAGATCCTCAAAGACATGCCACCCAGTCCGGGCCGCCAGGCGCTCGCCAAACGTCGAGAACTCATCGCCAAGAAATACGGCGAGTCGAGTACCGAGATCTTTTCGGATCTCGATCGGGCGATGCTGCTCGGGATGGGGCTCCTGGCACTAGGTGTGCTACTCGCTTCGATAGTGAGCGGAAATCTCACGCCGACTCTCGTTTCGCTTGCCGGCTTTGCCGCGATCATACTGTCAGTCATAGGCGTGGCTGTTCTCCTTGCCGCCTTGATCGCGGTTGTGTGGCGGACCCTTCGATTGGGGAGGGCGCGCTGGGCGGCCCGTCATTCGGCGGAGGCTGATCGACCGCTGGAGGAATAGCCCGCCGTCATGGGCGGCGTCGTATCGTCATCCGGGCGGGCCGACCGCGTCGGCGAGGACGCGGCGGACGTGCTGCGGGTCGCCGCCGCGGACGCGCGGTCGGTGCCAGATGCCGTGCGGGTTCCACCAGGCTGGTCCGCGGATTTCGGGGACACCCGCGTTCATGCGGATCTGCCATCCGGAGGTGTCGAGGGTGCGGTGGTGGTGCCAGCACAGGGCGACGCCGTTGCTGGTGTGGGTCGGGCCGCCGTGGGCGTGTTCTTGGACGTGGTGGATCTCGCACCAGGTCGCGGGGACGTGGCAGCCAGGGATGAGGCATTCCCGGTCCCGGAGCTGGATGGCGCGGCGCTGGATCGCGGTGAAGATACGGGCGGTCGTCCCGATCGACACGATCTGTCCGTGTTCGTCGAACAGGACCCGTTGGATCCCGCCGGTGCAGGCGGTGTGCCGGGCGACGGACAACGGCACGTCGGTGCCGGTGCCTTCGATGAACGCCCGCCCGCGCCCGGCGGCGTAATCCTGCGCGGTGACGGACACGACCAGGGTCGGTGCCGCCCCGCCCAGGTCGGGGGTGGCCCCGGAGGCGGCTGCGGCGCGCAGGATCGCGGCAAGGTTGTCGTGGTTGCGCTGTGCCGGGGTGCGCGTGTCGTTCGGGACGGGGAGACCGTCGAAGAGACCCGGATCCGGATCAACGGACAGCGGATCAGCGCCTGCCATCAGGTCCGCATCCGGATCCGACACAGGATCCGTCTCCGCGGCATCCGCAGGACCCGCCGGGTCCGTGTCGTCGGTCTCGAAGGTGACTGTCCCGGAGTCGAGGTTCGGGGAGCTGGGTGCGGCGGGGTTGTTGAAGGCGTCCATCAGCCGTTGCAGCAGCCCGGCGACCTCGGGCAGGGCGCGCCCGCCGAAGGGGTGCGTGCCGTCACGGAGCTTCCCGATCCAGAAACTGCGGGACCGGTCCGCTTTGGCGTCGTCGGGTTCGGCACCGTCCGGGTCCAGGGCGAGCATCAACGCCCGTGCGTAATCGGCGAGCTCATCCGTCGACGGTGCCGGCCCTGGCCGGCCGTGCTCGTCGGCCAGGTCCAACCCGCGCGTGGTGTTCGCGAGCAGGGCGTCCACCGCTTCCCGCTCGTCCGTGCTGATCCGGGTACCGGCACGTTCCACCGGGCTGATCGCGGCGAGCAGGCCCGTGACCGAGAGCTCACCGTCCCTGAGCGCCTGCCCGAGATGTTCGTAGCGGGCTGCGGTGTGCTCGCCCGAGGAGAGCAGGAAGTCTTTGCCCACGGCGTCGGCTGCTCGCACATACCCGCGCGCGGTGCCGGCGTCGACCCGCAGCACCCGCCGGATCAGCTCCGTGACATCCCGGCACCCAGCCAAGGTGGTGATCTTCTCCGAGGGCAACCCCGTGTCGCGGTGGCGCGCACGGGCCACCGCGCTGGTAATCGCCGCGTCCAGCAGGCGCTGCGCCTGCCCGCACTCGCGCAGGACCCGGATCGTCTCCGCATCCTCTGTTCCCTCGAACTGGGCGTCGAGCTCACCCTGCACCCTCGCCTGCTGGAGCAGGTGCTGAACCTGCTCCAGAGCCTCACGCAACGGGGATGTCATACCCTCATTCAACTCCGGGCCACCGACATTCGAATCCCAGATCAGGCGGCAGAACCAAACTTGTGGAGATCTCGTCAGGATCCGCACCTGTGGAGGACGAACCGGACGTGTTCGGTGGTCGCAGATTGCGGCTCTCCGACCCGAATAACCGCAATTCGCGACCACTGAGCGGAGGGATCGACGCGCGGAGCAGGCGGGCAAACGAGCAGAAGGGGGAACGAAGTATGAAGGAACGAGGGATGGAAGGAACGGGCGCAGAAGGAGGGGGCGAAACGAACCCGACGCCGCGTCACCCGCGTCCCGTAGCCTGGAAGGACCCGAGGTCCGACCAGAACCGGAGGAGCGTCATGACGGATGAAGCGCACCGGCGCCGCTCGCATGCCGAGCGCTTGCTAGGCCGCACACCCCCAGAGTCCAGCGCGGCCACCACGCCGCCCACCGCCCCGCCCGCGGTCCTGAACGCCGAGACGATGCCGGCGATCGTCGAGACCGCGATCCAGGTGGCCATCCGTCAGGGCCAGTTCGACGACCTCCCGGGAGCGGGCAAGCCCATCCCCGGGCTCGGCGACCATCACGATCCGGACTGGTGGATCCGGCGCAAGATCGAGCGGGAGAACCTCACCGGCCTCGGTCCGCCGGCGCTGATGCTGCGCGTCGAGGACCGTGAATTCGACTCGCAGCTCGACGGCCTGCGGAGCGAGAACGACGTGCGCGCCGTGGTGGAGGACTTCAATCGCCGCGTGATCGAGGCCAGGCGTCAGCTGCTCGGCGGGCCACCCGTCGTGACGAAGCCCCGCGACGTGGCGGCTGAGATCGAGGCCTGGCACGAGCGGCGCGACCGCCGGGAGGCAGCCAGGGTCGAGCCCGCCCCCGCCGCCGAGCGGAAGAAGCGCTGGTTCCGGAAAGCCTGACGGACCGGATCCGGATCCGTGTCACCGCACTCGGAACGCTGATTCCGGACCTCACTGGAACGAGGCGCTCACCTGACGCCAGAAGCCCTTTCGTCCCTCGCGAAAGGGCATCTGGCGACCAGCGAACGCCTCACCGCTCCGACTCGACCGTGTGCGGTTCCAGCCTCACCGCCCGGACCCAGCCGAACGCGGTTCCCAGCCCCACCTTCCCCTCAGCGGAATGCGGCTCCCCGCCTGGACGAAGCCGGCGTAGCCGAGCCCCGCCCGCGCCGCCGCTCCCACCACCACGCGACGCCGACGCGCCCCGACCACGGCAGCGCCAGCACGACGGCAGACAGCAGCACCATCGCCGGATACTGCGCGATGAGCTGGTCCGACGACCAGTACAGCATCAGCGTCGCGACGGATCCGAACGCCACGAGCGTCGTGAGCACCCGCCCGAGGCCGAGCACGAGCAGCACGCCCAGCCCCACCTCGAGTACGGGGATCGCGATCCCGAACAGCCCCGGCGCCGACTGCATGAGCGCCCCCAGCGGGCGGAAGAAGAACGGCACCCGCGTGTTGCCCGCGGTGCCCTGCGCCACGAGCAGGATGTCGGCGGATCCGAACCCGGCGCGGTACTTCAGGATCCCCTCGTTCAGCCACAGCACGCCCGCGGCGATCCGAGCCGCCGCACCGAGGAACGCCGAGGCGGTGAGCCAAGGCGCGGTGCGGGCCGGCGTCCCCGTGCCGGTCCGCACCGCCGTCGCGGTCATGACAGCGCAGCGGCCCCGAAGACCGCCTTGGCCTTGTCGCAGTGGATCACGACGTCGGTGTACATCGACGCGTCGACGCCGTTCAGCATGAACGTCTGCGAGTCCTTGTCGAAGGCGACCGGGTCGATCTGCTTGCCGGCGCTGACGGCGGCCTCGTCGGTGCCGTTGGTCAGGTAGACGTGCAGGTCGGGGCCCTCGTCGGAGGAGAAGCCGGAGAGGGTCAGCTCGGATCCGGAGATCGTCACGGTGCCCTTCACGTTCTTGCCGTTCAGGCCCATGAACGTGCCGGTCTTCGACATGTCATGCATGTCCGACGCCATCGGAGAGGAGGACGGCATCGGGGTGGACGACGACATGGTGTCGCCGGAGGTCGGGGAGGCCGCGGGGGTCGAGCTGCAGCCCGCGAGAGTCAGGCCCAGGGCGAGGACGGCGACGCCGAGCGCGGCGGGGACGAAAGCGGTCTTGCGCATGATTGCTCCATTCCGTGGCGGGATCCGCCACATGGTTTCGAGGACAGTGGCGACGCTAGAACGGCCGGAATCGCCGCGGGGGAGTTCTTTCGGGGCCGTAAGGACTCGGATCCGGCTCGGTCGCCGGGGCTAGCCTCTGAGCATGGAGATGCCCGGACCCGTTCTGCCTCGCGTGGTGGTCGTCGAGGACGACCCGACCGTGCGGTCCGCGGTCGAGCGCTATCTCGCAGCGAACGGCTACCGCGTCGACGGGTTCGGCGACGGCGTCTCGGCGCAGCGCGCGGTGCAGGCGGATCCGCCTGACGTGCTCATCGTCGACCGCATGCTGCCGGGCATCAGCGGAGACGAGCTGGCGCGCGATGCGAGGGCGCGCTCTGCGGTGCCGATCATCATGCTCACCGCGCTCGGCGAGGTGGAGCAGCGCATCGAGGGGCTGGAGACCGGCGCCGACGACTACCTCGTGAAGCCCTTCGCGCTGCGCGAGCTGCTGCTGCGGGTGGGCGCGCTGCTGCGCCGGTCCCTGGCGGCGTCCGCGCCGACGCGGGAGATCGTGCGCGGCGACTTCCGGCTGGATCCGGCCCGACGCCGGGTGCACGTGCGCGGCGAGGAGGTGCTGCTCGCCGCCCGCGAGTACGAACTGCTCGCGCACCTCGTGCAGCACGATGGCGAGGTGCTCTCGCGCGACGACATCCTGCGCGAGGTCTGGGGCTGGTCGTTCGGCGAGGCGAGCACGGTGACCGTGCACGTGCGCCGGCTGCGGGAGAAGATCGAGCACGATCCGCGCCACCCCCTGCACCTGCTCACGGAATGGGGCGCCGGCTACCGGTTCTCGGCGGACGGATCCGGCTCATGATGGCGCGCTTGCGCTCGGTTGCGGGGCGGACCCGGCGCGTGCCCGGGCGGGCTGTGCGCGTTCAGCAGCGGAGCGGATCCGGCTCATGATGCCCCTCGGCGTCGCGGATGTGTTGCTGATCCTGCTCACCGCACTCGTCTGCGCGGCGGTCGTGACGTGCGCGGCGGTGCTGGTGCTGCGCCGCGCGCGCCGGGCAGGGCTGACCCTGCGCCTCGTGGTCGTCGGCGTGGCATCGGTGCTCGCCCTCGCGACGGGTGTGCTCGCGATCTCGGCCGAGATGTACCTGTCGGCGCATGACTTCACGGTGCTGGTGTGGGTGCTCGGTGCGGCGCTGCTGTGCGCGCTCGCGACGGCGTGGATCACCGCCCGTGCGGCGCGGAGCTCGGTGCGGGGACTTTCGGCCGCGGTGCGCCGTGTCGGCGAGGGCGACGTCGTCGACCGCGGATCCAGCGGCTGGCGCGAGTTCGACGACCTGTCCGTCGAGCTCGCCGAGGTGTCGGCGAAGCTCAGCGACGCGCGGGCCGAGCTGGAACGGCTGGACTCCGACCGCCGGCGCTTCCTCGCCTGGATCTCGCACGATCTGCGCACCCCGCTGACCGCGATCCGCGCGCTCGCCGAGTCCGCGGAGGAGGGGCTCGCGGATCCGGAGGCGTTCCCCGGTCAGGTCCGCGCACAGGTCGAGACGATGGGCCGGATGGTCGACGACTTGTTCGAGCTGTCGCGGATCACCTCGGGCTCGCTGCGGCTGCGCACCGAGCAAGTCGAACTGCTCGACGTGGTCTCGGACGCGGTCGCCGACGTGCGCGCCGCCGCGGGGGAGCACCACGTGCGGATCGTGCAGCAGGGCATCGACGGCCAGGTGCTGTGGGCGGATCCGCATCAGCTCACGCGCGTGATCGTGAACCTGCTGACGAATGCGGTGCGGCATGCGCCCGAAGGATCCGAGATCCTCGTCTTCGCCGAGTCGCCGTCGCCGCACCGGCTCGTGCTGGCCGTGCTCGACCACGGCAGCGGCGTGGCGGTGGAGGACCTGGATCGCATGTTCGAGGTCGGATGGCGGTCGGATCCGTCCCGCACGAGCGGGACCGTCCCGGACGCGGTGGCATCGGGAGCCGGTCTCGGCCTCGCGATCGCGCGGGGGCTCGCCCGGGCGCACGGCGGCGACGTGTTCGCCGAGCACACCGACGCCGGCTTCTGCCTGAAGGTGCTGCTGCCGGTGGGCGAGCCCGGATCCTGAGGCCCGGGCAGGTCCGTCGTCACCGCGTCCCGCGAGGCAATGGCAGCGCGGTGATCCGCACCGAGGCATCCGCCGCGAGGCGGGTCTCGCAGCGCAGCGTCAGGACGTGCTCGCCCGGTTCGAGCCGCAGGGTGCCGATGCGACCGCGCCCGAATGCTTCGCCGTCGACCTCCCAGCTCAGCAGCTCGTCATCGATCGGATCCCCGGTCTGGTTCACGGCGCTGCCATGCACCTCCATCTCCACGCCGGCCGACACATCGCTGCCGTCGGGCGGGAACAGGATCGCCGGGTAGGGTGCGAGCTCGGGCACGTCGATCGACGCTGCGTCGGAGACGGCCGTGCTGAACCCATCGTGCGCGAGCAGGCGCACATGCGCCTCTCCGGCAGGCAGGCCGGTGAGGTCCAGATCCGCGAGCCCCTCACCGAACCCGCCTCCGAGCCCCACCGCCAGTCCGCGCCAGGTCTGCCCGCCGTCGGTGCTGACCTGTGCCCACACGTCCGTCGCGGGTTCACCCGCGATGTCCCAGCGCGGTCGCACGGCGCGCCCTTCGACGACCTCGGCCGTGACCCGGGTGAACCGCGCCGGATCCGCAGGAGCCTTCCTGACCCACACCTCCTCGCCACGTCCGTCGACGATGCGCAGCGCCGAGCCGAGCTCGGTGTCGGGCATGAGCGCGCGGAAACGGAGCGGAAGCCGGTCGGGGTCGTCGTCGCCATGCGAGGGAGCGCAGCCGCAGTCTTCGCCGTACTGCAGCTCCCGCGCCATGACCACGCGCGAAGCGATCTCTCCGGTTGCGCCGACGAGCTGGGCGGACCAGCTGATCGGCGGACCGATCAAGGCGGAGTTCGCCTCGACGCGGGCCACCGAGTCGACGGTCACGACACCGGCCTCGTCGATGACGCCGCTCATCACGATCATCCGGTGGGTGGCGTACTTCTCGATCTCGTCGCGGCTCCACGGCGGGTTGGGCCACCAGAGGTGCTTCGGATCGAACTCCACGGCGGTGCGGTCGAACGGGTTCGGTTCCGACATCCAACTGGGAGCGAGGCGGTCATGCTCGATGAGCTTCGCGTGGTGGTAGAGCGACATCCAGCGGTTGGCGCCGTAGCTCATGTAGTCGGTAGAGGTCGCCGGGCTGAAGACGGCGCCGGTCTGGATGTCGGTGCCGTACTCGCCGATGGATCCGGACATGTTCGGCTCGTAGACCGGGTAGTCGGGATCCGTGGTTCCCGCGTTGCCCGCAGGGGCGTGGGGGAAGCCGTAGCCGTGTCCGATCTCGTGCACGAACGTGGCGGTGTCACCCGCGGCTCCGGCTCCGAGCCCGTCGTTGCCGCAGCCGGGAACGTTGAGCGGGATCCCCGACGGCAGGATCCCGTAGTAGACGACATCGGCACGGTTGCCGTCGTTGGTGCGGATGTTGCCGAGCGCGGTGAGCAGGGCGCCCCAGTTCGTCGAGCAGGCTCCGGGGGAGCTGCGCACGTCGTCGAGCGGCTGCGTCCAGGCGAGGGTGCCGGCGGTCATGAACGATCCGGTCTGCTGCACGGGCATCATCCGGAACGCCAGCGCCGCGGTGGTCTGCACGTCGGCGAGCGTCGGGGCGGCGAGGGAGATGGTGGGCGCGATGGTTCCGGGCGCCGGGTTGGCCGTACTGGGGCCCTGGTAGCTGACGAGGATCGCTCGCACGCGCAGCGTCTGCACGAGACGTGCCGACACCGTGGTGCTGTACTGCTGTCCGTCGTCCAGCGTCGCCGTCAGTCGCATGTCGCCGAAGAACTGCTCCGCCGGGATCCGGAAGTTCAGCGTCCGATCGAAGCGGCTGCGCTCGTCGTCGTAGCCGTCGTCCATGGGCGTAACCGTGGACAGCAGCCAGGGCGAGATCGTCACGATCGAATGCCACGGTCCGAACAATCCCTGCCGGCGCTCGAGCAGCAGTGTGCCGCCGATCGGGTCGCCCGTCCTCACGAGGGCCGATGGCGCGACGTACACGCGTACCAGCGCGGGCTTGTAGGCGACCAGCAGCGCCGCATTGTCCTTCTTGCGATCGCCCGGATCCGTCAGATGCTCCGACGCGTGGTAGTACTGCACCGCCTGGGTCACCTCGAGGCCCGTGGGGCGCTGCGTGAGCAGGGGCGAGCGCATATCGATCACATCGCGCAGGCGCTCGAGGGTCTGGACGACATCGCTGAGATCCGGCATGACAGCCTCCATCGATCGGTGGTGTGACGGTGAGGAGGCAGGGATGGGCGTGGTGATACATGTGTCGGATCTGGCGCCGACGGCGGCCTCAGCCGGGAGTGCTCCGGCGTCAGCCCGGCGGCGCTCCGGCGTGTGCGTCGGCGAGGATCCGATGGATGTGCTGCGGGCCTCCGCTGCGGGTGCGGGGACGATGCCAGGTGCGCGTGGGGTCCCACCAGCGCGGTCCGCGAAGCTCCGGCGCTCCATGGCGCATGCGGATCTGCCATCCGGAGACCTCGAGGGTGCGGTGGTGGTGCCAGCAGAGGGCGACCCCGTTGCTGGTGTGCGTCGCGCCGCCCTCGGCCCATTCTTGGACGTGGTGGATCTCGCACCAGGTGGCGGGGACGTGGCAACCAGGGATGAGGCATTCCCGGTCCCGCAACTGGATGGCACGGCGTTGCAGGGCGGTGAAGATCCTCGCGGTCGTGCCGATGGACACGATCTGCCCGTGCTCGTCGAACAGGACCCGTTGAATCCCGCCGGCGCACGCGGTATGCCGTGCCGCGCTGAGGGGAACGTCGTCGCCGGTGCCTTCGATGAATGCCCGGCCCACCCCGGTCGCATACGCCTCGGCGGTGACCGACACCACGAGCGTCGGTGCGGCCCCGCCCAGGTCGGGGACGGAACCGGATCCGGCGGCGGCGTGCAGGATCGCGGCGAGATTGTCGTGATTGCGTTGCGACCGCGTGCGGGTGTCGACCGGGGCGGCCGGACCGCCGGGGAACACGGGCTCGGCTGCATCTTCGTCGTCTGCGGCGAAACGGACATTCCCGGCTGTCTCATCCTGACCGTCGCCTGCGGGCGACGTCTTCTTCGGATCGGTGTCGTCGAGACCGTCACGGGGATGCGCCTCGCTGGATCCCCGCTCTGGATCATGGTCGAGCCGCCCATCGAGGTCGGGTGCGTCCGTCGCAGCGGGATTGTTGAACGCGTCGAAGAGTCGCTGCAGCGCCCCGGCGACTTCGGGCAGCAACCCGCCGTGCACCGGATGGACGCCGTTCGCGTTGAGGCGTCCGATCGTGACGCCGCGGTTGCGTTCGGCCTTCCGATCCGCCGGTTCGGCACCATCGGGGTCGAGCGCAAGCATCAATGCCCTCGCGTAGTCGGCGAGCTCGTCCGTCGACGGGACGGGCCCCGGGTTGCCGTGCTCGTCGGGCAGATCCAGGCCCCGAGCGGTGGTCGCAAGGAGCGCGTCGACCGCCGCGCGGGCGTCGTCACCGATTCGGGCACGAGCCGCCTCCACGGGACCGATCGCGGCCAGCAGTCCGGTGACCGAGAGCACGCCTTCCCGCAGCGCCTGCCCGAGCTGCTCGTAGCGGGCTGGTCCGTGCGCGCCTGAGGAGAACAGGAACTCCCTGCCCACCCCTTCCGCAGCGCGCACATATCGGCGAGCCGTGCCGACGTCGACCCGCAGCGCCCGGCGCAGCAGTTCGGTCACATCCGCGCACCCCGCCGCCGTGCTGATCGTCTTCGACGCGGCACCCACGTCGCGCTGCCGGGCGTGCACGGTCATCGTGGTGATCTGGCCATCCAGCAGGCGCTGCACCCGGCCGAACGCCTGCAGCGTCTGGATGGTCTCGCCGTCCGTCACGCGGTCGAACTGAGCGCCCATCTCCTCGGACGCGGCGACCTCCTGGAGCAGGTACTCGACCTGCTCCAGGAGCTCTCGCGTCGTGGATGCCATACCCCTATTCAACTCAGGGGTACCGACATTTGAACCGCAGATCAGACAGGATTACTGAATCTGTGGAGAACTCGTCGGGATCGCTCCCTGTGGAGGACGGAATGCCCATCGAACGCCCTGGCGAGGACGGTCGCGGGCGCCCGGACGGCATCCGCGGATGCGAGCGCGCGGCCGAACCACTGCGCGCACGCCCGCAGGTCTGCAGGGGCTGCTACGGGCTGGCGAGACGGCGCGTGCTCATTGCCGCCACCACGCAAGTGATGAGGGATGTGCTCCTCCGTTGCCGCTTCGGCCGTGCTCACTCTCCTGTGCTCGGCGCGTACAACGTGGCCAACTTCTGTGCGGCGTCCGCCTGGTCCGGGCACAGATGACGCACGGCTGCACCGGCAACGAAACCCAGGTCCTTGGGATCCATGCGGGAGAACAAGAAAAGCCCGATGAAGTCCTCCCCGCCTGCGCCTGCCCTCAGTTTGTCGCAGACGGTCGAGCCCAGCGCGACGAGTTTCGCATCGCTGACGTCAGTCTGAACGGTCGGGCGAACCGTGGCCAGGAACTCGGCTTCGTTCCTCTGAATGAGAATGTTCGGGCTCACCAAACACGTGCCGGCAACGAGCACGCTCAGAACGAGTGCGACCACGGATGTCGCCTTCGGTTCACCCCAGCGAGTCAGCCCGATGATCGCGAGCACGAACGCGGCCAGCACGAACGCTCCCGCAAGGTAGAGGACGATCGACACCCCGTTGAGGTGTGCGACAGCGGGCAGGAAGAACGACGCCGCAACCGCGATCGCGCCGAGGATCACCAGCACGAGCGCGATGAATCCGACAAGATTCCCCCGCCGCGGCAGTCGATGCGACATCACAGACATGTTCTCTCCCCAGTGACATTTTCTAATCGTGCCTGCGAGCACGGTGGGCTCGCGAGGTTCTGTCGTGGTGGTGCCGGTCGTGTCGGGTGGCGGAAGCTCAGTGCCCGTCCGGGGCCCAATCGCGAGGACCCGGCTGCCGCGGTCCCGGATCCACGAAGCCAGTGCGATCCAGGCGGCCGACGTTGCCGACCCGACCGGAGAATGGCCGCGGTGTCTGCGGTGCCGGATGCGGCACGATGCCGTGGCGTGCGGCCGATCTCACGGCACGATCGAGGCGACGTTTCGCGCGCTCGGCGCGACGGATCCGACGCGCCGGGGAGTCGCGAACGATCGCGTTGACAATGACGAAGACGGCGAGCGTGACCAGCGCGCCGAGCACTGCCCCGGCGTACAGATACCCAGCTTCGGTCGTGCGGAGAACTCCCCAGAAGTCCATGGGGAGCACCTTAGCGGTAGTCCGGCGGGCGCACACCATGGAGGTCGGCTGTGCCTCGTGGGGCTCCGGAGCCCCGCTACGTCTCGGTATCCCGAAATAGCGGTTTCGACATTTTGCTTGCGCGAGGAGCGGGATGGGTCCATCCTGATCCCAGGATGTGAGCTATGGGACAGCTCTCGTCCGTATCTGGGGACCGGAACCATCCGGAGCTTGTTGGTTTGGCGCAGGGGACGCGCCGGTTCACAGAGTGCGTTTTACCTGAAAACGACTCTCTGAAATGGGGACATGCAATGCTCACTATTCGTCGCGCCATCGACGCGAAAATCGCGGCCCGCGAAAAGGGCGAAGAAGAGGCCGGATTCTCTCTCATCGAGTTGATCATCGTCGTGGTGATCATCGGAATCCTGGTCGCGATTGCAATTCCGCTGTTCGGCTTCATCCAGAAGACTTCGGTCGATGGTGCGACGCAGTCCAGCACAAAGAATGCGTCGACGACCGCGGTGGCTGACTTCGCATCTGCGGCGAGCGCTGCGGCGGGCGCTACGAAGGCGAACGCCGATCTGGGGACCATGCAGAGCGGCAACTTGACATTGAAGTTGGAGACGTCGGGAACCGCGGGTCTGGGCGACTCGAGTTCTGCGGCATCAATCTGTGTTTCGGGCTTTAACACCGATGGCCAGAAGTACATCCTGGCTAGTTCCGCCTTCTTCTCAGGTCCTGGAGCGAAATCCGACGGCACCGGTTGCCGGTGAAGCTCGGAACTTCACACGTCCGGGACCGGTGCCTGAATCGGTCCCGGGCGTGTGTTGCGCTCCGACCTAGATAGGGGAGGAAGGGCGATGCGTGATCAATCTGCTGCCCTTGACGACGGCTTCGGCCTCGTCGAACTCATCATCGCGATGTTCCTTCTCGCGATCATCACGATCGCGCTGGTTCCTGCCCTTTACAACGGGATCGTCTACTCCTCGCAACAGTCCACAACAGCGACCGCGACCAGGGCACTCAACGGTCTTGTCGAACAGGCGAGAAATTCGCCGAATTGTGCCGCCGTCACCACCACAGCGGCGACCCACAGCTACGCGGATGGCGTAGGCAAGACCATCTCGACTTCGGGTTCTTCGGCAGTTGCACCGCAGTCCCCCACCTTTAGCGATTCGACCGGTGCGAGCGTCGCGTGCGGGCCCGGGACTCTCGCCACGCTGATCCTGACGGCGAAAGACTCCAGTGGACGTCTTCTGGCCACGGTCACAGCAAAGGTCTACCTACCATGAACAGTCCGAACGGCCGCGATGACGACGGGTTCTCGCTGGTTGAGCTCATCTTCTTCGTGCTGATCCTCGGTTTGATCACCACCGGGATCGCGGTGCTGTTCTTCAACACGTGGAAGGCGCAGGCGAGCGTCAGTGACCAAGTCGATGCCACGGAACGTGGGCAACTCGTTGCCTCACAGATCGAGCGCGCGATGCGAGATGGCATTGCGTTTTCGGTCTCTTCTGGATCGACGCTCATGGTCGCGACGTCTTCAACCTCCAACGTGTGCGTGGGCTTCACTTTCGTCGACGGAAATGCGACGCCTCCGGGTGCCGCCAATCTCGCCATAACCTCTGGGGCATCGCTAAGCGCCGCTTCGTGGTCGACATGGCAATCCGGCATCGTTGCGCACCCTCTCGGCGGTGGCGGGTTTGATCCGTTCTTTTCACTGGTTGGTCCCAACAGGATCCGATACTCATTCGACGTCAAAAGCGTGAACGGGCCGACCGTGCATTTCGAGGGAACTGGTTACCTTCGCAGCGCCTCGGGCCCCACGGACCCGAACTGGGGGATCCGCCCGGGCGGGGGTGCGCAGACATGCTTCTGATTCATGACCTAGCCCAGCGCTGGAGGAGTCGTCGCGGAGATGACGAGGGCGTTGCACTCGTGCTCGTGGTGTTCGTGATGCTCGTGGGCGCCATCGCCACTGCAGTTATTGCGGCAGCCGTATTCTTCGTTATCAACGGAAACGCAGCGAACAAGAGCAGCACTCAGTCATACGTCGCCGCGGAGTCCGGGCGCGATGTGGCTCTGAGCACGATCGTCGCAGGTATCAAGGCCGGCAGTGGTACTTTGGCTTGCACCAGTGGTATTGCAGTCACGCCGGACAGCAGCACAGCGCACGGGTACACGGCGACGATCCGATGGGCCACGTCCACGAACCCGCCCCGCGCGTGGTCCTCCATCGCGAGTGGTGCCGATTCTTACTCGGTTTGCCCGAGCCCTTCGTCGACTGCCGTCGTGATTCATGCCGTCGGTACCGCGAACGGTCAGACGAGCACGATCGACTCCGCATATGCCTGGTCGATCTCACCAGACACCCGACCCGCGGGAACTTTGGCTTATTTCGACACCCAGTTCACAGCCACAAAATCTACCTATCAAGGCGACCTGGTGATTCGTGGTTCCGGCAACTACCAGTGCAACAACGGAGCAGGCAATGAGATCCAGGGAGATCTCTGGGTGACCAACGCAAGCGTCGATGTCACCGGTGACTGCTTTGTGACGGGTAGCATCTTCGCTGCCGGATACGTCAACGTCAGTAACAAGAATCTGCATGTCGGTGGAAGCATCATCACGCAGACAGGCGACATCAGCTTGACTGCCGGCAATGTCATTATCGGCGGGCAGATCTATGCGGGCCGTAATGTCGTTCTGACCAAGACGGGCAAGGTGGGACACGCCGGGACTGCCGCAGAATGCGGTGCGCTCTCGCCACCGTCACCAACAGGCTGTCTCATCGGCGGAACGATCAAAGCAGTTGGCAACGTGACTTCGCCCATACCGGCCGGATGGACCAAGTACGACGGCACGGCCGTGGCCGGCCAGGGTGGGCAGCCGACACCGACGATCACGCCGACGCTCCAAGCGGTGCATGACGCCACAGCCTGGCTTGAACTGGACGCGTCGAAGAACTTGGCGCAGAGCTCGGTGACCTATCCCAACGCAGCCGTGCCGAACGTCTGCAGCGGCTCGGCGTTGGCGGGCATCCTCGGCGCTGCGGGCACCCGGGCTTACATCGACATGAGCGGATGCGTTTCAGGCACGGCAGTCACCGTGCAGCCCAATACCGCGAGCGTCATGAGAGACGCGCTCATCTACGTGCCGCCGACGACCAAGATGAATCTCAACCTGAGCAACAACCTTTCCAATGGGAATCCCTCTCTTAACAGCGGCGCCGGACCCGAGTTGCTCATCATCCACGGCGACGCGAACATCGCTGACACTCAACCGACGTGCCGGGCCGACGGCAGCACCCCAGCCGACAGCATCAGCGTCGCAGGAACGATCTCGGTGCGGACCATGATGTACAGCGCCTGCGGCATCAACAACACCATCGCCCTGACGATGACGGGGCAGATCTACGCCGGCGTGAACGGTGTGCACCTCAATGGAGGAACGTTCACCTGTGCGCCGATGGGATGGGACCCCTCGTTCAAGAACCTGGCGTGTGGCGTCACTGGCAACGGCGGAATATTCGACCCCAGTAAGACGACTCAGGCGGTTGGCACTACTGTGTCCGCACAGAGCGAGCAGTGATCGTGATGACCGCCTTCCTGCTCACCACTGCCGGCGTGTTCGGTCTTCTCATCGGATCCTTCCTCAACGTCGTCGCCTACCGCGTGCCCGCGGGGATCTCGTTGATGAGGGAGAGCCGGTGTCCGGAATGCGATGCACCTATCCGGTGGTGGCAGAACGTGCCCGTGCTCTCGTGGGTGGTGCTGCGGGGCAAGTGCGCGAACTGCGCTGCTGCGATCAGCGGGCGGTATGCGATCGTCGAGGCGCTCACGGGTGTGGTGTTCGTTGCGGTGACATGGCGGGCCCTTCGTCTCGCTGCGCTCGCTCAGGGCTCGGGGGCGGGCGGGTCCAGGATGGGGGCTTTCACGGATCCGGTGTTCTGGATCGTGCTCGTCGCCTTTCTCTACTTCGCGGCCGTGTCGATCGCACTGACGCTGATCGATCTCGACACGAAGCGACTGCCGAATGCGATCGTGCTGCCGAGCATCGCCGTCGGGATCGCGTTGCTCGGCCTAGCTGCGGCGGTGGGCGCTTCGACAGGCTCAGCGACCAGCTGGGGGACGTTCCTCCGGGCGCTGGCCGGCGGGGCAATCCTCTACGCCTTCTACTTCATCGTGCGGGTGATCAGCCCGCGGGGAATGGGCGGCGGCGATGTGAAGCTCGCAGGCCTCGTCGGTCTCTATCTCGGGTGGGTCGGTTGGGTGACGCTCGCCGTCGGCGCCTTCGCGGCTTTCGTGTTCGGCGGACTCTTCGGCATCGGGTTGATCCTGCTCCGCCGAGCGAAACGCAAGACGGCGATCCCGTTCGGGCCGTGGATGATCGCGGGCGCCTGGGCTGGGATCGCAGTGGGTGAGCCGGTGGGGCGCTGGTATGTCGGAATGCTGGGACTGAGCTGAATCTGCCTTGGGGGCAGGCGCAGCACTGGGGACTTGGGGAGAGAACATGGCGAGATCGCATGTCGGTGTGGAGATCACCGAAGAGAGCGTGCGCGCGGTAGAGGTGTCGGTCGAGCGTCAACCGCAGGTGGTCGCATACGGCGAGGTCGCGTTGCCGCCCGACGCCGCACACGATTCCGAGGTGCTCGACCAGGGCGCCGTTGCCACCGCGATCCACGAGCTGTGGAGCATCGCGAGGATCCGAGCCAAGTCAGCGACGTTGGGCATAGCCAATCGACGTGTGCTCGTGCGTGAGCACACGACGACAGTGATGGCACCGGAACTGCTGCGGCAGGCGCTTCCGTTCCAGGTGCAGGATCTGCTGCCCGTGCCGGTGGCGCAGGCGGTACTCGACTACTACCCGATCTCGCAGCAGGGCGACCAGCTGCATGGCCTCCTCGTGGCTGCTGTCTCCTCGACGGTCGAAGACATGATCGCCGCGTTCTCCCGGGCCAAGATCCGCATCGACGGCGTCGACCTCGCTGCGTTCGGCCTGGCCCGCGCAGCCTCTCACGTTGCACCGGAAGGCACTGTTGCGGCGATTCATGTCGGCGACCACACCACGCAGATCGTGATCCTGCGAAACGGCATCCCTGACTTCGTGCGGATCACGCCCGTCGATCTGGATACGCTCGCGGTGCGCCGTCGCAACGCCCGGATCGCTCCCGAAGACGGCACATTCGTCGCAGCCCGAGTGGATCCCACCCGCATCGCCGCCGAGGAGCTGGTTGGCGCTGCGGGCATTGTCCCGATGGGGGCGCTGCGCTCCGACGCCGTCAACAGACCCGCCGCGGAGGTGATCGGACGCATCCGCAGCACGCTTGCCTTCTATCTGAACAGGGAAAGCGCCCCACAGATTGATCAGGTGCTGATGACCGGTGCCGGGATCGCCGTCGACGGTGTTGCTCAGGGGGTCGCCAGTGCGATCGACGCCCCAGTGCGCACCGTCGTATTGCACGATGTGCTGCCGCTTCAAGGGGCTGGCCCGACTGGCGATCTGGCACTGGACCTCGTTGGCACTGTCGGGATCGCCCTCGGAAAGGACCGCTGATGGCTCGTATCATCGCCGCGACCCCCGGGGGTCCGCCCCGGGTCGATCTCCTCCCGCGCTCGGAGGTCGAGCGCCGCGAACGCGACGCTCTCAGTCGCACGTGGGTGCGCGTGGGCGTACTCGCGATTCTGCTTGCCGTCGTACTCATCGCCGCGGCTTTCGCCGTGAATCTGCTCGCGCAACAGAGACTCGCCGCCGAGCAAGATCGATCGAATCAACTGGTCGGGCAGATTGCCGGCCTTTCCGACGTCAGCAATGCGCTGAAGACCGAGGCGGATCTCACCAAGTTCCGAGCTGATGCACTGGGCGCAGACCTGTCGTGGACCGCGATCTTGGACCGTATCCGGGGCACTTTGCCCGCGGATACGAACCTCGTCGGCTTCGAACTCACGGCCGGTGCCGCCCCGGCGGCAGGTGACGACGGGAAAGCCGATGAGAAGGCCGCGAAGACCGCGGTCGGACTTACCGGGACCCTCACGCTGGACAGCGGCACCGCGCTCGATCTCGGCGCCTATGTGCGGAGTCTGCGGAACGTCGAGGGCGTGCTCACCGCCGACGCCAACTCCACCACATCAGGTTCGACGGCGGCCGGCCGATTCACCTACAAGGTGGACATCACCTTCGATCAGACGGTCTACTCCGGCAGCTACACCAAGGCGGTGGAGAAGTGACCAAATCGCTCATCAACCTCATCGGTGCTCTCATCACTGCCGTGATCGTCGTGCTCGCGGTGGTCTTCGGGGTCCTACCGCTGCTCGGCCAGGCGTTCACCGCCTTTGGCGACGCTGCTCAGGCAGGCGCCACCAACACGGCCTACGAGGCACAGATCGCGGCCCTGCAGAAGCAGAAGGCGCGCAAGGGCGAGATCGACGCGGCGGTCCAAGATCTGCGCGCTCAGATTCCGGCGGTGCCCGATCTCGATCGCGCGTTCGACGTCATCGCCGGATCGGCGCAGACCTCCGGCGTCGTGATCACGACTATCGCTCGGGAGGACCTCGCGCCGTACACACCGCGCACCGCGCCGGTGCCCGCGGGGCCCGCCTCGGCTGCGGCGGCCAAGGCGCAGACGGCTCCGAAGCCAACGCCCCAGTCCACGAGCTCGTCGGATCCGGTGGCGCAAGCGAACAACACCGCCGCGCAAGCGGGGGGCGCCGCCGATCAGACGTCGCAAGCGGCAGGCGCGAACGGCGCCGGCTCCGCCGGTGCCAACGGCTCGGCGAGCGTCGCAGGTGATGTGCGGCAGCAGATACCGCTCACCGTCACGGCCACCGCTGCCGACATGACCGCCGTGCAGACGTTCCTGGACGGGCTGCGCGGATCCGGACGTCTTCTGGGCGTTGACAAGGTGACGGTTCAGGGCGGCAACGGCAATCTCACCGTCAATCTCGCCCTGCTCGCGTTCGTTGCGCCCGCCAGTGGTGGGACGGGAGTATCGAAGTGAGCGCCGCAGAGCTCACCGCCATCCTCGCGATCGGCGCCCGCGCCGGAGCCAGCGATGTGCACGTGACCGCCGGTCACCCACCGCTCATGCGCGTCGACGGCGACTTGATCGCCGTGCCGAGGCATGAAGGGGCCCTCGGCCACGACTGGGTCGAACAGGCCGCGTACGACCTGATGAACGACGCACAGCGCGAGGAGTTCGCCACCCGTCACGAAGTCGACCTTGCGCACGCCGCGGAATCCATCGGGCGCTTCCGCGTCAACGTGTTCCGCCAGTTGGGCGACATCGCGATGGCGCTGCGGTACATCCCCGACCGCGTATTCACCCTCGAGGAGCTGGGCGCCCCGGCGATCGCACGCGACCTTGCTCTGCGCCCTCGCGGCCTCGTGCTGCTCACCGGTCCGACAGGATCCGGAAAGTCCACGACCCTCACCGCGATGGTCGACATCGTCAACAACACCCGGCCTGTGCACGTCGTGACCATCGAGGACCCGATCGAGTTCCATCACACCAGCAACCGCGCGCTCATCCATCAGCGCGAAGTCGGATCCGACACGGCCTCGTTCGCCGAGGCGCTGCGCCGGGTGCTGCGGCAGGACCCCGATGTGATCCTGGTCGGCGAGCTGCGCGATCCGGAGTCGATCTCCACCGCCCTGTCCGCCGCCGAGACCGGCCACCTCGTGCTCTCCACCCTGCACACGCAGGGCGCGGCGAAGTCGGTGAACCGCATCGTCGACGTGTTCCCCGCCGATCAGCAGCATCAGATCCGCACCCAGCTCGGCGACACGCTGCAGGGCATCATCAGCCAGACGCTGCTGCCGCGTGCGCAGACCGCGGGCCGCACGATCGCGACCGAGGTGCTCATCAACACCCCGGCTGTCGCCAACCTGATCCGCGAGGGGCAGGTGTCGCAGCTGTATTCGACGATGCAGGCGGGGCAGGCGTTCGGCATGCACACCCTGGACCAGGATCTGCGTCGACTCGTCGCCGACGGACTCATCGCCCAGCACGTGGCGCGGTCCTTCGCGGTCGACCCACGTTCTCTCGACGGTGTCCACATCAAGCCCGCCGAGATCGATGCCGAATCGTGGTCCGCCTACGCAGGCGGTTCGCAGCTCGAGGAATGGGGATCCTGATGGCCGGCGCGCAGGAGTACGAGTATCAGGCAATCGATGTGGCAACCGCCCGCACCGTCAAGGGATCGATGGACGCGTCCAGCGACAGTGCGGTCGCCGCCAAGCTGCGGGCGCAGGGCCTCACCCCGCTGCATGTGGCACCGGTCGCGAAGACCGGGCTGCATCGCGAGATCGCGCTGCCATCACTGCGTAGAGGCGTCTCGGCGAAGACTCTCGCGATCTTCTCCCGGCAGATGGCGGCCCTGATCAACGCCGGCTTGCCGCTGTTGCGCACCCTCACCGTGCTCGCCGAACAGGCCGATGACAAGAAGCTGCAACAGGTGCTCACTGTTGTGCAGACCGACGTTGAGTCGGGATCCTCGCTCTCCGCGTCGATGGCCCGGCACCCGCAGGTGTTCCCGCCGCTCATGGTGTCGATCATCCGCGTGGGGGAGACGGGCGGTTTCTTGGGCAAGGCACTGACGTCGATCGCCGAGACGTACCAGAAGCAGGCCGACCTGCACTCGAAGATCCGGGCCGCCACGACGTATCCGCTCGTCGTGCTCATCATTGCGATTCTTGGTGTCACGGCGATGCTGATCTTCGTCGTGCCCGTGTTCAAGAACATGTTCGAGGGCCTCGGCAAGGGCCTGCCGCTGCCGACGCAGATCCTGGTCACCGTCTCCGAGAACATGAAGTGGATCGCGCCCGCAGTCGCGGTGCTCGCGATCATCGTGTGGATCTGGTGGGCCCGCAACCGCTACACGGACGCGTACCGCAAGGTCGTGGATCCGTTCCTGCTGAAGCTGCCGATCTTCGGCAAGCTGCTGACCAAGATGGCCGTGGCGCGCTTCACCCGCAATCTGTCGATGATGCTGGACGCCGGCGTACCGATCATCCAGGCGCTGTCGATCGTGGGCCAGGCGTCGAACAACTGGAAGATCGAGCAGACGGTGCGAGACATCCAGGAGTCGATCCGCGGCGGGCGCTCGTTCGCCGCGCCGCTGGCCGCGGCCGAGGTGTTCCCGCCCATGGTGTCCCAGATGGTCGCGGTCGGTGAGGAATCGGGCACGCTCGCCGAGATGCTCGCCAGCATCGCCGACTTCTACGAGGACGAGGTCGAGACCGCCACCGAGCAGCTGTCGTCGCTGATCGAACCCGTGCTGATCGTCGGCCTCGGCGTCGTCATCGGCGGCATGGTGATCTCGCTCTACCTGCCGATCTTCACGCTGTACGGTGACCTGGCCAAGCAGCACTGAACGGGCTCGGTGCGCGCCTCCGGCGTCACACCGAGACGCGCAGCACCTCTTCGATCGTGGTGATGCCCTGGGCGACCTTGGCCCAGCCATCGTCGCGCAGCGGGATCATGCCCTGCTCCAAGGCGATCTCGCGCAGCTCGCCGCCGGTCGCGCGGCCCACGAGCGCCTGCTCGATGCGGTCGGTGACCTCCATCGCCTCGTGCAGCGCGACCCGGCCGCGGTAGCCGGTGCTGGAGCACGCCGTGCACCCCACCGCGCGGAACACGGTGGCGTCGTCGATGAGCTCGACCGGCATGCCGACGGCCTCGAGCATCGCCCGGTCGTCGTCGATCGGCAGGCGGCACTTCGTGCACAGCCGCCGCGCGAGCCGCTGTGCGATCACCGCGCTCAGCGCCGTCGCCACGAGGAACGGCTCGGTGCCGATCTCCACCAGCCGGGTGAGCGCGCTCGGAGCGTCGTTGGTGTGCAGGGTCGACAGCACGAGGTGACCGGTCAGCGCCGCCTCGATCGAGATCGCCGCCGTCTCGCGGTCGCGGATCTCACCGACCAGCACCACATCCGGGTCGGCGCGCAGGATCGACCGCAGCGCGGTCGCGAACGTGAGGCCGGCCCGCGGGTTCACCTGGATCTGGTTGATGTCGGGGATCCGGTACTCGACGGGATCCTCGACCGTGATCACGTTCACGCGCGGGTTCGCGACCGCCCGCAGCGCCGTGTACAGCGTCGTGGACTTGCCGGATCCGGTCGGGCCCGTCACCAGCACCATGCCGTGCGGACGCGAGATCGCCTGCGTGAAGCGCTCGGCGTTGGTGTCGGAGAACAGCAGATCCGACATCAGCATCACCTGGCCGCTGTTGTCGAGGATGCGCATCACGATCTTCTCGCCCCACACCGTCGGCAGCGTCGCCACGCGCAGGTCGACGCTGCGGCCCTCGTGCAGCACCGAGATGCGCCCGTCCTGCGGCACCCGCTTCTCGGCGATGTCGATCGACGACATGATCTTCAGGCGCGAGATGACGCCGTCCTGGATGCTGCGGTCGGCGCGCTGCATCTCGTGCAGCACACCGTCGATGCGGAACCGCACCGTGAGCCGATGCTCGCCCGGCTCGATGTGGATGTCGCTCGCGCGGTCGTTGATCGCCTGCGTGATGAGCAGGTTCACGAACCGCACCACGGGCGCGTCCGCGTCCTGATCGTCGAGCTGCTCCGTGAAGACGATGTGCGAGGAGGATCCGGATGCCTCGCCGATCTGCTCGGACAGATCGGTGAGCTCCTCATCCGAGCGCAGGAACCGCTCGAACGCCTGGTTCAGCGCCTCGCCGGTGACCACGACCGGGCTCACCCGCAGATCCGTGATGCTGGCGACGTCGTCGAGGGCGATGATGTCGGTCGGATCCAGCATCGCCACCGTCAGCTGGTCGCGGTACTGCCGCAGCGGCAGCAGCCGGTAGCGCCGGCACATCACCCCGGGCACGAGCGAGATGACCTCCGGATCCAGCGGATACGAGCCGAGATCGACGTACGGCGTGCTCGTCGCCACCGAGACGGCCTCGGCCAGCTGCACCTCGTTCACCAGGCCGTGCCGCAGCAGATAGTCGGGCAGGGCGTCTCCGTCGCCCACCGCCGACATCGCGGAGTTCACGTCTTCGGCGCGCGCAGCGCCGGTCAGCACGAGCATCTGCCCCAGACCACGCATGGGATCCCCATCCCGCAGCGCCCCAAACGCCGCTCTTGTGCTCATCCTAGGGCCGCACGGGCTCGAGCGGGAGGGCGATATTCCGGTCGGCAGCCCGACGCGGCCTCCGCGTGCGATCGCGCGTCCGGAATCTCTCGCTCCGGTCCTGTACCGCCGGCCGACGGAGCACGATACTGGGCACATGCCTTCCGCATCGCGGACGATCGAGATCGCCGCTCCCATCGAGACCGTGTTCGGGTTCTTCGCCGATCCGAGCAACGACCCGACCTGGCGCCCAGCCGTCAAGGAGATGCGGGCCGAGGGCGCGCCCGGCGTGGGCGCGACCGTGCATCAGGTGATCGCGGGCCCGGGCGGACGATCGATCGACGCCGATCTCCGGATCACGGAGTACTCCGCGCCCAGCCGTTACGCGTTCGCCACGATCGCCGGCCCGGTGCGCCCCCTCGGCAGCTACACCTTCGCCGAGGTGCCGAGCGGCACCCTCGTCACGTTCGAGCTGTCGGTCGAGCTGAGCGGCCTCAAGAAGCTGCTCATGAGCGGGCCGGTGCAGAAGAGCATGGACGGCGAGATGGCCGCGTTCGACAAGGCGAAGGCGCTCCTGGAATCCTGACGGGGACACCGGATCCGGCAGCACTCCCCGCAGTCCGCGACCAGCGAACAGCCGGGGCACGGATCCGCTCTCCTCTTGTCGGGGCGTCCGCATAGGCTGGGCCTCATGACCGACGTTCTTCCCTCCGGGCTCGCCACCGGCGACTTCGACCCCGCGATCCGCCCTCAGGACGACCTCTACCGGCACGTGAACCACACGTTCCTCTCCACCACGGAGATCCCCGCCGACAAGGCGCGCTGGGGATCCTTCCACCTCCTCGCCGACCAGTCCGAGAAGGACGTGCGCGCGATCATCGAGGAGTCCCAGGGGGCCGAGCCCGGCACCGAGGCGCGCAAGATCGGCGACCTGTACGCGAGCTTCATGGACACCGAGCGCATCGCCGCGCTCGGCATCGCTCCGCTGACCGAGCCTCTCGCCGCCGTCGACGCGATCATCACGATCGACGAGTTCCTGGCGACGGTCGGATCCTTCGACCGCCAGGGCATCGCCGCACTGATCGGCGTGTTCGTGGAGCCGGATCCGGGCAACCCCGAGCGCTACGTGCCGTTCGTGGTGCAGGCCGGCATCTCGCTGCCCGACGAGAGCTACTACCGCCTGGACAGCTTCGAGGGCACCCGCGCCGCCTACCGCGCCCACCTGGAGCGGATCCTGGCCCTCGCCGGCGTCGCGGACGCCGCAGGGCAGGCCGACCGCGCCTTCGCGCTCGAGCACGACATCGCCGGGCACCACTGGGACAACGTGGAGAGCCGCGACGCGGTCAAGACGTACAACCTGAAGAGCTGGGACGAGTTCCAGACTCTCGTCGGCGTGGACCTCGCCTCGTGGCGCGACGCCGTCGCGGGCCCGGCCGGAGCCGACGCGTTCGCCGAGGCCGTCGTCTACCAGCCGAGCTTCTTCGAGGGACTCGGATCCCTGCTCACCGCAGAGCGCCTGGACGACTGGAAGGCCTGGCTGCGGGCCAAGGTCGTGCACGGTCTCGCCGCCTACCTCACCGACGACATCGTGCAGGAGAACTTCTCGTTCTACGGCACCGAGCTGACCGGCGTCCCCACGATCCGCGAGCGCTGGAAGCGCGGCGTCTCGCTCGTCGAGGGCGCGCTCGGCGACGCGGTCGGCAAGGTCTACGTCGAGCGGCACTATCCGCCGGCGGCCGAGGCGGCCATGAACGAGCTCATCGGCAACCTGCTCGAGGCGTACCGCCAGTCGATCACGACGCTCGAATGGATGAGCCCGGAGACCCGGGAGAAGGCGCTCGCGAAGCTCGACACGTTCACGCCCAAGATCGGGCACCCCAAGGTGTGGCGCGACTACTCGACCGTGACGGTCGATGCCGGCGACCTGATCGGCAACGCCGGTCGCGCCGCGCAGTTCGAGCACGATCGCACGATCGGCAAGGTGGGCAAGCCCATCGACCGCGACGAGTGGTTCATGCCGCCGCAGATGGTGAACGCGTACTACAACCCGCTGATGAACGAGATCGTGTTCCCGGCCGCGATCCTGCAGTACCCGTTCTTCGACGCCTCCCGCGATGCAGCGGCCAACTACGGCGGGATCGGATCCGTCATCGGCCACGAGATCGGGCACGGCTTCGACGACCAGGGCAGCCGCTACGACGGCGACGGCAAGCTGCAGGACTGGTGGACGGACGAGGACCGCGCCGCGTTCGAGGAGCGCACGAAGTCGCTCATCGCGCAGTACGACGCGCTCGTGCCGGAGGGGCTGAGCGCCGAGCACCACGTGAACGGCGCCCTCACGATCGGTGAGAACATCGGCGACCTGGGCGGGTTGGGCATCGCGCTGAAGGCGTACGAGATCGCGCTCGGCGGCGAGGAGGCGCCCGTCATCGACGGCCTGACCGGCGTGCAGCGCCTGCTGCTGTCGTGGGCCCAGGTGTGGCAGCAGAAGAGCCGCGAGGCCGAGACGATCCGCCTGCTGACCATCGACCCGCACTCGCCCAACGAGTTCCGCTGCAATCAGATCCTGCGGAACATCGACGCCTTCTACGAGGCGTTCGACGTGACCGAGTCGGACAAGCTCTGGCTCGCCCCCGAGGAGCGCGTCACGATCTGGTGACTCTCGGTCGTTGAGCGAGCCGAAGGCGAGACGAAACGCGGTGCCCTACGGGGTGCCGCGTTTCGTCTCGCTTCGCTCGCTCAACGACCCTGGTGGGAGCACCCGCCGGGTTAGGCTCGCCCAATGATCCCCGCAGACTGGACCCCGCATCGCCGCGAGGACGGCGAACTCCTGGGCTGGATCCGCCCCGAGGGCGCCGACTGGCTCGCCGTCGACGTGCTCGGGCGCGAGGTCACCGGCGAGATCGACTGGCTCGACGCCGAGGCGGCGCTCGAGGAGCACGGGATCCGCTGGCTCGCGGATCCGTGGATCCTGGAGGGCGAGGGACCGGAGCCGCTGCGGGTGCAGATCGTGGAGGTCGTGCCGGAGGGCGACGGCCGGATCACGGTCAAGGTCGACGACTTCGGCGACATGCAGCGTCCGCCCACGCAGCGTTACACGCTGGCGTGGCCGCTTCCGGCGCGCCTGCGCCCGCTCGGCCCCGACGATCCGGACGGGCGCACGATCACCCGCTGACCGGCACGCCATTCCGTACCGGAACGGATCCGACGCGCCGCGGACGGGAATACGCCCCTGCATGCGACGCGTTCGCGAAAGGCATGAAGGTTCTTCTCACCGGTGCGACCGGATACATCGGCACTTCCGTCCTCGACCGTCTGCTCGCGGAGGGGCACGCGGTCACCGCCCTGGTCCGCGATGCGGAGAAGGCACGCGCCGTAGAAGAGGCGGGCGCGACGGCCCTGGTCGGCGATGTCACCGACGCGACGCTCATCGCAGAGGCGGCAGATGAGGTCGACGGCGTCATCCACACGGCCTCCACGCCAGAGGGCGACGCGGCGTTCATCGACGCCGTGCTCGGTGCGTTCGAAGGCACCGGCAAGCCGGTCGTGCACACCGGCGGCATCTGGAGCTACGGCTCCTCGGACGACATCACCGAGGACACGGCCCTCGACCGGCCCGCCCTCACGGCCTGGCGTGGAGCGGGAGAGGCCCGCGTCCTGGGCGCGGCCGGCGTCCGCGGGACCGTCGTCGCGCCCGCGACGGTGTACGGCCGCGGTGGCGGACTGGTGCGGCTGCTCACCGACGAGACCGACGGCGGAGTGCTCCTGATCGGCGACGGCAGCCAGCACTGGACCACGGTCGACGTCGACGACCTGGCCGCGCTGTACGTGCTCGCGCTCGAGAAGGGCGGCCGGGGCGAGACGTACATCGGGGCGTCCGGGCAGAACCCGACCGTGCGCGAGCTCGGCGAGGCGATCGCCGCCGGTTACGGCGTGACGGAGGGCGTCCGCGCCGAGAGCGTCACGGAGACCCGTGAGCGTCTGGGCGAGGCCTTCGCCGATGCGCTCCTGCTCGACGAGCAGGCCACCGGAGCGAAGGCCCGGGCCGAGCTCGGATGGGCGCCGACCGCGCGCCCGCTCGTCGCGCAGCTCGCCGAGGGCGAGTATCTCGGCGAGAGCGTCTCCGCCCGCTGAGCACGAAGGCCGGGGCCGGGCGCGAAGCACGAAGGCGGGGCCGGGCGCTGATCGCCCGGCCCCGCCTTTCGTCTCCCTGCGCCCGCTCAGAGCCCATGCTTCCCGGTCAGCGCACGCCCTTCATGAGCGCGAGCACGGGCTTGACCGACACCAGCAGCCCGATCCCGACGATGATCGCGATCGCGCCGAGGATCGAGAAGTACGGCACCTCGTTGTGCGGGTCGTAGAACTGCACGAGCCAGCCCGAGATCGCGGTGCCCAGCGACACGGACAGGAAGAACAGCGCGACCATCTGCGTGTGGAACGCGGCCGGCGCCAGCTTCGTGGCCGCGGACAGGCCGATCGGCGACAGCAGCAGCTCGGCGACCGTGAAGACGAACAGGATCCCGATGATCGCCAGCAGCGGGGTCGAGTTCGCAGCGCCCCCGGCGAACGGCAGGAACAGCAGGAACGCGGCACCCATGACGATCGCACCCAGCGCGAACTTCACCGGCGTCGACGGCTGGCGGGCGCCGAGCTTCGTCCAGATCGCGGCGAACACGCCGGACAGCACGATGATGAAGACCGGGTTGATCGACTGCACCCACGACACCGGCATCTCCCAGCCGAACAGGTCGCGGTTCAGGCGCTCGTCCGAGTACACCGTCAGCACGGTGAACTGCTGCTGGTACAGCGACCAGAACGCCACGCTCGTGATGAACAGCGGCAGGAACCCCCACACGCGTGAGCGCTCGGTCGCATCGATGCGGCGGCTCGTGAGGATCACCGCGAAGTAGGCGATCGCGGCGACGGTGGCCGCGATGATCACCATGGTCGACAGGTTGTCCGCGCGGATCACGCCGACGAGCACGACCACGACGATGAGCAGGACCGCGGCGATCGCGACGATCACGGCCGTCAGATAGCGGTTGCGCGGCAGCGGGTTCGCGATGCGCCTGGCCTCGGCATGCAGCCCGCGGCGTCCGAACGAGTACTGCACCAGGCCGGCGGCCATGCCGATAGCGGCGAGGCCGAAGCCGAAGTGGAAGCCCAGCGTCGACTGCAGCAGACCGGTGAGGATCGGTCCGAAGAATCCGCCGAGGTTGATGCCCAGGTAGAAGAGCGAGAAGCCGGCGTCGCGCCGCGGGTCGTCGGCCGCGTAGAGGGTGCCGACCACGGAGGTGGCGTTGGCCTTGAGGCCTCCGGATCCGATCGCCACGAGCACCAGACCCATGCCCACGCCCACGACGCCCGGCAGCAGTGCCAGGGCGATGTGGCCTGCCATGATCACGATCGCGCTGAAGAACAGCGTGCGCTCGGATCCGAGGATGCGATCGGCGACCCAGGCGCCGAGGATCGTGGCCAGATAGACGGATCCACCGTAGGCGCCGACGATGCCGCCGGCGATGCCCTTGTCGAGGCCGAGCCCTCCGTCGGTGACGGAGTAGTACAGGTAGATGAGCAGGATCCCCTGCATGCCGTAGAAGCTGAACCGCTCCCACATCTCCACCCCGAACAGGTGGGCGAGGGCCCACGGCTGCCCGAAGAACCGGGTGTCGTGGTCGCCGTGCTTCTCGGTCTCCTGTGCGGTGCTCATCATTCCAGGGTAAGCCGCGACGACCGGGGGCCTCGAAAGACCAGGGTCAGCGCACCGCCCCGAGCATGAACCCCGCGTCGAGGAGAAGAGGTCCCGGATAGGATTGAGTCGCGCCTCTTCGTGCGCATTCCCCGCATCATCGCGACCATTGGAGCCACCGTGGCCGAACAGTCCCGTCTTGACAAGGTCATCGCCCTCGCCCGCCACCGCGGGTTCGTGTTCCAGGCGGGTGAGATCTACGGGGGCTCGCGCTCGGCCTGGGACTACGGCCCCCTCGGCACCGAGCTCAAGGAGAACATCCGCCGGCAGTGGTGGCAGACGTTCGTGCGCGGCCGCGGCGACATGGTGGGCCTGGACTCCTCGATCATCCTGCCCAAGCGGGTGTGGGAGGCCTCGGGCCACGTCGCGACGTTCACGGATCCGCTCGTCGAGTGCCTCCAGTGCCACAAGCGCTTCCGCGCCGACACCCTCATCGAGGACTTCGAGGCCCGCAAGGGGCGCACCGCCGAGAACGGCCTGGCCGACGTGCCCTGCCCCAACTGCGGTACCAAGGGCCAGTACACCGAGCCCAAGGCGTTCTCGGGTCTCGTGAAGACCTACCTCGGCGTGGTCGACGACGAGTCCGGCGTGTACTTCCTGCGCCCGGAGACCGCGCAGGGCATCTTCGTGAACTTCTCGAACGTGCTCACCGCCTCGCGCAAGAAGCCGCCGTTCGGCATCGGCCAGGTGGGCAAGGCGTTCCGCAACGAGATCACGCCCGGCAACTTCATCTTCCGCACGCGCGAGTTCGAGCAGATGGAGATCGAGTACTTCGTTCCGCCGGCCGAGGCGCAGGAGTGGTTCGAGCACTGGGTGAAGGAGTGCTGGGACTGGTTCATCGACCTCGGGATCAACCCCGAGAACATGCGCCAGTTCGACGTGCCGGAGGACGACCGCGCGCACTACTCCGCCGGCACCATCGACGTCGAGTACCGCTTCGGCTTCGCGGGCAAGGAGTGGGGCGAGCTCATGGGCGTCGCCAACCGCACCGACTTCGACCTGACCAACCACAGCGAGACCTCCGGATCCTCGCTCACCTACTTCGACCAGGCCTCGGGCGAGAAGTACACCCCCTACGTGATCGAGCCCTCGTTCGGCCTGACCCGCTCGATGATGGCGTTCCTCGTGGACGCCTATGTCGAGGAAGAGGTGCCGAACGCCAAGGGCGGAACCGACGTGCGCACCGTGCTGAAGCTCGACCCGCGCCTCGCGCCGGTCAAGGTCGCGGTGCTGCCGCTCAGCCGCAACGAGCGCCTCTCGCCGCTGGCCCGTGAGGTCGCCGACAAGCTCCGCGGGCACTGGGCGATCGACTTCGACGACGCCGGTGCGATCGGCCGCCGCTACCGCCGTCAGGACGAGATCGGCACCCCGTTCTGCGTCACGATCGACTTCGACTCCCTCGAGGACGACGCGGTGACCGTCCGCGACCGCGACACGATGGCGCAGGAGCGCGTGCCGCTCGCCGAGCTCGACACTTATCTGTCGGAGCGCCTCAAGGGCGCCTGACCGGGCATGACGAAGGGCCGCGATTCACCGGGTGAATCGCGGCCCTTTCGCCGTCTCAGCGTCGGGCGCTCAGAAGTCTTCGCCCTCGGCCTGTGAGGGGTGCTTCTCGAACCAGACGGGGCGGCCGATGTGCAGCAGCGCGTCGGAGTCGAACAGTTCGGGGTCGCGTTCCATGGAGGTGCTCCTTGTGGACAGGGGTGGCTTGGATCCAGTTTCCGGTGCATTCGGCCGCCCTTCTGGGCGATCTGCCGTGAAAGAACCACGGATCCTTCGCAATGTGCAAGGAACGAGGCGTGGCGGATGGCCGCAGGGCTCCGGCCTCGCGCTGTGGCAGGTCAGGGGGCTGCACCGGGATCAGCGGGCGAGCGGCGCCTCGGCGTCCAGCCCGGAGAGCTTGCCCGGGTTGGCGACCGAGAAGACCTGCGTGATGCGGCCCTCCTCGACCGTGAAGCTCACCGCCGCGAGTAGCTCGCCGCCGACCTGGATCCCCGCGGCGAGCATGCCGTTCACCCGCAGCGGGATCACCGTGAAGGCCGTGTCGAGCTTGGCGATGCTGCCCTGCAGGAACGCCACGACGCGGTCGGCGCCGTGCAGCGGTCGCCGTGCCGCGTGCCGCACGAGCCCGCCGCTGTCCGTGACCGACACCACGTCGGGCGCGAGCACATCCATGAGCCCCTGCACGTCGCCGGAGTTCATCACCGCGATGAAGCGCTGCACCGCGAGATCGTGCTCGGAGGCGTCGACCGCGACGCGCGGGCGCCGGGCGGCCACGTGGTCGCGGGCGCGGTGCGCGATCTGCCGCACCGCTGCCGGGGTCTTGCCCACTGCGTCGGCGATCTCGTCGAACGGCACGTCGAACACCTCGCGCAGCACGAACACCGCGCGCTCGGTCGGGCCCAGCGTCTCGAGCACCGTGAGCATCGCGACCGACACGCTCTCGGCGAGCACCACGTCCTCGGCCACGTCGGCGGTCGTCAGCAACGGCTCCGGCAGCCACGGGCCCACGTACTCCTCGCGCCGGCGGGACGCCGTCCGCAGCAGGTTCAGGGACTGCCGGGTCACGGTGCGCACCAGATAGGCGCGGGGATCGCGCACGTCGTCGCGATCGGCCGACGCCCAGCGCAGCCACGACTCCTGCAGGACGTCCTCGGCGTCAGCGGCGGATCCGAGGATCTCGTACGCGACCGTGAACAGCAGGCCGCGGTGCGTGACGAACGGATCCTCGGGCGCCGGCCGGCTCACGTCGCTCATGCGGGCGACGTTACGCGGGTCTCGGCCTGCGTCGCCAGCGGCGCGAGCCCGCAGGCGTCCGCGAAGCCGTCCGAGTGGATCCCGAGCGCGATGTTCGCGCGAGCGGTCGCGTTGAGGTAGCCGACCTTCGCGGCGAGCTCGAGCAGCGCCGGGGCGCCCAGCTCCGCGAGCAGCTCGTCGGAGAGCTCGTCGGTGACGGCGGGTGGCGTCAAGCTCATCGCCTCGGCGTACTCCATCACGAGCCGCTCCCTGTGCGTGAACCGGGTGGACTCGCGCCAGATCGGCACCTCGCGGGCCTTGTCCTCGTCGAGCCCGTGGTCGTGCGCCATGAAGTAGTGCAGGTCGAGGCAGAAGCTGCAGCCGACGGTCGCGGCCGCCGTCATGGTGGCCAGTGTCGACAGGCTCTTGTCGAGCTCGTGCCACTTCTCGGTCTTGCGTCCGAAGTTCATCATGTCGGTGAACACCGGGCGGTGATGCCAGAGCACCCCGATCGAGTCGGGCACCCGGCCGAACATCCTCTTCGTGGCGAACTTCACCACGGCGCCGTACAGTCCGGTCACCTCGGTCGCGGGGACGCGGGTCTGGGTCGTCATGATCTGCTCCTTCTGCGGCGCGCTTCTCGCGCCTTCGACATGGAGACACCGCCCGGGGCGGATGTGTGACATCCGGATCCGAATTGGTCCCATGGGACGATGGATCCGTGGACACGACGACCTTCGCAGCGACCGACGGCTTCTCGCATACCGCGCTGGTCGGCGTCACAGGCCCCGAGCGGACGCTCGCCGTTCAGGGGGATCCGCAGGCCGTCCTGCCGCTCGCCTCGGTGACCAAGCCGCTGACCGCTTGGGGCGTGTTCGTCGCGATCGAGCGCGGGCTGGTCGATCTGGACGAGCCGGCGGGGCCCGCAGGAGCGACGGTGCTGAACCTGCTCGACCACACCAGCGGACTGCCCATGGAGGGGGAGGCGCCGTTGAAGGCCCCCGGTGAGCGGCGCATCTACTCGAATGCCGGCTTCGACGCGCTCGCCGCGCACGTCGCCGACGCCGTCGGCATGGACTTCGCGGACTGGATGCTGCGGGAGGTCACGCTGCCGCTCGGCATGGGGCGCACGGATGTCACCGGACGGCCGTCGGCGGGGGCGTCGGCCTCGATCGAGGATCTGCTCATCTTCGGACGCGAGGTGCTCCGCCCGACGCTCATCCCGGCGGCGCTGCGCGACCTCGCCCTCACCGTCTCGCACCCCGGCCTGCGCGGGATCGTGCCCGGCTACGGGGCGTATCCCGACAACCAGTGGGGACTCGGCTTCGAGCTCAAGGACTCCAAGTCGCCGCATTGGATGAGCGACACCCTGCCGCCCGAGACGGCCGGCCACTTCGGCGCGCTCGGCAGCTTCCTGTTCATCGACCGCTCGCGGGACCTCGCTGCCGCGTTCCTCTCCGGCGTCCCGTTCGGCGAGGAGCACAAGCGGATCTGGCCCGCACTGACCGAGGAGATCGTCACGCGCTACGGACGCTGATCCGAGCTCGAGGTCGAGTCCTCAGGAACCCGCGACGGCGCGCGCATACCTCTCCGACAGCACCTGGAGTCGCGGGATCAGCTCCGGCGGGGACTCGACGGTGAAGTCCATCATCAGCATCCCGATGTACGCCGCCACGGTGTCGAGACTGTCGGCGCCGGTGACCAGCACGCAGTGGTCGGCGTCGATCGGCTCGACGACGCCGACCGTCGGATTGATCCGGTCGAGCACGGCCTGCGCCGGCGCATCGATCCGCAGCCGGGCGTGCACCGCCCATCCGCTCGCGGCGATCGTGCGCATCGCGAACGCCGTGTAGTCGCCGCCCGGCAACGGCTGCGGGTCGAACCTGCGGCGGGTCGGCATGCGGAGCGACATCCAGTCCACCCGGTAGGTGTGCCACTCATCGGTGACGGGATCACGCGCGACCAGGTGCCATCGCCGCTGCCAGCTGAGCAGGCGGTACGGCTCGACGAGCACGGGAGAGTCCTGGTAATCGAAGCGCAGCCACTCGACGTCGCGGATCGCGGCCGCGGCGGCGGCCAGCACGGAGGGATCCACTTCCGGATCGGGGGCGTCGGTGCCGACGTTCTCCTGGCCGCGGTCGATCGTCGAGCCGAGGGCGTCGACGAGCGGCCGCAGGCGGGACGGCAGCACCTGCTCGATCTTGGCGAGGGCCCTGGCGCCGGACTCCTCGACGCCGGTCACGCCCGCAGCCATCTGCAGGCCCACGGTCACTGCGACCGCCTCCTCGTCGTCCAGCAGCAGCGGCGGCAGTTGCCCGCCGGATCCGAGACGGTATCCGCCTACGGATCCGCGCACGGCGTCCACAGGGTAGCCGAGGTCTCGGAGGCGCTCGATGTCGGCGCGCACGGTCCGCGGACTCACGTCGAGCCGGGCGGCGAGCTCGGCCCCGGTGCGGCCGGAGCCCGTCTGCAGCAGCGAGAGCAGGGCGAGCAGGCGGGCAGACGGGCTTGTCATCGGATCCTCGAAGAAGTTCTTTCATTAGGAACGAATACAGCCTAATGGGCTTCTACCGTGGAACACATGAACACCACCGCATCCCTCGCCCTCCGCCCCTTCACCGTCTCCGTCACCGACGCCGAGGTCGCCGATCTGCAGGACCGGCTGGCCCGCACCCGCCTGCCGCAGCCGGCACCCTCCGACGACTGGACCACCGGCACCCCCAACGGCTACCTGCGCGAGGCGCTCGCCGCCTGGCGCGCCTTCGACTGGCGCGCCGCCGAGGCCCGCATCAACGCCTTTCCGCACTTCGTCGCCGAGATCGACGGCCAGGACATCCACTTCATCCACGTCCGCTCGTCCCACGAAGGTGCGACGCCGCTGCTGCTGGCGCACACCTATCCCGGATCCTCCGTCGATTACCTCGACGTGATCGACCGCCTCGTCGACCCCGTGGCATACGGCGGCCGCGCGGAGGACGCCTTCGACGTCGTCGTCCCCGATGCGCCGGGATACGGCTTCTCCCAGCCCGTGACCGACGCCGGATGGACGATGGCCCGCGTCGCCAGGGCCTACGACCAGCTCATGCGGGGACTCGGCTACGAGAACTACGGCGTGCACGGATCCGACAACGGCGCGATGGTCGCACGCGAGCTCGGACTGCTGAACCCGGAAGGCTTCCTCGGTCTGCACGTGCTGCAGCTGTTCTCGTTCCCCTCCGGCGACCCGAGCGAGTTCGAGCGCCTCGAGCCGGCCGACTACGCCGGGCTCGAGCACATGCAGTGGTTCCAGTCGGTCGGCGGCTACAACACGATGAACGCCTCACGCCCGCAGACGGTCGCGGTCGGCCTCAGCGACTCCCCGATCGGACTGCTGGCGTACAGCGAGCTGTTCAACAGCTTCGGCAACGGCACCTCGCTCGTACCGCTGGAGAAGATCCTGCTCGAGGTCAGCGTGAACTGGTTCGCGAACGCCGCGGCGGGCATGAGCCGCAGCTACTTCGAGAACGCGCAGGCCCAGGCCGAGCCGCAGGTCAACCACGCGCGCACCGGCGTCGCCGTCTTCAAGGACGACTTCCAGACGATCCGCGTCTTCGCCGAGCGCGACAACGACAACATCGTGCACTGGAGCCGCTTCGACGAGGGCGGCCACTTCGCCGCTCTGGAGCGCCCCGACCTGCTCGCCGGCGACGTCCGCGCCTTCTTCGCGGGGATCCGCGAGGCCTGAGCGGCTGGCTGAGTGCGGAGTCCGCGGTCCGGAATGCCGGGCGGCGGGCTCCGCTGCGGTCCGGGTCGGAGAAGGAAGACGCCGCTCGTCGCGTCCGGGCGGCGGCGTTTTCCTTCTTTGGGGGACGGCGCAGAGCGGCGCCACCCTGCCCGTCATCGTGTTGCGGGCGGCTGCCCCTCGTCCGAGGTGAGCGGAGTAGCCTCGGACCCGGGCCGGCTCCGACATCGGTATCCGTCCCTCATTCCACCCGCACTGCGAAGGAGATCCGCCATGGCCGAGGTCGAGAGCTTCACCCTGGACCACACCGCCGTCAAGGCGCCCTACATCCGCCTGATCGGGGTCGAGCAAGGCCCGCGCGGCGACGAGATCTCCAACTTCGACGTGCGCTTCGTGCAGCCGAACGAGGGCGAGATCCCGACCGCGGCGCTGCACACGATCGAGCACACCCTCGCCTCGCTGCTGCGCGACCGCGTGGACGGGGTCATCGACATCTCGCCGTTCGGCTGCCGCACCGGCTTCCACCTGATCACCTGGGGTCGCCCCGAGGTTCCGGCGCTCGTCGAGGCCATCACCGACAGCCTGCGCTTCATCGCGGAGAAGGCCGAGTGGAGCGACGTCCCCGGCGTCAGCGCGATCGAGTGCGGCAACTACCGCGACCACAGCCTGCACGGCGCGCGCGAATGGTCGGCCCGGATCCTGGAGCAGGGGATCAGCCGCGACGCGTTCACCCGCATCCTGGCCTGACAGGGGCCCCTTCGGGGTCGTTGAGCGAGGACGCCGAAGGCGACCGAGACGAAACGCGGCTCTTCCAGGTGCCGCGTTTCGTCTCGCTCCTCGCTGCGCTCGGTGCTCGCTCAACGACCCCGCGCGGGCTGCGCTCGCTCAGGAACCGGGGTTGCCGGTCGCTGAGCGAGCGCAGCGACGAGAAGAAGGGCGATGGCGCGTCAGGCCCGGGCGATGCGGAGCGTGCGCACCTCGAAGGGACGCAGTGACAGCGCCTCCCCGGTGCGCGGCGCATCCAGCTCGTCCTCGATGAGCGACACCTCGCGGATCCCGCCGTGGTCGAAGCCGACGGACAGCGTGCCGGTCGTGCGCCGGCCGAGCGACTCGTAGACGCGCACGATCACATCACCCGAGCGGTCGTCGGCAAGCTTCACGCTCGAGACGACGATGCCCTCGCCGGTCACGGCGACCAGCGGCTGGACCTCGTTCGCGCCGCGAACGATCGTCGACGGGGCGTTCAGCGCGATGCCCTCGGCCGTCGCGATCGCGGCGTCGGCGCCGATCACCAGGCCCACCTGGATCTCGTGCCGGCCGTGGTCGGTGTCGGGGTCGGGGAAGCGCGGGGCGCGCAGCAGCGACAGGCGCACGGTCGTGGTGACGTCGTCGCCGTCCACGTCGCGTGCGGTGTCGAAACCGTAGATCGAGTCGTTCACGAGCGCGGCGCCGAAGCCGCCGTCCTCCTGCACGAGCACGAAGCGGTGCATCGAGGTCTCGAACTTCGCCGCCTCCCAGCTCGTGTTCACGTGCGTGACCCGGCGCTGGAATCCGAACTGCGTCTCGGCCGCCGTCTCGCGGGCGAAGACATCGAGCGGGAAGGCCAGCTTGAGCAGCTTCTCGGTCTCATGCCAGTCGATCTCGTTGCGCAGCAGCACCGTGCGGGATCCGGGACGCAGCGTGATCGTCTGCCGCAGGGAGGACTCCGAGAACGGCCGCTCCACCACGATCGTCGCCGCGCCGTCCTCGACGGACGCGGAGATGGACGACACCGCGGTGAGGTCCTCCACGCGGTTGCGGTAGTACTTGTCGATGTCCCACGCGTCCCACATGTTCGGGAAGTCCTGGTGCAGCTGGAACAGGTTCGCGGGCTTGCCGGCCGGGATGGTCTCGCGGCCGGACGCCTTGTCCAGCGCGGAGACGATGAGGCCATCGGCCGAGATCACGACAGTGACGAGGTCGTTCTCGAGGCGGAAGCCCTCGACGGTCTCGGTGAGGGAGACGGATCCGGTCGCTGAGCTTGTCGAAGCGCCCGGATCCGTACGGGTCCCTTCGACGGGCTCAGGGACCGGGTGCAGCGCCGTTGCGCCGAGCGGGCGCCCGTCGGACCCGACGCCGACCGACGTCGGCGTGAAGACGAGCTCCACGTCGCCGGCACCCGCGAGCGCCGCGCGGGCAGCCTCGGACAGCGCGCGAGCCTCGTCGAGCACGCCGGAGAGCACGGACACCGCCTCGCGGTGCACCCATGCGATCGAGGTGCCCGGCAGGATGTCGTGGAACTCGTGCAGCAGCACCGTCTCCCACAGTCGGTCCAGCACGTCGTGCGGGTAGGCCGCACCGAGGCGGACGGCGGCGGTCGATGCCCACAGCTCAGCCTCGATCAGTGCCTGCTCCGCCCAGCGGTGCAGCGCCTTGGTGGCGTGCTGGCTGGTGAGCGTGCCGCGGTGCAGCTCGAGGTACAGCTCGCCGACCCACACGGCCGGATCCGGCAGCTCGGCCTTGGCGGCGTCGAAGAACTCGTCGGGGTGGATCCACTCCACTCGCGCGCTGCCCTCGAGGTCGGCCAGGCGGGACGCCTTGCCGGTCATCTCGCGGGTGGTGCCGCCGCCGCCGTCGCCCCAGCCCACCGGGGCGATCGAGCGCGTCGCGACGCGGTTCTCCTTGAACTGGCGCGAGGCCTTGGCGACCTCCATGCCCGAGAGCTGCGAGTTGTAGGTGTCCATCGGCGGGAAATGCGTGAAGATCCGCGACCCGTCGATGCCCTCCCAGTCGAAGCTGTGGTGCGGGAACACGTTGCGCTGGTTCCACGAGATCTTCTGCGTGAAGAACCATTCGAAACCGGCGCGGCGCATGAGCTGCGGCAGGGCGGGGGAGTAGCCGAAGCTGTCCGGCAGCCACACGCCCTTCGAGCGGATCCCGAACTCGCGCTCGAAGAAGCGCTGCCCGTGCGAGAACTGCCGCACGAGCGACTCGCCCGTCGGCATCACCGTGTCGGACTCGACCCACATGCCGCCGAGCGGCAGGAAGCGGCCCTCGGCGACGGCGGCCTTGATACGGGCGTAGACCTCGGGGCGGTGCTCTTTCATCCAGGCGTACTGCTGCGCGCTGGACATGCCGTAGCGGAACTGCGGCTGCTCCTCGAGCAGCGTCGTCATCGACGAGGTGGTGCGCGCGACCTTGCGCACGGTCTCGCGCAGCGGCCACAGCCAGGCGGAGTCGATGTGCGCGTGCCCGATCGCGGCGATGCGATGCGCGCTCGCGTCGGCGGGGGCGGCCAGCACGTCAGCCAGCTGCGCCCTGGCGGCGCCCGCGGTCTCTACGATGCGCTGCAGGTCGAGCACGTCGAGCGCGTCGTCGAGCGCCTGGAGGATCCGCATCCGGCGCGGGCTGGTCTCGGGCAGCTCGGCCTGCAGTTCGAGCAGCACTTCGAGGTCGAGGGACAGCTCGAACACCTCGGGCTCGAACACGGCGAGATCCATGTGGCGGACGCGGTAGAGCGGATCCGGGGACGAGGTGAGGATGTCGCCCTCCTGCGTCGGCAGGAAGGGGTGGTAGTCCAGCAGCACGGGGTTGGAGGCGCCCTCGAGGAACAGCTCGATCGCCTCCTCGCCCTCGGCCCGCTCCATGATGGGCAGCCACTGATTGCGGGGGTTCAGGCTCTTCACCGGGACCGGTTCGCCGTCGGCGCCGACGCGGTAGGCGAGCGCCTCGCACTGGAAGCCGGTCATGTTGATGTCGAAGCCGAGGTCGACGAGCGCCTCGACGCGCTTGCCGGCCCACTCGGCGGGCACGGTGCCGCGCACGCGGAACCACGTGGTTCCCCACGCGGGACCCCACTGCTGGCCGGCGGCGAACGGCGCGTACTCGAGCGCCAGACCGTCGGCGGCGGGGATCGGCTCGCCGGGCAGCGCGTGCGCGGCGATCTCCAGCGGGATGCGGGCGGAGTGGACGGCAGGGCGCACACGCTCGCCGAGCACGCGGGTGACGCGGCCGACGGTGAGCGAGGTCTCTTCGTGCACGGGGTGCTCCTTCGCGGTGCGAGAATGTGAGGACGCCTGGGGAATCCCGTTCCGCAGGGTCTACTAAAACGATCTAGTACGGTGAGTCTATGTCACAGGCGAAGCGCATCACCATCGCCGATATCGCCCGGCTCGCGGGAGTGTCCCCCGGCGCGGTCTCCTTTGCGCTGAACGGGCGCCCGGGCGTCAGCGAGCAGACCCGCCAGCGCATCCTCGCCGTCGCCGAGGAGCACCAGTGGCAGCCGAGTTCGGCCGCCCGAGCCCTGGTCGGATCCCGGGCGGGGGTGGTCGGCTTCGCCGTGAACCGTCCGGCGCGCACCCTGGGCACGGAGGCGTTCTTCACCGACCTCATCGCCGGGGTGCAGTCGGCACTGGCGCAGCACGGCGTCGCGCTGCAGCTGGTCGTGGTCTCCTCGATCGAGGAGGAGATGGCAACCTATCGGCGCTGGCGCAGCGCCAACCAGGTCGACGGCGTGATCGTGATCGATCCCCGCGACGACGACCCGCGTCTCACGCTGCTGCCCACCCTGCCGCTGCCGGCCGTGGTGATCGGCAGCAGTGACAGCGCCGGGGATCCGCCCGCCATCTGGCTGGACGACGAGGCCGCGGCGCACGCGCTGTTCGACTACCTCGCGGCACTCGGCCACCGCGAGATCGCCTACGTGTCGGGACCGGCCGAGTTCCAGCACACGCGTATTCGCGCCGACGTGCTCTCGGCGCTCGCTGCCCGGGGCGCGGCGGGCGAGACGCTCGTGACCGACTTCTCCCCGGCGGCCGCGACCGCGGCCACGCGCACGCTGCTCAGCCGCGCGGCCCGGCCTACGGCGATCGTCTATGACAACGACGTGATGGCGATCGCAGGGCTCCGCGTCGCGCAGGAGATGGGCGTGGCCGTCCCGCAAGCGCTGTCGGTGGCGTCGTTCGACGACTCCGTGGTGACCGGGCTCGTACATCCCTCGATCACCTGCCTCACCCGCGACACCTTCGCTCTCGGCGAGCAGGCCGCGGCCTTCCTGCTGGAGCGGATCGGATCCGCGGAGCCGCTGCCGTCCCGCCGCGGAACGCCCCCGGCGCTCACGATCCGGGAGAGCACGGCCGCGCCGTCGCGCTGAATGCGGTCGCAGAGGCCGTGTCCGGGTGCGTTCGATAGAGTGCTCTGGGCCGACGAGAGGATTCGCAGATGACGCCGGAGACCGTGAAGAAGCACCAAGACTACAACCCGGGGCCTCGCGTGGGGATCACCTTCTCCACCTTCGACCTGCTGCACGCGGGGCACATCATGATGCTCGCCGAGGCCAAGCGGCAGTGCGACTACCTCATCTGCGGCCTGCAGATGGATCCCACCCTGGACCGCCCGGAGAAGAACGCTCCCACCCAGACCGTGGTCGAGCGCTACATCCAGCTGCGCGGGTGCGAGTACGTCGACGAGATCGTGCCGTACTCGACCGAGCAGGACCTCGAGGACATCCTCCGCTCGTTCAAGCTCGACGTGCGCATCGTCGGCGACGAGTACGAGAACCGCGACTTCACCGGCCGCGCCTACTGCGAAGAGGCCGGGATCGAGCTGTACTTCAACAGCCGCGACCACCGCTTCTCGAGCTCCGGCCTGCGCAAGATCGTGGCGGCCAAGGAAGCCGAGCGCGAGGCGCGCGCCTGACGTGACCCGGTCGCGAGCGTGACCCGACCCGGTCGCGTGCGTGACCGCGGGGCTAGAGCCAGGGGGACGGATCCCAGTCGAACGTCCGCGCCCACGCCTCCAGCTCTGCGCGCAGCGCGGCCGCGATCTCGGGGTGCTGCGCGGACAGGTCGACGGCCTCGGCCGGATCCTCGTCCAGGTTCGCCAGCACACTGGTGCTGAGGATGAACGGTCCGCCCAGGTGCTCCCGCGGCGACGTCGTGAGCTTCCACGGGCCGCGGCGCGCGGCGAGCTGCGGCCCGTACTCCCAGAACAGGGTGCGCTCGACCGGCAGCGGCTCAAGCCCGCGCAGTGCCGCGAGTACGCTGGTGCCGTCCGCCTCGTGCGCGGCCGGAGCGCCGACCGCCTCGAGCACGGTCGGCAGGATGTCCATCATCGCGCCGGGCTCTGCCCACTCCGCCCCCTGCGGCAGGTTGCCGGGCCAGGAGATGATCGCCGGCACACGGATCCCGCCGTCGAACAGCGAGCCCTTGTTGCCGCGCAGGCCGCCCGTGGATCCGCCCTGGTAGTCGATCTCCTCGCCGTTCAGCCAGTTGCGGCTCTCGGTCGAGGGGCCGTTGTCGGAGGAGAAGAACACGATCGTGTGGTCCGCGATCCCGGCCTCGTCCAGCGCATCCAGGATCCGGCCCACGCCGTCATCCATGGCGGCGATCATGGCCGCCATGATGCGGCGATCGTCGGGAAGATCGGGGAAGCGGTCGACGTACTCCTTCGGCGCGTGCATCGGGTAGTGCGGAGCGTTGAACGGCACGTAGCAGAGGAACGGCTCCGCAGCGCTGTCCGCGATGAACGAGACGGCCTTCTCGGCGATCACCTCCGTGAGGTAGCGGCCGTTGTCGTAGACCTCGCGCTCGTCGTCCCACAGATCGTGCACGGGGTTCTGGTTCTGGCCCCAGTAGAAGATGTGCGAGTAATAGTCCACGCAGCCGGCGAGGAACCCGAAATGCTGCGCGAAGCCGCGGTCAAGCGGGCGATATCCGGATCCGGTCCCGAGGTGCCACTTGCCGAAGATCCCGGTGCGGTAGCCCTCATCCTGCAGACGGGAGGCGAGCGTCGGTTGTGCCGGCAGGCCCGCAGTGCCGCGCTTGCCGCCGAGGATCTCCTGAACCCCGGCGTGCACCGGGTGGCGCCCCGTCAGCAGCGCCGCGCGTGACGGCGAGCACACGAGCGAGTTCGAGTACCAGTTCGTCAGCCGAACGCCGCGCGCCGCCAGCCGGTCCAGATGCGGGGTGCGCACGTCGTCACCGCCGAAGCAGCCGACATCGCCGTAGCCGAGGTCGTCGGCATAGATCACGACGACGTTGAGGCGGGTCATACGGGCACCCCCGTGGCGTCTTCGGCGCCGTCGACGACGGTGTTGTTCGAGGAGTAGATCCCGGATCCGGTGCTGAGGTCGGGGTGGATCAGATCGGTGATGCCGCGGGCAGCGAGGGCGGCCGGATCCGCCGCGGTGAGCGAGGTGACGAACGTCACGTCGAGGCCGGCCACGCACGCGTCGACCCAGGCCTGGAAGATGGCGCCCCCCGGGCTCATCGCCGCGCGGCTGACCGGGATCTCGTGGTCGTCGACCTCGATCACGATCGCCGTCGTGCGGGCGGGTGCCGGCCGCCGTTCACGCAGTTCGGGGATGATCTCGGCGAACCGGCGCCCGATGGGCTTCGCCTCACCCGTCTGGTCGATCAAGCCCAGGGAGTACTCCAGCTCGGGGTAGTCGGCGAGCTCGCGCCCCACGTCGTGGGAGCACCACCAAGTGACGCCCCAGAGGTTCTCGGTGCGCACCGCGGCGCGCACCGTCGCCTCGAGGAAGTCAGGGGTCTGCTCGGGGGTCAGGCAGTTCGACGGGGCGCCGACCTCCTGCAGCCAGATCGGACGCTGCGGATCCGTCGCGAACGCACGGGACAGCTCGATCATGTACTCGGCGTGCCGGTCGCTCGCAGCGCTGCGTCCGCCGTAGCGCTGGGCGGTGCCGTTGAAGATCCAGGAATGCACGGTGGTCATCGCGCCGATCCTGCTGGCGTGCGTCGGTACGAAGCCGTGCCCGTCCATGTACCAGGCCGCGTCGTACTCGCTGTGCACGTGCGGCAGCCCCGGGGCGGAGCGCTCCGCCGCCTCCAGCAGCGTGCGCAGCCACCCCGCGGCCTCGTCGGGCGAGACCGGCCAGGGGTGCGGGTGCACGGTCGCGGAGAACTGGTTCACCTCATTGCCGAGCGTGAAGCCGAGGAAGTTCGGGGCGTCGCGCAGTGCGGCACCGAGGCGCTCCACGAGTGCGACCTGACCGCTCAGAGCCTGCGGGTGGGTGAACATGTTCTTGTCGTGCCAGGTGAACAGCCACGAGGGGATGAAGTCGAAGCTCGACAGGTGTCCCTGGATCACGTCGACGCTCGCGTCCATCCCGAACTCGGCGGCGACGTCGACCACGGCCCGCACATCGGCGATCGCCTTCTCCCGGATCAGGGTGCGGTTGGGCTGCAGCACCGTCCAGAGCGGGAAGATCCGCACGTGGTCGAGGCCGAGTGCGGCGAGTCCGGCGAAGTCGCGGCGCACGGCGTCGAGGTCGAGATCGAGCCAGGCGTGCATCCACTCCTTCGACGGGGTGTAGTTCGCGCCGAACCGCAGCGGGGCGGTCCCGTGCTGGGCCGGGGAGAGTGCGGCGTCGGTGCCGAGGGTCATCGAGTACGTCCTTCCGGGACGGGCTGGCGCGGGTGGGGCGAGTCGCCGAGGTCCTGCTGGAGATCCCACAGCTTCAGGGTCAGTTCGCGCCGGATGTCGGCGTACGCGGGATCGAGGTGCACGCTGGTGAGCTCATACGGATCCTTCTCCAGATCGAAGAGCTCCCACTCCGGAGGATAGGACGTGTCGCCCGCGTTGGGCAGGCCCATTCCGTCGGCGTAGAAGTAGATGAGCTTGTAGCGGTCGGTGCGCACGCCGTAGTGCGCCCACACGTGATGCATGTGATCGTCGTGCTCGTAGAACCGGTAGTAGTGCGCGTCGCGCACCGGAGCCGGGTCCTCCGCGGTCACCAGGTCGACCAGACTGCGCCCCTGCATGCCCTCGGGGGCGGCGACTCCCGCGAAGTCGAGCAGGGTCTGTGCGATGTCGACGTTCGAGACGAGGGCCGAGGCTGCCCCGCCCGCGGCGACCCGGGCGGGGTAGCTGAGCACGAGGGGCATCCGCAGCGACTCCTCGTACATGAACCGCTTGTCGAACCAACCGTGCTCGCCGAGGTAGAAGCCCTGATCCGAGGCATAGATCGTGACGGTGTCGTCGAACTGACCCTTCGTCCGCAGGAAGCCGGTGAGCGCCTGCACGCCCTCGTCGACCGCCGCCACGCAGCGCAGGTAGTCCTGCATGTAGCGCTGGTACTTCCACACCGCTCGCTCCGAATAGCCGAGCTCGGCGGGCGGATCCTCCTTGAGGTCGATGTCCGTGAGGTAGTCGGCGATCCGCATGGTGGCGTGGTGGGCGGGCGTGCCGCGGCCGTCGTAGTCGTCGTCGAAGGTGGGCGGCAGCGGGATCGGATCCGTGAACAGGTCCGCGTGCCGGGGGTGCGGCAGCCACGGGCGGTGCGGCGCCTTGTGCCAGACCAGCACGCAGTACGGCTCGTCGCCCTGCGCGTCCATCCACGCGAGGGCGTGCTCGGTGATGATGTCGGTCACGTAGCCCTCATAGCGCACCGGGCCTTCGGGGGTGTAGAACTCCGGGTCGAAGTACTCGCCCTGATCGGGCAGCACCTCCCAGTGGTCGAAACCCACCGGGTCGTGGTCGGGGCCGTGGCCGAGGTGCCATTTGCCGAACATCGCGGTGCGGTAGCCGGCCGCCCGGAGTGCGGTGATGAAGGTCTCGTGGTCGTTCGTGAGATGCGTGGCGAGCGTGGTGACCGTGCTCGTGTGGCTGTAGGTGCCGGTGAGGAACGCGGCTCGGCTCGGCGTGCACAACGCGTTCTCCACCAGGGCGCGGTCGAACCGCATTCCGGCCTCGGCGATCGCGTCGATGCCGGGGGTCGTGTTCACCACTGAGCCGTAGCAGCCGATCGCATTCGAGGCGTGGTCGTCGGTCAGCACGAACACGATGTTCGGGCGACGGGGGCTGCTCATCGCGTTCCTCCTTGTGGCGCTGAAGGGATTTGGTTCACCAGGTCGGCGATCTGCGGTGCTGTTGGACGGCGCCGCGTCCTTGTGGCATGCTAGGCACACTATATCGTTTTAGTGATGGGATGCCAGCGCCGGCCGGCGATGCATCCGGGACACTTCGAAGGAGAACACGTCCATGAAGATCCGATCGACTATCGCCGTCGGCATCGCCGCGGTCGCGGTGCTCGCTCTCACCTCGTGCACCGGGGGAGGGGCGGCCTCCGGCGGAGGATCCGCCGACGGCGAGATCAAGGGCACGGTCACGTTCCAGACCTGGTCGCTGAAGAACGACAAGTTCTCGCCGTACTTCCAGAACATCGCGAAGAGCTTCGAGAAGGAGCACCCCGGGGTCACGGTCAAGTGGATCGACCAGCCCGCCGACGGCTACGAGGACAAGATCCTGCAGCAGGCCGAGTCGAACGAGCTCCCCGACGTCGTGAACCTCCCGCCGGAGTTCGCGCAGGAGCTCGCCAAGGCCGGCCAGCTCGCCGACCTGAAGAAGGACTCGAAGGTCATCGGCGACTACGTCGACGGCGGCGTCGCGGCCTACACCTATGAGGGACTCGATGGCACCTATGCCTTCCCGTGGTACCTGGGCACCGAGCTGAACTACTGGAACAAGGACCTGCTCGCCAAAGCGGGCCTCAGCGCACCGCCGAAGACCTTCGACGAGACGCTCGATGCCGCGTCGAAGCTCGCCAAGGTCGGCGTGCAGTCGCTCTCCGACGTGCCGAGCCCCAAGTCGCTGCAGATCGACATCAGCGACGGAGGCGGCACGTACGACTTCGTGAAGAACGGGAAGTTCGTCTTCGACACCCCCGAGGCCGAGAAGATCATCGAGCGCTACGCGGAGCTGTACAAGGAGGGCGCGGTCAGCCCCGAGGCGCTGCAGAACGCCGGCACGGCGAACGCGAACGTGAACAACTTCAACAAGGGCACCGTCGCCTGGACGACCGCCGGTCCGAACTACATCGACAAGGACATCGCGGTCAACGCGCCGACGCTGCTTCCCTCCGTGGTCCCGACGGCCGGCTTCGGACAGCCGCCGCTGTTCGTGCAGGGCATCAGCGTCTCGAAGAACGCGAAGAGCCCTGCCGCGGCGATGGCGTTCGCGGAGTACGTCACGAACGACGCCAACCAGATCGAGTTCATGAAACTCGCCGCCGGATTCTTCCCCGGGACGAAGAAGGCCAACGAGGACCCGTCCAAGTTCTCCGGCACCGCGCAGAACCCCGCTCAGGCCGAGGCGACGACCTTCGCGGCCGCGCAGATGGACAAGGCGCGCGTGCCGGGGGCTCCTGGCAGCGGCTACGTCGACTCCATGGAGAACTACGCCAAGCAGCAGATCGCGCTCGCCGTCAAGGGCGACATCTCGGCGAAGGACGCGCTGGTCAAGGCGCAGGACTACGCCAACCAGAACGTGTCCAAGTGACCCGATGAGTGAGAGGAGGGGGTGAGCAGATGAGAAGACAGCGTTGGTACACGCCGTACCTGCTGGTGCTGCCAGGAGTGGTCTGGGTGCTCGTCTTCGCCCTGTGGCCGTTCCTGAACACGGTGGTGCTCGCCTTCACGGACGCCCGCCCCCTCCGCCCCGTCACGTTCGTCGGGCTGGAGAACTTCGCGCGGCTCGGGAGCGACGAGCGGTTCGGCTACGCACTCACCACCTCGCTCGTGTACGTGGTCGTGTGCGTGCCGCTGCTCACCTTCCTCCCGCTCCTGCTGGCACTGCTGGTGCGCGCGAAGATCCCCGCGATCGGGTTCTTCCGCACGACCTTCTACTTCCCGGTGATCGCCTCGGCGGTGGTCGTCGCGATCGTGTGGGAGTTCCTGTTCTCCAGCACCGGGACGATCAACTCGGCGCTGACCTTCTTCGGCCTCGCGGACCGGCCGATCGAGTTCCTCTCCGACCGCTGGCTGCTGATCTTCTGCGCGATCGGCCTGACGGTGTGGAAGGGCCTCGGCTACTACATGGTCGTCTACCTCGCGGCCCTCGGGAACGTCGGGCGCGAACTGCACGAGGCGGCCGCCATGGACGGCGCCGGAGCCTGGCGTCGGTTCTGGTCGGTGACCGTGCCGGGCGTGCGCGGTCCGATGATGCTCGTCTCGGTGCTGATCTGCGTCGCCGCGATGCGCGTGTTCACCGAGCTCTTCATCCTGTCCTCGGGATCCGGCGGACCCGGAGGACGTTCGATGAGCATGGTGATGCTGATCCAATCCATGGGCAAGGGCCTGAACGGGCAGATCGGCTACGCCTCCGCGATCTCTCTCGTGCTGTTCCTGCTGACCCTCATCCCGCTGACCGTCGTGGGCATCGCCAACAACGGCGAGATGATCCGCGACGCCCTGGCGAGCCGGCGCACGCGCCGCGACCTGCGCGCGCAGCAGCGCGCCGAGCGCCACGATGCCCGGAGCCGGGCGGAGGTGACGGCATGACCTCCTTCCAGAACCCCGGCGGAAGCGGCGTGATCGAGGAGCAGGCGACCGCACTTCGACAGGGTCAGGGACCGCTGCGCGATCGCGGATCCCGCCCGCCGCGGCAGCGCGAGCGCGCCTACCGCACCCGCGGATCCGCCGACATCATGAAGCCCTCCCTGGGCGGGCTGATCGGCAAGTACGTACTGCTCGTCGTCGTGCTCGGGATCATGGTGTTCCCGTTCCTGTGGCAGCTGTCCACCTCGTTCAAGGGGTCCGGCGAGGACATCTACGGGTTCCCGCCGAACCTCATCCCGAGCGCGCCGACCCTGGATCACTACGCCGAGGTGTTCCGTACGATCCCGGTGCTCGACTACGCCCGCAACTCCCTGCTGGTCGGCGTCGGCACGGTGATCACGAACGTGGTCTTCGCCACTCTCGGCGGCTACGCGCTGGGGTGCCTGAAGTTCCGCGGCAAGGGGATCGTCATGGCGATCTTCTTCTCCACGCTGCTGCTGCCCGGCGAGGTCACGCTGACGAGCCAGTACCTCACGGTCAAGTCGCTGGGACTCGCCAACAGCCTGTGGGGCGTGTTCCTGCCCGGGGCGATCGCCGCGATCAACGTGCTGCTGATGGCCGCGGCGTGCCGCATGATCCCGGCCGACACGCTCGACGCCGCCACGATCGACGGTGCAAACACGATGCAGCGGCTGCGCCACATCGTGTGGCCGAACATCCGCGGCATGGTCTCGGTGGTCGCGCTGTTCGCGTTCATCGGCGCCTGGGACGAGTTCCTCTGGCCGCTCGTGGTGCTGTCGGATCCGGCGAACTACACGCTCACCGTCGGCATGAACTACCTGAACTCGAACTTCGGATCCAACCCGCGCGTGATCGCGGCGGGAACGATGATCGCGCTCGTTCCGATCATCATCCTCTTCGCCGTCCTGCAGAAGCAGTTCTTCAAGGGCGTCGAGGAAGGGAGCGTCAAGGGATGACGGATCCGGCCGGCCCGCCGGGTCCGTTCGCCGAGGACGCGACCGGCTCGCCGGGTTCGCCGCCTGCCACCGTCGAGGCGAGGTGGATGGCGATCCCGCAGCCCACGGCCTTCGAGGCGGCGGGCGGGATGTGGAGGCCGGCCCAGGTGCGGGTGATCGCGGCGAGCCGGGGGCTGCGCCGGGAAGCGGAGCGGCTCGAGGCGGAGCTGCGGATCTTCGGGATCGCGACGGCCGTCGACGTCTCGGATCCGGTGATCCGGCTGAGGCTGAGCGCGCTGGCGCATCGGGACCCCGCCGAGCCCCTGGGGTCGTTGAGCGAGGACGCGCGCAGCGCGACCGAGACGAAACGCGGCACCCTCCCGGACGAGTCGTTCGCGGTCGACGTGGAGGACGACGTCGTGGTGACAGCGGCCTCCGCAGCGGGGGCCTTCCGCGCCACCCGGCAACTGCTGCACAACCTGCGTGCGCAGGGGGCTGTGCCGCGGGGGCGGGTGCGCTCCGCGCCGGCCGTCGCCGAGCGCGGGCTGCACCTGGACGCAGGGCGCAAGCACTATCCGGCCGCGTGGATCCTCGAACAGCTGCGCGCGGCGGCTGACATCGGCGTCAACGTCTTCCAGTGGCACTTCTCCGAGAATGAGGGATTCCGGCTGGAGTCGAGGGCCTTCCCCGAGATCGTCTCCGCCGAGCGGATCACCCGCGCCGAGGCCGCGGAGATCGTCGCGACGGCCCGCGACCTGCACATCGACATGGTCCCGTCGCTCGACATGCCGGGTCACCTGCGGCACGCGCTCTACGCGCACCCCGAGCTGCGGCTGCCGGATGCGCCGGGGCTCGCGACCGATCACGCCCTCGACATCACGCGTGAGGATCCGGTCCGCTTCGCACTCGCCCTCATCGACGACATGGCCCCGGTGTTCCCGCACAGCACGCGCTGGAACCTCGGCGGCGACGAGTTCGTCGACTTCGATCGCATCGCGGAGTACCCCGCGCTCGCCGCGGCGGCCGTCGAACGCTACGGCGCGGACGGCACCGGATTCGACCTGCTCACGGCGTTCGTCAACCGCGTCGCCGCGCATCTGCGGGAGTGCGGGTTCGTGGCGCGCGCGTGGAACGACGGCCTGCTGCGCAGCACCGCGGAATGGCTGGATGCCGAGGTCGTGCTGACGTGGTGGACGAACTGGAACGCGCACATGCGCCCGGTCGCCGATGCGGTCGCCGCCGAGCATCGGCTGGTCAATGTCAACGATGCGCTGCTCTACTACGTGCTCGGCGAGAACGCGGGCTACCGCTACCCGACGGCGGCGCGGATCTGGCAGGCGGACTGGCATCCCGGATTGTTCCCGGCCCTGTGGGGGCCCGAGGGGCAGAGCACCGTGCGGCAGGAGCTGACGCGTCCGTACCCCGCGCTGCTGCTCGGCACCCTGTTCGCCGTGTGGTCGGACCGGCCGGACGCGCAGACGCCTGCCGAGGTCGCCGAAGGGATCCGCGGCCCGCTGCGTGCGATGGCGGAGCGGGCGTGGAATGCCGGATCCGCCCTGTCGCTGGAAGAGTTCGCAGCGCTCGACGCCGCGATCGGCGAGCCCCCGGTCGTTGAGCGAGCATCGGCGCAGCCGAAGCGAGACGAAACGTGGTGATCTCGCGAGGTGGCGGCGTTTCGTCTCGGCCTCGCTCCGCTCATCCTCGCTCAACGACCTGGAGGGGTCGGATCCGGGTCAGCCCTTGGCGGCGGCCTTCATCGCGCGCTTGTGCTCGCGGACCTTCGTGAGCGACTCGGGCGAGACGATGTCGGCGACCGAGCGGAAGGATCCGTCCTCACCATACGGTGCGGAGGCCTCGCGCCAGCCGGCGCCGGTGAAACCGTACTGCTTGCCGAGCAGGGCGAGGAAGATCTTGGCCTTCTGCTCGCCGAACCCCGGCAGCGTCTTCAGACGGCGCAGCACCTCGGCCCCGTCGGGAGCGTTCCCTGCCGCGTCGGGCGCGGTCCACAGGTTCGCGGCTTCCCCGCCCCAGTCATCGACGAGCACCTGGCACAGCGTCTGCACGCGCGCGGCCATGGACCCCGGGAAACGGTGCACCGACGGCGTCTGCTTGAACGCGGCGAGGAACTCGTCAGGGTCGTAGCCGGCGATCGTCGCCGCGTCGGTCGCGCCGGTGCGCTGCTCGATCTTGAGCGGTCCGGCGAACGCGGTCTCCATGGCGACCTGCTGATCAAGCAGCATGCCCACGAGCAGCGCGAGAGGGTTGTCCGACAGCAGAGCGTCGGCGGCGGTGTCTCCGGTGATGTGAAGGGCCATGGATCCAGTCTCGCATCGCCCGAGGATTCTCCTGAGAAAGTGATTGACATATTCGTCTAGACGAATGCATTATGGATCCATGAACGAGATCATCGAACGCAGCGTCTCCGCCTCTCCGCAGCGTGTCTGGGAGCTCTGGACCACCCCCGAGGGGATCTCGCGCTGGTGGGCGCCGGACGGCTTCCGCACCGACGTGACCGCCCTCGACCTGCGCCCCGGCGGCGCGCTCGAGTACACGATGACGGCCGTCGCGCCGGAGCAGGTGGCCTTCATGGAGCAGAACGGGATGCCGTTGTCCACGCCGTCGCGCAAGCGCTTCACCGAGATCGCGGCGCCGACGCGTCTCGCGTACGCGTCGATCATCGACTTCGTGCCCGGCCACGACGAGTACGAGCAGCTCACCGAGGTCGAGCTGCACCCGACCGAAGACGGCGGAACCCGGGTCGTCATGCACGTGGAGCCGCTGCACGACGAGGTGTGGACGCAGCGCCTGCTGGCCGGCCGCGCGAACGAGCTGGACAACCTCGCCGCGCTCGTCGCCGAATGACCTCCCCGAGTGCGGGCGGCGCGGCCGGATCCTCGGCTGAGCCGGAGGCCTCCGCGGACGCCGGCCCTGGAGCGGGATCACCCGATCCGCAGCGCGCCTTCGCAGCGATGGGGGAGCCGACCCGGTACCGCATCCTGGAAGTCCTCGCCGCGAGCCCCGCCACGGTGGGGGGCGTGGCGGAGGCCATCGGCGCGCTGCAGCCGCAGACCACGAAGCACCTCCAGGCGCTCGAGGCAGCCGGGCTGATCACGATCCACCGGCTCGGTCGCCGACGTGTGGCCAGCCTGAACCGGAGTTCGTTCGCGATGCTCGCCGCACATCTCGGGGGATGGGCGCAGACCGGCCTCGACGATGACGCGCTGCAGACCTATGAGCAGGCGATCGTGCACGCGCAGGCGGATCCCGGACGGGACCGGAGCGTGTCGTTGCGCGCCGCGATCCCCGGGCCTGTCGACGAGGTGTGGCGCGCATGGACCGACCCGCAGATCGCCGGCCGGTGGTGGGCGCCGCCGCACTTCGAGGTGCGTGAGCTCGCGATCGCTCCGGAGCAGGGTACGCCGATCCGTTTCACGCTCGGCGAGCCGGGCGGCGCGACCTATCGTTCGGAAGGAAGCGTGATCGAATCCGATCCGGGGCGATCGCTCGTCTTCTCGCTCGCGCCGGTCGACGAGACGGGTGCGCCGATGTTCGACGCCATGCACACGGTCTCCTTCAGCGGCGACGACGCCACGACGACGGTCGAGCTGCGCATCGAGGCGACCGGGGTCAAGCCCAACGCGGTCGAGGCGATCGCGGGGCTCGAGCCCGGCTGGACCCAGCTGCTCGCAGCGCTCGCCGCGCTCTTCACCGACGGATCCGCGGACTGAGGCGCGATCGCGTTCACCAGGGCACCGGACCCGCATCGTCGAAGAAGCCGCCTCGCGGGCCATCGTCAGGCACGGTGGCGAGGTGCACGGCGATCGCCGCGCCCTGCTGCGCGGTCCGGACGCCGCTGAAGCCGTTGAGGTCCGTCGCGGTGAACCCGGGGCAGCCGGCATTGACCAGGACACTGGTGTCGCTCAGCTCCTTGGCGTACTGGATCGTGAGCGCATTGAGGAACGTCTTGGATGCCAGGTATGCCGCCGGGACCTGACCCATGTCGATGCCGGGCGAGGTCTGCAATGAGAGCGAGCCGACGCTGCTGGACATGTTCACGATCCGCGGCGATGACGAGGCGCGCAGCATCGGCAGCATCGCGTTGGTGACACGGATGACGCCGATCACGTTGGTCTCCACGACATCTCGCAGGGTCGAGGGATCGACGGAGGACGGGGTCTGCGGCATGCGGCCCACGATCGCGGCATTGTTGACCAGGACATCGAGACCTCCGGCGTGCTCCGCGATGAACTCGGCCGCCGCGGTCGCGCTCGCGTCTTCGGTCACGTCGAGGGGGACGCCGAACGCGTCAGCGCCGCTCGCGCGGAGCCTGTCCACGGCGGCGTGGCGACGTCGCGGATCGCGTGCGCCCACACCGATGCGCCACCCCAGGGCGCCCAGGCCCGCGGCGATCTCGTATCCGATTCCCTTGTTCGCTCCGGTCACGAGCGCGATCTTCTGTGCATTCACGTCGACGATCCTCTCGTCGGGCCGGGCGCCGCGTCCAAGATCGATCGGGTGCGCGGCGATACCTCACGGGTATCGATCCGCCCGACCGCTGAATACGATGATCGCGTGGAGACCCGCGAGCTGCGCTACTTCGTCGCCGTTGCCGAGGAGCTGCATTTCGGACGCGCCGCGCAAAGACTCTCGATGGCGCAGCCACCGCTTTCACGCGCCATCCAGCAGCTCGAACGCCGGCTCGGCGTCGTTCTCCTGCACCGCGGCGCCCGCGCGATCACACTGACCGAGGCCGGGACAGTGCTCCTGCGAGAAGCCCGGATCGTGCTCGACGCGGTCGACGCTGCCGAGCGTCGCACCCGTCGGGCCGCCGGCGGCAGGCCGGGTCTGGTCCTGGCCACGAAGTCGGGCGCATCCCCCGAACTGCTGTCGGATCTGCTCGACGCCTACGCCGCGCTGCCGGATGCCGTGCCGGTCGAGGTGGCTCTGTGCGGACCCGGTGAGGCGGAGCGCATGCTGCGCACCGGTCAGGCGGATGTCGCGCTGCTCCAGCGGCCCTACGACTCCACGTCGGGTCTCGATACGGACGAGCTGCGCGCCGAGCGGCAAGTCCTCGTACTCCCCGCAGATCATGCGTGGGCCGGCCGCGCTCAGGTGTCCATGGCCGAGATCGATGCCCGGGTGGATCCGCCCCTGCCGCGTTGGCCACAGAGAGACGGAACCCACGCGGATGGCCCCGGTCCGCGGGTCCGCGACCACACTCAGCTCACCCAGCTGATCGCGCTGGGACGTGCGTGCGCCCTCATGCCCGAGTCCGTCGGCACGCACCTGCCTGGCGATCTCGGGGTCGTGCCCGTGCCGGATGCGCCGGTGGTCACGACGGTCATCGCGTGGCCGCCTGACAGCAGGTCCCGCGCCCTCGCCGGCTTCGTTCGCGCGGCGCTGTCCGGCGCTAGTTGATGATCTCGCCGCGCTCGTCGGCGAGAAGCGATGCCAGGCGGTCGCGCCAGTCCTGCAGCGCCTCGGGCGTCAGGCGGGTCCAGTCGTCGACCTCGGCGACCACGCGGAGCGGATCCGTGCTGCGGTAGGAGCGCGTCGGGTTGCCTGGGAACTTCTTGTCGGTGACGTTCGGGTCGTCCTCGAACTCCCCGGTCGGCTCGACCTGGTACACCCGGGGTGCGCCGTCGCCGGCGGCGAGCTCTGCGGCGAGGCCTGCCCCGTCGCGCAGCGCGGTGAAGTAGATGTGGTTCATCACGATCTCGGGCCGGTAGTTCGACCGGAACCCCGCCGTGAGGAGCTCGCCGGGCTGCAGATCCGCCTTGGTGCCGTGGAAGAAGGGACCCTCGTCTGTCACGTTGCTCACCGTCTCAGGCTAGCCACGCCGGCCCGTTTCGTCGTGGGCCTACGTCGCGTCGAAGAAGGAACACGCCGCTCCGAAGGGGCCGGGAGCAACGGATTCCTTCTTTGACGACCGGGGCGATCGCCGCGGTCGGGTGTTCGCCCGGGCCCGGCGGTCACGAGAGACAACATCTCGGTCGGTTCAGGCAGTGGCGGCGTCGTCCTGCCGCGCCTCAACCTCGGCGCTCAGCCCGTACAGCGTCTCGACCGCGGCGATGAACTCGGATCCGCGTCCCTGCGCGGCGAGCTCGTGCGCGCGGCTGGTGGGGGTGTGCAGCAGCACCCCGGCGAGGTGGCGCATGGCCTGCTCGACCTGGCCGCCGTCGTCGCCGCGACGCCGGGCGCGCTCGATCTCCGCCTCGAGCAGCTCGAAGATGTGTCCGCGCAGGGCCACGACGGCCGGGGTGACGCTCTCGCGGGCGCCCACCTCGTGGAACGTCGCCGCGGCCGCGCGCACGATCGAGCGCGCGGCGTCGGTGGCCTGCAACTCCTCGAGCGGTGCGTGCAGGCGGATGGTCTCGAGGTCCAGCAGCGCGACGCCCTCGACGTCGGCGACGTCGGGAGCGACGTTGCGCGGCATGCCCAGATCGACGATCAGCTGCGTCGGTGCGGAACCGGCCGAGGGCCCGTGTCCCGGGATGGGGCAGTCGACCGTGGCGTCGTCGGGCGAGGGCAGCACCGTCAGCGCCGGACCCCGCCCCGCGCGCAGGATCGCGGCATCGAGCACCGGAAGCTCGGCGCTGGTGCAGGTGATCACGATCGTGGCGTGCGCGGCGGCGCGGGCGTACTCGGCCTTGGGCAGGGCGCGGATGCTGTGCTTCACGGCGAACGCGGCCCCGCGGCCGGACGGCGAGTGCACGCTGATGTCCTGAGCGCCGCGTTCGCGCAGCGTCGCCAGGGTCACGGCGGCGTACGCCCCGGTGCCCACGAGCAGCACGCGGGCGGCGCTCCAGTCGGCGATGCGGCTGTCGGCCAGCTCGAGGGCGAGGCGCACGAGCGAGCGGCCGGCGCGTCCCAGGGCGGTGTCGTTCTTGACCTTGCGCTGCGCCTCGCTGGCGCGCTGGAACAGCCGCTCCAGCTCGGGGGACGTGGTGCCGTGCTTGCGCGCCGAGGTCAGCGCACGACGCACCTGGCCGGCGATCTCGCCCTCGCCCGAGACCACGGACTCCAGCCCCGAGGCGACGGAGAAGAGGTGCTCCACGACGCGAGCGCCGGAATGCACCGACGATGACGCGGTGAGCGTGTCGGCGGGGATCCCGCTGCGCTCCGAGACGGTGCTCAGGATCCGCGCGACGTCGGTCTCGTCCGCCGTGCCGTCGACGTCGACATAGGCCTCGAAGCGGTTGCAGGTCGCGAGCACGACGGCGCCCTTGGATCCTTCGGAGAGGGATCCAGCCAGGTCATCCGGGGTGCGACTGAGTCGTTCGAGGAGGTCGAAGGGGGCCGTCTTGTGATTGGCCGTGACGCAGAGCAGCACCCTGAGAGTTTACGCTCCCGGTGCTTTGCAGATCCTGGAAGGCGCCGCAGGGCGACACAGACTCGGAGACGGACCTGTCGCCATGACCGCCGCCGCGTTCGCCGCGAGGCGGGGATCCGCGCGGGCGACGTCCGGATCCTCATGAGCCGCAAAGCAGCGGCGGGGGAGAATGGATCCATGCCCCTCAACGACGCACCGCTGCTGCGCGCCCTCGCCGGAGACCGTCCCGAGACCACCCCGGTGTGGTTCATGCGCCAGGCAGGCCGTTCGCTGCCCGAGTACCGCGATCTGCGGGTCGGCACCCGGATGCTCGACGCCTGCCTCACGCCGGACCTCGCAGCGGAGATCACGCTGCAGCCGGTGCGCCGGCACAACGTGGACGCGGGCATCTTCTTCAGCGACATCGTGGTGCCCCTGCGGCTCGCCGGCGTCGAGGTCGAGATCGAGCCGGGCCGCGGGCCGGTTTTCGCGGCGCCGGTGCGCACCGCGGCTGACGTCGACCGGATCACGGCGATCGACCCCGCGTCGCTCGACACGACGCAGATCGCCGAGGCGGTGCGGCTCGTGGTGGCCGAACTCGGCGACACCACGCCGCTGATCGGGTTCGCCGGAGCGCCCTTCACCCTCGCCGCCTACCTCGTCGAGGGCGGGCCGTCGAAGGAGCACCTGCGCGCACGGGCGATGATGCACACGGATCCTGACTCGTGGAACCGGCTCGCGGGCTGGCTCGCACAGATCTCGCGGACCTTCCTCGACGCGCAGCACGCGGCCGGAGCGAGCGCCGTGCAGCTCTTCGATTCCTGGGCCGGCTCCCTCAGCCCCGCCGACTACCGCGCCTTCGTCGCGCCGCACTCGGCCGCCGCGGTCGACGGCATCGACGCTCCGGTCATCCACTTCGGCGTCGGCACGGGGCCGTTCCTCGCCGACATGCGCCTCGACGGCCGCGCCGACGCGGTCGGGGTCGACTGGCGCGTGCCGCTGGACGAGGCCGTGGCCGTGCTCGGCGACGACGTGACCGTGCAGGGCAACATCGACCCGGCGTTGCTCACCGCGCCCTGGCCCGTGCTCGAGGCGCACGTCCGCGACGTGCTGCGCCGCGGCACCGCCGCCCGCGCGCACATCCTGAACCTCGGCCACGGGGTGCCGCCCGAGACGGATCCCTCCGTGCTCACCCGGATCGTCGAGCTGGTGCACGAGGTGCGGGTCGAGTCGGCGGTCGCCGGGCGATGACCGCACCGGATCCGGGGTCTTCGCCCGCCGTCGAACCGCACGCTCCTGAGCTCGCCGAGAAGGCCGCGCGCCTGCGGGTCGCCGTGATCGGCGGCGGAGTGGCGGGCCTTGTCGCGGCGGAGTCGATCGCCGCGATCGGCGCGCACGCGACGGTGTTCGAAGCGCAGGATCGGGCCGGCGGCGCCGTGCGGGCCGGCGAGGCCGACGGGATCGTGTTCGACGCCGGCGCCGAGAGCTTCGCCGTGCGCGGCGGTCACGTGCGTGCACTGCTCGCCGAACTCGGACTCGACGATCGGGTGGTGTCGCCGGAGCCCGGCGGCGCCTGGGTCGCGGGCATCCCCGGCGGCGCCGCGCCGCTGCCCCGAGGCGGGCTGCTCGGGATCCCCGCGAATCCCTTCGCCGAGGACGTGCGCCGGGTGATCGGGTGGAGCGGCACCTGGCGAGCCTGGCTCGACCGTCTGCTGCCGCCGCTCACGATCGGCCACGACCACAGTCTGGGTCGTCTCGTGCGCAAGCGCATGGGCGCCAGGGTGCTCGACCGCCTCGTGGCCCCGGTCAGCACCGGCGTGTACTCCGCGCATCCCGACGACATCGACGTCGACGTGGCAGCCCCGTCTCTGAACGCGGCCCTCACCCGCGCCGGCTCGCTCTCCGGCGCGGTCGCTGAGATCACCGGCGGATCGGGCAAGGCACCCGGTGCGGCGGTGCAGGGTCTCACAGGCGGCATGTCGGGCATCGTCGACGCGCTGATCGCGCGTATCGAACTGCTCGGATCCGAGGTGCGCACGGGCGCTCAGGTCGAGGCGCTCGAGCGCGATGACCTCGGCTGGACCGTGCGCCTCGCCGAGCAGGAGCAGGAGCAGGAGCAGGAGCAGGAGCAGGAGCAGGACGGTGTCGTCGTGGACGGCCTCGGCACCGAGCCCGCCGACGGCCTTGCCCGCTTCGACGCGGTGATCGTCGCCGCCGACGAGCCCACGGCACGCCGGCTCCTCGCGCCACACGTGCCGGAGCTGGCCGCGGTCGCCGGCGGAGCATCCCCGCGCATCGAGATCGTCACGCTGGTCCTCGACGCCCCCGAACTCGCCGTCGCCCCGCGCGGATCCGGAGTGCTCACCGTTCCCGGGTCGCATACGGCGAAGGCCCTGACGCACAGCACCGCGAAATGGGCCTGGTTGCGCGAGCGGGCCGGCAACAGGCAGGTCGTCCGGGTGTCGTTCGGCTCCGCGGGCGAAGAGCCGGCGACCGCCGCCCTCGACGACGAGGCCGCCGCGTCCCTCGCGCTCGCCGAGGCCTCGGCCCTGCTCGGCGTCGAGCTGAGCGCCGCGCAGCTGCGGGGCAGCCACCGCGCGCGTTTCGTGCAGGCGCAGCCCTCGGCCGTGCGGGGAGCGGCCGAGCGCCGCACCGAGGCGGCGGCCGCGATCTCCGCGGTGCCGGGCGTCGGCGCGACCGGGGCGTGGCTCAGCGGCACCGGTCTCGCGCAGGTCGTCCCGCACGCGAAGGAGGAGGCGGAGCGGATCCGTCACGCCCTCCTCTGGGGCTGACCCCGGCGGAAGCGGCCGTGGTCCGCAGGTCGGCTACGGGAGGACGCCGCACGTGGACCGAGCGAAGTCAACCCCCTCCGCCCGATAGATGCCGAAAACGGAATACAGGGTTACGCTGGAGATCCGCAGAGACCGCAATCGTGAGGAGACCCCATGAAGGGGAAGATCGGACTTGTCGTCGGACTCGGCGTCGGATACGTGTTGGGCACTCGCGCGGGGCGCGAGCGCTACGAGCAGATCAAGAAGCAGTGGCTCAAGGTCTGGCACCTCGACCCCGTGCAGGCGCAGGTGCACAAGGTGCAGGACTTCGCGAAGACGCAGGCGGCCGCCGTGCCGCAGGCTCTGTGGACCGGCGCCGTGAAGATCGTCAAGGCCGCCACGTCCGACGGAACGCCGGGTCAGCGCGTGGACTCGACCATCGCGAGCGGCAAGACCGTCGCTGCGGAGGTCAAGCAGGCGGCGGAGGAGACCGTGGCAGCTGCGGAACAGAGCGCCGCCGCGGCGGAGAGCAAGACGAAGCCCCGCACGTCTTCGGGCGCGAAGGCTGCGCCGAAGAAGCCGACCACGGACGCCTGACATGGCCGGCAACTTCCGGGATCGCGCCGACGACAGCCTGCTGACGCTGCTCGGCGACCTTCCCGACCTCGTCAGCAATCTCGTCAAGGCCGAGATCGACGCGGCCAAGACCTGGATCTCCCGCACCGCCAAGGACGCAGGGATCGGCAGCGTCTGGTTCCTGGTCGCACTGTTCTTCCTGTTCTGGACCGTGCCGGTCATCCTCGTGTTCGCGATCGCCGGCCTCTCGTCGTGGTTCCCGGTCTGGCTCTCCGCGATCATCACGTTCGGGATCCTGCTGCTCGCCGTGGTCGTGTTCGCGCTGCTCGGAATCGTGAAGTTCCGCAAGGTCCTGCGCCGGGAGAATCCCGCACAGGCCGTCGCCACCGACGTCCGCATCGTGAAGGAGGCCGGCAATGGCCGTTGACCCGGTGAACATCCCGCGCACGGCCGTGCCCGCAGGGATCGTCGATCCCGTCGCCTCGGCCCGTGCCGAGCTGAAGGCGGCGCTGCTCGCGATCGAGGAGAAGGGCAACGTGCCCCGTCGTCTCGAGAAGGCGACCGTCGAGGGCAAGGTGAAGCTGCGCGCGTTCGCGCGGCGCAACCCGGTCGGCGCCATGGCCGCGGCTGTCGGCGTGGCTGCGGTCGTCGGCGGCATCGTCTGGGCCGTCGCCCGCAGCATCGCACGCTGACTGTCTCCGAGTCGTCCCCCTGAGCGCGGTCTATAGGTCGCCCTCAGGGGGACGACTCGGATTCTCCGCCACATAGCTGGAGGGGGCAGACTGGATCCATGGCTGAAGCTGCAGAAACGCCCGTGCTCGCCGCCGACTCCGACGCCTCGCCCCAGGGTTTCACCCTGTGGGCCGTGTGGCGCCGCGACCCCTCCGCTCCCGTGGTCGAGTCCGACGCCACCGAGCTGGAGGACATCGTCCGGCACATCGAGGACGGCGGGATCTCCGTCCGCGGCTTCTACGACGTCTCCGGCCTGAAGGCCGACGCCGACCTCATGGTGTGGCTGCACGGACCGAACCCCGAGGAACTGCAGAAGGCCCTCCGGCGCCTCCGGCGCACCGAACTGCTGCGCACCCTGCTGCCGACCTGGAACGTGATGGGCGTGCACCGCGACGCCGAGTTCAACCGCGCGCACGTCCCCGGCTTCCTCCGTGGCGTCGAGGCGAAGGGCTGGCTCTGCCTGTACCCGTTCGTGCGCACGCCCGAGTGGTATCTGATCGAGGAGGACGAGCGCCGCCGCATGCTCGCTGAGCACGGGCGCAAGGGCGCCGCCTTCCGCGGGGTCATCGCCAACACCGTCGCGGCCTTCGCGCTCGGCGACTACGAGTGGCTGCTGCCGCTCGAGGCCGACGACCCGACGGAGCTCGTCGACCTCATGCGCGACCTGCGCTACACCGATGCGCGCCGCTACGTGAAGGAGGAGGTGCCCTTCTACACCGGGCGCCGCCTGCGCCTCGACGAGATCCCCGAGGTGCTGCAGTGACCCCTTCGACGGGTTCAGGGAGCGCGGGCGTCATCCGCCTCGGCACGCGCCGCAGCGCCCTCGCGCAGGCCCAGTCGGGGCACGTCGCCAAGGCGCTCGAGGCGGTCTCGGGCCGTCGGGTCGAACTCGTCCCGATTACGAGCGAGGGCGACACCAACCGGGCGTCCCTCAGCGAGATCGGCGGGCAGGGCGTGTTCGCCACGGCCCTGCGCGATGCGCTGCTGCGCGGCGAGTGCGACATCCTCGTGCACTCCCTGAAGGACCTGCCCACGCAGGTGCCGGACGGACTCGTCATCGCCGCGATCCCGGCTCGCGCCGACGCCCGCGACGTGGCCGTCACCCGCGACGGCACGCCCCTTCACGAGCTGAAGGGCGGATCCACGATCGGCACCGGATCCCCGCGCCGAATCGCGCAGGTGCACGTGCGCAACCCGCGCCTGCACACGGCCGATCTGCGCGGCAACGTCGACTCCCGGCTGCAGCGCGTGGCGTCGGGCGAGCTCGACGCCGTGATCCTCGCCTCCGCGGGACTCAGCAGGCTCGACGGGGATCCCCTCGGCGAGCTGAAGGCCGAGCCGCTCGGTCTCGCCGAGTGGCCGACGGCGCCCGGCCAGGGAGCGCTCGCCGTGGAGACCACCGTCGACGCTCCGGCAGAGCTTCTGGCCGCGCTCGCCGCCCTCGACGACGAGGCCACCCGCATCGCCGTCACCGCGGAACGAGCAGTGCTGGAGGGGCTGGATTCCGGCTGCCAGGCGCCGATGGCCGCGCACGCGGAGATCGTGGACGGCGACCTGCGCGTGCGAGCCGTGGTCTACGCGCCGCACGACGGCTGGCGGATCGGGATCGACGTCACGGAGCCGCTGCATCCAGACTCCGTGAAGGCTGCGGCACCGGGCGAGGAGTATATTCGTCCCAACGGCAGTGGCAACGGTGCGGACTCTGCCGATGGTGCGGACCCGATCAGCGCATCGCGCGCGATCGGGTTGTCTGTTGCCCGTCGGCTGCTCGAACGTGGGGCGGCTGACCTCATTCCGCGCCCCTGAATCCGATGATGATGACTGAATCGAAGCAAGAGGCCAAGCCGTTGACGGGTTGGCGTGTGCTCGTGCCGCGCGGAGGCCCCTGGGGCGACGGCGTCGCCGCCACTCTGCGCGCGCAGGGAGCGGTCCCCGTCGTGGCGCCCCTGATCAACTTCGCGCCGACGAACGACCAGGCCGCTCTCGATGACGCGCTCGCGAAGCTCGCGAACGGCGAGTTCGACTGGCTCACCATCACGAGCGCGACCACGGTCGACGTGCTCTTCGCGCACCGCGCCGAGATCCCCGTCTCCACGAAGATCGCCGCCGTGGGTGAGACCACGGCCACGGCGCTCGCCGCCGTCGGCTATCACGTCGACCTCGTGCCGGAGGACGACAACTCCGCCGAGGGAATGGCGGCCCAGCTCATCGCGCTCGAGCCGGAACCGAAGCGGATCCTGACGCTGCGCAGTGAGATCGCCAAGCCCCTGCTCACCAAATCGCTGATCAAGGCGGGCCATCACGTGTCCAGCGTCGTCGCCTACCGCACCGTCGGCGTTCCGGTCACGGAGCGCATCATGCGCGACGTGCAGAACGGCCGGATCAACGCGATCCTGGTCACGAGCGGATCCGTCGCCGAGCAGGTGCGCGAGCAGTTCCCGGACATCCCGGATTCCACGTTGCTCGCCGCGATCGGGCCCCGTACCGCGAAGGACGCCAAGAGGGCGGGCCTGCCGATCACGGTGGTCGCCGACACGCAGACGGTCGACGCGCTCATCGACGCGGTCGCCCAGTTCACCCTCCCGCACGCGGCCGACGAGTTCGCCCCGTGACCGGCGGACTTCGCTCTGATGCCGCCGCCGCCGGGCTGGGCGCATCGGCCGGCTTCCCCGACGTCCGCCCGCGCCGGCTGCGGCAGTCCGCCCCGGTGCGTTCCCTGGCGCGCGAGACGGATCTGCTGCCGCGGCACCTGGTGCTCCCGGCCTTCGTGCGCGAGGGGCTGACGGATCCGTCCCCGATCGGGTCCATGCCCGGCGTCGTGCAGCACTCGCTCGACTCCCTCCGTCGCGCCGCTGTCGAAGCGGCCGAGGCGGGCGTGACCGGGATCATGTTGTTCGGCGTGCCCGCCGTGCGCGACGCCACAGGATCCGGTGCCGATGATCCGGACGGGATCCTCAATGTCGCCACCGCCGCGCTCGCCGCGGAGGTCGGCGACGCCCTCGTCGTGCAGACCGACCTGTGCCTGGACGAGTTCACCGACCACGGTCACTGCGGCGTGCTCGCCACCGACGGCTCCGTCGACAACGACGCGACCCTCGAGCGGTACGTGTCGATGGCGCTCGCCCAGGCGCGCGCCGGATCGCAGCTGCTCGGGCTGAGCGGCATGATGGACGGCCAGACCGCCGCGGTGCGCCACGCGCTGGACGCCGAGGGCTTCCAGAACGTGCTGCTGCTCGGCTACGCCGCGAAGTACGCGAGCGCGTTCTACGGCCCGTTCCGTGAGGCCGTCGACTCCCAGCTGCAGGGCGACCGCCGCACTTATCAGCTCGACCCGGGCAACCGGCGCGAGGGCGTGCGCGAGGCGCTGCTGGACGAGGCCGAGGGTGCGGACATCGTCATGGTGAAGCCGGCGATGGCGTTCCTCGACGTGATGCGCGAAGTGCGCGACGCCGTGCGCGTGCCCGTGTGGGCGTACCAGGTGTCGGGCGAGTACGCGATGATCGAGGCCGCGGCGCAGAACGGCTGGCTCGATCGCGAGCGCACGATCCTGGAGTCGCTGCTGTCGATCCGCCGTGCCGGCGCCGACGTCGTGCTGACGTATTGGGCGACCGAGGCCGCCCGCTGGCTCGCCCGCGGCTGAACCGGGCCCAGGTGCTTTCGAAGCGCGCAAATGGCTCCATTCAGGCCTCGGATGGAGCCATTTGCGCGCCTTGAAACGAGGAGGACCCGCCGACACCCGGGCACAGGATCCTCCGGGAGAATGGATCCATGACCGACCGCAATGACGTCCTGTTCGATGCCGCCCGTGCCGTGATCCCCGGAGGGGTGAACTCCCCGGTGCGCGCCTACGGGTCGGTCGGCGGCACGCCGCGGTTCCTGGCGAGCGCGTCCGGCGCGACCGTCACGGATGCGGCCGGCACGAAGTATCTCGACCTCGTCGCGTCCTGGGGCCCGGCGCTGCTGGGGCACGCGCACCCCGAGATCGTCGCGGCCGTGCAGGAGTCGGCCACCCGCGGGCTGTCGTTCGGCGCCCCGACCGAGGGCGAGGTCGAGCTCGCCGCGCTCATCGCCGACCGCGTGCGGCACGGGGACGTGCGCCCCGTCGAGCGGGTGCGGCTGGTCTCCACGGGCACCGAGGCGACCATGACCGCGATCCGGCTGGCCCGCGGCGTGACCGGCCGCGACCTGCTGGTGAAGTTCGCCGGACACTACCACGGGCACTCGGACGGGCTGCTGGCCGCGGCTGGATCCGGCGTCGCGACCCTCGCCCTGCCCGGATCCGCGGGTGTCCCCGCCCCGATCGCCGCGCAGACGCTCGTCATCGACTACAACTCCCCGGAGGCGCTCGCCGCCGTGTTCGCCGAGCACGGCGACCGGATCGCGGCTGTGATCGTGGAGGCCTCCGCGGCGAACATGGGCGTGGTGGCGCCGCAGGCCGGATTCAACCGGCTCATCGCCGAGACCGCGCATGCGCACGGCGCCCTGATGATCCTGGACGAGGTGCTCACCGGCTTCCGCGTGCACGCGGCCGGCTTCTGGGGCCTGCAGCAGGCGGCGGGTGAGGAGTACCTGCCCGACATCATCACGTTCGGCAAGGTCGTGGGCGGGGGCATGCCGCTCGCGGCGCTCGGCGGGCGTGCCGAGGTCATGGACCGGCTGGCGCCGACCGGGCCGGTGTATCAGGCGGGCACGCTGAGCGGGAACCCGCTCTCGGTCGCCGCGGGCCTGGCCACGCTGCGCCTCGCGACCCCGGACGTGTACGCGCGGATCGACGCCGCCGCAGCCCGGCTGTCCGCCGCGCTCGACAGCGCGCTCACCGACGCGGGCGTGCAGCACGCCGTGCCGCGTGCAGGCAACCTGTTCGGCGTGGCCTTCGCGGCCGAGGCCCCGCGCGACTACACCGAAGCGCAGGCGCAGCAGGTGTTCCGGTACGCCCCGTTCTTCCACGCCATGCGCGAGCAGGGCGTGGCGCTGCCGCCGAGCGTGTTCGAGGCCTGGTTCCTCACGGCCGCACACGGCGAGGTGGAACTCGCAGCGATCGAGGCTGCGCTTCCCGCGGCCGCTCAGGCCGCGGCCCGCGCCACGGCCTGACCCCACGGACGCGGATCCCGTCCGGCATCTCCGCTCACTGGTCGCGAATTGCGACTTTGAGCCAGTGAATGCCGCAATTCGCGACCACTGAGCAGGACCGAGTGGACGAGAGCGCCGTCATCGCCGGACCGCGGATTGTGGATCCCCGCCAGTGGGATCGTTGCCGTCCTGTGAGGTGCCTCGCGGGCGGATCCGGGTCGGCGCTGGCAGACTGGGGGAATGGTGACGCTGCTGCTGGATCGGACCCGCCTCGAGGTGGAGCTCTCTCCGCTCGAGCGCGCTGTCTCGTTCCGCCGCGACAACCTGCACATCGCCCGCGAGTCGATCGTCAAGGTGCAGCTCACGGATGACGCCTGGACATGGTTGCGCGGCGTCGGCAGCCCCGGCACGCATGTGCCGCTGGTGCTCGCCGCCGGCACCTGGAAGTCGGCGAACGGCGATGACTTCGTGCTCATCCGGCGGCACAAGCCCAGCGTCGTGATCGACCTCGAGGGCGCCGAGTTCCAGCGGCTCGTCCTCACGACCCGGCACGGTCTGGCGCTCGCGCAGGCGCTGCGGCTCGATGCGACCTCCGAGCTCGCGGAGGTCACCGACATCGCCGCGACCGGGGCGATCCCGGTCGTGGAGCCCGCGGGCAAGCCCAGGCGCAAGCGCAAGCCTGCGATCCGCCCCGCCTAATCCGCCCGACTCGCAGGTAGGGGAACGACGGAGCGGCGACCGTCCTCTCAGACGATCGCCGCTCCGTTCCTGCTTCGGCCCCGGTCAGTGCCCGTGGTGGTCGCCGTCGTGGCGCTCCCCATCGTGGTTCTGCTCGTCGTGGTTCTGCTCGTCCTGGCTCTGCTCGTGCTGTGACCCGTCGCGCTGCTGGTCGTCCTGCGGCGCCGACTCGTCATGCGCAGCGGACTGCTCAGCGGACTCCTCGTCGCCGGCCGGACCGGGCGTGTAGGAGGGAGCGTCGTCCGTGAAGAACGCGCGGGCCGCGGCGGCGAGGGACGCGCTGACGGCGGCGGCGCGCGGATCCTCATGCTGGTCGATCTCGCCCTGCGTCACGTCCTCGAGGTCGTCGTCATCGTCGGGCGACTCGTCGAGGATGACCTGGATCTCCTGTGTGCGCCCCTCGGCGAGCGCCGCGAAGATCTCGATCCCGGCGATCTCGGTGGTCTCCGTGCTGGGCTCCGGCGTGGCGAACTCGTCGTCGGCGGAGGGTGTCGTGATCACGGTCGTCGCCGCCGTGGGGGCGTCGTCGATGCGGTCGTCGCGGTCGTCCGCGTCCGGCTCCTGGCTCTCGGAGTGGTCCTCGCCCTCGGCGGTCTCGACGTCGGAGGTCTGCGGGGCCGACGGCACGCCGGTGATCAGGTCGTCGAAGGACACCGGCGCGGCGTCCGGGATGGTCAGCGCGGCGGTCTCGAAGGATCCGAGTGCTGCGGATCCTTCCTCGCCGGCGTCGGCGGCGTGGGTGAGAGGGGCTTCGTGCTCGTCGGAGTCCTCGTCCTGCCGCGCCTCGTCCGCGCTGTCCTGGGCCGCGTCGCCCGGCGTGTAGTCGGCGTCGATCGGGGCGGTCAGCGCGACGCCCGCCGCGATGGCGGTGTCGTCGTGGGCGTCCTCGGACGACGCGGAATCCTCGTCGGTGCGCTCTGTCTGGTCCTCGACGCCGGTCTCCGCTTCCGCATCCTCGGTCGACTCCGACTCGGACTGGTCCTGCTCGCCCTCGTCCGCCTGGACATCCGTGTCGGTGTCGCCCTCGGCGGATCCGTTCTCGCCGGAGGCGTCGGTGCCGGAGGCGTCGGCCTCCTCCTCGCCCTGGTCGGATCCGTCCTGGTCCCATCCGTCCTGGGTGGAAACGCCTTCGTCGGAAGCGCCTTCGTCGGAACCGTCCTCCGGGGACCCGTTCTCCTCGGAGTCGGAGTCGGAAGCCTCGTCCGCGCTCTCCGCATCGTTCTCGTCGGTCGCGGGAGCCTCGTCCTCGGGCACACCCTCGCCGCCGTCGATCGCAGTCTCGGCGCTCTCGGACTCGGCGCCCTCGGTGTCCGTACCGGCCGTCTCGGATCCCTCGTCCTCGGATCCTTCGTCCTCGGATCCTCCGGCGTTCTCGTTCTCGTCGGCTGCCGACTGCGCCGCGGCGAATTCGGCAGCCTCGCGGCGCGTGGTCGGAACCGCGGCAGCGCCTTCCGCCGGGGCGGCCGCGCCCGCGGCGTCGAACAGGCCGGCGACACCGGCGCTCGCAGCGGCCACGACCGGCACGGCCGCGGCGGCGCCGAACAGTCCTGCGGACGGGATGCCGTCGGCAGTCGCCGGCTCTTCGGCGCTCTCGTCGGAGGCATCCGCCGTGGAACCGGAATCGGCCGTGACGGGCGCCTCGGTCGCCGCCTCCGGTGCGCCGACGACCGGCATCGCGCCGGTTGCGGAGTCGCGACGGCCGTGCACGAGGTCGAGGAAGACCTCCTCGAGGCTCGGTCCGCGCTGCAGCAGCGTGGTGAGCGCGAGGCCGGCGGACGCGGCGACCGCGCCGACGGCGGCGGCGTCGGTGTTGTGCACGGTCAGGCCCGAACGCAGCACGTCGAAACTCAGCCCGGCGTTCTGCAGGGAGGCGGCGAGCGCCGCACGGTCGTCGGCGTCGACGACGACGGATCCCGTGGTCGGATCCGAGAGCTTGCCGATGCTGTCGGCGTAGACCAGACGGCCCTTGGACAGCACCAGCACGTTGTCGGCGATCTGCTCGATCTCGCTCAGCACGTGCGAGGAGACGAGAACCGTCCGGCCCTCGTCGGCGAGCTGGCGCATGAGCAGGCGCATCCAGCGGATGCCCTCGGGATCCAGGCCGTTCGCGGGCTCGTCGAGTACGAGGGCGCCGGGGTCGCCGAGAAGGGCCCCGGCCACGCTGAGCCGCTGACGCATGCCGAGCGAATAGGCGCCGATCCGGGTCTCGGTCTCGTTCTGCAGGCCCACCAGCTCGAGCACTTCCTGCACGCGGGAGAGGGGGATGCCGTTCGCCTTCGCCGCAATCGTCAGCTGGCGCGGCGCGGTGCGGCGGGGGCGGTAGACCGCCTCCTCGAGCACGGATCCGATCGTGCGCAGCGGGTGGCGCAGCTCGGAGTGGGCGACGCCGCCGATGGTGGCGGTGCCCGTGGTCGGACGGATCTGCCCGATCATCATCCGCAGTGAGGTCGTCTTGCCGGCGCCGTTGGGCCCGAGGAACGCGGTCACCGCGCCGGGCTCGATACGGGCGGAGAGGTCGTCGACAGCGGTGAGAACGCCGAAGCGCTTCGTCGCATGCGAGAACTCGAGCACTTGTCCGTCGGTCATCCGCGGCCTCTCATAGATACAGCAGTACCCCTCTATCCTGCCGGATGGGGAGGGAAAACGCAGGTTGATCCGGGGCATTCCGCCCAATGCGGGGGCCGCCGCGCCCGCGATGCGGAGGCATGCTCGTGCTCTGTCCACCCGGTCGTCGGCACTTCGGACGGAGCGCCGTGCGCGGTAACGTGGCATCCGTGAGCACCGTCGAAGACGCCCAGGGATCCGCCGCCGCAGACGCCGAGGTGCTCGTGCGCACCGAGGGAGCGCTGGGCTGGATCACGCTGAACCGGCCGCGCGCGCTCAACGCCCTCAACGTCGGGATGATCCGCGCGGTGCACGCAGCGCTCGATGCCTGGCGCGACGACAGCGACATCGAGATCGTCTACATCGACGGAGCAGGGGAGCGCGGCCTGTGCGCGGGCGGCGATGTGCGCGAGCTGCATCGCCAGATCACCGCGGGACGCAGCGCGGACACGGTGGAGTTCTTCCGCGAGGAGTACGCGATGAACGCCGCGATCGCCGAATACCCGAAGCCCGTCGTCGCGATCGCCGACGGCATCACGATGGGCGGCGGCATCGGCGTCGCAGGGCATGCGGCGATCCGCGTGGTCACCGAGCGCTCGCAGCTCGCGATGCCCGAGGTGAAGATCGGCTTCACGCCCGACGTCGGCGGCACCTGGCTGCTCGGCCGCGCCCCTGGCCGGCTCGGCGAGTTCCTGGCCCTCACGGCGGGGACGATGAACGGCTCCGAGGCGCTCTACGCGGGGTTCGCCGACTTCTGGGTCCCGTCCGAGCGGCTGGACGCGCTGCGCGACGCGCTCGCACACCGGGCGGATCCGACCGGGCCGAGCGAGATCGTGATGCTGTTCGACGAGACGCCGGATCCGTCACCGCTGTCCGCGCAGCAGGCGTGGATCGACGAGGCGTTCTCCGCCGAGACGGTGCCGGAGATCATCGCGCGCCTCCGGGCGCTCGCGGATGCCGGGCAGGGCGACGCGGCCGTCCCGGGCGAAGGCCCTACCCCCGCCGACACCGCAGACCTGCTCGAGTCCCTCGCGCCGACCGCGCTCGTCGTGACGCTGGACGCCGTGCGCGAGGCCCGCGTGATGGACTCCGTGCGCGACGCGCTGGCGGGGGAGTACCGACGGGTGCTGTGGTTCGTGCACCACCACCCCGACCTCGTCGAGGGGATCCGCGCTCAGCTGGTCGACAAGGACCGCAATCCGCACTGGGATCCGCAGACCCTCACCGACCTCGCCCCCGATGCCGGTGCCGAGGCGCGCGACTACGTTACCCCGGTCCCGCTCTGGAGCTGACGCGCGCTTCTCCGGGCGCCCGGGTTTCTTAACCGGATCCGAAAATCTCCACGCGAGCAGGGATTCGTTTCGCCCTCAGCGAAGATCTGAGTCGATCCTCCTCAAGGGGGATGTGAATGTCCGTGCCGCGTGGCAGGGTGTTTCGTGGTCGTTTCTCGACTCATTCCGCTTCCCCTGGGGAAGTCCGCTCCCACAAGGAAAGTCCGCCCGTGCTCGGAAAGATCCTCTTCCGCTATCTCAAGCGCTACAAGTGGCTGCTGCTTGGTGTGCTGGTGTTCCAGTTCGCGAGCGCGTATGCCTCGCTGTCCCTGCCGCGCCTCAACGCCGACATCATCGACAAGGGCGTCGCCAACGCCGACACCGCCTACATCTGGTCGCACGGCGGGTTCATGCTCGCCGTCTCGCTCGGGCAGATCATCGCCTCCGTGATCGCGACCTACTTCGCCGCGCGCGCGGCGATGAGCATGGGTCGCGACCTCCGCGCCGACGTGTTCGCCCGCGTCAGCGGCTTCTCCGAGCGCGAGGTCTCGCAGTTCGGCGCCGGATCGCTGATCACCCGCAATACGAACGACGTGCAGCAGGTGCAGATGCTGGCGATGATGGGCTCGACGATGTTCGTGACCGCGCCGCTGCTCGCGATCGGCGGCATCATCTACGCCCTGCAGACCAGCCTCCAGCTGAGCTGGGTCATCGCCATCTCCGTGCCCGCCCTGCTGATCGTGGCCGGCATCATCATCGGCCGCATGGTCCCGCTGTTCCGCAGCTACCAGGGCAAGCTCGACAACGTCAACCGGATCATGCGCGAGCAGCTCACCGGCGTGCGCGTCGTGCGCGCGTTCGTGCGCGAGCGCATCGAGGAGGAGCGCTTCCGCGGCGCCAACACCGACATCATGGTCGTCGGCCGCAACGTCGGCTCGCTGTTCGTGCTGCTCTTCCCGCTGTTCATGCTGATCATGAACGTGACGATCGTGGGCGTGATCTGGTTCGGCGGCGTCGAGGTGAACAACGGCACGGTCGAGGTCGGCACGTTGTTCGCCTTCATGCAGTACGTCGGCCAGATCATGTTCGGCATCATCATGTCCAGCTTCATGGCGATGATGATCCCGCGCGCCGCGGTGTCCGCAGAGCGCGTCGGCGAGGTGCTCGACGCCGAGCAGAGCATGACGCGACCGGAGAACGGCGTGACGTCGTTCCCGGTGCCGGGATCCGTTGCCTTCGACGACGTCTCCTTCACGTACCCGGGCGCCGAGTCGCCGGTGCTGCACGGGATCAGCTTCGCGGCGGAGCCCGGTGAGACCGTCGCGATCGTCGGATCCACCGGCGCGGGCAAGACCACGCTGATCTCGCTGATCCCTCGACTGTTCGACGTCACGGGGGGCGCCGTCGTCGTCGGCGGCACCGACGTGCGCAAGGCCGATGTCGACGCGTTGTGGAAGAGCATCGGACTCGTGCCGCAGCGCCCGTTCCTGTTCAGCGGGACGATCGCGTCCAACCTGCGCTACGGGCGTGAGGAGGCGACCGACGAGGAACTGTGGGCCGCGCTCGAGATCGCGCAGGCGAAGGACTTCGTCTCGGAGATGCCCGACGGGCTGGACTCGACCATCGCCCAGGGCGGAACGAACGTGTCCGGCGGTCAGCGCCAGCGGCTCGCGATCGCTCGCGCGATCGTCCACCAGCCCGAGATCCTCGTCTTCGACGACTCGTTCTCGGCGCTCGACCTGACCACCGACGCCCGGCTGCGCCAGGCGCTGTGGCGCGAGCTGCCGCACGTGACCAAGATCGTGGTCGCGCAGCGCGTCTCGACCATCACCGATGCCGACCGCATCGTCGTGCTGGAGGGCGGGACGATGGTGGCCGCGGGCACGCACGAGCAACTGCTCGAGACGAGCGACACCTATAGAGAGATCGTCGAGTCGCAGCTGGGGGTGGACGCATGAGCCCTTCGACAAGCTCAGGGACCGAGGGCGTGGACAAGAAGGCCGCACGCGCCGAGCGCATGGCGCAACGCCGGGCGAAGTACGCCGGCGGATCGACGGCGACCGTCGAGATGACCGACGCCGAGAAGCTGGAGGCCGAGCAGGCCGAGAAGGCGCGCCAGCAGGGCGGCGGGATGTTCGACGGGCCCGCCCCGGGCAAGGCGAACCAGTTCGGCCCGAGCTTCAAGCGGATGATCGGGCTGCTCAAGCCCAGCGCTGTATGGTTCGTGCTGGTCTCGATCTTCGGAGCGCTCGGCGTCGTGCTCGCCGTGGCCGCACCGAAGGTGCTCGGCAACGCGACCAACATCATCTACGAGGGCTTCACCTCTCTGCAGCTCGCCAAACCGCAGAACGGCTTCCCCGGCTTCCCGGAGGGCATGTCCCAGGCGCAGGTGGTCGAGCAGCTGCGCGCCGCGAAGCAGAACCAGTTCGCGGACATGGTGGCCGCGTTCGGGCCGTTCAGGGTCGGCGACGGGATCGACTTCGAGCAGTTGCGCTGGGTGATCACCGCGGTGCTCGCGATCTACGTCGGATCCGCTCTGCTGAGCTGGATCCAGGGGTACGTCATCAACGTCATCATGGTGCGCACGATGTGGCGCCTGCGTGAGGATGTCGAGGCGAAGATCAACCGCCTGCCGCTGTCGTACTTCGACAAGGTGCAGCGCGGAGAGCTGATCTCCCGCGTCACGAACGACATCGACAACATCACGCAGACCATGCAGCAATCGCTGTCCGGCGCGCTCACGTCGGTGCTCACCGTGGTCGGCGTCCTGATCATGATGTTCTCGATCTCCTGGCAGCTGGCCCTCGTCGCCCTCGTGGCGCTGCCGCTCATGGCCGTGATCTTCGGCGTCATCGGACCGCGTTCGCAGAAGGCGTTCGGGATCCAGTGGAAGAAGGTCGGCCGCCTGAACGCGCGCGTCGAGGAGGCCTTCTCCGGTCACGCGCTGGTCAAGGTGTTCGGCCGCGAGAAGGACGCGCTGGACAAGTTCCAGGTCGAGAACGAGGAGCTCTACCAGGCCGCGTTCAAGGCCCAGTTCCTGTCCGGGCTGATGATGCCGGCCATGACCTTCATCGGCAGCCTGACCTACGTCGGCCTCGCCGTGCTCGGCGGCCTCATGGTCGCCAGCGGTCAGCTGCGGCTCGGCGACGTGCAGGCGTTCATCCAGTACTCGCAGCAGTTCACCCAGCCGCTCAGCGAGCTGGGCGGCATGGCGGCGGTCGTGCAGTCCGGCACGGCCTCGGCTGAGCGCGTCTTCGAGCTGCTGGATGCGGAGGAGCAGGATCCCGACACCGAGGACGCACCGACCGTCACCGACGGCAAGGGCGTCATCGAGTTCGAGCACGTCGCGTTCTCGTACACCGAGGACCGCCCGCTCATCACGGATCTGTCGTTCCAGGTGGAGCCGGGTCAGACGGTCGCGATCGTCGGCCCGACCGGCGCGGGCAAGACCACACTGGTGAACCTCATCATGCGGTTCTACGAGCTCAGCGGCGGTCGGATCCTGCTCGACGGGCAGGACATCGCCCAGATGGAGCGTTCCGACCTGCGCTCCCGCACCGGCATGGTGCTGCAGGATCCGTGGCTGTTCGCGGGCACGATCCGGGAGAACATCCGCTACGGACGCTCGACCGCGACCGACGACGAGGTCATCGACGCCGCCAAGGCGACCTACGTCGACCGCTTCGTGCACGCCCTCCCCGAGGGCTACGAGACGAAGCTCGACGAGGACGCCTCGAACGTCTCGGCCGGTGAGCGTCAGCTGATCACGATCGCGCGCGCGTTCGTCGCACAGCCGTCGATCCTCATCCTGGACGAGGCCACGTCGGCCGTCGACACCCGCACCGAGCTGCTGCTGCAGCACGCGATGGCGGCGCTGCGGCATGGGCGCACGTCGTTCGTGATCGCGCACCGTCTGTCCACGATCCGCGACGCCGACCTCATCCTGGTGATGGAGCACGGCGACATCGTGGAGAAGGGCACGCACGAGGAGCTCATCGCGGCCGAGGGCGCGTACTGGCGGCTGTACCAGTCGCAGTTCGAGCAGGCCGCGAGCGATACCGATGCCGACCAGGCTCTCGTCACCGGAACCGTCACGGTGCCGACCGACGGATCCGTCGCGTCGGTCCCTGAGCTTGTCGAAGGGGCCGAGGCCGGCGGGGCCGCCGTCGCCGGGGCGGGGACCGCTCCTGTCGCTGTGGCCGAGCGGGTCATCGAATCGGCCGAGCGGCCGGACGGCCCGTCGATCGAGTTCGGCGACGACCGGGTCTGAACCGTCCCCCTCGATGAGAGCGCCGTCGTCCTGTTCGCAGGGCGGCGGCGCTTTCGCGTTGCCGGATTGCGCCGTACATTGTGCGCCGTGCACCGGGGTTGGCGTCGGGGCCGGGGTCAGCGGCAGGGACGGGTGCTGCCGAAGTCTCAGTCGAAGTCTCAGTCGAGGGCGGATTCGGGGTCGCGGCGGGGCGCGGCCGTAGTCTCAGCCGTCGCAGCGGCGGGCCCGCGCCCGTGTGTTCAGGTCGCACTTTCTGCTCTGCCGAGGCCGGTTTCAGAGCAGAAAGTGCGACCTGAGCGGATCCAGTGCGACCTGAGCGGATCCAGTGCGACCTGAGCGGATCCAACGCGACCCGGACCGACCGGCTGCGACAGGGTCATACTCGCCCAACGACCGTTGCCGGTCGGATCCGGGATCCCTACTTCGTGAGTCCGAACAGCTCGAGTGGATGGGTGAGGCGCCACCAGAGGCTGGGGCCGTGCAGGGCGGTGCGCAGTTCCAGCGGCACCGAGGCGGAATCCAGCGGACCCTTCAGGCTGAGCGTTCCCGCCTTCTCGCCGGCCTTCCACTGGTCACCGAGCGAGAACTTGGTGGTCGCGGTGGCCGAGGCGCCGTTCCACAGCACGACCCGGCCGTCTTCGGCCGCGACGACCTGGGTGGTCTCGCCCCACGCCGTGTCGACGGTGCCCAGCGTCGCACCCTTGCCGACGGTCTGCGGCTGGTCCTTCAGCGCCGCCTCGATGCCGGCGTACAGGGCTCGTGAGGCATCGACCCGGCCCTGATCGCTGTCCTGCCCGAGGGCGGCGACGTAGATTCGCACGATGGTGTCGCTGTCGGAGACGTCCTTTGCCGAGAGCAGGTTGTAGCGAGTGTCGTCCCCATCGCCGATCGTGCCGGTCTTGATGCCGACGATGCCGGCGTCGTCGATGAGGCCGTTGGTGTTCTTCACGACGCCCGCGCCGGGTAGTTCGACGCTCTTCTGCTTCACGATCCCGGCGATCACCGGGTTCTTCTCGGCGATCTGGCCGAGCTGGATGAGCGCGCGCGGGGTTGCGACGTTGCCGAAGTCGAAACCGGAGGGCGTGACGACCGTGATGTCGCCGAGGTCGTGCTGGCTCAGCCATTGGTTGGCGGCGGCGGCGTAGTTCTCCTCCGTACCCCAGACCTCGCGGGCGAGCCGGTCGGCGTAGTTGTTCGCGGAGCCGAGCAGGATCCCCTCGTAGAGCTGGTACTGGGTGAGGGATCCGTCCACAGGCACGTCGAGCGCGGACTGATCCTGCCTCAGGTAACTCAGGTAGTCGTCGCTGTCGGCCTGGGTGAATGCGAACGAAGGACCCTGCTCGCCGGGCTTGAGCGGAAGCTTGTCGAGCGAGACGAGCACGGTCACCAGCTTCGTGATGCTGGCCATCGGTACCTGCTGCTCGGCCGAGGCGATCGCGCCGATGCCCTCGACGCCCACGGCGGCGCTGCCCGTGGCAGGCCAGGCCGCAGCCGCCGCAGGGGCGGCGGCCGGCTGGAACTCGACCGCGGAGGCGACGGGCTGCACGGCGTTCAGCGGCCAGAGCGCGGTCGTGGCGCCGTACGCCACGATCACGGCGAGCACTCCGACGAACGGCAGCAGCACGCCGGGCCGGACGAGGGTTCGGTGCGGGGCGTCGTCGAGCAATGACCGGGAGGGAGCCGTCGCGGCGGCCGTACCGGCGCCCACCCGGGCCACGTCCACCCAGGTGAGAGCGGCGGTCGGGGTACGGTCGGGGCCGCGGACCAGCCCTGCGGAGGGCAGCGGTCGCACGGGGGCGACGGGGGTCCGGTCGGCATCGGTGCCGGCGGCTGCCTGCGGCACGGAGGCTGGTTCGGTAACGGCGGTCCGACCTGCGCCGATGGCGGGGACGAGGGGCGTCGGCTCGACGATCGGATCCTCCGGCAGCGCGGGCGGCGTCGACTCCGACGTTACGGCCGGCGCCGACGTTACGGCCGGTGCCGACAGGGCGGGCGGTGCGATCTCGATGGCCGGATCCTTCTCGGCGACCGCCGACTCAGAGGTCGCAGCCGACCCGGAGGGAACCGCATCCGTCGCTCCTCCGAACAGCGATGCGGAGGGGGTCGACTCGGGTGCGGGGAACAGCGGTGCGGCGGGAGGGACGTCCTGCGCGGGGAACAGCGACGCGGATCCGCTCCGCTCCGGCGTCGTCGAGAACAGTCCAGCCGGCTCGACCGCGGTCTCGTCGATCTCCGTTTCGGTGCCCTCTGCATCGAGTGCGTCGGTGTCGACGATCTCCGGATCGACCTGGGCGGCCCCCGGACCGTCGTCATTGTTCACCCCCCTACCGTATCGGGCGCCCCTGTCAACAGCGGGTATCCTGCGCGTTCGGGCGGTCCGGGAGGCCGGGGCGATCGTGACGCGGTCAGGGCGATCCGCCCGCTCTCCACCGCCGCAGGATGACCCTCCGCGCGGACCGAGGGCATCCGGCGACAGCGCAGGGGATGGGCTGCGTCGCACCACGACGAGGCGGTCGCCGCCGCTTCCTCACGGCGCTAGAATGGGCGGATCACCACGGGAGTCCGGCGAGCCGGGCTGAGAGGGAGCGAATCGCGCTTCGACCGTCGAACCTGATCCGGATCATGCCGGCGCAGGGAGGAGTTTCCATGATGCACACATCCGTCCGCGCGTCCGAGACGAACGCAGACAGCACGCAGAGCCGGGGCCTCGGCCGTCCGGGACTCTGGCGCTGGCGCGTCGTCGACATCGTCGTCGCCAGCGTGATCGCCGTCGCGTGCGCCGGCGTCTTCCTGCTGTGGGACATCGTCCACGTGGGGCCGAGCGCCCTGCTCACCCCGCTGCTTCCCGGTCTGCAGGAACTGCTCGCCGGCCCGTGGCTGCTCGCCGGAGTGCTCGGCGGTCTCATCATCCGCAAGCCCGGTGCGGCGCTGTACACCGAGCTCGTCGCCGCGGTGATCGAGTCGCTCGTCGGCAACCAGTGGGGCCCGCTGACGATCGTGTCGGGGCTCGTGCAGGGCCTCGGCGCCGAACTCGTGTTCCTGGTCTTCCTGTACGCCTCGTGGCGGCTGCCCGTCGCGCTGCTCGCGGGAGCCGCCGCCGGTCTCGCCTGCGGCATCAACGACCTGATCCTGTGGTACCCCGGATCCGGGACCCTGTTCATCACGGTCGCGCTGATCTCCGCCACGGTGTCGGGCCTGATCGTCGCGGGCCTCGGCGGGTGGCTCATCACGCGGGGCCTCGCCGCGACGGGCGCCCTCAGCCGCTTCGCCTCCGGGCGTTCCGCGGCTGCGCGGGTGTGAGCGCGGCACGGCCAGGAACGCCCGCGCGGCTCGAAGCGCACGGCTGGGGCTGGCGCTACGCCACTCGGCGTCGCTGGGCGATCCGTCACGCCTCCGTTCAGATCGAGCCGGGGGAGCGCGTGCTGCTGCTCGGCGCTTCCGGATCGGGCAAGTCGACCCTCCTGCAGGGCCTCGGCGGCGTGCTCGGCGGCGCCGACGAGGGCGAGGCCGAGGGAGCGCTGCTCGTCGACGGGGTCCCGGCGGACCGCGCCCGCGGCAGGGTGGGGATGGTGCTTCAGGATCCGGACACGCAGACGATCCTGGCTCGCGTGGGCGACGACGTCGCCTTCGCGTGCGAGAACCTCGGAGTTCCGCGGGCGGAGATCTGGCCGCGTGTGGACGCAGCCCTCGCCGCCGTCGGGCTGGACCTGCCCCTCGATCGGCCGACCTCGGCGCTGTCCGGCGGGCAGAAGCAGCGGCTCGCGCTCGCCGGCGTGCTCGCGATGCGTCCGGGGGCGATCCTGCTCGATGAGCCGACGGCGAACCTGGATCCCGCCGGCGTCGCCGAGGTGCGTCGCGCGGTCGGCTCGGCGCTGGACGCCACCGGGGCGACCCTGGTGGTGATCGAGCATCGCATCGACGTGTGGATCGACCTCGTCGATCGCGTGATCGTGCTCGGCACGACGGACGACACGACGGTCGTGATCGCGGATGGCGACCCGCGCGCCGTGCTGGAGCAGCGTGCCGACGAGCTCGCCGCGATGGGCGTGTGGGTGCCGGGCATCGACGTCGCGGCGCGGGCCAGAGCGCTGGTCCGCGCGCCGTCGCCGTCACCGGAGGCGCCCACCGGACCCGTCTCCGGACTGCCATGCCGTGGTCCGGGTGGCGCGGGCGGCGAGCGCGGCGCGGGCGGCGACGGCGGCGAGGAACTGCTCCGCGCCGACGGTCTCGTGGTCGGCCGCGCGAAGGGGATCCCGGTCGCCGGACCGTTCGACCTCGTGGTCCGCGCCGGCGAGGTGCTCGGGATCACGGGTCCGAACGGCGCAGGCAAGTCCACGCTCGGGCTCACCCTCGCCGGTCTCATCCCGCCCCAGCGCGGACGGGTGCGCGCCACTGCGGCCCTGCACGCGGACGCCTCGGGGACGGATCCGATCTCGTGGTCGTCGCGGGAATTGCTCACGCGCATCGGCACCGTGCTGCAGAGCCCCGAGCATCAGCTGCTGGCGAGCACGGTGCGCGACGAGCTCTCGATCGGGCCCCGCGCGCTGCGCCTGCCCGATGCCGAGATCGAGGCCCGCGTGACCGAGCTGCTGGGAAGGCTCCGCCTCGACGCGCTCGCGGCGGCGAACCCGTACACGCTCTCCGGCGGTGAGAAGCGCCGGCTGACGGTCGCTGCGGCCCTCGCCACCAGGCCCCGTGTGCTGGTGCTCGACGAGCCGACGTTCGGGCAGGACGCCCGCACCTGGGCGGAACTGGTCGCCATCATCGCCGAGGTGCGCGACGCGGGCACCGCGGTGATCGCGATCTCGCACGACGAGGACGTGCTGCGGGCTCTGGGTGCGCGGCGACTGGAGGTCGGCGCATGACCCTGGCCCTGCCCGACATCCGTGCGGTCCGCCCCGGACCGATCGCGCCGCGCAGCGCGCTGGCGAAGCTCGCCGCCGCGCTGCTGATCACGCTGCCGCTGATCCTCTCGGTCGACGCCCTCTCCGCGCTCACCGCTCTGGTGCTCTCGATCCCGCTGCTGCTCTGGTGCGGTCTCAGCGCGCGCGAGTTCTGGCTGCGCACCGCGGTGCTCTGGATCGCGGCGCCGCTCAGCGCCGTGACCATCGCGCTGTACGGCCAGGCGAGCGGAGCCGTGCTGTTCGACTGGTTCGTGGTGCACGTCACCGAGGGGTCGCTCACACTCGCCCTGGCGACGGGGCTGCGGGTGCTCGCGATCGGGCTCCCCGCGGTGGCCTTGTTCGCGACGGTGGATCCGACGGACCTGGCGGACGGCCTCGCGCAACGCCTGCGGCTGCCGGCCCGCTTCGTGATCGGCGCGCTGGCCGGCATGCGCATGCTCGGCCTGCTCGCCGAGGACTGGCGTTCGCTCGCGCTGGCCCGGCGGGCACGCGGCGTCGCGGATCAGGGCCGGATCCGACGGGGGATCGGCATGGCGTTCGCGCTTTTCGTGCTGGCGGTGCGGCGCGGATCCTCACTCGCCATGGCGATGGAGGCGCGGGGTTTCGGCGCGCACGATCTGCCGCCGCGCACGTGGGCGCGTGCGGCGCCGTGGACCCGCGCCGACACCGTGCTGGTCGCGCTGGGCGCCCTCATCCCGGCGATCGCGATCACGGTCGCCGTCGCCGGCGGGACGTGGCACCTGATCCTCGGACCGTCCTGAGTCAGGGCCTCCGCGGGCCTGCCTCGTCCCCGAGGGGCACCACGAGCAGCTCCTCGATGCGGCGGCGCAGGGCCTCGGCCATGTCGACCGAACCGGGGTCGAGCAGCCACTGCAGCTGCAGGCCGTCCATGAGGGCGGTGAGTTCCGCCGCGGCGCGGTCCTCGTCGACGTGCGGGGCGAGGTGGCCCGCCGCGCGGGCGTCGCGCAGGGCCTTGGCCGTGCCGGACCTGATCCGCTGGTAGCGCCGCACGAAGTAGTCGTGCGCGGGGTGCGCGGGGTCGGCGGCCTCGGCGGAGAGCACGGCGTACAGGGCGATGATCCCACCCACCTCGGTGTTGTGCCGGGCGAGGTCCACCATGCCGCGCAGGATCCCGATGCCGTCCTGGCCCTGCGAGCCATTGCGCCGGAACCGTTCGCGATCCTCCAGATCCCTGGTCTCCAGCACCGCCTCCATGAGCGATTCCTTGGTGGGGAAGTGATGGGCCAGACCCGCGCGGGAGATCTCGCAGACCTGCGCGATCTCGAGCATCGTGGCGCTGTTGAAGCCGACGCGTCCGAACAGCGCGGTCGCGGCCGCGATGATCCGCTCCCGCCGGGCGCGGCCCGTGGTGTATCCGCGTTCGGTCGTCATCGGTGTCCCATCGTATGCGTCGGCGGGCATCGGCGGGGGTTGCGCTGACACCGGATCCGCGGCTGGATCCGCAGCCGAAGGCGCCTGAGATGCCTGCGGAACAAAAACCTACACTTGTGCCGGTATTCATGCTAGCTTCGATCAACCGGCTCCGAGGACGCGTCGAGCGCCTTCGTCGGCCCGACCCGATCCCACCGCTCGCCCCCAAGGACTGACAATGACGTCGACAACATCCGACACGCCCGAAGAGCTGCGCCCGCCCATCACCGAGACCACGTTCGTGGCGACCGCCTCCGGCGAGGACGACCCTCCCGCGCCGATCAAGGGCGTGCGACGGCTGCTCGCCTGGATCATCCCCGCGAACTTCGCGATCTTCGTGATCTGGGGCGCGGTGCCGGGGATCCTGCTGCAGGCGCAGCTGATCGCGATGTTCCCCGACGAGAAGACCCAGGTCGCGAACATCGCGATCGTGTCGACGATCGGCGCCCTCGGCGCGATGATCGCTCAGCCGGCCGCCGGACAGCTCTCCGACCGCACCCGTTCCAGGTTCGGCCGCCGCGCGCCGTGGATCATCGCGGGCGCGATCGTGGGCGGTATCGCGCTCATCGCACTCGGGTTCATGAACAACCTCGTGGGCATCATCATCGCGTGGACGCTGATCCAGGTCGCCTACAACTTCGCGCAGGGCCCGCTCTCGGCGATCCTGCCGGACCGCGTCCCGGTCGCCCGCCGCGGCACGTTCGCCGCGCTCTCCGGCATCGGTCTCATGTTCGGCGCGCTCGGCGGTCAGATCATCGGATCCCAGCTCGCGCACTCGATCACGCTCGGCTACATCATCTTCGCCGTCTTCGCGGTCGTCGTGCTGCTCGGGTTCGTCGTCGCGAACCCGGACCACTCCAGCCTCAACTTCCGGAACGAGCCGTTCAGCTTCGGCGAGTTCCTGCGCACGTTCTGGGTCAGCCCGATCAAGCACCCGGACTTCTTCTGGGCGTTCACGGGCCGCCTGCTGCTGTACACCGGATACTTCGCCGTCACCGGGTTCCAGCTGCTGATCCTGAAGAACTACCTCGGCGTGAAGGATCCCTTCTCGGTGATCCCGCTGCTCGGCATCCTCAGTCTCGTCGGGATCCTCATCGCGACGGTGATCTCGGGACCGCTCTCCGACAGGGTCGGCCGGCGCAAGCCGTTCGTCTTCGGGTCCTCCCTGCTCATGGCGGTTGCGCTGGTGTTCCCGATGATCGCCCCGTCTTACACGTCGTGGATGATCATGACCGTGATCAGCGGCTTCGGATTCGGCATGTTCCAGGCCGTCGACACCGCCCTGATGAGCCAGGTCCTGCCGTCCGCCAAGAACTTCGCCAAGGACCTGGGCGTCGTGAACATCGCGGCGACTCTGCCGCAGACCTTCGCCCCCGGCGTCGCCGGCGCGATCGTGCTCGCATTCGGGTACGGAGCGCTCTTCCCGATCGCGATCGTGCTGAGCGTGCTCGGCGCGGTCAGCGTCTGGTTCATCAAGTCGGTCAAGTAGAGGAGAACATGAGATGACGGACACTGTGAACGAGGTCGTGCTGCCCTACCGCGACGCCTCCCTGCCGATCGACGAGCGCGTCGAGGATCTGCTGGGCCGGATGGAGCTCGCCGACAAGGTGGGCATGCTGTTCCACACCATGGCGGCCTTCGCCGAGCTCGACGAGAGTAACCCGACCTTCGGACTCCCCTCGATCTCGTCCATGGTGCGCAAGCGCCGGATGAGCCACTTCAACCTGCTCGGCGCCGCTCCCGGCGGCCGCGAGTTCGCCGCCTGGCACAACGCCCTGCAGCGGATGGCCCTGGACACCCCGCTGGGGATCCCGATCACGCTCTCCACGGATCCGAGGCACTCGTTCAGCGACAACCCGCTCACCTCGCTCATGGCGGGTCCGTTCTCGCAGTGGCCGGAGACGCTCGGCTTCGCGGCCCTCGCCTCCCCGGAGCGCCTCGAGCGCTTCGCCGACATCGCGCGGCAGGAGTACCTCGCGGTGGGCCTGCGCGTCGCGCTGCATCCGCAGATCGATCTGGCCACCGAGCCGCGCTGGTCGCGGATCGCGGGCACGTTCGGCGAGGACGCGGATCTCACCTCGCGCCTCGTGGTCGGCTACATCCGCGGCTTCCAGGGCTCCGAGCTCGGCCCGGACTCGGTCGCGACCATGGTCAAGCATTTCCCGGGCGGCGGTCCGCAGCTCGACGGCGAGGACCCGCACTTCGCGTGGGGCAAGGAGCAGGTCTACCCGGGCGACGCGCGGGACTACCACCTGCGCCCGTTCATCGCGGCGATCGGTGCCGGAGCGACCCAGATGATGCCATACTACGGCCAGCCCGTCGGCACCGACTGGGAAGAGGTCGGGTTCGGCTTCAACAAAGGCGTGCTCACCGATCTGCTGCGCGACGAGCTGGGCTTCGAGGGCATCGTCTGCACCGACTGGGGCCTGCTCACCGACGTCGTCGTGTTCGGCGCCGACATGCCCGCCCGCGCCTGGGGCGTCGAGCACCTCACCCGGCCGCAGCGCATGGTCAAGGCTCTCGACGCGGGCATCGACCAGTTCGGCGGCGAGCTGTGCACCGAAGAGCTGCTCGGGCTCGTCGAGCGCGGCGAGGTCTCCGAGGATCGTCTGGACGTCTCCGTGCGGCGACTGCTGCGCGAGAAGTTCCGGCTCGGCCTGTTCGAGAACCCTTTCGTCGATGAGCAGACGGCGGCCTCGATCGTCGGCCGGCCCGACTTCGTCGCCGAGGGTCTGGACGCGCAGAGCGACTCGCTCACGCTGCTCACGAACACGGCGGTCGACGGCGGATCCCCGATCCTCCCGCTCGCGCGCGGAGTGAAGGTCTACGCCGAGGGCGTGGCCGCCGAGGCGCTCGCCGCGTATGCGACCGTCGTCGCGAGCCCGGAGGAGGCCGACGTCGCGATGCTGCGCATCAAGGCTCCGTTCGAGGACCGCGACCGCGGCGGGTTCAGCGACCTGTTCCACTCCGGGTCCCTCGAGTTCCCGGCCGAGGAGCACGCACGGCTGACAGCGATCGCCGAGTCGGTGCCCACGGTGATCGACATCTACCTCGACCGTCCGGCCGTGCTCGGCGGCCTCGAGGAGTCTGCGCGTGCGGTGCTCGCGGACTACGGCGCCTCGGACGAGGCCGTGCTGCGGGTGCTGTTCGGCGAGCGCGGACCGCAGGGCGCGCTGCCCTTCGATCTGCCCCGCTCGGACGCCGCCGTCGCCGCCAGTCGCACGGATGTGGCATTCGACACGGAGAACCCGACCTTCCGGTTCGGGCACGGCCTGCGGTACTGACCGGCACCACGAACGCGGTCTCCTCCGGGAGGCCGCGTTCGGCGTCGCGAGTGACAGCGGGATTCCGATCCGGCGCGTGGGGTCGCTGAGCCAGCGGCGACGAAGGAGCCACCCCCGGGGTCGTTGAGCGAAGACGCCGAAGGCGACTGAGACGAAACGCGGTGCCCTGGCAGCGCAGTCCGTGAGCGCGCCGCGTTTCGTCTCGCTTCGCTCGCTCAGCGACCGTGGCGGATCCGGTCTCGTCCCTTCGATCGATCTTTCGATCAACCTTGTGCACGATGGCGTGCGGAGTCCGCGCCGGTGGACTGGAGGCATGGCAGATTCCGTCGCGCGCTCGCGCCTCTCCGATGCCCTGACTTCGCGCCGCGGCGCGTGGGTCTCGCTCGGACTCGTCCTTCTCCTCATGGTGCTGCTGTTCGGCGCCTTCGGCTCGGCCAAGGCGCCGGGCGGCAATGCACAGGCTCCGGCCGCATCAGAGTCGACCCGGGTCTCCGAGCTCTTGAAGGCCTTCCCTCACGCGGACCGGCAGTCGGTGCTCGTCGTGGCGTCGCGGGGTGACGGTGCGGCGCTGTCCGAGGCGGACCTGGCGGCGCTGAAGGATCTGGTCCCCGTGCTCGGTGCCCGCGCGGCGGCGGATCCGTCGGGGCCCGTGATCAGCGAGGACAGGAAGGCCGGGGTGATCATCACTCCGATCACGGCGTCGGAGGCGAACGCCGAGAATGCGAAGGCGATCTCCGCGCTGCGATCGGACGTCGCCGCGCACGCACCGGACGGGCTGACGCTGCAGGTCACCGGCGGTCCCGCGTTCGGCGCGGACATCGCCTCCGCGTTCGAGGGCGCGGACTTCACTCTGCTGATCGTCACGATCCTCATCGTCGCGATCCTGCTCATCGTGACCTACCGTTCGCCGATCCTGTGGCTGATCCCGCTGGTGGTCGTGGCGCTTGCGGACGGACTCGCGGGCCGGATGACCGCGGCGGCCGGATCCGCGTGGGGCTTGCAGTTCGACGCGGGCATCATCAGCGTGCTGGTCTTCGGCGCCGGCACGAACTACGCGCTGCTGCTGATCTCGCGCTATCGCGAGGAGCTGCAGGCCGAGCCCGATCATCGTCGTGCCCTCGGCACGGCCTGGCGGAAGACCATGCCCGCGATCGTCGCCTCGAACGTCACGGTGGTGCTCGCCCTGCTCACGCTCGTGCTGGCGGTCATCCCGGGCACGCACGGGCTCGGGATCTCCTCGGCGATCGGGCTGCTGATCGCGCTCGGGTCGGTGCTGTTCCTGCTGCCGCCTCTGCTCGCGGTGTGCGGGCCGAAGGTGTTCTGGCCGTTCATACCCCGCCCCGGCGAACAGCGACGGCAGGGACGGGTCTGGCGCGGAATCGCCGGCGGTGTCGTGAAGCGCCCGGTCGTCGCGCTGCTCGCGGGTGGCGCGCTGCTGGCGGTGATGGCGGCGGGCCTGTTCGGCACCTCGGTCGGGCTCGACCAGGTGGAGAAGTTCCGGGTGCCGTCGGAGTCGGCGGCGGGACTCGAAGTGTTCTCGGCGCACTTCCCGGCGGGTGAGGCGCAGCCGATCCTCGTCGTGACCGACACGGCGCAGGCTCAGGACGTCGTCGCCGCGGCGAAGGACGTCGAGGGGGTCGTGCGCGTGCAGCCGATCGGCACCACGGCGGACGGCGACCTCACGAAGATCATGGTGACCAGCGAGTACGCGCCGAGCACGGACAGGAGCCTGAGGCAGATCACCGCGCTGCGCGACGCCGTGCACGCCGTCCCGGATGCGCACGCCGTCGTCGGCGGGGCGGTCGCGACCGACCTCGACGCCCGCGCCGGCAACCAGCAGGATCTGCTGCTCATCGCGCCCCTCGTGCTCCTGGTCAGCTTCCTCGTGCTGCTGATCCTGCTGCGTTCGATCGTCGCACCGGTGCTGCTGCTGATCGTGAACCTCGCCAGCGCGCTCGCCGCGATCGGCGCCGGCGCGTGGCTGAGCCGGGCGCTGTTCGGCCAGCACGCGCTCGATCTGCAGGTGCCGCTGCTCGCGTTCCTGTTCCTGGTCGCCCTCGGCATCGATTACACGATCTTCCTCGTGCACCGCGCACGCGCCGAGGCCGCAGAGCGCGGCACCCGTCAGGGCATGGTCGAGGCGATCGCGCACACCGGCGGCGTGATCACCAGCGCGGGCATCGTGCTGGCGGCGGTGTTCGCCGCCCTCGGGGTGCTGCCGCTCGTGACCCTCGGCCAGCTCGGCCTGATCGTCGGCGTCGGCGTGATCGTGGACACGCTCGTGGTGCGCACGGTGATCGTGCCCGCGATCTTCGCGCTTATGGGCGACCGGATCTGGTGGCCGGGTCGGCTGCGCCGCGCGTCGGATACGGCGTCATCCGCGGCGGCTGAGGCTCCGGATCCGGACGTCTCGGATCCTGACCCGGATCAGGTTCCCGTTCTCCGGGGTCGTTGAGCGAAGACGCCGAAGGCGACTGAGACGAAACGCGGTGCGCCGACGGACGTGATCCGCGAGCGCACCACGTTTCGTCTCGCTTCGCTCGCTCAACGACCCCAGGGTGAGCGGGGCATGGCGGATGGCGTCAGAGCGCGGGCAGCCAGAGCGTCATCCGCATCCCGTCCTCGGGCAGATGCAGCACCTCATAGCGGCGCGCGGCGACGGTGCCGTCCGCGGAGCGGACATGCGTGACGGCCCCCCGCCGGCGCTGCACGAGATGGCCGCCCCACCAGGTCCGGAACAGCGGGCTCCGCGCACTCAGCTCTTCGACGAGAGCGACGAGCTGCGGATCCTGCAGGTCGTCGACGTTCGCGGCGCGCAGGTGCGCGACCGCGCCGCGAGCGAGCTCCTCCCACTCGACGAACGTCGACGTCGCGCGCGGGTCGAGCAGGAGCGAACGGCATGTGTTGCGCTGAGCGGGCGGGAGATCGGCGAGCCCCTCGTGCAGCGCGAGCCCCTCGGGATTGGCCGCGACGACCGTGCTGAGCCGGTCCAGCACGTACGCCGGGTTCGGGCGCACGGCGTCGACCAGCATCGTCATCCGGGCGACCAGGGCGTCGTCGAGGGCGGGCGTTTCCACAGGCTCGGGGCGAAGCGTGCCGGGGTGGGCGTCGCGCAGCCGGTGCAGGTGATCGGCGGCGTCCGGGTCCAGCCGCAGTGCCCGGGCGAGCGCGTCCAACACGGCGTCGCTGGGGTGGGTCTCGCGTCCCTGTTCGAGCCGCGTGTAGTAGTCGGCGCTGATACCCGCGGCGGTCGCGACCTCTTCGCGGCGCAGTCCCGTGGTGCGACGACGCGCCCCCGATCGCGAGGCCTCGGTCTGCAGCCGCGCGTCGGTGCGCCGGGCACGGAGGAAATCGCCGAGAGGGTTCGACATCCGCGGCCTCCGCACAGCTCAGAAAGACAGGATCCTCGGCGCCGCCGAGTGCTCCAGGGTGGCAGCGAGGGTGCGGCGCTCCTAGGAAGACTACGGTCTTCCGCGCCGTGCGCCGAACCGGAACCCTGGGTGATGAGTCGTCCCCCTGAGGGCGAGCCATAGACCGTGCTCAGGGGGACGACTCGGAACAGCGAGGAGACACGATGGCCGCCTATACACACGGACACCACGATTCGGTGCTGCGATCGCACCGCTGGCGCACGGCCGAGAACTCGGCCGCATACCTGCTGCCGCACCTGCGGCCGACCGACCGGCTGCTCGACGTCGGAGCGGGACCCGGGACGATCACCGCGGATCTCGCGGGCCGTGTCGCCGAGGTCGTGGCCACGGAGATCGGCGAGGAGGAACTCCAGCTCAGCCGCACCACGGCGGCCGAGCGTGGCGTGACGAACATCGACTACCGAGTGGCCGATGTGCACGCGCTCGACTTCCCTGACGACAGCTTCGACGTGACGCACGCGCACCAGGTGCTGCAGCACGTGGCGGATCCGGTGCAGGCCCTGCGGGAGCTCGCTCGGGTGACGAAGCCGGGCGGGATCATCGCCGTGCGCGACAGCGACTACGGCGGGTTCAACTGGTGGCCCGCCGTGCCGGCGCTGGATACCTGGCTCGATCTGTACCGGACTGCGGCGCACGCGAACGGGGGAGAGCCGGACGCCGGCCGCCGGCTGCTGGCGTGGGCGCACGCCGCAGGGCTCACCGACGTCGCGGCCACCTCGAGCACCTGGTGCTACGCGACGCCGGAGGACCGCGCCTGGTGGGGTGGAATGTGGGCCGACCGGATCCTCGACTCCGCGATCGCGCCCCAGCTCCTGGACGCGGGGGCGGCGACCCCCGACGACCTGCAGCGCGTCAGCGACGGGTGGCGGGAGTGGGCGGCGAGCGAGGACGGCTGGCTGTCGGTGCTGCACGGCGAGATCCTCTGCCGCGTGGGCTGAACCGCCGCCCATCTCGAGTCGTCCCCCTGAGCGCGGCCTATAGCCCGCGCTCAGGGGGACGACTCGAATGTGGCCGCCGTCTCCTGCGTCGCGGCCCAGGACGCGAGCAGGCGGAGCCGCTCCGCGGAGGGGGATCCGGGTTCCGCGGTGTAGACGAGAAGCACGTTGCCGGGCTCCGCCGTGATCGCGAGCTCCTCGTATGCGAGAGTCAGCTCGCCCACGATCGGGTGGTGGAAGCGCTTGGTGCCGGCACCGTGGCGCCGCACGTCGTGGGCGGCCCAGAGGCGGCGGAACACCTCGCTGCGCGTGGACAATTCGCCGACGAGCTCCTGCAGCGCGGTGTCGTGCGGATCCCGTCCGGCCTCCGCGCGCATCACACCGACGCACATGTGGGCGAACAGATCCCAGTCCGGGTAGAAGTCGCGGGAGGCCGGATCCAGGAACTGGAAACGGGCGAGGTTCGGCGTGCGCCCGCCGTCGCCGATCACGGGCGAGTAGAACGCCCGCCCGAGCTCGTTGGTGGCGAGCAGGTTCTGCCGGGGATCTCGGACGAACGCCACTCCGTCGGTGATCGAGGACAGTGCCCACTGCAGACTCGGGCGCAGCGGTCCGGGCCTGCTGCCGCGGCGGCGCGCCCGCCCGCTGGTCGGGATGCCGTCGGCGGCGCGGGCGAGATCGAGCAGATGCGCACGCTCGGCGTCGTCGAGCTGCAGCGCCTCGGCGAGTGCGCCGAGCACGGCCGCCGAAGCGCCGGCGATCGCACCGCGTTCGAGCTTGGCGTAGTACTCCACGCTCACGCCGGCGAGCGTGGCGACCTCGCTGCGGCGCAGACCCTCCACGCGGCGGTTCGCTCCCGCGGGAAGCCCCGCCGCGTCCGGGGAGACACGGGCGCGGCGCGTCATCAGGAACTCGCGCACCTCGGCTCTGTTGTCCATGCAGAGCAGGCTATTCCGATCCGGTCCGTCCTGGGGTGCCCTCTCGGTACACCTCCCGCCAGGGACTCCCGCGCCCGCGGGAGTCGGAGCACAGTAAAAACCATGAACTCTTCGGAAACCACCCGGACCGCGCACTGGAGCGGCGTGCTCGCCATGACCCTCTGCGTCTTCGCGTTGATCGCGGCGGAGTTCATGCCGGTGAGCCTGCTCACCCCGATCGCGGCCGGCCTGCAGGTCACGGAGGGAGCGGCCGGACAGGGGATCGCGATCTCGGGCCTGTTCGCCGTGATCACCAGTCTGTCGATCTCGCGAGTCGCCGGCCGGATGAACCGCAAGACGCTGCTCCTCCTGCTCACCGCCGTGATGACCGTGTCCAGCGCACTCATCGCCGTAGCGCCCACCTATCTCGTCTACATGGTCGGCCGGGGGCTGATCGGCGTCGTGATCGGCGGGTTCTGGTCGATGTCGATTTCCGCCGCGATGCGGCTCGTGCCCGACCACCACGTGCCGCGGGCGCTCGCGATCTTCAACGGCGGGAACGCCCTCGCGGCCGTCGTCGCCGCACCGATCGGCAGCTTCCTGGGCGCCGCGATCGGCTGGCAGGGGGCGTTCTGGTGCCTCGTCCCGGTCTCGCTGCTGGCGCTCGCCTGGCAGTGGATCAGTCTGCCCTCCATGCCGGCACCGCCGCGATCCGCCGCGCACGTGTTCGCTGCACTGCGCTCCCGTACCGTAGCGCGGGGCATGGCCGCCTGCGGCGCGTTCTTCGCCGGGCAGTTCCTGCTGTTCACATACGTCCGGCCGTTCCTCGAGCGCGTCACCCGCCTCGACGCGACCGCGGTCGCCATCGTCCTGCTCGCGGTCGGCATCGGCGGTCTGCTCGGCACCATCGCGATCGACCGGGTGCTCCGGCACGGGCTGCACGCCGCACTCGTCGTGATCCCGATGCTCATGGCGCTCATCGCGACCGCGCTCGTGCTGACCGGATCCTGGCTCGCCCCGGTGGCCGTGCTGCTGGCGCTGTGGGGGATGCTCGGCACCTCGGCTCCCGTGGGCTGGGCCAGTTGGGTCGCGCGCACCATGACCGAGGATCCCGAGGCCGGGGGTGGGCTCCAGGTGGCCGTGATCCAGCTGTCGATCGCGCTCGGATCCACCGTCGGCGGCGTGATCTTCGATCATCTCGGCCATGTCGCCACCTTCCTGACCAGCGCCGCTGTGCTTCTGCTTTCCGCGGCGCTCGCCGCATCCCTCCGTCCCCGTCGCGACGACACGACCGGTGTCTCCGCGGTCACCACCACCATCTGAAGGAGAACATCATGCGTGGAGTCGTCATGCACGCCCCGGGCGATGTCCGGACCGAAGAGCTCGAGATGCCCGTCATCCTCGAGCCGACCGACGCGATCATCCGCGTCACCGCGACCTGCATCTGCGGATCCGACCTGTGGCCGTACCGCGGCGCCGAGCCGATCCGCGCGGGCGGGCAGCGGATGGGCCACGAGTACATCGGGGTCGTCGAGTCCGTCGGCGGAGAAGTCACCCGCATCCGGCCCGGTGACCACGTCGTCGGATCCTTCGTCGCCAGCGACAACACCTGCGAGATCTGCGCGGCCGGCTACCAATCCCGCTGCGTGCACCAGGTGATGATGGGCTCGGTCGGTACCCAGGCCCAGTACGCCCGCATCCCGCTCGCCGACGGCACGCTGGTCGTGACGCCAGGGGAGCCCTCCGCCGACCTCATCCCGTCGCTGCTCGCCGCCTCGGACGTGCTCGGCACGGGCTGGTTCGCCGCGGTCGCCGCCGAGGCGGGACCGGGCAAGACGGTCGCCGTGGTCGGCGACGGCGCGGTCGGACTTCTCGGCGTACTCGCCGCGAAGCAGCTCGGCGCGGAACGGATCATCGCGATGTCCCGCCACGCCGATCGGCAGGCGCTCGCCCGCAGCTTCGGCGCGACGGACATCGTCGAAGAGCGCGGCGACGCGGGCGTCGCCCGGATCAAGGAGCTCACGAACGGCCTCGGCGCGCACTCCACGATCGAGGCCGTCGGCACCCAGGAGTCGATGGAGCAGGCGATCCGCGCCACGCGCCCCGGCGGGCACATCGGGTTCGTGGGGGTGTCCCACGACGTCGCACTGGACGGTGCAGAGCTCTTCTTCTCCAGCGTGCACCTGCACGGCGGGCCGGCGCCGGTGCGCCGCTTCCTGCCGGAGCTCGTGGATCTGATCTTCCAGCGGCGTATCGATCCCGGCGCGGTCTTCGATCTGACGCTGTCGATCGAAGACGTGGCCGAGGGCTACCGCGCGATGGACGCGCGCCGCGCGACCAAGGTGCTGCTGACAACCGACTGAGAGCCACAAGATCCGAGTCGTCCCCCTGAGCACGAGCTATAGGTCGTGCTCAGGGGGACGACTCGAAAAAGACAGCGAAGGAGACCGAGATGAACATCGAACCCGCCGCGGCGACGGTCAAGAACCCGCCCGAGCAGTTCCACGGCGACGTGTGGCTGGACCGCATCGCCGCGCCCCACGAAGCGGACCAGCGCATGACGGTCGCCCTGGTGCGCTTCGCCCCGGGTGCGCGCACCGCCTGGCACTCGCACGCCCGTGGGCAGTATCTCCGGGTGACCAGCGGCGTCGCCCTCGTGGGCGATCGCGAAGGGAACATCGTCGAGCTGCGTCCGGGGCAGACGCTCTACACGCCGCCCGACCAGGACCACTGGCATGGCGCCGCGGCGGACTGCTTCATGGAGCACCTTGCGATGCTCGAGGCCGGAGACGATCCCGCCACGACCACCGTCTGGAAGGAGCACGTCACCGAGGCGGAGTACGCGGGGCGCAGCGCGGGGTGATCTCCCGCGGGTCACCGCTTCGCCGGCACCTGCAGCAGGCGGTCGTCGCCGTCGCGGGGTGAGCCGCGTCCGTCGGTGTTGTTCGTGAGCACCAAGAGGGTGCCGTTCGGGGCCGCCACGACATCTCGAAGGCGGCCGAAGTCGCCGGCGTACAGGGCCTGCGGCTGCGGATCCGGCGATGTCGTGTCGAGCGTCCAGAGCCGCTCCCCGCGCAGACCCGCGACGTAGACGACATCGTCGACGATCGCGATGCCGCTCGGGCTCGCCTCCGACGGCCGCCAGGTCACGACCGGGTCGATCGCGTCGGCGGCGCCGGCGCGGCCCTCGTGGTCGGGCCAGCCGTAGTCACCGCCGGGCTTGATGCGGTTCAGCTCGTCCCAGGTGTCCTGGCCGAACTCGCTCGCCCACAGCGTGCCCGCGCTGTCCCACGCCAGCCCCTGCACGTTGCGATGCCCCAGGCTGTACACCGCGGTGCCGAAGGGGTTGCCGGGTGCCGGCCGGCCGTCGGGCGTGAGGCGCAGGATCTTGCCGCCGAGGTAGTCCCGGTCGCGGGCGCGATCGCGCTGCCCGGCGTCACCCGTTCCGACGTAGAGCATCCCGTCCGGACCGAACGCGATCCGCCCGCCGTCGTGGTTCCCGGCGCGGGGGATGCCGGCGAACACGACTTCCGCTGTCGCCGGATCGAACCGCAGCGTTCCCGCATCTCCGGTGAGCCGCAGCCGCACCACCCGGTTGTCCGCGGCTGTCGCGTGATACGCGTAGAGCCACCGCGTGCTGCCGTCCTCGTGGATCGCGAGCCCGTTCAGACCCGACTCGCCGCCGGAGACCACGTCAGGAACCGTGCCGACCTCGTGCAAGCCCGCGGCCGGGGTCCACTGCAGCACGCGTCCGTCGCCCCGCTGCGAGATGAGCGCCCCGGATCCGATCGGAACGATCGACCATGGCGCCGCCAGCCCAGTGACGAGAACGGACGGCCCGGGGGCCGAGGAGGACGTCGGTGCCGCGGCGACGGCGGGCTCGGTCGAGGCGGTCGTCGGCGCACAGGCCGTCAACGCGATCGCGAGCACGGCGAGGGTGCCGGCGGAGCGCATCCGGCCCCGCATCCTGGTCCCGCTCATGATGGCCTCCCCGATGTCGGTGCGTGCTCTCAGGATCCCGCCGTCCAGGACTCCCGCCAGGGCCTCCACTGCGGAGGCCTCAGGTCGCGTCCCACAGGTCGCGGTAGTACGCGAGCCTTTCGCGGTCCGGATCCACGCCGTACGCCTCGATGAGCACGTCCTCGTATCCCGGGCCGTAGTTCCACCCCGTGCTCATCGAGGCGACCGCGATGTCGGCCCAGCGGTCGGCGGTGCCGAGGGCCGCGAGGTCGACGTGCGCGATTCCCCGACCGGCGTCGTCGAGCAGCGTGTTCGGCACGCACGCGTCGCCGTGGCAGACGACGAGCCGGTCGATCGGCGGGCCCTCGTGCAGGTGCTCCGGCACGAGGATCCCGCGCTCTGCGGCGTTCGCGATGCGATCTTCGATGCTCCAGCTCCACGGGCATTCGGCGACGGGCAGTGCGTCGTGCAATTGCCGCAGCGCCGATCCGACCGCGCGCACGGCGATCTCGGGACGCTCGATCCAGTACGGATCCACGGCGCTGCGGCCGGGGATCGCCGAGGTCACGAGCCATTCATGCGTGCCGTCCTCGCCCTGGTCCCGGACGTGCGGCACGAGCGCCCATGCACTGGCCCAGCGCAACCGCTCCGCTTCGGCGCGCATCGATGCCTCCAGGTGTCGCGGGCCCCACTTGAGGAACCGTTCGTCGTCGGTGCGGAACGTGAGCCCGCCGATCCCGTTCTCCCATACCGGGGTGAGGGCGGCGGATCCGGCCAGTTCGCGCACCCGATCCGGAACTGCGACGTCGTCGACGGGGATGCTCATGCAACCATCCTGCCCGCCTGAAGAGGGGGAGAGCCGGTGTCGCGGCTCTCCCCCTCTTCAGTCCTTCTGCTCCGGATCCTCGTCGATCAGGCCGAGCAGGTGCTTCAGCGCTTTCTTGTCGAGTGTGGCGTCCATGGCGGCTTACCGCGCCTCCGCGTTCGACTGATCAGGGTGCCCGGCGGCCTGTGACGGACCGGAGCAGCCAGGCGATCACGGCGAGCACGAGCAGTACCAGACCGACCCAGAGCAGGAAGTTCAGGGACTGCACGAGACCACCCGTGATGGCCAGGATGATGGCCACGATGATGATGATGACGAAGAGGATGTTCATGACGGACTCCTTCCACGCGTGCCGCAGGTGCGACCGCTGAACCAACGTAGGCAGTGACGTGAGCTGCTGCACAGGGGCTTGACGGCGAGGGGTTCGGGGTGGCAGGAGCCCCGTCTCACACCGGCCCGCCGGTGAGCGGCCGTTGCGAGGGGGCACTCCGCACGGCATCCAGCACGTCGGCGACGGAGCCGTAACGGGTCCTCGTGGTCACGGGTCGCAGCCAGACCACTTCGACCTGGTCGACCGAGACGCGGCTGACACAGGCGATCGTGTGTCGCGCGTCGGTGCGGTCGAAGCTGTCGTCCAGGATCAGCCATTCGTTCTCCGTGAGTCGGCGCATCTCGAAGCGCGTCGGTGTCATCATCGACATCTCACTCCCCTTCGTCCACGGTCGAGGATGAGCCCTGCCTCGGTCGACGTCACTGCTCTTGACAGCCCGCGCGACGGAGGTCTATCAACGGGGCGCGCATCGCGCCCCCGGCAGACGTACAGGATCCGTCCGGAGGGTGGGGACGGGTGACCTGTAGACACCGCAGGCGCGAACGTCAACCCCCTCCGCGTATCCCGTCGCTCTGTCTACCGTTCCGGACATGAGCTACAGCATGAGGGACCCGCGCACGAAGTACCCTCCCCTGTCGGATCCGCCGGATCCGCGAAACGACCAGCCCGGTCTGCTGGGGGAGACGGAACCCCGCCCCGATCACGGCGAGGAGAGCTATCGCGGCTCCGGACGTCTGCCCGGCCGGCATGCTCTGATCACCGGCGGCGATTCCGGGATCGGCCGGGCCGTCGCCATCGCGTTCGCTCGCGAAGGCGCGGATGTCGCGCTCAGCTATCTGCCCGAGGAGCAGGCGGACGCTGAGGAGACCGCGGAGTGGATCCGCAAGGCCGGCCGAGAGGCGGCGCTCCTTCCCGGGGATCTGACCGACGAGCAGGTGTGCGCGGATCTGGTGGCGGATGCCGCCGAGAGCCTCGACGGCCTCGACATCCTCGTGCTCAATGCCGGATACCAGCGCAGCAGGGGGGAGCTCGACGAGATCCCGACGGAGGAGTTCGACAAGGTCATGCACACCAACCTGTACGCGCCGTTCTGGCTCGCGCAGGCGGCGCTGCCGCATCTCCGGCCGGGGTCTTCGATCATCGCGACCACCTCGATCCAGGGCTACGACCCGTCGCCGGGGCTGTTCGACTACGCGTTGACGAAGGCGGCACTGGTCGCCTTCGTGCAGATGCTCGCCGAGGAGCAGGGGCCGCACGGGATCAGGGTCAACGGCGTGGCGCCGGGACCGATCTGGACGCCGCTGATCCCCGCGACGGGCTGGCCGGACAAGCTGCCGACCTTCGGGGAGGACACCCCGCTCGGCCGGGCGGGCCAGCCGGCGGAACTCGCGGGTGCGTATGTCTTCCTCGCCTCCGAAGACGCGTCCTACGTCTCCGGCGGCATCATCCCCGTCACGGGCGGGCGTCACCTCTGAGCGCCGGCACCCTCGAGACGGAACCCACGAAAGGAGCGACGTCATGAACGAGACGGAAGAACACTCCGAGACCACGACCCACGCGAACTGGGGCGCCGGACGCCCCCGACTGCTGGTCGCCTCGGCGACGAACAGGTTCGTGTTCGACATCCCGGACGACGGGGTCACCATCGGCTCGGCTCAGGACGCCGGCCTGCGGCTTCCGGACACGGATCCCGTGCACGCCGTCATCCGGCACGACTCCCACGACGAGTACGCGCTGGAGATGCGCGGGCCGGGGGAGACGAGCGCGAACGTCGAGAAGTCGGCCGAGGAGGAACGCCGGGACGTCGAGGTCCTCCGCACCGGCGCGCGTTTCACCCTCGGCCCGTGGCGACTCGTGTTCACGCGCGATGAGTTCGCCGACCACGGGCGGCCGTTCGGCGGTCGCGAGGGAGGGGAGTTCTCCGATCAGCAGGAGCAGCCCGATCGGCCCGACTACCCGCGACGATCCTCGCAGGCGCGTGATGCCGCGCGGCACGAAGCCATGGCCGAGCAGCGCGACGTCGAGGAGCAACGCGACATCGAGCGCTAATCGACCATCTCCTGCTGCGTGCGGATGAACGTGCGGTCGCCGTCGCTGAGCCGAGCCGACGGATCCACGGTCTCGCCGACGATCCGCTCGATCTCCTCGCGGACGTCATCCGGGACGACACCGTCGTCCTGCTCCTCCAGCCTCTTCTTCGACCGTGCCGACAGGTGAGGCCACCACTGGTGCACCTCGGGCAGCAGATGGATCTCGGGAATCATGATCTCCTCCTTCTTCAGCAGCGGAAGTCGGAGACCACCGCGTCCGCGGCGCGGATCGTGCGACTCCGCATGCCGCCACGGTAAGCGCGGTGCGCGGTGGGCGCGCGGGGGTTCCGGTCGGGGCGCCGGCGACGTATCATCCTCGGCCGGCGCGTGTCGAGGGCCTCCCCGCCGCTCGCCGGACCGGCCATGATGGGATGTGCAGAGCGGAAACGCGCGGAAGAACCAAAAGGAGGCTGTGCACGAGATGGGCAGATTCAGTTACGAGGGTCAGACGCACGCGGACCTCGACGACCGCGCGCTCGCTCACGTGCAGATGGTGATCGCCAACAAGCTCCGCCGCGGAGAACCGTTCTACTTCACTTGGAAGGACGATCCGAGCATCGGACACGGTCGCACCTCCGTGTGGATCCACCCCTCCTGCAACATGGTCTTCACGTACCACGGCGGCCGCCGCCCGCCACTGAACAGGCTGTGGATCGAAGCGCTCAGCCAGCTGGCGAACACTCCCGGAGGACTCCGGATGATCCCCGAACCGACGCAGGTCGACGAGATGCAGGTCGACGACAGCGGTCAGATCCAGTGACGGTCGGCTGAACCGCTGCGCCGTCAATCCGGCGGTTCGCCGGTGCCGGCCTCGCCCGTGCCGTGACCACGCGGGGCGCCGGCTCCGACACCGTCGGCGTCCGTCTCGCCGTCGACCCGCCCAGGGTCGTCGGCCCCGTCGGGACGGTCCGTCATCGGGGCGGTGTCTTTTCCGTACGGATCCTCACCGGGCTTCGCATACGGATCGTCCGATTCCTCCGGCCCGCGACGCCTCGCGCTCGCCGCATGCGGGTGCCGCCTCGCGTCCTCGTTCGGATCCTCCTCGCGCCTGGTCCCGTCCTCCTCGGCACCTTCCGCGGCGCGCTCGCGGTCGGCGTCCTCGTCGGACTGCTCGGGCTTCTCGGGCCGCGCATGATGCACGTTGGGGGGCAACAGGCCCTCGTCGTCGATCTCGCTCATCGGTCTCTCCTCTGCTGAGGTCTGTCTCGGCCCAGAGTCGGTGATCACCGCGGTCACGGCGAGGGCCTTGACAACGGCGTCGGGACCTCGTCAGTCCCGGTCCGCCCGTGCCGATCACTTCCGGCACGCCGAGGCCCACCGCCTCGAGATGTCTTGTTGCGATGGCTCCGCGACCGGGGTCGTGCCTGAGCGACTCATGATCCCGTCACCACGGCGCAGATGCCGAACGCACCGGCGACGCACATGATGGCGGCGGTCGCCCAGCCCCGGATGCGGGGAGTCGGGCCGTTGCGATGCTCGTCCATCAGCCGCCGGCGGCCTGTCACGAGCATGAGCACGATGACGAGCGGGCCCGCGGCGATGGCGCCTGTATCGGTGCATTCGTCCATGACGGCAGGGTCGCTGCACGAGTACCGCTGCACCAGTGGCTTGACGGGGAGCGCGCAGCATGGCAACGCGCGGGCGCCGTTTGTCAACCCCGTGGTCCCGGCGTCGGGCCCGTTCGTAGCGTGGGCGCCACGACCGACCGCATCATGACCGAAGGAGGACGACATGCCCCGTCAACCCGAGCTCAAGGATCCGGAGCTCTACGAGAAGCTGCGCGACGAGGGGAACTCGAAGCAGAAGGCGGCCCGGATCTCGAACGCGGCTGCCAAGGAGGGACGCAGCGCCGTCGGCCGTCGCGGCGGCGAATCCGGCTCCTACGACGACTGGACTGTCGACGACCTGCGCCACCGCGCGAAGGAGCTCGGCCTGCACGGATACTCCGGCAAGAAGAAGCAGGAACTCATCCACATGCTGCGCGACCACTGACGACCGCATCGCCGGATCCTCCGAATCCGGCCACGCGGTTCGCTGAGCTCGTGGGACCCCGTCATTCAGACGGGGTCCCACGCTGTGACGGTGCCGGCGCGAGCCGTAGGCTCGCTTCGACGACGATCCCGCCCGTCGGCGCCGCCGGATCCCGGATCCGCACGTGCGTGCATGACGTGCAGGGTGAGACTCAGACTCACGTAAGCTGGCACTCAGTTGCAGGTTCGAAGGAGAACACTCATGCAGATCGCAGGATCCGGAGCCCTTGTCACCGGCGGCGCCTCGGGGCTCGGCCTCGCCACCGCGCGCCGTCTAGCCGCGGCCGGTGCGACCGTCACGATCATCGACTTGCCGAGCTCGAAGGGCGCCGAGGTCGCGCAGGAGCTGGGCGGCGTCTTCGCCTCGGCCGACGTGACGAACCCCGACGAGGTCGCCGCGGCCGTCGCCGCTGCACAGGCCGCCGCGCCGCTGCGCATCGTGGTGAACTGCGCCGGCATCGCCCCGCCCGCCAAGGTGCTCGACCGCGACGGCAACCCCGCCGACCTCGCCGCATTCGAGCGGATCATCCGGATCAACCTGGTCGGCACCTTCAACGTCATCTCCCAGGCTTCGGCCGTCATCGTGAAGAACGACCCCGCCGCCGACGGCGACCGCGGAGTCATCGTGAACACGGCGAGCGTCGCCGCATTCGACGGGCAGATCGGACAGCCCGCGTACTCGGCGTCGAAGGGCGGCGTGCATGCGATGACCCTTCCGATCGCGCGCGAGCTCGCCCGCTACGGGATCCGCGTGTGCACGATCGCGCCCGGGATCATGGAGACCCCGATGCTCGCCGGCCTGCCGCAGGCCGCGCAGGACTCGCTCGGCGAACAGGTGCCGTACCCCGCCCGTCTCGGCCGCCCCGACGAGTACGCCTCGCTCGTGCAGCAGATCGTCGAGAACGGCTACCTGAACGGCGAGACGATCCGCCTCGACGGCGCCATCCGGATGGCGCCGAAGTAAGCGGATCCGGATCCCACCGCGCGCTCAGGTCGCGATTTCGGCTCTTCCGGGAGGGTCTTTCGCGCAGATAGTGCGACCTGAATGACGACGTTCCATCGCCCCTACGAACCGAGGACCACATGACCGAGAACAAGCCCCTCGCCGGCAAGACCATCCTGATGTCCGGCGGCAGTCGCGGCATCGGCCTCGCGATCGCCCTGCGCGCGGCGGCCGACGGCGCCAACATCGCGCTGCTCGCGAAGACCGACACCCCGCACCCGAAGCTCGAGGGCACCGTGCACTCCGCGGCGGAGCAGATCCGTGCCGCCGGCGGGCAGGCGCTCCCGATCGTCGGCGACGTGCGCGACGACGAGAGCGTGATCGACGCGGTCATGAAGACCCAGGGCGAGTTCGGCGGCATCGACATCGTCGTCAACAACGCGAGCGTGATCGACCTGTCCGGATCCCTCGACCTCGCCGCGAAGAAGTACGACCTCATGCAGGACGTCAACGTGCGCGGCACGTTCATGCTGTCCCGCGCCGCCGTCCCCGTGCTGAAGGACGCCCCGAACCCGCACATCCTGTCGCTGTCGCCGCCTCTGAACATCACGCCGCGCTGGCTCGGTGCGCACACCGGCTACACCCTCGCGAAGTACGGCATGACGATGGCGACGCTCGGGCTCGCGGCCGAGTTCGCGAAGGACGGCATCGCCGCCAACACGCTCTGGCCCCGCACCACGATCGCCACGGCTGCGGTGCAGTTCGCGCTCGGCGGCGACCGCATGATGAAGGTCAGCCGCACGCCCGAGGTCTACGCCGACGCCGCCTACGCGGTGCTCACCCAGCCGGCGCGCGAGTACACCGGGCAGACGCTCATCGTCGAGGACGTGCTCGAGGCCGCCGGGGTCACCGACTTCTCCGGGTACGCGGCCGTGCCCGGCACGCCCGACGACCAGCTGTTCCCGGACATCTTCCTGGACTGATCCGGAGCGGATCCGGGTCCGATTTCCCGGGGCCCCGGCTGGGCCCGGGCCCGGCTGGGCCCGGGCCCGGCTGGGCCCGGCCCCTGAGCCCGTCGAAGGGCCGGATCCGGCGGGGCCGGGCTCAAGCCTTGTCGATCGCGGCCACGATGTCGCGATAGCCCCGCGTCACCGCGAGGTCACGGGGCAGCACGCCGTCTCCATCGCGGACGGTGACGTCGGCGCCGCCCGCGATGAGGGTGCGCACGATGTCGACGTAGGTCTTCGAGCCGTCGCCGAGCACGATCGCCTCATGCAGCGCGGTCCAGTGCAAGTTGTTGATGTGGTTCGGATCCACGCCCGCGGCGAGCAGGATCTTCACGGTGCTGAGGTGGCCGCGCTCGGACGCGGGGATCAGGGCCGTGCCGCCGTAGCGGTTGGTGCTGCGCAGGTCGGCGCCGTGCGCGAGCGTCGCCTGGAGGATCTCGTTCTGGCCGCGCGCTCCCGCGTAGAGGTAGGCCGAGTCGACGATGTCGTCCTTGGCGTTCACGTCGGCGCCGGCGTCGATGAGTGCGAGGGCCGCGTCGATCCGGTTGCCCTTCGTTGCGGCGATCAGTGCGGTCATGCCGCCGGATCCACGGGCCTCGAGGTCGGCGCCCTCGGTGATCGCGGCGCGCACGCCGTCGGCGTCGCCGGAGGTCGCGGCCTCGAGCAGGCGGGAGTTCAGAGCGGTCATCTCGGCCTCGGTTCTCGGTGCAGGGGAGGAGGGGGTGCCGGCGGTGGCTGGCGGGGTGGCGGTGACGGTCGGGATGCCGGCCGCATCCGTCGCGCTCGCTGTGCAACCGGCCAGCATTGCCGCCACCCCGAGCCCCGCGAGCGCGCCGGCGACGCGCGTGCGGCGTGGGGCTGCGCTCCATGAGCGAGCAGTGTCGGGAGGGCGAAGGGCTGAGGGCATAGAAATGGTATACCACGCGAGAGCGGGTGCCTCCTGAGACCTCCCTGCATGGAGCGGTGACCACGCGTCATCGCACGCGAAGAACGCTGAGCGGATGAGAGCCGTGTTGTGGTGGGATCGTGGCATGAGCACCATCGATCCCGACGCCGCGCGGCGAGAGCGACCCCTGCGACCGACCACCGCAGCGAGCCTTCTCGTGCCGGGACTGTTCCTGTTGGGTGCCGGCGGCGTCCTGGCGTGGGGGCTGACGCGTGGGGCGGCCACCGGCTTCTCCGATGACGCGGCGGATCAGGACGTTCCCGCGATCATCGCGGCGATCTGCTCGTCCTTCGTGCTCCTGATCGCGCTCGGAGCGTGGAGCATTGCGGCTTCGCGCAATCCGCGCCTCCCCGGCTGGCTGGCCGGGATCGGCGTCGCGGTGCTCGGCGCGACCGCGGGCCACGCCGTCGTCGCGCTGCCACCGAGGTGGCTGCAAGAGCCGGTCTTCGACCTCGTCGCCGTCAGTCTCGCCGCCACCGCCGGCGTGCTACTGGTGCTGGCGACGATGGCACGCGCGGGCAGGGCGCGTCGACTCGATGCCGCGGAGGAACTGATGCGCACCACGTCGCCCGTCACCGGCTCGGTGACGAATCAGGGTTACACGGACTTCGATGAGGCGAGCCAGGTCATCACCGCCGTGACCTATACGTTCCGCGATGGATCCGGTGTGCAGCGCTGGGTCACGAAACCCGCGACCATCCATGTGCGCGATCCGCTGGTGAACGGCGAGGAGGTCGACGTCTGGTTCGACCGTCAGGACCCGTCGGACCAGAACAAGATCGTGATCCGTCGGCGGGCCTGAGAACACCGGCCGCACCCGTCCGGCTCGCCGTGCAACCGGTCAGCAGTGGCCCAGCCGCGCCGAGGCTGGCGCACGACACGTGCGCTGCAGCCACGAGGCGCGGCGCGCAGGCGCGAGCCGACCGGCACGCGCGGCAGAAGTGTGGTTCGATGCATTCCGACAGCCCGCGCGAACCCGACGCGCACGGATCCGCGACGGTGCGCTTCCCCGGGCTGATGGGAGAAGGAGCAGCATGGCCGCCGTGGCCCCGCCGATCAACGGCAATGTCTCGCACTGGTGGCAGCAGCTCGGTACCCCGGCGCCGCGGCCCGAGCTGCCCGGCGACCTCAGCGTCGACGTGGCCATCGTCGGCGCCGGATACACGGGGCTGTGGACGGCCTACTACCTGAAGAGAGCGCAGCCCGCGCTGCGGATCGCGGTCATCGAGCAGCGACATGCGGGCTACGGTGCGTCCGGCCGAAACGGAGGTTGGCTCACCAACTCGGTGACCGGCGGGCGCGAGCAATACGTGCGCACGCACGGACGCGACGCCGCCACGCGCTTCCAGCGGGCGATGAACGACACCGTCGACGAGGTGATCACGGTCGCCGCGGCCGAGGGCATCGACGCCGACATCAAGAAGGGCGGCGAGTTCGGCGTCGCGTACACAGCCGCACAGGAGGGGCGCATCAGGGCCTTCGCCGCCGCCGAGCAGGCCTGGGCGCACACCGACCTCGCCCTGCTCGAAGAGGCCGAGGCGACCGCCAAGATCAATGTGCGCGGTACCAGGGCTGCGGTCTGGCATCCGCATGCGGCACGGATCCAGCCCGCCAAGCTTGTGGCGGGGCTGGCTGCGGCGGTCGAACGACTCGGCGTCGAGATCTACGAGCGCACTACGGTCGCCGAGATCGCCCCGCACCGACTGCGCACCGATCACGGCACGGTCTCCGCCGAATACATCGTGCGCGCGACCGAGGGGTTCACCGCGAACCTGAAGGGACTGCACCGGCTGTGGCTGCCGATGAATTCGTCGCTCATCGCCACGGAACCGCTGTCGCGGGAGGTGTGGGACCAACTGCACTGGAGCGAGGGTGAGGTGCTGGGCGATCTCGCGCACGTCTACATGTACGCGCAGCGCACGGCGGAGGATCGGATCGCGATCGGCGGACGCGGCGTGCCCTACAAGTACGGCTCGAGGACCGACACCGACGGGCGCACCCCGATGTCGACCGTGCGCACGCTCACCGAGATCCTGCACCGGTTCTTCCCCGCGACGGCTCACGCCAGGATCGATCATGCGTGGTCCGGCGTGCTGGGCGTCCCCCGTGACTGGTCGGCGACGGTCGGTCTCGACCGCAGCACCGGGATCGCCTGGGGTGGCGGCTATGTCGGCACCGGCGTGACCTCGACGAACCTCGCGGGGCGCACGATCACCGATCTCATCCTCGGGAACGAGACCGAGATCACCGGTCTGCCCTGGGTGAACCACCGGGTGCGGCGCTGGGAGCCCGAACCGCTGCGGTGGATCGCGACGAAGGGCCTCTACGCGGCGTACGGCATGGCCGATCGGGCCGAGCTTGCCGGGCGTGGAACCACCTCGCCCGTCGCGCACCTCGCGGACGTGATCACCGGGCGGCACTGACCCGCGTCCTGCCTCGAGGAGCGGCGCTCCCTTGTCAGCGCCAGGACTCGACGGCGTCCTTCGAGTCCTTGAGGCCGAGCCCGGTCGCCTCGCGAAGCAGCTTGATCGCTGCGATCTTCTGATCTGCGGTGATGAGACGGCCGACCTCCGCCCGTACCTCGGGGGAGAGGTGAGCGACGGCGTCGGCGACGGACAGCCCGCCGGCATAGGACGGCGCTCCAGCGGGACGTGGGCCGGAATGTGCGAGGGAGACAGGCGTCGCGTCCCTCGTGCCAGGAGTCGAGGGCACCCAGGCGTCGATCTGATCCTTCGCCTCGCGCAGCGAGAGGCCGGAGTGCTCGCGCAGCACCTTGATCGCCGAGATCTTCTGCTCGGCGGCGACCAGCCCGTCGATCTCGGCGATGACGTCGGGGGTCAGCGGATCCGATGTCGCCGGGCGCGGTCCGCGGGACGTCGGGACCGCGGCCGGTGCGGCGGATGACGGCGAGGCGAAGGCCGTGCCGATCGGCTCCGGGGCCTTCGGCCGGATCGCCCGCAGCGTCACGGCGATAGCGACGAACAGGATCACGATCGCGACGGCGAGGAGGATCCAGATCCAGAGGTCCATTCCGTCAGCGTACGGGCGGATCCGCCGGACCGCGCCCAGCGCCTTCGCACCTTGCAGGCCCTACCCTTGAAGTCATGTCCGAGACTCCTGCGTCCGCCCGCCCCGGCGCGCCCGCGAAGCGCACCGCCCAGGTGCGCCCCGCCACCGAAGGCTGGACGCAGAAGAAGGACGCCGAGGGGCGCCCGCTGCTGCAGTTCGCCAGCCCGAAGCGGGGCAAGCCGCCCGTGCACCTCGCCGACCTCACGCCCACCGAGCGCGTGGAGAAGGTGAAGGAGCTGGGCCTGCCCGGATTCCGCGCGAAGCAGCTCGCCACGCACTACTTCACGCACTACACCTCGGATCCGGCACACATGACAGATCTGCCCTCAGGCCAGCGCGACGCGCTCGTGGCCGGGATGCTGCCGCCGCTGCTCACCGAGGTGCGGCGCCTCGAGACCGACCGCGGGGACACCATCAAGTTCCTCTGGCGGCTGCACGACGGTGCGCTCGTCGAGTCGGTGCTCATGCGCTACCCGGGCCGCATCACGCTGTGCGTGTCTTCGCAGGCGGGCTGCGGAATGAACTGCCCGTTCTGCGCCACCGGCCAGGCGGGGCTCACGCGCAACATGTCGACGGCCGAGATCGTCGAGCAGATCGTGCGCGCCAACCGCCTCATCGCCGAGGGCGGCCTCGGCGGCAAGAAGGCCGACGACCACTCCATGGAGCGCGTCTCGAACATCGTGTTCATGGGGATGGGTGAGCCGCTCGCCAACTACAAGCGCGTGATGGATGCGGTGCGCGCCATGGTCGCCCCGCAGCCGGAGGGTCTCGGCATGAGCGCGCGCGGCATCACGGTGTCGACGGTCGGGCTGGTTCCCGCGATCAAGAAGCTCGCCGACGAGCACATCCCGGTCACGTTCGCGCTCTCGCTGCACGCGCCGGACGACAAGCTGCGCGACGAGCTGATCCCGGTCAACTCGCGGTGGAAGGTCGATGAGGCCCTCGACGCCGCATACGACTACTACGCGAAGACCGGTCGCCGCGTGTCGATCGAGTACGCGCTGATCAAGGACATGAACGATCACGCCTGGCGCGCCGACCTGCTCGCGGAGAAGCTCAACGCCCGCGGCCGCGGCTGGGTGCACGTCAACCCGATCCCGCTGAACCCGACCCCCGGATCCATCTGGACCGCGTCGGAGAAGGACGTGCAGGACGAGTTCGTGCGCCGCCTCAACGACGCGGGCATCCCCACGACCCTCCGCGACACCCGCGGCAAGGAGATCGACGGGGCCTGCGGCCAGCTCGTCGCCACGACCGAGGACGAGGCCGCCGCCGCCGCGATGGCCTGACGTCGCGCGATCTTCGCCTTCTTCCGAGTCGTCCCCCTCAGCACGGTCTATAGGTCCTGCTGAGGGGGACGACTCGGAAAATGGGTGCGTTGCGCAACGGGCCCGGTCAGTCGCGCGGGGTGCGCAGCCGGAGGAGCCGACCGGATCCCTCGATCAGCTCCGCCCAGGATCCGACCTCGATGGCGCACTCGGCGACGGCGCAGGTCGGGAGCTCCACGAAGGATCCGGTGAGCTCGGCCACCGCGTCCGCCATGCCCGGGTTGTGCCCCACCAGCATCGCCACATCGACGTCGTCGGCAAGGGCGGCCGCGACCCCCAGGATCGCACGGGCCGAAGCTGCGTAGAGGGCTGGCTCCTCGGACACGGAGAGCCCGAACGCCGCCGCGTACGCGTCGGCGGTGCTGCGCGCGCGGGTCGCCGTGCTCGACACGATCCGTTGCACGCCGACGCCCTCGTCGACGAGCCGCTGCGCCATCGCCGGAGCATCGCGGTGCCCGCGGGCGTTCAATGGCCGGTCATGATCGCGCAGGCCCGCCACGTCCCAGTCGGACTTCGCGTGGCGCGCCAGCAGCAGGGTCTTCATGATCACCAGCGTGCCACCGCGGAGGCGGCGGCGCACGCTCGCCGGCTGGATCCGGTGCTCGCCCTGCGGCTCGCCCGCAGGCGTCGCAGCTACCGCTCGCCGAGGAGCTGCGGACGCACCTCGGCGAGGCGTGCCTGCAGCATCTCCAGGAACGCCGCGATCGCGGGCTGGTTCAACGCCTCCGGACGGGCGATGAGCCAGTAGGGGAGACGTTCGTCGATCTCCTCGGGCAGCACGCGCACCAGATCCTCGTGCTGATCGGCGAGGAACGCCGGCAGCAGGCCGAATCCGGCACCACCACGGGTGGCGTCGACGTGCACGTACACGTTCGTGCTCGCGACGGCGTCGAGCATGCCCGGCACCGCCCGTCGCGCGTCGTCGAGGGAGTCGACGTGCAGCATCGACTCGATGAAGTAGACGAGTGGCTGTCCGACGAGCTCATCCGGATCCCTCGGTTCCGGATGCTCGCGCAGCCAGTCGCGGCTCGCGTACAGGCCGAGGGCGTAGTCGGCCAGGTGGATCGCGCGCGCCCGCCGCACCTGCGGGCGACCGACCACGACCTCCAGGTCGGCGCCGGTGCGCTGGTGCGAGGCCTGACGGGTGCCGGTGATGAGCTCCAGCTGCACGTCGGGGTGCGCCCGCCGCAGCGCGGCCATGGCGGGAGCGGCCACGAACCCGCTGAAACCGTCCGTCGCGGAGAGGCGGATCAGGCCGCCGATCCGTGTGCCGTCTCCGCCGTCCAGCCGGCCGAGAGCCCGCTCCACGCCCTCGGCCGCGGCCAGGGCGCGCGATCCGAGCGGAGTCAGCTCCCACCCGGCTCCCTCGCGCGAGAGCACGCGTCCGCCCAGCTGCGCCTCGAGCGCGGCGATTCGGCGCGCGACCGTGGTGTGGTTCAGCCCGAGCTGCTGGCCGGCGGCGGTGAACCGGCCGCTGCGCGCCACGGCGAGCAGCACCAGGAGGTCGTCCGCGCTGAGCGGCGGTGCGGGGAAATGCGCGTCCATCTGTGCAGTTTTGCATAGCCGGGTCACTTCCGCCGTGCGCGACAGTGAACTACCGTGCAAGCATGGCAGCGCAGCGATCCCCGGGCCCCGACACCGACCTCCGGGGGCGCACCGCCCTCGTCACCGGCGCGGGGAGCGGCATCGGTGCGGCGTGCGCCCGGGCGCTCGCACGCGACGGCGCGCACGTGCTCGTGCTCGACCGTGACGCCGAGGCGGCCGCCGCAGTGGCCGCCGAGATCGCCGGCGAGGCTCTTGGGATCGACCTCGGCGACCTCGATGCGCTCGCGGCGCGCAGCTTCGATGCGGACATCCTCGTGAACAACGCCGGGCTGCAGACCGTCGCGCCCATCGTCGACTTCGACCCGCTGATGTTCCGCCGGATGCTCGACATCATGGTCACCGCGCCGTTCCTGCTCATCCGGGCGGTGCTCCCGGGCATGTACGCCCGCGGGTGGGGGCGGATCGTCAACATCGGCTCCGTGCACGGGCTGCGGGCGAGCGAGTACAAGTCGGCCTACGTGACCGCCAAGCACGCGCTGGAGGGGCTCTCCAAGGTGACCGCGCTCGAGGGGGGCCCGCACGGTGTCACGAGCAACTGCATCAACCCCGGGTATGTGAACACGCCCCTCGTGCAGAAGCAGATCGTGGATCAGGCCCGCACGCACGGCATCCCCGAGGCCGACGTGATCGAGAAGGTCATGCTCGTCGAGTCGGCGATCAAGCGCCTGCTCGAGCCCGACGAGGTCGCGGATCTGGCTCGATGGCTGTGCGGTCCGATGGCGGGCTCGGTCACCGGCGCCTCGTACACGATGGACGGCGGCTGGAGCGCGCGCTGACGGTGACGGCTCGGTGTGCGGGGGGAGTCCTCTATAGCCGGCGCCAACGCTCTGCCCGGCGTGCGTACAGGCTTCGCCCATCGGTTGCCCAGGCGGGTTTTCGTACGGTTGAGGGATGTCCTATTCCGCCCACCGCCCTGGCCGCATGGATTCCCAGGGCCGGATCGCCTTCGACGTCGACGGACAGACCGACCCCTCGAACCCTTCCGACCCGACCGCGGAGGACCCGTTCATCTTCGTGCGGGACTACACGCCGACCGGATCCGATCCCGCCGCGGAGGCCGTGACCGCCCCGATCGAGCCCGTCGTGACCCCGCGCGCTGCCGGGCCGGAGACACTCCCCGAGCCCGCGCCGCGGATCGAGGACCTGTTCCCCACGGCCGCCGCGCCGGCTGCGGAGCCGGAGCCGGCGGCTGTCGTCGAGCCCGCCCCCGTCATCGCGGCGCCCGCACCGGCCGCCGTCAAGCCCCCGAAGCAGCCCAAGCCCCCGAAGCAGCCCCGTCCGCAGGGCTGGTTCTGGCGTCGCCTCGCGATCCTCGGGGGCGCCGACGGCACGATCCTCGACCGCGTGCCCAGCGAGCAGCCCCGCTTCGTGCAGATGTTCTTCGTGCTGGCGGGTACCGCGCTGGTCTCCGCACTGTCGATGCTGTTCGCCCTCACCACGGGCGTGCAGGTGCTGGTCTGGCTGGCGGTGCCGCTCGCAATCGTCTGGGCGCTGCTGATCTTCAATCTCGACCGCTTCCTCACCTCGACCATGCGCTCCACGCGCAACTTCTGGCGCCTGCTCGGGCTCGCGATCCCGCGTGTGCTGATGGCCGCGATCATCGGGTTCGTCGTCGCCGAACCGATCGTGCTGCAGGCGTTCCACAACGACATCGCCCGCGAGGTCACCGCGACCAACCTGGTGCAGGCGCAGTCCGACCAGAAGGCCGTGACCAGCGGTCCCGAGAAGAAGGCGCTCGACGCCGCCTCGACCCGCCTCGCCGACCTGCAGAACCAGGCCTCGACCGGCATCGTGAAGGGCACGTCCAGCGACTCCGCCTCGCAGAAGGCCGCCCAGGACACCGTCACCAAGATCACCGGCCAGATGACCGACCAGCAGAAGGTCATCGACCAGGCCCGTGCGCTGTACCAGTGCGAGCTGACCGGGCAGGGCGCCGGAACGGTGCCCGGCTGCACCGGCGTGCAGGGCGACGGCGCGAGTTCGGACGCGGCGAAGTCGCAGCTCGATCAGGCCCAGCAGACCTACGACGCGCTCGCCGCGCAGTTGCGCCAGGCCAACACCGACCTGGAGTCGGCGGACAGCTCGTCGAAGTCGGCGACCTCGGCCTCCGAGACGCAGAACCGTCAGCAGGCGAAGGATCAGATCCCCGCCGCCGAGCAGGCGTACAAGACCGCACTCGACGCGTACAACGCACGGGCGGCATCCGTGGCCGGCACGAACGCCGGTGCGGTGGGCCTGCTCAGCCAGATCTCGGCGCTGGACCGGCTCTCCGCGAAGGAGCCCGTGCTGGGCTTCGCGCACTGGCTGATCGCCGCCCTGTTCTTCATGATCGAGCTGCTGCCGGTCATCGTGAAGGTGCTGACCAGCTGGGGCGACCCGTCGCTCTACGAGAAGGCCGAAGCGATCGCGAAGCAGGTCGAGCTCGACCGCGTCACGTCGAGGGGCTACCGCGATCGCGCCGCCATCATCGCGGAGGAGGCGCAGCATCGCGCCTTCGCCGACACGCACGAGGCCGAGACGACCAACCCGGCCGACTCGGGTCGGACGTCCGCGAGCGAGACGGAGCCGGCACCCGCCGCGCCCACGGTCGCCGCGCCCACGGTCGCTGTGCCCGCTTTCGCGGGTGAGCCCGCGCCCACGGTCGCCGTCGAGACTGCTCCGCCGGCACACCCCGCGCCGATCCCGCCCGTTCCGTCCAGTGCGCCCTCGTGGCCGGTGCCCGCACACCCGGGCGTCGGATCCGCTCATCCCGCTCCGGCTTCCGCGCACCCGGCTCCGGCTTCCGCTCACCCCGCCTCGCCCGAGACGGCCAGAGTCTGAGCAGGCGCGAAAGAGGCCCCCCCCGCCTAACCGGAGGGGGGCACTTCTCGCCCGCTCCCCCCT